>NZ_WKEQ01000001.1 GCF_021605415.1 Pseudomonas syringae
TACCAACGCGGTAGAAAACAAGGACTATGACTTTACTTCGCCCTTTGAATATGGCTACGAAACTGATGAGCCGTCCTCGTCTACGTGGCCAGCGGATCATATAGATAATCATCGAGCTTTTTTTGAAGAAATTCTTAAGCTCGCCAAAGACACATGGAAGTCAGACTTAATTAAATCTTCAGGGGAAGACCCATCGAACTGGTAATTATTTCCTGGCAACGTTTAGAAAAAGGCGACAAGCTCACACCAGAGAAACCAATCACACAGTTGTCAATCATAGCTCATCTCGCCAATAGCTTGATCAACCGAAAAAGATAAATTTATTCATGAACAAAATTAAAATTATAGCCTTAGGTGGAAAAATTACACTTGATGATATTTCGCAGCTAGACCAGACCGTCAAAACATCTACAATCATAGGCGACTTAAAAGAAGACTTATTCCAAGCATCATTCCCGGCAGAGCAAATATTAGATATTGGCTGGTATCCTGAATTCTGCGAAAGCGGCCAATTTCGAATCTCACTTATCTTAAATCAGAATTGGGAAAAACCCCATTACACTGAAAACGCAAAAAACTGGGCAGAACTAGAAACAGCCCTAGAGCGGACTTTAAAAAAAATTAAATTCCCGCAATGTTACTAGATAAAATAAAAACAGACCTTATTCCAAACGCGCTTTATCGGCGACGGAGTTACACCACAAGAACTCACCGACCACAGCGGCGACACATTTTTTGTCGGCCAAATACCGCGTCCTACGGCAACCTCGCAGCGCTCAACGTCAGCGAATCGACAATTCGTTGCAGTTCCAGGGGCAGTATTTCGATGCGGAAACAAGGTTACATTACAACCTCCACCGCTACTACAATCCGGGACTGGACGTTTTCTGACAGAAACGTTCTTGACTAAGGCGGTTCTAAACTTATCTTCCCCGCTCGGAAACTCCGGCTGGTTACAATAATGGCGAATTGACGAACGGGATAAGGATAGAGTTAACGAAAGCGGGAGAGTCTGTGTTTCATAGCTTAACCGCCTCAACCTATCGATTCAAAAAAAATATGGAAAAGTAAAATAAAATGAGAGAAGAACTAGAATATAAGCTACAACCTATACGCATTCCAAGCGGATGGACTATAACAATAAATAATCTGTTTGAGGTTTCACTAACACCGGCAACGGTCGCTTGGTTTAGCAGTTCAGTCTTAATCGGCGGAGTTCGACGGAGCACGGGACACTGTTTTGATGCACGCGTGGATCCTGAAGGGGATCCCGATGGCGAGTTTGTAATTGATTTTTCAACCATACAATACGATCACAAAGGTAAACCACTCAAGAACTCAGAAGTGCATCTAAGTGAGTTTAGAACAAAAATCAAAGCTGAGCTCATTGATAAGATTGAGTCCTTCATGATTGAAATATAGGCCCTGAATAAAAGCCGTAAAAACCTTACATCTTTTTTAACCATTCAACGTATGATTTGGAAAAATTAGGAAAAGTTATTCTCAACACTTAAACACTATTTGGATTTATTGAGCGCAGGTGCAAAATAAAGATGACCTAGCTTGAATAAGCTGTCATTTAAGATTGGAGGCTGACAAATGAAAATCCTGTTATTACGTACAATCGAATCGTCACCATCTGGCGCGCTCGTAGAGTTCTCCACAGCCTTCGGCAATGGCTTGTCTTATTTCCATAGTTTTGAACCTCTAAAAAATCATTTCTATGATGTAGAGCTCGACATAGATGACGAATTCAAGTGGAATGAAAACTTGAGAATCTCAAAAGAAACCGCCCCCTCTATAAGCTTTAACTCAGACAATCTTCAAATCACCGCCGAGTTAATTGCATTCGAAGAGGGTGGCTGCGGAGCAATCAACATTGACGATTCTATAACTTTAATATCACTAGACAAAGTCAAATCAACCTTGCCAGTCTTTATTGAACTCACCGCAACAAGAACTTCTCTCCACGCAAACAGAATCTAATATCCAAGATGACCGACAACTGCCATTAAAATTGCATCTAGATATCCTGCGTGAGTACTAATGCAAATGACGATATAGCCTGTTTTGATGGAAACGATGAGTCAGCCAATCCAGAGGTTTTGATAATTCACGCTTATGCCTCTACCAGATGGGAACTGCATGAAGTTTATCCCAGCTTCGAGGAGTGGCTAAAAAAGGCGTATGAAGCGCACCGTCTGTGGGAAGCAGAAAGCTAAAGTTATCAACCGCAGAGCGCAGAGCCATTCCCAGCACCATCAGCCCCACGCCCCACAAGACTCAACTCAACTCATCGCCACCCTCACCTGCCGCTCCAACTCAACCTTCAACCCCGGTTCAAGCTTCAACTGCCGCGCCAGTTCATCCAGATAGCTCTTCTCCATAAAGCTCTCCTCGTCCACCAACATCACACTAGCGATATACATCTCAGCAGCCATTTCCGGCGTGCTCGCCGCACGGGCAACATCGGCCGGGTCGAGGGGTTTGTTGAGTTCGGCATGCAGCCAATGCTGCAGTTCCTGATCGTTATCCAGTTTGGTGAATTCACCCTCGATCAATTGCCGTTCCCGGTCATCGATGTGGCCATCAGCCTTGGCCGCTGCGACGAGGGCTTTGAGGATGGCCTGGCTGTGTTGTTCGACTTGGGCGGGGGGCAGGCGATCAAGCGTTTGCGGCTCAGTTTGTGGTGCCCTGCCCTGCTGTGCGTTCCAATTGCCGTAGGCTTTGTAGGCGAGGACGCCCAGCGCGGCGAGGCCACCGTAGAGGGCGACCTTGCCGCCGACTTTGCGCACTTTTTTATTACCAAGGAGCAGGCCCATCGCGCCGGCCGCCAATGCGCCACCGCCCGCGCCGGAGAGCAGACCGCCGAGGCCGTTTGAGCCACCGGCGCCGCCGAGCAATCCGCCCAGGCCGCCGGCTGAGGATGTGTTCTGCGAGCCGCCGGTCTTGTTCTGCAACAGATCCTGGCCGGACTTCAGTAGTTGATCGAGCAATCCACGGGTGTTCATGTTTCCGCCTCCAAAGCAGGGTATCCGGATCCGTAAGGCCCTCAGCCTAGTTCGAAAGTGCCCGGCACCGTCCCGCGAGTGTGCTTCCAGATGTTGCTCGCGCTTTTAGCTCAAAGCTCACCGCTTGCAGCTTCCCTTCTAAAAAACCGATATACACTCCAGCCAATCTATAAAAACCGACCACAGGGTATTCCTCCCATGATGACCTTGCGTCAGATTCGTCATTTCATCGCCGTAGCCGAGACGGGCTCGATCTCCGCTGCCGCGCAAACTGCGTTCATTTCCCAATCGACCCTGACCTTGGCGATCCAGCAACTGGAAGAAGAGATCGGCGTCAGCTTGTTCAACCGTCATGCCAAGGGCATGACGCTGACGCATCAGGGGCATCAATTCCTGCGCCAGGCGCATTTGATTCTGGCGACCGTGGATAACGCCAAGCGCAGTCTGCAACAGAGCACTGATCAGGTTGCTGGCCAGTTGATCGTGGGAGTGACCAGTCTGGTCGCCGGTTATTACCTCGCCGATCTGGTCACTCGGTTTCAGCGCGCCTACCCCAACGTCGAGATCCGGGTAATGGAGGACGAGCGGCCATACATCGAGCATTTGCTAGTCAGCGGCGAGATTGACGTCGGCGTGTTGATTCTCTCCAACCTCGAGGATCGTCATGCCTTGCAGACTGAGGTGCTGACTCACTCACCGCATCGATTGTGGTTGCCGGCGCAACATCCATTGCTGGAGCACGACAGCATCAATCTTGCCGATGTCGCCCGCGAGCCGTTGATTCAGCTGAACGTCGATGAGATGGATCGCAATGCCCAGCGCATGTGGCGCGGCGCCGGTTTGCAGCCGCACATCACGCTGAAGACGGCGTCGACCGAAGCGGTGCGAAGCCTTGTCGCTGCCGGTCTGGGCGTTTCGATTCAGCCGGACATGACTTATCGCCCGTGGTCGCTGGAGGGCGACATCATTGAGGCGCGGCCGATTGCCGACCTCAGTCAGACCCTCGACGTCGGTCTGGCATGGCGCCGGGGCACGGCGCGGCCGGCGTTGGTTGATCCGTTTTTGACTGTCGCACGCGAGCAACCCCACGGCGGGCGCAAGCCATCTATTTAATCGAATGCCACCTTCAGTATTTAGAATTTGTCGACCTCGGAGCCGCGCACTAGTCTTGCTGCATCTATAAGACGTTCGGCTCCCGGTCACAGGGAGCGTTATGAACACCCAAGATAAGAGATCGCGGAAAATGGCAGGCGCGCAGACCCCGATGTGTACCGCGTTGTTGATCGATGGTGAACTGGTCGCGGGCGAAGGTTTTGTCGAGCCGATTCTTAATCCGGCCACCGGTGAAGTGCTCACGCACATCGCCGAAGCCAGTACAGAACAGGTCGAAGCCGCGATCCTCGCCGCCCATCGCGCCTTTGCCGAATGGTCGCGCACCACGCCGCAGCAACGTTCGAACCTGCTGCTGGAGATCGCCAACGCTGTCGAAAAACACGCCGATCACCTCGCCCGCCTTGAATCCCTGAACTGCGGCAAGCCGTTGCATTTGGCGCGTCAGGACGACTTGAGCGCCACCGTCGACGTGTTCCGTTTCTTCGCCGGCGCCGTGCGTTGCCAGACCGGGCAGCTCAGCGGCGAATACCTGCCGGGTTACACCAGCATGGTGCGGCGCGACCCGATTGGCGTGGTCGCATCGATTGCGCCGTGGAATTACCCGATCATGATGGCCGCGTGGAAAATCGCGCCCGCGCTGGCCGCCGGCAACACGCTGGTGTTCAAGCCTTCCGAGCACACGCCGCTGTCGATTCTGGCCCTCGCGCAGGCGTTGGCCGAGATCCTGCCACGCGGGGTGATTAACATCATTTGTGGCGGCGGCGAAGGCGTCGGCAGCCATTTGGTCAGTCACGCGAAAATCCGCATGGTGTCGCTGACCGGCGATATTGTCACCGGCCAGAAAATCCTCCAGGCCGCCGCGAAAACCCTGAAACGCACACACCTCGAACTCGGCGGTAAAGCCCCGGTGATCGTCTGCAACGACGCCGACATCAAAGCGGTCGTCGACGGCGTGCGCACCTATGGCTACTACAACGCCGGCCAGGATTGTACCGCCGCGTGCCGGATCTACGCGCAAACCGGCATCCACGACAAACTGGTCGCCGAACTCGGTGCGGCCGTCAGCAGCCTGCGCTTCGCCGGCAAACGCGACGCCGACAACGAGATCGGCCCGCTGATCAGCACCCGCCAGCGCGACCGCGTGGCGAGCTTTGTCGAACGCGCCCTCGGTCAGCCGCACATCGAACGCGTGACCGGCGCGGCGGTGCATTCCGGCGCCGGTTTCTTCTATCAACCGACGTTGTTGGCCGGCTGCAAACAGACCGATGAAATCGTCCAACGCGAAGTGTTCGGCCCGGTGGTGACCGTGACGCGCTTCGATGAGTTGTCGCAAGCGGTGGACTGGGCCAATGACTCGGAATATGGCCTCGCTTCGTCGGTGTGGACGCAGAATCTGGACAAGGCCATGCAAGTGGCCGCACGCCTGCAATACGGCTGCACCTGGATTAACAGCCATTTCATGCTGGTCAGCGAAATGCCCCACGGCGGGCTGAAACGCTCGGGTTACGGCAAAGACTTATCCAGTGATTCACTGCAGGACTACAGCGTGGTGCGGCACATCATGGCCAGGCACGGACAACAGCTTTAAACGGCAAGCCACAAGCTACAAGCGGTGCGCAAATTGCTTTCACTTGCAGCTTGCGGCTCACCGCTTGCAGCTACTCTCAACCCAACTTAATAAACAAGAAGAGAGGTTCCCATGTTCGTGCACAAGACCGCATTGCTCAGTGCAATCACCACAGCCTTGCTGGCCAGCGCCAGCCTGCAAGCCGCCGAGCCGTTGAAAGCCGTCGGCGCAGGCGAAGGTCAGCTGGATATCGTCGCTTGGCCGGGCTACATCGAACGTGGCGAAAGCGATAAAGCCTACGACTGGGTGACCGGTTTCGAGAAGGAAACCGGCTGCAAGGTGAACGTGAAAACCGCCGCCACCTCTGACGAAATGGTCAGCCTGATGGCCAAGGGCGGTTACGACTTGGTGACCGCGTCGGGCGACGCGTCGCTGCGGTTGATCGTCGGCAAGCGTGTGCAGCCGATCAACACCGACCTGATCAAGCACTGGAAAACCCTCGACCCGCGCCTGAAGGACGCGCCGTGGTACGTAGTCAACAAACAGACTTACGGCACCCCGTACCAGTGGGGGCCGAACGTGCTGATGTACAACACCAACGTGTTCAAGACCGCGCCGACCAGTTGGAACGTGGTGTTCGGCGCGCAGAACCTGCCCGATGGCAAACCGAACAAGGGTCGCGTGCAGGCTTACGACGGCCCGATCTACATCGCCGACGCCGCGCTGTATCTGAAGTCCACCCAGCCTGAACTGGGCATCAAGGATCCGTACCAACTCACCGAAGATCAGTACAAAGCCGTGCTCGATCTGTTGCGCGCCCAGCAGCCGCTGATCCACCGCTACTGGCACGACACCACCGTACAAATGAGCGACTTCAAAAACGAAGGTGTGGTTGCGTCCAGCGCATGGCCGTATCAGGTCAACGGCCTGATGAACGAGAAGCAGCCGATCGCCTCGACCATCCCGAAAGAAGGCGCCACCGGTTGGGCCGACACCACCATGTTGCACGCCGAAGCCAAGCACCCGAACTGCGCCTACAAGTGGATGGACTGGTCGCTGCAACCGAAAGTCCAGGGCGATGTGGCGGCGTGGTTCGGTTCGCTGCCGGCGGTTCCGGCGGCGTGCCAAGAGAGCGAATTGCTTGGCGCCGAGGGTTGCAAGACCAACGGGTTTGATCAGTTCGACAAGATTGCTTTCTGGAAAACGCCTCAGGCTGAAGGTGGCAAGTTCGTGCCGTATAGCCGCTGGACGCAGGATTACATCGCGATCATGGGTGGGCGTTAAGCCGGCCCCCTGTAGGAGCAAGCCTGCTCGCGAAGCGTCCATCACAGTCAATATTGCCGGTGACTGACACTCCGTCTTCGCGAGCAGGCTCGCTCCTGCATTGATCACCGTTTTTCAGAAGTCCAGGCACGGGCCGCTGCGACGACTCTCGCCTTTTTGGAGCACCGCACCATGACGCTTGCAGTCCAGTTCACCAACGTTTCCCGTCAGTTCGGCGAAGTGAAGGCCGTTGACCGGGTTTCCATCGATATCCAGGACGGTGAGTTCTTTTCCATGCTCGGCCCTTCAGGCTCGGGCAAGACGACCTGCCTGCGCCTGATCGCCGGGTTCGAACAACCGAGCGCCGGCTCGATCCGCATCCACGGCGCCGAAGCGGCCGGGTTGCCGCCGTATCAGCGTGACGTCAACACGGTGTTTCAGGATTACGCACTGTTCCCGCACATGAACGTGCTGGACAACGTGGCCTATGGCTTGAAAGTCAAAGGCGTCGGCAAGACCGAACGCCGCCACCGTGCCGAAGAAGCCTTGGCGATGGTCGCCCTCGGCGGTTATGGCGCGCGCAAACCGGTGCAGTTGTCCGGGGGCCAGCGCCAGCGCGTCGCCCTCGCCCGCGCCCTGGTCAATCGACCTCGCGTGCTGTTGCTCGACGAGCCGCTCGGCGCACTCGACCTGAAATTGCGCGAGCAAATGCAGAGCGAATTGAAGAAGTTGCAACGCCAGCTCGGCATCACTTTCATCTTCGTCACCCACGATCAGACCGAAGCGCTGTCGATGTCCGATCGCGTGGCGGTGTTCAACAAGGGCCGCATCGAACAGGTCGACACGCCGCGCAACCTGTACATGAAACCGGCCACTACGTTTGTTGCTGAATTCGTCGGCACGTCCAACGTAATCCGCGGCGATCTGGCGCAACAGCTCAGCGGCCATCCGCGACCGTTTTCGATTCGCCCGGAGCATGTGCGTTTCGCCGATGGGCCGCTGGCGAGCCATGAAATCGAAGTCAGCGGCGTGCTTCATGACATTCAATATCAGGGCAGCGCGACCCGCTATGAACTGACCCTGGAAAACGGCCAGACCCTGAGCATCAGCCAAGCCAACAGCCAATGGCTGGACACCAGCGCACAGCATCAGACCGGCCAGCGTCTCAACGCGCGTTGGGCGCGGGAAGCGATGACGCCGCTGCACGACGCCGTAGCGAGTGGAGTGTGAAATGAACACCCTTGCGATTGCTCAATCGCCGCCGCTGCGCAGGTTTTCCAATCTGCTCTATCGCCGACCGAACCTGTACCTGTCGATGCTACTGGTGCCGCCGCTGATCTGGTTTGGCGCGATCTATCTCGGCTCGCTGCTGACCCTGCTCTGGCAGGGTTTCTACACCTTCGACGACTTCACCATGGCGGTCACGCCCGACCTGACCCTGGCCAACTTCGCCGCGCTGTTTCAGCCGTCGAACTTCGACATCATTCTGCGCACCTTGAGCATGGCCATCGTCGTGTCGATTGCCAGCGCCGTCGTCGCGTTCCCGATCGCCTACTACATGGCGCGCTACACCACGGGCAAGACCAAGGCGTTTTTCTACATCGCGGTGATGATGCCGATGTGGGCCAGTTACATCGTCAAGGCTTATGCGTGGACATTGCTGCTGGCCAAGGGCGGCGTGGCGCAATGGTTCGTTCAGCACCTGGGGCTGGAGCCGGTGTTGCAGTTTGTGCTGGGGATTCCCGGGGTCGGTGGCAGTACTTTGTCGACTTCGCACCTGGGGCGTTTCATGGTCTTCGTCTACATCTGGTTGCCGTTCATGATTTTGCCGATTCAGGCTTCGCTGGAACGCCTGCCGCCGTCACTGCTGCAAGCCTCCGCTGACCTCGGCGCGAAGCCGCGCCAGACCTTCATGCAGGTGATTCTGCCACTGTCGGTGCCGGGCATTGCCGCAGGTTCCATCTTCACGTTTTCCCTGACCCTGGGCGACTTCATCGTGCCGCAACTGGTGGGCCCGCCGGGCTACTTCGTCGGCAGCATGGTGTACGCCCAGCAAGGCGCGATTGGCAACATGCCGATGGCGGCGGCGTTCACCCTGGTGCCGATTGTGCTGATCGCCATTTACCTGTCCATCGTCAAACGACTGGGGGCTTTCGATGCACTCTGAGAAGGCTTCAATCGGACTTCGAATCGCAGCGTGGGGCGGACTGGTGTTTCTGCACTTCCCGATCCTGATCATCTTCCTTTACGCCTTCAACACCGAAGATGCCGCGTTCAGCTTTCCGCCGAAGGGCTTCACCCTGCACTGGTTCAGCGTGGCGTTTTCGCGACCGGACGTGCTGGAGGCGATCAAGTTGTCGTTACAGATTGCTGCGATTGCCACGCTGATCGCCATGGTGCTCGGTACCCTCGCCTCGGCGGCCCTGTATCGCCGGGACTTCTTCGGCAAGCAGGGGATTTCGCTGATGCTGATCCTGCCGATTGCGCTGCCGGGGATCATCACCGGTATTGCCTTGCTGGCGACGTTCAAGACGCTGGGCATCGAGCCGGGGATGTTCACCATCATCGTCGGCCACGCGACCTTCTGCGTGGTGATCGTCTACAACAACGTCATCGCCCGATTGCGCCGCACTTCGCACAGTTTGATCGAGGCGTCGATGGATCTCGGCGCCGATGGCTGGCAAACGTTTCGCTACATCATCCTGCCGAACCTTGGCTCGGCGTTGCTGGCCGGCGGCATGTTGGCGTTTGCCTTGTCATTCGATGAAATCATCGTGACCACGTTCACCGCCGGCCATGAACGCACCTTGCCGCTGTGGCTGCTCAACCAGTTGAGCCGCCCACGGGATGTGCCAGTGACCAACGTGGTGGCCATGTTGGTGATGATCGTAACCATGCTGCCGATTCTCGGCGCCTATTACCTGACCCGGGGTGGCGAAAGCGTGGCGGGTAGTGGCGGGAAATGAATATCTAACAGTCACCACTATCCCTGTGGGAGCGGGCTTGCCCGCGAAGAGGCCGTCACATCCAGCATGGATGGCGGCTGACACATTGCCTACGCGGGCAAGCCCGCTCCCTCAGGGATAGTGGTTTCTTCAGAAAAATAACAATTGCTTCGAAGAGGACAAAATCATGCAAACCCGACTCTTGATCAATGGTCAACTGGTCAACGGCGAAGGCCCGGCGCAACCGGTGCTCAACCCGGCGCTCGGCCAGGTGCTGGTGGAAATCCACGAAGCCAGCGAAGCCCAGGTCGATGCCGCTGTGCGTGCCGCCGACAGCGCTTTCGCGTCCTGGTCGCAGACCGCGCCGAAAGACCGTTCGTTGCTGTTGCTCAAACTTGCCGACGCTATCGAAGCCCATGGTGAAGAACTGGCGAAACTCGAATCCGACAACTGCGGCAAACCCTACAGTGCCGCGCTCAACGACGAGATCCCGGCGATCGCCGACGTGTTCCGCTTCTTCGCCGGCGCGAGCCGTTGTATGAGCGGCTCGGCGGGCGGCGAATACCTGCCCGGCCACACCTCGATGATCCGCCGCGATCCGGTCGGCGTCGTCGCCTCCATCGCGCCGTGGAACTACCCGCTGATGATGGTCGCCTGGAAAATCGCCCCCGCGCTGGCCGCCGGTAATACCGTGGTGCTCAAGCCGTCGGAACAAACCCCGCTGACCGCGTTGCGTCTGGCCGAACTGGCGTCGGAAATCTTTCCGGCCGGCGTGCTCAATCTGGTGTTTGGCCGTGGGCCGACTGTGGGCAGTTCGCTGGTGACACACCCGAAAGTGCGCATGGTGTCGCTGACCGGCTCCATCGCCACCGGTTCGAACATCATTTCCAGCACCGCCGACAGCGTCAAACGCATGCACATGGAACTGGGCGGCAAGGCGCCGGTGATCATCTTCGACGACGCCGACATCGATGCGGCCGTGGAAGGCATTCGCACCTTCGGTTTCTACAACGCCGGGCAGGACTGCACGGCGGCGTGCCGGATCTATGCGCAACAAGGCATTTACGACAAATTCGTCGAGAAGCTTGGCGCGGCGGTCAGCACGATCAAGTACGGCATGCAGAATGATCCGTCCACCGAATTGGGGCCGCTGATCACGGCGCAACATCGCGACCGGGTAGCAGCGTTCGTCGAGCGCGCCGTGGCACAGCCGCACATTCGCCTGATCACCGGCGGCAAGGCTGTGGATGGCGACGGTTTCTTCTTCGAGCCGACGGTGTTGGCCGATGCGCAGCAGGACGACGAAATTGTTCGTCGCGAAGTGTTCGGGCCGGTGGTGTCGGTGACCCCATTCATCGACGAAGCCCAGGCACTGGAATGGGCCAACGATTCGGACTACGGCCTCGCGTCATCGGTGTGGACAGCGGATGTAGGACGCGCCCATCGCTTGGCCGCACGTTTGCAGTACGGCTGCACCTGGGTAAACACGCACTTCATGCTCGTCAGCGAAATGCCCCATGGCGGTCAGAAACTGTCCGGTTATGGGAAAGACATGTCCATGTATGGGTTGGAGGACTACACCACCGTTCGGCATGTGATGTTCAAGCACTAAAAGCTTCGCGAGCAGGCTTCAGCACCCAAACAATAACCACCGATCCGGGCGGCGCCTGCATGGCCCCGCCACGGTGTCGGCCATCCGAAATCTGCCGATTTCACGGAGTAAAACCCATGAGTGCATCACCCGATCTCTCAGCCGCCGTTGCCGACAGCGATGCCGAACAACTGCGTCAACTCGGCTACACCTCAAACTTCAACCGCAGCATGAGCCTGTGGGAAAACTTCGCGTTGGGTTTCACTTATCTGTCACCGGTCGTAGGGGTTTATACCCTCTTCGGCCTGTGCCTCGCCGCTGGCGGGCCACCGATGTTCTGGGCGTATTTGCTGGTCGGTTGCGGCCAGTTGCTGGTCTGCCTGATCTTCGGCGAAGTGGTTTCGCAGTTTCCGATTTCCGGCGGCGTCTACCCATGGGCGCGCCGCTTGGTGGGTAAAAAATGGGCGTGGATGGTCGGCTGGATCTACTCCATCGCCCTATGCGTCACTATTGCCGCCGTCGCGGTCGGTGCCGGCCCGTATCTTGCCGCAATGCTCGGGTTCGAGCCGAGCAACAACACCAACATCGTCATCGCTCTGGTGCTGACGCTGTTCGCCACGCTGGTCAATCTCAGCGGCACCAAAGTGCTGGCGCGCATTGCCATGTTCGGCTTTGTCTGCGAACTGGTCGGCGCGGTGATCGTCGGCGTATACCTGCTGATCTTTGAACGCCATCAGCCGCTCAGCGTGTTGTTCAACACGTTCGACATCAGCGTCGACGGTTCGTACCTGCCGGCGTTCCTCACCGCGTCGCTCGCCGGGATGTTTCTTTACTACGGCTTCGAGGCCTGCGGCGACGTCGCCGAAGAAACCCCGAACCCGAGCAAGCAAATCCCGATTGCCATGCGCATGACCATCTACATCGGCGGCATCGCGGCAATGTTCGCCTGCCTGGCGCTGATCCTCGCGGTGCCGGACATGCAAGCCGTGATCAACGGCACCGACAAGGATCCTGTCACCACCATCCTCAACAACGCCTTCGGCCCGGTCGGTTCGAAAGTGGTGATGGGCGTGGTGATGATTTCCTTCATCTCCTGCGTCATCAGCCTGCAAGCGGCGGCGAGTCGTCTGCTGTATTCCTACGCTCGCGATGAAATGGTCATCGGCAGCCGGCTGCTGAAAAAGATCTCTCCTGCAACACAGGTTCCGGTTGCCGCGCTGTTTGTGCCCGGCGTTTTGCCCGGCCTGATCATCGTCCTTGGCTTCTTCCTGCAAGACGCCGTCGCAACCATCGTCAGCTTCGCCGCCATCGGCATCTACCTCGCGTTCCAGATGATCGTCCTCGCCGCGCTGTACGCTCGCAGCAAAGGCTGGAAACCCAACGGCAAATTCACCCTCGGCGCCTGGGGCTGGCCGGTCAACATCGGCGCCCTCGTCTACGGGGTCGGCGCCATCATCAACATGGCCTGGCCGCGCACCCCGGATGCGGCGTGGTACATCAACTACGCAATGGTGCTGAGCACCGCCATCGTGATTGGTTTGGGGTTGTTGTACATGTGGATGGGCAAGCCGTACGACCATGGGAAGGCGCCGGCTGGGGATGCCTGGAAGGTGGGGCGCTGAGAATTTAACTACGGTTCGAATGCACGGCCCGCAGAAATGCGGGCATTGTTTGTCATCAGATCATCTGCGGCTGGGCCAGAATTTCGAACTCATCCATCAACAAATGGATATCGGTACTGGGATTAGGCTCACCACTCAGGACAACATCCTCAAGTATTTTTGGGGCCAAAATTCTCGCGGTGGTAAACGGCTCTCCCGACAATTGCGCAAAGTAGCCTATCGTCCTGCCTTTCTCGTACCGATCCATTCCGTGCTTTGTGCGAAGGCTCTTTATGACCAGGTCGGCAGGCGAATACTTTCCCACCGCTCTGAAGGGCTTTCGATTGAAACCGAAATGCAGCAACAGCCAGAACTCGAAGCAGGGATACGATGCGATGACTTGAATTTTCGGATGGGATTTAGCGAGATCCAGGGCGCGTTCGAAACAGAGGTGCGTATCACGATCCAATACGCAAAAGACCTTGTCGAATCTCCTTTGCCGTATGACTGCACGCTCGACAATGCCACTCGGGTGCGTAACGCCACAATGAACTATCTCAACATGAGCGCTCGCTCGAAAATAAGATGCAGCCTCCTCCAGATATTGTTTCCCTGACTTACTGTCCTCACAAAGCACCAGTACTTTGGGTTGAGGCTTGAAACGTGAAGGTTTCCGTTCGAAGAGTCTGGTTGAATTCATTCTTTTCACCCATGCCTTATCAACGGCAGTCCGCGATAACGCCCGTCGAAGTAACGCGCTTCGACGTCTTCGCTCTCCTCCCCCTCGAAGTCGTGAATGGAAAACAGATTTGTCGCGCCGTTACGATCGCGCTCAGTGATCCAGAACTGGTCACGGCGAAGGATTTTTTCGTCCATTAAATGGGTGTCATGAGTGGTAAAAATCAGTTGTGTGTCTAACCCGTTCGCCAAATGCCGGCCGATAAGATTGGCGACGATTGTAGGGTGAAGACTGCTGTTCAACTCATCCACACACAGTACGCCGCTGCCTGCGGCCTGATTCATCATGAACCACGGTAGCCAGAAACCGATCAGGTTCTTGGTGCCTCCTGACTCCTCGGAAAAATCAAACTCCGCATCACCTAAAAAACTGGAATGCGTCAGCGTCGCTTTGTCCTTTTGTGCAGCTGCGAAGAACTCTTTCAATGTGAGTTTCCTGTTGCCTTCGGCACGCTCCGAATCATCAACATTGAGCGCAATCGCCGACACAGGCACATCCAGCGCACTGAGAAATTCCCGCAGATCATCCGTGTGATTCGAGACTGTTTTAAGAAAGCGAATCGAAGCTGCAGACAAACCGGTCATGTTGTTCTGTTCAACCACAAGCAACCCGGTCTGAAACCAACTGAACGGCGCTCGTAACTGGCTCAGCTCTTCGCTGCTGTTGGTCACTGCTTGCGCAAGAAACAGCATTCGCGGGCTCGTCAGACGCCGCCATGCGCAATGAACTTCCTTGCCACCTTCAAGCGTCTGACCGAAGACATAGTGCTCTCCCTCAGTACCGAATTGACGGTCATAGAGCAGCGTTTCCTGGCCTTGCGGATAGGAAAGCAACTGTTCCCGAACTATTCGTTGCACCGTCATTTCGAGCAGGAACCGATAGCGCAATCCCGCCTGAACGAAGTTGTATTCAAAGACGCTCGGCAACACCTCCAACGCAGGATCAAAACGAAAAGGTGAAACCGGTAATGGCTCGTCGCTTGAGCCGGCTGACGGCGCGAGCAGACGTCCGGCAATTGCCATTGCTTGAATCAGGGAAGACTTACCGGAAGCATTAGCCCCATAGATCGCTGCCACTTTCAACAAGTCGGGCAGCTCCTCTCCACCTACCGAAGGCCGGAGAAGATTGTGCGTTTTGCCCAGCAAAGGAGCTGCCGCCATCGACAGCGTTTGTTTGCCACGGAACGAGCGATAGTTGGAAACCGAGAATTCGATCAGCATGTGAAACACCTGCGGTTCATTCCTGAATCTGCAATAGATAAAGCAAAAACAACACCTCGGGGAGGCTGCTTCTGCGCTCAGTGCAAAATCAGGAAATTCCTACAGACGCAGCCTTCTGCAGAAAGCCTCGTTTCCTACGAGGCGCGTCGGCAGAGTAGACTTGGCGCCGCTAGCGCCTGACCGATAGGCTTTGTCCCGTCGCTGCAAAATCAGCGGCCCGGGGTCGAAGCCGGGAAATTTCAAAACGGTGCTAGCGTGCCCCCATAGAACTGCGGCGGTTTCACAGCTCAGTTCTGCTTTATGGCGGGCCGTGTGGCGCGGGCCTTCCTGCTTTACCGTTTTGACGGAAGAATTCCGACTTCGAACGCCACTCGGTTCGCCACCCAACTTGTCGAAGAGTTGGTGGCGACTTTCATACTCAAAACGGAAGTCAGTCAATGCCAGTTAACGTCCAGAATCCACCGAACGCCCACCTCAACCCCACCGTCTTCACCCGCCACAACCGCTTCCTCCACGCCTTCTTCCAAGACCACCAGGCATGGTTCTGCGTCCAGGATCTCGGTCGCTTGATGGGCCAGCCACTGAATGAACGCCTCACCCTGAAACTCGATCCCGATCAGCGCCGTAATGTCTTGTTGCGCAAGGACGGCAAAATCATCGAATCGCCAATGGTCAGCGAGTCCGGCATGTTCGCGCTGCTCGTCCACCACTTCGTCCCGGAAAACCGCAACCTGCGTCGATGGCTGAGCGATGAAGTCATCCCGATGCTGCGCGAAAACAGCACGATGCCTGTGGATAACCGACCGAGCCTGAGTTTGGTGCGCTGGTCCGGCGTTACGGTTTCACTACTGCACTGGCAGCAACAGGCGTGGGTCAAATGGCGTGATATTCCTGAAGTCATGCAAGGGCAGCGGGCTTATCCGGTGACAGCAACTTGTCGCTGAGGCTGAACCAGCGAAAATAAAAAAGGGACAGGCTTCACAGCCTGTCCCTTTCATTCACTCGATCAAAACCGCGAAACACTCCTCATCGCATCCACCAGATACCGCATCGCAATGCGGTCGCTCTCCGACAACTCCCGATAACGCTCCACCAGTTTCAGTTCGTCGGAGCTGAGTTTGCGTTTGCGCCAGCCGCCGTTGAGGCAAGGGAAGATGCCCAGTATTTCGGTGATGCCTTGTACTTTTGCCATGGACGATGTCCCTCTCCAATACTTCAAATCTGCCTTGAAAGCCGCATCGCCCTGCTCCTTACAGCAGCGCCGTGAGCTGTGCCGGGCCGAAGGTTCGGCACCGGTCATGAGCTATAGAATAGAAATTTAATCGGCGCTGGAAAGTCTTTTTTAGAGTAATTAGTCAAGAAAAGCAGTTATGCCCTTCAAATCAGAAGAGCCTGTCAGAAAGTTAACCGAAACGTCTTGTTTCATTGAGACTCTGCGACTTTGAATCAAGGATTTTTGCATGACGACCGAACGGTTTAAGCTTGCCGGCATCTGTTTATAGTCCGTTGTGTTTGGCCGAAGGCACGTCCGAACCGTAAATTCTGATCCAGCACGTGCCAGGAACGGCGCGGGATTGCTCACGACAGGTTGTATTTATGCACCGCAGGAATCTGCTCAAAGCGTCCATGGCCATTGCGGCTTACACCGGTCTCTCAGCCACCGGTCTGCTCACGGCCCAGGCCTGGGCCGCCAAAGGTGGCGCGGCTGATGGCGAAGCCGAGCCCTTCGATTTCGATGCGCTCAAGCGTCAGGCCAAGCAATTGGCCGGCACGGCGTACCAGGACACCAAACAGGTGCTGCCACCGACGCTCGCGACCATGACGCCGCAAAATTTCAACGCGATCCGCTACGACGCCAATCATTCGCTGTGGAAGGAACTCAAGGGCCAATTGGACGTGCAGTTTTTCCACGTCGGCATGGGTTTCCGCCAACCGGTGCGTATGTACAGCGTCGACGCCAAGACGCGCATGGCCCGCGAGGTGCATTTCCGTCCGCCGCTGTTCAATTACGAGAACACGTCGGTCGACACTCAACAGCTAAAGGGTGACTTGGGCTTCGCCGGCTTCAAGCTGTTCAAGGCGCCGGAACTCGATCGCCATGACGTGGTGTCGTTCCTTGGCGCGAGCTACTTCCGCGCGGTGGATGCGTCTGGCCAATATGGCTTGTCGGCGCGCGGCCTGGCCATCGACACCTACGCCAAGAAGCGCGAAGAATTTCCTGATTTCACCAAGTTCTGGTTCGAGACGCCGAATCAGAACGCCACGCGCTTCGTGGTCTATGCCCTGCTCGATTCGCCGAGCGCGACGGGCGCGTATCGTTTTGACATCGATTGCCAGGCCGAGCGTGTGGTGATGGACATCGACGCCCACATCAACGCGCGCACTGCCATTGAACAACTGGGCGTCGCGCCGATGACCAGCATGTTCAGTTGCGGCACCCACGAACGGCGCATGTGCGACACCATCCATCCACAGATCCACGACTCTGATCGTCTGGCGATGTGGCGCGGCAACGGCGAGTGGATCTGCCGCCCGCTGAACAACCCGGCCACGCTGCAATTCAACGCGTTCACCGACAAGGATCCGAAAGGGTTTGGCCTGGTGCAGACCGATCATGAGTTTGCCAACTACCAGGACACGGTCGACTGGTACAGCAAGCGCCCGAGCCTGTGGGTGGAACCTACAACTGCGTGGGGCGAAGGCTCTATCGACCTGCTGGAAATTCCTACAACCGGCGAAACCCTCGACAACATCGTGGCGTTCTGGACGCCGAAAAAACCGGTGGCTGCCGGGGACTCGCTGAACTTCGGTTACAAACTTTACTGGAGCGCGCTGCCGCCGGTGAGTACGCCACTGGCACGGGTGCAGGCCACGCGTTCGGGCATGGGCGGTTTCACCGAAGGCTGGGCGCCGGGTGAACATTATCCTGAAGTCTGGGCACGGCGTTTTGCCGTGGACTTCACCGGCGGCGGTCTGGATCGCTTGCCGCAAGGTACCGGCATTGAGCCGGTAGTGACGTGCTCGAATGGCGAGGTCAAGGATTTCAGCGTTCTGGTGCTGGACGACATCAAGGGTTATCGGATCCTGTTCGACTGGTATCCGACCAGTGACAGCGTAGAGCCTGTCGAGCTGCGGCTATTCATCCGTACCAATGAGCGCACGTTGAGTGAAACCTGGTTGTACCAGTATTTCCCGCCAGCGCCGGAAAAGCGCAAGTACACCTGATCGAGGTTGTTGTTTGGGCGGGCCTCTTCGCGGGCAGCACAACCGACAAACAATCCCCAGGCAAAACAAAAAACCCCGACCATCACTGGCCGGGGCTTTTTTTTTCAACAGTTCACTCAATCGCGCAAATCAGACTCATGAATCGGCTGATCCCGGTGCGTTGCACGCTGATATTGCGCCGGCCACACCGCTTTGCGCCCGCCCAGGTCATCGTCGGCATGCAGCGGCCAGTACGGATCGCGCAGCAGTTCGCGGGCGAGGAAGATGATGTCGGCCTGACAGGTTCGTAAAATGTGCTCGGCCTGCGCCGGTTCGGTAATCATTCCCACAGTGCCGGTGGCAATGCCTGACTCTTTGCGAACACGTTCGGCAAATCGCGTCTGGTAGCCGGGGCCAACCGGAATTTCGGCATTTGCCGCCGTGCCGCCCGACGACACGTCGATCAGATCGACACCGAGGTTTTTCAAGCGTCGCGCCAGTTCCACGGTTTCATCAGGGTTCCAGCCGTCCTCGACCCAATCCGTAGCCGAGACTCGCACAAACACCGGCAATTCCTCCGGCCATGTGGCACGAATCGCTTCGGTCACTTGCAGCACCAGCCGAATACGGTTTTCGAACGAACCACCGTACTGATCGCGGCGCTGGTTGCTCAGTGGAGACAGAAACTGATGCAACAGATAACCGTGCGCCGCATGCACTTCGACAACTTTGAATCCGGCGGTCAACGCACGCTTGGCAGAGGCGACGAAGGCCTGGATGACGTCGCTTATTTGCCCTTCATCGAGCTGCTCGGGTCGGGTGTGCTGCGGATCAAAGGCAATCGGTGACGGCCCGACCGGCACCCAGCCGCCCTCCTCCGGTTTGACGCTGCCATGCTTGCCCAGCCACGGACGATAGGTGCTGGCCTTGCGCCCTGCGTGAGCCAGTTGAATGCCGGCCACCGCGCCTTGAGCCGCGATGAACCGGGTGATGCGCTGCAACGGCTCGATCTGCTCGTCGTTCCACAAGCCGAGGTCTTCGGCGGTAATGCGCCCGTCGGCCGTGACCGCCGTGGCTTCGGTGAATATCAGGCCGGCACCGCCAATTGCGCGGCTGCCGAGGTGCACCAGGTGCCAGTCATTGGCCAGGCCATCGACGCTGGAGTACTGGCACATCGGCGATACGGCGATGCGGTTGGGCAAAATCAATTGGCGAAGGGAAAAGGGTTCAAGCAGCAGACTCATGGGGCACCTCTCAATCAGTGGTCAGGCTCCAGGGTTCTGTTTGAAAAGTCGACGAGTGACAGGAAAAAGGTGCAACACCCGCCCCCGCGGGCAAAAAATTCGACAAGACGTCACAAGGCCAATCAAGCAGTGCTTAGAGCCTAGTCGACAACCGGGGATCACGGGGGGTTCCTGAAAAGATCGCAGCCTGCGGCAGCTCCTGCACTGGAATGCGATTTCCTGAAGGAGCTGCCGCAGGCTGCGATTTTTTGATCTTCAACGCGGTTCGATGTGGGCAATCATCAATTGCACGGTTTCATTGCCACGAAACTCGTTCAAATCAAGTTTGTAGGCCAGTTCGACCCATTTGATCGTCGGGTTCGGCCAGATATCACGATCAATACCAAAAGCAATGCCATCGAGCTTCACTGAACCACACTCGCTTTTCAGCACCACTTTCAGGTGCCGCTCGCCCACGACCCGCTGCTCGACCAACTGAAACACGCCATGAAACAACGGTTCAGGAAAGTGCTGGCCCCAGGGACCGGCATGGCGCAAGGCGCGGGCGAGTTCGAGGTGGAACTCCTCGACGGCCAATGTACCGTCCGACAGCAATCGGCCAGTCAGGTCGTCTTCGCGAAGTTGCCTACGCACTTCAGCGTCAAAAGCCTCGGCGAACAACGGAAAATGCTCCTGACGCAACGTCAGGCCCGCCGCCATCGCGTGACCACCGTACTTGGCGATCAGCTCCGGATGCTGCGCCGCCACGACACTCAAGGCGTCACGAATATGGAAACCCTGTACCGAACGCCCCGAGCCCTTGAGCAAACCATCACCAGCATCGGCGAACGCAATGGTCGGGCGGAAATAGCGTTCTTTCATACGCGACGCGAGGATGCCGATGACGCCCTGGTGCCATTCCGGATCAAACAGGCACAGGCCGAACGGCATCGATTCCACCGGCAAATCCTTGAGCTGGGCCAGCGCCTCGCGCTGCATGCCCTGTTCGATGGATTTGCGATCCTGGTTCATGCCGTCCAGTTGCGCGGCCATTTCCCGGGCCAACGCTGCGTCGCCGGTCAGCAGGCATTCGATACCCAGACTCATGTCGTCCAGACGCCCCGCCGCGTTGAGGCGCGGGCCGACGATGAAGCCGAGGTCGGTGGAGGTGATGCGCGAAGCATCACGTTTGGCGACTTCGAGAATCGCCTTGATCCCCGGCCGTGCCCGACCGGCGCGGATACGCTCCAGGCCTTGGTGCACTAGAATCCGGTTGTTGGCATCCAGCGGCACCACGTCGGCAACACTGCCCAGCGCCACCAAATCGAGCAATTCACCGATGTTCGGTTGCGGCTTGTTTTCGTACCAGCCGAGGCTGCGCAAACGCGCGCGCAACGCCATCAGCACATAAAAAATCACCCCGACCCCGGCCAATGCCTTGCTCGGAAATTCGCAGCCAGGCTGGTTCGGATTGACCAGCGCATCGGCTTGCGGCAGTTCTTCGCCGGGCAAGTGGTGGTCGGTGATCAGCACCTTAAGCCCGGCGCGTTTCGCCGCCGCTACACCGTCAACGCTGGAAATGCCGTTGTCGACGGTGACCAGCAGATGCGGTTCGCGGGTCAGCGCGACTTCGACGATTTCCGGGGTCAGGCCGTAGCCGTATTCGAAGCGGTTCGGCACCAGATAGTCGACGTGTGCGGCGCCCAGCAGGCGCAAACCGAGCATGCCGACCGTGCTGGCGGTCGCGCCGTCCGCATCGAAATCGCCGACGATCAAGATGCGCTGACGCTGCTCCAGTGCAGTCACCAGCAGATCCACCGCCGCGTCGATGCCCTTGAGCTGCTGGAACGGAATCAGCCGCGCCAGACTCTTGTCCAGCTCTGCCTCGGACTTCACACCCCGCGCCGCATACAAGCGGGTCAACAGCGGTGGCAGGTCACCGAGAAATGGCAGGGTGGCGGGCAACTGACGAGGTTCAATACGCATGGGCTGACAGCTAATTCTCTTGGATATGTGGGACTTTTCCGGGGAGGCGCTGATTAGCCGCGCTCGCCCTGCAACCATTGCAACTGGACTTCGTGCTGGCCACGGTCGTCGGTGACGAAAACCGTGCCTTCGCTGATCATCACGTCCCACTTGATAACGCGGGGCATGTCTTTGGCCAGGGTTTCCAGCACTTCCTGAGGCACGGCAGCGATATTGACGTTTTTCAGGTTCTTGATCGCCGGGATCACCTTGGTTTCCCAGACACGCAGGCTGCCGTACGCCAGCAGACTGGTGCGCTCGGTGCGACGCGAGCACCAGGTCAGACGGTCGGCGTCGGGCTGTCCGACTTCAATCCAGTGCAAAACGCGATCATCCAGGCTTTTTTCCCACAGCGCAGGTTCATCCACGTCCGACAGACCACGGCCAAACGACAGCTGCTCGTTGTACCAGAGCGCGTAGGCCAACAGTCGCACGGTCATGCGCTCTTCGGTTTCCGAAGGGTGACGGGCGATGGTCTGCTTCACGCTCTCATAGACGCTGCGGTCGAGGTCGGTGAGGTTCAGTTCAAACTTGTACGTGGTGGACGGCTGGGCCATGAACGGGCTTCTTGATACGGAGAAAGTCGGCAAGTCTAACCGATGCGGTAGGCAATCCACGAATTGATGGCGATCAAGCTTGAGCGTCTGACAGTCGGCTATGTTAAAACCCTGTATCCGTTCAACCATGTCCTACAGGATTCTGCATGCCGTTCGCCAACAAACCGCTCTCAGGTCTGAAAGTCATTGAATTGGGCACGCTGATTGCCGGCCCGTTCGCCTCGCGCATTTGCGGCGAGTTTGGCGCCGAGGTGATCAAGATCGAATCCCCGGACGGCGGCGATCCACTGCGCAAGTGGCGCAAGTTATACGAAGGTACTTCGCTGTGGTGGTTTGTTCAGGCGCGCAATAAAAAGTCGCTGACCCTGAACCTGAAGCACCCCGATGGCCTGGCGATCCTGAAGAAACTCCTCAGTGAAGCCGACATCCTCATTGAAAACTTCCGCCCCGGGGTGCTTGAAAAGCTCGGCCTGAGCTGGGAAACCCTGCATGCACTGAATCCGAAACTGGTCATGGTGCGCCTGTCCGGTTTCGGCCAGACCGGGCCGATGAAGGATCAACCGGGGTTCGGTGCTGTCGGCGAGTCCATGGGCGGTCTGCGTTACATCACCGGTTTCGAGGATCGGCCGCCGGTTCGCACCGGGATTTCCATCGGCGACTCGATTGCCGCTCTGTGGGGCGTGATCGGTGCGCTGATGGCGTTGCGTCACCGTGAAGTCAACGGCGGCCTCGGCCAAGTGGTCGACGTGGCGTTGTACGAGGCCATTTTCGCGATGATGGAAAGCATGGTGCCGGAATTCGACGTGTTCGGTTTCATCCGCGAACGTACCGGCAACATCATGCCCGGCATTACGCCGTCGTCGATCCACACCAGTGCCGACGGCAAACATGTGCAGATCGGCGCCAACGGTGATGCGATCTTCAAGCGCTTCATGTTGATCATCGGCCGCGAAGACCTGGCGCATGATCCGGCCCTGGCCAGCAATGACGGCCGCGACAACCGCCGCGACGAGTTATATGGCGTGATTGATCGCTGGGTGAATTCGCAGCCGCTGCAAACGGTGCTCGACCTGCTGAATCAGGCCGACGTACCGGTCAGCCGCATCTTCAGCGCCGAGGACATGTTCAGCGATCCACAATATCTGGCACGGGAGATGTTCCTCCATGCCAGGCTGCCCGACGGCAAGCCATTCAAGATGCCGGGGATCGTGCCGAAACTCTCAGAGACACCGGGCACTTCCGAATGGGTCGGGCCGACGCTCGGTGAACATAATGCGCAGGTACTTCACGATCTTGGCTACGACAAGAGACAGATCGCACGGCTGCGTGAAGACGGAGCCATTTAAGCTGAGGCGCCGGCAAATCAGCGTCGCCAGCCACGTATGGCGAGTGTTCAGTGTGCTTTTCCTGCTGGCGCTGCCCACTTGGGCGCAGGCGAAGCCGACGCTCATATGGCTGTTGCGCGACCTGCCACCGCTGACGATCTTCGAAGGGCCGAAAAAGGGCCAGGGCGTGATCGACCAACTGCTGCCGCAACTGATCGCCGGCATGCCCCAGTACGAACACATACTGATGCGGGTCAACCGTGCCCGCGGCACTCAAATGCTGCGTGAGCAGCCGTTTGCCTGCGACCCTTCGCTGATCTGGAACAAGGAGCGGGCGCAGTGGCTGTCGTTTTCCATTCCAGCGTTCCGTGCGGTCAGCAACGGCCTGGTCGTGCGTCAGCAGGATCGTCAGGTGCTTGAGCCGTTCATGGTCAACGGCGAAGTCGACCTCACGGCATTTCTGGCGGACGGCAAAAGCAAGGTCGGCGTGGTCGCCGAGCGCAGCTATGGGGAATTTCTCGACACTTTGTTGCGTGAAGCCCCGACAGGCTCCTTGCTGCCGCATTACGGCAACGATGCCTTGAGCAGTTTGCTGTCGATGCAGCGGCTCGGGCGATTGCAGGTGGTGTTGGGTTATTGGCCGGAAATCGATTATCAGGCACGGCAAGCGCAGATTGCCGAGGACGAACTGGTGTTGTTGCAGGTAAAAGGCACCGGCAAATACCTTTCAGGCCACATCGGTTGTTCCGGCACGGCCTTGGGCCGTCAGGCGATCAAGGAGATCAACCAGTTGCTGCGCACCCTGCCACATGACTCTCTGAACCAGCGCTACGCCGATTGGCTTGAGCCCGGGCGCCGCGAGGACTATCTGCAACAGGCGCGAATTTTCTTCGAGCAACAGGCCGCTCATTGACACATTGCGGACAAAAAGAAACCCCGAGAAGTGGGGAGACGACTCGGGGTTAAACGTGGCCTGTAATTAGAGGCCCGTAGCAGCAAGCGACAAGCACCGGAGCACAATGCTTGATCCTGCTGTTACGTGGTCTGACCGACACGGCTGCAGGAAGGTTCCCACAGAAAACGTTTCAAATTCACAGCGCCGGGCGCTTGTCCTGGGCCGCATTGCGCAATGCCGCGATCACGCAGGGTTCCAGCCGTCCTTCAGCAATCAGCACGTCGCGATGCAAGCCATCGACGACATCGGTCAGCAAGCGCTTGTCGCTCAACTGCGTCTGATTGAATTCGCGTTCCACAACAATGGCGCCGCTACCGTTCTTCAAGGTCACCAGGCATTCGCCATGGGCACCGCAAGGGGTCAACGTCACCTGATACGGGCTTAGAGCCTCACCGAGCAATAGACTGATACTTTCCATCTCGATCTCCACTCATTAGTCCGAAAACATAGTGCCTGGGGCGTGTTCACAGTAAATGACCACCGGCCCGAGAAGAAAGTTCTGCAAACCCTGACGCTTTACGCAAGGTGTTACCGGTCTTTCAGAGCATGGACGAAGAAGATGACAGAAAAATAACCGCTGCCTACACGCCGGTCGCTTGCCTCGTCGTTTGCAGAAAACGATCCAGCAAGTCCCTCATCAACACCGCCGAAACGGGTGTATGCAGCTTGCCCAGCAGTTCCAGCTCGCTGTCCTCCAGCAAGCCGTTCAGGTCGCGGAGCAGGCTCGGCGCCACAGTGCCGAGCAAAATCAGCGCCCGAGCGTCCTGATGCGCCGTCAGATGACGGATCAACGCCATTCCCTCGCCACCCTTGAGTTGCGGATCACAGATCGCTATATCGACCGTGCCCCGCCGCCCCAGCGATGTCAGTGCCGATGGAAGGGACGGTGCGGTCAGTACGTCGTAGATGCCGATGGCATTGAGCATCTGGTGCAACGCCATCAACTGGAACGGGTTGTGTTCTAGGATCAGGACTTTAAGTGAGCGCATGAGCGACCTCTGGCACGGAAATCGCGGACTCTCACCGCAGTTGCCGTTCACTCTAGGGCAGGCTTCCTTAGGCTCCCATCGGAAAAGGACACGTTTCGCATAGGACATTTCCGAACTTTAGGGCAGACATCGGCACCGTCCCTCCATCCTGCGCTGACCAATGTCCGTCCAGCCACCGAGCAACCCGCGCATCTTGCCGTCGGTGCCGTAAAAAGGCACCGTCCATTGGTAGATATCCTTGGGGCCGCACTTGAACAACAACTGCCGTTTACTGAACCGGGTCTTGCGCGTGTTCAGTTGCACCATGAACTCGTCGTGCAGCATCACGGCGGTGGCTTGGGGAAGGATATCGACGTCGGTCAGCCGCCGCCCCTGAATCTGATCGAAACGTACCGACAGCGCCTCTTCATAGCTGCGGTTGCAGGTCACCAGGCGCCCTTCCAGATCCCGGACAAACATCGGATCGGGCATGGCATTGATCAGCGCATGCTGAAATGCCAATTGATCGCCCAAGTCTTTCTCGGCCTCGCCGCGCTGCTTGATCACCGAGGACAATCGGCGGTTCCAGATCAACGACAGCCCACCGAAGATCCCGACCACCAACATTCCCCAGCAACCCCATTCGCCCAAACGTTGCCAGATCGTCGGCGCCACGGGCGGCGCGATACCGCCCAGCCATTTATGGCGAAGCGCGCGCAACTCGGCAGCGGGGAACACTTCCAGCGCCTTGTTGAGAATACTTAATAGTTCCGGCATGCCCTTGCGCATCGCCAAGTGATCCGCTTCCCACTTGCCTTC
The DNA here is from genome assembly GCF_021605415.1 of Pseudomonas syringae. GTDB lineage: Bacteria > Pseudomonadota > Gammaproteobacteria > Pseudomonadales > Pseudomonadaceae > Aquipseudomonas > Aquipseudomonas syringae_S. Next base: position 26,127 of record NZ_WKEQ01000001.1, read on the forward strand.
CAGCAGTGCTCCGACCCTGAGCAGGCCCGACGGGTATAACTGCGCACCGATTTCATTTTCGATGGTGGCGTAGGCTTCACCACTTTCCACCAGCGCACGGGCTTCGGCGTATGTCTTGACCGAACGCACTGCGATGGACGGGTATTCGCGCCTGATGATGTCCTCCAGCGCGTGTCGGGCCGGCAAGACGAGCACCCGTTTGGCCAGTTGATCCAGCGATTGCACCGCAGGCTCTCCTGCCCGACCGACAAATACCCAACCGGCCCCGCCAAAGGCATGGCTGAAATCCAGAAACGCCTTGCGCTCATCGTTCATCGCCAGTGTCGTGCTGATGTCCGCCTCACCGTTTTCCAGGCGTTCCAGCATCTGATCCGTGGAGAACGACTCGCGATGTACAAACTGCAATCCGGTCATAGCGCTGATGCGCTTGAGCACATCATTGTTCAAACCGTTCCAGTGACCATGCTCATCCTGGAACAGATACAGCGGATATTGCACCGACGCGACAATGACTTGCGGGTTATCGCGTATCCATTGCCGCTCCCTGTCGTTCAGCGCGACAGGCGCGATCCGCAGCCCGGTTTCCTGTTCATGCAGCACAAGTTGCGCGGCCATGCTCCAGCGCAAGCCTCCCAACAGGCATAACAATAAAATCCAGCGCAGGGCTGGCTTCAGTCCTCTTTCAAACAGCATTGCCACTTCCTTCGTAATCGACTCACCCATCCTTCAAGGGGTGAAAACCCGGGCAGTGTGGCACGCAAAAACAAGAAAGCCCGTCAGGAGACGGGCTTCAAAATGTGACAGCGTTACGGCGTTAAAGTGGCTTGCCGCGGTTGCCATGCTGGCTGACAAAGGCCTGCACGGCTTTCAGGTCGTTTGGCAAAACGGTGCAACGTTCTTCTCGCTCAAACAAATCAGAAAGATGTGCAGGTAGTTCGAGAGCTTTTCCTACACCGGCTTTTTCCACTGCGTCAGGGAATTTGACCGGATGCGCCGTGCCGAGGATCACCATCGGGATGTCCAGACTGCGACGGCATTCACGCGCAGCCCTGACGCCGATGGCCGTGTGCGGATCAAGCACTTCGCCGCATTGCTCGTAGACTTCGGCAATGGTTTCGCAGGTTTGCGCGTCGTCCACCGCCAGCGAGTCGAACAGCTTGCGCGCTTCGGTCCAGCGTTCCTGTTCAACGCTGAAACCGCCACCCTGCCTGAACGAATCCATCAGGCCGGCAATCGCCGCGCCGTTGCGACCGTGCAGGTCGAACAACAGACGTTCGAAGTTCGACGAAACCATGATGTCCATCGACGGCGACAGCGTAGCGTGCAAGGTTTCCTTGACGTACTGATTGCCGCTCATGAAGCGGTGCAGGATGTCGTTGCGGTTGGTGGCGACGATCAACTGGTTGATCGGCAGGCCCATGTTGCGCGCCAGGTAACCGGCAAAAATGTCGCCGAAGTTGCCGGTCGGCACCGAGAACGACACCGAACGCGCCGGCCCGCCCAATTGCAGCGATGCGTGGAAGTAGTAAACGATCTGAGCCATGATCCGCGCCCAGTTGATCGAATTCACTGCCACCAGACGCGTGCCTTTGAGGAAGCTCTGGTCGGCGAAGCTGTTCTTGACCATTTCCTGGCAGTCATCGAAGTTGCCTTCAATGGCGATGTTGTGGATGTTCTCGCCGTAAATGGCGGTCATCTGCCGACGCTGCACTTCAGACACCCGGTTATGCGGGTGCAGGATGAAGATGTCGACGTTTTCGCAGTGCTTGCAGCCTTCAATGGCCGCCGAACCGGTGTCACCGGAAGTGGCGCCAACGATGACCACACGCTCGCCGCGTTTTTCCAGCACGTAGTCGAGCAAACGACCGAGCAGTTGCAGGGCGAAGTCCTTGAACGCCAGGGTCGGGCCGTGGAACAGCTCCATCACCCATTCATTGCCGTTCAGCTGACGCAGCGGGGCCACGGCGCTGTGGGAAAACACGGCGTAGGTTTGTTCAAGGATCTTTTTGAAATCGGCATCGGGGATGCTGCCGGTCACGAACGGACGCATCACGCGGAACGCCAGCTCGTGATACGGCAGGCCGGCCCAGGAAGCGATTTCTTCCTGAGTGAAACGTGGCAGGCATTCCGGAACGTACAGACCGCCGTCGGTGGCAAGACCGGTCAGCAGGACGTCTTCGAAATTCAAGGCCGGTGCCTGGCCGCGAGTACTGATATAGCGCATAGGGGGCAAACCTTTGGTTTGAGCTTGAAGCGTCGAGCTGCAAGCAGAAAGTGAAAAGCGGTTCTGCTTTCACTTGCGGCCTGCAGCCTGAAGCTGGCAGCTGCTGTTAATTCAGATGCTCGACACGGATCCGTACAACCGGCCCGACCACGCCGGCCAACGCTTCGAGGGCAGCGATGGCATCATTGATGTGCTGCTCCAGCACGCGATGGGTCAGCAGGATCATCGGCACCAGACCGTCATGCTCTTCGACTTCTTTCTGCATGATCGATTCGATGTTGATACCGCGTTCCGACAGGATGCTCGCAACCTGGGCCAAAACGCCCGGATGATCCTTGGCCTGAATGCGCAGGTAGTAGGCGCTTTCGCAGGCTTCGATCGGCAGGATCGGATGAGCCGACAGCGAATCCGGCTGGAAGGCCAGGTGCGGCACACGGTTTTCCGGATCCGAGGTCATGGCGCGAACCACGTCCACCAGGTCGGCGATCACCGACGATGCGGTCGGCTCCATGCCGGCGCCGGCGCCGTAGAACAACGTAGAACCCGCAGCGTCACCGTTGACCATCACGGCGTTCATCACGCCGTTGACGTTGGCGATCAGGCGATCGGCCGGAATCAGCGTCGGGTGTACGCGCAACTCGATGCCGGCCGCTGTGCTGCGGGCCACGCCAAGGTGCTTGATGCGATAGCCCAGCGCTTCGGCGTAGTTGACGTCGGCAGTGGTCAGTTTGGTGATGCCTTCGGTGTAAGCCTTATCGAATTGCAGCGGAATGCCGAACGCGATGGACGCCAGGATCGTCAGCTTGTGGGCGGCGTCGATACCCTCAACGTCGAAGGTCGGATCGGCTTCGGCGTAACCCAATGCTTGAGCTTCGGCCAACACGTCTTCGAAGGTGCGACCTTTCTCGCGCATTTCCGTGAGGATGAAGTTGCCGGTGCCGTTGATGATGCCGGCGACCCAGTTGATCCGGTTGGCCGACAGGCCTTCACGGATTGCCTTGATCACCGGAATGCCACCGGCGACCGCCGCTTCGAATGCCACGATCACGCCTTTCTCGCGTGCCTTGGCGAAAATTTCATTACCGTGAACGGCAATCAGTGCCTTGTTCGCGGTGACCACATGCTTGCCATTCTCGATGGCTTTGAGTACCAGCTCGCGGGCAACGGTGTAGCCGCCCATCAGCTCTATGACGATGTCGATCTCAGGGTTCGTGGCCACTTCGAAGACATCGTTGGTAATCGCAATACCGGTCGTCTGGAACTGAGGCTTTGGCGTGCGCATGGCAATTTGTGCCACTTCGATCCCACGCCCGGCACGACGAGCAATTTCCTCGGCGTTGCGCTGAAGTACGTTGAAGGTTCCGCCACCGACGGTCCCTAACCCACAGATGCCTACTTTGACCGGTTTCACTGTGAACTCCCCATAAAACGGCCGACGCAAGGCCGGCCGTGAAAACAACCGCAGAATCGCGGCTCTCTATTGATGGCCCGGCGATGTTGCCGCCGGACCACGCTCGTCACAGGCTCACCGTAACGAGGCGAATTTACTTCGCGCCCAGCGCCAGTTTGGCGACTTGTGGCGCAGGCTGGTAGCCCGGAATCACCTGTCCGTCAGCCAAAACGATGGCCGGCGTACCGTTCACGCCAATCGACTGACCGAGGGCGAACTGTTTCGACACCGGGTTTTCGCATTTGGCGGCTTTGATTTCATTGCCGTCGACCATTTTGTCCATGGCCGCTTTCTTGTCTTTCGAGCACCACACCGCTTGCAGTTGCTCGTCACCCGGCGAACCCAGGCCCTGACGCGGGAACGCCACGTAACGCACTTCGATGCCTCGCTTGTTCAGCTCAGGCACTTCGGCGTGCAGTTTGTGGCAGTACGGGCAAGTGGTGTCGGTGAAGACGGTGATGTGCGATTTGGTCTCGCCCACGGCGGGGTAGACCACGGTTTCGGCGACGGGAATGGCATTGATCAGCTTGGACACGCCCAGGCGTTCGGTTTTTTCGGTCAGGTTGACCGGTTTGCCGTCCTTGAGCTCAAACATGTAGCCCTGAACGATGTACTGGCCATCGGCACTGGCGTAGAGCACGCGGCTGCCCTTGAGTTTGACTTCGTACAGACCGGCCAGCGGGCTGGCGGAGATGCTGTCTACTGGCACTTCGAGCTGGAGGTTTTCCAGGCTTTTACGAATCGCTTTGTCGGCCGCGTCATCGGCGACGGCAAAGGTGCTGACCAACGCAATGGCTGCGGCGGCGAAAATCTGGGTCAGACGCATGAGAACTCCTAAGGCGGACAAACGGAACGATCAGAACGCCCGTGCCGAAACACCGGGTCATAACCGCCCATCGTGCAAACCGGCAAAGCCTACCACAGAAGGCTCGCACGACCGAATGCACCTGATGATCCACACTTTCCCGTGTGTAGGCGCTGCGCAAGCTCGGGCCGCGATCGGACGATCTTTTGACCTCAAGGGAGCGCGGAGCGTCGCGGGCTGCATTCCCACGCGGAGCGTGGGAACGATCAGATCGCAGCCTGCGGCAACTCCTACACGGGGCGAACCGGGTTCAGCCTCTGGGGTGATGTTTGGCGTGCAATTCCTGCAACCGTGCCCGGGCGACGTGGGTATAGATCTGGGTGGTGGATAAGTCGCTGTGGCCCAGCAGCATCTGCACCACGCGCAGGTCGGCGCCGTGGTTGAGCAGATGCGTGGCGAAGGCATGGCGCAAGGTGTGCGGCGACAGCGACTTGCTGATCCCGGCCACCTGCGCCTGATGCTTGATGCGGTGCCAGAAGGTCTGGCGGGTCATCTGCTCTCCGCGCAGGCTGGGGAACAGCACATCACTGGGGCGCCCGCCGAGCAACTCGTCACGGCCATCACGCATGTAGCGCTCGACCCAGACAATCGCCTCCTCGCCCATTGGCACAAGCCGCTCCTTACTGCCCTTGCCCATCACGCGTAATACGCCCTGACGCAAGTTCACCTGTTCCAGCGTGAGGCTGATCAGCTCGGTTACCCGCAAGCCGCAGGCGTACAGCACTTCAAGCATGGCGCGATCACGTTGACCGATGGCTTCGCTGAGATCCGGCGCGGCGAGTAACGCTTCGACATCGGATTCCGACAGGGATTTAGGCAACGGCCTACCGAGTTGCGGCATATCGACGCGCAGCGTCGGATCCACGGTGATCAGTTTTTCCCGCAGCAAATAGCGATAAAAGCTACGTACGCCGGAGAGAAATCTCGCGGTGGAGCGCGGCTTGTAGTTCTGTTCCAGGCGCCAGGCCAGGTGATCGAGGATCAACTCGCGGCCGGCGTTGCTCAGCTCGATATTTTTCTCCTGCAGCCAGCCGTTGAACAGCGCCAGATCGCTGCGATAGGCGCCACGGGTGTTATCGGAGAGGCCCTTTTCCAGCCACAGGGCGTCGAGGAATTGGTCAATCAGCGGGTGGTCGATGGCAGGCATGGGCACTCGGAGCACGCGAGCCTGAGGGCGGCGCGCGCATAAACATGAACGTTGAAAAATCGCCGCTAGTCTTTCATAGCCCGTAGCTTCAAGGAACAAAAGCTTCATTGAATATTGATCGCTTCGCAGGCAACCCAGCGTCAACGGTCACGATAATCGGCACACAGCAACCCTCAGGTAGGCGCTGCCAAAGGCTGCGATCTTTTTGTTTTTCCGAGCCAGATCAAAAGATCGCAGCCTGCGGCAGCTCCCACAGGGGCGGGGCGAAAAAATGGGGGCAACAAAAAAGCAGCCCGTAGGCTGCTTTTTTCTGCATCGGAAGCTGGACTTAAGCCAGTTTTTCCTTGATGCGTGCTGCTTTACCCGACAGGTCGCGCAGGTAGTACAGCTTGGCTTTGCGTACGTCACCGCGACGTTTAACAGCCATGCTGTCGATCTGCGGGGAGTAGGTCTGGAAAGTACGCTCTACGCCAACACCGTTGGAGATTTTACGAACGGTGAATGCACTGTTCACGCCGCGGTTACGCTTGGCGATGACAACGCCTTCGAACGCTTGCAGACGGGAACGGTCACCTTCCTTCACTTTAACCTGAACGACAATGGTGTCGCCCGGGGCAAAGGTAGGGATTTCTTTGGTCATCTGCTCTGCTTCGAGTGCAAGGATGATTTTGTTAGTCATGCTGTGCTCCTAAGGTAAATCGTCGGATCTACCATCGATACGTTGTTAACTATCGTCCCGCTCGCGGATGTATTCCTCGAGCAGCTTCTTCTCTTCTCCAGAAAGCGAGCGGCTTTCCAGAAGATCGGCGCGTCGTTCATAGGTCCGACCAAGGGACTGCTGTAAACGCCAACGCCGGATATGCGCGTGGTTGCCACTTAGCAACACGTCGGGAACACGCTGATCCGCATACACCTCCGGCCGGGTGTAGTGCGGGCAATCCAGCAAACCATCCGTAAAGGAATCTTCCTCCGCGGAGTCCGCATGCCCTAAAGCTCCGGGCAGCAGCCGTGTAACCGCATCGATCAGCACCATGGCCGGCAGCTCGCCGCCAGACAGTACATAGTCGCCAATCGACCACTCTTCATCGACATGAGCATCAATAAAACGCTCGTCGATGCCTTCATAACGGCCGGCAATCAGGATCAATGCGTCCTCATTCGCCAACTCGCGTACCGCCGACTGATTCAGTTGACGGCCTTGGGGGGACAGGTAAATCACCTTCGCCGCCTCCCCGGCTGCTGCCTTGGCCTGAGCCAGTGCATCTTCCAGGGGCTTGATCTTCATCACCATGCCCGGACCACCGCCAAACGGGCGATCATCCACAGTGTGATGCCGATCGGTCGTGTAATCTCGCGGATTCCAACAGGTCAGCTGCAAAAGCCCCTGTTTGACCGCACGACTGGTGATGCCGTAGTCGCCGATGGCGGAAAACATTTCGGGAAACAAACTGATCACTTCTACGCGCAAATTAGCCACGCTTAGAAGTCCGCGTCCCAATCCACCTTCATCTCGCCCGCTGCGAGGTCGACTGCCAACACGCATTGCGCCGTATAGGGCAACAGGCGTTCGCGATCATCCAGGCTGCCAGCGCAAGGCTTGACTACCATTACATCATTGGCGCCGGTCTCCAGAAGATGATCGACTTTCCCGAGCAATTGCCCCAGTTGATCGATGACCTTCAGACCTTCAAGCTGGTACCAGTAGTACTCGCCGTCGGTCAATTCAGGGAACAGGTTGCGCGGCACGCAAATCTCATAACCGGCCAGAAGACGAGCTTCTTCACGATCATCAAGACCCTTGAGCTTTGCGACCAGGAACTTGTCGCTCCCGCGTCCACTGACCAGCTCGACCTGTTTGACATTGCCTTCGCGCTTGAGCGTCCAGGTTTTGTACTGCAACAGGTTTTCAGTCGGATCAGTAAAGGAATACACCTTCACTTCGCCGCGAACGCCGTGAACAGAATAGATTTTGCCAATAACGATCAAATCATCGGCAACAGTCGGCGTCGCGTTCATATTGCTCAGGCCGCAGCCTTGGCATTTTCCTTCAACAACTGAGCAACACGCTCAGAAGGTTGTGCACCAACGCTCAGCCAGTAGGCAACGCGCTCTTGGTTCACGGACAGACGGATTTCCTGACCACGGGCAACAGGATTGAAGAAGCCAATCTGTTCTTTGTGGGAGCCGTCACGCGGGTTACGCGAGTCGGTTACGGTCAGGTGGTAAAACGGGCGCTTTTTGGAGCCGCCAAGGGCAAGACGGATTGTTAGCATGTGAACATCGTTCCTGTAGTCGGTGCTGCAAATCTAAATGCACAGCGGGCATGGGTGCCCGAAAGGCCGCATATTCTAAGGAATATCCGGACTTTTGCAAATGTCTTTTTCCGGCGCCTATGGCATGCCGTGCAGATCTGCATATAGAGCCGTCGATGAAAACGGCCGGTCAGCTCCCGCCAAGTGCGGGTTTGCTGTTGATCCCGCATCCTTGCGGGGCCTGCGCCGGTGCGACGACCGGCGCAAAGTCTTTACATTTTCGGCATGCCGCCGCCGGGCAACATACCGCCCATGCCGCGCATCATTTTCGCCATTCCGCCTTTCGCGGAGAACTTCTTCATCATCTTCTGCATCTGCTTGTGCTGCTTGATCAAGCGGCCAATGTCCTGCACCTGCGTGCCGGAACCCATAGCGATCCGGCGCTTGCGCGAACCGCTGATCAGCTCAGGGTCGCGGCGCTCGGCCGGGGTCATGGAGTTGATGATGGCTTCCATCTGTTTGAACTGCTTCTCTGCCGCACCCTGGGCATTGCCCATTTGCGCCAGGTTGACGCCGCCCATGTTCGGCAGCTTGTCCATCAGGCCGCCGAGGCCGCCCATGTTCTTCATTTGTTGCAGCTGATCGCGGAAGTCTTCGAGATCGAAGCCCTTGCCCTTCTTCAGCTTCTTGGCCAGTTTGTCGGCCTTGTCCTTGTCGAGGGTCGCTTCAGCCTGTTCGATCAGGCTGAGCACGTCGCCCATGCCGAGGATTCGCGAAGCGATACGCTCGGGGTGGAACGGCTCCAGCGCCTCGGTCTTTTCGCCCATACCGATGAATTTGATCGGCTTGCCGGTAATCGCACGTACCGACAATGCGGCACCGCCACGAGCGTCGCCGTCGACCTTGGTCAGGATCACACCAGTCAGCGGCAGTGCATCACCGAAGGCCTTGGCCGTGTTGGCGGCGTCCTGGCCGGTCATGGCATCGACCACGAACAGGGTTTCGACCGGGTTGATCGCGGCGTGCAGCGCCTTGATCTCGCCCATCATCTCTTCGTCGATGTGCAGACGACCGGCGGTGTCGACGATGACCACGTCGATGAACTTGAGTTTTGCTTCTTTAATAGCCGCGTTGGCGATGTCGACCGGCTTCTGGCTCAGGTCGGACGGGAAGAACGTCACGCCGATGTCGTTGGCCAGGGTTTCCAGCTGCTTAATCGCCGCAGGACGATAAACGTCCGCCGACACGACCATGACCGACTTCTTCTTGCGCTCCTTAAGGAAGCGCGCGAGCTTGCCGGCGGTGGTGGTTTTACCAGCGCCTTGCAGACCGGCCATCAAGACGACGGCTGGCGGCACGGCGCTCAGGTTCAAATCTTCGTTGGCCGCGCCCATCAGGCTTTCAAGTTCGGCCTGGACGATCTTCACGAATGCCTGGCCTGGTGTCAGGCTGCGCGACACCTCGGTGCCAACGGCGCGTTCCTTGACCGAATTGACGAAGTCCTTGACCACCGGCAGTGCGACGTCAGCTTCGAGCAATGCCATGCGCACTTCACGCAGGGTCTCTTTAATGTTGTCCTCGGTCAGCTTCGCCTTGCCGGTGACATGGCGCAGCGTCTGCGAGAGACGGTCGGTTAAGTTTTCAAACATTGCGCGATCCTTTCAGGCCCTGTACGAACCGGGATAATGGCGGCCCAGACCGGATTCAACATGTGCTCGGCGAGCCTGCGGCGTGGGCAGGTCGCGGATTATAGCGAAGACTGCGTCGGGCGGACACCTCGCACTTTCGTGCCGTGGCGGTTCTATGCCAAACTCAGCGCCTTTCGGGCTTGCCTAACAGGATTTATGCTCCCCTTGTCACCCAGTTTGCTGACCACCCTCGCCGCCGCCCTTCTATACGCCGCTGCGACCATTTATCAGAGCACCCGTCTGGCGTCCGGCGCCAAGGCGAACAAGCGCCTGCTGGTTACGCTCGGCGTCGTCGCCGTGCTCGCCCACAGCGCCAGCCTGATCACGCACCTGCTGACGCCGATCGGTCTGGGCCTGGATTTCTTCAGCGCCTCGAGCCTGATCGCCGCCGCCGTCATCGCCCTCACCTTGATCGCCTGTTCACGCATTCCGGTGGAAAACCTGCTGGTACTGCTATTCCCACTGGGGGCGATCACCGTGTTGCTGGCGCAATTCGCGCCGGCCGGCACCGTGCAGATCATCGACGAAGAGCCGGGCATCCTCGCCCACATCCTGCTGTCGATCCTCGCTTACGGCATGTTCACCATTGCGGTGTTCCAGGCCTTGCTGCTGCTGGTGCAGGATCACCAGCTCAAGCACAAGCACCCGTCGGGCCTGATCAAGAACTTCCCGCCGCTGCAAACCATGGAAAGCCTGCTGTTCGGCTTCCTTTGGGCCGGCTGGACGCTATTGTCGCTGTCGCTGATTTCCGGCTGGCTGTTTGTCGAAAACCTGTTCGCCCAACACCTGGTACACAAGACCCTGCTGGCGTGTCTGGCCTGGATCGTCTTCAGTGTGTTGTTGTGGGGCCGCAATCGCCTCGGCTGGCGCGGCCACAAAGCCATTCGCTGGACCCTTGCCGGTTTTTGCCTGCTGATGCTGGCGTATTTCGGCAGCAAGCTGGTTCGCGAATACATTCTGCACATCTGACGGGCGGGTTAAATGGACGGTTTGCCCATAGGGCCGATGCTCGCGGTATTTGCCCTGCTGATTTTATGGTCGGGGCTATTTACCGCCGTTGAAAGCGCCCAGCAGTATTTGCTGGCCCAGCGCACCGCCACCCGCGCCAGCGACAAGCCGCTGGCGCAGCTGAGCTTCCCGCTCGACAGCCTGATCCTCTGCAATACCCTGTGCCGCGCACTCGCCATGGTGGTCGCCACACTGCTGGCTTTTTTTCTCTGCGAAGAGAACGGCCCGTGGCTGGGGTGCCTTGGTGCTGGCGCCCTGCTGCTGATATTCGCCGACTACGCGCCGCGCACTTTGGCCCAGCGCTATCCGGATGCCGTTCTTTCATTCGGCAACACGTTGCTGGCGGTGCCGCTGAAAATCCTCTACCCCGCCGCCTGGTTGCTGGCAGGCATCAGCCGTGCGCTGATGCGGCCGTTCGCCCGCAAGCCGCAGGTGGTGCAACAAAGTGAAGATGACATGCCCATGGATCGCCAAGACGATCCGGAACAACCGGCCAGCCATCCACACCCGGTTTCAGGCATTCATGCGCTGGACAACATCACGGTCAATGACATTCTGGTGCCGCGCAGCGATGTCGACGGGATCAATCTCGACGACCCGCTCGAACAGATCATCGAACAACTGCGCCATAACAAGCGTACGCGCCTGCCGGTGTTCCACAGCGACATCAATCAGGTCGAGGCGGTGCTCAATACTCGCCAGGTTCGCCATCTGCTGGACAATGACAGCCTGACCCGCGAAGCGCTGCTGGCCGCCAGTTACGAACCTTACTTCGTACCGGAAAGCACGCCGCTGCAACTGCAACTGCTCAACTTTCACAAACAGCAGCGACGTTTAGGCATGGTGGTGGACGAGTACGGCGAAGTGCTCGGCATCGTCACCCTGGAAGACATTCTCGAAGAGATCGTCGGCGAGTTCGAAAGCGAGCACAGCCTCGACAATCCGCATATTCATCCGCAGGCCGATGGTCGCCTGGTCGTTGATGGCACGGCGTCGATTCGCGAATTGAACAAGAGCCTTGGCTGGCATCTGCCCAGCGATGGGCCGAAAACCCTGAACGGGCTGGTGACCGAAGCGCTGGAGACCATTCCCGAGAGTGCGGTGTGCCTGAAGATCGGGCGGTATCGGCTGGAGATTCTGGAGACAGAGGACAATCGGGTGAGCAAGGTGCTGGTCTGGCATACGAGCTCGGTTCCGGCCCTGGCGGGCGCGCGATAAAGATCAAAAGATCCCAGGGGGAATGGGTTCTCAGGCTGCGATCTTTGCTCTTGTTTGATTGTTAGCGTCCTTCCTATAATCGAGTCGCTTACCCAAGCCCCGCCGCGCTCCGTGCTTACCCCGCACCCGACAGCTTCCGGCAGGTGTAACGGCAATATCCGCATCACACCGACGACTGTTCCTACCTGAGACAGCGCTCGCGCCTCATCCCACATCCCTGGGTGTTCGACCATAATAATTCGCTCCAACGGAGCACATGACTGTCAGGGATAAACCGCATGACGACCAGCACCGCCTACAGCGCCACGGCGCCGGCCCAGCCGACCAACTCCGCCACCCGTGTGGCCACCGCGAGTTTCATCGGCACCGCCATCGAGTTCTACGATTTCTATGTGTACGCCACCGCCGCTGCGCTGGTGATCGGGCCTGTTTTCTTCCCGCAGACCTCCGGCACCGCGCAGATGCTTTCGGCGTTTCTCACGTTTGGTATTGCCTTTCTGGCCCGTCCCTTGGGTTCGGCGCTGTTCGGCCATTTCGGCGACCGTATCGGACGAAAGTCCACACTGGTTGCATCCTTGCTGCTGATGGGTGTTTGTACGACCCTGATCGGCGTACTCCCGGGGTACGACAGCATTGGCGCGTGGGCGCCAATCTTGCTCTGCGTGCTGCGCTTCGGCCAGGGATTGGGGCTTGGCGGTGAATGGGGCGGCGCCGCGCTGCTCGCCACCGAAAACGCACCGAAGGGCAAACGGGCGTGGTTTGGCATGTTCCCGCAACTCGGCCCTTCGATCGGTTTTCTCGCGGCCAATGGTCTGTTCCTGACGCTGGCGATGACGCTCAATGACGAGCAATTCCGCAGTTGGGGGTGGCGCATTCCGTTCCTGCTGAGTGCGTTGCTGGTGATGGTCGGCCTCTACGTGCGCCTGAAGCTGCATGAAACCCCGGTGTTCGCCAACGCAGTCGCGCGTCAGGAACGCGTCAAGGTGCCGCTGGTTGAGCTGTTCAGCCAGTACTGGATGCCCACCCTGCTGGGCGCGGCGGCCATGGTGGTGTGTTACGCGTTGTTCTACATCTCGACGGTGTTTTCATTGAGCTACGGTGTTTCGACCCTGGGCTACAGCCGCGAGACGTTCCTCGGCCTGTTGTGTTTTGCGGTGTTGTTCATGGCCGCAGCCACGCCACTGTCGGCCTGGGCAAGCGACCGCTACGGGCGCAAACCGGTGCTGATCATCGGTGCCGTGCTGGCGATTTTGTCCGGATTCCTGATGGAACCGCTGCTGACCCAAGGCTCGACCTGGGGCGTGGCGCTGTTTCTGTGCATCGAGCTGTTTTTGATGGGCGTGACGTTCGCACCGATGGGCGCGCTGCTGCCGGAGCTGTTCCCGACTCACGTGCGTTATACCGGCGCGTCAGCAGCCTACAACCTCGGCGGTATTGTCGGCGCATCGGCGGCACCGTTCTTCGCGCAGAAACTGGTGGCGATGGGTGGTTTGAGTTATGTCGGCGGGTATGTGTCGGGGGCAGCGGTGCTTAGCTTGATCGCCGTGCTGTGCCTGAAAGAGACGAGGAATAACGATTTGAATCAGGTTGCCTGACAGAAAGAGCAAAAGCTTCGCGAGCAAGCCCGCTCCCACATTTGGAATGCATTTCCCTGTGGGAGCGGGCTTGCTCGCGAATGTCGCGACTCGGTTTACAGCTCTACCACCACAGCCTGAGCAGCACGGGTCGCCTTGGCGCGTGCAGTTTCAATCGACTCATCCCGCGCCAGCGCCACGCCCATGCGGCGCTGGCCGTTGACTTCAGGCTTGCCGAACAGACGCAGCGCCGTATCCGGTTCGCTCAGCGCAGCGCCGAGATTGGCGAATGCGGTCTGGGTCGACTGGCCTTCCACCAGTATCACCGCCGAAGCCGAAGGGCCGAACTGACGGATCAACGGAATCGGCAGTCCCAGAATCGCCCGGGCGTGCAGGGCGAATTGCGACAGATCCTGGGAAATCAGCGTCACCAGACCCGTGTCATGCGGGCGCGGCGACACTTCGCTGAACCACACCTGATCGCCCTTGATGAACAGCTCGACGCCGAACATGCCACGACCGCCCAGCGCTTCGGTCACCGCTTTGGCAACACGCTCGGACTCGGCCAATGCAACCGGGCTCATGGCCTGTGGCTGCCAGGATTCCTGATAATCGCCCTTCTCCTGACGATGACCGACCGGCGCGCAGAACGTGGTGCCGCCAATGTGGCGCACGGTCAGCAGAGTGATTTCGTAGTCGAAATCGATAAAGCCTTCAACGATGACGCGCCCCTTGCCGGCACGACCGCCCTCTTGCGCGTAGTCCCAGGCCTTTTGCACGTCATCGACGCTGCGCAGCAGGCTCTGGCCCTTGCCCGACGAACTCATGACCGGTTTGACTACGCACGGGAAGCCCAGATCCTCAACGGCTTTGCTGTAGTCCTCGAAGGTGTCGGCGAAGTGGTACGGCGAGGTCGGCAGATCCAGCTCTTCGGCAGCCAGGCGACGGATGCCTTCGCGGTTCATGGTCAGTTGCGCGGCGCGCGCGGTCGGGATCACGGTGAAGCCTTCGGCTTCCAGCTCAACCAGGGTCGCGGTGGCGATGGCTTCGATTTCCGGCACGATGAAGTGTGGCTTCTCGGCTTCGATCACGGCACGCAGCGCGGCGCCGTCGAGCATGTTGATGACGTGGCTGCGATGGGCAACCTGCATGGCCGGCGCATTGGCGTAACGGTCGACAGCGATGACTTCAACGCCCAGGCGTTGAAGCTCGATCACCACTTCCTTGCCCAACTCGCCACAGCCACACAGCAATACGCGGGTCGCGGTTGGCGACAATGGAGTTCCGATACGGGTCATCTGAAGGTCCTCAAGGAAGCGGATCATCGAGGAAAGCGGCGCCATGCACGCTTTCCATAGGGAGAAAGCGCGGCATTTTACATGAACCGCAGGGTTTGGCTTCAGCCAGCGACAGCCTGTTTGCGCACGCGCCAGGCCATGATCAGCCAGACGGCGGTAACACCGGCAAACTTCGAGGCCAGGGCGGTGATGATGACCGGCGGTGTCAGCAAGTCGATCATGCCGAAGAAAATGAAGGTGTCGAGCGGAATGCTCAGGGCCGAACTGATCCACAAACGGTCGTGCAGCGGGCGTTTGGTGATGCTGAATACCAGCCAGTCGATGCACTCGGAGACCGCGAACGCCGTGGCGCTGGCCAATGCGATGGACGGATCGGAAGTGACGTAAGACAACACCAGCGCCGCCAGCATTGCCACGATGGCGCCGTGGCCGAAACGGGTTTGCACCATGTCGCGCAGCACGAACACCAGCCCGCCCCAGGCCGACCAGATGATGTCCAGGTGGGGGGCGGTGGAGAAGGCGAAGTTGATCAGCACGACGCTGCTGATGTAGGAAATCAGGAAAATCATGGGGGCGGCCTGTCAGATTGGCGCACAGATTACGTTAGCCTGCGCAGAATCAAAAGATCGTCCGAACGCGGCCCGGGCCTTCGGACGATCTTTTGATCTTAAGACGACTTGGGCACCTTCCACACCATCCCACTCGCCTCCGCCCTCTCATGACACAACCCTAAAACTACACGGCGCTCTTCGTTGCTCATACGGCTCCAGCCCGTGATCTCTGCCACCGTGCGCTGACATCCGGTGCAGATATCATCGTCATCCAGCGCACAAATATTCACGCAGGGCGATTTCACCGGTTTCTCGCAATCGTTCATCCTTCCTGCTCGACCAGATCCCGCGCATAGCGCTGCGAGTTGTGCACATAGTGCGCGGCACTGGCTTCGAGCATTTTTTTCTGCGGCTCGGTCAGTTCACGCACGACCTTGCCGGGCGAGCCCATCACCAGCGAACCGTCAGGGATTTCCTTGCCTTCACCGATGAGCGAGTTGGCGCCGATGATGCAGTTTTTGCCAATCTTCGCGCCGTTGAGGATGACCGCGTTAATGCCGATCAGGCTGTAGTCGCCGACGGTGCAGCCATGGAGCATCGCGTTGTGGCCGATGGTCACGCCAGTGCCGATGGTCAGTGGATAGCCCATGTCGGTGTGCATGACCGTACCGTCCTGGACGTTGCTGTTCTTGCCGATCAGGATCAGTTCGTTGTCGCCGCGCAACACGGCGTTGAACCAGACGCTGGCGCCCTCTTCCAGTTTGACCTTGCCCACCAGCACGGCATTGGGCGCAACCCAGCTCTGTGGATGGGTGTCGACACGGGCGTCGCCCAAGCGGTATTTCATGACGGTTTCCTCAGGGCTTTCGATGTCGGCCATTCGAACGATGGCTTCAGGTGTTAATAAAGCTTTTCGGGGGATGGTGCAGGCTGATCTTCGCGTCATAGAGCAGGTTGATCAACTCGACAATCATGATCGCGGTCAGCCCCCAGATCTTGTATTCGCCAAACCGGTAACTGGGTACGTACCAACTGCGGCCCTGGTAGTCGATGCGATGGGTGTGCTCACGCGGATCCTTGCGGAAGAACTCCAGCGGCACGCTGAACACGGCGGCGATCTCGGCATCGTTGGGCTGGTATTCGACAAAGTCAGGAATCACCCCAACGTACGGTGTGACCTTGATGCCATGCAGTGAGATCAACGGACTGAGCGGCCCGATCACTTCGACCAGGCCGGGCGGCAGGCCAATTTCTTCTTCGGCTTCGCGCAGCGCGGTAAAGATCAAATCCGGATCTTCCGGATCGCGCCGCCCGCCAGGGAAAGCGACTTCACCGCCGTGGGTCGAGAGCCCGCTGGCGCGCAGGGTCAGGACAAGTTCCGGTTCGTCACTGCGGGTGATCGGCACCAGAACGGCGGCTTCCGGAAAACGTGCGTCGGTCTCCAGCGTGCGCGGTGTGTGATTGCTTACCCGATGCAGTAGCTCATCCAGCATGAGTGTTCTCGATCTGATCCTTGCCCTGCATCATGCACCAATCGCCGCGACCGCCCAAGCCCCCGGATCGTGGCGTGTCGCGAAACGACAACTTGCCGACCGGCACCGCCGCACGCCAAGATAGGCGCTGCATTCAGGAACCTCAGCATGAAATTTTGCAGCCAGTGCGGTAACCCGGTCACCCAGCGCATTCCCGAAGGCGATTCGCGACTGCGATTTGTCTGTGGCAGCTGTCAGACCATTCACTATCAAAACCCCAATATCGTCGCCGGTTGCGTGCCGACCTGGGGCGATAAAGTGTTGCTGTGCCGCCGCGCCATTGAGCCGCGCCTCGGTTACTGGACGCTGCCGGCAGGCTTCATGGAGAACGGCGAGACCATCGAGCAGGCCGCCATCCGCGAAACCGCCGAGGAAGCCTGTGCGCGGGTGCGCAACCTGAGCATCTATACCCTGATCGACGTGCCGCACATCAGCCAGGTGCATGTGTTCTTTCGCGCCGAACTGATTGATCCTGACTTTGCCGCCGGGCCGGAGAGCCTTGAAGTGCAACTATTCGACGAAGCGGACATTCCCTGGGACGAGCTGGCTTTCCGCACGGTGGGCCGCACTTTAGAATGCTTTTTTGCTGATCGGCGCGTTGAGGTTTATCCGGTTCGGTCGGAATCGATTCCGCCGTTGGTGCAGCCTGTGATTATTTGATCAAGACATCGGCCTGTTGGCCGACAAAAAGATCGTCCGAACGCGACCCGAGCCTTCGGCAGCTCCTACACTCTTCGCGTCAATCCTTGGGAATCGTTTCAATGCGCTGGTTGCTTGCCCTGTTTTGCCTGTCGTTCGTTACGTTCTCCCAGGCGTCTGCCGTGGAAACCCTGAACGGCAAAGTCATCGAGAAAGTTCTGGTTCTCAAATCGGCCCACCAATTGCAGTTGATCAACGACGGTAAGCCGCTAAGGACTTATCGGATCTCGCTGGGTCGGGGCGCGAAGAAAGGCCCGAAACTGATTGAAGGCGATAAACGCACACCCGAAGGTTTCTATTGGATCGACTGGCGCAAGACCAGTGACAAATTCAACCTGTCGATGCACATTTCCTACCCGAACATTAGCGATTCGGCCCGCGCCCGTCGTGAGGGTGTTGACCCTGGCGGGATGATCATGATTCATGGCACGCCGGACTCTGAAGAAAATCCCGAAGACCTGTTGCATACGCTGGACTGGACCGACGGCTGCATCGCCATGCGCAATATCGACATGCGCGAAGTGTGGGAACTGGTGCCGGACGGGACGATGATCGAGATTCGACCATAACGACCGACCGTTGGTCGTCCGCAAAAAAATAAATCAAAAGATCGCAGCCTGCGACAGTTCCTACAGAGGTGATACCACTCTCACCTGTAGGCGCTGCCGCAGGCTGCGATCTTTGCTTTTGAAATACCCACCGCTAATACCACTCCAGACCATCCTCTCTCAAAACCCTCGAAAACCGCCGTATTTACTGCCTCAAACGCCAATTCACTCCGTTGACATGGTATTCAAGTGGTATTAGGTTTCGCCTCACAAGCGGGCTACAACAAACCTACATCCGCATCGGACAAAACCTACATGATCGACATTCAGGCCCTACGTCCGAACGACACCCAGCCGACGCCGTTGTACCTGCAACTGGCGCGCAATCTGGAAGCGGCGATTCACGCCGGCCAGTGGAAAGCCGAACAGGCCATGCCGTCGGAACGAAGCCTCAGTGAGTTGCTCGGCATCTCCCGAGTCACCGCACGCAAAGCCTTGGAAGTCCTGCTGGAGCAAGGCCTGATCCGTCGTCTTCAGGGTTCCGGCACGTTCATCACCCCACGCCTCGAACAACCGCTGTCGCGACTGTCCGGTTTCAGCGAAATGCTTCGCTTGAAGGGTTTTGCGCCCAGTTCTCAATGGCTGGAACGCGACATCACGCTGCCAACCCACGAAGAACTGATCCGCCTAGGCCTATCGCCGAACGACAAAGTCGCGCGCATGAAACGCCTGCGCAAAGCCGATGACACGGTGATGGCTATCGAGATGAGCACCCTGCCCGCCTCGATCATGCCCAAGCCACAACAGGTCGGCGATTCCCTTTACGAATACCTCGACAGCATTGGCAAACCGATCGTCCGCGCCTTGCAGCACATCCAGGCGATCAATGCCTCGGACGAGTTCGCCGCGCTGGTCGGCATTGCGCCCGGCACTGCCATGCTGCTGATGACCCGGGTCGGCTACCTCGAAGACAACACGCCGATCGAGGTCACCGACACCTATTGCCGCAACGATTACTACGACTTTGTCGCAGAGCTGCGCCGCTAACCCGAGAACCCGAACATGTCCGAAGACAACATCCTCACCGCCCACGGCTGGATTCGTGGCCGGCTGATCCATGAATATGGCAGAGTCGTGTCGATTGAAGGCGTGCCTTGCGACCCGAGCGATAACGATCTGCCGTATTTGCTGCCGGGTTTCATCGACCTGCACGTTCATGGCGGTGGCGGCAAAGACATCATGGAAGGTGCAAGCGCCTTCGAAACCATCACCAAAACCCACGTGCGGTTCGGCACTACATCGCTGCTCGCCACCACCATGACCGCCCCGAGTGCGGAGATTTCCAGTGTCCTGAAAGCGGTCGGCGAATTTTGCGAACAGCGTCCGCGAGGCAACGCCCGGGTACTCGGCGTGCACCTCGAAGGCCCGTACATCAACCCCGGCAAACTCGGCGCACAACCGAACTTCGCCCACAGCGCGCTAATGGCGGAAGTCGAAGAATATCTGGCGCTGGCGCCGATCCGGGTGATCACTATTGCTCCGGAAATTGCCGGCCATGACGGGTTGATTCGCGAACTCAGCGGCCGTGGCATCCGCATGCAAATCGGCCACACCCTCGGCAGTTACGAGGAAGGCGTGGCTGCGCTGGAGGCCGGCGCCAGCAGTTTTACCCATCTGTACAACGCCATGAGCCCGCTGCATCACCGCGAGCCGGGGATCGTCGGCGCGGCACTGGCCCACGCCAAGTACGCCGAGCTGATTCCGGACTTGCTGCACGTACACCCCGGCGCGATTCGCGTGGCCCTGCGTTCGATTCCCTGCCTGTATTGCGTGACCGACTCGACCGCCGCCGCCGGCATGCCCGATGGTGAATACAAGCTCGGCAGCCACACCGTGACTAAATGCCTGGGCGGTGTGCGCCTGCCCGACGGCACTCTGGCCGGCAGCACCCTGACCATGGATCAGGCGCTGCGCAATCTGGTGAAGATCGGCTTGCCGATTGCCGAAGCCTCGCAACGTCTTTCGCAATTCCCCGCCGACTACCTCGGCATCACCGAACGCGGGCGCCTGGAACCTGGCGCCTGGGCCGACTGCGTGCGGCTCGATCGCTCACTGACACTGACCGCCGTCATGGTCGAAGGAGAAGACATTGACTTCAAAAATGCTTGAAGAGGCGTTGTCCTCGTTCGAGGCCGTGCAAGCCCAGTTGCAGCAGATCGACCCGCCAATGATCGAGATCGCCGGGCGCCTGCGCCGGCAGCCGCCGCAGGTGGCGATGACCGTCGCCCGTGGCAGCTCCGATCATGCGGCGAGCTATTTCGCGTACCTGACCATGCAGCAACTGGGCATTCCGGTGGCGTCGTTGCCGATGTCGGTGGTGACCATGCAACAGGCGCCGTTGAAGGTCAGCGGCCAGGTTGCGTTCGCGTTTTCGCAATCGGGGCAGAGCCCGGATCTGGTCAATAGCCTGCGCTTGTTGCGCAAACGCGGCGCCCTCAGCGTATCGATGGTCAACGCCGCCGATTCACCACTGGAAGCCGCGTGCGAATTCAGTCTGCCGCTGCTGGCGGGCACCGAAAGCAGCGTCGCCGCGACCAAAAGCTTCATCGCCACCCTCAGCGCCAGCGCACGGTTGATCGCACACTGGAAAGAGGACAGCGAATTGCTCGAAGCGGGCAACGCCCTGCCCCAAGGTTTGCGCGAGGCCGCGCAACAGGACTGGAGCGCGGCCATCGACGTTCTGCGCGATTGCGAGCGACTGATGGTGATCGGCCGTGGCGCCGGTTTTGCCATCGCTCAGGAAGCGGCATTGAAGTTCAAGGAAACCTCGGCGATTCAGGCCGAAGCGTTCAGCAGCGCCGAAGTCCGTCATGGCCCGATGGCGCTGATCGACGAGCATTACCCCTTGCTGGTCTTCGCCCCGCGCGGCGCAGAGCAGGCCGGTCTGTTGAGCCTGGCGGCAGAAATGCGCCAGCGCGGTGCCCGCGTGTTACTGGCTGCGCCGGATGACGTGCTCGAACGTGACCTGACACTGACCCGCGCCGAACACCCGGCGCTCGATCCAATTCTCGCGATTCAGAGTTTCTACGTGATGGCCGCCGGTTTGGCCGTGGCGCGCGGCATGGATCCGGATCAGCCAAGACACCTGAGCAAAGTCACCCGCACCCACTGAAAAACGGACGCGCCCCTGTGAATTTCATATGAGACCGAGCCATGCACAACAACAATAAAGAGCTGACCCTCAGCGCCCCGCTCAGCGGGCCGGTGCTGACGCTCGCCAACGTCCCGGATGCAGTGTTCGCCAGCGGTGCGATGGGCGACGGGATCGCCATCGACCCGATCAACGACACCCTGTATTCGCCGTGCGCCGGGGTGGTGATCCACGTCGCGCGTACCGGCCATGCATTGACCGTGCGCGCTGACAATGGCGCCGAATTGCTCCTGCATTTGGGCCTCGATACCGTTGAATTGCAGGGTGAAGGTTTCTCGATGCTGGTCAAGGAAGGCGCGCGGGTGAGCAGCGGCCAGCCGTTGTTGCGTTATGACCTGGACAAGGTTGGCCGACAATGCAAAAGCCTGGTCAGTCTGCTGATCCTCACCAACAGCAACGATTTTCAGGCCCGGCCGATCACGGTCAAATCGGTGAACGTCGGTGAGCCGCTGCTGCACATCGTCGCGCGTAACACGGCAGCAATGAAGTCCGAAGACATCAGCGGGCCATCAGTTCAAGGCTCAATGCGCGTCGCTCATCGCGGTGGTTTGCATGCCCGCCCTGCGGCGCTGATTCGCCAGACCGCACAAGGATTCAACAGTCAGTCACACCTGCATTTCGCCGGCAAATCCGCGCCGTGCAACAGCCTGATCGGGTTGATGGGGCTGGCGATTGGCGAGCAGGACGAAGTCTACGTCAGTTGCCAGGGCCCGGATGCCAACGCCGCGTTGCAAGCCTTGCTCGCCGCACTCGCCACCGCCCTGCCGGACGATCACCACGCTGCAGCGCCGGTCAACTTGGCTCCGCGCAACCGTTCGGTTGAAGCCGGTGTGTTGCAGGGTGTTTGCGCAGCGCCGGGATTGGTCGCCGGCCCGCTGTTTCGTTTGAACGAAATCAGCTTGCCGGCCGACGTTGGCAACCATGATTGCGCAGAACAACGGCAAATACTCGAAGCGGCGCTGATTGAGGTGCGTGGAGAAATCGACTGCACGCTCGCTCAAGCGAAAAAGCACAACAACGCCGACGAAGAAGCGATCTTCGCCGCGCACCTCGCCTTGCTCGAAGATCCGGCCTTGCTCGATGCCGCACACGACGCCATCGACCAAGGCACGGCAGCGACGCATGCCTGGAGCCAGTCGATCGACATCCAGTGCAACGTCTTGCAGCAAACCGGCAGCGCTCTGCTCGCCGAACGTGCCAACGATTTGCGCGATCTCAAGCAGCGGGTATTGCGTGCCTTGCTGGGTGAAGCCTGGCATTACGACGTGCCGACCGGCGCCATTGTGGCCGCCCATGAACTGACACCATCGGATCTGCTGCAACTCAGCGCCCAGGGTGTCGCCGGGTTGTGCATGGCCGAGGGCGGCGCGACCTCCCACGTCGCGATTCTGGCCCGGGGCAAAGGCTTGCCGTGCATTGTGGCGTTGGGCGCCGCGCTGCTCGATCAGGAGCAAGGTCAAGCGGTGGTGCTCGACGCCGATGGCGGTCGCCTCGAACTGACACCCAACGCGGAGCGCTTGGCCGACGTGCGCCAGGCACAAGTCGAACACCGGCAACGCCGCGCCGAACAACAAGCCCAGGCCCACACCCCGGCCGTGACCCGCGACGGCGTGCAAATCGATGTCGCCGCCAATGTTGCCTCCCGCCACGAAGCGGTGGATGCGCATGCCAACGGTGCCGATGGCGTAGGCCTGTTGCGCACCGAATTCCTCTTCGTCGACCGCCACACTGCGCCGGACGAGGACGAGCAACGTAGCGCCTATCAAGCCGTGCTCGATGAGATGGGCAACCAGCCGGTGATCATCCGCACCATCGACGTCGGCGGTGACAAGCAACTCGACTATTTGCCGCTGCCGGTTGAAGCGAACCCGGTGCTCGGCCTGCGCGGCATTCGCCTCGCTCAGGTGCGCCCGGAAATCCTCGATCAGCAACTTCGTGCCTTGTTGCGGGTCAGCCCGCTGCTGCGTTGCCGGATCCTGTTGCCGATGATCACCGAGGTCGATGAATTGCTGCACGTCCGCCAACGCGTTGAGATGCTGTGCCTTGAATTGGGCATTGAGGATCGCCCGGAAATCGGCGTGATGATCGAAGTCCCCGCTGCCGCGCTGCTGGCCGAACAACTGGCCGAGCACGCGGACTTTCTCTCCATCGGCACCAACGACTTGTCGCAATACACCCTGGCCATGGATCGCGACCACGCCGGCCTCGCCGCACGGGTCGACGCCCTGCATCCGGCGTTGCTGCGTTTGATCGCCATGACCTGCGAAGGCGCGGCCGTACACAAACGCTGGGTTGGCGTCTGCGGGGCGCTCGCTTCTGACACGTTGGCGACGCCTGTGCTGATCGGACTGGGCGTCACCGAACTGTCGGTGAGCCCGGTGCAGATCGGTGAAATCAAGGATCGCGTGCGCCACCTGAACGTCGCCGACTGCACGCGCCTGAGCCGCGACCTGCTCAAGCTGAACAGCGCGGCGGCGGTGCGCCACGCCTGCCATCAGCACTGGCCTTTGCGCTAATAACAACAAGAAGGAGTCTCGCCATGTATCAACTCTTCATCGAAGGCCTGCAACGCCTCGGCCGCGCACTGATGCTGCCGATCGCCATCCTGCCGATTGCCGGTCTGCTCCTGCGTCTGGGCGATACCGACCTTCTGAATATCGCAATCATCCACGATGCCGGCCAGGTGATTTTCGCCAACCTGGCGATGATCTTCGCCATCGGCATCGCCGTCGGATTTGCCAAAGACAACAACGGCACCGCAGGTCTGGCCGGAGTGATCGGTTACCTGGTGATGATCTCGACGCTGAAGGTGCTCGACTCAACGATCAACATGGGCATGCTCGCCGGGATCGTCAGCGGTCTGATGGCCGGCGCGCTGTACAACCGCTTCAAGGACATCAAGCTGCCGGAATACCTGGCGTTCTTCGGCGGCCGCCGCTTCGTGCCGATTGTCACTGGTTTTGCGGCAGTCGGCCTCGGCGTTGTGTTCGGCTACATCTGGCCGCCGATCCAGCAAGGCATCAACAGCTTCGGCGCCCTGATGATGGAAAGCGGCAGCCTCGGCGCGTTTGTGTTCGGCGTGTTCAACCGGCTGCTGATCGTCACCGGCCTGCACCACATCCTCAACAACATGGCGTGGTTCGTCTTCGGCAACTTCACCGACCCGACCACCGGAGCACTGGTTACCGGCGACCTGTCGCGCTACTTCGCCGGCGACCCGAAGGGCGGCCAGTTCATGACCGGCATGTTCCCGATGATGATTTTCGGCCTGCCCGCCGCGTGCCTGGCGATGTACCGCAACGCCCTGCCGGAACGCCGCAAAGTCATGGGCGGGATCTTCCTGTCGATGGCGCTGACGTCGTTCCTCACCGGCGTGACCGAACCGATAGAATTTGCCTTCATGTTCCTGGCGCCGCTGTTGTTTTTGCTGCATGCGTTGCTGACCGGGCTGTCGATGGCGATCACCAATGGCTTGAACATCCACTTGGGCTTCACGTTTTCAGGTGGTTTCATCGACATGGTGCTTGGCTGGGGCAAGTCCACCAATGGTTGGCTGGTGGTGCCGGTGGGCGTGGCGTACGCGGTCGTTTACTACTTTGTGTTTGATTTCTGCATCCGCCGCTTCAACCTGAAAACACCGGGGCGTGAAGACATCGTCGCGGGCGCGGAAAAATCCGTGGTCACCGAAAACGAACGCGCCGGGGCTTATATCAAGGCACTGGGTGGCGCGCAGAATCTGCTCACAGTGGGCGCCTGCACCACTCGGCTGCGACTGGAAATGGTTGATCGCAACAAGGCTTCGGACGCTGACCTGAAAGCGTTGGGTGCCATGGCCGTGGTTCGCCCGGGCAAGGGCGGCAGTTTGCAGGTTGTCGTGGGGCCGATGGCGGACAGCATTGCTGATGAAATTCGTCTGGCGATGCCAGCACTCGGAGTTATGACGATTCCTGCTGTAGCTGTTGAAGCGTCGAAACCCGAAATAGTCGCCGCACCCGAGGCCCAACAATGGCTGACAGCACTCGGCGGCGGCGACAACGTGCTGCAACTGGGTTGCATCGCCATGACCCGAGTTCGTCTGCAACTGGCGGATGGCAAAGCGATGTCCGAAGCACGGTTGAAAGAATTGGGGTGTCAGGGTGTCAGCCAGTTGGAAGATCGGGTCTGGCATCTGCTGGTGGGGGAAAAGGCTGAGAGCCTGAGCGGGGCGATTGAAGCGTTGGTCAATCGCAGTGAAGTCAGCGCGAAAGTGTAGAGAGCGCATAACGTGTAGGAGCTGCCGCAGGCTCGGGCCGCGTTCGGCCGCTCCTACAGAAACAAATACATACGGGGGTGATTTGAGTTGGTTTCACTGACTTAAAAAACCGGTTCAGCCGGGTTCTAGATACGCCCGCCTGGTTTAAGACACTCTCGAGCGTTGTTCTGCCTCGTAATGCCGAGTCTGGAAAGGCATGAGTTCCTGAACCTTCAATCCCAGACTTTCCTTCAAACCCCAGGCAACGGCCAACTCATCACGGCGATTACGCAGCGAAACCGCATGTTGCGGTATATCTTGCTTGACTGTGGACAGGGTGAACAACTGAAGCGCGTGAAACGTTTCCGACACTCGGTCATCCGATACACAGGCAAACCGAGTGAATCGTTCGAGCAGATAAGCCGCACGACGGAGCTCGATTTCATCGCTGTGAGACGTCAGAAACGTTTTAATCTCGTGTTCAAGATTCGAATTCGAATACCAGACCTCTTTCGCCGCGTTCACCAGCGCCACACCATCGGCTTGATCCAGAGGGCGACAGACCAACGCGTCCAATGCTGATGAGAGGACTTGACCATCAAAGGACTTTGACATCGGGTTCCTCCAAGTAGTCTCGTAAAATATTGGTTAGCACCGAGGTCGGTGATTCTTTGTTGCCAACATATATATCAATTGCCTGCAACGCCAGGCGACGGAAGTCATTGGTCAGAATGGAACCGGATCTGAGGAGCGCGTTGATATCCCCAATATCGTGATCGGTAGCCCTCCCGAGTTTGGAAATCGCGATATCGACCGGCGCTGCGATGTGAACATGGAGAGGCGACGTCGGCGCAAATTCCGGCAACGGCATACTTCGTGCCCAATAATCCTCATGAATCGGACCAAAACTTGTGTTGTATTGCAGGTCGTAGTTCAGCTCCATCATCCGAGCGGATCGCTCATCCATAAAGGGTTCCGGAACTTGTGCAAGCAACGCCTGAAGGTCGAACCCATTTGGAACACAAGCCTCGTAAATCTCGGCATCGACATCGATACCAGCGCCTGCCCCAGTGCAGTACTTGTATTGATGCGGGGCGTGATGACATCAAATAATTCCATTACGAACCTCAGCGTCCTATCAATTGCTTCAACGAAGAGCTGATCGCCACTTTCGGCGAGTTGTTCTGTCGCTTTATTGATAGCGACCCGACCAAGGTAGGGATGCAACTTCCTAGGGACAACCTGAAAGAGTGGTAGGAAAAATCTGGCAATTACTGACATTTAGAAAAGTTTCTGACGCGGAACACCCCAGCAGATTAGCGCCTGTGTTTGCACTCCATGCGGCTGGTAGACATTGGTCGGCAATAAAACCAGATCAAAAGATCGCAGCCTTCGGCATCTCCTACAGGGACAAGGTGCCCAGCAAGCCAGCACTCACAAGGAAAATGATCAGCTGAGCCCCGCGACCTCCGTCGCAGAGGCACAGGACTTCCAAATTTAAACATCAGCCCGGTACGACCGTGAAGGTTAGCGGCGGGGAAACCAAGCATTCGTTTTTCGCCGTAATCACATGCAAGCCAAAGGAAAGCCCGGTTAGCTGTAATACCCAAACGCCGTTAACCCCGGCAACCGCTGAACCCTTCGCCACGCCTCATCGATTAGAAAAGCATCAACATAGTTTTGTGTAGGGGCTCAGAGTCAAAAGATCGCAGCCTGCGGCAGCTCACAAAGCAAATTGAGGGCAACAAAAAACCCGCTGAAATTTCTTTCAGCGGGTTTCTTGCTTAGACGGCTATCAGAATTCTTCCAGCCGCCACACCTCATAAGCCGGCGTCTCGTAGGGATGGCTCAATTTGAGAGCGGCCACAACAGCCACAATCAACTCATCCGCCACCACAAGCTCAACCTTCCATTCCTCGACCTGCTCAACCTGCCCCGCCTCGCCAATGAACGGCTGACTGCCGTCCAGAGGTCGAAACTGACCAGAGCCAAGCACTTGCCACGCGCAGTGGTCATAGTCACCGATTCGCCCGCCACCGGCAGCAAACACAGCCTCTTTGACCACCTCGACGTGACTGTCGGGAACAAAAAAACCAAGCTTATACACAGGCCTTAGTTCACCCAGACGCGAGCATTACGGAACATACGCATCCACGGCGCGTCTTCGTTCCAGTCTTCCGAACGCCACGAGTTCTGCACGGCACGGAACACACGTTCCGGGTGCGGCATCATGATGGTCACGCGGCCGTCGCGGCTGGTGAGGCCGGTGATCCCGCGCGGCGAACCGTTCGGGTTGGCCGGATACTTCTCGGTGACCTTGCCATGGTTGTCGACAAAGCGCATCGCCACGCAACCGGACAGATCCGCTTCCAGCAGTGCTTCTTCGCTGGAAAACTCGGCATGGCCTTCACCGTGAGCGATGGCGATCGGCATGCGCGAACCGGCCATCCCTTGCAGGAAGATCGAGTTCGATTCCTGAACCTGAACCATCGCCACGCGCGCTTCGAACTGCTCGGAGCGGTTGCGCACGAAGTGTGGCCAGAACTCGCTGCCCGGGATCAGTTCGTGCAGGTTGGACATCATCTGGCAACCGTTGCAAACGCCGAGGGTGAAGCTGTCGTTGCGTTCGAAAAAGCCCTGGAACGCATCGCGGGCGCGGCTGTTGAACAGCGCCGACTTGGCCCAGCCTTCACCGGCGCCGAGGACGTCGCCGTAGGAGAAACCACCGCACGCCACCAGACCTTTGAACTCGTTCAGGTCGACACGGCCGGCAAGAATGTCGCTCATGTGCACGTCAATCGCGCTGAATCCGGCACGGTCGAACGCAGCCGCCATTTCCACCTGACCGTTGACGCCCTGCTCACGCAGCACGGCAACTTGTGGGCGGATGCCTTTCTTGATGTAAGGCGCCGCAACGTCGTGGTTGACGTCGTAGCTGAGCTTGACGCTCAGGCCCGGGTTATCTTCTTCCAGCAGCACGTCGAACTCTTGCTCGGCGCACTCGGCGTTATCACGCAGACGCTGGATCTGGTAGCTGGTCTCGGCCCACTGACGTTGCAGCAGACGACGCTGGCCTTCGAACACGGTGTCACCGTTGAAGGTGATGTTGATCTGGCCATTGTTGATCGGCTGACCGATCACCGACACGCAGTCGCCCAGACCGGCCGCGCTGAATTGCGCGAGGATGTCAGGCGTGGCGTCCTGGCGAACCTGGATCACGGCGCCCAGTTCTTCGTTGAACAGGATGGCGGCGATTTCAGCCGAGGACTCGGCAACGCTGTCCAGGTTCAAGCTCAGACCGCAGTGGCCGGCGAAGGCCATTTCCACCACGGAGGTCAACAGACCACCATCGGAACGATCGTGGTAAGCCAGCAGGTGACCGTCGGCGTTGAGGCCCTGGATCACGGCGAAGAAGGCTTTCAGGTCTTCGGCGTCATCGACATCCGGCGCATGCTTGCCGAGTTTGCCGTGGGTTTGCGCGAGGATCGAGGCCCCCATACGGTTCTGGCCACGACCGAGGTCGATCAGGATCAGGTCGGTGGTGCCCTTGTCCATGCGCAGCTCCGGGGTCAGGGTCTGACGGATGTCAGCCACTGGCGCGAAACCGGTCACGATCAGGGACATCGGCGAGGTGACGGTTTTGTCTTCGCCGTTATCGTTCCAGCGCGTGGCCATGGACATCGAGTCCTTGCCCACTGGGATGGTGATGCCCAGCTCAGGGCACAGTTCCATACCGACCGCTTTCACCGTGTCGTACAGGCGTGCGTCTTCGCCCGGGTGGCCGGCGGCGGACATCCAGTTCGCCGACAGTTTGATGTCGGAGATCTTGTTGATGCGCGACGCGGCAATGTTGGTCAGGGTTTCGCCGATGGCCATGCGGCCCGATGCCGGCGCGTCCAGCAATGCCAGCGGGGTGCGCTCGCCCATCGCCATGGCTTCACCGGTGTAGACGTCGAAACTGGTGGCGGTGACGGCAACGTCGGCCACCGGCACCTGCCACGGGCCGACCATTTGGTCACGGGCCACGAGGCCGGTGATGGTGCGGTCGCCGATGGTGATCAGGAAGCTTTTGCTCGCCACGGCCGGGTGGTGCAGGACCCGCTCGATGCTTTCGCCGATGTTAAGCGTGCTCGGGTCGAAGTCATCGCCCAGTTCAGCTTCGCGAACCACCGAACGGTGCATGCGCGGCGCCTTGCCCAGCAACACTTCCAGTGGCATGTCCACCGGGTTGTTGCCGAAATGGCTGTCGGTGACGGTCAGTTGCGGCTCGGCGGTGGCTTCACCGACGACGGCGAACGGGCAGCGCTCACGTTCGCAGATCGCCTGGAAGCGCTCGAAGTCAGCCGGGCCGACCGCCAGAACGTAACGTTCCTGGGATTCGTTGGACCAGATTTCGTGCGGGGCCATGCCCGGCTCGTCGTTTGGAATATTACGCAGTTCGAAACGGCCACCACGGTCGCCGTCGTTGACCAGTTCCGGGAAGGCGTTGGACAGACCGCCCGCGCCGACGTCGTGGATGAAGCTGATCGGGTTCTGGTCGCCCAGTTGCCAGCAACGGTCGATGACCTCCTGGCAGCGGCGCTCCATCTCAGGGTTTTCACGCTGTACGGAAGCGAAGTCCAGATCCGCCGAGCTGGTGCCGGTGGCCATGGACGAGGCCGCGCCGCCGCCCAGACCGATCAACATGGCCGGGCCGCCGAGGACGATCAGTTTGGAGCCAACGAGAATCTCGCCTTTCTTGACGTGTTCCTCGCGGATGTTACCCATGCCGCCGGCCAACATGATTGGCTTGTGGTAACCACGGACTTCATCACCGTGCGGGGTGGTGATCGACTGTTCGAAGGTACGGAAGTAACCCGTCAGGGCCGGACGACCGAATTCATTGTTGAACGCGGCGCCGCCGAGCGGGCCTTCGATCATGATGTCCAGTGCGGTGACGATGCGCTCAGGCTTGCCGTACGGCACTTCCCATGGCTGTTCGAAACCCGGGATTTGCAGGTTGGATACGGTGAAACCGGTCAGGCCAGCCTTTGGCTTGGCACCGCGACCGGTGGCACCTTCGTCGCGGATCTCGCCACCTGAACCGGTCGATGCGCCCGGGAACGGGGCGATCGCGGTCGGGTGGTTGTGGGTTTCAACCTTCATCAGGATGTGCACCGGCTCCTGCACCGCGCCATACTGGCGGGTTTCAGGGTTCGGGAAGAAACGGCCAGCGACGTTGCCGACGATCACCGAGGCGTTGTCCTTATAAGCCGACAGAACGCCTTCGCTGTGCATCACGTAAGTGTTCTTGATCATGCCGAACAGGCTTTTTTCCTGGCTCTGGCCGTCGATGTCCCAACTGGCGTTGAAAATCTTGTGGCGGCAGTGCTCGGAGTTCGCCTGGGCAAACATCATCAGTTCGATGTCGTGCGGGTTGCGCTTGAGACCGTTGAAGGCGTCGACCAGGTAGTCGATCTCGTCTTCCGCCAGAGCCAGGCCCAGCTCGGTGTTGGCTTTTTCCAGCGCGGCGCGGCCGCCACCGAGGATGTCGATGGCGGTCAGCGGCTTCGGCTCGGCATGGCTGAACAGACCGGCGGCCTGTTCGAGGTTGCCGAGGACGATCTGGGTCATGCGGTCATGCAGCACATCAGCAATCTGTTGCGCCTGGGCATCGCTGAACTGACCGGCCACGTAGAACGCAATGCCGCGTTCCAGCCGTTGGATCTTGCTCAGGCCGCAGTTACGGGCGATGTCACTGGCCTTGCTCGACCATGGCGAGATAGTGCCGAAACGCGGCAACACCAGGAACAGTCGGCCGGTCGGCTCTTGAACCGGAACGCTTGGACCGTACTTCAGAAGGCGCGCGAGCACCTGCTGTTCGTCGCCGGTCAGGACGCCGGTGACTTCGGCGAAGTGAGCGAATTCAGCATACAAGCCACTGACAGCCGGAACCTTCTGGCTCAGTTGCTCAAGGAGTTTGCTGTGGCGAAAGGCAGAAAGGGCAGGAGCGCCGCGCAGGATCAACATCTTCGGGACAGCCTCGGGAAGGGGTGTGCTTTGAGGCCGTGCATTCTAGCCTAAACCGCCCTCAACATCACCCGAAACGCTACGCACGGTTGCACCCGAAGGTCGATCAATGTTCCTGCCTTTCAGGTCAAATTCCGACCACAAAAGATCAGCGCTTATTTTTTCTGTCACAAAATGCCGTATAGCCCCATTCCTGCTGGGTTTCGTCCGGTTTTGTGATCGCTACCAGACAACCCCTTCGCTGTCGAGATATGGCGCCCACGGTCCTTTGCGTATACTGCGCACATGTTTTCCCCAACGGCTTTGCGTCCGCGGTATGCCAAATGGCTGATCGCAACCGGACTCTTCCTGATGCTCAGTGGCTGTGTTGACAAACCCAACACACTCGAGCGCGTAAAGGAGGATGGCGTGCTGCGGGTCATTACCCGAAACAGTCCCGCCACCTACTTTCAGGATCGCAGCGGTGAAACCGGCTTCGAATACGAGCTGGTGAAGCGCTTTGCCGACGATTTGGGGGTGGAACTGAAAATCGAGACCGCCGACAACCTCGACGACCTCTTCAACCAGATCGGCAAACCCAACGGCCCGGTACTCGCCGCTGCTGGCCTGGTCAGCAGTGAACAGCGCAAGAAGCAGGTGCGCTTTTCGCACTCCTATCTGGAAGTCACCCCGCAGATCATCTACCGCAATGGCCAGTCGCGCCCGACCGACCCTGGCGATCTGGTGGGCAAAAAAATCATGGTGCTCAAGGGCAGTACCCACGCCGAGCAACTGGCCGAGCTGAAACAGAAATTTTCGGGCATCGAATACGAAGAATCCGACGCCGTGGAAGTGGTCGACCTGTTGCGCATGGTGGATGAAGGCCAGATCGACCTGACGCTGGTGGACTCCAACGAAGTGGCGATGAACCAGGTGTATTTCACCAACATCCGCGTCGCCTTCGACCTTGGCGACGCGCGCAGCCAGAGTTGGGCGGTCGGGCCGGGGGAAGACAACAGCCTGCTCAACGAAATCAACGCCTACCTCGACAAGGTGCAGAAAAACGGCACGTTGCAACGACTGAAGGATCGCTACTACGGTCACGTCGACGTCCTCGGTTACATGGGCGCCACCACGTTTGCCCAGCATTTGCAGCAGCGCTTGCCGAAGTACGAACAGCACTTCAAGGCTTACGCGAAGAAAGAAAAAGTCGACTGGCGCCTGCTGGCAGCCATCGGTTATCAGGAATCGTTGTGGCAACCAACAGTCACTTCGAAGACCGGTGTGCGCGGCCTGATGATGCTGACCCAGAACACCGCTCAGGCGATGGGGGTTTCAAACCGCCTCGATCCGAAGCAGAGCATCATGGGCGGCGCCAAATACCTGGCGTACATGAAGGATCAGCTCGACGATTCGATCCAGGAACCGGATCGCACCTGGTTTGCGCTGGCGGCCTATAACGTTGGCAGCGGCCATCTCGATGACGCGCGCAAACTGGCGGTGAAGGAAGGCTTGAACCCCGACAAGTGGCTGGACGTGAAAAAAATGCTGCCACGCCTGTCGCAGAAGCAGTGGTATAGCAAGACGCGATACGGCTACGCCCGGGGCGGCGAGCCGGTGCATTTCGTGGCGAACATCCGTCGCTACTACGACATTCTGACGTGGGTAACGCAACCGCAGCTTGAGGGCGATCAGGTGGCCGAGGGTAACCTGCATGTGCCGGGGATCGACAAGTCGAAACCTGCGCAGGAACCTGCCCCGCTCTAACCATCCCCCCAAACCCAATGTAGGAGTGAGCCTGCTCACGCCTACAGCGGGTTTGTGTTGAAGCTTATTGCTTTGCAGCAGCCAGAATCAGCGCTTTCATTTCCGACACCGCCGACTTAAAGCCCACGAACAACGCGTGTGCCACCAGCGCATGGCCGATGTTCAATTCGTTAATGCCCTTGATCGCCGCGACCGCTTCAACATTGTGGTAGTGCAGGCCATGGCCGGCATTGACGATCAAACCCTGAGCCAGACCAAACGCCACACCATCCGCTACGCGCTTCAATTCTTCCGCCACTTCGGTCGGCGTCTCGGCATCGGCGTAACGGCCGGTGTGCAGTTCGATAGCCGGGGCGCCAACGCGTTTGGACGCTGCGATCTGGCGTTCATCAGCATCGATGAACAGCGACACTTCGCTGCCGATCTTCGACAGACGCTCCACCGCCGCCTTGATCCGCGCTTCCTGCCCCGCGACGTCCAGCCCCCCTTCTGTGGTCAGCTCCTGACGCGTCTCCGGCACCAGGCAAATGTGTGCCGGGCGAATGCGCTCGGCGAACAGCATCATTTCTTCTGTGACGCCCATTTCGAAGTTCATGCGGGTTTGCAGCACATCCTTGAGCAGCAGGACGTCGCGCTCCTGAATGTGCCGACGGTCTTCACGCAAGTGCACGGTAATGCCATCGGCGCCCGCCTCTTCCGCGTCCAGTGCAGCCTTGACCGGATCCGGGTAGCGCGTGCCCCGAGCCTGACGCAGGGTGGCAACGTGGTCGATGTTCACGCCAAGAAGAATGCGATTGCTGGTGGTCACGGATGCGCTCCTGAATTGAAAGATTCGGCGCACAGCATACGGTGAGATCAGGGCTTGCGAAACAGCTCGCGACTGACGAGGGGACGACCGCCCAGATGCACGGCCAGTGCCTGGCGCATCAGACGCTTGGCGGCCGACAAGGCGCCGGTGGCGGTCCAGTCGGCTTCGGCCATGGCCAACAGTTCAGTGCCGTTGAACAGGCCGGGCTGAAGCAGATAAACCCGTTCAAGGCCGGCGTCGACCTGCAAACGGTAGAGACCGTCCGTGGCGATGGGATCGCCGTTGATATCGGTGTTCAGCGCGAAGCCGTAACCGAGGTCATCGAGCAGACGCCACTCGAAAGAGCGCAGCAGTGGCTCCAGCGGCCGGCCTTCGGCAAGAGCCAGCAACGTGGCAGCGTAGTGATCGAATACGGATGGGTGCGGATCCTCGGCGGGTAGCAGACGGATCAACAGTTCATTCAAATAGAGACCGCTGAACAGTGCCTCGCCGACCATCCAGGTCGCGCTCCCCGCACTTTCCATGCGACCGACGTTCTTCAATTCACCTTTGCCACGAAACTCCACTTCCAGCGGCACAAACGGCCGCGCCAGCGTCCCGGCCTTGCCCCGCGCGCTGCGTAACACCGCCCGCAACCGACCTTGCGGCGTGAGGAAGTCGACCAAAGCGCTGGTTTCACGATAGGCGCGGGAGTGGAGGACATAGGCGAGTTGGGCGATGGGCGGGGTTTGCGACATGGAATTCTCAATGAACAAACGCAGATTTACACACAGCCTAAAACCATTGTGGGAGCGAGCCTGCTCGCGAAAGCGGTGCAACAGCCAACATAAACGCTGGGATGTTACACCCTCTTCGCGAGCAGGCTCGCTCCCACAGTGGGTATCAGTGTTTTCGGGATCGGCGCTTACAGGTCGCCGTAACCAAGTGAACGCAATGCGCGCTCATCGTCGGACCAGCCGCCCTTCACCTTCACCCACAGGTTGAGCATGACCTTGGAATCGAACAGCAACTCCATGTCCTTGCGCGCTTCGGTGCCGATGCGTTTGATCCGCTCGCCCTTGTCGCCAATGATGATTTTCTTCTGGCCGTCACGTTCGACCAGAATCAGTGCGTGAATATGCAGCGTCTTGCCCTGCTGCTTGAACTCTTCGATTTCCACGGTGATCTGGTACGGCAGCTCGGCGCCCATCTGGCGCATGATTTTCTCGCGAACCAGTTCGGCGGCGAGGAAGCGGCTGCTGCGGTCGGTGATCTGGTCTTCCGGGAAGAAGTGATCGTTTTCCGGCAGGTGCTGGGCGATTACGCGCTCGAGAGCTTCGAGATTGTGACCGTGCTGGGCCGAAATCGGAATGATCTGCGCGTTCGGCAGTTGCTCCTGCAACCAGGTCAGGTGCGGCATCAGCTCGGCCTTGTCCTCGATGCGATCGGTCTTGTTCAATGCGACGATCAAAGGGCCGGTGACGTACTGCACGCGCTCCAGCACCATCTGGTCTTCTTCGGTCCACTTGGTGCGGTCGACAACGAAGATCACCACGTCGACGTCTTTCAACGCCGCCGAAGCGGTTTTGTTCATGTAACGGTTCAGGGCCTTTTCGCCGCCCTTGTGCATGCCGGGCGTATCGACGTAGATCGCCTGCACATCGCCCTCGGTCTTGATGCCGAGCATGTTGTGACGGGTGGTCTGCGGCTTGCGCGAGGTGATTGCGAGCTTCTGGCCGAGGATGTGGTTCAGCAGCGTCGATTTGCCCACGTTCGGGCGGCCGACGATGGCGACATAGCCACAGCGAGTAACGTTTGTATCAGTCATGGCCATTCTCCACGCCCAGGGCAATCAGTGCTGCGGCGGCCGCTACCTGTTCGGCAATACGACGGCTCACACCCTGACCTCGGCTTTTTTCATTCAACAGGACAACTTCGCATTCGACGAAGAAGGTTCGGCAATGCGGCTCGCCCTGGATATCCACCACTTCATAACGCGGCAGATCGCAGCTGCGCGATTGCAGGAATTCCTGCAGGCGAGTCTTTGGATCTTTATTGGTGTCGACCAGTGTCAGGCCTTCGAACTCGCCGGCCAGCCAGGCCAGTACCCGCTCCCGGGCCATATCCATACCGGCGTCGAGGTAGATGGCACCGATCAGCGCTTCGAGGGCATCAGCCAGGATCGACTCGCGACGGAAGCCGCCGCTTTTCAGCTCGCCGGAACCCAGACGCAAGTAATCGCCCAGATCGAATCCGCGCGCCAGTACGGCCAGGGTCTCGCCCTTCACCAGGCGAGCGCGCAAGCGCGACAACTGGCCTTCGCGGGCCAACGGGAAGCGATCGAACAAGGCCTCGCCTGCAACGAAATTGAGGATGGCATCACCGAGGAACTCCAGACGTTCGTTGTTACGCCCGGCAAAGCTGCGATGCGTGAGGGCCAGGATCATCAGTTCCTGATCTTTGAAGGTGTAACCGAGCTGACGCTCGAGACGACTTAAGGAAACGCTCACGGTTTACCCACGCTGAGTTCGTGGCTGGATTCCACTGCCATCGCCGGGATGCGGCGCAGGCCTGGGACAATTAACGCTGTGTTCAAAAATTACATCCTGAATATCGTTGGCTTCATGCCCCGGAGACGATTGTGTCGGCTCCAGAAATGCATTCGGCGCTGTGGTCAACAGCGCCGTGTGATTACTTGATCAGGCCGACCCGCGAGAAATTCGGCAGGTGACTGAGTTTAGGTTCCGGCCAGCTCATCCAGACCGCGAAGGCTTTGCCGACGATGTTGCGGTCGGGAACCATGCCCAGCAGATCCTTGGGAATGTTCGGATCATCCCAGTAACGACTGTCGTTCGAGTTGTCGCGGTTGTCGCCCATCATGAAGTAGTGCCCGGCCGGCACTGTCCACGAATGGTCGGGCGTTGCGCGGTAACGGCTCATTTCCTTGCGGATCTGATGCTCGGCGGCGCCAAGTTTTTCCATGTACAACTCGGCGCTACCCAGAGTGCCCGGCTCGGAACCGACCAACTGTTCGGCTACCGATTCGCCGTTGACGAACAGACGCTTCTCGGCGGTGTAGCGAATAGTATCGCCCGGCAGGCCGACGACACGCTTGATGTAGTTGACGTTCGGGTCGCTCGGGTAGCGGAACACCATCACATCGCCGCGCTGCGGATCACCGACTTCGATGATCTTCTTGTCGATCACCGGCAGGCGGATCCCGTAAGAAAACTTGTTCACCAGGATGAAATCGCCAACGTCCAGGGTCGGTTTCATCGAGCCGGACGGAATCTGGAACGGTTCCACAAGGAACGAACGCAGCACCAGCACGATGAACAACACCGGGAAGAACGACTTGCCGTATTCGACCAGCAGCGGCTCTTTGCTCAGCTTCTCGACCACCACCACATCTGGCTGGCTGACGCTGCCCTGATAGGAAGCGATGGCAGAGCGCCGACGCGGTGCCAGGATCAACAGATCGAGCAACGCCAAAAGACCGCAGACAAACACGGCGATGACCAGCAACAGCGGGAAATTTAGTGACATAGGACCTAACTATCCAACCTGAGCACGGCGAGGAAGGCTTCTTGTGGAATTTCCACGTTACCGACCTGTTTCATGCGTTTTTTACCGGCCTTCTGCTTTTCAAGCAGCTTTTTCTTACGACTGACGTCACCGCCGTAGCATTTGGCCAATACGTTCTTTCTGAGTGCCTTGACGGTTGTCCGGGCAACGATCTGACCGCCAATGGCAGCTTGAATCGCAACGTCGAACATCTGGCGTGGAATCAGTTCTTTCATCTTCTCGGTCAACTGGCGACCTTTGTAGTTCGCGTTGTCACGGTGCACGATCAGCGCCAGAGCGTCGACCTTGTCGCCGTTGATCAGCACGTCCAGCTTCACCAGGCTTGCCGATTGGTAACGATCGAAATGGTAGTCCAGAGAAGCATAGCCGCGACTGGTGGATTTCAACCGGTCGAAGAAGTCGAGCACCACTTCGTTCATCGGCAAGTCGTAGGTCACTTGCACCTGGGAGCCGAGAAACAGCATGTCGTGCTGCACGCCACGCTTTTCGATGCACAGGGTGATGACGTTGCCCAGATGCTCCTGCGGCACTAGGATGTTGGCGCGCACGATCGGCTCGCGCATGTCCTCGACCGACGAGATGTCCGGAAGCTTGGATGGGTTGTCGACGTAGATCGTTTCACCGGTTTTCAGCAGCAATTCGAAGATTACCGTTGGTGCCGTCGTGATCAGATCCAGGTCGTACTCGCGCTCCAGGCGCTCCTGGATGATTTCCATGTGCAGCATGCCGAGGAAGCCGCAACGGAAGCCGAAGCCCAGGGCGTCGGAGCTTTCCGGGGTGTACTGCAGCGACGAGTCGTTGAGGGTCAGCTTCTGCAGCGCTTCGCGGAAATCTTCGAAGTCGTCGGAGCTGACCGGGAACAGACCGGCGTAAACCTGTGGCTGGATGCGTTTGAAGCCTGGCAGCACTTCAACGTCCGGGGTGGAGTTGAGGGTCAGCGTGTCACCGACCGGCGCGCCGTGAATGTCCTTGATACCGGCAATGATGAAGCCTACTTCACCGGCCTTGAGGTCAACGGTTGCGGTGTGCTTTGGATTGAACACGCCCACGCTGTCGACCAAGTGCACCTTGCCGGTGGACTTGACCAGAATCTTGTCGCCCTTCTTCACTCGGCCATGACGCACGCGCACCAGGGAAACAACGCCCAGGTAGTTGTCGAACCAGGAGTCGATGATCAACGCTTGCAGCGGATCTTCGTAGTTGCCAGTCGGCGCAGGAATGGTGGCGACGAGGCGCTCGAGCACTTCATCAACGCCCAGACCGGTCTTGGCACTGCAAGTGACCGCGTCGGTGGCATCGATGCCGATGATTTTCTCGATTTCTTCTTTGACGCGATCAGGATCGGCCTGTGGCAGGTCGATCTTGTTCAGCACCGGCATGACCTCAAGGCCCTGTTCGATGGCGGTGTAGCAGTTGGCCACGGACTGGGCTTCAACGCCCTGACCAGCATCGACCACCAGCAAGGCACCTTCACACGCCGCGAGGGAACGGCTGACTTCGTAGGTGAAGTCGACGTGGCCCGGAGTGTCAATGAAGTTCAACTGGTAGTTGATGCCATCTTTGGCTTTGTAATAAAGGGTGACGCTGTGGGCCTTGATGGTGATCCCGCGTTCACGTTCCAGGTCCATGGAATCCAGTACCTGGGCTTCCATTTCGCGCTCGGCCAGGCCGCCGCACATCTGGATGAAGCGATCGGCCAGCGTCGACTTGCCATGGTCAATGTGGGCGATGATGGAGAAATTGCGGATATGACTCAAATCACTCACGGATCAACACTCAAAAAGGCTGCAGGCATGGCCCGCCGAAAAATAGCCGGGAATTGTACCTGATACACGGCGCAAGCGTCACGTTCGCCTGTCACCCTGATGGCATGCAAAAACGCCCCGATCCGTGGATCGAGGCGTTTTCGAGGTCAGCGCACAGATGAAAACTCGTTCATCAACCGGCTCTGCGCAGCAACCAGACCCCGGCCAGGGCACAAACGGCGGCGGGCACCAGCACCGCAAACAGCGGCGAGAAACCGAACACCAGGCTCGACGGACCGAGCAGATCCTGAACAATACGGAAGGTGAAACCCACCAGTACACCGGTAAATACACGCTGCCCCAAGGTGACCGAACGCAGCGGACCGAAGATGAAGGAAATCGCCATCAATACCAGCGCGGCGGTGACCAGCGGCTGCAATATCTTGACCCAAAACGCCAGCCAGTAGCGGCCGTTACTCAAGCCCTGCTCCGCCAGGTAGTGGATGTAACCCCACAACCCGGTGATCGACAGTGACTCAGGCGCCATGACCACGGTGCTCAGCAGTTGCGGGCTCAGTGACACGTCCCAACGCTCAACGGGCGCGTTGACCACTTCGGTACTGCGTTCATGGAACACCGTGGTGGTCACGTCGGTGAGTTGCCAGTGATCCGTATCGAAATCGGCACGTTTGGCGAAGCTCGACGACAGCAAGTGGCGCTCTTTGTCGAAGTGGTAGCGGGTCACGCCATACAGGCGACCGTTAGGTTGCACGGAGTTGATATGGATGAACTCCTCACCCTGACGGTGCCACATGCCGTGCTTGGCACTCTGCGCGTCGCCGCTGCCCTGCGCCAGGGAGCGATTGGCCTGGGCCATGCTTTCCGTTGCCGGCGCCACGTACTCACCGATCAGCACGCCGGCCAGCATCAGCACCAGCATCGGCTTCATGACCGCCCAGACAATACGCCCGACCGAAACACCTGCCGCGCGCATCACCGTCAGTTCGCTATTGCTGGCCAGGCTGCCGAGGCCGATCAGGCAACCGATCAGCGCCGCCATTGGCAGCATGTCGTAGAGCCGGCGTGGCGCTGTCAGCAAAACGTAGCCAAGGACATCGAGCAAGGTGTAGGTATCGCTGACGTCGCTCATCTCGTCGATGAAGGCAAACAGTGTGGCCAGGCCGAGAATGATCGCCAGCACCGCGATGATCGCCATGAACACGCTGCTGCCGATGTAGCGGTCGAGTTTAACCACGGGCCACCTCCAGCGCTGCGCTGCGACGGCTCGCCATCTTCAGGCGCAAAGGCTCCCAGTACAGCAGGCCCAGACCGATGAACAGGAAGATTGCGTGCACCCACCACAATCCGAGCACCGGGTGAATCTTGCCTTTTTCAAGGGCGCCGCGGGCGGCAATCAGGATGGTCAGGTAAGCCATATAAAGAAGAATCGCCGGCAGCAACTTGAGGAAACGTCCCTGACGCGGATTGACCCGCGACAGCGGCACCGCCATCAAGGTCACGATGAACACCAGCAGCGGCAGGGACAGACGCCATTGCAGCTCGGTCTTGGAACGGATGTCGTCACTGCCCAACAGGGACGACGTCGGCATGGCGTCACGGTCGGTGACTTCCTCGCTGACTTCCGGTTTTGGCAACAGCACGCCATAGGTTTCGTAATGAATGGCGCGGTAGTCAGCCTGGCCCGGGCTGCCGTCGTAGCGGTAGCCGTTCTTGAGAATCAGGTAGCGGTTGCCGTCGTGACGAACTTCCTGCTGGCCCTTTTCAGCAACCAGAATGGAAATTCCGCGATCCTTCTGGTCGGTTCCCAGGTTCTTTTGCGAAATGAACACGCCAGCGAGGTTGATCCGGTCATCGCTCAGGGACTCGGTGTAGGTCACGCGAGTACCATCGCGCAAAGCCTGGAAGCGGCCCGGTTCAAGGGTATCGAATTCGGTCAGCGCATCCTGCTTGTTCAAGAGCAACTGGAATTGATTGGCACCCTGCGGGGCCAGGCTCAAACTCAGCCACGCCACGACCAGCGCGACCAGCGTTGCCGGGAACAGGGTCATGCGCAGCAACTTCTGCTGGCTCATGCCGGTGGCCGACAGCACGGTCATCTCGCTTTCCAGGTACAACCGGCCATACGCCAGCAGGATTCCGAGGAACAGGCCCAGCGGCAAAATCAGCTGCAGAAAGCCCGGCAGACGAAAGCCCATGATCAGGAACAGCGAACCCGGATCGAGCTGGCCGGCGGCGGCCTGTGCGAGGTATTTGATGAAACGACCGCTCATGATGATGACCAGCAGCACGGCGCTGACAGCGCTCAAGGTCAACAGGACTTCGCGGGACAGATAACGGAAGACGATCAAACCAGACACTCCAGGGTTGTCAGGCTAAGGCGGCCAAACAAGCAAACGTATCGGCAGGCCCGCCAGGCAGAGCCGCCGAAAAAAGATGCGGCATTATCCTGTGATTGAGTGCGCCTGTCACTGCGCACACTCATTCAAGCGTGCAATCCGTTGAAGATCGTACAACCCGAGGGTTGTCAGGCGCGGGGAGCGAGGTTCAAACTGCTGCGTCTGTCGCAGGCGCTGTCCTGCGCCTCTTCTATTTATAAGCAAGCGACTGCGTCAGCGTAGATTGCCTGCGCGTTGACCATTCATTAGGGATCCGGACATGGAACTGGTTGTAAAAAGCGTTAGCCCAGAAACGTTGAAAACCGCCACCCTGGTAGTTGCCATTGGCGAAGGCCGCAAACTCGGCGTCGCGGCCAAGCAGATCGACGAACTGAGCGGTGGCGCCATCAGTGCCGTACTCAAGCGTGGCGATCTGGCCGGCAAGGTTGGCCAAAGCCTCTTGCTGCACAGCCTGCCGAATATGAAGGCCGAGCGCGTTCTGCTGGTGGGCGTCGGTAAAGACGCCGAACTGGGCGACCGTCCGTTCCGCAAGATGGCTGCCGGCATCCTCAATACTCTCAAAGGCCTGGGCGGCAGCGACGCTGTGCTGGCGCTGGACGAAGTGATCGTCAAGGGTCGTGACAGCTACGGCAAGACCCGTCTGCTGGCGGAAACCCTGGTCGACGGCGAATACACTTTCGACCAGTTCAAGAGCCAGAAAGCCGAACCACGCGCCCTGAAGAAAATCACTCTGCTGACCATCAAGGCTGCTCAAGCCGAAGTGCAGCGCGCCGTGAGCCACGCCACTGCAATCGCCAATGGCATGGCGTTCACCCGCGACCTCGGCAACCTGCCGCCGAACATCTGCCACCCGACCTTCCTGGGCGAGCAAGCCAAAAACCTCGGTAAAGAATTCAAGGATCTGAAAGTCGAAGTCCTCGACGAGAAGAAGATCAAAGCGCTGGGCATGGGTTCGTTCTACGCCGTCGGCCAGGGCAGCGCCCAAC
The DNA here is from genome assembly GCF_021605415.1 of Pseudomonas syringae. Lineage (GTDB taxonomy): Bacteria > Pseudomonadota > Gammaproteobacteria > Pseudomonadales > Pseudomonadaceae > Aquipseudomonas > Aquipseudomonas syringae_S. The sequence continues at coordinate 68,898 of NZ_WKEQ01000001.1, forward strand.
CGCCGCGCCTGATCGTGATGCAATACAACGGCGGCAAGAAATCCGAAAAGCCATACGCACTGGTTGGTAAAGGCATCACCTTCGACACCGGCGGCATCAGCCTGAAGCCGGGCGCCGGCATGGACGAGATGAAATACGACATGGGCGGCGCCGCCAGCGTATTCGGCACCGTACGTGCCGTGCTTGAGCTGAAACTGCCGATCAATCTGGTGTGCATTCTGGCCTGCGCGGAAAACATGCCGAGCGGCAACGCTTCGCGTCCGGGTGACATCGTCACCACCATGAGTGGCCAGACTGTCGAAATCCTCAACACCGACGCCGAAGGCCGTCTGGTGCTGTGCGATGCCCTGACCTACTCCGAACGCTTCAAGCCGCAAGCGGTGATCGACATCGCGACCCTGACCGGTGCCTGCGTGGTTGCACTGGGCGCGCACACCTCCGGCCTGCTGGGCAACAACGACGAATTGATCGAGCAACTGCTGAGCGCTGGCAAGACCGCCGATGACCGCGCCTGGCAACTGCCGCTGTTCGACGAATACCAGGAGCAACTGGACAGCCCGTTCGCCGACATCGCCAACATCGGTGGTCCGAAGGCCGGCACCATCACTGCCGCGTGCTTCCTCTCGCGCTTTACCAAGAACCTTAACTGGGCGCACCTGGACATCGCGGGCACCGCATGGACCAGCGGCGGTAAAGACAAGGGCGCCACTGGCCGCCCGGTTCCATTGCTGACCCAATACCTGCTGGATCGCGCCAAAGCCTGAAACCAATGACGGACGGCGGCGCCACTTTCGGGTGGCGCCCCTGACCGCTCAGGAACCGCAATGACCAAAGTCGACTTCTATATCCTGCCCAGCGCCGATCCCTCGGCACGGCTGGATTTCGCCTGCAAGCTCACCGAGAAAGCCTGGCGCATGGGCCACCGCATCTACCTGCATTGCAGTGATGCTACCCAGCGCGACGATCTCGATGCGCGTCTGTGGGCATTCAAGGGTGAAACGTTCATTCCTCACGGCCCCGCCGACAGCGAACCGGACGGTCTGATCGTTTTGGGACTGGGCGACGACTGCGGTGAGCATCAGGATTTACTGGTGAACCTCGACCTGAAAGTCCCGACCTTCGCCAACAAGTTCGCTCGCATCGCGGAAGTGGTGGTGGAAGATCCGGTGATTCGTCAGGCCGCGCGGGAGAGTTTTCGCTTCTACCGCGAACAGGGCTATCCTCTGCAAGACCACCGTTTACAGCGACTCTGAGTACGCCGATGGACACGCCAAAACCGCTGCAAAAGCCTGCACTGCTGGATGATCTCGAATCGATCCGCCAGTTGCTCGGTGATGACAACCTGCAACCGCCGCTGCTGACCGACACGGTCGACGAAGGCGAACAGGAACAGATTCCGATGCTGTTCGACGCTGTCGGCAATGCGCCCGAAGCGGTCGAGCCTGCACCCGCCACTCCCGCAAAATCTGCCGCCGCGCCTGTGGATAAAGGCCCCGACGCCCTCCTACACCTGGACAGTGAACTGCGCGCCGCCGCGCAATTGATCCTGCAAGACGTGATCGACGATTTCGCCCCGCACATCGAAACCGAAATCAAACGCCGCCTCGATGCGCGGATGGAGCGGCTACTCGCCGCAGCGACAAGCGGCAAGCTTTAAGCCACAAGCAAAAGCCGGATGCGCCCTCTTGCAGCTTGCGGCTTGTAGCTTGCGGCTGCCCCCCCCGCTATACTTCCCGGCTTTTCCTGAATAAATGCCAATAGGGTCCCGCCGCGCATGGATAAGACCTACCAGCCGCACGCCATTGAAACTTCCTGGTACAAGACCTGGGAGTCCGAGAATTACTTCGCCCCGCAAGGCGCGGGCGAGTCTTACACCATTATGATCCCGCCGCCGAACGTCACCGGCAGCCTGCACATGGGTCACGGTTTCAACAACGCGATCATGGATGCCCTGATCCGTTTCCGCCGCATGCAGGGTCGCAACACCCTGTGGCAGCCGGGCACCGACCATGCCGGTATCGCCACGCAAATGCTGGTGGAGCGTCAACTCGAAGCCCAGGGCCAGAATCGCCACGATCTGGGCCGCGAGAAATTCCTCGAGAAAATCTGGGAATGGAAGGATCAGTCCGGCGGCAACATCAGCCGTCAGATCCGCCGCCTCGGCTCGTCCGTGGACTGGAGCCGTGAGCGCTTCACCATGGACGACGGCCTGTCCGAAGCCGTGAAAGAAGCCTTCGTACGCCTGCATGAAGACGGCCTGATCTATCGCGGCAAGCGTCTGGTCAACTGGGACACCAAGCTGCACACGGCGATTTCCGACCTCGAAGTGGAAAACCACGATGAGAAAGGTTTCCTCTGGAACCTGAAATACCCGCTGGCCGACGGCGCCAAGACCGCTGAAGGCAAGGACTATCTGGTTGTAGCGACCACCCGCCCGGAAACCATGCTTGGCGACGCCGCCGTCGCGGTGAACCCGAACGATGAGCGCTACAAAGCCCTGATCGGCAAATTTGTCGAGCTGCCACTGGTTGGCCGCCGCATCCCGATCATCGCCGACGATTACTGCGATCCTGAATTCGGCACCGGCTGCGTGAAAATCACCCCGGCCCACGATTTCAACGACTACGAAGTCGGCAAACGCCACAACCTGCCGCTGCTGAACATCTTCGACAAGAACGCCAATGTGCTGCCGGCCTGCCAGGTGTTCAACCTCGACGGCACGCTGAACGACAGCATCGACGGCAAGATTCCGGCCGAATACGCCGGTCTCGAGCGTTTCGAGGCGCGCAAGCAGATTGTCGCCGCGTTCGACGCCGCCGGCCTGCTGGTGAGTATCGACGACCACAACCTGAAAACGCCGAAAGGTGACCGCTCTGGCACGGTCATTGAACCTTGGCTGACCGATCAGTGGTACGTCTCTACGAAGCCGCTCGCCGAGCCTGCGATCGAAGCCGTTGAAGACGGCCGCATCCAGTTCGTGCCCAAGCAGTACGAGAACATGTACTTCTCGTGGATGCGCGACATCCAGGACTGGTGCATCAGCCGTCAGCTGTGGTGGGGCCACCGCATTCCGGCCTGGTACGACGAGTCGGGCAAAGTCTACGTCGGTCGCGACGAAGCCGAAGTGCGCGCCAAGCACGGCCTCGGTCCGGACGTTGCGCTGCAACAGGACAACGACGTACTCGACACCTGGTTCAGTTCCGGTCTGTGGACGTTCTCCACCCTGGGCTGGCCTGAGCAGACCGAATTCCTGAAGAAATTCCACTCCACCGACGTGCTGGTCACTGGCTTCGACATCATTTTCTTCTGGGTCGCCCGGATGATCATGCTCACCATGCATTTGGTGAAAAACGAAGACGGCACGCCGCAGGTTCCGTTCAAAACGGTTTATGTACACGGTCTGGTGCGGGATGGCCAGGGCCAGAAGATGTCCAAGTCCAAGGGCAACGTCCTGGATCCGCTGGACATCATCGACGGTATCGAGCTGGAAGAACTGGTGCAGAAACGCACCTCCGGCCTGATGCAGCCGAAACTGGCGAAGAAGATCGAGAAGCAGACCCGCGACGAGTTCGCCGACGGCATCGCCAGCTACGGCACCGACGCCCTGCGCTTTACCTTCTGCTCGCTGGCGTCCACCGGTCGCGACATCAAGTTCGACATGGGCCGCGTCGAAGGCTATCGCAACTTCTGCAACAAGATCTGGAACGCCGCGCGGTACGTGCTGGACAAGGGCGAAGACTGCGGCCAGAACGGCGAAGCCTACGAGCTGTCGCTGGCGGATCGCTGGATCATCTCGCAGCTGCAACGCACCGAAGCCGAAGTGACCCGTCAACTGGATCAGTTCCGTTTCGACCTGGCGGCGCAAGCCTTGTACGAGTTCATCTGGAACCAGTACTGCGACTGGTATCTGGAACTGTCCAAGCCTGTGCTGTGGGACGAAAACGCGCCGGTCGAGCGCCAGCGCGGCACCCGTCGCACACTGGTTCGCGTACTGGAAGTGGCACTGCGTCTGGCGCACCCGTTCATGCCGTTCATCACTGAAGAAATCTGGCAGCGCGTCGCGCCGCTGGCCGGCATTCAGGGCAAGACGATCATGCTGCAACCGTGGCCAGTGGCCAACGAAGAGCGCATCGATCCGGCGGCCGAAGACGACATCGAATGGCTCAAGGAACTGATGCTCGGCACGCGTAACATCCGTGGCGAAATGAACATCGGCCCGGGCAAACCACTGCCGATCTATCTGAAAAACGTCAGCGCCGAAGATCAGCGCCGATTGACCGAGAACGAAGCGCTGCTGAAGAAACTGGCGCGCCTGGAATCGATCACCGTCCTCGCCGCCGGCGAAGAAGCGCCGCTGTCCGCCACCGCACTGGTGGGCGAGATGGAAGTGCTGGTGCCCATGGCCGGCCTGATCGACAAGGGCGCCGAACTGGCGCGCCTGGACAAGGAAATCCTGCGTCTGCAGGGCGAAGTCCAGCGTGTCGGTGGCAAGTTGTCGAACGCCGGTTTCGTCGACAAGGCCCCGGCCGAAGTCATCGAGAAGGAACGCGCCAAACTGGCCGAGGCTGAACAAGCCCTGGGCAAACTGGCCGAGCAGCACGCGCGGATTGCCAGCCTGTAACGGCAAACCGCAAGGAAAAAGGGAGGCCCCGCAAAGGCCTCCCTTTTTCATGCCCATGTAGGAGCTGCCGCAGGCTGCGATCTTTTGATTTTTTTAAGATCAAGATCATAAGATCGCAGCCTGTGGCAGCTCAATAGATCGGTGTTGCCTCGTATATGTGGGACAATGCCCGCCACTTTCAGCCATACCCGAATCGACCACGCCCATGAACGCCCCCCGCACACCCAAACCTGCGCGCAAGAAGCCTGATTCCGCGACCCCGGCCAAGACCGTTGAGCCGCGTGAAAAGGCCAGCCTTCACCCGCGCAACCGCCATCAGGGTCGCTACGACTTCCCGGCGCTGATCAAAACCACGCCGGAACTGGCGAAGTTCGTGATCATCAACCCGTACGGCAAGGAAAGCATCGACTTCGCCAGCCCCGACGCCGTGCGCGTGTTCAACCGGGCGCTGCTCAAGTCGTTCTACGGCATCCAGCATTGGGACATCCCGGCGGATTACCTTTGCCCACCGGTCCCGGGGCGCGCCGACTACGTGCACTTCCTGGCGGACCTGCTGGCCAGCATGAACGACGGCAAGGTGCCGCGCGGCGCGATCGTCAACGTTCTGGACATCGGCATGGGCGCCAACTGCGTTTATCCGCTGATTGGCAATAGCGAATACCGCTGGCATTTTCTTGGTTCGGAGATCGACCCGACGGCCGTGGCTGCCGCTAAAGCAATCGTTCAGTCCAATGATTTGAACAAGGTGATCCAGCTGCGTCAGCAGGAAAACCGCAAGCACATCCTGATTGGCTTGCTGGAACCGGGCGAGCGTTTTGACCTGACCATGTGCAACCCGCCGTTCCACGCTTCGATGGACGAAGCGACCAAGGGCAGCGAGCGCAAATGGCGCGCACTGGGCCGTGCCGACCCGAAACGCAAACTGCCGGTATTGAATTTCGGCGGCCAATCGGCCGAATTGTGGTGTGAAGGTGGCGAAGCACGTTTCGTGACGCAACTGATCGCCGAAAGCGCGAATTTCCAGCACAAAGTGCTGTGGTTCAGCACGCTGGTGTCGAAAGCCTCGAACTTGCCCGCCATCGAAACCGCCCTGAAAAAGGCTGGCGTGCTGGAAAGCCAGGTCGTGGAGATGTCGCAGGGGCAGAAGCAGAGCCGCTTCGTGGCCTGGACGTTCCAGACCAAGTCCGAGCAGCAGATCTGGCGCCGCGAGCGCTGGACACGCTAAGCCTGATTACGGTTTAACCCCAATCAATTGTGGGAGGGAGCAGGCGCGCTCCCACAGAGACTGAGCGATGGTTTCGTAGCATCGTTAAATCGCAGGCATAAAAAAACCGTGCCCGGATCACTCCGGTGCACGGTTTTTTACAAAGTCTTACTTGTTAATGCCGTCGGTCAGCGCTTTGGCTGGAACGAACTTAACAACTTTCTTGGCAGCGATTTCGATGGCAGCGCCAGTCGAAGGGTTACGGCCAGTGCGGGCAGGACGCTCGGTCACTTTCAGCTTGCCGATACCTGGCAAGGTGATTTCGGCACCGTTTTCCAGCTGATCAGCAACGATTTGGCCCAGTTGCTCCAGAGCGTTACGCGCGGTGGTTTTCGGCGCGTCGATAGCTTCAGCGATGTCGGCGATCAGTTGGTCTTTAGTAAGAGCCATGTAGTGTTCCTTCCCTATCAAATTCATATGGATTGCAGAGTGCAGTGTCAGCCATCGAGCCCGATCTTCTGGATCTGGCACCCTCGGCGATAACCACGACGAGTCGGGTTATAGATGCCGAAATCAGGGTTTGGTTCGACCTGACAAATGCTGAATGCACGCTTAACGCAGTGACTTCGCGTAAGACCGGGCAAAACTAGCACAGCGACAAGGAAATATCCGCTTCTAGCTACCTATTTGGTCAGCTTTATTGCACCAAAACGCTAAAAAACTGCATAAGCCCCGCTCCGAGACCCGGAATTGTCCTACACCCCCCGTGTAAGAGCTGCCGAAGGCTGTGATCTTTCGATTTTCGTTTTTAAAAAACAAGGTCAAAAGATTACAGCCTTCGGCGGCTCCTACACGGCCATGCGCACAGCGTTCCAACTGAGGTTTGCGGTACACTGGGCGCTTTTTCGGGGGAGCCTGCCCTCCTCCCTTCCAACAGCCGAGAAGCCCATGCCGATCCGTCATTGCATCGTCCATTTGATCGACAAAAAACCCGACGGCACACCCGCAGTTTTGCATGCCCGTGACTCCGAACTGGCTGAGTCCGATGCCATCGAGAACATGCTTGCCGACCTCAATGAAAGCTATAACGCCAAACAGGGCAAAGCCTGGGGTCTGTTCCATCCGGAATCCGGCGCGTTCCCGTTCAGCGGCTGGCTGAAGGAATACTTTGAAGGCGCGCAGGACTTCACGGCATTCAGCCGGGTGGCAGTGGAACATCTGCAGAAGCTGATGGAAGAATCGAACCTGTCGGTGGGCGGTCACGTGCTGTTCGCTCATTACCAGCAAGGCATGACCGACTATTTGGCCATCGCCCTGCTCCACCACAGCGAAGGTGTGGCGGTGACCGATGCTCTGGACGTAACCCCGTCGCGCCACCTCGACCTCGGCCAGTTGCATCTCGCGGCGCGGATCAACGTCTCCGAGTGGCAGAACAACAAACAGTCCAAGCAATACATTTCGTTCATCAAGGGCAAAAACGGCAAGAAAGTCTCGGAATACTTCCGTGACTTCATCGGCTGCCAGGAAGGTGTCGACGGGCCGGGCGAGACCCGCACGCTGCTCAAGGCCTTCAGCGATTTTGTCGAAAGCGAAGATCTGCCGGAAGAATCCGCCCGCGAGAAAACCAAAACCCTGGTGGATTACGCCAGCAGCCAGGCCAAGCTGGGCGAGCCGATGGGCCTGGAGGAACTTTCGGAACTGATCGACGAAGAACGCCCGAAAGCCTTCTACGACCATATCCGCAACAAGGACTATGGGCTGTCGCCGGAGATTCCGGCGGATAAACGCACCCTGAATCAGTTCCGCCGCTTCACCGGTCGCGCCGAAGGCCTGTCGATCAGTTTCGAAGCACACCTGCTGGGCTCGAAGATCGAGTACGACGAAGAAGCCGGAACACTGGTCATCAAGGGCTTGCCGACGTCGCTCACCGATCAGTTGAAGCGGCGTAACTGATGCTCGGCAATGTACTGAAAAAGGTTCTGCTGGTTCTGCTGGTCGTCGTGGTCTATCAGAACTGGGGCAAGGTCGAGCGGTTGTTCAATCCCTCGCAGATGGTTTCGGAGCAGACGCGCGCAAATGCCAACGTCGTGCTCTACGCCACCGACTGGTGCGGCTACTGCAAGCAGACCAAGCGCTTTCTCGACAGCAAGGGGATTGCGTTCAAGGAATTCGATATCGAGAAGGACGCCGAGGCGCGCAAGGCGTATGAAGCGCTGGGCGGGCGCGGGATTCCGTTGATCGATGTGAATGGCACGTTGATTCGCGGGTTTGATCCTGACGAAATTCTGGCCGCATTGAAATAAATGCAGGAGCGAGCCTGCTCGCGAAGGCGACAGTACATTCAACATCTGTGTACCCGACATACCGTTTTCGCGAGCAGGCTCGCTCTTGGCATCGATCGTCAGTGCTTTTCGATACGGAAACCAAAACGCGGGAAGTGCACATGCACCACGCCGCCGCGCTCGTCTTCACGACGCACAATCAATTCCTCACGACCAGCAAACAACAACTCCCCCGCGACCGGATCAACGCCATAGTCAATGGCGGAAATCGTCACTTGCTGCCCCGCGACAAAACCGTTCGGATCGACAAACTGTTCATCCGGCAGCGCCGCCGGCGTGGCATTTCGCGCGACCTCCAGTGCTTCTTCCGAACTCATTTCGCTGGCGGCGCCATGCCCGAAGCCCAGCACACGACCCAGCCACGCGCTGACCGCCGGATAAGCATCGACAAACGGCGCCGTCACGTGAGTTGCCTTGAGGAACCACATCGGATGTGCCAACGCGAAGTCGGCAATCGATGGTTCACCGAACAGAAAGTCACCTTGCTCGCGCTGCAACTGTTGTTCAAGTCGCGCCATGATCGTCGGCCACTGATGCTTGGCTTGTTCGGCAGGCAGTCGGGTAGCGCTGCCACCGCTGAACAGACCGGCCCGGTCAGCAATGAACGCTTTGATTGCTTCCGGCGGCAACTTGCCAAATCGCACTGCCACGGATTCTGGCTGGAACACCAGGCTGACTGCGTGCTGGAAAACGACCGAATCGGCCCATGCCGCGAAAGTGGCCGCGATCATTTCCTGACCTTCGGGAAAGAACGCCGGCAGGGCTTTTTCCTGCTCCAGACGACGGGCGATCAGCGCGGTGTCACAGTAGATATCGGCACCGACCTGCAACACCGGTGTCTTGCGGTATCCACCAGTCAGTGCAGTGAGATCGGGTTTAGGCATCACTGGCGAGATATGAACCGAGCGCCAGGACAGCCCCTTGAAGCCCAGCAACAGACGGGCCTTTTCGGCGAATGGAGAAGTCGGGTAATGGTGCAGAATCAATTCAGACATGCTCGGCTCCGCCGCTCAAATAGTGAATCGGCAGCTTAACGTGCATTTGAATAGCAGCCTACAGATCTGCCTGATGGGAACCAATCAGTCAGATTGATAAGACGCCACCAGGCACTCCTTGGCGCTTTTCCTGAGTTTCTTGATCAGCCGTTCCTGACGCAATGCATCCCCTTTGTCGCGGCAAAGCTCGGTGTAGACCAGCGCCATCGCCGGACTGGAAAGGAAGAACCGCGCGCCCTTGCCGCTTTGATGCTTGGCAAAGCGGCGCACCGGATCATCACTGATGCCGCAGTACAGCGAGCCATTGGCGGCGCGCACCAGGTAGACGAACCAGGATTTGCTCGCTGGAACGTCGGCATCGACAGAATTTTCGCTGAGGGTCGTCACTGGTCGATCAAAGGCGTGTAGGAAACAGGCCGCGATCTTATCAGCGCCCGGCCTGAAATGCCTTCAGTCCCTTCAATGCCTGTGCCCGCACGGCGTTGCGCACCAACGGCGTCCAGCCCAACAACAGGCCTTTGAAGCCCAGCGCCTGACGCGACCAGCGCCATAGGTCGAAACGGTCGTGATGCTCGCATATCTTGCCGTCACGGAAGACGAAACGTGCCTGGATATCGTTGATGACGATATTGCCGGTCTGGCTGAACAGGTACGTCGCGATCCAGTGCGCGCCGCCGGTGCGATCGTCGGCGCGGACGTTGTCGAAGGTCAGGGAGAAGTCTTTGGCGCGGGTGGTGAGCATGCGCCACATGTCGCCGGCATCGCGGCCGCGCAATTCGCCGAAGGCCGGGTCGCTGAACACCACGTCATCGGTGTAGCACGCCGCCATGGCCTCGGCATCGAGGCGCTGGAACGCTTGGTAGAAACGGGTGATCAGGGCGCTGTGGGCGTCACTCATGGGCAAGCTCCGGGAATGTACAGATTGCCATCACCTTAATCTGCAAAGCACGGAAACACTATCGGCATTCGCGCTCCGAATACCGAATACACCCAAACCCTGTAGGAGCGAGCCGGCTCGCGATAGCGTCCGACCTGGCCATATTGCGAGGACCGATCCACCGTTATCGCGAGCAGGCTCGTTCCTGCATTAGAAGATCAGATCTTTTCGCTTTCGACCTGCACGTACAACGCACGTCCGGCGCCGAGACCGGCGAGGATCGCACCGATACCCACGACCCCGAAAATCCAGCCCACGGCATTCCAGCCGCCCGTCCAGTCATGCACGACACCGACCGCGAACGGCCCCATCGACGCCAGCGTGTAACCAAAGCCCTGAGACATGCTTGAAAGGTTCGCTGCCACATGGGAATCGCGCGAGCGCAACACGATCAGCGTCAGCGCCAGAGAGAACGCACCGCCCTGCCCCAGTCCCAGCAAAATCGCCCAGCCCCACAGGCCTTCGATCGGCGCGTACAGGCAACCGAACAGTCCGCCAAGGGTCAGCGCCATGACCACGACGACGGCCAGACGCTGATCTTTGCCGCGTGTTGCCAGCCACGGTGCGGCCAGAGAACTGGCGAGCTGGACGATGACGGAACCGGACAGTACCAGCCCGGCCTGCGTCGGTGTCAGGCCACGGCCGATCAGGATCGACGGCAACCAGCCGAACACGATATACGCCAGGGATGATTGCAGGCCCATGTACAACGTTACCTGCCAGGCGAGCGGATCACGCAGCAACCCGCGAACGCGATAGGCGACATTGTGCGCTCCGTGTTTACGGCCCACTTGCGGTAGCCAGAACACCGCCGCCGCCAGCGCCGGGATCACCCAGAAACCGAGTCCCAGCGCCCAACTGTTATCAAAATGCACGCTCAGCGGCACGGTCGAACCCGCCGCCATGGCCGCGCCAAGACACAGGGCCATGGTATAGACGCCGGTCATGCTGCCGGCATGTTTGGCAAAGTCGCGTTTGACGATCCCCGGCAACAGTACACCGATGATGCCGATACTCGCGCCGGCCAAAATGCTGCCGGCAAACAGACCGGTTTCACCAAAGTTGCTGCGCAGAATAATGCCGCCCGCCAACGTCAGCAAAATACCCAGCACCACTCGTTCGGCACCGAAGCGCCGTGCCAGGACCGGCGCCAGCGGTGCGAACAAGCCAAGGCAAAGCACTGGCAACGTCGTCAGCAAACCGGCCTGCGACGCCGACAGCCCAAGGCTTTTCGACACCTCGCTGAGCATCGGCGCCATGCTCGACAGCGCCGGCCGCAGATTCAGTGCAACCAGAACAAGACCCAGCAGCAACAGCCATGGGCGACGCAACAGCGGATGGCTTTGCTGCACCTGGTCGTCATCGGCTTCGGCGTCGATCAGCAACGCTTCGAGTTCGGCGGCGCGTTGAGGATTTGTGGATACATCATTGCGGGACATGGACTTCTCGGTTTCAAGGTTCATTGATCAACTGCCTCGACAAGGCTTTGGCTCGCTCCGGGTCACGTTGTTCCACCGCATCGAGCAGGTCGATGTGGAGGTCGAACACTTCCTGACGGCGTGGGACGATGTTCAGGGTCTGGCGCAATTGCGCGCCGATGACGCTGGAGAAATAGCGATACAGCTCGCTGAGGGTCGGGTTGTGCGCGGCATCCACCAGACGACCGTGGAAGGCCAGGTCACAGGCGATGTAAGTGTCGAGGTCGCCGTGATAGTGGCTGCCGCTGACGCCCAGCGCCTCGCGCAATGCGACCAAATCTTCATCGGTACGCCGCAGGGCAGCCAGGCCGATCGCCTCGACTTCGAGGATGTGCCGGGTTTCCCGGGCCTGCTCCGGCGAACAGCGCGACAACGCTTTCACGGTGTCCAGGGGATCGACTTTGGCGCGCACGTAACTGCCGTCACCCTGCCGGATCTCGATCAACCCGGAAAACGCCAGCACCCGCATGGCTTCGCGAACAGTGTTGCGGCTGATGCCGAGCTCGGCGCACAGCTCAGGCTCGGTCGGCAGGCGCTGGCCGACCGCCCATACACCGTCGGTAATGCGCTGACGTAATTGATCCATGGCCTGATCGACCAGAGAGCGTTTAACAAGTGGAGAAATGTCTGACATTGGCCTCGCTCTTTCATCCAATCATGGGATGAATTTTCCGACATGTTAATCAGACCCACGTAGGACGGCAACCGCCTAGGTTCAAAGGGAGACACATGGAGCGTCGGGTTGATGACTTGTCCGGCTGGGAACGCCAAAATTGCGGCGAGGTCGAGTTTGATGAAAGTTGCGGACAGCGCCATTCAGATGCAGGCGACGAGCTGATTAAAGCCAGCAGAAAGATGATCGGCAACGAGATGAAAAGAATCCGCCGCAAGCTGCACCTGTCACAAAAGGACGCCGTGCTCTTGCTCTCTGGAGGAGGCCACAACGCTTTTTCCCGTTATGAACGCGGTGAAATATTACCGCCCAAGGCGTTGATACTGCTGATGCGTCTGCTGGATCGTTATCCCTATATGCTCGCCGACGCAAAGGCTTTGGCCGAAGGCGCGGATCTCAGAGGCTTCAAGTTCACCGTCCACAAAGAACACGAAACGCTCAACGTATCCTGACCCCAAAAAAAACAAACCCGGCACAAGGCCGGGTTGGTTTTACGCATCCATCATCAATGCAGAATCTGACTCAGGAACAGCTTCGTCCGGTCATTCTGCGGATTGTCGAAGAAGTCGTTCGGCGCCGCCTGTTCAACGATTTCGCCTTTGTCCATGAAGATCACGCGATTGGCCACGGTGCGGGCGAAGCCCATTTCGTGGGTCACGCAGAGCATGGTCATGCCGTCTTCGGCCAGGCCGATCATGGTGTCGAGTACTTCCTTCACCATCTCGGGGTCGAGGGCTGAAGTCGGCTCATCGAACAGCATGATTTTCGGTTTCATGCACAGGGCGCGGGCGATGGCCACGCGTTGTTGCTGACCGCCGGACAGTTGCCCCGGGAATTTATGCGCCTGCTCTGGAATGCGCACGCGTTCCAGGTAATGCATGGCGATTTCCTCGGCCTTGCGCTTGGGCATTTTGCGTACCCACATCGGCGCCAGGGTGCAGTTCTGCAAAATGGTCAGGTGCGGGAACAGGTTGAAGTGCTGGAACACCATGCCGACTTCGCGACGGATCGCTTCGATCTGCTTGAGGTCGTTGGTCAGTTCCACGCCGTCAACGACGATGCGGCCCTGCTGGTGCTCTTCCAGACGATTCAGGCAACGAATGGTCGTCGACTTGCCGGAGCCCGACGGGCCGCACAAAACGATACGTTCGCCCTGTTTAACGTCGAGGTTGATGTCCTTCAACACGTGGAACTGGCCGTACCACTTGTTGACGCCCTGCATCTGAATGATGCCTTCAGGGCCCACTGGCTTTTTGATTGCTTCGCTCATTTACAGAGAACTCCTAACGCTTGTGGCCAGTGTCGAGCTTGCGTTCCAGATGCATGGAATAGCGCGACATACCAAAACAGAAAATCCAGAACACCAGGGCGGCGAACACGTAGCCTTCGGTGGCCATGCCCAGCCATTTCGGATCGGCAGCGGCTTGCTTGACGCTGTTGAGCAGGTCAAAGAGGCCGATGATGATCACAAGGCTGGTGTCCTTGAACAGCGCGATGAAGGTGTTGACGATGCCCGGGATCACCATTTTCAGGGCTTGCGGCAGAATCACCAGGCCCATGCTGCGCCAGTAACCAAGGCCCATCGCGGCGGCGGCTTCGTACTGACCTTTGGGAATCGCTTGCAGACCGCCACGCACCACTTCGGCCACGTAAGCCGACTGGAACAGAATCACGCCGATCAGCGCCCGCAGCAGCTTGTCGAAGTTCATGCCTTCTGGCAGGAACAGCGGCAGCATCACCGAGGACATGAACAACACCGTGATCAACGGCACGCCGCGCCAGAATTCAATGAAGGTCACGCAGACCACGCGAATCGCCGGCATGTTCGAACGGCGGCCCAGCGCAAGGACGATCCCCAGCGGCAAGGCGCCGGCGATACCGACCGTGGCGATCACCAGGGTCAGCATCAGGCCGCCCCACTGGCTGGTCGCAACCGCTGGCAAACCGAAGACGCCGCCGTGCAGCAGGCACCAGGCAATGATCGGGTACAGCACCAGGAAGCTCAGCCCGTATACCGCTTTGCGCGGGAAGCGCGAGATGAACAGCGGTGCCACGCCGATGACCGCCAGCCACACGGTCAGATCAACGCGCCAGCGCCAATCGGCCGGGTAGTAGCCGTACATGAACTGGCCGAAGCGCTGCTGGATGAACACCCAGCAGGCGCCTTCCTTGGTGCAGTCTGCGCGGGTGGTGCCGACCCAGTTGGCATCGAGGATCATCCAGTTGATGATCGGCGGAACCACCAGGTAAATCAGATAGAACGCAAACAGGGTCAACAGCGTGTTGAGCCAGTTGGAGAACATGTTTGCGCGCATCCACGCCACCACGCCGATGCTGCTGCTCGGTGGGGGCATGTCAGGTTTGAAAGTATGGGATGTCATGCGCGTTTCCTCACCGCTCGATCAGCGCAATGCGCTTGTTGTACCAGTTCATCAGCAAGGAGATGCTGATGCTGATCGCCAGGTAGACGCTCATGGTGATGGCAATGACTTCGATCGCCTGACCGGTCTGGTTGAGCACGGTGCCGGCGAACAGCGAAACCATTTCCGGGTAACCGATACCGGCCGCCAGCGATGAGTTTTTCGCCAGGTTCAGGTATTGGCTGGTCAGCGGCGGAATGATCACACGCAGGGCTTGCGGGATGATCACCTTGCGCAGGGTCGGGCCGTTACGCAGGCCGAGGGAACGGGCCGCTTCGGTCTGGCCGTGACTGACCGACTTGATCCCCGAACGCACGATTTCGGCAATGAACGCAGCGGTGTACACCGTCAGGGCCAGGGTCAATGCGAGCAATTCCGGGATGAGCACCCAGCCGCCGACGAAGTTGAAGCCTTTGAGTTCGGGCATTTCCCAGTGAACCGGTGCGCCGAAGATCAGTGCACACAAGGCCGGGATCACCAGAAAAATGCCCAGGCCGACCCAGAACTTGTGGAACGGCACGCCAGTGGCTTCAAAGCGTTTGTTCGCCCAACGGCTCATCAGCACGATGCCGACAATCGCCACGACGACGCTGATCACGAACGGCCAGAAACCGTCGGCGGCCAACGCGGCCGGCATGTTCAGGCCACGGCTGCTGACAAAAAAGGTGTCGCCGAAGTTATGGCTGTTGCGTGGCCCCGGCATGGTCAGGAACACCGCGAAGTACCAGAACAGAATTTGCAGCAGCGGCGGAATGTTGCGGAACACTTCCACATACACAGTCGCCAGTTTGCTGATGATCCAGTTCTGCGACAGCCGTGCAACGCCGACGATGAACCCGAGAATCGTCGCCAGCACGACGCCGATGACAGTGACCAGCAGCGTATTGAGCAGGCCGATGACGAACACGCGGGCATAACTGTCCGCTTCGGTGTAGTCGATCAGATGCTGGGCGATGCCGAACCCGGCGCTGCGTTCAAGGAAGTCGAAACCGGAGGTGATGCCCCGGTGTTGCAGGTTGGTTTGCGTGTTATCGAACAGAAACCAGCCCAGCGAGACCACCCCCACAATGGTGATGATCTGAAATAGCCACGCACGCACTCGTGGATCGCTGAGGCTGAGCCTCTGCTTAGGTGCGCCGATTGAATTTTGCATGAAGTGCCCCAGGAATAATGGAACAAGAACATCACCCGGCGGTTGGCCCGCCGGGTGATAGAACCATTAGCGCACAGGTGGTGCGTATTGAATGCCGCCAGCGTTCCACAGGGCGTTCAAGCCACGGTCGATTTCCAGCGGAGTGTTCTTGCCGAGATTTTTCTCGAAGATTTCGCCGTAGTTACCGACTTGCTTGACGATCTGCACGACCCAGTCTTTCGGCAGTTTCAGATCCTTGCCGTATTCACCGTCAGCGCCCAGCAGACGAGCGACGTCCGGGTTTTTGGTGGATTTGGCTTCAGCTTCAACGTTTTTCGACGTGATGCCGGCTTCTTCAGCGTTGAGCATGGCGTAGCCAACCCAACGGACGACGGCCAGCCACTCGTCGTCGCCATTACGCACGACCGGACCCAGAGGTTCCTTGGAAATGGTTTCCGGCAGAACCACGTAGTCCTTCGGCGCGGCCAGCTTGCTGCGCTGGGCGAACAGTTGGGATTTGTCGGAGGTCAGCACGTCGCAACGACCGGATTCCAGCGACTTGGCGCTTTCATCGGAGGTGTCGAAAGTGATCGGGGTGTATTTCAGACCGTTGCCACGGAAGTAGTCGGAAACGTTCAGCTCGGTGGTGGTACCGGCCTGGATGCAAATGGTTGCACCGTCCAGTTCTTTGGCGCTCTTGACGCCGAGCTTGTTGTTTACCAGGAAGCCGATGCCGTCGTAGTAAGTAATGAAGCCCGGAAATTTCAGGCCCATACCGGCGTCACGGGAGCTGGTCATGGTGGTGTTGCGCGACAGGATGTCGACTTCGCCGGATTGCAGCGCGGTGAAGCGCTCCTTGGCGTTCAGCTGACTGAATTTGACTTTGTTCGCGTCGCCGAACACGGCAGCGGCCACAGCGCGGCAGACATCAGCGTCGATCCCGAGGATCTTGCCGGATGCGTCCGGTACCGAGAAGCCCGGCAGACCGTCGCTCACGCCACACTGCACGAAACCTTTCTTCTGCACTGCATCCAGGGTTGCACCCGCCTGAGCGAACCCGCTGACACCAAGTACTGCGGCTGCAGTCACGATAGCCAGAGTGGATTTCAACATCTTCATTCAAACCTCCAGTTTTGCTCTTGTTGTGTCGGAGCTAGAGTCCTGTCGCACCCTTTTGAGGCATTGCCGACCCGTGTTGGCTTTTTTTAGGGTCAACCGACATTTGGACTTTCGCTATGAGTCTAGTAGGAGACAATCCACATCATGGACAACTCACTTCTCACCAATCGGCCGAACGGGCGGTAGCCCTTTCACGTTCGCGAAGCCCGTAGCGGCCATTGGCGAACATCCATCACCGGATTTTTTGCTATCCCGTCACCCGGCATACACTGATAGTGTTACCGCCAGGCCTTGGGACAGGTTGCACCCGTTTCCCATAGCAAAGCCCGTACCATCCCTGCCACTAAAGCGATTCAGCGACAGGTCAATAGCAAAACTTGTAGCCTTGCGACATCTTCTTAACGGATCCACCCGACGCGCACTTGAATCACGCACTCAATAAGCGCGCACGCACATTTTTGGAGCAGCCATGACCGAGCCCTTGATTCTTCAGCCTGTAAAGACCGCAGACGCCTGCGTCATCTGGCTTCACGGCCTCGGCGCCGACCGCTATGACTTCCTGCCAGTGGCCGAAGCGTTGCAGGAAACCCTGCTGACCACGCGCTTTGTTCTGCCTCAGGCGCCCACCCGTCCCGTGACGATAAATGGCGGATATGCCATGCCGAGCTGGTATGACATTAAAGCCATGACGCCGGCGCGAGCGATCGATCTCGATCAGCTCGAAGCGTCAGCGGATCGAATCATCGAATTGATCGAAATCGAGCGCGAGGCCGGAATAGACGCCTCGCGGATTTTCCTGGCCGGATTTTCCCAGGGTGGCGCCGTGGTTCTGCACGCCGCATTTCTGAAATGGCAGGGTCCCTTGGGAGGGGTGCTGGCATTGTCGACGTATGCGCCGACCTTTAGTGATGAACTTGAACTGTCCGCCAGCCAACAGCGGATTCCGGTGCTGTCATTGCACGGCCAATACGACAATGTTGTGCAAAACTCGATGGGCCGTACCGCTTATGAGTACCTGAAGTCCCATGGTGTCACCGTGACATGGCAGGAATACCCAATGGAGCACGAAGTGTTACCCGAGGAGATTCAGGACATCGGCGTGTGGCTAACCGAGCGCCTGCGCTGATTCCACAGGCAAAATCCGCCCATTGATCATCCCACTACGCCGCGCCCGATTCTTGCATTACACTGGCCGGCGTACATTCCTTAACCAATTGATGAGATGACCGTGCTCAAAGCACTCAAAAAGATGTTTGGTAAAAGCGAGGCTGAGCAGCTCGCGCCAGTTCCCAGTGCGCCGTCGCACGCCCCCGGCCATCGCAACGATGCCCCGCAGGCCGACCGCCCCGCTCCCGTAGCGGCACCGAAACACCAGCCGAAACCGGCCCCGGCCGCACCGATCGCCGCCGAACCTGTGCTCAGCGAAACGCCGAAACCGGCCAGGCCCCGCCGCGAACCGAAGCCTAAGGCGCCGGTCATTGCCTGGAAACTCGAAGACTTCGTCGTCGAACCCCAGGAAGGCAAAACCCGCTTCCATGATTTCAAACTCGCCCCCGAACTGATGCACGCCATTCAGGATCTGGGCTTCCCGTATTGCACACCGATCCAGGCCCAGGTGCTCGGCTTTACGCTGGCCGGAAAAGACGCCATCGGCCGCGCCCAGACCGGCACCGGCAAGACCGCCGCGTTCCTGATCTCGATCATCACCCAGTTGCTGCAAACCCCGCCGCCGAAAGAACGCTACATGGGCGAGCCACGGGCACTGATCATTGCGCCGACCCGCGAACTGGTGGTGCAGATCGCCAAGGACGCCGCCGACCTGACCAAATACACCGGCCTGAACGTGATGACGTTCGTCGGAGGCATGGATTTCGACAAGCAGCTCAAGCACCTCGAAGCACGCCACTGCGACATTCTCGTCGCGACCCCGGGCCGCCTGCTCGATTTCAACCAGCGTGGCGACGTGCATCTGGACATGGTCGAAGTGATGGTGCTGGACGAGGCCGACCGCATGCTCGACATGGGCTTCATTCCGCAAGTGCGTCAGATCATTCGCCAGACGCCGCCGAAGAATGAGCGCCAGACGCTGCTGTTTTCCGCGACCTTCACCGAAGACGTGATGAACCTCGCCAAGCAGTGGACCACGGATCCAGCCATCGTCGAAATCGAAGTCACTAACGTGGCCAACGAAAACGTCGAGCAACATATCTATGCCGTGGCCGGAGCCGACAAATACAAGCTGCTTTACAACCTGGTCAACGATAACGGCTGGGAACGCGTGATGGTCTTCGCCAACCGCAAGGACGAAGTCCGGCGGATCGAAGAGCGCCTGGTGCGCGACGGCGTCAACGCTGCGCAATTGTCCGGCGATGTGCCGCAGCACAAGCGCATCAAAACGCTGGAGGGCTTTCGCGAAGGCAAGATTCGTGTCCTGGTTGCCACCGACGTGGCAGGTCGCGGCATCCACATCGACGGCATCAGTCATGTGATCAACTTCACCCTGCCGGAAGTCCCGGACGACTACGTGCACCGCATCGGCCGTACCGGTCGGGCCGGCGCTGATGGCGTGTCGATCAGCTTCGCCGGCGAGGACGACTCCTATCAGTTGCCGTCCATCGAAGAAAAACTGGGCCGCAAGATCAGTTGTGAGACGCCGCCAACGCATCTGCTGCGTGCGGTTGAGCGTAAGCGTCCGCAATAAGCGACGTTTTAAAAAGGCGCAGCCGGCAACGGACTGCGCTTTTTTTTGCCCGGCGATTTAACGGGCTCTTGATCGGTGAAACTAAATGTCCATAATAGACAAATTAGTTTATACCCAGCATTCGGAGCCGGACATGTTCAAGACACCCTTCGTGATCGATCAGACCCAGGCCCGCGAACTGTTGAGTCAAATCGACGTGCCGCACATCCTGCGCAAACTGTTCCGCGATCTCGCAGCAGGGCGAGCGGTGCAACCGGCACAGCAACTGGTGGAGTTTCCACAAGCCGCTGGGGACTTCATCAACTTTCTAGGTGTGCTGGCCGACGACGGCGTCTACGGCATCAAGACGTCGCCGTACATCGTCCGTGAGCAGGGGCCGCTAGTCACAGCGTGGACGCTGCTAATGTCGATGCAGACCGGCCAACCCTTGTTACTGTGCGATGCCGGCGAGCTGACCACCGCACGCACCGCCGCGACCACCGCCGTCGCCGTCGACGCCCTTGCCCCGGTGAATGCAAAACGCTTGGCGGTCATCGGCACCGGCAGCGTCGCCCAGGCGCATGTGCATTACGTCAAAAGCCTGCGCGCCTGGCAGAGCATCAGTCTGTACTCGCCGAGTCTGGCAGAAGATTTTGAAACCCAGGCACGGCTGAAAGCCATCGACCCACGCCTGATCATCGCCGACAGCCGTGAAGCGGCCGTCGAGGACGCCGATGTGATCATGCTCTGCACGTCCTCCGCCGGCCCGGTAATCGATCCGGCAACCTTAAGTAAACCGGCGCTGATCACCTCGATCAGCACCAACGCTCCCCGCGCCCACGAAGTGCCGCCGCAAAGCCTCAATGACATGCAGGTGTTTTGCGACTATCGACTGACCACGCCGGACTCGGCGGGCGAAATGCTCATCGCGAGCGAACAACACGGTTGGCGTCCGGATGCGATTGTCGGTGACCTCGCCGACTTGCTCAGCGAAAAGATCCCCCGTCCGGATTACCCTCGCCACGTATTCTTCCGCTCAATCGGCCTGGGCCTGGAAGACATTGCGCTGGCGAACGCCATTTATCACCTCCATCAGTAATACCCAATCGCATGTAGGGGTTTTCAATATTTTCGGAGATTTTATGAGCCAGGCAGATTTCATCATCATCGGCGGCGGGATTGCCGGCGCTTCCACCGGGTTCTGGCTGTCGCCCCATGCCAAAGTGATCGTGCTCGAACGCGAATCCCATCCGGCCTATCACTCCACTGGACGCTCTGCCGCCCTGTTCACCGCCGCTTACGGCACCCCGCAGGTACGCGCGCTGACCCAGGCCAGCCGGGATTTTTTCGATGCCCCGCCCGCCGGTTTCTGCGAGCACCCGCTGCTGACGCCCCGTGGCGAAATGACCGTGGATTTCACTGGTGACCCTGACGAACTGAACAACCAGTACCTGAGCGCCAAAGCCACGGTGCCCGAGATGCAATTGCTCGGTGCGGACGAAGCCTGCACGCGCCTGCCGATCCTGCGCCGGGAAAAAGTCCACGGCGCAATTTACGACCCTACGGCGTGCGACATCGACACCGATGCTCTGCATCAGGGTTACCTGCGCGGCATCCGTCGCAATAGCGGCGAAGTACACACCGATTGCGAAGTGCTCGGCCTGAGCCGCGATGCCCAAGACATCTGGCAGGTTCAGACTAACGGCCAGACCTTCAGCGCACCCGTGGTAATCAACGCCGCCGGAGCCTGGGCCGACAAAATCGCCGCACTGGCCGGCGCGCAACCGCTGGGCCTGCAACCCAAGCGCCGCGCTGCGTTTATCTTTGCGGGACCTGAGGGCGTGGATATTCATCATTGGCCGATGTTGGTCAGCCTCGACGAGTCCTTCTATATGAAGCCGGACGCCGGCATGTTTCTCGGCTCGCCGGCCAACGCCGACCCGGTCGAGCCCCACGATGTGCAGCCGGAAGAACTGGACATTGCCATGGGCATTTACCAGATCGAAGAAGCCACCACCCTGACCATCCGCCGGCCGACGCGCACCTGGGCCGGATTGCGCAGCTTCGTCGACGACGGCGATTTGCTGGCCGGTTTCGATCAACGGATGCCGGGGCTGTTCTGGGTCGCGGCGCAGGGCGGCTACGGTATTCAGACATCACCAGCGATGGGTCAGGCGAGCGCGGCGCTGGTGCGTGGTTTACCGTTGCCGGATCAGCTTGAGCGCTTCGGCCTTACGGCAAACATGCTTTCCCCTGCCCGCCTCGGATGACGCGCCGTGCCGATTGCGGCACACTCGCAACGCCTCCTGCCCGGGGAGGCGTTGACGCTGCCTGGAGCTCCACTGTCATGACCGCCCCCGAACTCGATCCCGCACTGGATAACTTCCGTGCTATCGCCGACGCCATCGCCACGCTGTTTTTTCCCCATGCCGAAGTGGTATTGCACGACTTGCGCACGCAGAAGGTCGACTACATCGCCAACAACCTGTCCAAGCGCGATGTCGGCGATGACTCGTCGCTGGAAGACATGCTCAGCGAGGACGTCTGCGACCGTAATATCGGGCCGTATGAAAAGCTCAACTGGGACGGTCAGAAGATTCGCAGCCTCAGCAGCGTCCTGCGTGACAGCGACGGTCATCCGTTGGCGGTGCTGTGCATCAACCTGAATATTTCGCTGTTCGAGAATGCCAAGGCTGCGCTGGATCTGTTCCTTTCGCCGAGCAAACTGATCCCGCAACCGGACTCACTGTTTCGTGATGACTGGCAGGAGCGGATCAATACATTCCTGCACGCCTGGCTGCGCGAGCGGCAACTGAGTTTGAATGTGCTGACCCGCGACCACAAACGCGAGCTGGTGCTCGCGCTGCACGCCGAAGGTGCATTCAAGGGCAAAAGCGCGTCGAACTATGTGGCCAATGTGCTGAACATGGGACGGGCGACGGTGTACAAGCATTTGAAAGAATTGAAGGGCTGAAGATTTAGCAGATTTATTGGCTGGACTGGCCTCTTCGCGAGCAGGCTCGCTCCCACAGGGCGTTCACATATCCAGTGTGGGAGCGAACCTGTTCGCGAAAGGGGTTTATCAGTCGCCGTAGATGTCGGACTTGAAATACTTGTCGGAAATCTTCTGGTACTCACCACTCGCCCGAATCCCCTCAATGGCCGCGTTCAACTGGCTAACCAGTTCGCCATTGCCCTTGCGCACCGCAATCCCCGCGCCCTCACCCACGTATTTCGGATCCTTCAACTCCGGTCCGACAAACGCATAGCCCTCGCCACGCGGCATCGACAGGAAGTCATTGAGCGGAATGGTGTCGGCAAAGATCGCATCGAGACGACCGGCCGCCAGATCCATGTAGATCTCCTCGTTATTGCTGTAGCGCTTGACGTTGACGCCCTTCGGCTCGAACACCTCGGTCGCGTAACGATCGGTGGTGGTCGCACGCTGCACGCCGACGTTTTTGCCTTTGAGACTGGCGTACTGGTCGTCCACCACTGCGCCATCCTTCATCACCAGACGCGAAGAGGTGAAGTAATACTTGTTGGAAAAGTCCACTGACTTCTTGCGGTCTTCGTTGATGGTCATGGATGACAAGGCCATGTCGATTTTCTTCACTTTGAGCGAAGGAATCAGGCCATCGAACTCACCTTCGACCCACACGCACTTGACCTGCATCTGCGCGCACAGTGCGTTGCCGATGTCGTAGTCGAAACCGACGATTTCACCTTTGTCGGTTTTTGAGGCGAACGGCGGGTAGGCCGCTTCGATGCCGATGCGCAGGGTTTTCTCGGCGGCGAACGCGGCGCTGCACGCCAACAGACTGAGGGCCAGACCGGTGATGAGGGGGAATTTCTTCATGATCGTTCTCTCGCGGGTTGTTGTTGGTTTGGCGGAGGAGAGCAGCTGCGAGCTTGGAGCTTCAAGCATCTAGCTGGATTGTTAATTCCATACTGGACTTTAACGTACAGATCGTCAATTGCGCAGGAAGGGAGAATTTCGCTGTGGCAGAGGACGCCATCGCGAGCAGGCTCGCTCCCACAGGGAATCTCGGGCGGACACAAAATTTGTGTACCTGAGGATCCAATGTGGGAGCGAGCCTGCTCGCGAAGACTGACTTGAGGGCACTACAAAAATTACTGCTTCCAGCGATCCGCCGCCGCATGGTCACTGGCGCGCCCTTCAACCCAGCGCGAACCTTCGCGAGTGTTCTCTTTCTTCCAGAACGGCGCGCGGGTTTTCAGGTAATCCATGACGAAGTTGCAGGCGTCGAATGCCGCCTGGCGATGGGCACTGGCAGCGCCGACGAACACGATCGGTTCGCCCGGCTCCAGCGCGCCGATGCGGTGCAGGACTTCGAGTTTCAACAGCGGCCAGCGCTGCTGCGCCTCGACGGCAATTTTGCCGAGGGCTTTTTCGGTCATGCCCGGATAGTGTTCGAGGAACATCCCCGCGACATCGAGCCCGTCATTGAAGTCGCGCACGTAGCCGACAAAACTCACCACGGCTCCGACACCAACATTCGCCGCATGCATCGCGTTGACTTCAGCGCCCGGATCAAACGGTTGGGACTGTACGCGGATCGCCATGGCTCAGCCTCCGGTCACGGTCGGGAAAAATGCCACTTCGTCGCCGTCGACCACGGGTTCGTCGAGCTGGCAAAGGTCTTCGTTGCGGGCGCACATCAGGTTTTGCTCATTCAGCACATCGAAACCATCACGCTGCGCCAAGTGCAGGCGCACGTCATCAATCGTTGCGAAATCACCTTCGACCTTCAATGCATCGACGCCCAGCGCTTCACGATAACGGGCGAAAAACATGACCTTCACGTTCATGGCTGCTCCGCCTGAAAGTGACCGCTTTTGCCGCCGACCTTCTCTAGCAGACGCACACTCTCGATCACCATGCCGCGATCCACGGCTTTGCACATGTCATAGATCGTCAGGGCGGCGACGCTGGCGGCGGTCAGCGCTTCCATTTCCACCCCGGTCTGCCCGGACAGTTTGCAACGCGCGACGATGCGCACGCTGTCATCGCCTTCGGCACTCAGCTCGACCTTGACGCCGGTGAGCATCAGCGGATGGCACAGGGGAATCAGATCACTGGTTTTCTTCGCGGCCTGAATGCCGGCAATGCGCGCCACGGCAAACACGTCGCCCTTGGGATGGCCGCCGCTGACGATCATTTGCAGGGTTTCGGGCAACATGCGCACAAAGGCTTGGGCAGTCGCTTCACGGAACGTCACGGCTTTTTCGGTGACGTCGACCATATTGGCGCGACCTTGGGAATCGAGATGAGTCAGCACGGGGGCCTCCTTGAGGCAGCTGCAAGCGGCAAGCTACGAGCGGCAAGTTAAAAGCGCAGTAGGCAGGCGTCAGGAAAGCTCGCATTTAAACAGCCGAAAGCCGCAGGCTTCAAGCGGCGAGTGAACTTCACTCGTACCACTTGCAGCTTGCGGCTCGAAGCTTGTAGCTGCTCCTGTTACAAATGCGATTCGGCGTATTCGGCCAGAATCGAGCGAGGCACCCCTTGCAGGGTGATGTGTACACCGTTGGGGAAATCCTTGAAGCGTTCGGTCAGGTAGGTCAGCCCGGAACTGGTCGCGGACAGGTAAGGGGTGTCGATCTGCGCCAGGTTACCCAGGCACACCACTTTGGAACCGGCACCGGCACGGGTGATGATGGTTTTCATCTGGTGCGGCGTGAGGTTCTGGCACTCGTCAATCAGGATCAGGCTCTGCTGGAAGCTGCGACCACGAATGTAGTTGAGCGATTTGAACTGCAACGGCACTTTGCTGAGGATGTAATCGACGCTGCCATGGGTGTTTTCGTCATCCATGTGCAAGGCTTCGAGGTTGTCGGTGATGGCGCCGAGCCAAGGCTCCATTTTTTCCGCTTCGGTGCCGGGCAGGAAGCCGATTTCCTGATCCAGGCCTTGCACGCTGCGGGTGGCGATAATGCGGCGATAGCGTTTGCTGACCATGGTCTGCTCGATCGCAGCGGCCAGCGCGAGGATGGTTTTACCGGAACCGGCGGCGCCGGACAGGTTGACCAGGTGAATGTCCGGATCAAGCAACGCGTACAACGCCAGGCTCTGATAGATGTCGCGCGGCTTCAGGCCCCACGCCTCCTGGTGCAGCAGCGGTTCCTGGTGCAGGTCGAGGATCAGCAGCTTGTCCTCTTCAATCTCCTTGATCCAGCCGACGAAGCCCTGTTCATCGATGATGAACTCGTTGATGTGCACCGCCGGCAGGTTGTCGATCAATTGCACTTGATGCCAGGTGCGGCCGTGATCCTGACGGGTTTCGACCTTGCTGACCCGATCCCAGAAGGAGCCGGTCATGTTGTGATAGCCGTTGGGCAGCAGGGACACGTCATCGACCAGTTGGTCGGTGCTGTAGTCCTCGGCGGCGATCCCGCAGGCGCGCGCCTTCAGGCGCATGTTGATGTCTTTGGTGACCAGCACCACTGGTTGTTTCGGGTTCAGCGTGTGCAGTTCGATCAGTTGGTTGATGATTTTGTTGTCGTTCAAATGCTCGGGCAGAATGATCGTCGGCTCGGCGCGTTTACTCATCAGAATCGACAGCAAACCCTTGGGCCCGCTCTTGCCACGCTGGATCGGCACACCTTGTTCGACGTCTTCAGGGGAGGCATCGCCCAGAGTCTTGTCGATCAACCTGATCGCCTGACGGCATTCGGCGGCCACGCTGTGATGGCCGCTCTTGAGCTTGTCCAGCTCTTCAAGCACGGTCATTGGAAGCGCGACGTGGTGTTCTTCGAAATTAAGGAGGGCGTTTGGATCGTGAATCAGTACGTTGGTATCGAGTACATAAAGGATTGGCTGGTTGGAGGAAGAACTACGTCCGTGATCATCCATACTCGGTCACCTTTGTGGGAGCCAGTCGACGCAATACCGTGACAGTGCTGCGCCTCGAACGACTACCGATTCACCTGTTGTGCTCTTGCTGAGGAAGACAGGTGAACTGCACACAAATGGGTCTTGGAAGACGCCACCTGTGTTGCAGGTTTCGGCGGTCTGTCTTCGTAATACTCCAAAACCCATGACAGAAAAAAGCACTTTGACGCTTTTTTGAAGTTTATTTTGCAAAGTGACGAAAAGCCCTTGGCGGACGCTCCCGCCCCCGTTAGAGTCGGAAGTCGACCTGCATCAAACTCCGCAAAAAAAACACCCCAAGCCCAACGTTTCCGGCCTTTCTTTCGATTTCAACGAAACGCGTCCTGACAGTCCTCCCAACCGATGCCGCTTTGCGCCGTTTGCGTAATAAGCCATGGCAACGACGTCTTCACCGCATCCTGGCGGGTATTGAAATTGATCACCCCGTGACGCCACAGCAGCATCAGCGTCAGCACTCGCTGAGCACTCGGGCCGCCCTTGAGTTTGCCGGCGCCATCCTGGGCATCAATGTCCCACAGGGCCACTTGCAGGCCCTGACTGTTGAAGAAACTCTGCGCATCGCCCCGACGCTGGCCATCCGGCGGACGGAACAGTGGCACGTAGTTTTCCGGCAATTTGTTCTTCACCAGATCGGCGCTGCGGCGCACTGAGTCCTGCCAGTCCTGCCAGTGGCTGTGGGAGCGAAATTCCCAGCCCTGCACCCCGACGCATTGCAGCGAGAACGTTGTTTGCAGATTACTGACTGAACGCTCGGCCAGCCGCGCCTGAATGTCCTTGCCCAACACAAAGAACGTGCCGCTCAGGTTGGCCTTGCGCAGGTACTCGGCCAGCCAGTCGGTGTTGTCCGGTTGCACATTGGCAGCGCTGTCGAAACTGAGCAGGAACAGGCGATCGTGCATGTCATCGCCATTGCGTTCGTAGTCGCCGAAACGATCGATTTCGCTGCTGGTCTGTGGGAACAGCGCCGCTTTGCGCAGGAGCTCATCAAGGTACTGGGCGTGGAACAAGCGGCTAGGCTCCGCCCATTGGGTGTAATAGCTGTCGTCGCTGACCACGAATTTGGCCGCTTGCTCGCGCAGGGTCGGCATGTCCTCGACGAGGAAGCAGAACGAGGCGTCCTGATCGCAACTTCGCTGGGCGAAGTTATAGTTGGCGAGCAAGCGTTGCCAGAGGCGCTGGCGCAAGCCGTTGATGGCATCGATATTGATTGTGCGCAAGCCGAGTCGTTGGGTCAGCGCCGCTTCATCGAGCCCTTCGGTGGCCAGCAGCGCTCGGGAAAACATCAGGATTTCCGCCCGCGACGCCACGTCGAACAGGGTCGGACTGCTCAATTGCTCGGGCCAGGTGTTGCGATCCAGCGTCGCCACATCGCCAGGCGCCGCCATGGCACCGAAGCTCAAAAGCCACACAGTGAATAGAAGAAGGGTGCGCAATGGGATGTCTCCGTAACAAAACCCGCGCGGCACTATAGCTGATCCACCCCTTGCCTGTAGGAGTGAGCCACCGATCACCTATGGGCTTGATAGCTGGAGTCAACGCGCCCAACCCCCTAGAATCGCCCCCACGATTAAAGGAGACGACTTCATGCTGATGGTGATTTCCCCCGCCAAGACCCTCGATTACGAAACACCGCCGGCGACCTCGCGCTTTACCCAGCCGCAATACCTCGACCACTCCCAGGAGTTGATCCAGCAACTGCGCGAACTGTCGCCGGCGCAGATCAGCGAACTGATGCACGTCTCCGACAAGATTGGCGGCCTCAATGCCGCGCGTTTCGGCAGCTGGACGCCCGCTTTTACCCCGGAAAACGCCAAGCAGGCGTTGCTGGCCTTCAAAGGCGATGTCTACACCGGCCTCGATGCGCAGTCGTTCAGTGAAGCGGATTTCGATTACGCGCAACAACATCTGCGCATGCTGTCCGGCCTCTATGGCCTCTTGCGCCCACTGGATTTGATGCAGCCGTATCGCCTGGAAATGGGCACCAAACTGGCCAACGCCCGCGGCAAGGACTTGTATGCGTTCTGGGGCACGCGCATCAGCGAATGGCTGAACGAAGCGCTCGCCGATCAAGGCGACGATGTGCTGCTGAACCTGGCGTCCAATGAATACTTCTCAGCCGTCAAGCGCACGGCCCTGAACGCGCGAATCATCAACACCGAATTCAGGGATTTCAAGAACGGCCAATACAAGATCATCAGTTTCTACGCGAAAAAGGCCCGTGGCCTGATGAGCCGATTCGTCATTCAGGAAAAAATCAACGATCCGACCGCCCTCAAACAGTTTGATGTGCAGGGCTACCGCTTCAGCGACGAGCAATCGAAGCCCGATAATCTGGTGTTTTTGCGCGACCACGCACCGGAATAAAGCATGCCCTCTGCACGACTCTCTACCGGCAGAGTCGTGCACCTCGCACGATCCCTCTATGTACCCCCTCCAATTCGCCTGTATTTTGGCGTCAAAAAAACATCATCCTAATTTCTTATATTAGTTTCATTCGACTTTGATGTTTTTTTTCAGTAGTGGCACGTAAGAAACTTCCCTGTAGTGGCACAAAACCATCTAAGGCGATAATTCCCTTGTCAATAAAGGGCCACATCGAAAGTGCTATCAATTTGAAACTAGTGCCATCTTTGGCAATATTTCAAAAAATTTCACTAGAGCCGATGGGCGGACAGGAACTATGTCCAAATGCATAGCTCATACCACCGGTAACGATTCTCGCCGAGTTTGTACGAGATAACTTACGCAGAGAAGTACACCATGTAACCAAGTTGTCACAGCAACTTGCCTAGATGATGCACTTGTTTGGACAACCTGCAGAGGACAGGAGATATGCACCATTAATATCCCCTACAAGGCCAAGGCCACGCCCCTTTAAACGTGCTCGCCGTAGCACCCAACCGCTTGATTCATCGGCCTTTTGTCCGACAATCGAGCGCGTTATACGACTGCACGAATATCTTTCAGATGAAAGATCGGCTGCAAAACAGGGCAAGTAACAAAAACAAGGACTAGTTGCGCACACCTTGAGTGCACTTATTTAGACACTCGAACTTAGTATGCCTGTGCCCGGCATTTCGGCGCCTGTAAGCCGTACTTTCGAGCGCACTGGAACCGCTGAACACCATTAACTCCGGCCATCTAATGGCTTGATAAAACACTGAGGTAATTGCGATGCGCATCAGCATATTTGGTTTGGGTTACGTTGGCGCAGTCTGTGCCGGTTGCCTGTCTGCTCGGGGCCACGACGTGGTTGGCGTCGATGTTGCCAAAGACAAGATCGACATGATCAACGCTGGCAAATCGCCGATCGTTGAACCAGGTCTGGGCGAGCTGTTGGCCAAGGGGATCGAGACCGGTCGTCTGCGCGGCACGACCAACTTCGCCGAGGCGATTCGCGACACCGACCTGTCGATGATCTGCGTGGGTACGCCGAGCAAGAAAAACGGCGACCTGGAACTCAATTACATCGAGGCGGTGTGCCGCGAGATCGGTTTTGTCCTGCGTGAAAAAACCACCCGCCACACCATCGTGGTGCGCAGCACCGTGCTGCCGGGCACCGTCGCCAACGTGGTGATCCCGATCCTGGAAGACTGCTCCGGCAAAAAGGCCGGCGTCGATTTCGGCGTCGCGGTCAACCCTGAGTTCCTGCGTGAAAGCACCGCGATCAAGGACTACGACCTGCCACCGATGACCGTCATCGGCGAGTTCGACAAGGCGTCGGGCGACGTTCTGCAATCGCTGTACGAAGAACTCGACGCACCGATCATCCGCAAGGACATCGCCGTTGCCGAGATGATCAAGTACACCTGCAACGTCTGGCACGCCACCAAAGTGACCTTCGCCAACGAGATCGGCAACATCGCCAAAGCCGTCGGCGTCGATGGCCGTGAAGTGATGGACGTGGTCTGCCAGGACAAGACCCTCAACCTGTCCCAGTACTACATGCGCCCGGGCTTCGCCTTCGGCGGTTCGTGCCTGCCCAAGGACGTCCGCGCCCTGACCTACCGCGCCGGTTCTCTGGATGTCGAGGCACCGCTGCTCAACTCGCTGATGCGCAGTAACGAATCGCAAGTGCAGAACGCCTTCGACATCGTCTCCAGCCACGACAAGCGCAAAGTCGCCCTGCTCGGTCTGAGCTTCAAGGCCGGCACCGACGACCTGCGCGAAAGTCCGCTGGTGGAACTGGCCGAAATGCTGATCGGCAAGGGTTACGACCTGAGCATCTACGACAGCAACGTCGAGTACGCCCGCGTTCATGGCGCGAACAAGGAGTACATCGAGTCGAAGATCCCGCACGTCTCGTCCCTGCTCAACTCGGACTTTGACTCGGTCATCGACAACTCCGACGTGATCATCCTCGGCAACCGCGACGAGAAATTCCGCGCCCTTGCCCAGGACGTGCCGCACGGCAAGCAAGTCATCGACCTGGTGGGCTTCATGGCCAAAGCCACTGACGCCGGTGCTCGCACCGAAGGCATCTGCTGGTAAAGCAGCCGCAAGCTTCAAGCTTCAAGCCACAAGCTCTAAGCGCCTCGCCCCTGGCTTGTCGCTTGGGGCTTGAGGTTTGCAACTGACTTTAGGATTTTGACTATGCACAGGCTAAAGCACGGCCTACTTCAGGCCGCCGGTTGGCTGTTTTACTTAAGTCTTTTGATGGGCATCGCGTTGCTGCTGCCCGCGTCGACCTTCGACTCCGAATCCAAAGACTTCATTTTCCTGATTGGCGCCGTGGGTATCTGGCGCTATTCGATGGGTGTAACGCACTTTGTGCGCGGCATGATTTTTCTGTACATCGTCTACCCGCACCTGCGCCGCAAAGTGCGCAAGCTGGGCAAGGCTGCAGACCCATCCCACGTGTTTCTGATGGTCACCAGTTTCCGTATTGACGCGCTGACGACAGCGCAGGTCTACAGCTCGGTGATCCGCGAAGCCATCGACTGCGGTCTGCCGACCACCATGGTCTGCTCCATCGTCGAAATGTCCGATGAGCTGTTGGTGAAAGCCCTCTGGGCGCGGATGAATCCGCCGGACCGAGTGAAGCTCGACTTCGTGCGCATTCCCGGCACCGGCAAGCGCGATGGCCTGGCCTATGGTTTCCGCGCCATCTCCCGTCACCTGCCGGACGACCGCGCCGTGGTGGCCGTGATCGACGGCGACACCGTGCTCGGCGAAGGCGTCGTGCGCAAGACCGTGCCGTGGTTCCAGCTGTTCGGCAATGTCGGCGGCCTGACCACCAACGAGTTCTGCGAAGTGCGTGGCGGCTACATCATGAGCGAATGGCACAAGCTGCGTTTCGCCCAACGTCACATCAACATGTGCTCGATGGCTTTGTCCAAGCGCGTGCTGACCATGACCGGCCGGATGTCGGTGTTCAAAGCCTCGGTCGTGACCAATCCCGAGTTCATCGCCGATGTTGAAAGCGACTCGCTGCAACACTGGCGTCTGGGCCGCTTCAAGTTCCTGACCGGCGACGACAAGTCGAGCTGGTTCAGCCTGATGCGCCTGGGTTACGACACGTTCTACGTGCCGGACGCCAACATCAACACCGTTGAACACCCGCCGGAAAAGAGCTTCATCAAGGCCAGCCGCAAGCTGATGTTCCGCTGGTACGGCAACAACCTGCGCCAGAATTCGCGCGCGTTGGGCCTGGGTGTTCGTCGCCTCGGCGCCTTCACGTCAGTGGTGCTGTTCGATCAGCGCGTGTCGATGTGGACGTCGCTGCTGGGCCTGACCGTCGCGATCATCGCCAGCTTCAAGTACGGCACCGCATTCATCCTGGTTTATCTGCTGTGGATCGGCATTACCCGCCTGATCCTGACGTTGCTGTTGTCGTGCTCCGGTCACCGGATCGGCCCGGCCTATCCGCTGATTCTCTATTACAACCAGATCGTCGGTGCACTGGTGAAGATCTACGTGTTCTTCCGCCTCGATCAACAGTCCTGGACTCGCCAGCCAACCTCGCTGACCCGTGATCTCGCCAGCTTTCAACGTTGGTTCAACACTTGGTCGTCTCGGACCATGACCTTCTCCGCCGGCAGCATTTTTGTCGCCGTGCTGCTGATGATGGTCTGAACCGCCCCTATTGAATTAACAAGGAAATCGCCCCTATGAATACCGCCGTGAACGCCAACGTAGTGCATGAATCCGAAGCCCAGCGCCAACACGCCCGAGTGAAAATCCCGGCCAAGCTGCGCTTTTTCGGCCCTGACCGGACACCGGTCGAAGCGCGGGTGCTCGACCTGTCCGCCGGTGGCCTGGCATTCAACGCCGGCCAGATGCCGCTGACCGTGGGTGAGGTGTACAAGGCGCGCCTGCAATTCGTCATCGACAATCTTGGCCTGGCCATGGACGTCGAGTTGCAGGTTCGCTCCTATGACCGCCCGACCGGCCGCGTCGGTTGCCAGTTCCAGAATCTGGAACCACAGGACATCTCGACCCTGCGTCACCTGATCACTTCGCACCTGGCCGGCGACATCGTCAGCATCGGCGAAGTGCTGGCAACCTTGCAGCGCGACAACTTCACCAAGGCACGCAAAATCAAGGACGGCGACAATGGCATGACCGCGTTCGGGCGTCTGAAAGCGGTGACATTCAGCGCCGGTATCTTCGCGGTCGGCCTGGTGGCGGCGGGCTTCATTTTCAAATCGGTCTACGGCATGTACTTCGTCAGCCACGCCGAAGCCGGCATCGTCAGCGTCCCGGGCATGAACATCACCATGCCGCGCGACGGCACCGTGCAGAGCCTGGTGAAATCCGACGGCGTGGCAGCCAAAGGCGCACCGCTGGCGACGTTCAGCACCAGCATGCTCGACGTGCTCAAGGGGCATTTGGAAGAAGATCAGTTGCAACCGGCCAAGGTTGAAGAACTGTTCGGCAAGCAAATGACTGGCACCCTGACCTCCCCTTGCGATTGCACCGTGGCCCAGCAACTGGTGGCCGACGGTCAATACGCGAGCAAGGGCGACGTGATCTTCCAATTGGTGCCGCGCAACACCCAGGCCACCGTAGATGCGCGCTTCACCTATCGCCAGTTCGGCGACGTGCGTCCGGGCACCACGGTCAGCTTCCAGATCGCCGGCGAAGACAAGACCCGCACCGGCAAGATCGTCAGCAGCACCAGTCTGAAGAGCGCTGACCTGTCTTCCGATATCCGCGTGCAGATCCAGCCTGACGAGCCGCTGGACAGTAAGTTCGCCGGCCGCCCGGTGGAAGTGAACAGCGACCGCGGCCCGAACGTGAACTGGCTGATCGACAAAGCCATGGCTGCCGGCCTTTAAGTCGAGGACATGCCTGTGAATATCACCCGTCTTTTCAGAACACCACGATCCCTGTGGGAGCTGGCTTGCCAGCGATCGGATCAATGTGGTCTAGCTGAAACACCGAGTCGTCTGAATCGCTGGCAACCCAGCTCCCACAAAGGATCTGTGTGTGCATTGGCGCTGGCAGTCAGCCTCGCCGGTTGCGCCGGTCTGCCTGACCAGCGTCTGGCCAACGAAGCGCTGAAGCGGGGCGACACCGCCACCGCTGCGCAGAATTATCAGCAATTGGCCGATCTGGGTTACAGCGAAGCGCAAGTCGGCCTCGCCGATATCCAGGTCGACAGCCGTGACCCGGCGCAGATGAAACAGGCCGAAGCGACTTATCGCGCAGCGGCCAGTGTTTCGCCGCGCGCCCAGGCCCGTCTCGGTCGTCTGCTCGTCGCCAAGCCCGGTTCCACCGAGGCCGAGCATCACGAAGCCGAAAGCCTGCTGAAAAAAGCCGCCGCCAGTGGCCAAGGCAATACGTTGATCCCGCTGGCAATGCTGTACCTGCAATACCCACACAGCTTCCCGAACATCAACGCGCAGCAGCAAATCGATCAATGGCGCACCGCCGGTTACCCGGAAGCGGGCCTGGCGCAAGTGCTGCTCTATCGCACGCAAGGCACCTACGACCAGCACCTGGATGACGTGGAAAAGATCTGCAAAGCCGCGATCAACA
Organism: Pseudomonas syringae; assembly: GCF_021605415.1. Classification (GTDB taxonomy): domain Bacteria; phylum Pseudomonadota; class Gammaproteobacteria; order Pseudomonadales; family Pseudomonadaceae; genus Aquipseudomonas; species Aquipseudomonas syringae_S. The sequence continues at coordinate 103,395 of NZ_WKEQ01000001.1, forward strand.
CCACCGATATCTGCTACGTCGAACTGGCCACTGTGTACCAGAAACGCGCTCAGCCGGAGCAACAAGCCGAGCTGATCAAGCAGATGCAAGCCGGTTACAGCCGTGGCACCGTCACCGCGCAACGTGTGGATTCTGTCGCTCGTGTGCTGGCCGATCCGACCCTTGGCAAGACCGACGAAAAAACCGCGCAGTCGCTGCTTGAGCCCATCGCACCGGGTTACCCGGCGGCGTGGGTCAGCCTTGCGCAGTTGCTTTACGACTTCCCGGAACTGGGCGACATCGACCAGATGATGAAGTACCTGGACAACGGCCGCGCCGCCGACCAGCCGCGCGCCGAGCTGTTACTGGGCAAGCTCTACTACGAAGGGAAAATGGTGCCGGCCGATGCGAAAGTCGCCGAGGAACACTTCCAGAAAGCCGTCGGCCGTGAAGTCGCCGCCGATTACTACCTCGGTCAGATTTATCGCCGTGGCTACCTCGGCAAGGTCTATCCACAGAAAGCCCTCGACCATCTGCTGACCGCTGCGCGCAACGGCCAGAACAGCGCCGACTTCGCCATCGCGCAACTGTTTTCCCAAGGCAAGGGCACCAAGCCTGATCCGTTGAACGCCTATGTATTCAGCCAATTGGCCAAGGCGCAAAACACCCCGCAAGCCGATGAACTGGCGACCACACTGGCCGCGCAATTGCCGCCCGAGCGCCTGGCCGAAGCCCAGCGTTTGTTGCAACAGGAGCAAGCCAGCCGTGGCGCCCTGAATCAGAACACGCTGCAACTGCACGCCCTGCAAGAAGAAGACGGCGAGGAAAAATTATGAAGCTCAACCCATTCGTGAAGGCCGGCATTGGCCTCACCTTCGCCCTGTTGTGGTCTTGCCCGACATTGGCTGCGATGACTGAATCGAAAAACTTCGGTCTCGACGTGAAAATCACCGGCCAGTCTGAAGACGACCGTGACCTTGGCACCGCCAGTGGCGGCGACGTCAACGGTGTCGGCCTCGACCTGCGTCCTTGGGTCTATGGCGAAAGCGGCGCGTGGAGCGCCTACGCCATGGGCCAGGCTGTCACCTCGACCGACATCATCGAAACCGACACCCTGCAACAGTCCGACAGCGACGGCACCCAAAGCACCGACAGCGGTGACCGCAAGACCAAGAAAAACTATTTGGCGATGCGCGAGTTCTGGGTCGGCTACAGCGGCCTGACGCCGTACCCGGGCGAGATGCTCAAGTTCGGCCGCCAGCGCCTGCGCAATGACGACGGCCAATGGCGCGACACCAACATCGAAGCGCTGAACTGGACGTTCGACACAACCCTGCTGCGTGCCAACGCCGGTGTCGCCGAACGCTTCAGCGAATACCGCACCGACCTCAAGGAGCTGGCGCCGAAAGACAAGGATCGCCTGCACGCCTACGCCGACGCCGCGTATCAGTGGACGCCGGGCCAGTGGGTCGGCATCCGTGGTCATCACACTCACGATGACGGCAAGCTCGATTATTCGGAGCCGGGCGTACCCCGCGATTCGCTCGATAAAACCGAAAATGGCGACATCAGCTGGATCGGCCTGACCGCCGACAGCGATGCCTACAACTGGCGCAACACCAACACCGTCAACTATTGGGGCAGCATCACCGGCATGAGCGGCGACCGTGACACGGTCAACCCGCTGAATGCTGACGGCACCGCGCCGGCCCAGGCCAAGCGCAGCGACAACGTCGACGGCTGGGCTACTGATCTGGGCGTGCGCCTGCGCCTCGATCCGCAGTGGCAAGTGGGTGCGGCTTACGCCCGTGCCAGCGCCGATTACGAACAGAACGGTCTGGAAAGCAACCGCTCGAACTACACCGGCACTCGCTCGCGGGTTCACCGTTTCGGCGAAGCGTTCCGTGGCGAAATGAACAACATGCAGACCGCCACCCTGTTCGGTTCGTGGATGCTCAACGACGAATACGACGCCAGCCTGATCTACCACAAGTTCTGGCGCGTGGACGGCAATAAGCCGGTCGGCAGCAACGGTATCAACGCCGTGGAAAACAACACCGACGATGTCACCGGCGCCATTCTGTCCAGCACCTCGCTGCCGCTTGAAGACGGCCGCAAGGATCTGGGTCAGGAGATGGATCTGGTGGTCACCAAGTACTTCAAGCAAGGCCTGTTACCGGCGGCGTTGAGCCAGTCGATCGACGAGCCTTCGGCGCTGGTGCGGTTCCGTGGCGGTGTGTTCAAGCCGGGCGATGCCTACGGCAGCCAGGTCGATTCGTACATGCACCGCGCGTTCGTCGACGTGATCTGGCGCTTCTGATGCAAACCGCGAAGGGAGTGCCCGACATGAAGAGTACGAGGATAGGCTCGATCAGCCTGCTGGCCGGCGCAATGTTGCTGGCCAGCGCGAGCGCCTTCGCCAACGTGGAACCGGCGAAGCCTGCGACCACCGCCAAAGAACTGCAGCAAGCGAAAACCTACACCGTCAGTAGCGCGCCGACCGACGTGCTGCAACTGGCGGCACCGACACTGCCCGACCTCTCCGGCTACACCGCCGAAGCCGCCGCCGCGAAAATCGTGCGCAGCAAACCGGGCAAGGTCAGCGTGCGCCGGATGATGCAGGAAAACGCCCTGAAGGACTTCATCGGCGGCGACAACAAAATGGCCGAGTGGGTGGTGCGTCAGCACGGTATCCCGCAGGCGATCTTCGTCGACGACGGTTATATGAACCTCAAGGATCTGGCGAAAAAACTGCCCAAGCAGTATTTCAGCGAGACGTCGCCGGGCGTGTATCTGGCGAAACTGCCGATCGTGGTCGGCGAAAAAGGCATCCTCGAAATCGACGGCCAGACGCAAGAGTTGCGCCTGTCCCAAGAGGCCGGTTCGTTCCTGGTCAACGACGGTCAGTTGTTCGTGCGCGACACCAAAGTCACGGGATGGCGCGAGAAGGAAAACGGCCCGGCCACCTTCCGTTCGCCGAAGGAATTCCGGCCGTTCCTGCTGGCCTGGGGCGGCACCCAGACTTACATCGTTAACAGCAAAATGGCGAGCTTCGGCTACGCCAACAGTAAGTCGTACGGCGTGAGTATTTCCCAGTACACGCCGAACATGGCCAAAGTGCTCAAGCGCCCCGAGCCGACCGGCTGGATCGTCGGTTCCGAGTTCTCGGACATGTGGTACGGCTTCTACTGCTACGAGACGCGCGACTTCGTGGTCAAGGGCAGCACCTACAAAGACAACATCGTCTACGGCATCGACCCGCATGACCGATCCCACGGTCTGATCATTGCCGAGAACACCGTTTACGGTACGAAGAAGAAACACGGGATCATTATTTCCCGCGAGGTGGACGACAGCTTCATCTTCAACAACAAAAGCTACGACAACAAACTCTCGGGCCTGGTGATCGACCGTAACAGCGTCAACAACATCATCGCCTACAACGAGATCTACAAGAACCACACCGACGGCATCACCCTCTACGAGTCTGCCGACAATCTGCTGTGGGGCAACAAGGTCATCAGCAACAAGCGCCACGGCATCCGTATTCGTAACAGCGTGAACATTCGCCTCTACGAAAACATCGCCGTGGCCAACGGCCTGACCGGTGTCTACGGGCACATCAAGGACCTGACCGACACCGACCGTGACATCGAGCTCGACCCGTTCGACGCCCAGGTGTCGCTGATCGTGGTGGGCGGTGAACTGGCGGCGAACGGCAGCGGCCCGCTGTCCATCGACTCGCCCTTGAGTGTCGAGCTGTATCGCGTGTCGATGCTGGCGCCGACCAAATCCAGCGGCATCAGCTTCAACGGCATCCTCGGCGAGCGCCAGGATGAAATTCTCGACTTGCTGGTGCGCCAGCAGAAAGCCGTGCTGATCGACCCTGTCGAACGCCAGACCGAATTGCAGGACTGAGGATAATTTTATGCACCCACACTTGATCAAATTACTCAGCCTGTCGGCCCTGACCGTGGGCATTCTGGCGGCCAGCAACGGCGCCCGTGCCGATGAAATCCAGGCACCGAAATTCACGGCCGAGCCTTGCTGCAGCCTGTGCCCCGCTGCCCATGACGCGAAGAATTACACCACGCGTTATCAGCAAAACTTCACCACGTTGGTGCAGGCGCAAGGCGACTGGCTGTTCCGGACTCAGGAAGACCTGCGCACTGAATTCAACACCACGCCGGCCGGCTACAAACGCATGCAACAGTTGCACGATGCGTTCAAGGCCAAAGGCGTCGAACTGGTCATCGTGTACCAGCCGACCCGTGGCCTGGTGAACCGCAACAAGCTCAACCCGCAAGAGAAAGCCTCGTTCGATTTCGACAAGGCACTGGGCAATTACAAAACCATGCTCGGCCGTTTTGCCAAGATGGGTTACGTAGTGCCGGACTTGTCGCCGCTGACCAACGAATCGTTGCCCGACACCCTGCCCGCCCACGACTTCTACTTTCGCGGTGACCAGCACTGGACGCCATACGGCGCTCAGCGCACAGCCAAAATCGTCGCCGAGAAGGTCAAGCAGATTCCCGCCTTCGCCGACATTCCCAAGCGTGAATTCGAGACCAAGAAGTCTGGACGCATGGGCAAGACCGGCACTTTGCACAACATGGCCGGGCAACTCTGCGGCACCAGTTACGCAATTCAGTACATGGATCAGTTCACCACCGAACCGAAAGGCGAGGCGGGAGACGGCGACCTGTTCGGCGATTCCGGCAACCCACAAATCACGTTGGTCGGTACGTCCCACAGCGGCAAGAACTATAACTTCGCCGGCTTCCTCCAAGAGGCCATCGGTGCCGACATTCTCAATGTCGCCTTCCCCGGCGGCGGCCTGGAAGGCTCGATGTTGCAGTACCTGGGCAGCGACGAATTCCAGAAGACCCCACCGAAAATTCTCATCTGGGAATTCTCGCCACTGTATCGCCTCGACCAGGAAACCATCTATCGCCAGATGATGGCCCTGCTCGACAACGGCTGCGAAGGCAAAGATGCACAAATGACCGGCAGCGCCACCCTGAAGCCGGGCACCAAGCAAGAGCTGATGGTCAACAGCAAGAACATGAACCTGCAAAACGCCAACCATCAGGTCGACATCCGTTTCGCCGACACCTCGGTGAAAACCCTGCAAGCCACCCTCTGGTACATGAACGGTCGCCACGAGGACATCAAGATCGATAAACCGGAAACCTCCGACACCGACGGTCGTTTCGCCTTTGAGCTGCGCACTGACGAAGACTGGGGCTCGCAAAACCTGCTGGCGGTCGAAGTCCAGGGTCCCGAAGCGGGTGCCGCGCCTCAGAAAGTCGAAGCGAAAATCTGCAAACGCAACGTATTCCCGGGCGCTGGGCAACAAACCGCTCAGGCCGGGCAATGAGGTCTGCTATGCGAAATCGAACGATCAAACATTGGCTCGCGCCATCCCTGCTCACTCTGGCGATGTTCGCCGGAGCGACCCAGGCCGCCGCGCCACTGCGTCCACCCCAGGGTTATTTCGCGCCTGTGGATAAATTCAAGACCGGCGACAAAAGCGAAGGCTGCGACGCGATGCCGACGCCGTACACCGGCCCGCTGCAATTTCGCAGCAAATACGAAGGCTCGGACAAGGCTCGCTCGACGCTGAACAAGCAGTCGGAAAAAGCCTTTCGCGAGACCACCAAAGACATCACCACGCTGGAACGCGGCACCGCCAAGCGCGTCATGCAGTACATGCGCGACGGTCGTCCGGAACAGCTTGAGTGCACGCTCAACTGGCTGACCGCGTGGGCGAAGGCCGATGCGTTGATGTCGAAAGACTTCAACCACACCGGCAAATCGATGCGCAAATGGGCGCTGGGCAGCATGGCGTCTTCGTACATTCACCTGAAGTTCTCCGACTCGCATCCGCTGGATCAACACCCGCAGCAAGCGCAGCAGATCGAAGCATGGTTTAGCAAGATGGCCGAGCAGGTCATCAGCGACTGGGACAACCTGCCGCTGGAAAAAACCAACAACCACTCGTACTGGGCCGCCTGGTCGGTGATGGCGACGTCCGTCGCTACCAACCGCCGCGACCTGTTTGACTGGGCGGTGAAGGAATACAAGGTCGGCGTCAATCAAGTCGATGCCGACGGTTACCTGCCGAACGAACTCAAGCGCCAGCAACGCGCCCTCGCCTACCACAACTATGCCCTGCCGCCGCTGGCGATGATCGCCAGTTTCGCTCAGGTCAACGGTGTGGATCTGCGTCAGGAAAACAACGGCGCGCTGAAGCGCCTGGGCGATCGCGTTCTCGCCGGGGCAAAAGACCCGGACGAATTTGAAGAGAAGAACGGCAAGAAACAGGACATGACCGACCTCAAGAAGGACATGAAATGGGCCTGGCTTGAGCCGTTCTGCTCCCTTTACACCTGCCCGGCGGATGTCCTGGAGAAAAAGCACGACATGCAACCGTTCAAGACCTTCCGCCTCGGCGGGGATCTGACCAAGGTCTACGACCCTTCGCGTGAAAAAGGTAACAAAGGCAGTTAGTCGCTGATCGTTCCCACGCAGAGCGTGGGAACGATCACACACTCTGACAAAAACACCGTTTCACCCCTCCAATACCACGGGGGGTTTGGGGGGGCTTTGGCCCTTGACTGTTGATTCAAACATGGAGAGATCGGGATGGTATTTTCATCCAACGTGTTCCTGTTTCTGTTCTTGCCGATCTTTCTCGGCTTGTACTACTTGAGCGGGCAACGCTATCGCAATCTGCTGCTGCTGATCGCCAGCTACGTGTTCTATGCGTGGTGGCGGGTGGACTTCCTGGCGTTGTTCGCCGCCGTCACCTTGTGGAATTACTGGATCGGCCTGAAAGTCGGTGCCGCCGGTGTGCGCACCAAACCGGCCCAGCGCTGGCTGCTGCTCGGCGTGGCCGTCGACCTGTGCATCCTCGGCTATTTCAAGTACGCCAACTTCGGCGTCGACAGCATCAACACGATGATGACGTCGGTCGGTCTTGAGCCGTTCATCCTGACCCACGTGCTGTTGCCGATCGGTATCTCGTTCTACATCTTCGAGTCCATCAGCTACATCATCGATGTGTATCGCGGCGACACCCCGGCCACCCGTAACCTGATCGACTTCGCAGCGTTCGTGGCGATCTTTCCGCACCTGATTGCCGGCCCGGTGCTGCGTTTCCGTGACTTGGCCGACCAGTTCAACAACCGCACGCACACCCTCGACAAGTTCTCCGAGGGCTGCACGCGGTTCATGCAGGGTTTCATCAAGAAAGTCTTTATCGCCGACACCCTGGCGGTGGTTGCCGACCACTGCTTTGCCCTGCAAAACCCGACCACGGGCGATGCCTGGCTCGGCGCATTGGCCTACACCGCGCAGCTGTATTTCGACTTCTCCGGTTACAGCGACATGGCCATCGGCCTGGGCTTGATGATGGGTTTCCGCTTCATGGAAAACTTCAAGCAGCCGTACATCAGCCAGTCGATCACCGAGTTCTGGCGCCGCTGGCACATCAGCCTGTCGACCTGGCTGCGTGACTACCTCTACATCACCCTCGGCGGTAACCGTAAAGGCACGCTGATGACCTATCGCAACCTGTTCCTGACCATGCTGCTCGGCGGTCTGTGGCACGGCGCGAACATCACTTACATCATCTGGGGCGCCTGGCACGGCATGTGGCTGGCGATTGAAAAAGCCTTGGGGCTGAATACGTCGCCACGCAGCCTCAATCCGATCCGTTGGGCACTGACGTTCCTGCTGGTGGTGATGGGCTGGGTGATCTTCCGCGCAGAGAACCTGCACGTCGCCGGCCGCATGTACGGCGCGATGTTCAGCTTCGGCGAGTGGTCGCTGTCGGAACTCAATCAGGCCAGCCTTACCGGTCTGCAAGTGGCGACCCTCGTCGTTGCGTACGCAACATTGGCGTTCTTCGGCCTGCGCGATCTGTACACCAACCAGCCGCCAGCCAAGACCAAACCTGAAGTCGATGTTGAGGCCAACGGCCCTGCGACGGCGACCCCGGGAATGATCAAAGCCGCTCCTGGTGAAAACCCGGCGAGCATCCATGAACCTGGCTACACCGTCGGCGTCGAAGCCCAGGTGCAACCGGCCTACTGGACAGCGGACTGGTCCCGCTACGTGATGCGCGGCCTGATCCTGCTGCTGTTCATCGCCTCGATTCTCAAACTCTCGGCGCAAAGCTTCTCGCCGTTCCTTTACTTCCAGTTCTGAGGGATCTGACATGACCCGCTCATTACGCATTTTCTACATCGCGCTGTTTCTGGTGACGCTCGCGGTGCTTGGCCTGTGGTCGGTGCGCAGCTTCTTCGGCTTCAGCACCAATGCCGATGCCACGGTGCTCAACGGTCGCTGGACCAAAGCCGTGGAAACGCACTACGACGACGAGTTTCCGATCAAGCGTCTGGGTACCAACCTCTGGGCCGCGCTGGATTTCAAGCTGTTCAACGAAGGTCGTCCGGGCGTGGTACTCGGTCGCGATCAGTGGTTGTACAGCGACGAGGAATTCAACCCGATCGTCAACGAAGAGCTGAACCTGCAAGGCAACTACGCACTGGTCGAAGGTGTGCGCCAGACCCTGAAAGACAAAGGCGTGAAACTGGTGATGGCGATTGTGCCGGCCAAGGCTCGTTTGTACCCGGAACATCTGGGTGAAGTGAAACCGTCGAGCATCCACGCCAACCTTTATCAGGATTTCCACCAGCGCGTCGCGGCGGACAAGATCCTTGCCCCTGACCTGCTGCAGCCGCTGCAACAGGCCAAGCAGAACGGTCAGCAAGTGTTCCTGCGCACCGACACGCACTGGACGCCGGAAGGCGCGGAAATCGCCGCCAATGCCCTGGCCAAGACCATCGCCGACAAATCTCCGCTCAGCGGCGAACCACAGCGCTTCGTTACCACGCCAGCGGAGAAGATCACGCACAAGGGCGACCTGCGTCTGTTCCTGCCGCTCGACCCGCTGTTTGAAAACATGATGCCGAATCCGGAGCCGCTGCAAAAACGCAACACCGTGGCGGCTGGCGATCAGCCTGCCGGGGACGATGCGTTGTTCGCCAACAGCGAAGTACCGGTTGCGTTGATCGGCACCAGCTACAGCGCCAACCCCAACTGGAATTTCGTCGGTGCGCTGAAACAAGCGCTGCACAGCGACGTGGTCAATTACGCCGAAGACGGCCATGGCCCGATTCTGCCGATGCTCAGCTACCTGAAAAGTGACGACTTCAAGAACAGCCCGCCACAAGTGCTGATCTGGGAGTTTCCTGAACGATATCTGCCTGTGAACAACGAAATCGGTGACGCCGACCCGCAGTGGGTCGCAGAGCTCAAACAAGCCGGCGCACGCCAACAAAACGTAGCTGTAAACACTAAATCCGAGACGCCCGACCGGGCGCAAAACTGAAAGAGAGGTACACCATGACTTTCACTACTACTCCTCGTCGTCTCGCTAAAAGCTTCGCTCTGGTTGCTGGCCTCAGCGTGCTTTCCGTAGCTGCATTTGCCGGTGGCGACGCCGCCCTGTACGGCCCGACAGCACCGAAAGGCTCGACCTTCGTGCGTGTCTACAACGCCAGTAACGCTGAAGTCAGCGCCACCGTCGGCAGCACCAGCCTGAGCGACGTTGCGCCACTGGCCAGCAGCGACTTCAGCTTCATGCCGGGCGGCGATTACAGCGCCAAGGTCGGCAGCCAGACCCTGCCGGTAAAACTTGCCGGTGATCACTACTACACCCTGGTCAACAACGCTTCCGGCGCGCCGCAACTGATCGAAGAGCCGCCGTTCAAGAACAAGCAGAAATCCCTGGTACGCGTGCAAAACCTCAGCGACAAACCGCTGACCCTGAAAACTGCCGACGGCAAGACCGAAGTGGTCAAGACCGTGGCCGCCAAAGGCCGTGGCGAGCGTGAAATCAACCCGGTCAAAGTCAGCCTGGCGCTGTACGAAGGCGACAAGAAAGTCGGCGACGTCAAACCGGTCGCCCTGGAGCGCGGTGAAGCAGCAGTGCTGTACGTCACCGGCAGCGGCAGCAGCCTGTCGCCAGTCTGGGTAAAACGCCCAGTGTCGACGCGCTAAACGCGCGAGCTATCAGCTACAAGCCACAAGCTGCAAGCGCTTCTAACTCGCTGCTTGCAGCTTGTAGCTCCCAACTGCATTTATTAGGAGTAACAATATGATTCCGGTGATCTTGTCAGGTGGTAGCGGCTCACGTCTTTGGCCGCTTTCCCGTAAACAGTTCCCTAAACAATTCCTCGCCCTGACCGGCGAACACACGCTGTTCCAGCAAACCCTCGAGCGCCTCGTGTTCGAAGGCATGGACACGCCGATCGTGGTCTGCAACAAGGATCACCGCTTCATCGTCAACGAGCAGTTGGCCAGCCGTAAGCTGGAAGTGCAGCGCATCCTGATGGAACCGTTCGGTCGCAACACCGCGCCGGCCGTGGCTCTGACTGCGATGATGCTGGTCAATGAAGGCCGTGATGAACTGATGCTGGTGCTGCCGGCCGACCACGTGCTCGAAGACCAGAAAGCCCTGCAACGTGCGCTGGCCCTGGCCACTGTCGCTGCTGAAAACGGCGAGATGGTGCTGTTCGGCGTACCGGCCACCAAACCGGAAACCGGTTACGGTTACATCAAGTCGGCGAACGATTCGCTGCTGCCCGAAGGCGTCAGCCGCGTCTCGCACTTCGTCGAAAAACCTGACGTGAAGCGTGCCACCGAATACGTCGAATCCGGCGGCTACTACTGGAACAGCGGCATGTTCCTGTTCCGCGCCAGCCGTTTCCTCGAAGAGCTGAAAAAGCACGATCCGGACATCTACGACACCTGCCTGCTGACCCTTGAGCGCAGCGAACAGGACCCGGACACCATCACCTTCGACGAAGCCACTTTCGCCTGCTGCCCGGACAATTCCATCGACTACTCAGTGATGGAAAAAACCCAGCGCGCCTGCGTGGTGCCGCTGACCGCCGGCTGGAGCGATGTCGGCTGCTGGTCGTCGCTATGGGAAGTCAATGAAAAAGACGCCAATGGCAACGTCACCAAGGGCGACGTCGTTGTGCAGGACAGCAAAAACTGCATGATCCACGGTAACGGCAAACTGGTGTCGGTGATCGGTCTGGAAAACATCGTGGTGGTCGAAACCAAGGACGCCATGATGATCGCCCACAAGGACAAGGTTCAGGGCGTCAAGCAGATGGTCAACACGCTCAACGAGCAGGGCCGCAGCGAAACCCAGAACCACTGCGAAGTTTACCGTCCGTGGGGTTCCTACGACTCGGTGGACATGGGCGGGCGTTTCCAGGTCAAGCACATCTCGGTCAAGCCGGGTGCGTGCCTGTCGCTGCAAATGCACCACCACCGCGCCGAGCACTGGATCGTCGTCAGCGGCACTGCCGAAGTGACCTGCGATGAAAACGTGTTCCTGCTGTGCGAAAACCAGTCGACCTACATCCCGATCGCCTCGGTGCATCGCCTGCGTAACCCGGGCAAGATCCCGCTGGAAATCATCGAAGTGCAATCGGGCAGCTACCTGGGCGAAGACGATATCGAGCGTTTCGAAGATATCTACGGTCGCTCCACGCCGATCGAGCGCGGCGTGTCGGTGAAAACCATCGCGCAGTAAGCGTCCGGCAACACAAGAAGCCCCCGTCCAGCCCGCTGCGATCCCCCATCCGCAGCGGGTTGGGCGGGTGCTTTTTTTCGTCTCAACCCATTGAAACCTGCCGGGGGGCAGTGGCTCGGGTTCGAGCCCTGAGCGATTGGTGGCGCCCCGCGTAGGGGGTAGGTGCAACCAACGCGACGGTGTCTTGATTGCGCTTGAGTTTTTCAATCACCGAGGGTGTTTGCAGCGACAGTTGCGCGATGTCTTCGAACACCTGCGGATCCATTGCGCCGGATCCGGCGAACTCTAATGCGATCGCCTGCATCCTGAATTCCAGCATGTCGATCACCACCGGTGTCTGCTCGAAGGCTTCGCTCAATGCTGTCGCGTTCAGCCCTCGTCTGGCGCGATAAAACTCGACGCCTGTCTTGATCAGACCCGGCGCCTGCGCGCCCAATTTGTCGGCGACTTTTTCAACCGCTTTGTCAGCCAGCGCTTTACCGACTTTCCCGACAAGAAGCGACCGCCCCTCAGGATGACGGGGGTCATACGCGGACAAGTCGTGCCCCAAAGTGGTCAGGCTCATCGATTTTTTCGGTTCGACACTTTCCACCAGTGCCTTCGGATTCATTTCAGTTCCTTTGAAGTTGATCGCACGATCCAGCCGATAGGTGTCGATCACCCTGGATACCAGCGAATCGGCCGCTTTTTCGCCAAGGTGCTGGCCGATCATTGCGCCTGTCGCCACGCCTGCCGGCCCGAACAAGCCGCCTACGGCACTTCCGCCCGCCCCGCCCAACGCCTTGCCACCGGCGATGATGCTGTTGCCGACGAGTTGAGTAGTGACACGTCTTGCGAGGGCGCGAAATCGCTGTTGCGGATAGACATGATTGAGCAGTGCATCGCGCATGTCCGAAGCAGTTCTGTCCACAGTACTCAAGAGCGTCTGCTGCTTCGACACGCTGTCAGTCAACGCTGAAGCGTCGACCTTCACGCCACCGTCTCTGTCCACATGGCCAATGGGCGAGTTACCCACCATCCGGAACAGGTTCGGGCCGTCGATGAAACCGTTGGGATCGGCATTGACCCAACGTTGCAGCCAAGGGATGTAGAAACGGTAACCGTAGTAATACAGCCCGGTCGCATCGCGCTCCTTCCCCGAATAGCGCACAACCTTGTAGCTGACCTCGACCGTATCGGCCCCGGCCAGAATGGCCGTCTCGCCGAAGGGATAAAAATGTTCGTCGCTGATGATCCGCGCATCCGCTGTCAGCTCCAGACACACCGAGCCCAGATGATCGGTGTGGGCATAGCGGTAGCGATCATTGATGCCCGAGGGCGGCGGGCTTTCCCAGTGCAGCAATCGCACACTGTTAAGACTGGTCTGCCCAATGACGACTTCGAGGATTTCGCCGGTGCCGTTATGGGTGCGTAATTCCAGCCCGGGCAAATAACGCACGTCGGCCACAACGGTACGGGCACGGGTTCGTAACGAGCGGATCTTGCGCACCCGCTGCCCCGCGCCGTCATAGAGGCACACCTCCTGGTCACGCTCCACCGGGCTGACCGACTGCAACTGGTTGCGCAGATTCCACAGCAATTGCCGCCCCGGATCCAGGATCAGCAGATTGCCCCGCGCATCGAATCCCGCCGCAATCTCCTCTTCGGTGGGCGGCAAACCATTGCGATACGGCAAGCAGCGATTGTTGTAGCGCGCCGCCTTCATCCGGTGACCATGCTGCTGGGCGCCGACATGCACCAGTTCCAGCAAATTGCCGGCGACATCGTAATGATAGGTTTGCCGGTAATTGCTGACCGCCGCCGGATTCGAGCGGCTGACGGATTCCGGCCCCTGGAATGGCGTGCCCGCTTCCCAGCCGCTCGCTTCAATCAGTTGATAAAGGCTGTCGTAGCCGAATTGCCTGATCGGATCGATGCGCTGGTTGGCGAAGTAACGGATCGGCTGCGCCTGATCCTCGATGCTCAGCACGTTCCCCATCGGATCGTAACCGTAGAGCAAATGCTGAAGGATCCGGCCGTTGGCATCTTCTGTGTGTCGAGCCATCAAGCGTCCGTCCTCGGGGCGATAAGCCAGACGGGTCCGAACCCCGTTACCGGCGCGTTCGAATTCGACATGACCGTCAGCGTCATAAGCGATATCGCCGACCAGCCACTGCTCGACGGTTTGCCCGCGCAACAGCAAACGGCTCGCCTGTGTTCGACCCTCGACAGTCAGCCTGAATGCATGGCGATTACCACGCGCATCGCTTTGCTCCAGCACATGGCCCAACGCTCCAAACCGCCAGCGCGAAGACGCGCCGGGGCCTGGTTCCAGCAAGCGCTGACGATCCACCACAGCCTCCGGCCAGTCCGGCATTACCGGATCAAGGGTGAAATGGCGGGTGCTCTCGGTGCATTGTGCGTTGAGCGAAAACCCGTCGAGCAACAGACTGCCTGCCGGGTCATCATGGCGGATCAATTGCCCAAGCTGGTTATGCAGCGGATCGCCCGCGCCAGGCCGCCCATAAGTCAAACGCTCAACGCATTGCCTGGGTTCGCCCGCGCCTGCTTCAAATATCGCTATCGGCCGTACCAGGACGTCATGGGCAACCTCGCGGGCGATTTCACGGCTGTCCCATCCCCACAGGATTTCAGCACCAGGACCGCGCAGCTCGATTTGCGTGCCGGCATCGACGCTGACCGTTTGCACGACCTGACCGGTCAGGGAATAAACACTGCGAAGATTTGCCGGTGTCTGCGGGTCAGACGCTTGCAACGCCCACAAACGCGCATCCCAATGCTCGACCACCCGCCCCGCTGCGTCATGGACGCTGCGCTCGACCCGGCTCTCGACGGGCGCGCTTTCCACGCAACGCCAATAGGCGATTGTACGAATCGCCAAACCACGTGGATCGGTGGCGGTCAATGCCGGTGTCTTGTGGTGCAGTGTCATGTCATGTCGCGCTCGTCAGCTCGGTGTGATCGACACCTGACTTCTAAAGGACAGGCTCCGATGTGGCTACTGTCAGAAATTACAGTACCGACCAACGGCGGGTTCGCGTGCAGGGCGAATGTCTATTCCTGCGGCCCTTCGGTAGGATGGGGGCCAGGTCTTTTTGGAGCGCTCATTCATGTTCATCGGCATCCTGCTGGTCATCACCTGGTTGATCCTGCTGTTGCGGTACCCGGCCAAGGCATTGCCTGTCTCGGTAGCCGCCGCTATCGGGCTGGGATTGGTGGCGATGTGGGTTGTGTGGCTGGATAACCGCGAGGTCAAGCAACTGGCGCGCCTTGAATTGCGCATCATCTATGCGCCAGAACAATGTCCGGCGGATCGTCCGCTACGGCTGACCATGAACAACGGTAACAGCGTGCCGCTGACCGAGTTGCGTTGGCGCATCGCGGCCTATGCGCCCGGTGACACCGTCAATCTCGCCGACAATCAATACTCGGCCCCGCGCTATCGTGGCCCCGGCGAATTGCAGGCCGGCGGCAACTGGCAAGACTGCTTGCCGATGCCGCCGCTACGCCCCGGTTACCGCCCGCAAACCCTGGAATTCCGCGCCGAACGATTGCAGGGTAGTTTCTCCGACTGATTGCCTCTCCCACTGTTTCGCACAAGGAATGCGCCATGCCCGTTGCGTTAATCACTGGATGCTCCAGCGGCATCGGCCGCGCCCTCGCCGATGTTTTCAAATCCGCCGGTTATGAAGTCTGGGCCAGCGCGCGCAAGGCTGAAGACGTCGCCACGCTGAGCGCCGCCGGGTTTATCGCCGTGCAACTTGACGTCAACAATGCGCAAGCGCTGGAACAGTTGGCCGAGCGCATCAACCAAGAGCGCGGCGGCCTCGACGTATTGATCAACAACGCCGGTTACGGTGCCATGGGGCCGTTGCTCGATGGCGGGGTGTCGGCGATGCAGAGACAGTTCGAAACCAACGTGTTTTCGATTGTCGGCGTCACCCGTGCGCTATTTCCGGTACTGCGCCGGGCGAAGGGCCTGGTGGTGAACATCGGCAGCGTTTCCGGCGTCCTCGTCACCCCGTTCGCCGGCGCCTATTGCGCCTCGAAAGCCGCCGTCCATGCCCTGAGCGACGCGCTGCGCATGGAACTGGCGCCGTTCGGCATTCGGGTGATGGAAGTTCAGCCCGGCGCCATCGAATCAAGCTTCGCCAAAAACGCCGGGCATGAGGCCGAGCAGTTGATTAGCGAACAATCGCCATGGTTTCCGTTGCGTGAAGGTATTCGCGCAAGGGCCAAGGCTTCGCAGGACAAACCGACGCCGGCCAGTGAGTTTGCGGCTGAATTGTTCAAAGCAGTGCGGCAGAGCAAGCCGCCGAGGATGCTGCGCATTGGTAACGGCAGCCGGGCATTGCCGTTGCTGGCGACGTTGTTGCCCAAAGGCATTCTTGAGTCAGTGTTGATGAAGCGCTTCGGATTGCGCGGACAGCTTTGAGTTGCCTGGGATGTGAGCGCTGACCGAAGTAAACAGAGGCCAACGCTCACGACCGTCTGTCTGTAAACCGCCTCTACCTGTCAACTCTGACAGTAGACACCCCACCCTCTGAATTCCAGACTCCGACGCAGCCGGAGCTGGAACGTGCATGGCTGCATCTCAGGTCACCTCGTGCAACCCGGATGAATACCCAACGGTTCTTACGTCATCCAGAGGTGTTTATGGATATCAAGAAATCCCCAAGCCACGCGGGCGATCGCGACACCACATTTGGCACTGATGGTGAAGTTACGCTGAGCAAGCTTCCTTGGCCTGATGACCTTCCCGTCCGCCTGATCAAGGGCTCTCTGGTGCTCCCTGACAACAAGATCCTGCTGAGCGTGAATTTGCAAATATCGGATGCCCACACTGTTTACGGATTGGCACGGTTTAGCCCTACTGGAAACCTGGACATTAATTTCGCCAACGGAGGATTAATAACCGATCGATTTCCGGGCGGAGAGAGTCATGGGGGAGGCAGACTTCTGCGACTTGCAGATGGACGCCTATTGATGCTCGGTGTCCGCTTCACTTATCAGGGACCGGAGCCGATTCCACATTTGGCGATGGCCTGCTATTCCAGCGATTACACCCTGGATACGACGTTCGCCGATCAAGGGCATCTCGTCATCGAAAACAAAGGCAATGAGCTTTGCATGCCAGATTTGTCCAGAGTCGTACAGCAGTCCGATGGAAAGCTGCTTGTTTCCACGACCTATTACGATTTTGATCATTACACCCAAACCACCGGCTGCCTTTTGCGCATCGAGCTCAATGGCAGGCTGGATCTTACTTTCAATCAAACGGGTCGCCTGGACTTTAAAGTGCAAGATCCGAATGCAGCTACCGCCATCACGGCGTGCCTTTCACAACCGGATGGAAAAATCGTCGTGGCGGGTCATGGATTCTTTCAGCCAGCGCGCGAGACAGCGGTCATCGCACGCTTCGATAGCCAAGGTATTCTCGATGTCAGTTTCGGCCGCCGCAATTCACCGGGTTATTACAGCGTCGGCCTTGAAGACCAAGTGACCCGATTCAACGACCTGGTCGCCACGTCCCGTGGCTTCATTGGCATCGGACAAGCCGGCTCTCAAAACCATCCAAGTACTCTGGGGTTGTTAGTCGGCATTACGACCAATGGCTCCGAGGATCCGGCGTTCAACAACGGCAAACCTCATGTGGCCAAGTATCATCCCGAAATAGACAACGCCTGGATTTGCGGTCTGGTACAAACCGATGGAAAGGTTATTACCTCCACGGGCCGCCATTACATCTACATTTCCCGCTGGATGGATGACGGTAGCGTCGATGATGGATTCGGCGATGGCGGTTTCGTGTCGGAAGACACCGAATCCTCACAACAGCCGATCATTCTTTCAGCGCGGGTGGACAACACATTCATGTGGACAGGCAATACCACCGGCGTTGGAGGAGGATCGACCGGCAAGCTGATCAATTACCTTGCATGATGCCTCAAAGGTTCCGCTAACGCGCCGGAGATTGCGTCACCACCACCGTGCACGTAATCCCCGCCGCCAACAGCACGCCCTCGGGCACTTCATCGATGTGAATGCGCACCGGCACGCGTTGCGCCAGGCGCACCCAGTTGAAGGTTGGATTGACGTCGGCGATCAGCTCGCGGCTTTCGGGGTTGTCGCGGTCGTAGATGCCGCGTGAAATGCTTTCCACATGGCCCTTGAGCACTTCGCCGCTCATCAGTTGCATATCGGCCTTGTCGCCGACTTTTACGTGGGGCAGTTTGGTTTCTTCGAAGAAGCCGTAGACCCAGAACGAGTTCATGTCGACGACGGCCATTTTCGCTTCGCCGATGCGCGCGTAATCGCCGCGATGGACATTCAGATTGGTCACGTAACCGTCTACCGCCGCGCGCACTTCGGTGCGTTTGAGGTTGAGTTCGGCGGCTTCCAGTTGTGCCTGGGCATGTTGATAGTCAGCCAGGGCCGAGTCGGCGATGTTGCTGGCGTCGTCACGGTTCTCCCTGGAGATCACCAGGTTGTCCAGATCGGCGCGGCGATGGGCGTTGACCTTGCGCATCTCCCAGGTGGCCTTGCGTGACGCGACCATCGACTGCGCCTGTTTGACCGCGAGGCGATAATGCTCAGGGTCGATGCGCATCAGCAGATCGCCCTTCTTCACCAGCTGGTTGTCGCGCACCGGCACTTCGACCACTTCACCGGTGACGTCTGCCGCGACGTTGATGATGTCCGCGCGCACGCGACCGTCGCGGGTCCACGGGGTGTCCATGTAATGCACCCACAAAGTTCGGCCGATCCACAATGCCAGGGCCAGCACCAGCAGGGTCGCGAGCAGGCTGAAAAACTTTTTCATCAGAACGGTCTCAACGGTAGACAGTCAGCGCCATGGCGCCGAACAGACAGGTAAACAGACTCAGGCGCAGCAGCGCCGGGTGCCAGAAGAAACGGTACAAGTCGAACCCCGAAAGGAACCGATCCAGCGCCCAGGCCAGTGCCGCAGCGATGAAAAACATCAGGGTCATGGTCGGCATGTACACGCCGTGGAACGCGATTTCACGAGGCATGAACGAGTCCTTGTGGCTTGGCGGCGGCCAGTGCGGCGAGGGGTGATTGCGGATCGAGCAGCGAGGTGCGGATGAAGTGCAGGTAGCTCTTCACTCGGCGCAGCGCCGAGGTATCGAAATGCGGCGCGAACGGTTCGTCGGTGGCTGCCACACGACTGATCGCATGGTCGACGGCGATGAGTGCGCGCTCAAGATTGCTCGGGGTCGGCTGCAAGAAAAGGCGCATCAACGAGCGGCCCATCACTCGGATCGCCTGGCGCCACGGTTGCGACTCGGCATACGCCGGGTGCACCGGAAGAACCGCCTGTTCCTTGCGCAGTTCAATGATCGCGTGACCGACTTCAAGCACCACGAACATCCAGCGCAGCAGGTTTTTCTGCACTGTCGGCTGACCTGCCGCGAGCCCATAGGCCTGGTGCAGCAAGTCACGGGTGCGGCTTTCGAAACTCGACGCCAGCCCCTTGAGCTTGCCGCTGATTGCGTACACCACTTGGCCGCGCAGATCCTGCTCCAGGCGTTGCCATAACCAGCGGCTGTTCGGCGGCAGAATAATCGCCCCGGCGGCGGCGCACACCAGCATGCCCATGACCATCGCGATGTAGTCGTTGATGAAGGCGTAAGGGTTGTAAATGGTCAGGTTGTCCGGCACCGAACCGGTGCTGAAAAAGATCAGCAAGCCAAGGCCGACACCGGCGTATTGCGGCCGCGACGTCAGGAACGAACCGAGTACGATGACCGGCGCAAGCATCACACACAGCAATGGGAAACCGTCGATCCACGGGAAGATGAAAAACATCTCGACGAAGCCGATCAATGCTCCGAGAAAGGTGCCGCAGGCCATTTGAAACGCCATGCGTTTCGGATTCGGCGTAGCGGCAGACAAGCCCACAGTGGCGGCAGCAATCAGGGTCATGGTCGCGCCGCTCGGCCAGGCGGTGGCGACCCAATAACTGCCCAGCACGATCAGAATGAACGACGCTCGAATCCCCGAAGCCGCTGCCGCCCACCAGTTGGTTTGCGGGGTGAAGGGTTCGTCCCAACGCTCCCGTTCGTGGCGGTGATCGGCCAGTGAAGCGTGGGTCTGTGCATAACTGTGCAGGTCGTCGACGAAGCGATACAGCAGCTCATACGCCGTATGGAAATCCAGTTGCTCGGCGTCGCTCGGCGCGCTCTCCTGAAAGATCGCCCGCAAGCTGCGCACCCGCGCCGGCAAGCCTTCCTTGTAGGCCGTGAGCGCCGCCACCAGGCGCGCGGCATCGGGGCTGGTCAACGCACGGCCGCTAAAGCCGTCGAGCACTTCGGCCAAGTCCTGCAAACCCGGTTTGATCGCCGCGACGACGTGTTCTTCGTCATTGACACGCAGGCGTTCGAGCAACTGATGCAAGGCATTGAAGCGTGTGGTGATGCCCATGAATTCGCTGTTCAAACGACTCAGCCGACCGTTGCGCCGACGCATGTGCGGATCTTCGAACACCGTCACGCTGCGCAGACCTTCCAGCCCCACGGCTTCAGCGATGAAGCGCACGTTGCTGGCCTCGAACGATTCCGCGTGGCTGCGTCCGCGCAGGCCGTCGGTGACAAACAGCGCGAACACGCCAAAGCGCTGATACAACGCGTTACGCATTGCCGCGCTGGCGGTTTGCGGCAGGATCGCGGCGCTGACCAGGGTCGAGCAAAGAATGCCGAGGGAGATTTCCAGCACGCGCCACACCGCCGCCATGAATGCGCCGTCCGGGTGCGCCAGTGCCGGCAAACCGACCATTGCTGCGGTGTAGCCCGCGAGCACAAAACCGTACGCGCGAAAGTTGCGGCAGCGAGCGGCGCCGGCCGAGCAGATACCGACCCAGATCGCCAACGAGCCGAGGAACAGTTCGGTGTTCTGCGCGAACAAGGCGATCAGCGCCACCATCACGGCCGACCCGGTGAGCGTGCCGAGGAAGCGATAGAAGCTTTTGGCAAACACCTGACCGCTTTGCGGCTGCATGACGATGAACACGGTAATCATCGCCGTGCGCGGTTGCGGCAACTCCAGTCGCATCGCCAGCCACAGGGTAAGAAACGCGGCAATCAACACCTTGAAGATGTAGACCCAAGTCACGCCGTCGCTGCGCGCCCAGTCGAAAAGACCCCGACGCCATTCGAGCGAATAGAGCCAGCGCAAAGGTGCGGGCAAGGAAGTCATAGGATCGTGCTCAAAAACTCAATGAAGCCGAACACCTGTGGGAGCGGGCTTGCTCGCGAAGGCGTATCCCCAGTCAACTTCAATGTTGAATGAGAAACTGCCTTCGCGAGCAAGCCCGCTCCCACATTGATCATTGTATTCATCGAAGGAGTGCCGGGGTTTTCGGGGCTTGGGTTTTCTCGGCGCTTGGTACGTCGTTGCCAGCCCCGAGTCCGCCACCGAGGGCCGTCACCAGTTCGGCATGGGCACTCAATCGCGCGGCCTGAACTTGTTGCTGCACTTGCTGCTGCTTGAACAACAAGGTTTGGGCGTTGAGCACATTGAGGTAATCAGTGAGGCCGCGCTGGTACGCGATCATCGCGATGTCGTAAGTCTTCTGCGCGGTGGCCACGGATTCGGCGGCGAAGCCTTGCTGCTTGTCCATCGACTCGCGGCGGATCAACTGATCGGAGATATTCTTCAGCGCATTGACCAGAGTCTGGTTGTAATGCGCCACGGCCATGTCATAACCGGCGGACGCCTCGCCCAGTTCAGCGCGCAATCGGCCGCCGTCAAAGATCGGCAACGAGATCGCCGGCCCGACGGTGTAATTGAGTTTCTTGCCGGTCAAAAACTCCAGCGCCCCACCGCCGGTGGCCATGTAGCCGAGGCTGCCGACCAGATCGACATTGGGATAGAAACCGGCGTGGGCCACTTCGATACCGCGCGCCTGCGCCGCGACCTGCCAGCGACTGGCGACCACGTCCGGACGCTGGCCAAGCAGTTCGGCGGGCAATGCCGACGGCAGTTTCAGCGCGGCGCCGAGCGCCAGGGTCGGACGCTGCAATTGCGCGCCCTCTCCCGGGCCTTTGCCGGCCAGTGCGGCGAGCTGATTTCGGCTCAAAGCGATTTCTTCGTCCAGCGCATCCAGTTGCCGATGGGTTTCCGGCAACGGCGTTTCGGCCTGACTGACTTCGAAATGCGTGCCGATCCCGCCACTCAAACGCTTCTGCGCCAGATCGAGAATCTGTTGCTGCTGCGCCAGAGTGGCGGCGACGATGTCCCGTTGCGCGTAGTGCAGCGACAGCTCGATGTAGGCGCGGACGATGTTGTTCTGCAATTCCAGCTGCGCCAGACGCGCTTCGGCAGCGCTCATGTGAGCAAGATCCACCGCGCGCTCACTGGCGTTGCTTTCCTTGCCCCAGAGGTCGAGGGCATAGCTGAAGCCCAGCGCCGCGTTGTTGTCCCAGGTGGTGCTGTTGGCCAGCTCACCGGGGCCGTAGAACTGATCGGTCGGCCAGTTGTGACGCTTGAGGGTCGACTCGCCATTGACCTGCAACGACTCGGCCGCTTCGGCAACACCGGCCATGGATTTGGCCTGACGCACCCGCGCGATGGCCATGGCCATGGTCGGGCTGCCTTGCACGGCGAGATCGATCCAGCGATTCAACTGCGGGTCGCCGTAGGCCTGCCACCACTGCGCGGTGGGCCAGTTTGCGTCACGGGCGGCGTGGGCGATGGCGTCGTCGGTGGCCAGTGAATTGGCCTCCAATGCCTCCCCCTGCGGGGCGATGCCTCCGGTTCCAATGCAGCCGCCGATTGCCAAAGAGAAAGCCAGAACACTGAGCGGCATAAGCGCTCTGTAGATGCGACGCGGCACAGCTGCGAATTCCTGAGGTTGGAAAAGATCCCCTGTAGGAGCTGCCGCAGGCTGCGATCTTTTGATGTTGTGTTTCAAGATCAAAAGATCGCAGCCTGCGGCAGCTCCTACAGGATCGGCGCAATTCTATGGGGTGGATTTCACGGCGATAAGCTGGGAATCCTGTGAATCTTTGTTACGGTTAACGAGATAATCCCAAGGTCGGGGGTCTCTACCCCGGTAACTTCGTGTCACAATTTGCCACCTCCCTTGAGAGCACCCCATGGACACTTTGCAAAACATGCGCGCCTTCAGTTGTGTGGCCGAAGCCGGTAGCTTCACCGCCGCCGCCGTGCAACTCGACACCACCACCGCCAACGTCTCGCGCGCGGTCTCCAATCTGGAAGCCCACCTGCAAACCCGTTTGCTCAACCGCACCACCCGCCGCATCGCATTGACCGAAGCGGGCAAACGCTACCTGCTGCGTTGCGAACAAATCCTCGCCTACGTCGAAGAAGCCGAAGCCGAGGCGAGCGACGCCCACGCCCGCCCCGCCGGACAGCTGAAAGTCCACACCATGACCGGCATTGGCCAGCACTTCGTCATCGACGCCATCGCCCGCTACCGCAAAACGCACCCGGATGTGACCTTCGACCTGACCCTGGCCAACCGCGTGCCGGACTTGCTCGACGAGGGCTACGACGTGTCCATCGTGCTCGCCAGCGAACTGCCTGACTCCGGCTTCGTCTCGCAACGCCTGGGCATCACCTACAGCATCGTCTGCGCCTCGCCGGCCTACGTGAAAGCCAATGGCAGCGCACAAAAACCCAGCGACCTGCTCAACCACGCCTGCCTGCGCCTGGTCAGCCCCGTCATCCCCCTGGAAAAATGGGCCTTCGACGGCCCGGAAGGCCAGGAAATGGTCACCATCAACAGCTCACCGTTCCTGGTCAACTCCGCCGACGCCATGAAAACCGCGATCACCAGCGGCATGGGCGTCGGCGTGCTGCCGGTGTACGCAGCGATCGACGGCCTGCGCAACGGCACGCTGGTGCGCGTCATGCCGAACTACCGTTCGCAAGAACTGAACCTGTACGCGATCTACCCGTCGCGCCAGTATCTGGATGCGAAGATCAAAACCTGGGTTGAGTACTTGCGCGGGTCACTGCCGGAGATATTGGCGGCGCATCAGGCGGAACTGGCGGCGTATGAATTGAGCGGGAGTCTGGGTGGGGTGAGAGTGGCGAACTGAGGCGGTTCCCGCTAGTGACGTGACGATGACGAGTTTGCATCGTTTTGACGGATGGCATCAGCTATGCCAAACAGTTGCGATCCAGTGCCAGACTCGGATTCTCACTACCGTCAATAACAGGAAAGCGATTCTTCAGCACTGAAAAATCGCTTTCCCCACCATTCCCGTTGGCGTCGTTAAAGCAGGATTACAAACGATCCCCCTCAAGGGGGAGTTCGAATTCAAGCCCTCCGGCATCTACCGTTAGCTCAACTTTCAGGTTAACAGGGTTGTTCTCATTCGCCGGCTTGCACGTCACATCAAGTGACGCGACGATTGTCCCTGCCTTCCGATCAAAGTGAGTAACATTGATATAACTGTTATAACCACCGCCTTCTATGCCGTTGTAATATTCCATTTCAGCCCCTTGAGACTTCGCATAATAAAGTCTTTTGAACAGTCCGCGACTGTCCAGCTCATGGCGTCCGGTAGTCACATTATCTGAGAGAAAAATTTGTACGACTTTCATTGACGATTGCCCGGTCGGCGTATTTCCGCGAATGACCATATAACCGGTGATCTCCGATAACAGAAATCCCGCGACGGGCACGCTGAATTCCTCGCCTTGTAAAGTTCCCGTGATTTTTCCGGTAGGCGCCTTTGTATTTTCCAATGATGCCAATGGCATATCCATAAAAACCACCTCTTGATTATTAGCAACGACCGCCGAACAAGCATCAACTAAAGCCACATGATGCAACACTGTAAAAGTTGACAGGCTTTCATCACTATTTGCGATAGTGCTTACAACCAAAATGAACGCTGACAACAAACGAGGCTGAGCACCTTACAAATCCCATATTCATCTAAAACCCCAACTTTATATGCCGGAACGCATTCAACTTTAGACTTTTAAGATGGGCGGTTGCAGGAGCTGAGTGCAACACGGTCATTGAATTGAAGCTGGAGCATCATGCCGCATAGCCATGGCCTTCTGCATCACCTCGCCCATAACTTCGATTGGGCATTTGAAGTCGAAGCGCTTACGCGGACGCATGTTCAGTTGCAGTGCGATGGCATTCAGTTCTTCCTGGCTGTGTACCGACAGGTCTGTGCCTTTGGGCAGGTACTGGCGGATCAGGCCATTGATGTTTTCGTTGCTACCGCGCTGCCAAGGGCTGTGCGGGTCGCAGAAGTAAATCGCCACCCCAGTCTGCTGGGTGATTTCAGCATGCCGCGCCATTTCTCGACCCTGGTCGTAGGTCATGCTCTTGCGCATCGCCAGCGGCATGCCATTGAGCGCTGCACTGAAGCCTTCCATCGCCGAGGTCGCCGTCGCGTCGTTCATCTTCACCAGCATCAGGTAGCCACTGGTTCGCTCCACCAGCGTGCCTACACACGAGGCGTTGGCTTTGCCCTTGATCAAGTCGCCTTCCCAATGCCCTGGCATTAGCCGGTCTTCGATCTCCGGTGGGCGCACATGGATGCTGACCATCTCGGGAATCTGGCCGCGCCGATCCACACCACCAGAGCGCGGTCGGCGTGTCGTCTTGCTTTGCCGCAGGCAGATGATCAGCTCCTTGCGCAGTTCACCGACCGGCAGGGCATAGATCGCGTTATAGATCGTCTCGCGACAGACGTAGGCATCTCTGAGGCTGGGAATGTTCATGCTGCGCAGCTTGCCGGCAATCTGCTCGGGAGACAAACGCTCACGGAGCATATGCGCCACCAACTCGAAGCGCTCACCACCCCGCAACAGCTTTCGCTTCGGTCGACACACCTGGCGGCGAGCCTGCATCTGCTGCTGGGCCGCGTGGGCCGAGTAGCCGCCACAGACATCTCGATTGCGGCGCAGCTCCCGGCTGATGGTCGAAGGGGATCGGTTGATCAAGCAGGCAATCCTACGCAGGCTGAAGCCTTGGGCATGACTGATTTGAATGGTGGCGCGCTCTTCAACGCTGAGTTCGGTATAAGACATAGGGGCAGCACCGTACCGGAAAGGTCAGGTGTTGCACTCAGTTTTTGCCGCCGCCATGCTAAAACCCGACGCGTCCTGGAAGGCACCAACAATCTCAGGTACAGGTTCAGTCACGGACTTAACCATTCAAATTAACATTAGCTTTAAAGACCGCGCCCCCTCAAACCGAAAGTCAAATCAAGCTAACCTGCGGTTTACCATCTAACGCTCAAATCAAAAGATCGCAGCCTTCGGCAGCTCCACGGAAAATGGGCACAACGGAATGGATTGGTCGGCTGCCAGGCCGCCATCGCTGGCAAGCCAGCTCCCACAGTGATTTGAGCTGCCGCACATAGGCTCTTCACCACTCAACAGGATGAGCGTCAGCTCGGCTGTCGCTCTTGATCTTGACTCGCCCGCCCCTTCGGAAGGCTGAGTGGAGGTGTTCACCCGGGGATTGGCGCGCAGCGCCGAGGCGAGACCTTTTGGTTCCTTTGGGCTGGGCCGGCATTCCGGCGTTTGCCAAAAGGGACTCGCCGTAAGGGCGAAACCCCAAGCCGCCACTACCGCAGCAACGGATATGCACCCAAAACCCCGAGAACCTGGTCGCCCCAGAGGCCGCCAAGCCAAGACAAACGCCGAAAAACAATGTTAGCGTGCTTGGCAATTTCAGAGCCCCGACGAGCCTAAGCCCAATGAAAAAAACAGTCCTGGCCTTCAGCCGCATCACCCCCCCAATGATCGAACGCCTGCAACAAGAGTTCGACGTCATCGTGCCGACCCCAAAGAGCGGCGACATCAACGCCCAATTCAACGAAGCCCTGCCCCACGCCCACGGTCTGATCGGCGTCGGGCGCAAGCTCGGCCGGGCACAACTGGAAATCGCGACAAAACTCGAAGTGGTTTCCAGCGTCTCGGTCGGCTACGACAATTACGACGTCGACTACTTCAACGAACGCGGCATCATGCTCACCAACACCCCTGACGTCCTCACCGAAAGCACCGCTGACTTGGCCTTCGCCCTGATCATGAGCAGCGCCCGCCGCGTCGCCGAACTGGATGCCTGGACCAAAGCCGGCCAATGGCAAGCCAGCGTCGGCGCACCGCTGTTCGGCAGCGATGTGCACGGCAAGACATTGGGCATCGTCGGCATGGGCAACATCGGTGCCGCCATCGCCCGACGTGGCCGACTGGGTTTCAACATGCCGATCATTTACAGCGGCAACAGTCGCAAGACCGACCTTGAGCAACAACTCGGCGCGCAGTTCCGCAGTCTTGACGAACTCTTGGCTGAAGCCGATTTCGTCTGCCTCGTGGTGCCACTGAGCGAAAAGACCCGCCACCTCATCAGCCACCGAGAATTGGCCTTGATGAAACCGGGCGCCATCCTTGTCAACATCGCCCGTGGCCCGGTAGTGGACGAGCCGGCGTTGATCGAAGCGCTGCAGAGCAACCGCATTCGCGGTGCGGGTCTGGATGTTTACGAAAAAGAGCCGCTGGCAGAATCGCCGCTGTTTCAGCTGAAAAACGCCGTGACGTTGCCGCACATCGGCTCGGCTACCCATGAAACCCGCGAAGCCATGGCCAACCGTGCGCTGTCCAACTTGCGCAGCGCTCTGTTGGGCGAGCGTCCGCAAGACCTGGTCAACCCCCAGGTGTGGCGCGGTTGATCAATGCGGGAAATGACTCAGGGGTCATTTCCCGTAATTAATAAAGTTGTCGTTTCACATAAGTTGCAATCGAATCCAGCGCCAAAGTAAAAAAAGCCGTAATAAACTCTCCCGACTTATCGTAACCACGATATATCGTTATGGAGAACATCTTGAACAACTTGACCACCAACCAGCTCATTCGCTACAGCAAACTTATTTTAATGGCCTACATCAGTTTCTTCGGCTTACTGGTGATGTACCACAACTTTACCGACTACGCGTCGAATTACGAATACGTCGGACATATCCTCAGCATGGACACCACGCAGCAAAACGAAAGCATCCGTTATCGCGCCATAACCTCACCTTTGCTGCACCATCGAATCTATTGGTTTGTCATCACCATGGAAGTGACTTATACGGCATTCTGCCTGTTAGGCACTTACCATCTTTTGAAAAAGATAAACGCGTCCGCTGAAGACTTTCACGAAGCCAAAAAGTTTTCGATTATTGGTTTGCTAATTGCCATGTTCATTTATTACGTGTGCTTGCAAGTCATCGGGGTCGAATGGTTTGACATGGACACTTCGACCACCTGGAATGCCAAGGACTGGGCGCGGCATATCGTCGACTTCATCTTGCCGCTGATGATTTATATCGCGATGAAAGTCGAGCGCTGACAACCAGCGCCCGACCCTTGAGGGCTATGCCAGTTTTCCGTGCTGAGGCGGAACCCAGATTTTAGGTTTTCGAAACACCAGTACATTCCCCAGCATGACCAATACCAGTCCCGCCAATGCGGGTGCCGTCCATTGGTAACCCTCGGCATACGCGGAAACGTTCAGCGCCACGACGGGAAACAGCACGGTGCAGTAAGCCGCACGCTCGGGGCCCATCCGCCCGACCAAGGTCAGATAGGCCGTGAAGCCGATCACGGATCCCGGAATCACCAGATACAACAGGGCGCCGACGTAACGCGATGACCAGTCCATCTCGAACGGGATGCCCTTGACCAGGCACCACGCGGTCAACATGGCAGCGCCATAGGCCATGCCCCAGGCATTGGTCGTCAGCGGTCTGAGCCCGGCCTTTTGTTGCAGACTCGAGAGCATGTTGCCCGCCGAAAAACACAAGGTGCCGCACAGTGCCAGCCCCAGGCCGAGCAAGGTTTCAGGACTGGCCGCGTGCCCGGCCAGTTCCGGCCAGAACAACAGCCCCAGACCGAACAGGCCGAGGGCGCCGCCCATCAACACATTGCGGGCAATTTTCTGGCCGAAGAACACCCGTGCGTTGAGCGCGTTCCACAACGTAGCCGTCGAAAACACCACCGCGACCAGACCGCTGGGTATCCACTGACTCGCCGTCAGAAAGCACATGAAGTTAACGCAAAACAGGCACAAGCCTTGTGCCAGGCAGATCAGATGGCCGCGACGGTTCATGGGCTGCAAGCGACGGCTGATCAGCAACACCGCGAACAGCACCAATGCGGCAAGTCCGAAGCGGTAGACGATCGAGACCGGAATGGCCACTACGCCCAACTGCCACTTCAAGGCAATCCAGGTGGTTCCCCAGATCAGCACGGTCAGCAAATACAACGAAAGGTTCATGGCAAAGGCTCCTGAATAGACCTTCAGTGTCTGCCTCGCCGGATCAGGCGCGCTTGCACAAACTTGCGCTTTTGTCGCTGCGCGGGCTGGCAGCGCGAAGTCTACGGAGTAGGATGCAAGGCGTTGAAGAGAACCCGATCATGGCCCTGGATACCCTGCAAATCTTTCAAGCCCTCAACCGCTCGCCAAATGCTCGCCTGGAGCACAGCGCCGAGCTTGGTGACGGCTTGTCCGCAGCTTTGTGGAGTAACCATCACGACGCCCAGGAATACGAAGCGCCGAGCCATCACACGCTGTCCTGCTACATCGCCGGCGGCACTGGTACTTTTCGCCGGGGACAACCGGGGATCACGGGCGGTCCGGACAAGCTGTGCGTCCTGCCGGCGGATCATCAGTCGGGCTGGGTGATCAATGGCGATATTCGCCTCGCTCATTTGTATTTCAGCGCTGAACAGTTTGCCTTGGGCTGCGTGACGCTGCTGGATCGTGAGCCACGGGAGCTGCAATTGCGGGAGCAGACATTCCTGGACGACGCGCAGCAGGCGCAGCGCTTTCGGCAACTCATCGCACTCAATTGGGAGGAACCGGCCGAACGTTTGCTGACCAGTAGCCTTGCCCACGAAATGCTCAGCCATGCCCTGCTCAGTCAGGTAAATGCGCGCCAGGGGGTGCGGCTCAAGGGCGGATTGGCGGCGCATCAGCGACGCCACTTGGTGCAGTTCATCGACAGTCAGTTGGCGGAGGCGATCAGCCTCGGGCAACTGGCAACTTTGTGCGCGTTGTCCGAATACCATTTTGCACGGATGTTCCGGGTGAGCTTTGGACTGCCGCCGCACCAATACGTACTGGCTCGGCGCCTGAGTCGCGCGCGGGATCTGTTGCGTTGCACGACGTTGCCGTTGGGTGAGATTGCCCTGGCGTGCGGGTTTGCCAGTGCCAGTCATTTTGCCAACCGGTTTCGCCAGGCGCTGGGTGGGACGCCGGGTGAGTATCGGCAGGCGTTTTTGCGGTAAGTCACATCAAAAGATCGCAGCCTGCGGCAGGATCCGTGGAGCTGCCGCAGGGTGCGATCTGTTGACCTGTGTTCTTAAAACTCCAACGTAGTCGACAGCGAAACCTGCCGGGAATCCCCCATCGACACAAAGAACCGGCTCGCCGCCGATGTGTAGTAAGTACGGTCAAACAGGTTTTTCACGTTGAGCTGAAACTTCACCTTCTGTCCTTCGACACGCGTGTCATAAGTGGCAAAGGCATCCGCAACCGTATAGCTCGGCAGATCGAAATCATTGACCGCATTCCCCGCGCGCTCACCGACATACCGCGCGCCCGCACCGACTCGCAACTGATCGCCGCCGATCACACTGCCGAAGTCGTACACCGCCGACAGCGAACCGGAATTACGCGCAACGTTTTGCAGTTTCTTGCCTTTGTAATCCGGATCTTCGGTGACCTCGGCATCGGTGTAGGCGTAGCTGCCGATCATGCTCCAGCGATCCGTAAGCTGGCCGCTCAGATCCACTTCCAGGCCACGTGATCGCACCTCACCGGCCGCACTGTAAATCGTCGTCGGGCCTTCGGAGTTGGCCACCAGCACGTTGCGTTTCTTGATATCGAACAGCGCGACGTTGCCCGTGATGCGGCCGGGCATATCCAGCCGCGCACCCAGTTCCCACGACTTCGCTTCTTCTGGCGCCAGGCTGCCGTCAAGCACGGTGCTGCTGCCGCTCAATGGCGCAATGGTCGAGTTGGGTTTGAACGATTCGGTGTAGCTGCCGTAGAAAGACAATGCGTCGGTATAGCGGTAGACGAGGCCGGCACGCGGCACCCATTTCTGCCCGTTGCTGTCAGTATTGGCCTTGAACGGCACGCCTTTGCCGGCGTACTGGTCATATTTCTGGAAGCGCCCGCCGGCGACCAGAATCCATTGATCGTTGAGATGGATAGAGTCCTGCAGGAACAGCGAATCGCTGCGCAGAATATCGGTCTGCGCACTGTCCGCCGCGCTGACCGTGGTGCCCTCGACTTCACGGCCATACACCGGATTGACGTAGCTGAAGGTGCTCAGGCTTTTCTGCCGGATCAGATCGGCGCGGTAAATCTTGCGGTACTCGTCATCGACGCCGAACACCAGGTCGTGTTGCATGCCCAGCGCGCTGACTTTGCCTTCGAGACTGGCGGTGGTGAAACGGTCGGTGGAGAGCGCGTTTTGCGTGCCGTCCATGCTGCGGGTCAATGTGCCTTTTGTGGTGTCGATGGCGGTCACGCGCACCTGGCTGGCGTCGTAGGTTTCGCGATTCCAGCTGTAGCCGAAGTGGGCTTTCCAGTCGTCGTTGAGTTCGTGGTCGGCCTCGAAATGATAAAGATCCGAGCGCCCTTCCATGTCGTTGAATGGCTCATCGAGACGCTCGTTGCGAGAAATATCCAACGGATGATTGGTGCGCGGATCGATCACTGTGCCGCGATCGAACGGGGTCAAGAACTCACGGTGTTCATAGGCGAACAGCAGCTGGGTGCTATCGCCATACCAGGCCAGCGACGGCGCGATCAGCGTCTCGCGATGGGTGCCGAAATTGCGCCAGTAATCTTCGTCCTCGTGATCCAGCACCATCCGATACGCCAGGCCGGATTCGCCCAAGGCACCCGTGCTGTCGAATGTACCGCCGCTGCCGTTCTTGCCGTCGCCATAGGTCGAACCGCGCGCGGTAAGGGCGTTGTACTGCTCCATTTCAGGCTTCTTGCTGACCATGTTGACCACGCCGCCGGGATCCTGAATGCCGTACAGCAGCGATGCCGGGCCCTTGAGCACTTCGACACGATCCACCGTGGCGTTCATGCCACGGCCCTGCACGATCGGCATGCCGTCACGCATGATCGAGCCGTTGCGGTTGTCGCCGAAGCCGCGGGTCATCACCGAATCCTGGGTGCTCGCCAACGTGTTGCCCTGAGTGATACCGCTGACGTTAGCCAGGGCGTCGTCAAGATTGCGCGGCGCCTGGTCGCGGATGACTTGGGCCGGGATGACATTGACCGTCTGCGGGATTTCCTGGAGAGACGCCGAGGAGCGCATCACCGAAGTGGTTTGCGGCGGCTGATAGCTCATCGAGTCGTCGCGCACCGACGTGATGTTGGTAGCGCCAAGGTTCAAGGTGCCTGCAGTGGGTTGTGGTTCAAGGGCCAGGGTGTGGTTGTCGGTGCGGCGGAAAGTCAGGCCGGAACCACTGAGCAGTCGTTGCAACGCTTGCTCGGCGCTCATCGAACCGTTGACTGCTGGAGCATTGAGGCCGTATGGCGCCTCGTCGGTATAAACCACGCTCTGTCCGGTCACGCGGGCGAAGTCGTCCAAAGCCTGGGGCAGCGGTTTGGCGGCGAGGGCGAAATTGAACTGCTCGCGTGACTGCGTGCTGACGGTCTCCGCAGCCAGCGCCACGCTGATGGGCAGCAATGCCAACGCTGAAAAACTCAGTGCCTGCGCACCGAACCACTGTTTGACCGAACCCGATTTTGCCCTGGACTTCATTGCTCATGACCTGTGTAGAATCGCTGCGGATGCGAATGAATCGCACTTTCTGTCATCTACACGGATGGGGTTCGGGTTTACCTCACTGGTTTTTTTTATTTTTTTTGATCAAAAGATCGCAGCCTTCGGCAACTCCTACATGGTTCTGTGTCGGGGCTGTCGAAGGCTGCGATCTTTTGATTTTGCAGTCAGCGCAGAATAATCAGATGCCCCAGCACCTGATGCTGCTCGAACCCCATCACTCCTTGCAGCGAACTCAACACCGCGTGCGGATCGTTGCTGGGGAAACTGCCGCTGATTTTGCGGGCGGCCAGGTCATCGTTGAGCAGCAGGATCCGCCCTGGGTAATAACGCCGTAAATCCTCGACAACCTCCGCCAGCGTCGCCTTGTAATACGTCAGCCAACCCTGGCGCCAGGCCAGTTGCGCCTTGCTGTCGACGGCGTGAAGTTTTTGCGCAGAACCTTCGCCGTAGGCCACTTGCTGACCGGCGGTGAGGATCTGTGGTTCAGCATCGCGATCTGCCGTGACGCCAACCCGGCCCGACAACACCGTGACCTGCGCGCCGTATGATTGCAGGCGTACTTCGAACTGCGTACCCAGCACCCGCGTCTGACCTTTCTCGGCGTCGACCACAAACGGCTCACCGGTGTGGGTCACGCTGAAAAATCCCGCCCCTCGGCGCAGTCGTACATGGCGCTCGCCACCGCTGAAATTCACGGCGATGGCGCTGTCGGCATCAAGGGTCACTTGCGACTGATCGGCCAGCGTCACGGTGCGAATTTCACCGGGAGCCGATACAAAATCAGCGCCCAGATCATCGATCCAGCGCTGTGGCTGCCAACCGGCGCCGACACCGATTACCAGCAGCAGACAAGCAGCCATCGCCAGCGCGCCAGACCAGCGCCGGGCGTTTTGGTAGCGAGGTCGATCCATTGCATTGAGCAAGCCTTGCAACGCGAGAGCATCTTCATTGGCCAAGGTGCGCGCGGGGCTTTCGCTCAGCTCCCAAACCACTTGTGCCTGAGCGTAAGCCTCGGCGTGAGCAGGGTCGGCATGCAGCCATTGGCTGAAGGTCAACTGATCGCCGGTGCTGGGCCGATCATGCAGCAGGCTCAGCCAGGCAAGTGCGGCCGCTTCCTGTTCGGGCGTCGGTGCGGCGCTATCGGTGGGGTTCACGATGCTTTCCCTGGCGTGCGTGGCGCGGGTTCGCGCAGGCTGGCCTTGCAGGCCTCAAGGGCGCGCATCATATGTTTTTCCACGGCACTTTGCGAAAGGCCCATGGCGTTGGCGATTTCGGCGTATTTGCGACCGTGGATGCGATTGAGCAAAAATATCTGCCGGGTTTTTTCGGGCAAAGCGCGCAGCGCTGCTTCCACATGGCGCAGATCGTTGCCCGCCTCCAGCGCCGCTTGCGGTTCGCTGCCACGGCTGTCCGGCTCATCCGGTTGCCAGCCTTCGTTAATCCGCGCCCGCGTGCCTTCGCTGCGCAAATGGTCGATGGCGATATTACCGGCGCAGCGCAGCAGATACGTGCCGAGTTCATCAACCTGCACCAGCGGCCGCCGCCAGAAACGCACAAACAGATCCTGCACCAGATCTGCCGCCGTCGCCCGGCAGCCGACACGCCTGTTCACCAACGCTTCCATTTGCGAGCGCTGCGACAGGAATACCTGAAGAAAATGCGCACGTGACCCGCGCGCTTCATCGTCACCGGGTTCCGGTGGCAGACCGATCAGCACGGAACGGCACATGCGGCGAGTTTGCCTTTCATGTTCGACCTTGAAACGTAAGGTGTCCGGCTTACAGGCCGAACGGATGAGAGGCGATATTAATGATAAATATTCTCAAACGCAAAAGCCTTCGATTGCCGAAGGACAAAAGATCGCAGCCTGCGGCAGTTCCTGCGCAGGCATGGTGTACGCCGCGAATTCGCTGTCGGAGAAGCCGGCCGGTGGATGACACGTTCTTGTGCCAGAAACCAAAACGGGCCTGCAATCGCAGGCCCGTTCTCAATGGGTGACTTGAATCAGCGGATCAACTGTTGATCGCTGCCTGTTCATTCTCCAGAAATTCCTCTTCCAGCAGCGCATCGGCTGATGGTCTCTCGAACGGCACCACAGCGGCGCGTGGTTTGCCGCGCAACTTGCCAAACAGGTGCTCCAGCGCATGTTCGAGCTTTTCAGCCGCCCCATCGATCGCCAGTTCCAGCGAGTCGGCTTTATGGGTAACGGAAATCGGCTGATGGCCTTTTGGCCGCGCTTCCAGTTGGCAGCGCATGTCGTGGGGACCCGCTTTTTCACCGTTCTCGTCACTCAGGTGAACTTCGACACGGGTCAGGTCTTCCTGGTAGCGGTCGAGCGTGCTCTCAATGGTAGTACGTACCCACTCCTCCAGTCGTTTACTGCCTTGAACATGGTTATCGCTATTGACTTGGATTTGCATAGTTCATCCCTTAATTCAGCTAGCTCGCAAAAGGCCTTGAACAGATATTTCGTGACCTCTTGATTACAACAATCGGCCCGACCGCCGAACATTTCAACCCCTGGAAAAAGATAAATATGCTTTCGCAAATAAACCCGGACAACGGGACACGTCACTGGTAAGGTCGGGAGTTGCTTCGCCTCGCCTTGTTGCAAAATCTGCTCACAGTTGCCCGTCATTCAACGGGTGCAAGCCGCGAAATATCTCCGCTTCCTCCACCAGCCAGTCATGCACGGCACGCACGCCCGGATGGCTCAGCGCGCCCGGTGCGTAGAGCAGCACGTAGCGTTTGTGATTCGGCACCGCGACGCCGAACGGCACAATCAGCGTGCCTCGCTCCAGCTCGTCGTTAAGCAGCGTACGCCGGGCAATCGCCACGCCCATGCCGGCAATCGCCGCTTCGATGGTCAGGTGATTACGATTAAACGTGTGCCCGCGGCGAACATCCGCGCCTTCGAATCCGATGGCATTGAGATAAAACTCCCACTCCGCATATTCATAGCTGCCGCGCCAGGCCGTGATGTCGTGCAACAAGGGAAAGTGCCCCAGATTCGCCGGCCCATGTAGCGGCGGACGCCCGCGCAGCAGGCTCGGCGCACACACCGGAAAAATCTGCTCGTCCAGCAAGGCTGTGGATAACAGACCCGGGTAGCTGCCGTCGTTCAAGTCGATGGCCAGATCGAAATCGCCCTCGTGCAACGGCACGCTGCTGTCTTCCGCGACCAGTCGCAACTGAATATCCGGATAGCGCTGCTGCAGGCGCGGCAGACGTGGCGTCAGCCACTTGCTGAGGAACGACGGAATCGAACGAACGCGCAAAATCCCGCTGATCATGCCCGCGTCCAGGCGCCGCAATTCAGCGTCGATGCTGCCGTAAGCCTCGTTTACCGTAATGGCCAGTCGCTGGCCTTCGGCGCTCAATTCAACACCTCGCGCCCGGCGGTGGAACAGACGAAAGCCCAAGCGCTCTTCCAGTTGTCGGATTTGCTGGCTCACCGCTCCCGGCGTGATGTGCAATTCCTCCGCGCAACGGGTGAAGGACAAGTGCCGCGCGGCACAGGCGAACACCTGCAGCCAGACGTATGTCTGGGCATGCAATTGACGACTCATTGTTTAGTCCTGCTAAAGGCTGTCTTAGGAAGTTTCGTTGGTCACGCTGAACCGAGCTAGGCAGTATCGCCGACATTGCGCTTGTCCTACAAAAAATGGCAGCGATTCCTACTCCATTACCTGTCAGGGTTTAGCATGGCTATCAGTGTTTTCGATCTCTTCAAAGTCGGCATCGGTCCGTCCAGCTCCCACACTGTCGGGCCGATGCGCGCCGCGGCGACCTTCGCACAAGCGCTGATCAATCAATATCTGTTGGGCGACGTACGGCGCGTGGAAATCCGCCTCTACGGTTCGCTTTCCGCCACTGGCGTCGGTCACGCCACCGACCGCGCCTGCGTGATGGGCCTGATGGGTGAATGGCCGGACAGCATCGACCCGAACACGATTGATCCACGCATCCAGCAGTTGCGCGAAAGCGGCCAATTGTCGCTCGCAGGCCAACAGACGATTGCCTTCAACTGGCAGTCCGATCTCCTGCTACTCGACGAGAGCCTGCCCTACCATCCCAATGCCATGTCGCTGACAGCCTTTGGCGAAACCGGCGAGCTGTTCGCGCAAACGTACTACTCGGTGGGCGGCGGTTTCATCATCGAAGCGGCCGAAGCCGAGTCTGGCGTGGCGCCGACAGGCGATGTGGAATTGCCTTACGACTTTTCCAGCGCCGCCGAGCTGTTGGCGTTGTGCAACCGGCACAATTTGCGCGTCGGCGAACTGATGATGGCCAATGAGCGAGCCTGGCGCAGCGACGCAGAGATCCGCCAAGGCTTGCTGCACATCTGGTCGGTCATGCGTGAGTGTGTCGAACAGGGAATGCGCCACGAAGGCATCCTGCCGGGCGGTCTGAATGTGCCGCGTCGCGCGGCGAAATTGCACCGCAGCCTGTTGGAAATCGGCAAGCCGAATGTGATCAGTTCGACGCTGTCGGCGATGGAATGGGTCAACCTGTTCGCCCTCGCCGTCAACGAAGAAAACGCCGCCGGCGGGCGCATGGTCACCGCGCCAACCAACGGTGCGGCGGGGATCATTCCGGCGGTTTTGCACTACTACATGAAATTCAACCCGGACGCGTCCGATGACGACGTCGTCTCCTTCTTTCTCGGCGCTGCCGCCGTCGGCATTTTGTGTAAGAAGAATGCCTCGATCTCTGGCGCCGAGGTGGGTTGTCAGGGCGAAGTCGGCTCGGCCTGCGCAATGGCCGCTGCCGGTCTGGCTGAGATTCTCGGCGCCAGCCCGGAACAGCTGGAAAACGCCGCCGAAATCGGCCTCGAGCACAACCTAGGCCTGACTTGCGATCCGGTCGGCGGTCTGGTGCAAGTGCCATGTATCGAGCGCAACGCCATCGCGGCGGTGAAAGCGATCAATGCCACGCAAATGGCCCTGCGTGGCGACGGCAAACACTTCATTTCCCTCGACCGGGTGATCCGCACCATGCGCGATACCGGTGCCGACATGCACGACAAATACAAAGAGACTTCACGGGGCGGCCTGGCGGTGAACTGGGTGGAATGCTGAGGAGCGTTCCCTGACCGTCCACAACACGTGAGCCCGAGCAAGAACAATAACGAGGCAAAAACGATGAGCGATGTACGTACACCTGCTGCCGAAAATCCTGCTGTAGACCTCACGCGCAATACCGAAACGACCCACAAGGGCTGGAGCAAATTCGACACCACCTGGATGCTCGGCCTCTACGGCACGGCCATCGGTGCCGGCACGTTGTTTCTGCCGATCAACGCCGGAGTCGGCGGGTTCTGGCCATTGTTGATCCTGGCCTTGCTGGCCTTTCCGATGACCTTCTTCGCGCACCGAGGCTTGACCCGCTTCGTGTTGTCCGGACGCTCCGGGGACATCACCGAAGTGGTGGAAGAACACTTCGGCATCGGCGCCGGCAAACTGATCACGCTGCTGTATTTCTTTGCAATCTTTCCGATCCTGCTGGTGTACAGCGTCGCGCTGACCAACACGTTGAGCAGTTTCCTCGAACACCAATTGCACATTGCCCCGCCGCCGCGCGCGGTGTTGTCGCTGGCGCTGATCCTCGGTCTGATGGCCATCGTGCGCTGCGGCCAACACGTCATCGTCAAAGCCATGAGCGTGCTGGTTTATCCGTTCGTCGCCGCGTTGTTGTTGCTGGGTCTTAGCCTGATTCCGAACTGGAATGGCGCCTTCTTCGCCAGCGCCCGGGAAGGCATGCCGCTGCCAATGTTCTTCAAGACGTTGTGGCTCGCGATCCCGGTGATGGTCTTCTCGTTCAACCACTCGCCGATCATTTCCGCCTTCGCCGTTGAGCAGAAACAACGCTACGGCGCCGAGGCCGAGCGCAAGAGCAGCGGCATTCTCGCCATGGCCCACGGGATGATGGTGGTGACGGTGATGTTCTTCTGCTTCAGTTGCGTGCTGGCACTGTCGCCGGCGGATCTCGCGGCCGCCAAGGCGCAGAACATTTCGATCCTGTCGTACCTGGCCAACCACTTCCAGACCCCGGTCATCGCCTACGCCGCACCGCTGATCGCGCTGGTGGCAATCACCAAGTCCTTTCTCGGCCACTACATCGGTGCCAGCGAAGGTTTCCAGGGCATGATCGTCAAGAGTTTGCGCAGCCGTGGCCGGGTCATGTCGACGAGCTGGCTGAACCGCGCAACCGCGCTGTTCATGATCCTCAGCTGCTGGGCCGTGGCGACGTTCAACCCAAGCATTCTGGGCATGATTGAAACCCTCGGCGGGCCGGTGATTGCCTGTCTGTTGTTCCTGATGCCGATGTACGCCATCCGCCGCGTGCCGGCCTTGCGCCAGTATTCGGGACAGGTCTCCAACGTGTTTGTGGTGCTGATCGGCCTGATTGCACTGTCAGCGATCATCTTCTCGTTCCTGCCCTGAAACGAGCCGAAAAAAAACCGGCGAACTGCAAAGTTCGCCGGCTTCCAGCCGTGTTTATTGTTCGACAATCTTTCCGGCACACGCCTTGCTATGTCTCTGTAGGAGCTGCCGCAGGCCCGAGCTTGCGGCAGCTCCTCACGGAAGCAAAAGCCACGGAGCGGCCAATGGTCTGGTATTGCGAACTAATCCTGATCAAAGCCAGTCAACAACTGCACGTTCAATCAGGCGGTGACGCATCATGGACAACCCTTTTCAGATGATTACCGATGCCTTCGCGCCGGATTATCAAATCAACCTGAGCATTCAGGGCCTGGACGGCAGCATCATGCTGACCCTGTCCAACAGCGGTCGAATCGTGGCCAAACGCATGATCAGTGCCGAACAGCGTAACGATCCGGAACGCCTCAAGCGGCTGGTGCAAAGTATTCAGTTCGGCATCGCCATCGAACAAGGCCACAGCGCCGTGGCGATTCTGGAAGCCATGACTGGCGGCAACAGCCCGACGCCGCCACCACGGCAGGTTGAAAGCCTGCCGCAGTCAGCGCGCCTTTAAAGCTCGCCCTTCTCGACCTCCGGGTGTTCACTCGAACCCGTGCCGATCTTGCGGTGCGGGTTGTCGATCTTCACTGAAGGAAACTGCGAAGACGCGTAGCGCACCACCAGGATCGAAAACGCCAGCAGCAAGATCCCGCCGCACAGATACAGGATGCCCATGTCCGGCGGATTGTGGTGCGAGACATTGGAGATCAGCAGGCGAGTCAGCGCCGTGATCGCCACGTAGATCAGGAAGCGCACGGGCATGTGGTTGGTCTTGAAATAAATCCCGACCATCGCGCCCAGTTCCAGATAGATGAACAGCAACAGAATGTCATCGATCTTGATGTGCCCCACCTCGAGCATCCCGAGGAATTCCATTACCGCCGCCCATGCCGTCACCGCACCAATGGCGAACAACGCCAGGTAGTGGAAGGTTTCGACGAACAGGTTGCCCAGGGACTCGGCCAGTTGATGCACGTTTTGCCGCAGTTTCTCGGCCCAGTTGATTTTCACGATGAAGATTCCTTAGCCCGATTCGAGCGGATGTTGCCGGTTGGACGTGACAGTTTTCTGCGTTCATGGGAATTCATGCAGAAAGAAGGCCACGACATCATGGCGAGCCGCCAGCAAACGCGCGCCGTGGCGTTTGGTCGCACCAGGCATGAGCCTGGGGCTGACAAACCCTGAATCCGGTCTACATTAAAAAGCCACTACCCAAAGGCAAAGGATTCGCTTATCCTTTTCGCTGTATATAGATACAGTAGTCGCAAGACAATTAATCGTGAAGGCATGTGAGGTGGTGAATGGCCGTCGAAGTGGTATACCGCAGCAGCCGAGATCTGGAGCGCTTGTTCATGGATAAAGCCGAAGCTGACCGTCATGACAAAATGCTCGAACTCGCCGAATTGCTGGCTGAAGTGTTGCAAAAAGCCGTGCCGTCGCTGAACGAGCAGCAGGTGGATGAAGTCGGGATCTACATGGCGAAAAATCGCGATGTATTTGCCAAGGCGTTCAAGAGCCAGCCCGATGCACTGTCGGAGCTGATCAACACACCGGCCGAGCCCGTAGCAACTGAAGAAGTGGCAGAACCCGCCGAACCGGTCAAACCGGCCAAGGCACCCAAAGCCGCAAAATAAAAAGATCGCAGCCCCAACACCCTACCCCTTGTAGGAGTGCCGAAGGCTGCGATCTTTTGATCTTCAAATCTTTTGATACTCAAATCTTTGTTATTCCCCTCCCCAAAAATCACCGATACAAAACCCGCTCCGCCAACTCATCCGCCACCCGCGCCGGCGAACGCTTCTCCGCCTGCGCATGGGCAAACACCTCGGTCAACCGCGAGCTGATCTTCGACAGGTGCGCCGTGATCGTCGGCAATTCTTCGCCGCGATGCTTGAGCGACACATAAATCAACGCGCCCGCATTGATCACATAATCCGG
This sequence comes from Pseudomonas syringae, assembly GCF_021605415.1. Lineage (GTDB taxonomy): Bacteria > Pseudomonadota > Gammaproteobacteria > Pseudomonadales > Pseudomonadaceae > Aquipseudomonas > Aquipseudomonas syringae_S. The sequence goes on from NZ_WKEQ01000001.1 coordinate 144,239, forward strand.
CGCATAAAGAATGCCGCGCCGCTCCAGTTGATCGGCGACGTCCAGATGAGTCAGTTGATTATTCGCCGAACCCGCCACCGCCGCGCAGCGCAACTGCGCGACGCTGTTGCGATTCAGCACACCGCCCAGACCGCATGGCGCAAGAATGTCGCACGGCGTGCTGAGCAATGCGTCGTTGGCAATCGGATGGGCATTGAGTTGTTCCATCGCCAGTAACACCTTGCCGTGATCAATGTCGCTGACCAGCAGCTCGGCGCCAACAGCATGAAGCTGTTCGGCCAGTGCATAACCGACATTGCCCAGGCCCTGAATCGCCACGCGCAAACCTTCGAGATTATCGCTGCCCAGGCGCGCCATCGCTGTTGCGCGAATGCCGGCGAAAACGCCCATCGCCGCATGAGGCGCCGGGTCTCCGGCAGAGGTGGTGCTGGTGACATGTCGGGTCTGCTGGGCGATGCAATCCATGTCCGCCACCGAGGTGCCGCTGTCGATGGCGGTGATGTAGCGACCGTCCAGTTGGTCGATGCAACGGCCGAACGCTTCGAACAGCGCCGCGCGGTTTTCGACATGGGCCGGACGCACGATCACTGCCACCCCGCCGCCCTGCTCCAGACCGGCAAGCGCGGCCTTGTAGCTCATGCCCTTGGCCAGGCGCACCGCGTCCTCGACAGCAGATTCGTCGTTGGGATAGGCAAGGTAACGACATCCGCCAAGGGCTGGCCCGAGGCGACTGTTATGAATAGCAATGACCGCCTTCAACCCGGAGACCGGGTCAACGCTAAGATGCAGCGATTCCAGGCGAGTGCTTTGCATGAGAGCAAACATCGACAGGCTCCCGAATCACTTCTTGTAGACGCCAGTATAGGCTTGCAACAAAAAATTGCTGGAGCGCACCGGAATAAGCACGGGCTGCAAACCGGGCTTTGCGGCATAACTCGACGCGAGTGCAGCGCGGCACTGGACGAATAGCGGAGACGGGGCTAAAACGAGGCATTCTCCGGAGATTTTGATGAGCCCGCGCCAACGTTTCCTCGACTGTTTGCATCGTTCCCCTCCCGCGCTGTTCGAAGCTGCGCTGTGGATGGCGGCCGAGCACGATAAAGAGGCCAACCCACACGCCTTGTTGCAGGACTTCACCGAGCTGCAGCAACGGGTCAGTTACGGCTTGCCAATGATGCCGGTCAGCGAACTGGCGCAACCGCTGCTGCGACGCATGAACGACCTGGGTTATGCCAAGGACGATTTCACCCCGCTGCGCCCGCAAGCTGCGTTGTTGCACAAGGTAATGCAAACCCGTCGCGGACAGCCCCTCGCGCTGGCATTGATTGCGCTGGAATTGGCGCGGGGGCTGGAGATTCCGCTGGTGGGTGTCAACTTCCCCGGACACTTCCTGCTGCGGGTGCCCGGCGCCGATCATTTGCTTGATCCGTGTGGCGGTCGACGTCTGTATCCAAACGACTGCCGCGAGTTGTTGCAGCGTCAGTACGGCTCGCAGATGAAGCTCAATGCCGAACATCTGGCAACCGCCACGCCGGTTCAGATGCTCCAGCGCCTGTCCCGCAATCTGCGTCAGTTGCACCTGACACACGACGATTTCATCGCCGCACTGATGGACGCCGAACGCGTGCTGGAACTGGGCAATGCCAGCGCCGCCGATTACCTGGCCCGCGCCAGCCTGTATCAGCGGCTCGATTGCCCCAGCGCCGAGCGATTCGACCTGGAACATGCCCTGCTGCTCAGTGAAGATCCGATCCAGCGGTTGCGCCTGACCGAACGGCTCGGGCATTTGCCACCCAACTCGGTAGTTCATTAACCCCTGCAGGAGCGAGCCTGCTCGCGAAAGCGCCGGGTCAGCTGATGAAGATGCTGGCTCACACAACCGCCATCGCTGGCAAGCCAGCTCCCACAAGGATTTCTGCTCCAACACACTCAGAGACAGCCCCTCGCTCCTACAGGCGATCGTGTGGCTTGGCCGCGAAATGGGTGTGTCAGGTGCAGATAATTTGTCTGGCACACCTTCTTCGCGGGCAAGCCCGGCTTCTACATGGGTTACGGGGTGTCGGGCTGGTTGGCGGGGTGCGCCTTGATGAACGCGGGATGCGTTGCAGCGAGAGCGGCCACGCGACGAATCCGAGGGTAAGCCTCAAGATCGACGTTGAAACGCTCGGCCGCATACAGCTGTGGAATCAGATACACGTCGGCCAACCCCGGCTGTTCGCCGAAGCAGTAACCGGCGTCGCCGATCAACTGCTCCACCGTCGCCAGACCTTGACCGATCCAGTGGCTGATCCACTCGACCACTTGCGGCTCGTCATGACCGAGTTGCCGCAAACGATTCAATACGCTGACGTTGTGCAACGGATGCACATCGCAACCGATCACCGCCGCCACGCCACGCACTCGCGCACGAGCGACCAGATCCCCGGGCAATAGCGGCACCTGTGGATAACGTTCCTCCAGGAACTCGATGATCGCCGGCGATTGAATCAACAGCGCGCCATCATCGGTACGCAAGGCCGGCACGCGGCCCTGCGGATTGATCGCCAAATACGCCGGTTGACGATGCTCTCCTCCCACCGGGGCGATGAGATTCACCGGCAGCGCCTGATAATCCAGGCCCTTGAGCGCCAGCGCGATGCGCACCCGATACGACGACGTGGAACGGTAATAGGTGTAGAGATCCATTACCCGCTCCTGTCAGTGCGCCGCCACGATTTTGCCTCGGCATTCGCCGAAACCGATGGAGGCAAAACCGTCACGGGCGCAACGGGCGCGCAGGATAATTTCGTCGCCGTCTTCCAGGAACTTACGCACTTCGCCGGAGGCTAGCTCGATCGGCTTTTTGCCGCCCTCGGTGATTTCCAGCAGACTGCCGAACTGACCGTCTTCAGGCCCCGACAACGTGCCCGAACCGAACAGATCGCCGGCCTGCAACTGGCAGCCGTTAACGCTGTGGTGCGCGACCATTTGCGCGACGGTCCAGTACATGTGCCGTGTATTGCTCAAGGTCAAACGATGCGCGGGAAGATTTTGCTCGCGCATGGCCTCGGTGAGCAGCAGGACTTCCAGTTCGATGTCGAAAGCACCGGCGGCCTGATCACGCTGGTCGAGCAGATACGCCAGCGGTTGCGGATCGCCCTGCGGACGCGCGGGTTGTGGGCGACGGAACGGCTCCAGCGCTTCGGCCGTCACTACCCACGGCGAGACGCTGGTGATGAAGCTCTTCGACAGAAATGGCCCCAGCGGCTGATATTCCCAGGCCTGGATATCCCGCGCCGACCAGTCGTTGAGCAGACAGAAACCGGCAATATGCTCAGCGGCATCGCCAATGGCGATCGACTCGCCCATCTCGTTGCCCTGGCCGATCCAGATCCCCAGTTCCAGCTCATAGTCCAGACGCGCGCAGGGGCCGAAGGTCGGCTCGGTCTGACCGGCCGGCAGGGTCTGGCCTTTCGGACGACGGACCTCAGTGCCGGACGGCCGCACGGTGGAAGCGCGGCCGTGATAACCGATCGGCACGTATTTGTAGTTCGGCAGCAGCGGGTTGTCCGGTCGAAACAGTTTGCCGACGTTTTGCGCGTGCTCGATGCCGACATAGAAATCGGTGTAATCGCTGATCCGGGCCGGCAGATGCATCTGGCAATCGGCAGCCAATGGCAGCCACTTCGCGCCTTGGGCTTCGATCTTGCCGCGCAGCGCACTGCCGTCGCTGAACAACTCCAGCAGACGTTTACGCAGGGCAACCCGGGCCGGGCGACCGAGTTCGAAAAACGCATTCAGTTGACCGCCGCGCGTGGCTTCGACGGCCGCCTTCGCGACACCGTCGAACAGGCCGGCGTCCAGCGCCGCTTCGAGATCGAAAATGTGTGCGCCGATAGCAACACCGCTGCGCGGGACCGAGCCGTTGATGCTGAACACGCCCAGCGGCAGGTTCTGCAACGGGAAATCGGCATGACCGTTGGCGGAAACAACCCAGCTGCGGGCAATGGAAGTCTGGGTCATGGGTTATCTCCGGGTCGGGTCGAATGAGGCGGGCAGTGTGGCCCAGCAGGCGTCATAACTGGATTGCAGTTGCGGGCAGTCGAGGGCGAAGCGGCTTGGGCGCAGCACTTGGCTGGTCTCGAACATGAAGGCCATGGTGTTGTCGATTTTCGCCGGTTTGAGATCGGCGCTGATCGCCTTCATGCAGGTTTCACCGTCAGGGCCGTGCGCGCTCATGCAGCTGTGCAGCGAGGCACCGCCAGGCAGGAAACCTTCGGCCTTGGCGTCGTATTCGCCCTGGATCAGACCCATGAATTCGTTCATCAGGTTGCGGTGGAACCACGGTGGACGGAAGGTGTTCTCGGCCACCATCCAGCGCGGCGGGAAAATCACAAAGTCGAGATTCGCCAAGCCATGCACGCTGGTCGGCGAGGTCAGCACGGTGAAGATCGACGGATCCGGATGATCGAAACTGACCGTGCCAATCGTGTTGAAGCGACGCAGATCGTATTTGTACGGCACGTTATTGCCGTGCCATGCGACCACGTTCAGCGGCGAGTGATTCAATTCACAGCCCCACAATTGGCCAAGGAATTTCTGCACCAGCGTGGTGGGTTGTTTGAGGTCTTCGTAATGCGCCACCGGGGTCAGGAAGTCCCGTGGATTGGCCAGGCCATTGCTGCCAATCGGGCCCAGATCCGGAAGCCGCAAGGGCGCGCCATGGTTTTCGGCGACATAACCGCGTGCTTGTGCATCGAGCAGTTCGACGCGAAATTTCAAGCCGCGCGGCAGCACGACGATTTCCAGCGGTCCGACGTCCAGCACGCCCAGCTCCGTGGCAATACGCAATCGTCCTTGCTCAGGCACCAGCAACAGTTCGCCGTCGGCATTGAAGAACACACGCTCCATCGAACGATTGGCGCGGTAACTGAAGATGCTGATCCCGGCCGGTTTATCCGCACTGGCATTGGCCGCCATGCTCACCAGGCCATCGATGAAATCGGTCGGCTCACCCGGCATGTCCAGTGGATTCCAGCGCAGGCGGTTTGGCGTCACGTCGCCCAATGGGCCGCCGGCCAGTTGCCGATCGAGTTTGACGAAGGCCGGGTGATTGGCCGACGGCTGAATGCGGTACATCCAGGTGCGCCGCGTTTCGCCGCGACTCATGGTGAAAGCCGTGCCGGAGAACAGTTCGGTGTAGAGACCGTAAGGGGCTTTTTGCGGGGAGTTCTGGCCGACGGGCAGCGCGCCGGGCAGTGCTTCACTGCTGAATTCATTGCCGAAACCGGACTGATAAGCCAGCGTCGACGACGTTGAATCGAGGTTCATGGAGCCTCCTGAACAGGGAGGCGGCAATGGCCGACGCTCTACAACAGAGGTCTTGGCACGCCGCGGTTATTTTTATCGTAATCGGATTACGCATAACGTAATTTGCTCGACATCCAGCGTCAAGCTATAAAGACGCCCACTCGTTTCGTAACCCGGCACTCCCATGGAAAAAACCAGCGAAAGCAACGGCAAACAAAAGGTTCGCTCCGCCGAGGTCGGCACCGATATCCTCAAGGCTCTGGCTGAGTTATCGCCCGCCACTTCGTTGTCGCGCCTGGCGGAACATGTGCAAATGCCGGCAAGTAAGGTTCACCGTTACTTGCAAGCGCTGATCGCCTCGGGGTTTGCCGAACAGAACAGCGCCACCAACCATTACGGCCTCGGTCGTGAAGCGCTGCGCGTCGGTCTGGCCGCACTCAACAGTATGGACGTGCTGAAAGTCGCCGCCCTGCCCTTGGCCGAACTGCGCGACGAACTCAACGAAACCTGTTTTCTGGCGGTGTGGGGCAATCAAGGCGCGACTGTTGTTCACATCGAGCCGGCCGTGCGCGCGGTGACGGTAGTGACGCAATTGGGTTCAGTGTTGCCGCTCCTCAGTTCATCCACCGGTCTGGTGTTCAGCGCGTTTCTCCCGTCTCGGGAAACCGATGAATTGCGGGATCTGGAAACCAACGTCGTCGGTCATCCACTCGCTGACGACGTGACTTACGCAAGTTTGTGCGAACAGATCCGCGAACGCGGCTTGCACCACGTTCACGGTTTGCTGATGCCGGGCGTGGATGCTTTGTCCGCGCCGGTGTTTAATGCAGTGGGCCAGGTTGCCGCCGTGATGACCATCGTCGGCCCGACCTCGTTATTTCATGCCGACGAAAACGGCCCGGCGGCGCAGCGTTTGCTGGCGGCGACGCAGGCCGTTAGCTGGCGAATGGGGTTTGAGCCAGCCCGCGCAAACTGACCTTCAGGCACTCGACCGCAAGATTGAGTGCCCACACCAATCGCCGTAATCAGACAATGATGGTCTGGCTGCTGCCCGCTATTTTTTCATCCAATACCTGCTGAATGATCTCCAGCAAGCGATCTTTGCCAAGGGTTTGCCCAGTCGCTTGCCCTACCAGCTCCACCAACGTGTTGGCATCGCCGAACAGATCGATCAGGGTTTTTTGCGCACTGGTCACACTGGCCGTGCCTGCTGCTGCTTTGCCCAGCGTCGCCAATCCGATCAATGCATCCTTGAGATGGGTAAACGCTTTTTCATTGTCTTCATAGCGCAGCGCATACAAACCGTCGTAGATGTTTTTCGCCGTCTCCACTGCCGTCAGCACCAGCCCTGCCGGTGGAACGACGATGCTGATCACAGCGAGCGCCAGTTTCACGTTGTCATAGATCAGCTTGCCGATGATTTCGCCAAGGCTCGTGGTTTGCTCATCCACATCATGGATGACTTTGTCGACATGGGCAGCGTAAGCGACGCGTAGATCCCTGACCCGGGCGCCGATCTGTGGCGCAACGACAACAGGATCCGTTGTCGCGAAGATCTTGTCGAAAAGACCGTTGACGCTTTTTTTCTCAACAAACCTTACCCGCTCAATGTAGTAATTGCGCAGCCCTCTATAGCGGTCGCGAATCGACCAGGCGAAATCGTCGGCACTACGAAACGCCAGGCCATCCGGAGCATCTGGCGTGTAGATGAAATCTTCGATCCCCACGGAGTTGACTGTCCGGAACAAATACACGCCGTCCACACGACGGTTGGCATTGAGCCAGAACTCATAGACGCTTTCAGTCTTGACCACGGGATCGCCCAGCCTTTGCGCTTCAGGTGTGTGCAGCCCGGTGATGAGGCGATCCAGGCTTTTGTATTGCTGAACACTTAAGCTTGCGTCGAAGAACTGAGACAGCGCAGCCTGCGCCATTTCAGCCAGTTGCCGCTGGAAATACACCGCTTGTTTGAACGCGTACTGGCGATTTATCGGCGTGTACTGCTGCTTCAAGTGATCAATGTATTGCTCGCCCGCACGTAACGTTTTCGACCAACTGGCGATGTCCCGAATCGACAGTGCATCCAGCGCAGGGTGCGCGCCCGACCAGTAAAACCTCGGATAGTCACGCGGGTCGTAATGCGGGCTGCTCGGCGGTTCGAAGCTGAGTTGTCGGAAAATAAGCTCAGACAGACTGTAGGTGGTCTGTTCCGTTGTCTGGACGAATACTTGGTCGGGGTCGACCTGGACATGAATGCCACGGGATTGAAGCACTTGCTCGACCCGCTCCTTGATCAGCTTGCGCGAGAACACTTCGAAAGATACAAACCCGGTTTCCTGAAGCCCAACGGTGTACAACGCCTTGAGTTCAGTGTTGAGTCGCGCGTGGCGCTGACGAACAGCTGGCGTAACCTCTCGAAACGCTGGCGGGGCAATGCGCCCAGCCGTTGCCAGGGCGTAGCGATAATCGCATTTCACGGCATCGGCCAAGGGATTCTGCGTGGTGTCCAACGCCACCGCTCCGACTGCCCATTGCTCGCGCCGTTGGCGAAGTTCCAGGCTGACTCGCGCCCAGTCATCAGGATGAACCAGTGATGAGGCATACGCGGTGTCATCGATCATCCACCGGAGCAACTGGACCCTGAAATCGCTGAAGCGATTGAAGCGCAAGAACCCAAACACACCTTGGGGGTTTCTCAGATAAACCTGTTGTGGGCCGTCATCGTGCTGCAGATCCTGGAAGACCAGCACATCGCGCAAAGGCTGAATGCCTTGCGAGTAGCTGACACCTTTGATGAACAGTGATTGATCACCGCTGACCGCCCGACTGACCAGATCAAAATCGGCCTGACTGAATAGCCCGGAATGCCGCGCGACCCAGAGATCAAACAGCAGGCGGCTGTGAATTTTGTTGCAGAACGCCTGGAAATATTCGGCGCTAGGATTCACCGAACGCGTCTCGACGAACCCCTTGCGCACATTGTTGCCACTCATCCAGCGTTCGAGGTTGTCGGCCGTCAGGCCGGTTCCTTCGGCACCTTCCAGGGATATTTGCAGGGCATGACCGACGTCGTGCACGCCGTAGCAGACAAATTCGGTCAATGTCCTGTTGTCTTTCTGTCGGATTGTCTTGCCGCCAACGTTGATATCGTAAGTTGTATGAACCCGGATATTGTCGGAGTCAAGTTCGATGCCCAACGCAACGTTCAACCAATCCGCCACTTGTTCACGGGTGTAGTCCCGCAGTGAAAAATAAGGCCCGTGCGAACGTTTGAAGTCGATGTCGTACCGGGTCATGGAGGCTTCAAGTTCAACGTACTTGTTTTGTACCTGAACGGGCGCCTCTTTCAACCACCCCGTCCACTCCATGCGCTGTATATCTTTACGCAGCGACTCAAGGTTCATCATTACCCCGGACTGTATCGACAACAAATGTTGCTGACGATCAAGTGCAAGTGCCAGAGCCGTACCCGAAACTCCACCATTGTCATAACCAAGCAGACGTTTGATTTCGGCTCGCTGCTGTTTCAGCGCGCTATCAACGCCATAATCAAAAGCACTTTGCTGAAGAAACGGAAAGGTAATCGAGTTACCTGTCACAGAAAGACGCTCACACAACACCGTGTGCATTTCGATGCTGTTGGCGAAGTACTCAAAACCTCGCCCGGATGTATATAAGATGTAGCCGTAGTTATCGCTGCCCAATGGGATTTCGGAAGACGCCACGCCGCTCGAGTCCAGTACAAAGCTACCACTCAGGGTTTTGCCATCCCTCACCGCAACCTCGTATCGCGCAGCGCCAGGGGCGCTTAACGCCTGCGCCATCCGCGCTGCCATAGCGGCATCCAGTCGTCCCGCAAATACGCTGAGCGACAGCTCGGCCATCAACATCCGGGCCATGGCCTGATGCAAGATTTCCTTGTGTGTGGACGACATCGACTGAACACCAACCGGAGCCCTCCAGTATTGATCCAGCCGAGCAACATGCTCCCAGTCGAGCTTGGTACGCAGGTTGTCAATCAAGGTTTCAACATCAACAATTTTTAACCCGGCGATCTGGTGTTCCGGAGCGTGGGTATCGGGGCGGTCGTACACACCGTCATCACCGATTACATAGTTAGGCGAAATTCGCTGAAACAGGCATTCGAACAAAACATTGGTCAATGATCCAACCGGCCGCACTTCGATATTTTTTGTCGATGTACCTCTGGCAATGAAAACCTGATCAGCTTCGACGCCCGGTATCAAACGGGAGAGTTTTTCGCTGAACAGCTCAAGTACCATTTTCTTGAACATCGGGATTGACACCAACAACTTGTCGAGGTGTTCTGCTGCCAACTTCGCCTTGCCCAACTCAGTCGCGCTATCAACCATTTGATGCATGCTGTCGAGCATCAAACTTGGAAACATCCTGTTCATCGCTTTATCCTGCCTATCGGTTCGAACGGGCATGGTTATACCCGTTAATTAAATTCGGACCGACTTAAGCAAAATGCGCAGAACAAATAAACCACCGCTGTATTACAGCGATTGAATACGTCCAAACGTAACGCGTGTTTTATAACAGGCTTAATGCTTTCGCTTTCGCAACAGCCTGCGTCCTGCGCTCTACGCCCAACTTTCCATGAATGCGGCGCGCATGAGTTTTGACCGTATGTACGGAGATATAAAGTCTTTCAGCGATTTGCTGATTGGAGTTGCCCTGGGCGATCAGCGTCAATACCTCAAGTTCGCGCCGACTTAATGCATGGTCATCCCTGGCCGCCGACAGTGGGTCACCAGCCAGTTCACTCGCGAGATGACCGATACACAAATCGGGCTGTCGCCGATTCAATTCATGCAGTGCCTGATGCAGTTGGCAACGCTGTGCCAACGCCCGTCCCTCCCCGAGCGCCTGTTGTGCCAGCGTCAGATCACCCACCCGCCAGGCCACCTGCGCCAGCACCAGCAGCAATTCCGCTTGCAGATGCACCCTGCCGTGCTGACGGGCCTCTTGCAGCATGGATCGAAGATGTTCCTTTGGCTGATCGCTTTGCTGCAGTTGCGTTTCAGCCAGTACCAGCAAATATTCCACCCGGGCGATCAACTCCAGGGTCGCCGGTGGTGCCTGCAACGCGTGAGTCCCGCGATAGTGTTTAAGCAGGCGGCTCAGCGCTTCGTGCGCCAGTTCCGGGCGCCCTTGCTGCAACCAGATGTGGCTGCTGATCTGCAAAAGAACACCTCGGTAAACGGTGTCCGGAATCTGCCGCTGTTGCATGAGTCGCTCGGCATCACGCAGGCGTACGAATGCCTGGGCATAATCGCCTCGGTTCGCGGCGAGTTCGGCCAATCCAAGAAAACCATAGAGCACTCGCTTGTCATGACTGCGCAGGCAGTCATCCAGTCCGCTCTGGAAAAAACCGGCCGCGTCCTCTTCCTGCCCCATGCACAACGCCAACCGCCCTCGACGCAAAGCGATGCGCCCAAGCAGGGGCACTGGCCGTTCCGCGCGCTGACCCAGCAGATCATGCATGTCGGCCAACAGACTGGCGGCACGTGCCGGCGCGCCGCGTTGTTCCAGCAACTGCGCGTGATCAAGTTCCAGCAAGCCCTCAAACAGCAACGAGCCTTGCGCCCGCGCCAGGCACAAGGCTTCGCGATTGATCGCGTGCGCCTGTTCCAGTTCGCCGCACAACAACGCTTGTTGGGTCTGCCCTGACAGGCACATCAAACGGGTCGGCCAGGCCTGCGGGTCGAGCTCGGCCAAGGCCTGATGGAAATGCGCTCGCGCCGCCGCCATCTGGCCCTGCAAATGCAGGAGCCAGCCCCGCTGCGCCTGCCATCGGGCGATCAATTGCCGCTGCTGTTCCGCCGTCGGCTGCGGCATGAACCGCGACAGGCATTCGATGCACACCTCGGCCTGTTCGAAACGCCCGGCAAACATCAAGGCTGCCGCAATCAGCCCGACCAATTGCGGCGATGCGAGCATCAACTCCTCGCCCTGCTGCTCGTGCAGGCGCAACAGCAGCACGACGGTCTGCTCTTCAAACAATTGCTCGAAGTTGAAATGCTGCAACAGGCTGACCGCGACTTCGAACTCTTGCGCCAGCAACGCCTGTTCGAAGGCTGACCTCCAGTCTTCCCGGCTCGCAAACCACTGGCATGCCCGACGGTGCCAAGAGCGACCCGCCGGCCATTGCTCGGCGCGCATCAACTGCGACAACGGCACGAAAATCTGCAACCAGTCGGATGACGACTGCCACGGTTCGATGAAGCAGCCAAGCGTTTGCAATTGATGAAGATAATTTGAGCCATCACCGGCGCCGAACAGGTGATCGCAAAGCTCGGCGTTAAAGCGTGGCAAATGCGCCAGCACCCGCCAGGCTTCGGCCAACTCGGGCGAAAGGCTGTTAAAGAGTTCGTGCTGCAGATAATCGAGCAACGTATCGACCCGTTGCTGCGGTGGAGCCTTTTGCGACCAGTCGCACTTTTGCAGCAATACCATGCGCACACCGGCGCACCAGCCACCAGTGCGCTGCATGATCCGGGCAGCGACACTCTCGGCCTGTTCGACCGGCAAGTGGTGGAGCAAGTGCGCGACTTCACAGAGGTTCAGCGCCAGCGTCACGCTTTCGCACTCATAGAGTTCATCATCGAGCAACAATCGCGGCCAGTTGCATTGCGGACGTCGCCGCGTGCCGATCCACCAGGTCAGCGCGGGACTGCTGACCGCCAAAAGTCGATCAAGCAACGCATCTAAAGCAGCATCGGGAATGCGGCAGTAATCGTCCAGGAACAACCAGGTGGGCGCCTGCCAACGGGCGAACTCCCCCAGCAATGACGCTTCATCGCGGGCCTGAATGCCCAACGCTTGCCCCAGGCGCTCGCAAAAATCGCCGACACTCAATCCCGCGCCAGCCAGCGGCACCCAGATAACTGCGCAATGGGCAGGCGCCTGTAACAGGCACTCCGTGAGCAGCGCGCTTTTGCCACTGCCGGCGGGCGCACAAATCAAGCGAACACGGGCGGTCGAGGCGAGCAACGGCTCGCTTAAACGCAGGCGAGCCTGATGATGGATGGAAAGACGTGGAACAAACCCCGGGCGATCCAGGCGCTGCGTCATGGCGGTCATCGGGAGAGCCTTTTTATCGTTATGGCCTCACCCTAGCCCGCTCTACGGCGCTTGTTGACGAGTATTCAGCACGCTGATTGCGGCCCATAAAAAAGGCGACCCATGGGGTCGCCTTGTATCGGGCTTTTTTAGCAGAACGCTTACCGTACACCCTCGGCACGCAGGGCTGACGGCGTGTAGTCCGCCGCTTTCGCGTCCCAGCCGAATACGTAGCTGCGCTTCTCTTCGTTTTTCATCCCCAGGGCGATGTAGCGACCGGCAATGATGTCGTAGAGCGCTTCGAGCGTGTAGCCCTGGGTCTGATGATCGTAGTAGTACTGAGAATGCCCCTCGGCCACCCGCCACAGCTGACCACGACCGTCGTAGTGATCGACCAGCGCCACCTGCCAGCTGTCTTCATCGATGTACATATGGCGTTTGGCGTAGATATGCCGCTCGTTCGCCTTGACTGTCCCGATCACTTCCCAGACACGGTGCAACTCATAACGGGTCAGATCCTGATTAATGTGCCCGGCCTTGACGATGTCGTCGTACTTCAAGGCTGGCGAATCAAGCTTGAAGCTGTTGTACGGGATGTACATTTCCTTCTTGCCGACCAGTTTCCAGTCGTAGCGATCCGGTGCACCGGAAAACATGTCGAAGTTGTCGGAGGTACGCAGCCCGTCAGCCGCCGTGCCCGGGCCGTCGTACGCCACCTGCGGTGCGCGGCGAACCCGGCGCTGGCCGGCGTTGTAGATCCACGCCAGACGCGGCTCCTTCACTTGGTCCAGGGTTTCGTGCACCAGCAGCACGTTGCCCGCCAGACGCGCCGGCGCCGTCACCGACTGCTTGAAGAAGGTCAGCACGTTGGCGGCTTTGTCCGCATCCAGATCCTTCATCAGTTGCGGCACGGCGATCTCTTCTTCGAAGCGGATCGGCGTGTAGCTGCCGTTGGTCTGCGGCGTGACCTGCGTGATGATGCGCTTCACGTTGCCGCCGTGATATCGGGTGATGTGGTTCCAGAGCACTTCGACGCCATTCTTCGGAATCGGGAAGGCGTAATAGCGGTTGCCGGTGAAGTTGGCCAGACCGTTACCATCATTGATGGTGGTCACGTTGAGCGCGCTGCGCTTGGCCGATTCGTAAATGTCGGCCGGCGCCCCGACGCTGCGATGAGTCGGATAGACCGGGATCTTGTAGGTTTCCGGATAGCGCTTGAACATCGCCACCTGCCCTTCGGAGAGCTTGTCCTTGTATTTGTCGACATTGGCCGCGGTGATGGTGAACAACGGTTTTTCGTTGGCAAACGGGTCGGCCAGGAAGCCCTTGCTGTCCACTGCCGCCGCGTTTTTCGCGATGCCACCGGTCCAGGCCGGAATCGAGCCGTCAGCATTGCCGGCCTTCTCGGCGCCCAACGGCGTCAGGCTGGTGCCGAGTTTATTGGCTTCGTCCGGCGACACCGCCGCCATCACGTTCGCAGCCAGCAGGCTCAGGGCCAGCACGCCGCATTGCAGAATCATCTTGCGCATTAAATTCATCCTTCTCGCAGATCAGAAGTTCACGCCAAAGCTCAGGGCCACGAAGTCACGGTCTTCGAGGACGTTGTAGTCACCGCCGAAAAAGTCGGTGTAACTGAGGCTCGCGGTGTAGGTGTTGCGGTAGTCGGCATCGACGCCGACGCTGATCGCCTTGGCGCCTTCGTTGAACAGACCGTTAGGGCCGTAACCGGCGACGTCATGGGACCAGGACAGGTTCGGCTTGAGGTTGATGCCACCGATCACGTTGGCGTAATCGAGGATCGCCCGGGCGCGATAGCCCCACGAGGTCGAGGTGACAAAGCCGTCGGTGTCGCCGCCGAAACCGTACTGGCCGTAGACCGAGTCGCGGCCGTAACGAATCGTGTCGCGCGACTCCAGACCGCCAACGTGAACCACCGCCGCCTCGCCGACCAGGGTCAGCCGTTGGGCACCGAGCACCTGATCGAAGAAGTGCGTGAGGGTGCTTTGCAGTTGCGTCACTTCCTTGCGGCGATAGCCTTTGTTGTCAGCGCCAGGCGATGTCGCGAGTGGCGAAGCGGTGCCGCCGGCGATCGGGTTGACCAACGCCAGGGTCAGGTCGTTGGTGTTGACCTGCACGGGAGCATTCGGGCGATAGCTGATCTCACCGGTCCACGCAGTGCCGGTCGGCAAGGTAGTGGAAAAACTGGCACCGTACAGGCGGATGTCTTCCGGGTATTCGAGGTAATACTGGCCGCGTCCGAGCATCACACTTTGCGCCAGTCCCGCGCCGCTGCCGGGCGCCAGACCGTTGGCAATGCCGACCATCGCCGGCAACGCCGCCAGCGTCGACAGACCCGCCGTGGTCGTCCCAACCGTTGGCGTGCGGCTGTGGTAGTTCATGAAGTACAGGCCATATTCAGTGTCATCGCCGAGCCAGCGCAGCGCCGTACCCCATTGCCCGGAATCCCGCGCATCACGGTCGCCGCCACGGGGAATCACCACGCCTTCCTGCGTGACCTGAATGCCCTGGCCAAACGCCTGGGTCAGCGGCACGAGCGGCGCAACTGCCGGACTGCCCACGGTGTAACCGTTGTTGCAACCATCCGCCGCCACATCGACACCGAAGAAAGTGCCGCAGTTGTCGAGAACGGTCTGATCCCATTCAAGTTGGTAGAAACCTTCCACGGAAAGCTTGTCGGTCAGGCTCTGGGAACCGAACAGCATGTTCACCGGAATCAGGCCTTCCTTGATCTCCGCACCCGGACGGCGAAACGCTGAAACGTCAATCGGGTTGATGCTGTTGATCGAGTTGCCGATGAAGGTGCTCTCGCCCCAGCTCACCACTTGCTTGCCGGCGCGCACGGTGCCCGGCAGGTCGGCGATGGAGTAGTTGTGGTAGACGAAGGCATCGAGGATTTCCCCGCCCGAGGACTTGGCGCCCTCCTTGCGGCCCTTATCGCTGATTTGCTTGAACTCGCGGTCTTCGTCCTTGAGTTCGAAGTCATACCAATATTTACCGCGCACGAAGACGCCAGTGTCGCCGTACTTCAGTTCGAGGTCGTGGATGCCCTTGAAGATCTTCGAAAAGGTTTCGCCTTTCTTGAAGTTCAGGCGCCCGTCGTCGCCCGTGGAAGACTGCCCGGTGCCGCCGTTGACGGTGCCGACCAGCGAACTGTCGGCATCGCGCAGGCCCCAGCTCGCGCCAACCGACAGCGAGGAGTCGAACGTGCCCTCGATTTCCCCGATGTTGAATGAAACCGCGTGCGCCTGGGCGCAGCAGCCCATGGCCACCGCAGCGGCCAGCGCTTGCGGCGTGAAGATGGCGCGCATTGTTGTTTTTGTCATGCGTCTTCCCCGGTGAGTGACAGAAGGCCCCACCCTACTGCGGTGTACCGGGATCGATAAGCGCACCAAGGAGGTATTCGCGCTGTACCTCGAAAGGATGAGTGCCCTTGCGGCACGGGGTATTGCGCGGGTCATGCATCGGCTGGATGGCGCACTATCAAAACAACGGATGATGCGCACTTCGGATGCGCGGCACTGTTACATGCCCCGTAACAGTGCATCTCTGAGTCGGCTATTTTTCCTTTCGCATCAGCGGCTTATTCTGGCCCCGCTTTCACGGCAGACCGCCAGAAAGCGCGAAGCCCCGGCGGGTGAGTCACTCACCGCCAGCGGCGTCAGATTTCAGATGGATTGAAGCGTCGTTCGATTCATCGCCCCGGTGTTCACTGACGTTGATTTGTAGCTCCTTGATCCAACGTCTTACCTTGGCCGCTGCGTTTGCAGCGGCCTTTTTTATGCCTGTTGAAAAGTTGGGGGCACAGCCCTGAGAGAAGATTCTGAAAAGACCATCAGAAGATTCCTATAAATTAAAAGATTAAAACACGATTCCATTTAACATCCTGAAACCTCTTCCAATACAGGAAAACTTTACTCACACCGCATTCGGAAACTTCACTTTAAGTTTCGTTGTAACTTTAAAAGACCAACTACAAATGGCACGGACGCCATGCTTTCATCACGCAGACTCAAAGGACATGAATATGCAAAATACTCCCCCCTTTGTATTAACCGAAGCAGTTCATACAACCGCGCCGGCACCAGAAAACACTCCAATCACTTACGGGACGTCTCCAATCATCCCCGACAGCGGTATGTTTGGCGTGCCGATCAATGTCGTCGTCAATTCGAAAGAGTATCTGGCCAGCAAATCGAGAACTGAGCAGGAGGTTCGGAACCGGCTACAGCAATTGGCGCAATCCATCGAGCACGACCTCGCCGCGACCCGGCTACAAGTACCCACACATCCGCTTCCTCCCGCACAAGCGATTATCCGAGAGTTAGGCGTGCGTCAGACGCTGATTGCCAGAAAAACTGCCGAACTTCATCAAAAGACTGCTCTTGCCCATCAGTTTTTTGGAGAGTCTCCAATCAATAAAAACTTTAACGATTACTACAAAAAAGCACGGGGCAACCACCGCGAAGTCGACCCAACGGGTATTGCCATGAAGGCCTGGACGTCGTCATACAAGGCCGCCCACGAAGCCAAGTTGCTGTCGCAGTCAATCCAGATGCTCAACCAGCAACAGGTTGATGTGCATAAATGGCTGGCCGCTGTGCAAGGCAACGATCAGGCACAAGCGGCAGCGGCAGAAAGCGCTCGCCAGGCTGCCGAACGCGCGCGCGTCGCCGCAGAACAACAGCGTCAGAAAAACCTTGCAGAGGCGGCGCGCAGACAAGTAGAGCAAAACGAAATCAACGCTCGCGAAGCGGCCCGGCTGGCAGCACTGCAAGAAGCCCGACAACTAGCCGTCCAGCAAGCGCAACGAGCTGCCGAAACTGCGCGAATCAATGCCGAGGCAGAAGCCCAAGAAAAGATAAAGGTTGCAGCGTTGCGAACGGCATTAACCAAAGCCGAAGAGGATATGCAAGCGGCTGCGGAGCAATTCGAACAAGAACAACAACTTCTTCAGACTGAAATGGAGCAGAAAATCGAGCACATCCAAATACGACTGGAGACAGAACGACAGAGTCTGGAGACACGCTGGAAAGTTATCCATACCGCTACTGCCATGGCGAAGCGGCAGGCTCAACTTGCAACAAAGAAGATCCATCAACAAAAAGAAATGCTCGAACAAAAGGATTCAGAGCAGCACGAAAGAAGTGATTCTCCTCGGCAGGGAGAACTTCACAAGGTCTACCCCGCATCGGGCCACGCTGCAGCTTCCAGCCCGGTCTTTTCTTTTGCTTCAAATGCGATCCGTCTTGCTCCCGCAACGGAGTTGGCAATACTCACGACTCTGCGATCAGCCGTTTTGACAGTCACAACTGCGGCAACCACGATGCTGGGCCCGGTGCTCGTAGGCTTTGCCGCCCTGCTGATGCCTTCGCGCCTGGGCAATGGAGAACGCTTCTCCATGAGCGTACCGCTTGCCGAACTGGCCTTAGAAAATGTCGAGCGCTTGCGCGAGATTGCGGATCGCCAAGGGGCGCTGGATCTACCCGTCGGTTTGGGGATAAGGCACGTAGATACCGGGGCAGAGGTGTTCGTCGTTTCTGCTGACGACTTTGACGCTCGCAGCAGCGTCCCGGTGCTACACGGGACGTACGATTTATTTAATGACGTCTATGAAACAGTCCTACCGGACTCCCCGACAGATTTCCTGACCTGGACTCCCGCACTCTCGCCTGCAAGCAGTACGACTGAGCTGCCTGTTACTGACACCGAAACACCCGATTATTCGGGCGCTCCGATTTTTCCAGTTGAGGGGCGACTGGATCTGCATCCCGTACTGGTGGAGGGCTGGGACAGATTTATCATCGTTTTTCCGGACGATTCGGGGATTCCACCGCTGTATGTGGTGTTCAGTAGTCCTTATGAGGGAGCCTCCGTCAGAGGGAAATACAGTGGTCGCTATTACAATCCGGAGCAAGCCGGTGGTCCGACACTTAGATTGGATTGGCGTACGACATTCATCACTCAAGCCGGGATTGATGGCGTTAAATTACACATTGCACGACTCGACCAATCTGACGCCAACGACATAATGATCCGGCGCCTGGAAAAAATAATGAGCGGATACATGGAGCCGTCTGATACAGATTTGCGCTATTACTCTCATGAGATTCGAGAGTTGGAAAGATTTCGAGCACTAGGGCTAAAAGACGGATTCAAACCCGACAAGGAGTCTTCACTATGGAACAATGCGCACACAGCCACTTTGGAAGATTTCGAGCTCACAAATGATGAATCTCTCCTTTACACGAAAGACGCCATTGCGGCTGCGGACAGACAGGATGAAGATTTTTTCAACAACTTACTTAAAGGGGGCAAGTGATGAACAGGGTCGAACAGATCATTCAAAATGAATCAATAGAAGACGCATTGACTGTTTTCGCACTTGGCTCTGCTATCCCATCGTTAGATCGAATGTTTGGGCGTTACCGATTCGAAGTCATCGCCAGCGGGGAGCTGCTCAAAATCTACGCAAGACTGTTCGAAGAAGGCATTTTGGCCAATGGTGAAGGCGCCGTAGCAGTTAAGGGACCTAACTGGAAAGCGCCCGAGTTCCTGAAAAATAATAAATATTCGTAAGTATTGAATCTGGTCAGAACACTAACGAAATGCCGGATCAAAAAATCTCCTGCATGGAAAGATGTGCCTACAGCAACGCTGGAAGATTTCAAAATGAAGGACGACCCAAGTCTGCTTTACACGCCAGAGGCGCTGGAAGCCGCCCTTGAACAAGATGAGCTTGAATACAAGCGTCTACTGAAGGAAATGTGGATATGAACAGCATCGAACAGATCATCAAAAATGAAACCCTGGATGACATTGTCACTGTATTTGCACTGTTCAAATCCAATCCACATCTGGACATGATGATCAGGCTCCACAACAGCGAAATGCTTAAAGAATACGGAGCGCTTGAAAGGGCTTACACGCGGCTATTGACCACGGGTGTTCTAGCCAGTGGGGAGAATGGTTTGTCCATCAAAGGCCCCAACTGGAAACCACCGAAGTTCATGGTTGAAAACCGATACGTGTAAAGCGCTGACCCGCCACCAGAATCCCCCCTGGTGGCGTTGTCCGGTTACAACGAATACTTCTGCAAATTCGCCATCATTTCCTTCAGCGCTTCAATGTTGTCTTTCGGATGCGCCGCACCCTCGAAGTCGCAAATCTGCTGGAAGTTGGCCGCGACGTCTTCCGGAGAGAAACCCGCGCGCGGATCGAATCCGGCGCCGAGGCTGCGTTCCCAGCGCACCTTGCCCATCCAGCCACCGCCGACTTCGAACAGGCCCGAGGTTTCTTCGCAGTTTTCACTGGCGAGGTACACCACCAACGGGCTGACCAGTTCCGGTTTGAGTTGTTCGAACACTTGCGGCGGGATCAGGCCTTCGGTCATGCGCGTGCCACCGGTGGGGGCAATGGCGTTGACGAGGATGTTGTGCTTGCGGCCTTCGATGGCAAGGGTGCGAGTCAGGCCGTAGAGGCCGAGTTTGGCCATGCCGTAGTTGGATTGGCCGAAGTTGCCGTAGATTCCGGAGGTCGACGCGGTGAAGATCACGCGACCATAGTTTTGCTCGCGCATGTGCGGCCACGCGGCGCGGGTGACTTTGTAGGCGCCTTCGACGTGGACGCGGTAAACCAGATCCCAGTCGGCGTCGTCCATTTTGTGGAAGGTCTTGTCGCGCAGGATGCCGGCGTTATTGACCACCACGTCGACGCGGCCAAACCTGTCGAGGGCGTTCTGCACCAGTTTGTCGCCGTCGGTGACGGAGTCGTGGTTGGCTTCGGCAATGCCGCCGGCCTCGCGGATTTCCGCAACCACGCGGTCAGCGGCGGATGCGTTGGCGCCCTCGCCTTGGGCGGAGCCACCGAGGTCGTTCACCAACACTTTGGCGCCTTGCTTGGCGAACAGCAGCGCGTGGGCACGACCGAGGCCGCCACCGGCGCCGGTGACGATCACGACTTTATCTTCGAAACGTACAGATTCATTCATCGAGGGTGACTCCAGCAGGCCTGAGGACAGTGCTGCGAGTGTCAGGCACGAGGGTTTCGGTCACAACGAATACGGCTGGCGCTGAATGGTGCGCGATAAGGTGGGGGGATGATGGAACGCGAAATCAAAAGATCGCAGCCTTCGGCAGCGGCTACAGGGTGTATTCCGACGGCTGCGATCTTTTCAGGAATACGCCACTTTGCGTGGCGGCAAGACATATTGGTCGCGAAATTCCAAGTAATGCTTGAGTACCTGAGCCGGCGCTTCAGTCTGCGGGTAGTGGCCGATGCCGCGCAGCAGCACGGTGTCAGGGTCAGGAATGAGTTGCCGATAACGCTCGACCATGTGCGCGCCCGAGATTGGATCGACTTCTCCATCAATTACCCGTAACGGGATCTCACCGCGCTGCATGGCGGCGACCCAGCGATCACGCTGCACTCGCCGTTCAGGAATGTAGCTGATCAACTTGTGCATGATCCGGGTGCCGCGATTGCTGTCGATCAGGCTCCAGAAATCATCCAGCTCGCTTTCACTCGGACGCGTCTGCGGGCCGAAGATCTGGCTGAAATTCTTGACCATGCCCTCTCGGCTGAAAGCGCGACCGATCATCCAGCCCAACGGGCTCATCAACAGTTTTTGCATCAGCACCGGCCGATGGGTTTCCGGAAACAACCCACCGTTGAGAAACACGCAACTGGCGACGTCGATCAGCCCTTCGTAGTGGCGCGCGAGCAATTCCTGGGCAACGCTGTCGCCATAATCGTGAGCGAAAATGTGCACCGGTTGTTCCAGGCGCAGATGCGCGAGCAAGGCTTGTTGCAGATCGGCTTGTTCCAACAGGCTATACGTGTGATCCGTCGGTTTGGCCGAATCGCCGAAGCCGAGCATGTCGCAGGCGATCACCCGGTAGCGCTGGGTCAGCGGTTGCCACAAGTAATGCCAATCCCAACTGGCGGTCGGAAAACCGTGGATCAGCAACAATGGCTCGCCCTGCCCGGCCGTCCAGTAACGGATCGCGTGGCCACGGAAGTCGAAGGTCTGGCCGTGTTTGCGCCAGACGCTGAGCGGAATCTCGGCGAGGGGCATTAGAGTCTGAACCCCGGGTCTTGTTTATCGAGTTTGCGCAGCAGCGCCGGCCAGGCCAGCGCGCCTCCCATGCCTTGGGCGCTTTTGGTGACGCCGGCAATCATTTGTTTGGCGCCCGCCAGAATCTGCGGTTCGATGGCGATCAGCTCAGCACCGCCGGTTTGCGCCATTACCTGAATATCGCAGGCACGCTGAAAGGTGAACATCATCAGGAAGGTATCGGCAATCGTGCCGCCGCAGGTCAGCAGGCCGTGGTTGTGCAACATCAGAAAACTGTTGTCGCCAAGGTCCGCCTGCAAACGCGCCTTCTCCTCATGGTTCAGCGCCACACCTTCGTAGGCGTGATAAGCAAGACTGGACAGCACAAACAACGACTGCTGGCTGATCGGCAGCACGCCCTGCTTTTGCGCCGACACGGCCACGCCGGACGCGGTATGGGTATGCAGCACGCACACCACGTCGTGACGCACTTCGTGGACGGCACTGTGGATGGTGTAACCGGCGGGATTGATTTCGTAAGGGCTGTCCATGAGTTTTTTGCCGCTCTGATCGACCTTCACCAGGCTCGAAGCGGTGATCTCATGAAACATCAAACCGAACGGGTTGATGAGGAAGTCTTCGGTGCCGGGCACCTTGGCGGAAATGTGAGTGAAGATCAGATCATCCCAGCCATGCAGCGCGACCAGTCGATAGCAGGCGGCGAGATCGACGCGGGCCTGCCACTCCGCAGCACTGACCTGGTCTTTGACATTAAGGGACGGTTGGACGGGGGCTACGCTCACTGTATGCACCTCTGCGTTCTTATTGTTTTGCACCTGTCAGCAGTCTAGTCAGCCTCTCCGATTCGCGTAGTTGCATTGGCAGCCAGCTTGATGACTGAACGAGTCAGCAATAAAGGTGGTCCGGATTCATTTCAAGCGTTGCCGCGCTCATCGAGCGCGGCAACGAGCACGCGGTCAACCCTTGAGCGTTTCGATCAATTGCGCCAGCCAAGGCTCGGCGTCGGTTTCCGGGGTGACGCTTTCGCTGGCGTCGATACGCAGCATGTCCTGCACTTCACGCACGCCCAGCTCTTCGAACAGCTCACGCATCTGCTCGCCACCGCCGCAGAAGGTGTCGCCGTAACTGGCATCGCCCAGCGCAATGACCGCGCCCGGCAAGCCACGCCAGGCAGCCGGCAGCTGATCGCGGATTGACGAATACAACGGCTGAAGATTGTCAGGCAGTTCACCCATCCCGGTGGTCGAGGTCACCGCAAGAAGCGCTTGGGGGGCAAACGCTTGCAGATCGGCAAGGCTGGCGCGGGCGTTGTAAAAGATTTCAAAACCGGCGTCTTTCAACAGGTTCTGGGCGTGACGAGCGACTTCTTCGGCGGTGCCGTACACCGAGCCGGAGAGGATGGCGACTTTCATCAATCTGATCCTGAAACGGAAAAAAGAGCGGCGATTGTAGCAGCCGAAGACACAATGTTGCGATTGGCTCTCAACGGCGCTAATGGCCAGTAGACAGCGCCCGGCGATCTTTTAGAATGCCAGGCACTACAACCATAAAGTGATTCGCAAATGATCAGCGCCAACCTTCTGCAACTGGTGATCAACGCGTCGAACGACGGCATCGTCGTGGCAGAAAGAGAAGGTGAGAACGACAACATCCTTATTTACGTGAATCCCGCTTTCGAGCGCATGACGGGCTATAGCAGCGAGGAAATCCTGTATCAGGACTGCCGCTTTCTTCAGGCAGGCGATCGGGATCAGCAAAGCCTTACGCTGATTCGAGAGGCATTGAGCAAAAACGGTTCATGCCGGGAGGTTTTGCGTAATTACCGCAAGGATGGCACGCCATTCTGGAACGAGCTGTCGCTTTCAACGGTAAAAAACGCTGATGACGGGCAAACGTATTTCATCGGCGTGCAAAAAGATGTGACCGTTCAGGTCAAGGCTCAGCAGCGTGTGGCGCAGCTGGAATCAAGGGTTGCAGCGCTGGAAGCCGAGCTGGCTGCATGTAAAGCGACGAACGGTGCAAACAAAACTGCGAACTAATTGTCATTAACTACAATCACCACTGACTTTGTAACTAATCACTTCGAGTTTGCCATGCAGCGTGACACCCTTCTGACACAGGACGAGCTGGATTTCATCCAGACCATGCAGCACAACCCGCAACTGAATGTGCGGGATGCGACATCGAGCCTGCTCGTCAACGGTGGCTCGCAGATTCGGGATTTGCTCACGCGCCTTGCTGCTCATGAGCAGGTCACTATCCAGGCCAACTTCGAAAATCAGCAAATGACCTTCCCGCTGCATCTGGTAGAAGACGAGTTCCACGCCCTGCATTTACGTCTGGGCGTACCGAGCATCTACGAAGATGGGCCGATGGTGCGGCCATGGCGCCTGGTGCTCGAAGAACCGGTGGCGCTGGAAAACGCCAAAGGTCAGCCCGGCGTGCTTTGGGTGCATGAGGTGTCACACAAGGGTGTGCTGCTGGAAGTGCGCAACAAGACCAAGCCGCCAAAGCATTTTGCCCTGTGGTTCAGTCCTTCAGGTTATGAGCGGATTTCCCTGCGCGGCACGTTCGAGCGTGAAACCGAGCACGGCTTCTACGCCTACGAACTGAGCCAGAGCGACAGCGATGAAACCGAACGTCTGCGTCAGTTCATTCTGCAACAACATCGCCTCACTCATCCCGCTGTCCATAGCTGAGTTTCAGGTATTCAGGCTGCCCGCCATGAATTGCGTCAGGCGCTGACGCATCAATACGCCTTCATTGCCTAGACATCCGATCGACGAACCCGCGAAAGACTCTTGCGCCAGATCAGACGCATCGCCCGCCAGCAATAATTGACAATCCAGACTCAATGCCAGACGTTTCAAGCGTTTTGGCATGTCCGGAGTCGGCACATGATTGGAAAACAGCACCAGAACTTGAGGCTTGATTTTTTCGCAAATCAGCGTGAGTTCGTCGAACGGCTGGCCGGTGGTCAATACGCGTACGCCGGAATCATTGCCACTTAAAAACAGCGCGGCGACTAGCAGTTCAAGCTCACGGCATTGGCTGGACAATGCGCTGACAATCACGTTTCGAGGACGGGAACCGCGCATCATGATGATCCGCTGCAGCACCCGCATTCGCAGGAAATCATCGAAAAACAGCCACTCGCTGGTTTGCCCGAAAGCATCCTGTCGCTGCAACAACTGGCGCCAGAACGGCATAAGGATGTCTTGAAAGACAACGGTCAGTGGATACGAGGAAAAAACCTGGCCATAAACCCGATCCAGCTCGACATCATCAAATGAACTGACCGCGCGCTGAATCTGCAACTGCCACTCCAGATAATCGGCCTGTACCAGATCATCGGGGATGTAATGCGAGAGCACTTTCAGCGGTTCGATTTTGGCCAGGATCTTACCAACTTTACTGACCGCGACCCCACGATCGATCCAGTCGAGAATGCTGCGAACACGCTCGATATCGGTCATTGAATACAGCCGATGCCCGCTTTCGGTTCGCGTCGGAACGATCAAACCATAACGCCGCTCCCATGCCCGCAGCGTGACCGGGTTGACGCCGGTGAGTCGCGCGACCTCACGAATAGGGAAAAGCTCCTCGCGCTCCAGCGTGCCAGGCGCCCGCAATATCTGGGCAGGATCCGTCAAAACAGGCATCGTGCAGGTACTCTCCCTTTCAAAATAATTGGATCCCATTCTAACGCCTATGTGCAGTAGACAAGCAAGCAGCGATCAATCGACCAAAGTCACTGGCATATTCGCGAAATTACGGAATAATCCTTGCTTGTTCAAAGCGCAGCCCTTTACCCCGGCGCTGCGTATGGCGAATTTCCTACCCGGAGAGACGCGCTTGAAATACGGAGATACACAATGTCTACTTCCCCCGTCACGCTGATGGTTGCACGTCGCGTCGCCGATGGTCGCTATCAGGATCTGATCGCCTGGCTGCGCGAAGGCGAGCAACTGGCTACCGACTTTCCCGGCTATCTCGGCTCTGGCGTGCTAGCGCCGCCACCCGATGATGACGAATTCCAGATCATATTCCGTTTTGTCGATGAGCAGACCCTGCACGCCTGGGAGCATTCGGCGTCACGCACTGCGTGGCTGGCCCGAGGCAGTGACCTGTTTGCCCATCCGACCGAACACCGCGTCAGCGGCATCGAAGGCTGGTTCGGCGCGACCGATCAGCGACCACCGCGCTGGAAACAAGCCGTGGCCATCTGGCTGGCGTTTTTTCCTGTATCGCTGTTGTTCAACTTTGTCCTGGGCCCGCTGCTCGGTGACATGAGCCTGCTGCCGCGCGTATTCATCAGCACCTTGTGTCTGACGCCGTTGATGGTTTACCTGTTTATTCCGCTGTCAACGCGGCTGCTGGCCAACTGGCTGCACAGTACGCCGGCCAGGCGATTATCTGCTGAAGCTGTGTCACAAAACAGGTAAAGATCTCAGCCTCGTTTCACTCAACAGCTCCTACATGGGAATGGGCGATGCCCTGTAGGGGCTTTTTCTGGCCCGTCGCTGTTATAGTTTTTCCTCGAACTGCGACGCGAGCCATACATGACCCAGTCTTCCGCCCCGATCCTCATCACCGGTGCCGGCCAACGTGTTGGCCTGCACTGCGCGCGGCGTCTGCTGGAAGACGGCCACCGTGTGATCTTCACCTACCGCAGCGAGCGTCCGGGCGTGCAAACGCTGCGCGATCTCGGTGCCATCGCCCTTCACGCGGATTTCTCCGATGAGGCCGGCATCCTCGCCTTTATCGATGAACTGAAAATCCGCACCGACAGCCTGCGCGCCGTTGTGCACAACGCTTCTGAATGGCTGGCGGAATCGCCGGGCAACGAAGCCGAAGCATTCAGTCGCATGGTCAATGTTCACATGCTCGCCCCCTACCTGATCAATCTGCATTGCGCCGACCTGCTTAAACGCTCGACGCCGGCGGACATCGTACACATCAGTGACGACGTCACCCGCAAGGGCAGCAGCAAACACATCGGTTATTGCGCGAGCAAAGCCGGGCTCGACAGCCTGACCCTGTCCTTCGCCGCTCGCTATGCGCCCGACATCAAGGTCAACGGTATCGCGCCTGCCCTGCTATTGTTCAATCCCGACGACGACGCGGCGTACCGTGCCAAAGCGCTGGCCAAATCCGCACTGGGCATCGAGCCCGGCAGCGAAGTGTTTTATCACAGCCTGCGCTATTTGCTCGACAACCCCTATGTCACCGGTACAACCCTGACCGTCAACGGCGGACGGCACGTCAAATAACGCCGCCCCGCGAGGATTTTCCATGTCGCTTACCCTGCCCCAGCATTACCGTGAAATCCTCGTTGACCTGGGCGAAAACCCTGATCGCGAAGGATTGCGCGACACCCCGGTTCGTGCGGCCAAAGCCATGCAGTATCTGTGTCATGGTTATGAACAAAGCGTTGCAGAGATCGTCAACGGCGCTTTATTCGACTCCGATACCGATGAAATGATCATCGTCGCCGACATTGAGCTGTATTCGCTGTGCGAACATCACCTGCTGCCCTTCATTGGCAAGGCCCATGTGGCTTATATTCCGACGGGCAAAGTGCTGGGATTGTCGAAGATCGCGCGGTTGGTGGACATGTTCGCCCGACGCCTGCAGATCCAGGAGAACCTCACGCGACAAATCGCCGACGCCGTGCAGGAAGTGACCCATGCCGCCGGCGTCGCGGTGGTCATCGAAGCAAAGCACATGTGCATGATGATGCGCGGTGTTGAAAAACAGAACTCGACCATGAACACCTCGGTGATGCTTGGCGCCTTTCGCGATTCGAGCAACACCCGTCAGGAGTTCCTGCAATTGATTGGACGGAGCAAGTAGCAATGCCACAACTTCAACCGGGAATGGCGCGTATCCGGGTCAAGGATTTGCGCCTGCGCACCTTTATCGGAATCAACGAGGACGAAATCCTCAACAAGCAGGATGTGCTGATCAACCTCACCATCCTGTACGCCGCGCAAGAAGCCGTGCGCGACAACGACATCGACCATGCGCTCAATTACCGCACGATCACCAAGGCGATCATCGCCCACGTCGAAGGCAACCGCTTCGCCTTGCTTGAACGCCTGACCCAGGAGCTGCTGGATCTGGTGATGACCAATGAATCGGTGCTTTACGCCGAAGTCGAAGTCGACAAACCGCATGCACTGCGATTCGCCGAATCGGTATCGATTACGCTCGCGGCAAGCCGCTGAGGCAGCTGCAAGCTTCAAGCTTCGAGCGCCAAGCAGTAAACTTCGCCGCACCGCCTCCCATCTTTCAGCTTGAAGCTATCTGCTTGAAGCTGTCTCACAGAGACCTTCCATGACCGAGCAACAACGCCTCGAACTTGAAGCCGCCGCTTTCCGCCGGCTCGTCGCCCATCTGGACAGCCGCAAGGATGTGCAGAACATCGACCTGATGAACCTGTCCGGTTTCTGCCGCAATTGCCTGTCCAAGTGGTACAAGGCAGCGGCCGACGAGCGCCAGATCGAGGTCAGCCTCGACGATGCCCGCGAAGTGGTTTACGGCATGCCGTACGCCGAGTGGAAAGCCCAATTTCAGCAAGAAGCCAGCGCCGAACAACAAGCGGCGTTTGCCAAAGGAAAACCCGATGAGTGATCTGAACACCCTGCGCGCCAGCCTCAACAGCGGCGAACATGCTTTCGCCGACACCCTGGCGTTCATCGCCGCCGGTTATGACTATCAGCCTCAGGCGTTCAACAACGGTGGCGTAGAGAACGCCGCCGGGCAGAATGAAGGATCGTGCAAGACCCTGGGTCTGGCGCTGCTGGAAGGCTTGAGCGACGACGAAGCGTTGCTGGCGTTTGGCGAGCATTACCGCTCGGTGGTGGCGACGCCTGAAGGCAGCGAGCACGGCAATATTCGCGCGTTGATCGCCCACGGGCTGGCTGGGGTGAAGTTCACCGCCCAACCGCTGACTCGCCGGTAAATTTCAGCCGTACCCAGCCCCTACAAATTGGTGACACAAAAAACCGGCCGAAGCCGGTTTTTTTTCATTTCTGAGATCTTAGAACGAAGCGTTCTGCAGACCGTCCAGGTAACGCTCGGTGTCCAGTGCCGCCATGCAACCGGCGCCGGCCGAGGTGATCGCCTGACGGTAAACGTGGTCCGCCACGTCACCGGCAGCAAAGATGCCCTCGACGCTGGTCGCGGTCGCGTTGCCTTCACGGCCGCCGTGAACCACTAGGTAACCGTCTTTCAACGTCAACTGACCTTCGAACAGCGAGGTGTTCGGGGTGTGGCCGATGGCGATGAACACACCGTCGACTTTCAGTTCGTCGAAGCTGCCATCATTGTTCTTCAGGCGAGCACCGGTAACGCCCATGTTGTCACCCAGCACTTCGTCCAGGGTCGAATTCAGCTTCAGGATGATTTTGCCTTCAGCCACGCGAGCGTTCAGCTTGTCGATCAGGATCTTTTCGGCGCGGAAGGTTTCGCGACGGTGAACCAGGGTCACGGTGCTGGCGATGTTGGCCAGGTACAGCGCTTCTTCGACGGCGGTGTTGCCGCCGCCGACAACAGCCACAGGCTTGTTGCGATAGAAGAAACCGTCGCAGGTCGCGCAGGCCGAAACGCCTTTGCCCATGAACGCTTCTTCCGACGGCAGGCCCAGGTAACGGGCGCTGGCGCCGGTGGCGATGATCAGGGCATCGCACGTATAGGTGCCGCTGTCACCGGTCAGGCTGTAGGGCTTGGAAGCAAAATCCACCGCGTTGATGTGATCGAAAACGATCTCGGTTTCAAAACGCTCGGCGTGTTCGCGCATCCGTTCCATCAGCACCGGGCCGGTCAGGCCGTGCACGTCGCCTGGCCAGTTGTCGACTTCGGTGGTGGTGGTCAGCTGACCGCCGGCCTGCATGCCGGTAATCAGCAGCGGCTTGAGGTTGGCACGGGCGGCGTAGACGGCGGCGCTGTAACCGGCAGGGCCGGAACCGAGGATGATCACTCGCGAATGACGGACTTCAGACATGAACCTGCTCCTGTTGACCGACCTGAAATAACGGGCTGTCGGCGGAAATAAAAAAGGACCGTTCAAAGCTCTTGGGGAAGGGCTTGGGTTCGACAGTCCTGTAAAAAGTTGGGTGCAGCGTATCGAGGGGGGCAAGATTAAGGAAATACGGTTTAACAATCCAGCTTATAGGCGGTCTCTATGCCGACAGGCTGACAAGACAAGGGTCTTTGTTACAGTGAATGTCGATACGCCCGCCGCGCTTTCGCCCCTTTTGTAAAGTCGGTAAGGTCGGCGCGTTTTCCCTCTGCTCGGAGCACTCTATGCCCGCCCCCGTCCTGTCCGGCCCGCAATACCTGCGCGAAGGCCTGAAACTTGTACTCAGCCCCAGCCTGCGTTTGTTCGTGCTGCTGCCGTTGGCGATAAACCTCGTGCTGTTCGTCGGTTTAATCTATCTGGCCGGCCATCAGTTCAGCCTGTGGGTCGACACCTTAATGCCGTCGCTGCCCGAATGGCTCGGTTTTTTGAGTTATATCTTGTGGCCGCTGTTCGTCGTGCTGGTGCTGCTGATGGTATTTTTCACCTTCACGATGCTGGCCAACGTCATCGCCGCGCCCTTTAACGGATTTCTCGCGGAAAAAGTCGAAGTGGTGGTGCGCGGCACCGATGATTTCCCGGCCTTCAGTTGGGGTGAGCTCGTCGCGATGGTTCCCCGCACCCTGGCGCGAGAAATGCGCAAGCTCGGCTACTTCCTGCCTCGGGCCATCGGCCTGTTCATCCTGTCGTTCATTCCGGTGGTCAACATCATTGCCGCGCCGCTGTGGCTGCTGTTCGGGGTCTGGATGATGGCGATCCAGTACATCGACTACCCGGCGGACAACCACAAACTGGGCTGGAACGAGATGCTCGCCTGGCTGCGCCAGAAGCGCTGGCAGAGCATGAGTTTCGGCGGGATCGTTTATCTGGTGCTGTTGATTCCGGTGGTCAACATCCTGATGATGCCGGCGGCGGTGGCCGGGGCGACGTTGTTCTGGGTGCGTGAGCGGGGTGCCGAGAGCCTCGTGCCCCAGCGCTGAGCGCTTCACAAATCCGTCATCCAAAGGTCACATGGGCGACATGGCTTCAACCGACACTGAAGCCATGACGACCGCCCTGCATATCACCCTGATCACCGAAACCTTCCCACCTGAAATCAACGGCGTGGCCAATACCCTCGGCCGCTTGTGCGAGGGTTTGCGCTCACGCGGCCACCAAGTCGAACTCGTGCGACCACGTCAGGTCGGCGACTCGCCATTCAGCGATGGCTCCCTGATGCTTTGCCGAGGCTGGCCGTTGCCCGGCTATCCAGGCTTACAATGGGGCCAGTCGTCGATGCACAAATTGCTGCGCCGCTGGAAACGCCAGCGTCCGGACGTGCTGTACATCGCCACCGAAGGGCCACTGGGTCTGTCAGCATTGCGCGCGGCGCGACGGCTGGGGATCGCGGTGGTGAGCGGCTTTCACACCAATTTTCAGCAGTACACCAGCCAATACGGCCTGGGGTTGCTGACGCGCCTGCTTACTCATTATTTGCGCTGGTTCCACAATCGCTCGGCGGTGACGCTGGTGCCGAGTGTCAGCCAGCAAAAGGAACTGGAGCGCCGGCATTTCGAGCGGCTGGCCCTGCTATCTCGCGGCGTCGACAGCCAGTTGTTTCACCCGGCCAAGCGCCTGAATGCCCTGCGTGAGCAATGGGGATTGTGCGAGCGCGATATCGCCGTGATTCATGTCGGAAGACTCGCCCACGAAAAAAACCTCGGCCTGCTCAAGCGCTGCTTCGAAAAGCTGCGCAGCACTTATCCACAGCGCAATCTGAAATTGATCGTGGTCGGCGAAGGCCCGCAACGGCTGACGCTTGAAAAGGAAATGCCAGAGGCGATTTTCTGCGGTGCGCAACGCGGGGAAGCCCTGGCGGCGCACTATGCGTCCGGGGATGTGTTTGTGTTTCCCAGCCTCACCGAAACCTTCGGCAATGGGGTGCTGGAGGCGCTGGCATCGGGGCTTGGCGTGGTGGCTTACGATCAGGCTGCGGCGGGGCAACATATTCGCCATGGCTACAGCGGCGTGCTCGCGATGCCCGGCGATGAAGAGGCGTTTTGCGAGGCGGCGACGTGGCTGCTGGAAGAGGACGAAACCTTGCGCTGCATGAGGCTCAATGCACGACAGCATGCGAGTCGCCAAGGATGGGCGGCGATCATTGAGCAATTTGAAGGGCATTTGCGCGGGGCGTGTATGGGGGTGCAGGGAGTGCCGACTGCACAAACGCTGCCCTGATTGCCGTCATGGAGGACGCCATCGCGAGCAGGCTCCTACAGTGATTTACGTCGTATACAAAACCACTGTAGGAGCGAGCCTGCTCGCGATAGCTTTTTGGAGGTTGCCGCTTAAACCAGCGTCATCAACGCCTCGCGGCTGAACGGCAAAATATCCTGTTCACGACCTTCACGCACTTTCGACGCCCAGTCCGGATCGACGAGTAGGGCACGGCCCACGGCGACCAGATCGAACTCCTCCTTATTCAGACGCTCCAGCAGTTTTTCCAGACTGGCCGGCTGCGCAACCTTGTCGGTGTTGACCATGAACTGCAGGAACTCGCCGTCCAGCCCTACGCTGCCGACGGTAATCGTTGGCTTGCCGGTGAGTTGGCGCGTCCAGCCCGCCAGGTTCAGGTCGGAGACTTCGAACTCAGGCTCCCAGAAACGCCGCGTCGAGCAGTGGAAAATGTCCACACCGGCGTCAGACAACGGCTTGAGAAATTCGCCCAATGCCTCCGGGCTCTGCACCAGACGCGCGGTGTAATCCTGCTGCTTCCATTGGGAGAAACGAAAAATGATCGGGAAGCCTTCACCGACCGCCGCACGCACAGCCTGAATCAATTCAATGGCGAATCGTGAACGATTGGCCAAGCTGCCGCCGTACTCGTCGGTGCGCTGGTTGCTGCCTTCCCAGAAAAACTGGTCGACCAGATAACCGTGGGCGCCGTGAATCTCGACGCCGTCCATGCCAATGCTCTGTGCATCTTTCGCCGCTTGGGCGAACGCGGCGATCACTTCCTGGATGTCTTGTCGGGTCATGCCGTGCACCACGACCTGACCGTCCTTGAGTTTTTCCGACGGGCCGTAACCCGGCACGCTGGCGTCAGGTTCGGTGCCGATGCGACGAACGCTGCCGACGTGCCACAGTTGCGGGACAATCTTGCCGCCTTCAGCGTGAACGGCATCGACGACTTTTTTCCAGCCGGCCAACGCCGCATCGCCGTAGAAGTGCGGCACGTTCGGGTAACCATTGGAGGCCTGGTGACCGACTGTGGTGCCTTCAGTAATGATCAAGCCCACGCCGGCCGCCGCGCGACGACGATAATATTCAATGACCTTGGAGTTGGGTACGCCGCCGGGAGAGAACGAGCGGGTCATTGGCGCCATGACCACGCGGGTCGGCAGTTCGAAAGCGCCGAGGCGGAACGGTTTGAACAAGGCTTGGACGGGCATCGCGGAAGCTCCACAGGGAATAGCTTTATGACGGTGATAATATGGATGCCCGACGCTGATGAACAGCATTATTCATTTTGGTGATTAAGGATCAAAAACGAAAAGATCGCAGCCCGCAGCAGCCCAACACGAATCGGTGCAGGAGCTGCCGCAGGCGGCGATCTTTTGATCTTGGTAAAACGTCAGCCCAACGCTTTCTCGATGGCCTGAATCACCGTCGGATCATCCGGCGCCGTGCGCGGTGAAAAACGCGCCAGCACGCGTCCATCCTTGCCCAATAGAAACTTCTCGAAATTCCAGGTGATATCCCCAGGAAATTCCGCACCCTCGCCCGCCAGCAAACGGTAGAGCTGATGACGGTCGTGGCCGTTGACTTCGAGTTTGCTCGACAACGGAAAACTCACGCCATAGTTGAGGCTACAGAATTCCTGGATGTCCTTCTCCGAGCCCGGCTCCTGCCCCGCAAACTGATTGCACGGCAAGCCCAGCACGCTGAAGCCCTTATCCTTATATTGCTGATAAAGGTTTTCCAGTGCCGCGTACTGTGGTGTCAGGCCGCATTTGGACGCGACATTGACCACCAGCACGACGTTTCCCTTGAAGGGCGCCAGCGGTAGTGGCTGACCATCCAGGGCTGTCAATTTAAGGTCGTGAAAAGCACTCATGACGAACTCCAGATTCCCGTTTTCTACTCGAAACAGCCACTTGGCGAGACGACCAAGGACAGCCGCGGACTAAAAAGGCGCCCTCGGGCGCCTCTCCAGTACTCGAAAGCTTAGCGCAGAAAATCAGTGCTGATGGCCGCCTTCACCATGGACGTGGCCATGTGCGACTTCTTCCTGGCTGGCATCACGGATCGCGATGACTTTCACCTGGAAGTTCAGGCGCTGACCGGCCAATGGGTGGTTGCCGTCAACGGTGACGTCGTCGCCGTCCAGGTCACGGATGGTCACGATCTGCATCTGGCCGTCCGGCGCCGACGCGTGGAACTGCATGCCGACTTCCAGTTCATCAACACCTTCGAACATGCTGCGGCTCAGGGTGCTGACCAGTTCAGCGGCGTATTCGCCATAAGCGTCTTCAGGTTCGACGGCTACAGTCAGCTCGTCGCCTTCGGTTTTGCCTTCCAGGGCTTTTTCCAGACCTGGAATGATGTTGCCTGCGCCATGCAGGTAGACCAGCGGCGCGCCGCCGGCGGAGCTGTCGATGACCTCACCGGCGTCGTTGGTCAGGGTATAGTCGATGGAGACAGCCTTATTGGCGGCGATCAGCATGGGGCGAGACCTTTTGCATAAGAATGAAGAATGGACAAGTCTAAACAAGGATTTGCCCGAAAGCGAACACAACCCAGACAGACGGGGTCGATTGGCGCCCGCGACGATCACCGGTTTCCATCAGGATGAGGATGGACACTGGGTCGCCGAGCTGTCCTGCGGCCATACCCAGCACCTGCGCCACCAACCGCCGTGGCAGTCTCGGGCGTGGGTGCTGGATCCGGCGCAACGTCTTGAAAAAATTGGCCAACCCTTTGCGTGCGGTTGGTGCGCACAAGGCTCGGTTAGCGCTAACCTTGGCGACTGAATTTCGGTAGAAGGCCAGCCATAGGCGTTCACCTTTGCCATGCACCCTTAGAGAATCCGCATGCAGACTTTTTTTATCGCACCCACCGATTTTGGCGTGGGCCTGACCTCCATCAGCCTCGGGCTGGTGCGAACACTGGAGCGCGCCGGCCTGAAAGTCGGCTTCTTCAAACCCATTGCCCAGCCGCACCCGGGCGACACCGGACCCGAGCGCTCCACCGAGCTGGTGGCCCGCACGCACGGCTTGAAACCGCCGCAGCCACTGGGCCTGGCCCACGTCGAACGCATGCTCGGCGATGGTCAGCTCGACGAGCTGCTTGAAGAAATCATCACCCTTTATCAGCAAGCGGCTGTCGGCAAAGACGTGCTGATCGTCGAAGGCATGGTGCCTACCCGCAGCGCCAGTTACGCCGCCCGAGTGAATCTGCACTTGGCCAAAAGCCTCGATGCCGAAGTGATTCTGGTCTCGGCACCGGAAAACGAAGTGCTGACCGAATTGTCCGGCCGCGTCGAGTTGCAGGCGCAATTGTTCGGTGGTCCAAAAGACCCGAAAGTCCTCGGCGTAATTCTCAACAAGGTGAAAACCGAAGAGAGCATGGACGCCTTTGCTACGCGCCTGAAAGATCACTCTCCGTTGTTGCGCAGCGGCGATTTTCGCCTGCTCGGCTGCATCCCGTTCCAGCCTGAACTCAACGCCCCGCGCACCCGCGATGTCGCCGATCTGATGGGCGCCCAAGTGCTCAATGCCGGCGACTATGAAACCCGGCGCATGAGCAAAATCATCATTTGCGCGCGCACCATGCGCAACACCGTCGAACTGCTCAAGCCCGGCGTGCTGGTGGTGACGCCGGGGGATCGCGACGACATCATCCTCGCCGTCAGCCTCGCGGCAATGAACGGCGTACCACTGGCGGGCCTGCTGCTGACCAGCGACACCCTGCCCGACCCGCGCATCATGGATCTGTGCCGAGGCGCATTACAGGCCGGCTTGCCGGTGTTGTCGGTGAGCACCGGTTCCTACGAGACCGCCAACCAGCTCAACGGCCTGAACAAAGAGATTCCGATCGATGACCGCGAGCGCGCCGAAATCATCACCGATTTCGTCGCCAGCCACCTCGATGCCCGCTGGCTGCACCAACGCTGCGGCACGCCGCGCGAGATGCGCCTGTCGCCCGCCGTGTTCCGCTATCAATTGATCCAGCGCGCCCAGGGCGCCAACAAACGCATCGTTTTGCCCGAAGGCAGCGAGCCGCTGACCGTGCAAGCCGCCGCTATCTGCCAGGCCCGGGGCATCGCCCGTTGTGTGCTGCTGGCGAAACCGGAGGACGTGCAAGCCGTCGCCCGCGCCCAAGGCATCGAATTGCCGCCGGGACTGGAAATCCTCGATCCGGATCTGATCCGCGAACGCTACATCGAGCCGATGGTGGCCTTGCGCAAATCGAAAAGTCTTAATGCGCCGATGGCCGAGCAGCAACTGGAAGACACGGTGGTGATCGGCACCATGATGCTCGCGCTGGATGAGGTCGACGGGCTGGTGTCAGGCGTCATTCACTCCACGGCCAACACCATCCGCCCGGCCCTGCAGCTGATTAAAACGGCGCCGGGCTGCACGCTGGTGTCGTCGGTGTTCTTCATGCTGTTTCCGGAAGAAGTGCTGGTGTACGGCGACTGCGTGATGAATCCGCATCCAAGCGCCACCGAACTGGCCGAGATCGCCCTGCAAAGCGCCGACTCGGCTGCCGCGTTCGGCATCACCCCGCGCGTGGCGATGATCAGCTATTCGAGCGGCGAATCGGCCAGTGGTGAAGAGGTCGAGAAAGTCCGCGAGGCCACCCTGCTCGCCCACGAGCAACAGCACTCGCTGCTGATCGACGGCCCGTTGCAGTACGACGCGGCCGCCAATGAAGACGTCGCCCGGCAACTGGCGCCGAACAGCCAGGTCGCCGGTCGCGCCACGGTGTTTGTGTTCCCCGATTTGAACACCGGCAACACCACCCACAAAGCCGTGCAGCGCAGCGCCGATTGCGTCAGCCTCGGCCCGATGCTGCAAGGTCTGCGCAAACCGGTGAATGATTTGCCGCGCGGCGCGCAGGTCGACGACATCGTGTACACCATCGCCTTGACGGCGATTCAAGCCGCCAACCGACCTATGGATGTGTAAATGCTGGACTTCCTTCCCGCCTCGTTACGCGGCGTCATCGCCGCACTGTTGCTGGCACTGAATACGATTTTGCTGTGCTCGTTTCTGTTTTGCGTGGCGCTGATCAAAGCGCTGCCGTTTGCCCTCACCCAACGCCTGGCGCTCTGGCTGATGAGCCACACCCATGAAGCCTGGATCAGCAACAACAAAGGCTGGATGAACCTGGTGCGCCGAACACGCTGGCACGTCAGCGGCCTGCAAGGTCTGGACTATCAGCACTCGTATCTGATCACCAGCAACCACCAGAGCTGGGTCGATATTCTGGTGCTGCAATACGTGCTCAACCGACGGATTCAGCCGCTGAAGTTCTTTCTCAAGCAAGAGCTGATCTGGGTGCCGGTGATCGGGCTGGCCTGGTGGGCGCTGGGCTTTCCGTTCATGAAGCGCTACTCCAAGGCATACCTGGAAAAGCACCCGGAGAAAAAAGGCAAGGATCTGGAAACCACCCGCAAGACCTGCGCGAAGTTTCGCAACAATCCGGTGGGTATTTTCAATTTTGTCGAAGGCACGCGCTTCACGCCTGGCAAGCACGCGCAACAGCAATCGCCGTTCAAATACCTGCTCAAGCCCAAGGCCGGTGGCATCGCGTTTGTGCTGGATGCGATGGGTGAACAGTTGGAGTCGATCGTCAACGTGACCATTCACTACCCAGGGGGCCGTCCCGGTTTCTGGGACTTGCTGTGCGGGAATGTGCGAGATGTGGTCGTGCACTTCGAAGAACTGAAGATCCCGCCGCAGTTCATCGGCAAGAACTACGACCAGGACGGCGAATACCGCCTGCTGTTCCAGGGCTGGATCAACCAGATGTGGCAGGACAAGGATGCGCTGCTGGAACAGATACACCGCGAGCATCCGGCACGCCGCTGACACTGATCGTTCCCATGCTCCGCGTGGGAATGATCACGAAACCAAAAAAAACCCGCTGATGATCACTCACCAGCGGGTTTTTCTTGCAGCGCCAAGCTAAAAGCTTATCGCTGCAGGGGCCTTATATCGCCCCACGCTTGCGCAACAATTCCAGCACTTGCTTGACGCTTTCTTCCAGCGACAGTGCCTGGGTGTCGATCACCAGATCGGCGTCCAGCGGCACGTCGTACGGGAAGGATTCGCCCGGAATGTTGTCGCCGGCTGCGGCGTACAGCCCTTGCGGGTCGCGCTCGGCGCACACGGTCGGCGAAGCCTGCACATAAACCGTCAGCAGACGATCCTTGCCGATCAGGTCCTTGGCCTGCTCGCGACCTTCCGAGCTCGGTGCAACGAACGCTGCCAGGGTCAGCAGACCCGCTTCGTTGAACTGACGCGCCACATGTGCAGCACGACGCCAGTTCTCGGTACGTCCGGCGCGATCCTGCGGCAGACCTTTGTTCAGGTCGTGACGCAGGTTCTGACCGTCCAGCACAAACACCGAACGGCCCATGTCGAACAACTTGCGCTCAACCGCATACGCCAGCGTGCTCTTGCCCGCGCCCGACAAACCGCTGAACAGCACGGTTGCCGGTTGCTGACCAAAACGCGCGGCGCGTTCTTCGGTGGCAACGTGCGCCAGTTTGCCGTGATGCGTCGCGGAACCATGGGTTACAGGCTGCGCGACGATCATGCCAGCGCCGACAGTGCCGTTGGTCAAACGGTCGATGATGATGAACGCGCCGGTGGTGCGGTTGCTCTCATAACCATCGAGGGCAATCGGCGCGTCGAGCGCGATCTTGACCTTGCCGATCTCGTTAAGCTGCAACGCGCTCGCCGGGCCTTCTTCAAGGGTATTGACGTCGACCTTGTTGACGATGCTGGCAATCGAGCCCGGCACGTAACTAGTGGCGCGTTTGATGTCGTATTTCTTGCCCGGCAGCATCGGTTCTTCAGCCATCCACACCAGCATCGCTTCGAAGCTGTCGGTGACCGGTGGCACGTTGTCGGCATGCACCAACAGGTCGCCACGGGAGATGTCGATTTCGTCTTCCATGGTCAGCGTCACCGCTTGACCCGGGCCTGCATGCTCCAGCTCACCTTCGAAGGTGACGATGGACTTCACACGGCTGCTCTTGCCCGACGGCAACACCACGACTTCGTCGCCCTTGTGCACGATGCCGCTGGCCAGGGTGCCGGCAAAACCGCGGAAGTTCAGGTTTGGACGATTGACGTACTGCACCGGGAAACGCAGGTCGGTGAAGTTACGGTCGCCCGCCACTTCCACGGTCTCAAGAATTTCCATCAGCGACTGGCCGGTGTACCACGGCGAGCGCTCGGACTTGTTCACCACGTTGTCGCCTTTGAGGGCGGACATCGGCACGAAGTGCATGCTCGTCGGCTTCATTTTCAAGCCTTCGGCGAACTTCAGGTAGTCGGCCTTGATCGACTCGAACACGCCTTCATCGAAGTCTTTCAAGTCCATCTTGTTGATGGCGACGACGATGTGTTTGATGCCGAGCAACGAGGCGATAAAGCTGTGGCGACGGGTCTGGGTCTGCACGCCGTAACGGGCGTCGACCAGGATGATCGCCAGGTCACAGGTGGACGCACCGGTGGCCATGTTGCGGGTGTACTGCTCATGGCCAGGAGTGTCGGCGATGATGAATTTGCGCTTGGCGGTAGAGAAATAGCGGTAAGCGACATCGATGGTGATGCCCTGTTCACGCTCGGCCTGCAGGCCGTCGACCAGCAATGCCAGGTCGATGTCTTCACCGGTGGTGCCGACTTTTTTCGAGTCGCGGGTAATGGCTTCGAGGTGATCTTCGTAGATCATTTTCGAGTCGTGCAGCAGGCGCCCGATCAGGGTGCTCTTACCGTCATCGACGTTGCCGCAAGTCAAAAAGCGCAGCAGCTCTTTACGTTCGTGCTGGCCCAGGTAGGCGAGGATGTCCTCGCTGATCAAATCAGATTGGTGGCTCATTGCATTCAAGCTCCGAGCTGTAAGCTTCAAGCGGCAAGCTTGTCGGCGTACAGCTAGTCAGAAATTTTGTTGATCAGCCCGCCCAGCATCTTGGAGAGCTCTCGGGTTTCCATAATCCAATTTTCAGCCAGCGGGTCTGCGATGTAAGCAATGTCTCGACCGATGATGATCTGCGTGCGTAGCTCCGCGTTGGAAGCCTTTGCAATCCAGAGAAATCGAACTTTCTCTTTATTGCTGCAACGCTCCATGCCTTCGGCAATGTTGGAGGGTACTGACAGCGCTGAACGGGTGATTTGATCCTTGAATCCAAAATCCCCCACATCGCGCAAACTCTTTATAAATCCCCACCGCCAAACACTTGCTTCGCTGCCAAACGATCAGTTTCTCGAAGTCCATTACGAGTATTCCGATGCCGGCTCACAGCACAGGCTGCAAGCGCCAAACCACAAAGCTACGCATACCGCCTCTAACTTGCAGCTTGCCGCTTGTAACTAGAAGCTTAAAAGTACCCTTGACGTTTTTTGTCTTCCATCGAGCCTGCGCCATCGTGGTCGATGACACGGCCCTGGCGCTCGGAAGTTCGCGTCAGGAGCATTTCCTGAATGATGTCCGTCAGGCTCTCGGCTTCGGACTCCACCGCGCCCGTCAACGGGTAGCAGCCAAGGGTACGGAAACGCACTTTCTTTTTGACGATGCGCGCTTTGTCTTCGTCGGACAGGTGTTCGAGGATGCG
This sequence comes from Pseudomonas syringae, assembly GCF_021605415.1. Lineage (GTDB taxonomy): Bacteria > Pseudomonadota > Gammaproteobacteria > Pseudomonadales > Pseudomonadaceae > Aquipseudomonas > Aquipseudomonas syringae_S. Next base: position 184,625 of record NZ_WKEQ01000001.1, read on the forward strand.
CTCGTCGTCGATCATGATCAGCGTGCCGTTCTTCTCGATCACGTCGCGTTCGGCGGCGAAATACAGCGGTACGATCGGGATGCCTTCAAGGTAGATGTACTGCCAGATGTCCAGCTCGGTCCAGTTCGACAAAGGGAACACACGGATGGATTCGCCCTTGTTGACCTTGCCGTTGTAGACGTTCCACAGCTCTGGACGCTGGTTTTTCGGATCCCAGCGGTGCTTGCTGTCGCGGAACGAGTACACGCGCTCTTTGGCGCGGGACTTCTCTTCATCGCGGCGGGCGCCGCCGAATGCTGCGTCGAAACCATGTTTGTCGAGTGCCTGTTTGAGGCCCTCGGTTTTCATGATGTCGGTGTGCTTGGCGCTGCCGTGGGTGAACGGATTGATGTTTTGTGCCACGCCGTCAGGGTTGATGTGCGTGATCAAGTCCAGGCCCAGCTCTTCGACCATTTTGTCGCGGAAGCTGTACATCTCCTGGAATTTCCACCGGGTGTCGACGTGCATCACCGGAAACGGCAGTTTGCCCGGGAAGAACGCCTTGCGTGCCAGGTGCAGCATCACGGCGGAGTCTTTACCGATGGAGTACAGCATCACCGGGTTATCAAACTCGGCGGCCACCTCGCGGATGATGTGGATGCTTTCCGCCTCCAGCTGTTTCAGATGCGTCAGTTTGTCGACCATGGCTACTCACGAAAGCTTTCTTATGAACGGCCAGCGGGCCGTGTTCGAGCGAGGAATCCTAGCACAGCAACCTCTTCTAATCAGGACGCCAACTAGATCGAAAGAGTATATGAATATGCCTGCCTGTTTGGGCGAAGGCATCCAATGTGGGATCGGACCTGCTCGCGAAAGCGTCGTGTCAGGCAGCAATGTATTGAAGCGTAAATCGTATTCGCGAGCAGGCTGGCTCCCACTAGGATTTGTGCTGGATTCAAATGGGATTCGGGCAGTCGATGAAGATGTGTTCGACGGCGAAGCGCTTTGCCAGGTAGTCACCCAAGGCCTGAACGCCGTAGCGCTCGGTGGCGTGATGACCGGCGGCGATGAAGCTGATGTCGTTTTCGCGGGCGCTGTGGAACGTCTGTTCTGACGCCTCGCCGCTTATATAAAGGTCAACGCCCGCCGCAATCGCCTGGTCGATGTACCCCTGACCGCCGCCCGTGCACCAACCAACCCGACGAATGAGGCCACTGCCTTCGATCAACAACGGCTCGCGGCCCATGATTTCCTGCACGCGACGGGCAAAATCGCGTGGCATCATCGGCTCATTCAACGAGCCGACCAGGCCAACAACTTTCAGATTATCCGGATCCAGCGACCCTTCGACGGTGATGTCGAGCTGACGCGCCAGTTGCACGTTGTTGCCGACGTCCGGGTGCAGGTCGAGCGGCAAGTGATAGGCCAAGAGACTGATGTCATGCTTGAGCAGCGTCTTCAACCGACGCTGCTTCATGCCGGTGATGCACGGGTTCTCGCCTTTCCAGAAATAACCGTGGTGCACCAGAATCAAATCCGCTCCGGCCTCGACAGCAGCATCAAGCAGTGCCTGGCTGGCGGTAACGCCACTGACGATGCGCATCACTTGTGGACGGCCCTCGACCTGCAAACCGTTGGGGCAATAATCGGCGATTTTCGCACTGGCGAGGTAGCGGTCGGCTTCTTCAACCAGGGTGCTCAAGGCGACGGCCATGAAAGACTCCTAAATATCCCGTTCCGAGGCGCGCGCGGCCTCGTATAATGCGCGACATTATGGGCGGTCTGACCCCGCCTGCAACTTTTCCAGGACGAGCTTAATGTTCAAGGCGCTGCGTTTTATGGGCTGGCCGCTGTTGGCCGGTGTGCTTATCGCTCTGTTGATAATTCAGCGTTACCCCGAGTGGGTCGGGTTGCCGAGCCTTGACGTCAACCTGCAACAGGCCCCGCAAACCACCAGCGTCCAGCAGGGCCCGGTGTCCTACGCTGACGCGGTAACCATCGCCGCACCCTCGGTGGTCAATCTGTACACCACTAAAGTCATCAACAAACCGAACCATCCGCTGTTCGAAGATCCACAGTTCCGCCGCTTCTTCGGTGACAACTCGCCGAAACAGAAACGCATGGAGTCGAGCCTCGGTTCCGGCGTGATCATGAGCCCGGAAGGCTACATCCTGACCAACAACCACGTCACCAGCGGCGCCGACCAGATTGTCGTGGCGCTCAAGGACGGCCGTGAAACACTCGCCCGGGTGATCGGCAGCGACCCGGAAACCGACCTCGCGGTACTCAAGATCGATCTGAAAACCCTGCCGTCGATCACCGTCGGCCGCTCCGACAATATCCGCATCGGCGACGTCGCGCTGGCCATCGGCAACCCGTTCGGCGTCGGCCAGACCGTGACCATGGGCATCATCAGCGCCACCGGCCGCAACCAATTGGGCCTGAACAACTACGAAGACTTCATCCAGACCGACGCGGCGATCAACCCGGGCAACTCGGGTGGCGCGCTGGTAGACGCGAACGGCAACCTCACTGGCATCAACACGGCGATCTTCTCCAAATCCGGCGGCTCGCAAGGCATCGGCTTCGCGATCCCGGTGAAACTGGCGATGGAAGTGATGAAGTCGATCATCGAGCATGGCCAGGTGATTCGTGGCTGGCTGGGCATCGAAGTGCAACCGCTGACCCAGGAACTGGCCGAATCGTTTGGCTTGTCCGGGCGTCCGGGCATCGTGGTAGCGGGGATTTTCCGTGACGGTCCGGCGCAAAAGGCCGGGCTGCAACTGGGTGACGTGATTTTGAGTATCGATGGTGAGCCGGCCGGCGATGGCCGTCGTTCGATGAACCAGGTCGCGCGGATCAAACCGACCGACAAGGTGACGATTCAGGTCATGCGCAATGGCAAAGAATTGAAACTGAGCGCCGAAATCGGCCTGCGTCCGCCGCCGGCACCTGTTAAAGAGAAGGAAGAAGAATAACTTCGTCATTAACTACTGCGCAATAAAGCTGTTCGCGAGCAGAAAATGACGCCCTTGCAATAGTGGGCTTCAAATCGGTCGCGAACAGCTTTCCCGTTGATAATTCGCCATCACCAAAAACATCTTTGCTATATACAACTGACTGAAAGTTTCTGAAAACCTGTCAGACCTGACAGGTTTTAATGTTTTCCGCTCGTATTAAATTTCGCTTGCAGAAATAAATACACACGGAGAAGCAAGCATGAATTATCAAGAAGCGTTAAAGCAAGCCAAGGGCAAGGCTGCTGCTACTGGCGAAATCATCGTTCAAGCCGGTGCGACACCAGTAACATTCACCGATGTAATGTGGCACGACATGGGACCAGAAAACGGTGCTTTGATGATAGGCACCGGAGACACCAATTTTCATGTCGCTCTCGGTTACCCGGCAAAATTTCTGATCGAACCGCATTCAGCGACGTATCCCGACGACTTTCCAGACCCTTTTTTGGTGTGGGAGTATTACGACCGTAAAGGAAAAGTGTATACCGCCCAAAAGGGTGAGATTACCGCGTCGTTTTCCAATGAATTCAAGAAAATCGACGGGAAATTCAGTTTTGCGACTGGCGACGGAACAAGGGTATATGGTGAATTTCACTTAAAACGTGATTAACGACAACCGGCCCATAAGCTTAAATACGCTCCATTTTAAGGAAAACCAAAATGGAGCGTTTCATCAGTTACCCGCTCTATCAAACACCGTGCAACCCATCAATCAGCGCTTGATTCTGTTCTGGCGTGCCAATGGAAATCCGCAGAAATTGCGCAATGCGCTCCTGCTTGAAGTGCCGAACGATCACACCCTGCTCCCGCAACTTCGCTGCCAGCCCTGCCGCATCGTGTTGCGGGTGGCGCGCGAAGATGAAGTTAGCCGCCGACGGCAGCACCTCAAAACCCTTGCTTTGCAACTGCGCGATCACCCACTCGCGACTCTCTATGACCAGGCGACACGTTTCGTTGAAATGTTCGCGATCTTCGAATGCCGCCGTGGCGCCGACGATCGCCAGACGGTCCAGTGGATACGAGTTGAAGCTGTTCTTGATCCGCTCCAGCGCTTCGATCAGATCCGGATGGCCCACCGCGAGACCAACGCGCAGGCCGGCCAGAGAACGTGATTTGGACAAGGTCTGGGTCACAAGCAGGTTCGGGTAACGATCCACCAGGCTGATCGCGGTTTCGCCGCCGAAGTCGATGTACGCCTCGTCCACCACCACGACCGAATCCGGGCTCGCCTTGAGGATTTGCTCAACGGCGTCCAGTGCCAGCAGGCAACCGGTCGGTGCATTCGGGTTGGGGAAAATGATCCCGCCGTTCGGCTTGGCATAGTCCGCCGGGTTGATCTGGAACTGCGCATCCAGCGGCACCGCGTCGAACTCGATGCCATACAAGCCGCAATACACCGGGTAGAAGCTGTAACTGATGTCCGGAAACAGCAGCGGCTGATCGTGTTGCAGCAAGCCGTGGAAGATATGCGCCAGTACTTCGTCGGAACCGTTGCCGAGGAAGACCTGGTTGCTCTGCACACCGTAATAACTGGCGACGGCGTTCTTCAGCAGATCACTGTTCGGATCCGGGTACAGGCGTAGGTTGTCATTGAGCTCGGCCTGCATCGCCGCCAGTGCTTTTGGCGAAGGGCCATAGGGATTTTCGTTGGTGTTGAGCTTGACCAGTTTGGTCAGCTTCGGTTGTTCGCCGGGTACGTAAGGCACCAGATCCTTGACAAACGGGCTCCAGAATTTGCTCATGCTCAGTTCCCCTGCTTGTCGTCAAGAATGCGGTATTCGGCGCTGCGTGCGTGTGCACTCAGGGATTCGCCACGGGCCAGTACCGAAGCGGTCTTGCCCAGTTCGGACGCGCCCTGCTCGGAGCAAAAGATGATCGACGAGCGTTTCTGGAAGTCATAGACGCCCAACGGCGAGGAAAAACGCGCGGTGCCGGAGGTCGGCAACACGTGGTTCGGGCCTGCGCAGTAGTCGCCCAGTGCTTCGGACGTGTGGCGGCCCATGAAGATTGCGCCGGCATGGCGAATCTGCGGCAACCAGGCTTGTGGATCGGCGACCGACAGCTCCAGGTGCTCTGGCGCGATGCGGTTGGCGACTTCGATGGCTTGCTGCATGTCGCGCACCTGAATCAGCGCACCACGGCCATTGATCGACGTTTCGATGATGGTCGCGCGATCCATGGTCGGCAGCAGCTTGTCGATGCTCGCGGCAACTTTGTCGAGGAATTCGGCGTCGGGGCTCACCAGAATCGCCTGGGCGTCTTCGTCGTGTTCAGCTTGGGAGAACAGATCCATGGCGATCCAGTCCGGATCGGTCTGGCCGTCGCACACCACGAGGATTTCCGAAGGGCCGGCGATCATGTCGATGCCGACCTGACCGAAGACGTGGCGCTTGGCGGTCGCCACATAGATGTTGCCCGGCCCGACGACTTTGTCGACCTTCGGCACGCTTTCGGTGCCGTAGGCCAGCGCGGCGACGGCTTGCGCACCGCCGATGGTGAACACGCGGTCAACCCCGGCAATGCACGCCGCCGCCAACACCAGTTCGTTGACTTCGCCACGCGGGGTCGGCACCACCATCACCACCTCGGTGACGCCGGCCACTTTGGCCGGAATCGCGTTCATCAGCACCGACGACGGATACGACGCCTTGCCGCCCGGCACGTAGAGGCCGGCGCGATCCAGCGGCGTCACCTTCTGGCCCAGCACGGTGCCGTCGGCTTCGGTGTAGCTCCAGGAATCCTGCTTCTGTTTTTCGTGATAACTGCGCACCCGCGAGGCGGCTTTTTCCAGCGCTTCGCGTTGCGGCACGGTGATGCGAGTCAGGGCCAGTTCCAGGCGTTCACGCGGCAGAATCAGATCCGCCATGGACGCGACTTCGAGGCCGTCGAACTTCTGGGTGAACTCGACCACCGCCGCATCGCCGCGCTCGCGCACAGCCTTGATGATGTCCAGCACGCGCTGATTGACCGAGTCGTCAGACACACTTTCCCAGCTCAGCAGATGATCCAGATGATGCGCGAAATCCGGGTCAGCAGCGTTGAGTCGGCGAATTGCAGTCGGTGCGGTCATAGCGAGAGCCTCATAGGAATGGCAAAAACTCAGGCGCCCTAACGTAGCAGTCGTTTCCGCTTGGGCACCTGAGAATTCTGGCTATGAGGCGGATAGACGGGCGCGGCTCAAGGCCGCGCAGGTAAATCAGCCGCAGTGTCGCGACTCCACTGCCTTGCGCAGGGTGTCGATCAACGCCTGGATGCGGGCGTGTTGCATTTTCATCGAAGCCTTGTTGACCACCAGGCGCGAGCTGATTGTGGCGATCAGTTCCTGGGGTTCCAGGCCGTTGGCTCGCAGCGTGTTGCCGGTGTCGACCACGTCGATGATCTTGTCGGCCAGACCGATCAGCGGCGCCAGTTCCATCGAGCCGTAGAGCTTGATGATGTCGACCTGACGACCCTGTTCGGCGTAGTAACGCTTGGCGACGTTGACGAACTTGGTCGCCACGCGCAGACGGCCCTTGGGCTCGACTGCACCGATCTTGCCGGCGGTCATCAGCTTGCACTGGGCAATCTGCAGATCCAGCGGCTCGTACAGGCCCTGACCGGTGTATTCCATCAGCACGTCCTTGCCGGCCACGCCGAGGTCGGCCGCGCCATGTTCGACGTAGGTCGGCACATCGGTGGCACGCACGATCAACAGGCGAACATCTTCCTGGGTCGTGGGAATGATCAGCTTGCGGCTCTTGTCCGGATTCTCGGTCGGCACGATGCCCGCTTCAGCCAGAAGCGGCAGGGTGTCGTCAAGGATGCGGCCCTTGGACAGTGCGATGGTCAACATGGGTAACGTCGGTCCTTATCAGCAAACGTATGCCCGGTCGCAATCGGCGCCGGACACGCATCGAGCCGGAAACCGGCTCGACTTGAAACGAATCAGTGGACACATCCCTGTGCCCTTGCAGCAGGGATTAGCCCGGAACGCGACGAATCTTGGCGCCCAGCATCTGCAGTTTCTCTTCGATGCACTCGTAGCCACGGTCTATGTGGTAAATGCGATCGATCAGGGTATCGCCTTCGGCCACCAGCGCCGAAATCACCAGGCTGGCCGAAGCGCGCAGGTCGGTGGCCATCACTGGCGCGCCTTTCAGCACTTCAGTGCCGGTGACGATGGCGGTGTTGCCTTCGACCTGGATCTTGGCGCCCATGCGGTGCAATTCGTAAACGTGCATGAAACGGTTTTCGAAGATCGTCTCGATCACGGCACCGGTGCCTTGGGCAATGGCGTTGAGCGAGATGAACTGCGCCTGCATGTCGGTCGGGAACGCCGGGTACGGTGCAGTGCGAACGTTGACCGCTTTCGGGCGCTTGCCGTGCATGTTCAGCTCGATCCAGTCTTCACCGCTGGTGATTTCTGCGCCGGCTTCACGGAGCTTTTCCAGAACGGCTTCGAGAATGGTCGGATTGGTGTCCTTGACCTTGACGCGGCCACCGGTGACCGCAGCGGCCACCAGGTAGGTGCCGGTTTCGATACGGTCAGGCATGACTTTGTAGAAGCACGAACCCAGACGCTCGACGCCATCAATGGTGATGGTGTCGGTGCCGGCGCCGGACACCTTGGCGCCCATGGCGTTGAGGAAGTTCGCCAGGTCAACCACTTCAGGCTCGCGGGCGGCGTTCTGCAACACGCTGCGGCCCTTGGCCAGAGCAGCGGCCATCATGATGTTTTCGGTACCGGTCACGCTGACCGTGTCGAAGAAGAAGTGCGCACCGCGCAGGCCGCCTTCAGGAGCCTTGGCTTTAATGTAGCCGCCTTCAACGTCGATCACGGCGCCCATGGCTTCGAGGCCACGGATGTGCAGGTCAACCGGACGTGAACCGATGGCGCAACCGCCAGGCAGTGCAACTTCGGCTTCACCGAAACGGGCGACCATCGGGCCCAGAACCAGGATCGATGCACGCATGGTCTTCACCAGTTCGTACGGAGCGATCAGGGTCTTGATGGTGCGCGGATCGATTTCGACGCTGAGCTTCTCGTCGATCACCGGCTCAATGCCCATGCGACCGAACAGCTCGATCATGGTGGTGATGTCGTGCAGGTGCGGCAGGTTGCCAACGGTCACCGGGCCATCGCACAGTAGCGTGGCGGCCAGAATCGGCAGTGCCGAGTTCTTTGCCCCGGAGATGCGGATCTCGCCATCAAGACGAGCGCCACCGGTAATAATCAATTTATCCATAAGAATCTCGACGCCCTAGGGCTCAGGTGCGCTCGGCCCAGGCCGTGCTGCTGAAAAATTTCATAGTGACCGCATGGATGCTGCCATCGGTGATCCATGGGTTCAAATGGGCATAGACCTGCTGCTGACGCTTGACCGGGCTCAACGCCGCCAGTTCATCGCTAATCAAGTTCAGCTGGAAATTGCAGCCTTCGCCTTCAACTTCCACCTGGGTTCCCGGAAGTTTTTCTTCAAGGAAGCTCTTCACTTCTACGGCCTGCATGCTCAACCTCAATCGGCGCCCTGTGCGCACGGGTCGGACATCATACAAAAAAGCCCCGCGCCTGCGAACCCCGCATAGCAGGACTCTGACGGGGGGCTTTTCTGTCGATGCGGTTCAGGGTTGCGCAAACAGCTCGGTCAGCTCACTGACCTGAGCGATTTCACGCATGTCTTCGGGCATTGCCCGGATGCTCAAGGACTTGCCGACTTCCCTGGCATCACGCATGTAGCACAGCAGCAACGACAAGCCGACACTGCTGGATTTTTCGACGGCCGAACAGTCGACCACCAGCGCCGACGCCTTGCTCGACTGGATCAGCGCCCGTCCCTGCTTGCGCAATTCGGGGCCAGTACGATAGTCGAGCGTGCCGCTGAGCAGCAGCTCATCCGGCGCACCGACATGAACGGCCGTCTCGGTCATTGGGCTTGTTTCTCGGCAGCTTGATCGGTGGTCTGCTTGGCCTTGGCGACTTCACCGGCCCAACCATTAATGGTCTTGTCCAGGTCGTTGCCATTGCGCTGCATCGCGTCGGCGAACTGATCACGGAACAGCTTGCCGATGTTGATGCCGTTGATGATCACGTTGCGCAGTTTCCATTCGCCGTTGATTTTCTCAAGCGTGTAGGAAACCGGGTACACCGCGCCATTGCTGCCCTTGACGGTCATGCCGACGCTGGTGCGGTCGCCCGACTCGTCCTTGGCAGGATCGACGGTGATGCCCTGGTTGTTGTACTCAAGCAACGCGTTACCGTAGAACTGGAAGAGACCCCTCTTGAAGTTTTCTTCAAAGGTTTTCATCTGCGCGGGCGTGGCCTTGCGCGAGTACTTGACCGTCATGATGCTTTTGGAAATGCCTTCAGCATCAACGACCGGACCGACAATGTCGTTCAGCGCCGTATAAAAATCATTCGGATCCTGTTTGTACTTTTCCTTGTTCGCCGACAAGTCGGCCAGCATCCGGTCAGTGGTGCTCTTGATCAGGTCATGAGCCGACTGCGCTGCCACGGCGTTGGCCATCAATGGCAGTGCCGCGAGCAACACCAACAGGCTACGTCGCAAGATAGAGATCATTCAAAAGCTCCTCATTTGGCGTCTTTGCTAACGGTATTGAGCAGGAATTTACCGATCAGGTCTTCCAGTACCAGAGACGACTGCGTGTCGTGGATGGTTCCGCCATCCTTGAGCTGGGTGTCTTCCCCGCCCACGCTGATACCGATGTATTTCTCCCCCAACAGGCCAGCGGTCAGGATAGACGCGGTGGAGTCGGTCGGCAGATTGTCGACCTTTTTATCCACTTGCAGCGTTACCCGACCGGTGAAGCTGTCGCGATCCAGATCGATTGCAGTGACTTTGCCGATGGTCACACCGGCCATGGTCACTTTAGCTCTGACCGTCAAACCCGCGATATTGTCGAAATAGGCATAAAGTTTATAGCTTTCGGTGGACGAACTCGCCGACAGCCCGCTAACCCGCAGCGCAAGCAGCAGCAAAGCCAGAATGCCTGCCAGCAGGAACAGGCCGACACCGATTTCCAGGGTGCGGTTTTGCATCAGAAATCTCCAAACATCAAAGCGGTCAGAATAAAGTCCAGGCCCAGTACTGCCAGCGAGGCAAATACCACGGTCTTGGTGGTGGCACGACTGATCCCCTCGGAAGTGGGCTCGCAGTCATAGCCTTGAAATACGGCGATCCAGGTCACGACGAACGCGAAAACCGCGCTTTTGATGACGCCATTGAGGACGTCATCGACAAAATTCACGCTGTTTTGCATGTTCGCCCAGTAGGAGCCTTCGTAAACGCCCAACCAGTCGACGGCGACCCATGAACCGCCCCAGATGCCGACCACGCTGAAAATCATCGCCAGCACCGGCAGGGAAATGAAACCGGCCCACAGGCGCGGGGCAATGATGTATTTGAGCGGATCGACGCCGATCATTTCCAGACTGGACAACTGCTCGGTGGACTTCATGTTGCCGATTTCGGCGGTCAGCGCGGAACCTGCACGCCCGGCGAACAGCAGCGCGGTGACCACTGGCCCGAGTTCACGCAGCAACGTCAGGGCAACCATCTGCCCGACCGCCTGTTCGGAGCCGTAGCTGGAAAGAATGCTGAAACCCTGCAGCGCCAGCACCATGCCGATGAAGATGCCCGAGACCACGATGATCACCAGCGACATGACGCCGATCGAATGCAGTTGCTTGACCAGCAGGCCGAAACCGCCACCGATACCGCCACGCCCGAGCAAGGCATGAAACAGGAACAGGGTCGAACGCCCGAGCACCGCGATACAGTCGATCCCGGCCTGACCGAACCGACGCACGCGCTCTACTAATGAAATTCTGCGCATCAATGCTTCCCCAGAAGATCTGCGCGGTAATCCGTCGCTGGAAAGTGATACGGCACCGGGCCATCGGGGTCGCCGGTCATGAACTGCTTGATGCGCGGGTCATCCGAGTTCATCAGTTCATCCGGCGTGCCCTGCCCCAGCACCTGGCCATCGCCTACGACATAGATGTAGTCGGCGATGCTCGCGGTCTCGGCCAGATCGTGGGAAACCACGATGCTGGTAATGCCCAGCGCATCGTTGAGCAGACGGATCAGCCGCACCAGCACGCCCATGGCAATGGGATCCTGGCCGACAAAAGGTTCGTCGTACATCAGGATTTGCGGATCAAGGGCAATTGCCCGAGCCAGCGCAACGCGGCGTTTCATGCCGCCGGACAGCTCGTCGGGCATCAACTCGATTGCGCCGCGCAAGCCCACGGCCTGCAACTTGAGCAGGACGATGTCGCGGATCATTTCTTCCGGCAAGTCGGTATGAACGCGCAGGGGAAAAGCGACGTTCTCGAACACGTCGAGATCGGTGAACAGCGCGCCGCTCTGAAACAGCACGCCCATGTGCTTGCGTGCATCGAACAGGTCACTGCGCGACAGCTTCGGCAGGTTCTGGCCGTTGACCCAGACCTCGCCCTTGGAGGGCCGCAACTGCGCGCCCATCAACCGCAGCAATGTGGTCTTGCCACACCCGGAAGGCCCCATGATGCCGGTGACCTTGCCGCGTGGAATGCGAATATCGACGTTATTGAAAATGCTGCGCGAACCGCGCTTGAAGGACAGTCCCTTCAGCTCGACCGCGTAGGCGTTATCGGCGCTCATCTAAACTCCTTGCGATGCAACCTCTTACCCGGACGCCTCGCTCTCATCGGAAAGCACTTACATCCCGGGCAGGCCGAACTGGCGGCGAACTATATCACTGCAAAGGCCAAGCGCCCAAGGCCCGCGCCGGCCAGCAATCAGCGATATGACAGGCTCGACAGCTTATTTTGAGTGAATTGGTAACCAGGAATGACAATGCACGACGAACTTGCGTGAGCCTTTGCAACATAACCGCTATAATCGCCGCCTTTTCATCGGGCTATACGATTTCTGACATGAGCCAAACCAGCGACCTGATTCAATCGGCACAACGCACCATCCGCCTCGAAGTGGAAGCCGTTAACGGCTTGCTGACCCATATCGACGCCGATTTCGTACGCGCCTGCGAGATGATTCTGGCCAGCAAGGGTCGTGTGGTCGTGGTCGGCATGGGCAAGTCCGGGCATGTCGGCAACAAGATTGCCGCGACCCTGGCCAGCACCGGCACACCGGCATTTTTCGTACACCCGGCCGAGGCCAGCCACGGCGACATGGGCATGATTACGCGTGATGACGTGATTCTCGCCCTGTCCAATTCCGGCTCGACCAACGAAATCGTGACCCTGCTGCCGCTGATCAAGCGCCTGGGCATTCAACTGATCAGCGTCACCGGCAATCCACAGTCGCCGCTGGCCAAGGCAGCCGAAGTCAATCTCAACGTTCACGTCGAGCACGAAGCCTGCCCGCTGAATTTGGCCCCGACCTCTTCGACCACCGCCGCATTGGTCATGGGCGACGCCCTGGCCGTGGCGTTGCTGGAAGCACGCGGCTTTACCGCCGAAGATTTCGCCTTTTCCCACCCGGGCGGCGCGCTGGGCCGACGTCTGCTGCTGAAAGTGGAAAACGTCATGCATGCCGGACAAGAGCTGCCGCAGGTACAGCGCGGAACGCTGCTCAAAGACGCTTTGATGGAGATGACCCGCAAGGGCCTCGGCATGACCGTAATCCTTGAAGCCGACGGCAAACTGGCCGGGATCTTCACCGACGGCGATTTGCGCCGCACGCTGGATCGCAGCATCGACATTCGCAGCGCCACCATCGACGACGTGATGACCGCTCACGGCAAAACCGCCCGCGCCGAGATGCTCGCCGCCGAGGCCCTGAAAATCATGGAAGACCATCGAATCAACGCGCTTGTCGTCGTCGACGAGGAAGATCGCCCTATCGGCGCCTTCAACCTGTCCGACCTGCTGCGCGCAGGAGTCATGTAAATGAACACCGATCTGCTGCAACGCGGCAAAGCCATCAAACTGGCGGTTTTCGATGTCGACGGCGTCCTTACCGACGGACGGCTGTACTTTCTCGAAGACGGCAGCGAATTCAAGACGTTCAATACCCTCGACGGCCAAGGCATCAAAATGCTGATGAACGCTGGCGTGCAAACAGCCATCATCAGTGGCCGCAAGACACCCGTCGTCGAACGGCGGGCGAAAAACCTCGGCATCCCTCATCTATTCCAGGGACGCGAAGACAAACTGGTCGTTCTCGACGGCCTTCTCGAACAACTGGGCCTAAGCTATGAGCAAGTCGCCTATCTAGGTGACGACTTGCCCGATCTGCCAGTGATTCGCCGGGTCGGCCTGGGCATGGCCGTGGCCAACGCTGCTGTTTTCGTGCGCGAGCACGCCCACGGCGTCACCCAGGCCCGGGGCGGCGAAGGTGCCGCCCGGGAATTCTGCGAATTGATCCTGCGCGCCCAAGACCGCCTCGATGCGGCCAATGCTGCGTACCTGTGAGCCCAACCATGTTTAGCAAAAAATTTCGTAACTTCCTGCTGTTCGGCTGCATCGCTGCGATTTTTGCAGCGGTCGGCTACTGGAACATCAGCCCGGAACGCTTTCTCGACAAACCTGCGGTCACGTCGCAGGAAAGTCCCATCGACTGGTACGCGACCAATACTCATACCCTGCAATACCTGCCGGACGGCAAGGTGCAGTATGAAATGACGTCCGAGAAAGCCGAACACGTGAAGGCAACCGATATCACACTGGTCACCAAACCCGACCTGAACATGTACCGAGGCACGGATTTTCCGTGGCACGTGACCAGCGAACGCGGCGAAGTGAACTCAGGCGGCACCGAAGTCGAACTGATCGACTCGGTGCGCGTTCAGCGCACCGATGAAAAGAAACGCGACACTCTGATCACCAGCACCCGCATGACAGTGTTCCCACAGCAGCAATATGCGCAGACCGAGCAACCCGTTAGAATCGACGGCGCTGGCGGTGTATCGACTGGCGTAGGAATGAAAGCGTATCTGAAGGAAAGCAGGATACACCTGCTATCGAACGTAAGAGGACAGTATGAGGCTCGTTAAAACCCTCCCTATTTTGCTCAGTCTGGGCGCAGCACTGGGAAGCGTGAGCGCCTGGGCTCTGCCGGACGATCAGCAGCAACCTATCCGCATTCAGGCCGACGACGCCCAACTGGACGACAAGAACGGTATCGCCACTTATAAAGGTGATGTGATCATCACCCAGGGCTCGATGAAGGTTACCGGCAACACCGTGACCATCACCCGCACCCCGGCTGGCGATATCGACGTAGTGACTTCGGTGGGCAATCTTGCGTACTTCGAGCAACTGCAAACCCAGGGCGACACCAAACCCGTGCAGGGCTGGGGCGTGACCATCCAGTATCACGCAGCGCAGAACCGCGTCGTGCTGATCGACAAGGCCAAGGTTGTCGACAAGGACAGCAACGTCACCCAAGGCGAGAAAATCGTCTATGACACGGTGAAAAAACTGGCCAGCGCCGGTCGCGCCACCGGCAGCAAAGTGACCGAGGCACGTCCGCGTATCGACATGGTCATCCAGCCGAAGAAGAAAACCGACGAGAAAACCCAGTAATGGCAACTCTGAAAGCCCAGCATCTGGCCAAGGCCTACAAGAGCCGTCAGGTCGTGCGTGACGTCAGCCTGTCCATCGACAGCGGGCAAATCGTTGGCCTGCTTGGCCCCAACGGCGCCGGCAAGACCACGTGCTTCTACATGATCGTCGGTCTGGTGCAGGCCGATCAGGGCCGCGTCCTGATTGACGATCTGGACGTCAGCCATCAACCGATGCACGGCCGCGCCAAGGCCGGTATTGGCTATCTGCCGCAAGAAGCGTCGATCTTCCGCAAACTGTCGGTGGCCGACAACATCATGGCCATCCTCGAGACCCGCAAGGAACTCGATAAGGCCGGGCGCCGCAAGGAACTGGAAAGCCTGCTACAGGAATTCCACATCAGCCATATCCGCGACAACCTCGGCATGAGCCTGTCCGGTGGCGAGCGCCGTCGGGTGGAAATTGCCCGGGCCCTGGCGACAGCACCGAAATTCATCCTGCTTGATGAACCGTTTGCCGGCGTCGACCCGATTTCCGTAGGCGATATCAAACAAATCATCCATCACCTCAAGGCCAAGGGCATCGGCGTTCTGATCACCGACCACAACGTGCGTGAGACGCTGGATATCTGTGAGACCGCGTATATCGTCAATGACGGCCAACTGATCGCTGAAGGCGACTCTGCGACCATCCTGGCCAACGATCTGGTCAAGGAAGTGTATCTGGGTCACGAGTTCCGCCTGTAACCTCCCCCTCCGGCGGGGTTTCAGTAGTGCGGCGCATCGGTCAACGGTGCGCTGTAGGTGGCTGGCCTTTGGTCGACGCACCAAGTCAATAAAGTTTTATCGCTATTTATTGTTACAGCGGTCTAGGCAAACACTTCAGTTTCAGGCATATAATTTGCTTAAGTTTGGCGCCTCGGCGCCCTGTAGTGGATGGCGCATGCGCGCCGGCGAATAAGGTGTTAAGCCCCTGCCATGAAACCATCGCTAGTCTTGAGAATGGGCCAGCAGCTGACGATGACACCGCAGCTGCAACAGGCCATCCGCCTGCTCCAATTGTCGACCCTGGATCTGCAACAGGAAATCCAGGAGGCTCTGGAATCCAATCCGATGCTCGAACGCCAGGAAGAAGGCGACGACTTCGACAACTCCGATCCCATGGCCGACAACGCCGAACAGAAACCCAATACCGAAATCCAGGAACCCTCGTATCAGGAAGCCGCTCCGACGGTCGACAACCTGGAAGAAGGCGACTGGAACGAGCGCATTCCCAACGAATTGCCGGTCGACACCGCTTGGGAAGAC
Organism: Pseudomonas syringae; assembly: GCF_021605415.1. Taxonomy (GTDB): domain Bacteria; phylum Pseudomonadota; class Gammaproteobacteria; order Pseudomonadales; family Pseudomonadaceae; genus Aquipseudomonas; species Aquipseudomonas syringae_S. Next base: position 200,440 of record NZ_WKEQ01000001.1, read on the forward strand.
GTCTATCAAACCAGCGCCAGCAGCCTGCCCAGCAGCGATGACGACGAATGGGATTTCACTACCCGCACGTCCGCCGGCGAAAGCCTGCAAAGTCATCTGCTGTGGCAACTCAACCTGGCACCGATGTCCGACACCGATCGACTGATCGCCGTCACCCTGATCGATTGCATCAACAATCAGGGCTATCTCGACGAGACCCTCGAAGAGATTCTCGACGCATTCGATCCGGAACTGGACATCGAACTGGACGAAATCGAAGCCGTCCTGCACCGTATCCAGCAGTTCGAACCGGCCGGCATCGGCGCGCGCAACCTTAGCGAGTGCCTGCTGCTGCAACTTCGTCAACTGCCTGCAAAAACGCCTTGGCTGGCCGAAGCCAAGCGCCTGGTCAGTGACTTCATCGACCTGCTTGGCAGCCGCGATTACAGCCAGCTGATGCGGCGCATGAAGCTCAAGGAAGACGAACTGCGTCAAGTCATCGAACTGGTGCAAAGCCTCAATCCGCGCCCAGGCTCGCAGATCGAGTCCGCTGAAGCCGAATACGTTGTGCCAGATGTCATCGTGCGCAAGGACAACGAGCGCTGGCTGGTGGAGTTGAACCAGGAGTCGGTGCCGCGTCTGCGCGTCAACGCACAGTACGCCGGCTTCGTACGCCGGGCCGACACCAGCGCCGACAACACCTTCATGCGCAATCAACTGCAAGAGGCGCGCTGGTTCATCAAGAGCCTGCAAAGCCGCAACGAAACCCTCATGAAGGTCGCTACCCAGATCGTCGAACACCAGCGCGGCTTCCTGGAATACGGCGACGAGGCGATGAAGCCATTGGTACTGCACGACATCGCCGAAGCGGTGGGCATGCATGAATCAACGATTTCCCGGGTGACCACCCAGAAGTTCATGCATACCCCGCGCGGTATTTATGAGCTGAAATACTTTTTCTCCAGCCACGTCAGCACCTCCGAAGGCGGCGAATGCTCATCCACGGCGATCCGCGCAATCATCAAAAAACTGGTTGCCGCGGAAAATCAGAAAAAGCCGTTGAGTGACAGCAAGATCGCTGGTTTACTGGAGGCACAAGGCATTCAGGTGGCTCGCCGCACCGTCGCCAAGTACCGCGAATCTCTCGGGATCGCGCCTTCGAGCGAACGCAAGCGGTTGATGTAAGCCACGTTACAGCGTTCCAGTGGCAGATCACTTGGTCTGCCGCTTTATGCACTGGCAACGAAGGAGAAGCTGTATGCAAGTCAACATCAGTGGACACCAACTGGAAGTAACCGAACCTCTGCGCATCTACATCGGAGAAAAACTCGACCGATTGGAGCGGCACTTCGACAAGATCACCAATGTGCAAGTCATCCTGAACGTCGAAAAGCTGAAGCAGAAAATCGAAGCCACGCTGCATATTCCCGGCGGAGAAGTGGTTGCCAATGCCGAGCATGACGACATGTATGCCGCCATTGACCTGCTGACCGACAAGCTGGATCGCCAACTCAAAAAGCATAAGGAAAAGACCCAGAGCCTCCTTCAGGGCGCAACGGGTCGTTAACACCCCTAACTCATGATCCGACTTGAAAGTATCCTGACCCCCGGCCGTTCCCTCGTGAACGTGCCGGGCGGCAGCAAAAAGAAAGCCCTCGAACAAATTGCCAACCTGATCGCCCGGGAAGTCCCGGATCTGGAGATGCAAGATGTCTTTGAGGCATTGATTGCCCGTGAAAAACTGGGTTCGACCGGTTTTGGCAACGGCATCGCCATTCCCCATTGCCGCCTCAAGGGCTGTGAGGCGCCAGTGAGCGCCTTGGTGCACCTTGAAGCGCCTATCGATTTCGACGCGATCGACGGTGCTCCGGTCGATCTGTTGTTTGTATTGCTGGTGCCGGAAGCCGCCACTGACGCGCATCTTGAATTGCTGCGCCAGATTGCCAGCATGCTCGACCGCAAGGACGTTCGCGAGCGACTGCGCAGCGCCTCAAGCAGTGAAGCGCTGTATCAAGTGGTACTGGACGAGCAGAACAGGCCGTAATCATGCGTTTGATCATCGTCAGCGGCCGTTCCGGCTCGGGTAAAAGTACTGCGCTGAATGTCCTTGAGGACAACGGCTACTACTGCATCGATAACCTGCCGGCCGGTTTGCTTCCAGAATTGGCCGAACGTGCATTGATTCATACCGAGCTGTCCCAGCCGCTGGTCGCCGTATCGATCGATGCGCGCAACCTGCCCAGCCATCTGTCGCGCTTTCCGGAACTGCTCGAAGAAGTCCGTAGCCGCCATATCAAATGCGATGTGCTGTATCTGGACGCTGACGAAGAAACTCTGCTCAAGCGTTTCTCGGAAACCCGGCGACGCCACCCCTTGAGCAACGCCAATCGTTCACTGGCGGAAGCCATCCACGATGAAACCGCCCTGCTCGGCCCCATCGCCGACCTGGCAGACCTGAAGGTCAACACTACCAATCTCAACCTTTACCAGTTACGCGACACCATCAAGCTGCGCCTTTTGAATCAGCCCGAGCCGGGAACAGCGTTTCTGGTTGAGTCGTTCGGTTTCAAGCGCGGAATGCCGGTTGATGCGGATCTGGTGTTCGATGTGCGCTGCCTGCCCAATCCCTACTGGAAGCCGGATCTACGCACGCAATCGGGACTTGATGCACCTGTGGCCGAATATCTGGCGGAGCAACCGGAAGTCGAAGAAATGTTCCAGGACATCTTCGCTTACTTGCACAAATGGCTGCCGAGATTCGCTGCGAGCAACCGGGCTTATGTCACCATTGCCATTGGCTGCACTGGCGGTCATCACCGCTCCGTCTACTTGACCGAACGTTTAGGACAGGCCCTGCAGAAAACCCTGAAGAACGTCCAGGTTCGCCACCGCGACCTCACTTAAAGGATTCACACCGCGATGCCTGCTCTGGAAATCGAAATCATCAATAAGCTGGGCTTGCATGCCCGGGCGTCGGCGAAATTTGTGGGTGTCGCCGGCGGGTTCAAGGATTGTTCAATACGAGTTGGTCGTACGCCAGATGCCACGGTCGACGGTAAAAGCATCATGGCGATGATGATGCTCGCAGCAGGTAAAGGCACCACTCTCCATATCAGTACCGAAGGGGAACGGGAGCAAGAAGCGCTGGACGCGCTGCGGGACTTGATCAATGACTATTTTGGTGAAGGCGAATAACCGTCAATCGATCAGATCAAAAGATCGTCCCAACTGCGGCCCGAGCCTTCGGCAGCTCCTACAGGAGGGAGCTGCGTGTTTAGCTTAAGGCGGTGTCCATTACCATCATCAGGCAGAACCCGATCAACAAGCCGAGGCTGGCCAGTTTTTCGTGACCATTGCGGCGAGATTCAGGAATCACTTCGTGGGTCACCACGAGCAACATCGCCCCGGCCGCCAGCGCCAATCCGAACGGCAACAATAGTTGCGCGAGAATGACCAGCCAGGCGCACAACACTGCGAACACCGGTTCGACAAGACCGGACGCGGCGCCGATCAGAAACGCCTTGAACCTCGACATCCCTGCCCCGGCCAATACCAACGCAATCACCAATCCCTCGGGGACGTCCTGCAAGGCGATGCCCATGGCGAGGCTGTCGGCGTCCGGCATGCCGCCGCCCGCAGAAACACCAACGGCCATGCCTTCCGGAATGTTATGGGCAATGATGGCGAATACGAACAGCCAGATGCGTGGCGGAATCACCGGATGCTCAAGGGTACCGACGAGCATTTCCGGCGACGCACCCGCTACCTGACGGTCGACCAGGTACAGTCCGAAAGCACCGAGAATGATGCCGAAGCAGATCAGCCCGCTGGCCCCCCACGGCGTCATACCCAGGCTTTCAGCCGCCGCAATGCCGGGCACGATCAACGAAAATGCCGTCGCCGCCAGCATCACGCCAGCGCCAAAACCCAGCAATGTGTCGCTGAGCGACTGAGGCATGCGTCGGATGACCAATACCGGGACAGCGCCGAGGGCGGTGCCGAGCGCGCAGATTGCGCCGCCCTGCAATGCCCGCGACATCCTCGGTTCCAGGTTCAGCCATTCCAGCCCATGCGCTACCAGCAAGGTCATGCCCGCCAACAGCAACAGCGATCCGAATGCGTAACGAAACATACGTCCACTTCCAATCGCCAGTGTCTCAGTGCCCATAGTCAGCCTTGGTGAGTTTTTATAAAAGACTTAAACCAGTGCGGCGACATAGCGCGCCGCCACTTCAGGCCAATTGATCACGTTGTAAAACGCGCTGATGTATTCCGGACGGCGGTTCTGATAACGCAAGTAGTAAGCGTGTTCCCAGACGTCGAGTCCGAGGATCGGCGTGTTGCCGTTCATCAAGGGGCTGTCCTGGTTACCACTGCTCTCCACAATCAGCTTTCTGTCCGGCGTCACGCTCAGCCAGGCCCAACCGCTGCCGAATCGGGTCAGCGCGGCTTTGGTGAAGGCTTCCTTGAAACTGTCGAGACCACCCAATTGTTCGTCGATGGCCTTCGCCAGCACGCCATCGGGTTTGCCCCCACCGTTGGGCACCATCACTTCCCAGAACAAAGAATGGTTGGCATGACCGCCGCCCTGGTTGATCACCGCGGCACGGAGTTTTTCTGGAAGTTGCTTGACGCTGGCAACCAGTTTTTCTACCGGCCATTCGGCGTATTCGGTGCCTTCAACGGCGGCGTTGAGGTTATTGATATAGGTCTGGTGATGCTTGGTGTAATGGATCTCCATGGTCTGCGCATCGATGTGCGGTTCCAAAGCATCGTAGGCGTAGGGCAAGGCAGGCAAAGTAAAAGCCATTTCAGTGGACTCCATGGTGATATGCAGTAGAGGCACGGCGAGCGTTACCGGTATCCGGATGCAGCAGCCGCTGGGTACGGGGGTATTCGCCATGCTCGCTGATGAAATTCAACAATTCGACATAGGTTTTGCTGCTCTGGCGTAACGCCGCCTCACGCAAGGCTTGGCGCAAGCGCTCGTCCTGCATGGCCTGCAGCAGCCGCTGATGGATTGCGCAGAGGTACTCGGCGCTCTCTTCTGGCTGGTTGAGGCGCAAGTGCAGATCCGCCAGGTTGTGATGGGAAATGACGCAAGCCGCCACCGCTTCGTCGGCATCCGCCCAGCGCTCGAACAAAACCTGAGCCAGGGCCAGCGCTTGCAGATACGCCTCGCGAGCATCGATCAGATCTCCCGCCATGAAGCAGCGATTGGCCCGTTCGATCGTACGTTTCCAGTGCTCCATGGTGAGCCTCCAAAGCGGTTGCGGTGGTTACACGACCATTAATGAGATTTATTATTAGTTGATAATGAGAACCAACACAAGAGCTCCTTCGGCAGCGTCTACAGGGGCAGGCACAAAAAAAGGCGCGCCATCCAGTGGATGGCGCGCCTTTGCGTGTATCGGGTGGGTTAGCTGCCCGCCACCGTCATCCGCTCGATCAACACGGAACCGGTGCGAATGTTGCTGCGCAATTCCAGATCATTCCCGACCGCGACGATTTGTTTGAACATGTCGCGCATGTTGCCTGCGATGGTCACTTCCTGCACCGCGAACTGAATCTCGCCGTTCTCGACCCAGAATCCCGCCGCTCCGCGCGAATAATCGCCCGTTACCATGTTCAGTCCATGACCCATCAATTCGGTGACCAACAAGCCACGGCCCATGCGCCGCAGCAAAGCGGCCTGATCTTCGTCGCCATGGGTGACGAAGAGGTTATGCACACCCCCGGCGTTCGCCGTACTTGGCATCCCGAGCTTGCGGCCGGAATAGGTGCCGAGAATGTAGGACACCAATTCGCCTTTTTCGACAAACGGTTTGGCATAGGTCGCCAGACCATCACCGTCGTAAGAGGCGCTGCCCATGGCGCGCATCAGGTGCGGGCGCTCGTCGATGGTCAGCCACTCCGGGAACAGCTTCTGCCCCAACGTGCCTTCAAGAAACGAAGACTTGCGGTACAAACTGCCGCCGGAAACCGCCGACAGGAAACTGCCAAACAATCCTCCCGCCAGTTCGGCGGAAAACAGCACTGGGACTTCGCAAGTCGGCACCGGCCGGGCGCCCAAGCGGCTCGCCGCCCGCTGCGCGGCACGTTGGCCAATGCTCACCGGATCGGCGAGCAACTCACCCTGACGGCTCACGTCGTACCAATAATCACGCTGCATCTGGCCGTTGGCCTCGGCGATCATTACGCAACTCAGGCTGTGCCGGGTCGAGGCGTAGCCACCAATGAATCCATGGCTGTTGCCGTAAACGCGGCAACCCTGGTGAGTGCTGAGGGTGGTGCCATCGGCGTTCTTGATCCGCGCATCGGCATCAAAAGCAGCGGCTTCGCAGAGCAAGGCCTTTTCGATGGCTTGCTCAGGGGTGATGTCCCACTGGTGGAACAGGTCGAAATCCTGCTGCTCCTTGGCCATTAATGCAGCATCGGCCAGACCGGAAGCTTCGTCTTCGGACGTGTGCTTGGCAATCGCCAGCGCCGCCGCGACGGTTTCGCGAATGGCGTCAGGCCCGGTGGCCGAGGTGCTGGCCGAGCCTTTGCGCTGGCCGACATACAGAGTGATACCAAAACCCTGATCGCGGTTGAACTCGACAGTTTCGACCTCGCGCTGGCGAACCGAGGTGGACAGGCCCTGCTCCAGCGACACCGCCACTTCACAGGCACTGGCGCCCTGACGCTTGGCTTCGGCGATGATCTGCTCGACTTGTTCCTGCAGTGCCGGCAACGCTTGTGGGCCGACGCTTTCAACTGCACTCATGCTCATCTCCACTCAAATTCTGCTTTCGGCTGGGGTCATCGAGCGACCGGGCCGGACAAGCGGCCCCCGACTGGTTATCATGGCGGCGTTTCTTTGCGGACTGCCACCATGGTTGATTCTTACGACGACTCCCTCGATACGGGAGAAAAAAGCAAATCTCAGGTCAAACGCGAGCTGCATGCTCTGGTTGACCTCGGCGAGCGCCTTACGACACTCAAGCCTGACTTGGTGGCAAAACTGCCGTTGACCGACGCTTTGCGCCGGGCGCTGGCCGATGCTCCCAAGCACACCGCGAACATCGCGCGTAAACGGCACCTGCAGTTCATCGGCAAACTGATGCGCGACCAGGACACTGACGCGATTCTCGTGCTGCTCGATCAACTCGATGCCTCCACCCGTCAGTACAACGAGCGTTTCCATAACCTCGAACGCTGGCGTGACCGGCTGATCGCGGGTGACGATGCGGTGCTGGAGAAATTCGTCGCCGAATATCCGGACGCCGATCGCCAGCAATTGCGTTCACTGATCCGCCAGGCCCAGCACGAGGTTGCGCAAAACAAACCTCCTGCTTCCAGCCGTAAAATTTTCAAGTACATCCGTGAACTGGACGAAACTCAACGCGGACTGCGTTGATAACGTCCTCCGTGTGTAGGAGCTGCCGCAGGCCCGAGCCTGCGGCAGCTCCTACCGCGTTGTTCAACCGCCCGTGCCACCCACGGTGATCGCATCGATTTTCAGCGTTGGCTGGCCGACACCCACCGGCACCGACTGCCCATCCTTCCCGCACGTCCCCACTCCGCTGTCCAGCGACAGATCGTTACCGACCATCGACACTCGGCTCATCGCCTCAGGACCGTTACCGATCAACGTTGCGCCTTTGACTGGCGCAGTGATCTTGCCGTCTTCGATCAAGTACGCCTCGCTGGTGGAGAACACGAACTTGCCGCTGGTGATATCGACCTGACCACCGCCCAGGTTGGCGCAGTAGATGCCTTTCTTCACTGACGCGATGATTTCCGCCGGATCGCTCTCGCCGCCGAGCATGTAGGTGTTGGTCATCCGTGGCATTGGCAGGTGCGCGTAGGATTCACGACGGCCGTTACCGGTGCGGGCCACGCCCATCAGTCGCGCATTGAGCTTGTCCTGCATGTAACCCTTGAGCACGCCGTTTTCGATCAGCGTGGTGCACTCAGTCGGGGTGCCTTCGTCGTCGACGCTCAGGGAGCCGCGTCGTCCGCTCAGGGTGCCGTCATCGACGATGGTGCAAAGTTTCGACGCAACCATTTCGCCCATACGCCCGCTGTAGGCCGAACTGCCCTTGCGGTTGAAATCGCCTTCCAGACCGTGCCCGACCGCTTCGTGCAACAACACGCCGGACCAGCCCGAACCCAGCACCACCGGCAACGTACCGGCCGGTGCCGGAATGGCTTCCAGGTTCACCAGCGCCTGACGCAGCGCTTCACGGGCGTAGCCCATGGCGCGGTCTTCAGCGAGGAAATAACGGTAGTCAGTACGCCCGCCGCCGCCGTGACCGCCGCGCTCGCGACGGCCGTTCTGCTCGACGATCACGCTCACGTTGAACCGCACCAGCGGCCGGACATCCGCCGCCAGACCGCCATCGGTCGATGCCACCAGAATGCGTTCCCAGACCCCGGCCATGCTCACGCTGACTTGCTGGATACGTGGATCGAGGGCGCGGGTGGCAACGTCGATGCGCTTGAGCAAATCGACTTTTTCAGCGCGGGTCAGGACTTCCAGCGGGTTATCCGGCGCATACAACTGGGCGACGTCCTGAGTGGTGAATGCCTGCACCGTGCCACTCTGCCCAGCGCGGGAAATCGAACGGGCCGCACGTGCAGCGGCGCCGAGGGCTTCGAGGGTGATTGCATTGCTGTAGGCGAAACCGGTTTTCTCGCCGGATTGCGCACGTACGCCAACGCCCTGGTCGAGGTTGAAGCTGCCTTCCTTGACGATCCCGTCTTCCAGCGCCCAGGACTCGGAAATCTGCCCCTGGAAATACAGATCGGCCGCATCAATGCCGGGACCTGCCAGGTCGCCGAGCACGCCTTGCAGACTCTCGATCGTGACGCCGCCGGGCGCCAACAGGTGATCACTGACTGAGGACAACAACTCGCTCATAGGGTTTACGCCTTAAATTCGTGTTCTGAAGCAGGTCGCTGTGCGCCCTGCGAAAAAAACCGCCGATGGCCCGCCACCGGCATTCGCGCCCGAATGGACGCCTGTTCGCTGCTATCGCGTTCAGCCAGCAGCACGGCCTCGCCTTGATCCTGATGTGCCAGCACGCGACCCCACGGGTCGACAATCGCTGCATGCCCGAAGGTTTCCCGAGGCCCCGGATGGGTTCCACCCTGGGCAGCCGCGAGCACATAACACTGGGTCTCGATGGCCCTGGCGCGAATCAGTACATCCCAGTGCGCCGCACCGGTCACGGCAGTAAAGGCCGACGGCGCGGTAATCAACTCAGCACCGGCGGCACGCAACTCGCTGTACAACTCTGGAAAACGCAGGTCATAACACACGGTCAGGCCGATTCGGCCAACCGGCGTGTCCGCCACCACTACGCCACTTCCATGAGCATAGTCATCGGATTCGCGATAACGGCCGCGATTGTCCGCTACGTCGACATCAAACAGGTGCAGCTTGTCATAGCGCGCAACGATTTCGCCCTGTTCGTTGACCAGCAGCGAACAGGCATGCACCTTGGCCTCGGGCCGATCGACCGGTGGCAATGGCAACGTACCCGCCACTATCCATAACTTGAGGTCACGGGCGGTCTGTTTCAACCATGGCAGGATCGGGCCGTCGCCGCGTGCTTCAGCGCGACCAATGTCAGCAACGTCGCGACGGCCCATGGCGGCGAAGTTTTCCGGCAGCACCGCCAGCTTTGCGCCTGCGGCGGCCGCTTGTTCGAGCAGACGGCGGGCATCGCGCAGATTGCCCAGCACATCGCTCTGGCTGACCATTTGAATCACCGCTATCGACATGGCCACCTCTCAATTGAAATCAACACAGCCCCTTGCAGGCGTTGCGGCACGCTGCGCCTGCAAAGAGCCATGCTACCCCATGCAGATCAAAACGGTTTGTCGAAGGTGATTTTCGGCTCTTTCCACGGGCCTTTGACGGTGTATTTGACGCTGGCGAAACGTGCCACGCGGTCACCAATGAGCTTGTCGATAAGGAACAGCGCGCCGCCGATGGCCGGCGCGCCGACGATCAATGCCGCAATCGGCAGGTTGTTGGTCACCGGCAAGGTCACCAGCAATTTAGCGTCGACCTGATCGCCGACCAGATCCAGCGTGCCGTTGAGCTCGATGTTGCTGGACGGACCTGTCATCCGGATCGGCTCGCGGGTCACGTAGACGCCGTTGGTCGCCACTAACAAACCTTTGACCCGGTCGTAACTCAGGCCTTTGCCAAACAGGTCGGAAAAATCGAGACGTAACCGGCGGCCGATGGAATTGAAGTTGAGCAGCCCGAACACGCGCAGCGCCTGGGCACCGCCCTCCACTTCGACGAACTGTCCCTTGTTCAGCGACGCATCCAGCGTGCCGGAGAAGCGCTTGGTCGCCAGCCATGCCGGCGAACCCGGCCAGCGGCCGTCTACATCCATGTGGAATTCTTCGCTGGTCACGCTCGGCGCGAACCCCCAGCCTTTGAGCACATCGGCGAGGTTCTTGCCGCCGATCCGGCCTTTGTACCAGCTGCTGGTGGATCCGGGTGTGCCTTCCCAGCCGCCGTTGCCTTGCAACAGGATGCCCTTGAGGCCGAGGTCAAGATTGTTCAGGGCAATGCCCTTGGCCGTGGGTCGAATTTTCAGCGACCAGCCACCGACCAGATCCTGGCCCTGGAACAGCTGATTGATGGTGATGTCCAGCGCCGGAATTTTAGTCGGGTCCACAGTCGCCAACGGATCGGGCGAGTTCTCGTCGGCCAGCGCAGTCGGATCCGGCGCAGGCAACTTGATGTACTGCAGGTTCACCGCAATCGGCGCGGCTTTGGCATCAGGCAGGTTGACCGTGCCCTTGACTTGCTGGCTATCGAGCGCCAACGCCCAGGCGGCGGGACGACGATTCAACTGCACGGACGCCTGATCCAGGGTGGTACCAAGCGCCGTGACCTTGCCGATCTTCACGTCCGCGCTGCTCAGCAACTGTTTGGCGCTGCCACCCGGATCCTGGCCGGCATACTTGCTCGCCAGATCCTGCCACGGCGCGACGTCCAGCTCCGACAGCGTTCCGCGTACCCGCAGACCTTTGGCGTTCGGCAACAGCGCTTCGCCGGCACCCAAGAACAACTCGCCCCGGCCTTCACTGAAATTGTCCGGCGGTGAGGAATAGGTGAAATTGGCCACTTGATCGTAACTGACCCAATACCGCCGCTCGGCGCCTTGAAGCGTCATGCGAAAAACGGTGTCGCGGCCGACATCGGCGGCCATGCCAAACGGTGCGGGCAGATCCACCGCCACGCCTTTGAGATTGGAACTGACCAGCAACTGACTGTCTGCACCGTCAAGGTTGACCTGCAATTGATACGGGATCGTCCCGGACACCGGCAACGGTTGGGTCACGTTAAGCCAGTCGGTCAGTTTCTTCACCTCGACCTGACCCGAAGCGGCCACGCGTGTCTTGAGCTTGCCAGGGTTGCCATCGGCGAAAATCTGCGCGGTCACCGGCTTGTCGAATGCCCGCGCACTGATGTTTTGCCCACTCAGGCCTTTGTTGCTGTCGAAGCGGAAATCACCCTTTAGCTGAGTCAATTCGAGCTTGGGCTCCGCCAGTTTCAAGCGTGCCTTGGCGGTTTTGAAATCGACGAGGATTTTGGGTTGATCGCCTTTGGCCAAGGGAATGTCAAGCTTGAGCTTGCCTTGAAGATCGCCATCGCCTTCCCAACCGGCGAACGTATCGGCGGTGCCAATCGGCGCTTCCTGAAGGATTTTCAAACCATCGCCGAGTCCGCCGGTAAAGGCGCCATCCAGAAACAGGTGACTGGTCTGCCCGGACGGCACATGGGGAATGTTCACCGCGATATCGCTGACCCGGGTATTGAGCAACTTGCCCGTGCTGGCGAAAATTCGCACGCCGCTGTCTTCGATAAACACATCGCCCGTGACATTGCTGACATGCGGCCAACCCGGCTGAAAGGCCAGTTCGGCGTCATGCACTTTGAAGAACAGGCTGATGCTGCGATCGGCATCTCCCGCGCCCTTGTTCAGCGAACCCTGGTACTGGAAGAAACCCTGATCCACCGCACCTTTGAGAATCGCAGTACGCAGCCATTCATCCAGCGCCGGGCTCAACACTGCAGGCAAGTACTTGGCGGTATAGCGGCCATCGCCATCGACCAGACCGACCCGCAGATCCATGTAGTCTTCCTGGCTATGATCGAAATGCAGGCGGATCAAAAAGTCGCCGGCAATCTTGCCCTCTTCGCCCAGCACCTTCAGGTAGGGGGCGATCAGGGTGAAGCCTTCCTTGTCGAGCTTCCAGGTCAGACGGGCGTTGGCCTGAATGTATTGCCATGGCTTGGCGAAAATCGGGTCGAGGTGCAGGACAAAATCCTTGCTGTCCATGCGCAGCTCGCCGCCGCCGAGGTTGCCGGTCAGGCTCCCGCTGACGTTTCGCGCCGCCGGGGCGCCGTGGTAGGCATCGAAGCCGACCTGATCAAGATTGGCCGCGAAACTGAACTTGGTGTCGTCGGTGGCCGTCGGACGCAAATCCATCAGCACATTGCGCAGGCCACCGGTCACTTTCAGCCGCTCGACCACGGTTGCGGCGCCCTGGGGCAAAGGCCCGAGCGCATTGATCAGCGGAGTCAGCGGGGTCAGGTCGAGACGGTCGGCCTGCAAGTGCCAGACTTCGCCAACATCTTCAGTGGCGGCGATCTGCTTGACCTGCATGCGCGATTCCCAACGGGTTTCGCCGAAGTTCATCGCCAGCGAATCCAGGGTCACCGTGGCGCCTTCCGTGCTGCGCTGGTAGAACGCATTGAGCGCCAGATTGTTGATCTGGATCGGTTTGCGTTCGGCGTAGGCCCCCGTGAATTGTGGCGCATTCAAGCGAACGGCCGCGCTCTGCAAAGCGCCGTCACGCCAGTCGACCCATAATTCGCCGCCGGCCTTGATCTCAGAAAAATTCCATTGTCGGGTCAGCCGCTCTGGCAGCCATTTCGCCCAATCGCTTTGGGGAAGGCTTGCATAACCCTCGACTCGCGCATCTTGCCACTTCGGTGCTTCAATCCGCGTGCGCAGGCTCAGGGCAACGGGTTGCCCGTCCGGCAGGGTCAGTCGCGCGTCGAGGCGCTGGCGGCTGGTGCCGGTTTTCAGATTGAGGCCGACGTAGGTCAGGGTCATCGGCGCATGATCCTGCGGCTGCAAGGTCACTTGGCTGTCGAGCACCGACAGTTGCTGCACCATTTGCATCTGCTGGAAGAGTTTTTCCGGATCGGTCGGCTGATCGTCTTTCATCGGCAAGCCTTCGAGCGCCCACTTGCCGTCGTCGCCTTCCTTGAGGCTGATTTTCAGACCGTTGAGCTCAAGATGGGCGATGCGTACTTCGCGGGCCAACAGACTGGCCCAAAGATCCGGCACAGCGCGCACCCGATCCAGACGCAGCGTGTTCGCGCCGTCGCCGACCATGACATCGTGCGCCAGCAAGATCGGCGCGAATCCGCTCCAGTTGCCTTCCAGCTCACCGATCTGTAACGGCATGCCGAGGGCTGCACTGGCCTTGTCCTCAATGTCGGCGCGGTATTCGGCCACCAGGGGCGTCAGCTCCCGGCCGAGGCTGACGTACAACGCCATCAACACCAGAACCAACGCGCACAGGCCCAGCCCCCAGCGGGTCAAAGCGGCCAAAATGCGTGTCAGACGCTCCATGTCAGGTGGCTCCCATGGCAAAAAAACTGCAAAAAGCTGAGGCCAGCCGTTCTATAGAAAATGCAGCACAGCGTTTCAGAGCAACACCACGTCGTATTGTTCCTGGGAATACATGGTTTCCACCTGGAAGCGAATGGTGCGGCCGATAAAGCTTTCGAGTTCGGCGACATTGCCCGACTCCTCGTCGAGCAGACGGTCGACGACTTTCTGGTTCGCCAGTACGCGATAACCTTCCGCCTGATAGGCGCGGGCTTCGCGCAAAATCTCGCGAAAAATTTCGTAGCAGATGGTTTCCGGCGTCTTCAGCTTACCGCGACCCTGGCAACTGCTGCATGGCTCGCACAGCACTTGCTCAAGGCTTTCGCGGGTGCGCTTGCGGGTCATCTGCACCAGGCCCAGCTCGGTAATGCCGATGATGTTGGTCTTGGCGTGATCACGCTCGAGTTGCTTTTCCAGCGTGCGCAACACCTGACGCTGATGCTCTTCGTCTTCCATGTCGATGAAGTCGATGATGATGATCCCGCCCAGGTTGCGCAGGCGCAGTTGGCGGGCAATGGCGGTCGCGGCTTCGAGGTTGGTCTTGAAGATGGTTTCTTCGAGGTTGCGATGGCCGACGAACGCGCCGGTGTTCACATCGATGGTGGTCATGGCTTCCGCCGGATCGATCACCAGATAGCCACCGGACTTCAGCGGCACTTTGCGCTCGAGGGCTTTCTGGATTTCGTCTTCGACGCCGTACAGGTCAAAAATCGGTCGCTCGCCTGGATAGTGTTCGAGGCGATCCGCGATTTCCGGCATCAGTTCTGCGACAAACTGCGTGGTTTTCTGGAAAGTCTCGCGCGAGTCGATGCGGATCTTCTCGATCTTCGGGTTAACCAGATCGCGCAGAGTGCGCAGGGCCAGGCCGAGGTCTTCGTAGATCACGCTCGGCGCGCCGATGGTCTTGATCTGCTCGCTGATCTGATCCCACAGGCGCCGCAGGTAGCGGATGTCCATGAGGATTTCTTCAGCGCCGGCACCTTCGGCAGCGGTACGCAGAATAAAGCCCCCGGCCTCCTTGATGCCTTCTTTGGCCACGCAATCGCTGACCACTTGCTTGAGGCGTTCACGCTCGCCTTCGTCTTCGATTTTCAGGGAAATGCCAACATGGGCAGTGCGCGGCATGTACACCAGATAGCGCGACGGAATCGACAATTGCGTGGTCAGGCGCGCGCCTTTGGAGCCAATCGGATCCTTGGTGACTTGCACCACCAGACTCTGGCCTTCATGCACCAGCGAGCTGATGGTCTCGACCGCCGGCCCCTCGCGCAGGGAGATTTCCGAGGCGTGGATGAACGCCGCGCGATCCAGGCCGATGTCGACAAACGCCGCCTGCATGCCGGGCAGCACCCGCACCACCTTGCCTTTATAGATGTTGCCGACGATCCCGCGTTTTTGCGTGCGCTCGACATGCACTTCTTGCAGCACACCGTTTTCGACCACCGCCACGCGCGACTCCATCGGCGTGATGTTGATCAGAATCTCTTCACTCATGGCAGGGTCTCGTTCAGGCATGTTCACGATAATGGCTGCGTCTTGATCCGTGCGGCGCTCAGGGCGCGTCCGGAGATTGCCAACAGGGTATGCCGAAATGGCTCATCAGTTCTGCGGTTTCGCACAGGGGCAGCCCGACGACCGCCGAATAACTGCCATCGAGGCCCGCCACGAACACCGCGCCGAGCCCTTGAATGCCATAGCCGCCGGCCTTGTCCCGGGGTTCGCCGCTGGCCCAATAGGCAGCGGCTTCATCGCGACTGATCAAGCGAAAGCGCACTCGACTGCGCACCACCCGCGACTCGCAGCGTTCGCCTTCGAGCACGGCGATGGCCGTCAGCACCTCATGCTCGCGTGCGGACAACATCATCAGCATGGCGCATGCGTCGGCTTCGTCCACCGGTTTGCCAAGAATTTTGCCATCCAGCACCACGGCGGTGTCGGCGCCGAGCACGCAGAACGGCGAATCGGACATCACCGTGCGCCGCCCGGCCTCGGCTTTGCCGCGCGCCAAGCGCTCGACATAGGCCGACGGGGTTTCATCGGGAAGCGGGGTTTCATCGATGTCCGCGCTGACGGCGGTGAACGGCACGCCGATCTGCGTGAGCAATTCACGCCGGCGCGGTGAGCCGGAGGCGAGGTAAAGCGGCTTCATCAAAACATCTCCCTGTTTAGTGCCCTGCCTCAAAAACGGCACCGGTACGGGCCTATGCCTGACGAATCAGTTGATTCTGTAGCGTCGGCGCAATCCACGCAGGGCAAAGCTGACCCACGGCCAGAGCAAGGCACTGACCAATGCCGGCAGCACCAACGCCAGTGTTGGCTGACGATTGCCGGTCAAGGCGCTGAGCCAGAGCTGGACAAGCTGGGCGAGGCCGAAGATCACCAGGATCACCAGGCTCTGCTGCCACATCGGGAACATTCGCAGACGCTGCTGCAACGACAGCACCAGAAACGTGATCAGCGTCAGGATCAGCGCGCTTTGTCCCAGCAACGTGCCATAAAGCACGTCTTCCGCCAGGCCCAGGCAAAACGCGGTGACCATGCCGACCTTCTGCGGCAAGGCGAGCGCCCAGAATGCCAGCAGCAAGGCCAGCCAGAGCGGACGCAGGATTTCCATGAATTGCGGCAACGGCGAAACGCTAAGCAGCAGACCGATGGCAAAGGTCAGCCAGACGATCCAGCCGTTTCGGGACGCAGTGGCTCCGACCATTATTCTTGTCTCCCGGTGGCGGCAGGCGTGGCAGGCGGCTTGGCCGGTCGTGCGCTGGCGGGCTGAGCGGCCGGTGGTTTGGCGGCGGCCGGGGCTGCTGCGGCCGGAGCCGGTGCAGCGGCAGGCACAGTGGCGGGTGTTGAAGCCGGCGCCGGCGTCCCCACCGGTTTCGGCACGGTGTTCGGAATGACCGGGCCGCCGCCCTGTGCATCAAGGTTTTCCTGGGCCTGTGCGGCATCGTTGGCGCGTTCTTCCGGCGTGCGGGCGTCGCTGAACACCAGCAGCATGTAACGACTGCGGTTCAACGCGGCGGTTGGCACAGCGCGGACGATCGCAAATGGCTGACCGGAATCGTGGATCACTTCACGCACCGTCGCTACCGGATAACCGGCCGGGAAGCGTTGACCGAGACCGGAACTGACCAGCAAATCGCCTTCCTTGATGTCGGCGGTATCGGCGACGTGACGCAATTCCAGCCGTTCCGGATTGCCGGTGCCGCTGGCAATCGCACGCAGCCCATTGCGATTCACCTGCACCGGAATGCTGTGGGTCGAATCGGTCAGCAACAGCACACGGGAGGTGTATGGCATCAACTCGACGACTTGGCCCATCAGGCCCCGGGCGTCGAGTACAGGCTGGCCGAGCACCACGCCATCACGCTCACCTTTATTGATGATGATGCGATGGGTGAACGGGTTGGGGTCCATGCCGATCAACTCGGCCACTTCGACCTTTTCATTGACCAGCGCGGAAGAATTGAGCAACTCGCGCAGACGCACGTTCTGCTCGGTGAGGGCGGCAAGCTTCTGCATGCGCCCTTGCAACAGCAGGTTTTCGGTCTTGAGTTTTTCGTTATCAGCGACAAGCTCGGTGCGGCTGCCGAATTGACTGGCGACACCTTCCCACAACCTTACCGGCAGGTCAGTGATCCAGTAGGCATCCATGAGCACCAGCGACATCTGGCTGCGTGCAGGCTTGAGCACACTGAAGCGGGCATCGACCACCATCAGCGCGACCGACAACACGGCCAGCACCAACAGGCGTATGCCCAGTGAAGGGCCCTTGGCGAAAAGCGGTTTAATAAGCCGCTCTCCTTGGGCAATGGTTCTGTTTATTCATACGGCATCAAACCGGCCTGGATGAAGACTGACAGAAGATAAACGCCAACAGGCAGCACTGCAAAGTGCTGCCTGCGCGCTCACCCACGAATTGCAAACCGCGAATTACTCGCTGGAGAGCAAGTCCATGGTGTGCTTATCCATCATTTCCAATGCACGGCCACCGCCGCGGGCCACACAGGTCAGCGGATCTTCGGCGACGATCACTGGCAGACCGGTTTCCTGGGCCAGCAATTTGTCGAGATCACGCAGCAACGCGCCACCACCGGTCAGCACCAGGCCACGCTCGGCGATGTCGGAAGCCAGTTCCGGCGGCGATTGCTCCAGAGCGCTTTTCACGGCCTGAACGATGGTTGCCAGGGACTCTTGCAGGGCTTCCAGCACTTCGTTGGAGTTCAGGGTGAATGCGCGAGGAACGCCTTCAGCCAGATTACGGCCGCGAACGTCGACTTCGCGAACTTCGCCGCCCGGGTAGGCAGTGCCGATTTCCTGTTTGATGCGCTCGGCGGTCGATTCACCGATCAGGCTGCCGTAGTTGCGGCGCACGTAGGTGATGATCGCCTCGTCGAAACGGTCGCCGCCAACCCGTACGGATTCGGCGTAAACCACACCGTTGAGCGAGATCAAGGCGATTTCGGTCGTACCACCACCGATGTCGACAACCATCGAACCGCGCGCTTCTTCAACCGGCAGGCCGGCACCGATCGCAGCCGCCATCGGCTCTTCGATCAGAAACACTTCACGGGCACCGGCACCAAGGGCCGATTCACGGATGGCGCGACGCTCAACCTGAGTGGACTTGCATGGAACGCAGATCAGCACACGAGGGCTAGGCTGCAGAAAGCTGTTTTCGTGAACCTTGTTGATAAAGTATTGCAGCATCTTTTCGCAGACGCTGAAGTCGGCGATCACGCCGTCCTTCATCGGACGAATGGCGGCAATGTTGCCCGGCGTACGGCCGAGCATGCGCTTGGCCTCGGTGCCGACAGCCACGACACTTTTCTGGTTACCGTGTGTCCGAATGGCCACAACCGATGGCTCATTCAGGACGATACCGCGCTCGCGCACGTAAATAAGGGTGTTGGCAGTGCCCAGGTCAATAGAGAGATCGCTGGAAAACATGCCACGCAGTTTCTTGAACATGGGAAAGGGACCCTAGGCAACGCGTGGGTAAAAAAGTGCGGCAAACTCTAACAACGACAGGGATTTTGGGCAAGGCGCCAATATGTTAAATTGGCCGCTTTTCTGTGCACCAAGCCCCACAATCGCGGCCATGTGACCGTAGAAGTGCGGTAGTGTTCCGACAATCTAACACACGGACGCCGTCCGTCTTGTTTTCCACTGGAGAATCCCGATGGCGCTAGAACGCTCCGACGTGGAAAAAATCGCCCATCTGGCCAGCCTTGGCCTTAATGATGCCGATCTTCCGCACATCACTTCCGCCCTCAACAGCATTCTCGGTCTGGTCGACGAAATGCAGGCGGTAGACACCGACGGCATCGAGCCGCTGGCCCACCCGCTGGAAGCCAGTCAGCGCCTGCGCGCCGACGTCGTGACCGAGACGAATAATCGCGAGGCTTACCAGTCCATCGCACCAGCGGTCGAAAACGGCCTGTATCTGGTTCCGAAAGTCATCGACTAAAGGGAAAGAGCCTGCAATGCATCAAATGACTCTGGCCGAGATCGCCCGCGGTCTCGCCGATAAAAAGTTTTCCTCCGAAGAGCTGACCAAAGTCCTGCTGGCGCGTATCACCCAGCTCGACCCACAGCTCAATAGTTTCATCAGCCTTACCGAAGCGCTGGCCCTCGAGCAGGCGAAAGCTGCCGACGCGCGCCGGGCCAACGGTGAGAGCGGCGCCCTGCTCGGCGCGCCGATCGCCCACAAAGACCTGTTCTGCACCCAGGGCATTCGCACCAGCTGCGGCTCGAAGATGCTCGACAACTTCAAGGCCCCGTACGACGCCACCGTGGTCGCCAAACTGTCCGCTGCCGGCGCCGTGACCCTGGGCAAGACCAACATGGACGAATTCGCCATGGGTTCGGCCAATGAGTCGAGCTGGTACGGCGCGGTGAAAAACCCGTGGAACCTGGAACACGTGCCGGGCGGTTCGTCCGGCGGTTCGGCGGCGGCCGTGGCCGCGCGCCTGTTGCCGGCCGCCACCGCGACCGACACCGGCGGCTCCATTCGTCAGCCTGCCGCGTTCACCAACCTCACCGGCCTGAAACCGACCTACGGTCGTGTTTCGCGCTGGGGGATGATTGCTTACGCCTCCAGCCTCGATCAGGGCGGACCGTTGGCTCGCACTGCCGAAGACTGCGCGATTCTGTTGCAAGGCATGGCTGGCTTCGATACCAAAGACTCCACCAGCATCGACGAACCGGTTCCGGATTACAGCGCCAGCCTCAACACGTCGCTGCAAGGTCTGCGCATCGGTGTGCCGAAGGAATATTTCGGTGCCGGTCTCGACCCGCGCATTGCCGATCTGATCCAGAACAGCATTAAAGAGCTGCAGAAGCTCGGTGCCGTGATCAAGGAAATCAGCCTGCCGAACATGCAGCACGCGATTCCTGCCTATTACGTGATCGCGCCGGCAGAGGCCTCCTCCAACCTGTCGCGTTTCGACGGCGTGCGTTTCGGCCACCGCTGCGAAAACCCGGTCAACCTGACCGACCTGTACAAGCGCTCCCGTGGCGAAGGTTTCGGCCCGGAAGTTCAGCGCCGGATCATGGTCGGTGCCTACGCGCTGTCCGCCGGTTATTACGACGCCTATTACCTGAAAGCGCAGAAGATCCGTCGTCTGGTGAAAAACGACTTCATGGCGGCATTCAATGAAGTCGACATCATCCTCGGCCCGACCACGCCAAACCCGGCCTGGAAACTCGGCGCCAAGAACAGCGATCCGGTCGCCGCTTATCTGGAAGACGTCTACACCATCACCGCCAACCTCGCAGGCCTGCCGGGCCTGTCGATGCCCGCCGGTTTTGTTGACGGTCTGCCGGTCGGCGTGCAGTTGCTCGCTCCGTATTTCCAGGAAGGCCGTTTGCTCAATGTTGCGCACCAGTATCAGTTGAACACTGACTGGCACACCCGCACCCCAACCGGCTTCTGAGGAGAAACACATGCAATGGGAAGTCGTGATCGGGCTGGAGATTCACACCCAGCTCACCACCCGGTCGAAAATCTTTTCCGGTAGTTCCACCCAGTTCGGTTCCGAGCCGAACACTCAGGCCAGCCTGATTGACCTGGGCATGCCCGGCGTATTGCCGGTGCTGAACGAGGAAGCGGTGCGCATGGCGGTGATGTTCGGTCTGGCGATTGACGCCGAGATCGGTCAGCACAACGTGTTCGCCCGCAAAAACTATTTCTACCCGGATCTGCCGAAGGGCTATCAGATCAGCCAGATGGAATTGCCGATTGTCGGCAAGGGCCATTTGGACATCGCGCTCGAAGACGGCACGGTCAAACGTGTCGGCATCACCCGCGCGCACCTGGAAGAAGACGCTGGCAAAAGCCTGCACGAAGAGTTCAACGGTGCCACCGGCATCGACCTGAACCGTGCCGGCACGCCGCTGCTGGAAATCGTTTCCGAGCCGGACATGCGCAGCGCCAAGGAAGCCGTGGCTTACGTCAAGGCGATGCACGCGCTGGTTCGTTATCTGGGCATCTGTGACGGCAACATGGCTGAAGGTTCGCTGCGTTGCGACTGCAACGTATCGATTCGTCCGAAAGGCCAGGTCGAGTTCGGCACCCGCTGCGAGATCAAGAACGTCAACTCGTTCCGTTTCATCGAGAAGGCGATCAACTCCGAGATCCAGCGTCAGATCGAGCTGATCGAAGACGGCGGCAAAGTGATCCAGCAGACGCGTCTGTACGATCCGAACAAGGACGAAACCCGTCCGATGCGCAGCAAAGAAGAAGCCAACGACTACCGTTACTTTCCCGATCCGGATTTGCTGCCTGTCGTCATCGAAGATTCGTTCCTTGACGAGGTGCGCGGTACCCTGCCGGAACTGCCACCGCAGAAACGCGAGCGCTTCCAGGCGCAGTTCGGTCTGTCGGCGTACGATGCCAACGTGCTGGCCACCAGCCGTGAGCAAGCGGACTACTTCGAGAAAGTCGCGAGCATCGGCGGCGACGCCAAACTGGCGGCAAACTGGGTGATGGTCGAGCTGGGCAGCCTGCTCAACAAGCAAGGCCTGGACATCGACGAGTCGCCGGTTTCGGCCGAGCAACTGGGCGGCATGCTGCTGCGCATCAAGGACAACACCATCTCCGGCAAAATCGCCAAAGTGGTGTTCGAAGCGATGGCCAACGGCGAAGGCAGCGCAGACGAGATCATCGACAAGCGCGGCCTCAAGCAAGTGACTGACAGCGGCGCGATTTCGGCGGTGCTGGATGAAATGCTTGCCGCCAATGCTGAACAAGTCGAGCAATACCGTGCAGCGGATGAAGCCAAACGCGGCAAGATGTTCGGCTTCTTCGTCGGCCAGGCCATGAAAGCCTCCAAAGGCAAGGCCAACCCGCAGCAGGTGAACGAATTGCTGAAAAGCAAGCTCGAAGGCTGATGCAAATGGAGCCAGACCCAACGCCTGGCTCCATCTCCGGCAGGAGTGAGCCTGCTCGCGATAGCGCCCTGCCAGACACACCAAGAGTGACTGGAAAACCGCTATCGCGAGCAGGCTCACTCCTACATTGATTCGGGAAACCTTTGAATGAAGCGTCTGCTCATCAGTTGCGGCCTGCTCTCCCTGCTCGCCGGCTGCGCCAGCACCGACATCATCGACCCGCACGGTTACGACCAGTCCGGCGTCGCGTCCTATTACGGGGCCAAACATCACGGTAAACGCACCGCCAGTGGCGAAGCGTTCAACCAGAATGCCCTGACCGCCGCCCACCGCCAGTTGCCGTTCGGCACGCGGGTGAAAGTCACTAATCTTAAAAATGACGAATCCGTCGTGGTGCGCATCAACGACCGCGGCCCGCATACGCGCGGGCGGCTGATTGATGTATCGCGCGGGGCGGCCGAGCAACTCGGCATGCTGCGCAGCGGCACCGCGCGGGTTCGCGTGCAAGCCCTCGACGACTGATACGGAGCGCCCGCCATCTTCGGACTCGCCGATTTACCCCTGATCAACCTGATCGAATTGATCGCCGGGTTGTTCCTGTTGATCGTCGGGGCCGAACTCATGGTACGCGCCGCCGTGCGCGTGGCGGTGCGCCTGCATGTCCGTCCGCTGATCATCGGCCTGACCATCGTCGCCTTCGGCAGCAGCGCGCCGCAAATGGCCGTCAGCCTCCAAGCCGCCCAGGCGCACACGCCCGATATCGCCGTCGGTAGCGTGATCGGCAGCAGCATTTTCAACATCCTCGTCACCCTCGGCCTGTCGGCGTTGATCATTCCGCTGCGGGTCTCGCGGCAATTGGTACGTCTGGACATTCCGCTGATGATCGGCGCCAGTCTGCTGGTGTTCGTACTGGCAGGAAATGAAGAATTCGGGCGCTTCGACGGTGCGCTGTTGCTGGCGGCGCTCGCGCTGTACCTCGGCTTGTTGCTGCGCCAGTCACGACACTCGACGCGTCCTCATGCGGAACATCCGCAGGCACCGACTTCCTGGACGGTCAGCCTGCTGATGATCGTCGCGGGCCTGGCCATGCTTGCATTCGCCGCGCATCTGCTGCTCGGCGCGGCGGTGGCCGTGGCAACCGATCTGGGATTATCGGAACGGGTGATCGGCCTGACCGTCGTCGCAATCGGCACCTCGTTGCCGGAATTGGCCACTTCGCTGATTGCCGCATTGCGCGGCCAGCGCGACATTGCCGTGGGCAACGTGATCGGCGCCAACCTGTTCAACCTGCTCGGGGTGCTCGGCCTTACCGCGATGATTGCGCCCGTGCCGCTGTCGGTGTCGCCCAATGCGCTGGATTTCGACCTGCCGGTGATGCTCGGCGTCGCCCTGTTATGCCTGCCGATTTTCTATTCAGGCTATCGCGTGACCCGCGCTGAAGGCTTGTTGCTGCTCGGCCTGTATCTCGCCTACGGACTGCATGTGGTGTCGTTCACCACCGGCATGCCGCTGGCCGGTCGGCTCGAACGGCTGATGCTGTTTTACGTCCTGCCGACGCTGCTGACGTTCCTGTTTTTTACGTCAGTGCGCGCCTGGCGCCGCCAACATAACAAGAGGGATGTGCCATGACCGATCCGAAGCAGTCCGGGATTGAAGTCCGTCGTCAGGTAATGGGCGATGCGTTTGTCGACCGCGCGCTGGGTAATGCCACCGAGTTCACCCAGCCGTTGCAGGATTTCGTCAACGAACATGCGTGGGGCGGCGTGTGGAATCGTGAGGGTCTGTCGCTGAAAACCCGCAGCCTCATTACCCTCGCTGCGTTGACCGCGCTCAAATGCCCGCAAGAATTGAAAGGCCATGTTCGCGGTGCGCTGAACAACGGCTGCACCGTGGAAGAAATCCGCGAGGCGCTACTGCATTGCGCAGTGTATGCCGGTGTGCCGGCCGCTATTGATGCGTTTCGTGCGGCGCAGGAAGTGATCGACAGTTATCAGAAACCCAAGTGACTGACCGGACGCCTTCGCGGGCAAGCCCGCTCCCACAGAGACTGGCTGTGTTAATGAAATCTGATTAACAACACCGAACCTGTGGGAGCGGGCTTGCCCGCGAAGAGGCCCGAGAGAGCGCTTCAACACTCCGGCTAGATCCACCCACCCCACTGCAACAAAAAGATCCCGATGTTGGTGGTGATCGCCGCCATCAATGTGGTGATCACAATGATCGCCGCCGCCAACTCATGATTGCCTTCGGCCGCCCGGGCCATGACGAAACTGGCGGCCGCCGTCGGGCTGCCGAAGTACAGAAAAAGAATCCCCAACTCCGCCCCGCGAAAGCCCCACAGCCACGCGCCAAGCGTCGCCAGCACCGGCAGGCCGACCATTTTCACCAGACTGGAACTCAGCGCCATCTTGCCGCTCTTGCGCAACGCGGCCAGCGACAGGGTGCCGCCTATGCAGATCAGCGCCAGCGGCAATGTCGTTTGCGCCAGATATTGCCCGGACGTTTCCAGCCATCCCGGCAGACCGATCTTGAAGTAAGCAAACGGCGCCGCCGCAATCACGCTGATGATCAGCGGATTGCTGAACACGCTTTTGCAGATGCTCCACGGATCAGACTTGATCACCGGGCTGTACACCGCCAGCACGATGGTCGAGAGCGTGTTGTAGAACAGGATCACCAATGCCGCGAGAATCGCCCCGAGGGAAATTCCGTAATCACCGTACATGCTCGCTGCCAGCGCCAGGCCGATCACCCCGTTATTGCCGCGAAACGCACCTTGGGTGTAGATGCCGCGATCAACTTTTGGACATCTGAAAATCGCCCAGCCCCAGGCCAGCGCAAAGCTCACCAGGGTGGCTATCGAGAAATAGATCAACAGCGCCGGTTGCAGCGCGGCGTGCAGGTCGGCATGCAGGATGCCCAGAAACAGCAGCGCCGGCATGGTGACGTTGAACACCAGGGACGATGCGGTGTGGATGAAGTTATCGTTGATCCAGTTGATGCGCTTGAGCAGCACACCGAGAAACAGCATGGCAAACACCGGCGCGGTGATGTTCAAGGTTTCGAGGAATATTGCCAGCATGCCGGGGTGAACCTTTGGTGAGCGTCATTAGGGGGCTAATGATAAGCCACAAGTCCTCCGGCGTCTTTCAGACCGCTTTCGCGAGCGGGCTCGCTCCTACAGTGATCTTCAGTGTTCACACAATATGTGCAACAAAAGAAGCACCCTGTAGGAGCGAGCCTGCTCGCGAACCAGGCAACTCGGTCCTACGTGATCGGCGCCGGATTGAACAACGTGATGTCGTTATACAACTTGTGCTTTTCAGCCCACGTTTGCTGCTTACCGCTCGCCACATCCAGGTAGTAGTGGAACAACTCCCAGCCCAACTCCTCGATAGAAGCGCGCCCGGTCGCGATCCGCCCGGCATCGATATCGATCAGATCTGGCCAGCGCTGCGCCAGTTCGGTACGGGTCGACACCTTCACCACTGGCGCCATCGCCAGGCCGTATGGCGTGCCGCGACCCGTGGTAAATACGTGCAGATTCATCCCCGCCGCCAGTTGTAAGGTGCCGCAGACAAAGTCACTGGCCGGCGTCGCGCAGAAGATCAGGCCCTTCTGCTTGACGCGCTCACCCGGGCCAAGCACGCCAGTGATGGCGCTGCTGCCGGATTTGACGATCGAGCCCAACGATTTTTCGACAATGTTCGACAGCCCGCCCTTCTTGTTGCCCGGCGTAGTGTTGGCGCTGCGATCCGCTTCGCCCTTGGCCAGGTAACGGTCGTACCAATCCATTTCGCGCACCAGTTCCTTGGCGACGGTCTCGGTTTGTGCCCGGGAAGTCAGCAGGTAAATGGCGTCGCGCACTTCGGTGACTTCGGAAAACATCACCGTCGCGCCGGCACGCAGCAGCAAATCGGAAGCGTAGCCCAGCGCCGGGTTGGCGGTGATGCCGGAAAACGCATCGCTGCCGCCGCACTGCATGCCGAGGATCAACTCGGACGCCGGCACAGTTTCCCGGCGGCGCTGGTCGAGTTTCTTCAAGCGGACTTCAGCCAGTTGCATGATCTGCTCGATCATTTCGGTGAAACCGTGGCTGGAGTCCTGCAAGCGGTACAGCCAAGGATCGCTGAGATCCACCGACGCATCGTCCTCGTGCATCACCTGCCCGGCCT
Organism: Pseudomonas syringae; assembly: GCF_021605415.1. GTDB lineage: Bacteria > Pseudomonadota > Gammaproteobacteria > Pseudomonadales > Pseudomonadaceae > Aquipseudomonas > Aquipseudomonas syringae_S. The sequence goes on from NZ_WKEQ01000001.1 coordinate 226,685, forward strand.
GCAATTTCTCGCAGCCCAGGCTGATGACCAAGGCTTCGCCACCCAGGTTCGGGTTGCGCGCCAGATTGCGCACGGTGCGGATCGGGATGTACGCGTCGGTGGCGGTGATCGCCACGCCGCAGCCGTAACTGTGAGTCAGCGCCACCACGTCATCGACGTGCGGATACTTGGGCAGCAACTCATCCTTGATGCGCTTGACCGCATGATCCAGCACCCCGGTGACGCACTGCACCGTGGTGGTGATCCCCAGAATGTTACGCGTGCCGACAGTACCGTCGGCGTTGCGATAACCCTCGAAGGTGAAGCCTTCCAGCGGCGCTTCGGCCTGCGGCACTTCGGTGGACAGCGGCAGGCTGTCGAGCGGCGGCGCGGTCGGCATGCGCAGTTGATCTTCCTTGACCCAACTGCCACGGGGAATCGGCTGCAAGGCATAACCGATGGTCTGGCCGTAACGAATGACCTGGCCACCCACGGGAATGTCTTCCAGCGTGACTTTGTGGCTCTGTGGCACGAAGTCCACAGTCACCAGGCCATCAGCGAATTCAGTGCCCGCAGGCACGCCTTGGTCGTTGACCACAATCACTACGTTGTCCCGCTCGTGCAGGCGGATGTAGCGCGGCGAGTCGGAATGTTCAATCAACTGCATGACGCCGCTCCTCAGGAATGCGCTTGAGACAATTTACCGGTGGCTTCAGTACCGCCAGCGCTTGGCGGCTCTTTGAGTACCACACGCTTGATCGGGCCGACGATCACCAGGTAGCTGAACACCGCAACCAGCGCGTTGCAACCGACAAACACCAGCGCCCACTTGAACGAGCCGGTGGAGCTGATGATGTAACCGATGACGATTGGTGTGGTAATCGACGCGATGTTACCGAAGGTGTTGAACAAGCCACCACTCAGACCGGCGATCTGCTTCGGCGAGGTGTCGGACACGACCGCCCAGCCCAGTGCGCCAACGCCTTTGCCGAAGAAGGCCAGGGCCATGAAGCCGACCACCATCCATTCAACGTCCACGTAGTTGCACGCCACGATGCTGCTGGAGACCAGCAGACCAGCGATGATCGGCGCCTTGCGAGCGAAGGTCAGGGAGTGGCCCTTGCGCAGCAGGTAGTCGGAAATCACGCCGCCGAGCACGCCGCCGATGAAACCGCAGATGGCCGGCAACGAAGCGATGAAACCCGCCTTGAGGATGGTCATGCCGCGTTCCTGCACCAAGTACACCGGAAACCAGGTCAGGAAGAAGTAAGTGATGCCGTTGATGCAGTACTGGCCCAGATATACGCCAAGCATCATGCGATTGGTCAGCAACTGACGGATGTAATCCCACTTCGGACCGTCGGACTTTTTGCCCTTTTGATCCATGTCGACCATGCCGCCGTTGTCGGCGATGTGCTTGAACTCTGCCTCGTTGATACTTGGGTGTTCGCGTGGGCTGTAGATAACCTTCAACCACACCAGCGAGAAGATGATCCCGAGGATACCCATGACGATGAACACGTGTTCCCAGCCGAACGAGTAGACGATCCAGCCCATCAGCGGCGCAAACAGCACGGTCGCAAAATACTGCGCCGAGTTGAAGATCGCCGAGGCGGTGCCGCGTTCAGCGGTCGGGAACCAGGCGGCCACGATGCGTGCGTTACCGGGGAAGGATGGCGCTTCGGCCAGGCCCACCAGAAAGCGCAGCATGAACAGCGCCACGATGGCCGTGGACATGCCGAACTCACCGACAAAGCCTTGCAGCACGGTGAACAGCGACCAGGTGAAAATGCTCAGGGCATACACTTTCTTCGAGCCGAAACGGTCGAGCAGCCAGCCGCCAGGAATCTGGCCGGCCACGTAGGCCCAACCGAATGCAGAAAAGATATAACCAAGGGTGACCGCGTCGATACCGAGGTCTTTTTGCAGGCTGGAGCCGGCGATTGCGATAGTGGCACGGTCAGCGTAGTTGATCGTGGTCACCAGAAACAGCATGAGCAAGATCAAATAGCGGACGTGCGTCGGCTTGGACGATTGCATGTAGAGGTACTCCCACAAATTATTTTTATGCGCGGGTGAATCTTCTTTGGTCTGTCTTGTGGTGTAGGAGCAGCCCAACGCTGCGATCTTTTGATCCTGATCTTCAAAAACAAAATCAAAAGATCGCAGCCTGCGGCAGCTCCTACACACGGGGTGTTGCAGCGCCACCACCGTGGCGCTTGTTTTTTACGAACCGATGTAGGCGGTTTTTACGACGGTGTAGAACTCTTGCGCATAGCGGCCCTGCTCGCGCGATCCGTAGGACGAACCTTTACGGCCACCAAACGGAACGTGGTAATCCACGCCGGCGGTCGGCAGGTTGACCATCACCATCCCGGCCTGGGAGTGGCGCTTGAAGTGGTTGGCATACTTAAGCGACGTGGTAGCAATGCCCGCCGACAGACCGAATTCGGTGTCGTTGGCCATGGCCAGCGCCGCCTCGTAGTCCGCCACGCGAACCACGTTGGCCACCGGGCCGAAGATCTCTTCGCGGCTGATGCGCATCGACGCTTCGCTGTCGGCAAACAGCGTCGGCGCGAGGAAGTAACCTTCGGTGTCGCAGGTCACCAGACCACCGCCGCTGACCAGACGCGCACCTTCGGACTGGCCGATGTCGATGTATTTCATGTCCTGTTCGAGCTGCGCTTGCGAAACCACCGGCCCGATGTCGGTGCCTGCCTTCAGCGCGTGGCCGACCTTGATCGACTTCATGCGCTCGGCCATGGCGTCGACGAATTTGTCGTGGATGCCTGCGGTCACGATCAAACGGCTCGACGCGGTGCAACGCTGGCCAGTGGAGTAGAACGCACTCTGTACGGCCAGTTCGACGGCTTGCTTGAGGTCGGCGTCGTCGAGAATGATCTGCGGGTTCTTGCCGCCCATTTCCAACTGAACCTTGGCCTGACGCGACACGCAGTTGACCGCGATCTGGCGGCCCACGCCCACGGAACCGGTGAAGCTGATGCCGTCGACTTTCGGGCTGTTGACCAGCGCCTCGCCAACTACGCGACCGCTGCCCATCACCAGGTTGAACACACCGGCCGGGAAACCGGCACGGGAGATGATTTCAGCCAGCGCCCAGGCGCAACCCGGCACCAGATCCGCAGGCTTCAGCACCACGCAGTTGCCGTAGGCCAGGGCCGGGGCGATTTTCCACGACGGGATGGCAATCGGGAAGTTCCACGGGGTGATCAGGCCCACCACACCGAGGGCTTCGCGGGTTACTTCGACGTTGACACCCGGGCGCACCGACGGCACGTAGTCGCCGGACAGACGCAGGCATTCACCGGCGAAGAATTTGAAAATGTTGCCGGCGCGGGTCACTTCACCGATGGCTTCCGGCAGGGTCTTGCCCTCTTCACGGGCCAGCAGGGTGCCGAGTTCTTCGCGACGAGCGAGGATTTCTGTACCGACTTTGTCCAGCGAATCGTGACGGGCCTGAATGCCCGACGTCGACCAGGCCGGAAACGCAGCGCGCGCGGCGTCGATAGCGGCGTTGACTTGAGTCAGATCAGCCTTGGCGTAGTCGCCGATGGTGTCGCTCAATTCCGACGGGTTAATGTTGGCCGAGTAATCGGAACCGGCGATCCATTCACCGTTGATGTAGTTGTCGTAACGCTTTGCATCTGCCACGGGCATGCCCTCGAAACTGGAAACTTCACGCAAAAGGCCGCTGATTACTCAGCGGCCTTGTTTATTGACTTGTTACTGAGCGCCTTGCTTGTCGATCAGCGCGGCGAGCATTTCGTACTCTTCGCCGGTCAGATCGGTCAGCGGCGCACGCACTGGGCCTGCGTCGTAGCCGGCGATTTTTGCACCTGCCTTGACGATGCTCACGGCGTAACCGGCCTTGCGATTACGGATGTCCAGATACGGCAGGAAGAAATCGTCGATGATCTTGCCGACGGTGGCGTGATCTTCGCGGGCAATGGCGTGGTAGAAATCCATCGCGGTTTTCGGGATGAAGTTGAACACCGCCGACGAGTAAACCGGTACGCCCAGCGCCTTGTAGGCAGCGGCGTAGACTTCAGCGGTCGGCAAGCCGCCCAGGTAGCTGAAGCGATCGCCCAGGCGACGACGGATCGACACCATCAGTTCGATATCGCCCAGACCGTCTTTGTAACCGATCAGGTTCGGGCAGCGCTCGGCCAGACGTTCCAGCAGCGGCGCGGTCAGGCGGCAGACGTTACGGTTGTAGACAACCACGCCGATCTTCACTGATTTACACACGGCTTCAACGTGGGCGGCAACGCCGTCCTGGCTGGCTTCGGTCAGGTAATGCGGCAGCAGCAACAGGCCTTTAGCGCCCAGACGCTCGGCTTCCTGAGCGTATTCGATGGCCTGGCGGGTCGAACCACCGACGCCGGCGAGAATTGGCACGCTGGTTTCACAGGTGTCGACGGCAGTCTTGATGATTTCCGAGTATTCGCTGGCAGCGAGGGAGAAAAACTCACCGGTGCCGCCGGCAGCGAACAGCGCCGAGGCGCCGTAAGGGGCCAGCCACTCAAGGCGCTTGATGTAGCCAGCGCGATTGAAATCGCCCTGGGCATTGAAATCGGTTACCGGGAACGACAGCAGACCGGCAGAGAGGATGGACTTCAGTTCTTGTGGATTCATTATTCGAACACCCTGGTAGCAACGTTTTTTGTGATTGAATCGTTCAGCGTCTCGGCTGAGGTTGTAGGTCATCGTACAACTTAAAATATAACCGTCAACTGCATTTCATCGTTGGGTGCGATTTTTTGTCGGACAAAAAGCTTTTTTGTGGGCATGAGAACTCGTGCATCACCCTGAAAGGCACGGCTCAGAAACCATTGCGGGGGATCAGATGAGCGGGAATTTCAATGCTTGGCGTTGACATATCCGGTCAAGGTTCGATGTCACCCCGCCACGATTGAGTCAGGGTAAGGTGCGACAACTGCCACGACGGATCGTGGTGGAGTCATTCAAGGAGAGCGATTCATCATGACCTTTGCCCAGCCGATTCTTGCTCAATTCCCCGATCACCCCACCGACCAGGCAAGCGTGTCGTTATCGGCATTGACCGAAGCTTTGCTCGTCCAGGTACCGGATTCGAACGATATCCCGGCGAACTGGAGCGTCTATCCGATCCTCGGCGAAGACCCGCAAAATCCTGACTGGACTGGTGCCGAAGAAGAAACCGGCGTCTGGGACGATGCCACCGACGATGCGCTGAAGCGCACGAACATCGAATTGCGCATCCCTCAAGCAGTGTTGGAACACTACCTGAACAGGCCCATCATTCTGCGCTACAAGTTCCAGGATGAATCCAGCCTGGAGCCGTGCTCGCTGCCCGTCAAATTGCACATCACCGCTTAAACACAGCGGACATCTGCTTGTCTTCGACACCTGAACCTAAGCTCGACCGCTCGTCGAGACTGGTAGTTTTTACAGGTGTGGAAGCCCAGACCGTTCAAGTCAAATTGGCAAAGGAGGTAACAGGCCTGCTCCGTCAACGCGAGGTTGTAGCTCGACCGTCTTTAAAAGGCCTGGTCCGTCATCGAAAGGATGCAAATCATGAGCGCTACCCAAACTATTTTGCCCGCACCGATCTTGCAAGAAGCGCTAGATAACGTCTTGCATGTAGGGCAGCTCGAAGGCCCGGCACACGCTCAAGTGATGGTGATGCCGTCCGCCGTTACCGGCGCGACAGTCGATTTATCTGTGAAAACTTCGACAGGCAACGAATGGCAAGGCTCGACAGTTGTTGTCCAAGTACCCGGCACACTCAATTTCAAGGTTCCGAAGGATGTCTTCGAGAAGGGATTGACGCCAGGTGCCAGCGCCAAGCTCCGTTACACACTTACCAACCCTGGCAACAGTCCTGTTGTTTCACAGGAACTGAAAATCCAACTCCAGGAATAAACCGTCAACGTTGCGCCTGCGCCTCTTCATGAGCCTGGCGCAGCCTTTCGCGGCTGTTGGTCAGGTGCAGGCGCATGGCTGCGCGCGCGGCATCGGAATCCTGGCGGGCGATGGCGTCGTAGATTTCTTCGTGCTCGCGGCTCAGGCGACCCATGTAGTGTTGCTGGTCATCGTGAGCGAGGCGCGCCGAGTTCAGACGGGTACGCGGAATGATGCTGGTGCCCAGGTGGGTCATGATGTCGGTGAAATAGCGGTTGCCGGTGGACAGGGCAATTTCCAGGTGGAAGGCGAAGTCCGAGGCCACGGCGTCACTGGCGTGGGCCGCGCTTTCGTTCAAGGCGTCAAGGGCGGCGCGCATGGCGGCCAGTTGTTCGGCGCTGCGGCGTTGCGCGGCGAGGCCGGCGGATTCCACTTCGAGGCTGATGCGCAATTCGAGAATCGCCAGCACATCACGCAGAGTGACTACCGTGGCCGGGTCGATACGGAAACCGCTCGGGCTCGGCGTGTCGAGCACGAAGGTGCCGATACCGTGGCGGGTTTCAACTTGCCCGGCAGCCTGCAGACGGGAAATCGCCTCCCGCACCACGGTGCGGCTGACGCCATGGGCCTCCATGATCGCCGACTCGGTGGGCAGTTTATCGCCGCGCTTGAGCAGTCCGTCGCGGATCTGTTCAGACAGCACCGTCACCAGTTCCTGTGCCAGGCTGCGACGCTTGCGAGGGAGGCGCGGGGTGTCCATCAGGTTTTCCATGGTCTGCATCTTGTCTCGAAAATTCGGCTTGGTGGGCATCATAGCTCAAGCCGGTTGTACGATCACTTTCCGTTCACATCGCAAATCCTGTGGGAGCTGGCTTGCCAGCGATGAGGCCTATCCTTCAACAAAGATTTTGACTGACCCGACGCCTTCGCTGGCAAGCCCGCTCCCACAGGTATTAAGTGCTGATCAGGCGGTGATGGTTTGATCCACCAGATGGCCGTTATCAATACGCACATGCCGTGGATGAAAACGCTTGAGGCTGCTGCGGTGGCCGACGCTGACAATGCTCAGGCCCGGCAACTCGTCGATCAGCGCCTGATACAGCGTCGCTTCATCCTCTTCATCCATCGCCGACGTCGCTTCATCCATGTACAGCCATTGCGGTGCGAACAGCAGTGCGCGGGCGAAGGCCAGACGTTGCTGCTCACCCGGCGACAACATGCGCTGCCAGTGATTGGCTTCATCGAGGCGCGAGACCAGATGCGGCAAGCGGCAGGTTTCCAGCACCTGTGCATAACGTTCGCGGGCGTAGGTGTCGCCCGGTTGTGGATAACTCAACGCCTCACGCAAGGTACCGATCGGCAGATACGGTTTTTGCGGCAGGAACAAGTAACGCGCCGATGGCAAGCGGATCGAACCGTGCCCCGCCGGCCACAAATGCCCCATTGCCCGCAACAGCGTCGACTTGCCGCTGCCGGAACGGCCGCTGAGCATCACGCGCTCGCCCGCCTCGACGGTCATGTCGGCATGAGTGAGCAGATGGCGACCGTCAGCGAGATCCAGGCCGAGGTTCTGCACCTTCAATTCGTCGCCCTGATTCTGCACGTCGATGGCCGGCGCGCGTTCTTCGTTGTCGGTCATGGCCTGGCGGAAGCTCAACAGACGATCGCAAGTGGCACGCCACGCAGCCAGTTCCGAGTACGCGCTGATGAACCAGCTGAAATTTTCCTGCACGTTGCCGAAGGCCGAGTTGATTTGCATCAGCTCACCCAGTTCGATCTTGCCGGCAAAGTAACGCGGTGCCGCCACAATGAAGGGGAAAATGATCGCGATCTGGCCGTAACCCGAGGTGAAGAACGTCAGGCGCTTGGACACGCGCATGATGTCCCAGAAGTTGTGCCAGACGAGGCCGAAGCGGCTGCTCAAACGGCGATTTTCGTTCGGCTCGCCGTTGTACAACGCAATGCTTTCGGCGTTCTCGCGCACCCGCACCATGGAAAAACGCAGGTCAGCTTCGAAGCGTTGCTGTTGATTGTTCAGGCCGATCAGGCGCCGGCCGATCAAGTGCGTCAGCCAGCTGCCGACCGCCGCATACACCAGCGCGCACCAGAACATGTAGCCGGGAATGGTGAAGCCGAACACCTCGATGCTGCCCGACACGCCCCACAAAATGATCGAGAACGACACCAGACTGACCACGGTACGGATCAGCCCGAGCCCCAGGCTCAGGGTGTTGGCGGTGAAGGTGTTGAGGTCTTCGGAGATCCGCTGGTCAGGGTTATCCGTGTAACCACCCTGCTCCAACTGGTAGTAATTCTTGTGGGCGAGCCAACGGGCAAAGTGTTTCTCGGTCAGCCAGGCCCGCCAGCGGATGGTCAGCATTTGCGTCAGGTACAGGCGATACACCGCGCCGAGGATCGCCACGGCCGCGATGCCGCAAAAATACAGAATCAATTGCCAGAACGCCGCCTCGTCTTTCTTTTGCAGGGCGTTGTAAAAGTCTTTGTACCAACTGTTGATCCACACCGAAATCGCCACGCTAAACAGCGAAAGCGCAATCACGGCGATCAACAACGTCCAGGCCTTGCCCTTCTCTTCGCTGCGCCAGTAAGGCGTGACCATCGCCCACACCTTGCGAAAGAACTGCCCGCGCACAGCATCGTTGACCGCGGAATATTCAGCGTTCTGATTCATGAATAAGGCTCGATAAAGATAAGAACAGACACGCACCGATCATAGTTGATCGGCGCGCGTTATCGCGAGGGCCGGCGATCGTTGTTCAGCGCAGGTTCAGCGACGAACCGGACGCTTCTGCAACTTGCGCTGCAAGGTGCGCCGATGCATGCCCAAGGCGCGGGCCGTGGCGGAGATGTTGCCTTCGTGCTCGGTCAGCACGCGCTGGATGTGTTCCCACTGCAAACGGTCGACCGACATCGGGTTTTCCGGGACCAGACTGTCGAGGTCGGCGTGCTCGGACAACAGCGCCGCCAGTACGTCGTCGGCGTCCGCCGGTTTGCACAGGTAATTGCAGGCGCCGCGCTTGATCGCTTCGACAGCCGTGGCAATGCTCGAATAACCGGTGAGGATCACCACGCGCATTTCCGGATCCAGTTCCAGCAGCTTGGGCAGCAGCACCAAGCCAGAGTCGCCGTCCATTTTCAGATCCAGCGCGGCATAGTCCGGCAGATCGGCCTGGGCAATCACCAGCCCTTCTTCAGCAGAACCGGCGGTGCTGACGCGGAAACCACGGCGGGCCATGGCGCGCGCCATCACGCGGGTAAACGTCGCGTCGTCGTCAACCAGCAGCAAATGCGGCAGTTCTTCGCCTTCGACTTGAATTTCGTCACTCATGTTGGTCTCCTCGGGCGGCACGGGGCAGGCGCAGCTCGGTGAGCGTACCGCCTTCCTCATGACTATAGAGTTTCACTGAGCCGCCGGCGCGAGTCACGCTGGCCTTGCTCAAAAACAGGCCCAGGCCGAAACCTTTGCCCTTGGTGGTAAAAAACGGTTTGCCGATCTGCTCGGCAATCGCCAGCGGCACACCGGCACCGTGGTCGCGAATGCTGATGGTCAGGTTTTCGGCGTCCCAGTCGAGGGTTACCTGCAGGTTTTCCGGGCAGGCATCGGCGGCATTGTTCAACAGATTGAGCAGCGCCTGCGTCAAGTCCGGCGGCGGCGCCATGCGCGGTACGGTGCCCTGACCCAGCCGCTGGAAGCGATAACTGGCTTCCGGACGCATCAAATGCCAGCGGTTCAGGGCTTCATCGAGCCAGTCGGTGACATCCTGCATTTCTACCGCCAGGCGGCGGTTGGCCTCGGCGGCGCGCACCAGTTGCTGCAACGTTTGCTTGCACAGTTTGACCTGATCCTGCAGCACCTTGAGATCGTCCTGCAAGAGCGGGTCGGGATGATCCTGCTGCATCTCATTGAGCAACACACTCATGGTCGCCAGCGGCGTGCCCAATTCATGGGCTGCACCGGCGGCCTGAGTGGCCACGGCGAGCAATTGCTGATCGCGCAGGCCTTCTTCGCGGCGAATCGCCCGCAGTTCTTCCTGACGGCGAAGCTCTTCCGCCATGCGCGCGGCAAAAAAGGTAATGACCGCAGCGGCAAGGGCAAAACTCAACCACATGCCGTAGATCTGCAAGTTCTCGCGGGCGATCGGGAAATTTTCCAGCGGAAACGGATAGAACCTTGCCAGCAGCAGGGTATAGAGCGCCAACGCGATGCCGGACAAAATCACCGAATAACGCCACGGCAACGTCACTGCCGCGATGGTCAGCGGCACCAGATAATAAGAAACGAACGGATTGGTCGAACCGCCGGAGAAATACAACAAGGCGCTGTGGATAAACAGATCGCAAGCCAGTTGCAGGGCATATTCCAGTTCGGTCACCGGCCATGACGTGCGCAACCGCACGGCGGTGAATACGCAGAGCAGAATTGAACAGCCAAGGGTCATCGCCAGTTGCACCCACGGCAACGGCAACAACTGGAGCCAGTAGGCCAGCCCGACCGAACCGGCCTGAGCGGCAAGCACCAGCGTGCGGATAAACGTCAGCCGCCAGAGGTTCTGGCGTGTGGCGGATGTGAGTTGAACGGGGGCGAGCATGAGCTCTCCTGATGAGCGCTCCAGGCGGATCGCACGGAGTATAACCAACGTGCGGCCGGGAGAGGCGAATGTGCGGCAAACGACCACAGGTGGCCTACGGCAGTTTTGAGCTGCAAGCTGCAAGCTTTAGGTAAAAACAGAAGCAGAAGCCTGTTGCTTCTTCAGCTGGAAGCTTGCAGCTTGAAACTTGCAGCTGCCACACCCAGTCTTATAGATTCACGCAGGTCTCGGATTGATCCGCTGCGTCCCCCCTCAAGGAGTTTTCATGCACACATTTCGCCGCCGCGCCGCCCTTCTCGCCCTGACGATCGGCAGCGTCGCCAGTCTGCCCGCCCTGGCCGCCGATGAACTGCATTACAACCAGATTTCACTGCGCGCCGAAGTCAGCCAGGAAGTGGCACGCGACCTGATGATCGTCACGCTCTACACCGAAGAACAGAACAGCGATCCGACCAAACTCGCCGCCGACATCAGCACCACCATGAACAAGGCGCTGGCCCAGGCCAAGCAAGTCAAAGACATCACCTTGCGCCAGGGCAGCCGCAACAGCTATCCGATCTACGACACCAAGGGTCAGAAAATCACCGGTTGGCGCGAACGCGCCGAACTGCGCCTGGAAAGCGCCGATTTCGCCGCCCTGTCCAAACTCACTGGCGAACTGCTGACCGACCTGAAAATGGGCGGCATGGACTTCGCCATCGCCGACCCGACACGCAAGGCCAGCGAAGATAAATTGCTGAAAGAAGCCGTCACCGCCTTCAAGGCCCGCGCGCAACTCACCACTGACGCCCTCGGTGGCAAGGGCTACAAAATCGTCAACCTGAACCTCAACGCCAACGGTTTCCCACAACCGTACCGGCGCGCACCGATGATGATGAAAGCGGCGGCCATGGATTCGGCACCGGTCACGCCTGAAGTTGAGGCTGGCACCAGCCAGGTCAGCATGACGGCGGATGGCTCGATTGAAGTGTTGATGCAATAAGGCTGAATAAAAAACCGGCGCCCCGTGGAGGGTCGCCGGTTTTTTTGTGCCCGGGATTTGCGGTGACCGGGCTCGCGAAGCACGATAACCCGCGAGTCAGTGTTGCGGATCAACCCGATCCAGCGCCCGGTTCACGGCCAGCTCCGCCAACATGACAATCTGCTGAATGGCCAGCGCCGTGTTGCGCTGCGGCGCATTCAATTGCGCGGCAAAATCACTGGCCATGACATTCGCCGACGCCAGCGACTCACAGGCATGGGCCAACAGGCTTTCAGTGTCGATGTGTGAATGAACCAAGAACATCGTGCTCGGTTGGCGTGGGTTCGAGGGTGGCGGATTGAGATAGAAATCGAGGGCGCGCTTGGTGGCTTCGCAATCTTTGATGACTTCTTCGGCGCGGGTCTTTTCGGCTAAAGGGGTGGTGATGATGAAGGGTGGGTCGGGGACGATTTTCTTAGTCATTTTGTAGATCTCTTGGACTTGATTAAAGCCATCACTCCTCGTTTCTCACGCGTCGAAGTGGTGGCAGCTATGTGCGGAGTGAGAAACCGGTAAGAGATCAACCCGGCCGAACCGAAGTCCGCCCGCACACAGCCGCCATAGAGATTGCCGGCAGCCAAGTGAGCTGGCGGCGATTATGAAGCTAGTGGCATTGGATTGAAAACCTCAACGGGCTCTCACACCCGATCGCTGAGCTTCCAGCGACAAGCCCAGACTAGAGAGCCCACGTCCGACGGACAACCTGAAAACATCGTGGGAAAGGTTCCTGATTTTGAAACGGATTTAAACATTCAAAACTCGGAACACGGAACACGGAGCGTCCCTGGCTGCATTCCCACGCGGAGCGTGGGAACGATCAGTACGCCAGAAAAAGAGCGGGCGGCTGTCAGGCCGCCCTCGCTGGCAAACCAGCCCCCACATGGGTTGGCGCTACACCGCACTTTGGCTCTTCACCACTCAACAGGCCGTCAGCTCGCCTGCAGCTCTTGATTTTGATTCACCCGCCCCTTCGGAAGACTGAGTAGAGGTGTTCATTCGGGGCCGGCATTCCGGCGACCGCCAAAGGGACTCGACCGTCAGGGCGAAACCGCCAGCCACCACACCCGAAGCAACGGATCTTCACCCAAAAGTGCTACCAAACGAACCAGAGGTTGCACCCGGCACAACCCACTCCCAGAACGATCAACAAATGCGCACCTTAAACACGCCCTAACCCAAAAAGCTGTTAATCCAGAGTCAGCAAAACCACAAAAACCTCCGAAGCCAGACAGGTATAAATAAGTAACACCCAGCCCCACCTCAGCGCAAAAGCCAAAAAACACGCACCAGAAAAGGGCGTCACTTGCACCGCAAAAACCACTCGCAAACGGTCAAATGCGTCAAAACTTACACAGATGCGACATTAAGGTACGCCCGTGCCACCGTTTGAAGCTTGCGACGGCTCTGGAACTTGCAATGGGTACGGCGCCTGCATAAGTATCCGCAGGCACGACTCACGAGGTCGTACCTCACTACTAAAAAATGACAACAAATCATGAGGCCAACATGCTTAAACACGCGGTCATTCCGTTTTTAGTCGGCGCAGGCTTATTAGCCTCCGCACCATTCGCATCCGCTGCGACTAACCTGGTGTTCTGCTCCGAAGGGAGCCCTGCCGGATTCGATCCAGGCCAGTACACCACCGGAACCGACTTCGACGCCTCTGCAGAAACCATGTTCAACCGCCTGACCCAGTTCGAGCGCGGCGGCACTGCCGTGATTCCTGGTCTGGCAACCAAGTGGGACATTACTGAAGACGGCCTGAACTACACCTTCCACCTGCGCGAAGGCGTCAAGTTCCACACCACCCCGTACTTCAAGCCGACTCGCGAATTCAACGCCGACGACGTGCTGTTCACCTTTAATCGCATGATTAACAAGGATGACCCGTTCCGTAAGGCGTACCCGACCGAATTCCCATACTTCACCGACATGGGGATGGACACCAACATCACCAAGATCGATAAAGTCGACGATCACACGGTCAAGTTCACCCTGAAAGATGTCGACGCCGCGTTCATTCAGAACATGGCCATGAGCTTCGCCTCGATCCAGTCCGCCGAGTACGCTGCCCAGCTGCTCAAGGATGGCAAGGCCGCCGATATCAACCAGAAACCGATCGGCACCGGTCCGTTCGTGTTCAAGAGCTATCAGAAAGACTCGAACATCCGTTACACCGGCAACAAGGACTACTGGAAGCCTGAAGACGTCAAGATCGATAACCTGATCTTCGCCATCACCACCGACCCGTCGGTGCGTATCCAGAAGCTGAAAAAGAACGAATGCCAGGTCACCCTCTTCCCGCGTCCGGCCGACCTGAAAGCGCTCAAAGAAGATAAAAACCTGAAGATGCCTGACCAGGCCGGTTTCAACCTCGGCTACATCGCCTACAACGTGATGGACAAGGTCAAGGGCAGCAACGAGCCGAACCCGCTGGCCAACCTGAAAGTCCGTCAGGCACTGGACATGGCTGTCAACAAGCCACAGATCATTGATTCGGTTTACCAGGGCGCGGGCCAGTTGGCCGTCAACGCCATGCCGCCGACCCAGTGGTCTTACGACACCACCATCAAGGACGCCAAGTACGGCCCTGAGAAAGCCAAAGAGCTGCTCAAGGAAGCCGGCGTCAAGGAAGGTACCGAGATCGTCCTCTGGGCGATGCCGGTTCAGCGTCCGTATAACCCGAACGCCAAGCTGATGGCCGAAATGCTCCAGTCCGACTGGAAGAAGATCGGTCTGAACGTGAAGATCCAGAGCTACGAATGGGGCGAGTACATCAAGCGCTCCAAAGGTGGCGAGAACCAGGCCATGATCATTGGCTGGAGCGGTGACAACGGTGATCCGGACAACTGGCTCAACGTGCTGTTTGGTTGCGACTCCCTGAGTGGCAACAACTTCTCCAAATGGTGTGACAAGAAGTTCGACGGCCTCGTGAAAGAAGCCAAGCGCACGACCGACCAGGGCAAGCGCACCGAACTGTACAAAGAGGCACAACACGTTCTCAAAGACGCGGTGCCGATGACACCTATCGCTCACTCGACGGTGTTCCAACCCATGCGCGCCAACGTGCAGGATTTCAAGATCAGCCCATTCGGCCTGAACTCCTTCTACGGCGTAAGCGTCAGCAAGTAAGGTCTTGCAGCGGCGACGTTTATGTCGTCGCCGCTGCTTTATCTACCGAACGACTAGGAATTTACTTACAGCCGATTCTCCTTATTCGATAAGGCGAAGGCGTAGGTCGTGTTGCCATTTCCTACGAGTCTTTAGGACTCTACGCATTTACTGCCAGACCCACGGCCCCTACCGTCGGGATCTGACCAGTTTGCGCGTGGGCTGTCGGTTTGCCGATGCACTGGATTGAACCCGATGCCGCCCTGCGTCCCACGATGGGATGTCGGCGGATTGGATAACACTAAAAAAAAGAGGGAGCGTCATGCGCCATTCCTTGGTTTTCTCCGCACTGTTGAGCGCCGGCCTGCTGGCTGTCGCATCCACCGGCCACGCCGCCAGCAAGAGCCTGGTGTTTTGTTCCGAAGGCAGCCCGGCGGGCTTCGACACGGCTCAATACACGACAGCCACCGATAATGACGCGGCCGAACCGATCTACAACCGTCTGGTCGAGTTCGAAAAAGGCGCGACCAATGTCGTCCCGGGTCTGGCCACTCGCTGGGATATTTCCGAGGACGGGCTCAAGTACACGTTCCACCTGCGTGAAGGCGTGAAATTTCATACAACGCCTTACTTCAAACCCACGCGAGATTTCAACGCCGACGACGTGCTGTTTACCTTCAACCGCATGCTCGATCCGCAACAGCCATTCCGTAAGGCTTATCCGACCGAGTTCCCGTATTTCAACGGGATGAGCCTGAACAAGAACATCGCCAAGGTCGAGAAGACCGGGCCGATGACCGTGGTGATGACGCTCAACAGCGTCGATGCCGCGTTCGTGCAGAACATCGCCATGAGCTTCGCCGCGATTCTGTCCGCCGAATACGCCGACAAACTGCTGGCCGAGGGCAAGCCGAGCGACATCAACCAGAAGCCGATCGGCACCGGACCGTTCGTGTTCAAGAGCTATCAGAAAGACTCGAACATCCGTTACACCGGCAATAAGCAGTACTGGGATCCGAGCCGGGTCAAGCTCGACAATCTGATCTTCGCGATCAACACCGATGCATCGGTGCGGGTACAGAAGCTCAAGGCCAACGAATGCCAGGTCACCCTGCATCCGCGCCCTGCCGACGTGCCGGCGTTGAAGAACGACCCGAAACTGCAGTTGATCGATAAACCCGGTTTCAACCTCGGTTACATCGCCTACAACGTGCGCCACAAGCCGTTCGATCAGCTCGAAGTGCGTCAGGCGCTGGACATGGCGGTGAACAAGCAAAGCATCCTCAACGCCGTGTATCAGGGTGCCGGTCAACTGGCGGTCAACGCCATGCCACCGACGCAATGGTCGTATGACGAAACCATCAAGGACGCTGCCTACAACCCGGAAAAGGCTCGAGAACTGCTCAAGGCTGCCGGCGTCAAGGAAGGCACCGAAATCACCCTGTGGGCGATGCCGGTTCAGCGTCCGTATAACCCGAACGCCAAACTGATGGCCGAAATGCTTCAGGCCGACTGGGCCAAGATCGGCCTGAAAGTGAAGATCGTCAGCTACGAATGGGGCGAGTACATCAAGCGCACCAAAAACGGCGAGCATGACGTCAGCCTGATCGGCTGGACTGGCGACAATGGCGATCCCGACAACTGGCTCGGCACGCTGTACAGCTGCGATGCCATTGGCGGCAACAACTACTCCATGTGGTGCGACCCGGCTTACGACAAGCTGATTAAAGAGGCCAAGATCGTCACTGACCGCGACCAGCGCACCGTGCTTTATAAACAGGCGCAGCAGTTGCTCAAACAGCAAGTGCCGATCACGCCGGTCGCCCACTCAACGGTCAACCAGCCGTTGAGCGCCAAAGTCGAGGGATTCAAAGTCAGTCCTTTCGGCCGTAACGTGTTTTCGGGTGTCAGCATCGATTAAACAAACAACCGATTAGCCGCAACGCTGAGGGGGCCGTCTACCCCCTCACGCAAGCGTGTTGCCGGAATTCGCCTTTCAGGCCTCCTGCAAACGTTTGCGATGTGTGAATGAGTTCTAAACCAAAAACCGGTTCACCCAAAAAGACCGGTAAAAAAAAGAAAGTAAAGGAGCTTCACCCATGAAACTGAGCAGCACCGCGTTACTGGCTTTGGCCATCAGCAGCATCACCGCCGGGGCCCATGCCGAAAGCGTCAGCCAGGCATTCGTTCCGACCCAACTGGCGAGCACCAGCGCGCAGTCCGAAGCCAAAGGCTTCATCGACGGCCAAAGCCTGTCGGGCAGCACCCGTAACTGGTACGCCAACGAAGAGAAAAAGCGTGGCGGTACGTTCGGCTACGAACGTCACGGTGAAGAGCTGTCCGGTTCGCGCCGGATCAACTGGGTTCAGGGCACCATCCTGAACTACACCTCGGGCTTCACCCAAGGCACCGTCGGTTTCAGCACCGAAGTGGCGGCGTACAACGCCATCGCGCTGGATCGCAGCCGCGAAGACATCAAGGGCGGCTCCAACCGTACCCTGGCGCACTCCAACGGCGACGCTGTCGACCAGTGGAGCAAACTCGGTCTGGCGAACGTGAAAGCACGTATCTCCAACACCACCCTGACCGCCGGCCGCCAGAACTTCAGCAGCCCGATCGTCGACGTCATCGGCAACCGTCCGTTGCCTTCGAGCTTCGAAGGTGTGTCGATCCACAGCGCCGAGTTCGACAACCTGTCGTTCGACCTGGGCACTTTCGACCGCGTCTCCCCGCGTTCCGAGCAGAGCCTGTCGAAGTTCCGCAGCGAATACACCAACAACGGCGCTGAGACCGACCACGTCAACACCGCCGGCCTGAACTACCAGCCGCTGAAGAGCCTGACCACCAGCCTCTACGCCACCCAGGCTGAAGACTTCTGGAACCAGTACTACTTCGGCGCGAGCCACGAACTGGGCGACAGCCAGGTGCTGAGCCTGACCACCGGCCTGAACTACTACAAGACCGTCGACGAAGGCAAAAAGTTGATGGGCAACATCGACAACGATACCTACTCGCTGTCGCTGGGCCTGGCTCACCAGGCCCACAGCCTGACCTTCTCGTACCAGCAAGTGAACGGTAACGAGTACTTCGACTACCTGCACGAAACCAACGGCATCTACCTGGCCAACTCCCTGCTGTCGGACTTCAACGGCCCGAACGAAAAGTCCTTCCAGGTCGCATACGGCCTGAACATGGCTGAATACGGCGTGCCAGGCCTGAAGTTCAACGTCTACAACGCGCACGGCTGGGGCATCGACGGTACTCACTACCGTGGCACCGCTTACGACGTTCGCAGCCAGGACGGCGAGAGCCACTATGAATACGGCATCGGTGCTTCGTACGCCGTGCAGAGCGGCCCGCTCAAGGCCACCGCTATTCGCGCGACCTACACCACTCACCGCGCCAGCGAAAACCAGTCGGACGGCAGCATCAACGAGTTCCGTCTCGTGACCACCATCCCGTTCAAAATTTTGTAAGAAACGCCAACCGACGGCTGACTCATGATGAGTCGGCCGTTCGGTTTTTTGTCTTCAACCGATTGCAGAGGGTTCTTGATGAAAATGCTTCCCCTACGAGCAGCCGTTGCTGCCGCATTGCTGAGTGTCGCCCTGGGCGTCTCGGCCAAACCCTTGGTGGTCTGCACCGAAGCCAGTCCGGAAGGCTTCGACATGGTTCAGTACACGACTGCAGTCACGGCCGATGCGGTGGCTGAAACGATCTTCAACCGTCTGGTCGACTTCAAGCCTGGCACCACCGAATTGGTCCCGGCACTGGCCGACTCCTGGGAAATCAGCGATGACGGTCTGACGTACACGTTCCACCTGCGCAAAGGCGTCAAGTTCCACACCACCGAATACTTCAAGCCGACCCGTGACATGAATGCCGACGATGTGCTTTGGAGCTTCCAGCGTCAGCTGGACCCGAATCACCCTTGGCACAAACTGTCGAGCGTGGGCTTCCCGTACTTTGAAAGCATGGGCTTCAAGGAACTGCTCAAGAACGTGGAAAAGGTCGACGACTACACCGTCAAGTTCACCCTGACCCGCCGCGAAGCACCGTTCCTGGCCGACGTGGCCATGCCGTTCACCGCGATCTACTCCGCCGAGTACGCCGATCAGTTGCTCAAGGCCAACAAGACCGGCGACCTCAACAACAAGCCTGTCGGCACCGGCCCGTTCATCTTCCAGCGCTACGCCAAGGATGCGCAGGTTCGCTTCAAGACCAACCCGGAATATTTCCGTGGCAAGCCGCCGGCCGACGCGTTGATCCTGGCAATCGCCACCGACAACAACGTGCGCCTGCAAAAGCTCAAGGCCAACGAGTGCCAGATCGCGCTGTATCCCAAACCTGATGACATCCCGAGCATCAAGAAAGACAGCAATCTGAAGGTTGATGAACTGAACGCGATGACCGTTTCGTACATCGCCATGAACACCCAGCACAAATACATGAGCGATGTGCGCGTGCGTAAGGCGATCGACATCGCCTTCGACAAAGCCGCTTACGTCAATGCGCTGTTCGGCAAGGGCAACGCGACCGTCGCGGTCAACCCGTACCCGGACACTCTGCTCGGCTACAACACCGAGCTGAAAAATCCGCCACGTGACCTCGACAAGGCGCGCGCCCTGCTCAAGGAAGCCGGGGTTCCGGAAGGCACCGTGTTTACCCTGTTTACCCGTAACGGTGGTGGCCCGACCAACCCGAATCCGATGCTCGGCGCCCAGATGATGCAGGCGGATCTGGCGAAAGTCGGGATCAAGATCGACATCCGCGTGATGGAATGGGGCGAAATGCTTAAACGCGCCAAGAACGGTGAACACGATATGGTGTCTGCCGGATGGGCGGGTGATAACGGCGACCCGGATAACTTCCTGACGCCTATGCTCAGTTGCGAAGCGGCCAAGAACGGCGAAAACTACGCCCGCTGGTGCAACGAGAAGTTCCAGGCTCTGATTGACGAGGCCCGGGCCAAGGTCGATCCGGCTGAACGCGCCGCGCTCTACGAGCAGGCCCAGGTGTTGTTCAATCAGGATCAACCGTGGATCAGCATGGCCCACACCCGCATGTTTACTGCAATGCGCAACAACGTAGAGGGCTATCAAATAAGCCCGCTCACCACGAATAACTTCGCCACTACCCAGGTGAAGTAGATAAGAAAAACACCGGTCTCCCTGAACCAGGGGAGACCGGACACGCCTAACCGGCTGATGAGGTAGCACACAAGATGTTTAGTTTTATTGCCCGCCGACTGGGGTTGTTGATCCCCACGTTTTTCGGCATCACCTTGCTGACTTTCGCGTTGATTCGCATGATCCCCGGCGACCCCGTGGAAGTGATGATGGGCGAACGTCGGGTCGATCCCGAAATGCACGCTCAGGCAATGGAACGCCTAGGTCTGAACAAACCGCTGTATGCCCAGTATCTGGACTACATCGGCAAACTGGCTCAAGGCGACCTCGGTGAATCCCTGCGTACGCGCACCAGCGTCTGGACCGAGTTCACTTCCCTCTTCCCGGCGACCCTGGAACTGTCCATGGCCGCCCTGCTGTTCGCCGGCATTCTGGGCCTTCTGGCCGGGGTGATTGCGGCACTTAAGCGAGGATCCCTGTTCGACCACGGGGTGATGGGCATCTCCCTGGCGGGATATTCGATGCCGATCTTCTGGTGGGGCCTGATCCTGATCATGTTCTTCTCGGTGAGCCTGGGCTGGACGCCGGTTTCCGGGCGGATCGACCTGCTCTACGACATCGAGCCGCGCACCGGTTTCATGTTGATCGACACGCTGCTGGCCGATGACGTCGGCGCGTTCCTCGACGCCCTGCATCACCTGATCCTGCCGGCCATCGTGCTGGGCACCATTCCGCTGGCGGTGATCGCGCGGATGACCCGTTCGTCGATGCTCGAAGTGCTGCGCGAGGATTACATCCGCACCGCCAAGGCCAAGGGTCTGTCGCCATCGCGTGTAGTGTTCGTGCACGGTCTGCGTAACGCACTGATTCCGGTGTTGACCGTGGTCGGCCTGCAAGTCGGCACACTGCTGGCCGGCGCGGTTTTGACCGAAACCATTTTCTCCTGGCCCGGCATCGGCAAATGGCTGATCGAGGCCATCGGCGCCCGGGACTATCCGGTCGTGCAAAACGGCATCCTGCTAATCGCCTGCCTGGTGATTGTGGTGAACTTCGTGGTGGACATCCTCTACGGCTTCGCCAACCCACGCATCCGTCATCAGCGCTGAGATCAAGATCATGACCACTCCCGTTTCCTCAGCAGCCACGACCGCCACGGCCGTCGATCAAAGCCTGCTGTACCCGTCTCCGTACAAAGAATTCTGGCAAGCGTTTTCCAAGAACAAGGGCGCCGTCGCCGGCCTGATGTTCATGTTGCTGGTGATTTTCTGCGCACTGTTCGCGCCGTGGGTTGCCCCGCACGATCCGAGCGAGCAATACCGCGACTTCCTGCTGACGCCGCCAGCCTGGCTCGAAGGTGGGCAGATACAATTTCTGCTCGGCACCGATGAACTGGGTCGCGATCTGCTCTCGCGCCTGATCCAGGGTTCGCGCCTGTCGCTGCTGATCGGCTTGTCGTCGGTGGTGATGTCGCTGATCCCGGGCATTCTGCTGGGCCTGTTCGCCGGTTTCTTCCCGAAGATTCTCGGCCCGTCGATCATGCGTCTGATGGACATCATGCTCGCCCTGCCGTCGCTGCTGCTGGCTGTGGCGATCGTCGCCATCCTCGGCCCTGGCCTGATCAACACCGTGATCGCGATTGCCGTGGTCTCGCTGCCTTCGTATGTACGTCTGACCCGCGCTGCGGTGATGGGCGAACTGAACCGCGACTACGTGACCGCCGCGCGCCTGGCCGGTGCCGGTCTGCCGCGCCTGATGTTCATCACCGTGCTGCCGAACTGCATGGCGCCGCTGATCGTTCAAGCGACCTTGAGCTTCTCCTCGGCGATTCTCGACGCTGCGGCGCTGGGCTTCCTCGGTCTTGGCGTACAACCGCCAACCCCTGAGTGGGGCACCATGCTGGCCTCGGCCCGCGACTACATCGAACGCGCCTGGTGGGTAGTCAGTCTGCCTGGTTTGACCATTTTGCTCAGCGTGCTGGCAATCAACTTGATGGGCGACGGTCTGCGCGATGCGCTGGACCCGAAACTCAAGAACGCCGCCTGAGGAGATTCCCATGTCACTGCTAGAAATCAAGAATCTCAACGTGCGCTTCGGCGACAAGACTGCTACGCCGGTTGTTGATGGACTCGACCTGAAAGTCGACAAAGGCGAAGTGCTGGCGATCGTTGGCGAATCGGGCTCGGGCAAATCCGTGACCATGATGGCGCTGATGGGGCTGATTGAGCATCCCGGCATCGTCACCGCCGACTCGCTCAGCTTTGACGGCAAAGACATGCTCAAACTGAGCAATCGTCAACGTCGGCAAATCGTCGGCAAAGACTTGTCGATGGTGTTCCAGGATCCGATGACCGCGCTCAACCCGAGCTATACCGTCGGTTTCCAGATTGAAGAAGTGCTGCGCCTGCACCTGAAAATGTCCGGCAAGCAAGCGCGCAAACGTGCCATCGAACTGCTGGAAAAAGTCGAGATCCCGGGCGCCGCCAGCCGTATGGACGCTTACCCGCATCAACTGTCCGGCGGCATGAGCCAGCGTGTCGCAATCGCCATGGCGATTGCCGGCGAGCCGAAACTGCTGATCGCCGATGAGCCGACCACGGCCCTCGACGTGACGATTCAGGCGCAGATCATGGATCTGCTGCTGGCGTTGCAGAAAGAACAGAACATGGGCTTGGTGCTGATCACTCACGACCTCGCGGTCGTGGCTGAAACCGCCCAGCGCGTGTGCGTGATGTATGCCGGCCAGGCCGTTGAAGTCGGCCAGGTGCCACAACTGTTCGACATCCCGGCGCACCCGTACAGCGAAGCGCTGCTCAAGGCGATTCCGGAACACAGCCTCGGCGCCGAGCGTCTGGCGACTCTGCCGGGCATCGTCCCGGGTCGTTACGACCGTCCACAGGGTTGCCTGCTGTCGCCGCGCTGCCCGTACGTGCAGGACAATTGCCGCACCCAACGTCCGGCCCTCGATCCGAAAAGCCACAGCCTCGCCCGCTGCTTCTACCCGCTGAACCAGGAGGTGGCGTAATGGCCGTCGTACTTACCGCCCGCGACCTCACCCGTCACTACGAAGTGTCCCGTGGCCTGTTCAAGGGCCACGCGACCGTGCGCGCGCTGAACGGCGTGTCGTTCGAACTGGAAGCCGGCAAGACCCTCGCGGTCGTCGGTGAATCGGGTTGCGGCAAATCCACCCTCGCCCGCGCGTTGACCCTGATCGAAGAACCGTCGTCGGGTTCGCTGCAAATCGCCGGTCAGGAAGTCGCCGGCGCCGACAAGGCCCAGCGCAAACAACTGCGCAAAGACGTGCAGATGGTGTTCCAGAGCCCGTACGCCTCGTTGAACCCACGGCAGAAAATCGGTGATCAACTGGCCGAGCCGCTGCTGATCAACACCAGCCTGAGTGCCGCCGAACGTCGCGAGAAAGTCCAGGCGATGATGAAGCAGGTCGGCTTGCGTCCCGAGCACTACCAGCGTTATCCGCACATGTTCTCTGGCGGTCAGCGTCAGCGGATCGCGCTGGCCCGGGCGATGATGCTGCAACCGAAAGTGCTGGTGGCGGACGAACCGACCTCGGCGCTCGACGTATCGATTCAAGCGCAGGTGCTGAACCTGTTCATGGATTTGCAGCAGGAATTCAACACGGCGTATGTGTTCATCTCGCACAACCTGGCGGTGGTGCGTCATGTCGCTGACCATGTGATGGTCATGTACCTCGGCCGGCCGGTGGAAATGGGCCCGAAAGAGGACATCTATACCCGCCCTCTGCACCCGTACACCCAAGCGCTTTTGTCGGCGACCCCGACGATTCATCCGGATCCGGACAAGCCGAAAATCAAGATCGTCGGCGAACTGCCCAACCCGTTGAATCCGCCATCGGGCTGCGCGTTCCACAAGCGTTGCCCGTATGCGACCGAGCGTTGCAGCACCGAAGAGCCACTGCTGCGCCCGCTCGACGGGCGTCAGGTGGCTTGCCACTACGCCGAGCAGTTCCTCGACGGCGCTGCGTAAACGCAAAAAAATGTGGGAGCGGGCTTGCTCGCGAAGGCGTTGTAACAGTCAACTTTTTCATCGACTGACACTCTGCATTCGCGAGCAAGCCCGCTCCCACAGGGGTCGGGTTGATTCAGACTCAACTGTCACCAACCCCTTCTACTCCGATTGCGCATCAGTCAGGGAAGAAGGGGTTTTCTTTTGCCCGGCAGTTATGTCTGGCTATCGCCATCGTCATCCGGGCCGTCCGGATCATCGCTGTCCGGCTCCTCCGTGGTCGAGTCATCGTCATCAGCACTGCCGCCCTGATCCTGATCACCGGGCTCTGACTCGGATTTGGCGAGCATCAACCCGCTGTGCCCGATTTGCCCATTGAAGGCCTGAGAATCATGATCCTCACACTCCGCCCAAGCCGTCGCGGCTGTGCCGAGGGACAGCATGACCATCACTTTCAACAGCAATAAAACGCGTAGCAACCTGTTCTTCATAGCCGAGCCCATCCTTCGCAGGTGAAACACAGAATCTAGTTCCAATCTCAGGGTAAGACGCTGGCGAGATTCGGAAATGCCCCGTTACGGCAGAATGGTTGGCAATAATCGTTATGCCGAAAAGATCAAAAGATCTGCAAAAAAAGGCGAAGCCCGAAAGCTTCGCCTTTTATTTGCCTGAACATCTGTCGCTTAGTGATGCTCACGCGTCGCACGGAACTTCACGTCCGGCCAGCGCTCTTCCATCAGTGCCAGGTTGACCCGGGTCGGGGCGAGGTAGGTCAGGTGACCGCCGCCGTCCACTGCCAGGTTTTCCACGGCTTTGTTGGAAAATTCTTCGAGTTTCTTCTTGTCGGCGCATTCGATCCAGCGCGCGGAGTAGACGGTGATCGGCTCGTAGGAGCATTCGACCTTGTATTCCTCTTTCAAACGGCTGGCGACGACGTCGAACTGCAGCACACCGACGGCGCCGAGGATGATGTCGTTGCTGCGCTCCGGGAAGAACACTTGCGTGGCGCCTTCTTCGGCCAGTTGTTGCAGGCCCTGGCGCAGTTGCTTGGATTTCAGCGGATCGCGCAGGCGCACGCGGCGGAACAGTTCCGGGGCGAAGTGCGGGATACCCGTGAAGCCCAGGGTTTCGCCTTCGCTGAAGGTGTCGCCGATCTGGATCGTGCCGTGGTTGTGCAGACCGATGATGTCCCCGGCAAAGGCTTCTTCAAGCTGCTCACGCTCGGAGGAGAAGAACGTCAGGGCGTCGCCGATGCGCACGTCCTTGCCGGTGCGCACGTGGCGCATCTTCATGCCTTTTTCGTACTTGCCGGAACAGATGCGCATGAAGGCGATGCGGTCGCGGTGCTTCGGATCCATGTTCGCCTGGATCTTGAAGATGAAACCCGAGAACTTCTCTTCCACCGGCTCCACGGTGCGCTCGTTGGCCACACGGGCCAGCGGACGCGGCGCCCAGTCGACCACGGCGTCGAGCACGTGGTCGACACCGAAGTTGCCCAGCGCCGTACCGAAGAACACCGGGGTCAGCTGACCGTCGAGGAATTCCTGTTGGTTGAACTCATGGCAAGCGCCCTGCACCAGCTCAAGCTGCTCGACGAAACGATCGTACTCGTCGCCCAAGTGGGCGCGGGCTTCGTCGGAATCGAGCTTCTCGATGATCTTGGTTTCGGTGCGTTCGTGACCGTGCCCGGCGGTGTAGACAATGATGTAGTCATCGGCCAGGTGGTACACGCCTTTGAAATCGC
Source organism: Pseudomonas syringae (assembly GCF_021605415.1). Lineage (GTDB taxonomy): Bacteria > Pseudomonadota > Gammaproteobacteria > Pseudomonadales > Pseudomonadaceae > Aquipseudomonas > Aquipseudomonas syringae_S. Next base: position 252,164 of record NZ_WKEQ01000001.1, read on the forward strand.
GGTAGCAACCGATCGGCCAGGTGATCGGCGCAGCCTTGATCTTCAGGACGGCTTCGATTTCGTCGAGCAGTTCGATCGGGTCGCGGATGTCACGGTCGAGTTTGTTGATGAAGCTGACAATCGGCGTGTCACGCAGACGGCAGACGTCCATCAGCGCGATGGTGCGAGGCTCGACACCTTTACCGCCATCGAGCACCATCAGCGCCGAGTCCACCGCAGTCAGGGTGCGGTAGGTATCTTCGGAGAAGTCTTCGTGGCCCGGGGTGTCGAGCAGGTTGATCATGTGGTCGCGATACGGGAACTGCATGACCGACGTGGTAATGGAAATACCCCGTTGTTTCTCCATCTCCATCCAGTCGGATGTCGCATGGCGATCGGATTTACGCGATTTCACCGTGCCGGCCACTGCAATCGCCTTGCCCATCAACAGGAGCTTTTCGGTGATGGTGGTTTTACCGGCATCGGGGTGGGAAATAATGGCGAAAGTGCGGCGTTTCGCGACTTCGGCGGCCTGGTTGGTCATGGGAAATCGCCTGGCGGTGATTCAAAAAAGGGCCGCGATTATAGCCCAACTCAGCTCAATAACCGAACCGTTGAGCACATTAGGGGTGGCCAAATGCTGTCTCAGATGGGAACCTTTTAAAGCACGGAGACGTCCATCCCCTGTTACGACATGTCGTCAGGGGCTGAAAAATCAGCAAGTTAGCTTGACGAAGCTGCGCTCATGGCTTGATTCCATGCCATCTTACCGGCATTGACGAGCTGCTTCTCGCGAACGCTTTTTCCGGCAGCCAGGCATGGCATGCCACACGGAACTGCGCTCGCCGACTGAAACAAAAAAGGAGTCCGCCTGTGGCTATCCGCTATGGCAAAGGGCTGATGGGAGGTGCGGTGGTGATCGCGCTCCTGGCCCTGCTGATCCACTGGATCGGCATCAACACGATTGAACACTACCGCGACGATTTGTTGTTTTACCTGCAAGCTCATTTGATCCTCGTCCTCGCTTCAATGCTGGCCGCCCTTGTCGTGGGCATCCCCGCCGGCATTGCGCTCAGCCGTCCGAACATGGTCGGTCGTGCCGAACGCTTCATGCAAGTCTTCAACATCGGCAACACCGTACCGCCTCTCGCCGTACTCGCCATCGCCCTGGGCATCCTCGGCATCGGCAGTGGCCCCGCGATCTTCGCTCTGTTCCTCGCCTCGTTGCTGCCGATTGTGCGCAACACCTATGAAGGCTTGAAAAACGTTCAGGGCTCGCTCAAAGAAGCGGCCGTCGGCATCGGCATGACCCCGCGTCAGGTGCTGTGGAAAGTCGAATTACCGAATGCCGTACCGATCATCATCGGCGGCGTGCGCGTGGCCTTGGCGATCAACGTCGGAACGGCGCCGCTGGCCTTCCTGATCGGCGCCAACAGCCTCGGCAGCCTGATCTTCCCCGGCATTGCCTTGAATAATCAGCCGCAACTGGTGCTCGGCGCGGCGTGTACCGCCCTGCTCGCCCTGTTGCTCGACGGTCTGGTGACGATGGCCAGCCGCCTCTGGCTCGAACGCGGCTTGCGCCCGTCTTAAGCCTCGGCAAAGGAATATTCATGAAACGACTTAGCTTGATTTTAGGCTGCGTTCTGCTGTTCGCAGGATTCGCGCAAGCCGCTGAAAACCCCGTCATCCGCATCGGCGCCCGAGTGTTTACCGAACAGACCGTGCTCGCAGAAATCACTTCGCAATACCTGCGTACCAAGGGCTACGACGTGCGCATTACCGGTGGTCTGGGCAGCAACCTGGCGCGCAGTGCTCAGGAAAGCGGCCAACTGGACATGCTTTGGGAATACACCGGCGTGTCGCTGGTGGCGTACAACCACATCGACGAAAAACTCGACAGCGAACAGTCCTACGCCCGGGTGAAAGAACTCGACGCGAAAAAAGGCCTGGTCTGGCTCACACCGTCGAAATTCAGCAACACCTACGCCCTCGCCCTGCCGCAAAAGATCGCCGAGGAATATCCACAGATCAACAACATCAGCCAGTTGAACGCGGTGCTCAAGGAAGAAGCCGAGACCAATCATCTGGTCGCGCTGGACACCGAGTTCGCCAACCGCTCCGACGGTCTGCTCGGCATGGTCGAGCTCTACGACATGAACCTCAGCCGCAAAAACATCCGCCAGATGGACGCCGGCCTGGTCTACACGGCGTTGCGCAACAGTCAGGTGTTTGCCGGTCTGGTCTACACCACCGACGGGCGATTGAGCGCCTTCCACCTCAAACTGCTGGAAGACGACAAGCACTACTTCCCGGACTACACCGCCGCGCCAGTGGTGCGTCAGGATTTCCTCGACGCGCATCCGAAACTCGCCGACGAACTCAAGCCGCTGGCTGAACTGTTCGACGACGAAACCATGCGTCAACTGAACGCCCGGGTCGATGTCGATCACGAAAGTCCATCCACTGTTGCCGCCGATTTCCTGCGCCAACACCCGATCAACTGAGGAGGAAAAGTCATGGAATTCTTGAACGCCTTTTCCCACATCGACTGGCAACAGGTGATGCACCTGACCTGGCAGCACATCACGCTGGTGGGCATCGCCGTGACGCTGGCGATTCTGGTCGGCGTGCCACTGGGCATTTTGATGACCCGATTCCCGAGCCTCGCCGGCCCCTTGCAGGCCAGCGCTACGGTGTTGCTGACCGTGCCGTCGATTGCACTGTTCGGCCTGTTGTTGCCGTTCTATTCGAAATTCGGTCAGGGCCTGGGCCCGATGCCGGCGATCACCGCTGTGTTCCTTTATTCACTGCTGCCGATCATGCGCAATACCTACCTCGCCCTGACCGGCGTCGAGCCGGGCATCCGTGAAGCCGCACGCGGCATCGGCATGACCTTCGGCCAGCGCCTGCGCATGGTCGAACTGCCGATCGCCGTACCGGTCATTCTCGCTGGCGTGCGCACCGCCGTGGTGATGAACATCGGCGTGATGACCATCGCCGCCACCATCGGCGCCGGCGGTCTCGGCGTACTGATCCTTGCTTCCATCAGCCGCAGCGACATGTCGATGCTGATCGTCGGCGCCATTCTGGTGAGCCTCCTGGCCATCGCCGCCGACTTGATCCTGCAAGTGCTGCAACGCTCGTTGACTCCAAAAGGACTCCTGAAATGATCGAACTTCAAAACCTCAGCAAGACCTTCCAAAGCAACGGCAAAGACGTCAAAGCCGTGGACTCGGTGAGCCTGACCGTCAATGAAGGCGAGATCTGCGTGTTCCTCGGCCCGTCGGGTTGCGGCAAAAGCACCACGCTGAAAATGATCAACCGCCTGATCAAACCGACTTCCGGCAAGATCCTGATCAACGGTGAAGACACCACGGATCTCGACGAAGTGACCCTGCGTCGCAACATCGGTTACGTGATCCAGCAGATCGGTCTGTTCCCGAACATGACCATCGAGGAAAACATCGTGGTCGTGCCGAAACTGCTCGGGTGGGACAAACAGAAATGCCACGACCGTGCCCGCGAACTGATGAGCATGATCAAGCTTGAACCCAAGCAATATCTGCATCGTTACCCGCGCGAATTATCCGGTGGCCAACAACAGCGCATCGGCGTGATCCGCGCACTGGCGGCGGACGCGCCGTTACTGCTGATGGACGAACCGTTCGGTGCGGTCGACCCGATCAACCGCGAAATGATTCAGAACGAGTTCTTCGAGATGCAACGGGCACTGAACAAGACCGTGATCATGGTCAGCCACGACATTGACGAAGCGATCAAACTGGGCGACAAGATCGCGATTTTCCGCGCCGGCAAACTGTTGCAGATCGACCATCCAGACACGTTGCTCGCCCACCCGGCGGACGACTTCGTCAGCAACTTCGTCGGCCAGGACAGCACGCTCAAGCGCCTGTTGCTGGTGAAGGCCGAAGACGCGGCGGACAACGCGCCATCGGTAAGCCCTGAAACCCCGGTGGCCGATGCGCTGGAATTAATGGACGAACATGACCGTCGCTATGTAGTCGTCACCGACGGCGAGAACAAAGCGATGGGTTATGTAAGACGTCGCGACCTGCACCGTCAGACCGGCACCTGCGCGCAGTTCCTGCGCGAGTTCAACGCCACGGCGGCGTACGACGAGCATTTGCGCATCCTGTTGTCGCGCATGTACGAGTTCAACCGGGCGTGGCTGCCGGTGATGGATGCCGAGCGGGTGTTCCTCGGTGAGGTGACGCAGGAGTCGATTGCGGCTTATCTGAGTTCCGGTCGTTCGCGCGGAATGAAGACCAGCATCGTGTCGCCGGCAGACGCAGTAGTCGCCTAAAAATGCAAAACCTGTAGGAACGAGCCTGCTCGCGAAGGCGTCATGCCAGTCAACAATGATGTTGGCTGTGAAATCGTCATCGCGAGCAGGCTCGCTCCCACAGTTGACCGTGTTTTTTTCAGCCACTATGCGGTGGAAAAAAATATCAACACTCCTGCCGGTCAGCGCTGTACCCACGCATTCTTCAAAACTCCCAACTTACCCTCCATACCTTACTCTCGACGCCAACGTCGCCGATGTTGCCGCCATCACACTTACCTCTGAGTTGGTATGCAAAAGCGTCGAACGTGCAGGTATTTTTAACACTGCGAAAAACCTCAGGAACATCCGCCTGTCATCTGTGTCGGTTAAAAAGAGCGCAGCCCGTCACGCACGTCAGAAGAGTGCAAAAACGCGACATTTTTAGTTGATCTCACGCCCCTCACGCCCTAAAGTTCGCGCCGAACGTCCATGCTGGAAACGATCCATCCGGCTCAAGTACTGACGACGAGACAGCAAGGCCAAGGGCTGCGACCCATGGCCTTTTTGCTTTCGGCGACATGCCTTGGGAAGTAGGCGAACCAAAGTGGGGATACGGAGGACGTTCATTTGCACCCATTGATTACTAACGTTTGCCAGTAGGAGTTCCAGCATGTCGATCCAGGTCGAAGACTATTTCGCGCGCGCTACATTCGACAAAATGAAGGCGTTCGCCGACAAGCAAGAAACCCCGTTCGTGGTGATCGATACCGCGATGATCAGCCAGGCCTACGATGACCTGCGCGCCGGTTTCGAATTCGCCAAGGTCTACTACGCCGTGAAGGCCAACCCGGCCGTTGAAATCATTGATCTGCTCAAGGAAAAAGGCTCGAGCTTCGACATCGCCTCGATCTACGAGCTGGACAAGGTGATGGATCGCGGCGTCAGCGCCGACCGTATCAGCTACGGCAACACCATCAAGAAATCCAAAGACATCCGCTACTTCTACGAGAAGGGCGTGCGTCTGTTCTCCACCGACTCCGAAGCCGACCTGCGCAACATCGCCAAGGCTGCGCCGGGTTCGAAAGTCTACGTGCGCATTTTGACCGAAGGCTCGACCACCGCTGACTGGCCACTGTCGCGCAAGTTCGGCTGCCAGACCGACATGGCCATGGATTTGCTGATCCTCGCCCGTGACTTGGGCCTGGTGCCTTACGGCATCTCGTTCCACGTCGGTTCGCAACAGCGCGACATCAGCGTCTGGGACGCGGCGATCGCCAAGGTCAAAGTGATCTTCGAACGCCTGAAAGAAGAAGACGGCATCCACCTCAAGCTGATCAACATGGGTGGTGGCTTCCCGGCCAACTACATCACCCGCACCAACAGCCTGGAAACCTACGCCGAAGAAATCATCCGCTTCCTGAAAGAAGACTTCGGCGATGACCTGCCGGAAATCATTCTGGAGCCGGGTCGTTCGCTGATCGCCAACGCTGGCATTCTGGTCAGTGAAGTGGTGCTGGTTGCGCGTAAATCCCGCACCGCCGTCGAGCGCTGGGTTTACACGGATGTGGGCAAGTTCTCCGGCCTGATTGAAACCATGGACGAAGCGATCAAGTTCCCGATCTGGACCGAGAAAAAAGGCGAGATGGAAGAAGTCGTCATCGCCGGCCCAACCTGCGACAGCGCCGACATCATGTACGAGAACTACAAGTACGGTTTGCCGCTGAACCTGGCGATTGGCGATCGCCTGTACTGGTTGTCGACCGGTGCGTACACCACCAGCTACAGCGCGGTTGAGTTCAATGGCTTTCCACCGTTGAAATCGTTCTACGTGTAATCGGCATCGCTGAGTAAAAAGGCCCATTGAATGGGCCTTTTTTATTTTTTCAGCCAGTTTTCGAAGTGATTCAACATTTGCGAAAGCTCTCCAGCATCCTCCAGAGCCGCTTCGATCTTGAAATTCAGCAGGCCCATGGTGGTCATATTTTCCGTTTGCATCAGATCTGTGCTCAAGCCATTTGCACGCTGCGATACATTCCTGACGAATACGCCCATCTGGGTATTCAGCGGTACAAAATCATTGAAGAGTTTAGCAATATCGGCCTGATACTCAGCAGCCCTGATGATGGGGTCTGAAGAAGAGTATGGAATGTCCCACGCAGGTGTCGTGGCAGCATTCCTGAACAACTCTTGCGCGACAGTCGGTTGTGGATGACAGGCACACGACTGCCAACCCATTATCTTGATAAATGCCGCGTTCAGTCCAAATGATGCCTCGCCCAGTATGTCAATCATGCCCTCCGTTGGAGTAATTGCTCCGCTCACGCTCCAGAAACAATTGCCCAATTGGTGAACCAATGCTCTGGGACTAGAAGGTGGAGACGGTCCCCAGTTTGTGGTGCGATACAGACTGTAGCTTCTTACATCAACTTGACTGACAGGCTCGCGTTTCGATGTTCTCTGCATTATTTCCAAAGATTCACGTCCAAACGTCTCCAGGTCACTCAAGTAACGACTGACCAAACTCCGTATTTCTCCAATCCGCGCCCAGTGCCCCTGCAGATAATGTTCATAAATGGGAACGCGATTCAGGCGCGTATCCCAGGGCAGCTCTGCGCGTTGATGGCCACTTTTCCGACGTGCCTCAAATACCACTGGCGTGTTGTCGTAGGTCGGTATCAACATACCAAGCCAACGGGTATAGCGATCCAGCACCTGGCGCTGCTGTGCCGAAAACTCGTTATTTACTGAGTTCATATTCCCTGTGCAGGAAGTGGGCGAGTGAACGCCCACTTCATCACCTCCATGTTATTGAGAAATGGTTTTCAGAACGGTAACGGCTTCGGTAATCCGGGCAATTGCAGCATCCGCCCGATCCTCCACTGGCACCGAAGTATCTTGGGTGAACTCACTAGAGAGCAGATCAAAGTAGTTGATCAGACTGGCGAATTCAGTGCCGTATTTCGAGCGTTCGTCGTCCAGTTCGTCCAATGTGGTGACCAACTCGATGCGTCCAACAATCCGGGTAATAGCGTTGACGAGCTTTTGCACCTGAGCGCGCATTTCAACTGCTTTTTCACTGAGTCGACGATACGCAGCCAGCATATTGAGATAAGAAATCGCCTCACCAATACCGGAAATCAGTTTTTTCAGGGTATCAATAGCCAACAGGGCGACTTGAACCTGCGGAGGAGCCAGACCTAATGCCTTGAGGTTATCAAGCGATAACTGGGCTTCCTGGCCGATTTTCTCGATACCCGCTTTGGCGATCAGATCAATCGCATCGGAAATAGACTTCATCTCTGCGGTGAAGGCGGCAACTTTCTCTTCGGATTGAGTCTTGAGTTCCTCGGTACTGGCACGTTCATCTTCCAGCTTGACGATCCACTCTGCGGATGCCATGCGGTCATAGGCTGCACCAATACTCTTGTGGATACTTTTAAAATCCTTAGTTTGCGCAGTGACTTTAGCGCAAAGATCTTTCAGTTCCGCCTCCATGTCTTCGCGCACCTCTTCCGCATCCTCGGGAGAGCTCAACTCGGCCTGATAGGATTTTAGTTTCTTCTCGGACTGCACCATGCTGATGCTTAGCTTCTGCGCATTGTCGCGCAGCTCAAAAGTTGCCTTGTTCACAGCCAGTGCGACACCGTTCATGGCGCCGACAGTGCCGGGCATGTAGTCGAACTGTTCAAAGAGCATTTGCGCGGTAGTGTTCAGTCGCTGCACGGAGGCATTGTGCCCGCGCAGGTTGGACATATTGAACGCTGGCTCGACAGCATTGATCGACAAACTATGCATTACAGCGCCACTCCGCATCGACACATTATTTTTTTCATATTCTTTATCGGCTTCTGCAAACACTGCCAGCAACTGGTCGGCACTGGACTTGATTTGCTGCCAAGGCTCGATGATGTCCATGATCTGATTCTTGAATCGGCGCAACGAAGCGGCCTCATCGATTTTGTCGACCTCGACAATCGAGGCACCGACATAATCACTGAGTGCGTTCCAGACCAGCATGAGGTTCTGCGTTGCTACTTCAGCTTCGATCGCAACATAACTAAGGTTTTGCAGATCATCACGGACTTTATTCAACGAACTCAGCGTCTGATTCTTGCTGGCCATTTTCTGATTATCTGCCTGCTGCAACTGCTTCAACGCATTACGTTCATGGCGTATTTTTTCAGCTTTGACCCCCTGATAGATAGCCATGACCAGGCCACCAATATTTAGACCCGCCGCAGCCTTGATCGCGTCTTGAACCAGCTTTTCATATTGCTTGTTCAGTTCATCGATTTCAGCGGAGCGCTGATCCATCTGGCCTTGCAAATCTTTGATGTCGGCCGCGTAGGTATTTCTGGAAACGAACTCCAGTCGCAACTTGATTTCCGGTAGAACAGTTGCGCGCATATCAATGCCGAAACTGTCCAGCTCCCCGCGCACTTGTTCGGCTTTTTGATGGCAAAGCCTGATTTTTGTCAGCAGGTCATTCAGGTAGCTGCGAATATCGGCGATATCGCCCGGCGACAGATCAAGATCAGGCAGCCCTGGCATCTGCTGTTGAAGTTTCAGATATTCCTCAACGGTGGAAATATCATGTTCTTCCAGATATTTAGAGGCTTTCAGTTCTTCGTACACTTCGACAATGGCTGTACCAGTCCTGATGATGCTGCCAGCAAAAATCTTCAAATCATTGCCCGTCAGCATGACTTTCTCGCGCAGAGGCGACCAGCGTCGTGCATGCTGATAGGTCATTTTGAATGTGCGCAAAAAGTCTTCAGCGGTGCGTCCCACGCCACCGTTGTCACCGGAACCATAGTTAAGATAGGCAATGACGTCGTTCAGTTGAATCGGCAGGGACAAGCCCAGGGTTTCATATTTCCTCAGGCTGATTATTTGCTCTTTGGTCAACTGGATACCCGTTTCCCGATCGTAGTCTTCGCCCTCACCCAACGATGCATTCACAAACAGCATTGGCGCTTTTGCAGCGGCCTCGATCACCTTGTCATTCATCTTGTCGTCCATTGAGACTCCCTGTCATCTTCGGAATTTTATATTGATTAGTTTCATTTTCGATAGTTACGAGCTACTAAAAACCGCAGCAATAACGAGAACAACCTTAGTGCGATAAAAGCCGCACACACAAGCCATCAAATATTAAATTTCAAGACAATGAACATTGCAATCGACTACTTCACAAAGACTTCAAGACCAGCAACCAGCAACGATTGAACTTCTACTAATAAAAACCAGCAACAACTGGACATTTCAAATCGCTACGAACAGACAGTAACTAAAGAACTTCACCGACCTAGTAACTGACTCAACCGCAGCTTATACACTTCTACCATTTCACGGATTCGAGGATGATGGGCACCTGACAATGATTCAATGCTGGCCCGCAAGAAGTTCACGTTGCCGCCGGCGAGTGCCTTGTGCAACCAATCCAGCGCTTCGTCGATCTGCCCCTCCTCGGCCAATACTGCCGCATAGCTGAACTGTCCACGAAAATCGCCGGCCTCTGCCGAGCGTCGATACCACCCACGAGCCGCGAATCTGTCCTGAGGGCAGAAATGCCCTTCCTCCAGATAACGGCCGAACAGGTTCATGGATTTCGCGTGCCCCTGCTCCGCAGCGCGACGATATAACGCCAAAGCTTGCGACGGGTTCTCTGTCGTTCCGCGCCCGGTAGCAAGCAAATTGGCCAGGTTGTACATCGCCCAATCCAGCCCCGCTTGCGCCGCGATACGGTAATGACTTGCGGCTAACGCAGCATCCGCCGCGCAACCCCAGCCATGCTCATGGCAGCGGCCGAGCATGTTGCGCGACATCAGGTGGCCTTGGCCGGCAGCAATCGCGAACCAGCGCAGCGCCAGCGGTTGGTCCTGCGCGATGCCTCGGCCATCGAGCAGAATCTGCCCAAGCAAGGCCTGCGCCTCGACAATGCCCTCACCTGCTGCCAGCACTATTGCCTGCGCTGCACGGCCCGGGCTTTCTTCGAGCATGGCACGCAGTTGATCGCCGTCGAGGACTTCCTCGCGGCGCAATCGAAAGTCCGTCACTTACACCTCGACCCAGCGGCGCAACAGGTTGTGATAAGTGCCAGTGAGACGGATCAGCGAAGGGTGATCGGGCATGTCTTGAGTGAGCTCACGAATTGCGCCGTCCATTTCGAACAGCAAGGCGCGCTGGCTGTCTTCACGCACCAGGCTTTGCGTCCAGAAAAACGATGCATACCGTGCGCCACGGGTGACCGCGTTGACCTTGTGCAGGCTGGTGCCGGGGTAAAGCACCATGTCACCGGCGGGCAGTTTGATTCGTTGCGTGCCGAAGGTGTCCTGGATTTCCAGTTCGCCGCCGTCGTAGTCCTCGGGCTCGCTGAAGAACAGCGTGGCGGACAGATCCGTGCGCACACGTTCGATGCTGCCCTTGGGCTGGCGCACGGCATTGTCGATGTGGAAATCGAAGCTGCCGCCGGCCGTGTAACAGTTCAGTAACGGCGGGAATACTTTGTGCGGCAGTGCTGCAGACATGAATTGCGGGTTCTGCCACAAGCGTTCAAGCATCGCTGCGCCGATCTCCTTGGCCAATGGATGGCCTTCGGGCAATTGCAAATTGTGCTTGGCCTTGGCCGATTGATAGCCGGCGGTGATTTTGCCATCGGCCCAATCCGCCTGTTCCAGAGCCTCTCGAATGCGCTGCACTTCTTCTTTCGCGAACAAGCCTTGGATGTGCAGCAACATGGCAAAGCACCAGATGACAAAGGGATGCCAATGGTATTGATTCTTATTGATCGTGTAAAACCCATGGGACGGATGAATCAGTAAAAACCGTAAGGTCAAATTGTAAAGAATGTAAATTCAGTACAAATAGCAATATTTCGCAATTGATACACATACCTGTTTAGCCTATATTTCGCCGCCTCAAATCCTTGGGGAGGGGAATAAAAATGTCACGCCAATCAGCACAATTGCCGGTCAGTACACCTCGTTTGCTCGCGTCTGCCATCGGCGTCGCGATCAGTGCCGGCTCCGCTGGTCACATGGTTTTTGCCGCAGAAAAAACCGACAGCAAAACCTCCGGTAATACGATTTCTCTGGATGCCACCGCCATCACTGGCGAAGCCCAGGACGCGACTTCGTATCAAGTTGAAAAAGCCTCCTCCCCCAAGTACACCGCGCCACTGGTCGACACGCCGCGCTCGGTCACCGTTATTCCGCAACAGGTGCTCAAAGACACCGGCGCCCTGAACATGCAGGACGCGTTGCGTACTGTCCCGGGCATCACCTTTGGTGCCGGTGAAGGCGGCAACCCACAGGGCGACCGTCCGTTCATCCGTGGTTTCGACGCCCAGGGCGACATCTACCTCGACGGCGTGCGCGACACCGGCTCGCAAAGCCGCGAAATCTTCGCAGTCGAAAACATCGAAGTCAGCAAGGGCCCGAACTCCGCCATCGGCGGTCGTGGCGCGGCGGGTGGCAGCATCAACCTGGTGAGCAAGAAAGCGCACTTGGGCAATTCGTTCGACGGCGGCTTCACTTACGGCTCCGACCAGACCCAGCGCTACACCCTGGATGGCAACTACCAGTTCAGCGACACCGCTGCTGGCCGTCTGAACCTGATGAGCCACGAAAGCAACGTCGCCGGCCGCGACAAGGTCGATTACGACCGTTGGGGCATCGCGCCGTCCCTGGCGTTTGGCCTGGGCACCGACACCCGCGTTAATCTTGATTACTACCATCTCGAAAGCAACGACACACCCGACTCGGGCATCCCCTACTCGATCCCGACGGCTGGTTCGGCTGCGCGCACCAAGTCCAATCCGGACAAACCTGACGCCGGCGGCGATCACAACAATTTCTATGGTCTGGATCGCGATTTCCGCAAGGGCCGCACCGACACCGCGACCTTCGCCATCGAGCACGACCTGAGCGACGCCCTGACGATCAAGAACACCCTGCGCCACGGCACCAGCATGCAGGATTACATCCTGACCCAGCCGGATGACAGCAAGGGCAACGTCAACAACGGCAGCGTCTGGCGTCGTGCGAACACGCGCGTCAGCAACACCGAAACCACCACTAACCAGACCGACCTGTTCGGCAATTTCTATGTGGCCGGTTTCAAGAACAACTTCTCCACAGGTGTCGAGTACACCCGTGAGCAAAGCCAGAAGTCCTCGTACAACGTCAACACCGACACCACGCCGCGCACTTCCGCTGTAACCACCAACTGCAACCCGGGCCTGATCGGCGCGGCGAGCGGCTACAACTGCACCTCGCTGTCGAACCCGAACCCGAACGATCCGTGGAACGGTGCGATCTCGCGTAACTACGCCGGCACCGACACCCAGGCCGACACGTACGCGCTGTATGTGTTCGACACCCTGGAGTTGTCCGAGCAATGGCTGGTGAACATGGGCCTGCGTTACGACCACTTCGACACCCAGTACAAAACCTACACCGCCGCCGGCGCCACCACGTCGAAGGGCGATGACACCAGCGAGTTCGTCACCGGCCAGTTCGGCGTGGTCTACAAACCGGCCGAGAACGGCAGCATCTATGCGTCTTATGCCACCTCGGCCACACCGCCGGGCAACACCTTGGGTGAAGGCCAGGAAGGCAATCCGCTGGGCGGAACTCCGGATCGCAGCGGCAATCTGCTGAGCAGCGACATGGAGCCGGAAACCACCAAGAACTACGAGATCGGCACCAAGTGGGATCTGTTGAATGATCGCCTGTCCCTGACCGCCGACATCTTCCGCACCGAGAAAGAAAACGCTCGCGTGCAGGTCGACACCTCATCGTATGAAAACGCCGGCAAGACCCGCGTACAAGGTCTCGAACTGTCGGCCAGCGGCAAGCTCACTGACAAATGGCAGGTGTTCGCCGGTTACGCCTACATGGACAGCGAACAAGTCGACGGCGGCCCGCTGGGCAGAGCCAACGATGGCAACGAACTGCCAAACACACCGAAGAACAGCGCCAGCCTGTGGACCACTTATCAAGTCACGCCGAAGCTGACCATCGGTGGCGGTGCGTTCTACGTCGATGACGTGTTCGGCAGCGTGGCGAACACCACCATGGTCGACTCGTACGTCCGCTACGACGCGATGGCGGCTTACAAGCTGACCAAGAACGTCGACCTGCAACTTAACGTGCAGAACCTGACTGACGAAAACTATTACGACAAAGCCTTCTCGACCCACTTCGCCAACCAGGCGGCGGGCCGTACGGCACTGCTGAGCACCAATTTCCACTTCTAATCGATGCACTAAATGTGGGAGCGGGCTTGCTCGCGAAGGCGCAATGTCAATCAACCTAGATGTTTCTGACAGAACGCATTCGCGAGCAAGCCCGCTCCCACACGACGTCAATTGAAAGTCTGGCCCCGTTCATTCACTGAACGGGGCTTTTGTGCGTAATAAAGAACGTTTCTCGATAACCCACGGCATAATGCTCGCCGTGATGATCAACCCGAACGGACAAGGCTAGCGACGTGTTCAAGAAAACCCTGTTCCAGTTGCACTGGTTTTTCGGCATCACCGCCGGACTGGTGCTGGCCCTGATGGGCATTACCGGCGCCACTTATTCGTTCCAGGACGAAATCCTGCGGGCGATGAATCCTTCGGTGCTGACGGTTGAAAAGCAGGTCGCCGGCGTCCTGCCTCCGGTTGAACTGGTGGAACGCATCGAAGCCTCGTCCGGCAAGAAAGTCTCCATGCTCTGGGTCGAAACCGACAGCGGCCATGCCGCGCGCGTGTTCTTCACCCCTCCAAAAGGCGAACGCCGTGGTGAAATGCGCTACTTCAATCCGTATAACGCCGAATTCATGGGCGATGCCACCGGCCAGGATTTCTTCGGCCTGATGCTGCGATTGCACCGTTTCCTTGCGATGGGTGACACCGGTCGCAACATCACCGGCGCATGCACGTTGATTCTGTTGTTTTTCTGCCTCTCCGGGCTGTATCTGCGCTGGCCGCGCCAGTGGAACAGCTGGCGCGTGTGGCTGACCCTGGACTGGAAGAAAAAGGGCCGCGCCTTCAATTGGGATCTGCATTCGGTGGCCGGCACCTGGTGTTTGCTGGTGTATCTGCTGCTGGCGTTGACCGGGTTGTCCTGGTCTTACGAGTGGTACAACAAAGGCCTGACCAGACTGCTTTCCGATTCGCCGCAAAACGAACGCGTGCGCGGCGGTCGCGGCCCGGCACCCGAAGGCCCGGCGCCTACCGCCGATTACGCGGCGATGTGGAGCAGCATCTACAGCGCCGCCGGCCCGGGCCTGTCCGCCTACAACATCCGCATGCCAGCCGTGGCCGGCCAACCGGCGACCGTGTTCTATCTGCTCGACAGCTCGCCCCATGATCGCGCGCTGAACCAGATCACCCTCGACCCGGCCACCGGCATCGTCAAACGTGTCGACCGCTACGCCGACAAGAGCTTCAAGGCGCAACTGCTGACCAGCATTTATGCGCTGCACGTCGGCAGCTATTTCGGCCTCGTCGGGCGGATCATCATCACCGTTGCAGCTGTTTGCATGCCGTTGTTCTTCATCACGGGCTGGTTGCTTTACCTCGACCGCCGACGCAAGAAAAAACAGATCAAAGACGCCCGCAAAGGCTTCGATCAACCGGCCGGCGACACCCCGGCATGGCTGATCGGGTTTGCCAGTCAGAGCGGGTTCGCGGAGCAACTGGCCTGGCAGACCGCCGGCCAATTGCAGGCCGCCGGGTTGCCGGTCAAGGTACAGCCGCTGGCGAATGTCAGCGAACAGCATCTGCGTGAATCGAGCACCGCGCTGTTTGTCGTCAGCACTTTCGGCGACGGCGAAGCACCCGACAGCGCGCGTGGATTTGAACGCAACGTGCTGGCCAAGGCTTCGGCACTCGACAGTTTGAATTACGCGGTGCTGGGTCTCGGCGACCGTCAGTATCAACACTTCTGCGGCTTCGCTCGCCGTCTGCATCAATGGCTGAGCGAACACGGCGGCAAAACCCTGTTCGCCCCCGTCGAAGTCGACAGCGGCGACCCCTACGCCCTGCGTCACTGGCAAACCCAATTGGGCCTGCTTACCGGGCAAGCGCCGGCCGACACTTGGCAGGCACCCAGCTACGACAGCTGGACGCTGGTGCGCCGCGAACTGATGAACCCCGACAGCAGCGGCTCACCGGTTTACCTGCTCGGTTTGAGCGCACCGAACACCAGCAGTTGGCTGGCCGGCGACCTGGTGGAAGTACTGCCGCGCAATTGCCCGTGGGTCATCGAACACTTCCTCGACGGCCTGGGCATTCGTGGCGAAACCCTGGTGAACATCAACGGCCTCGAAGAACCGCTGGACGTCGCCCTCGCCTCCCGTCAATTGCCAGAACACCGGGCTCATCTGGTCGGCCTGCATGCCCAGGCACTGGTCGATGCGATGGTGCCGCTGGCCATGCGCGAATACTCGATCGCCTCCATCGCTGCCGATGGCGTGCTGGAACTGATCGTGCGTCAGGAACAACACACCGATGGCAGCCTTGGCGTCGGCTCCGGCTGGCTCACCGAACACGCGCCCGTCGGCGGCAGCATCAGCCTGCGGGTTCGGCGCAACAGCGGTTTCCATCTGCCAAACGAGCCGGTGCCGATGATTTTAGTGGGTAACGGCACCGGCCTGGCGGGGTTGCGCAGCCTGCTCAAGGCGCGGATTGCCTTGGGGCAGCAGCGGCATTGGTTGCTGTTTGGCGAGCGTAATCGTGAACAGGATTTTCTCTGCCGTGCAGAGCTGGAAGAGTGGTTGATCAATGGCGATCTGGAGCGACTCGATCTGGCGTTTTCTCGCGATCAGTCGGAGAAAATCTACGTGCAGGATCGCCTTCGTGAATCGGCTGCTGAACTGAAGAAATGGCTGGCTGACGGCGCGGTGATCTACATCTGCGGGAGTTTGCAGGGCATGGCTTCAGGGGTCGATCAGGTGCTTAACGACGTGCTGGGGGCTGATGAGGTTGAACGCTTGATCGAGCAAGGCCGCTATCGTCGCGACGTGTATTGATTACATTTTGTTGCGTTGCGGGGGATTGCCCTCACCCTAACCCTCTCCCAAAGGAAGAGGGCGGGGGTGAGGGGCTTTGGATTTTCAACCATGTTTCACACCGGTTGCAGCTTCTGCTCAAACACCGCCACCCCATCCAGATCCCGCAACACCACACTCATCTCCCCACTCTGCCCTTCAATATTCACCTCGCCAAAAAACTGAAACCCGGCAAACGGCGAGGTGTTCTGCGCGGGCGGCGCCTTCTCGAACACCACCTGCGGTCCAAACGTTTTATCCAACGGATTCGGCCCGAAACTCCCGGCATTCAGCGGCCCGGCAACAAACTCCCAGAACGGCTCGAAATCCTGAAACGCCGCGCGATCCGGGTGGTAGTGATGCGCGGCGCAGTAGTGCACATCCGCTGTCAGGAAAACGAAATTGCGCACCTGTTGCGCCCGCAGAAAACCCAGCAGTTCTGCCACTTCCAGCTCCCGTCCCTGCGCCGGGCCAGGGTCGCCGTTGGCCACCGCTTCCCAACGCGCCACACCGGGACTGACTTCGCCGTCGGGTACGCCGAGGCCGATGGGCATGTCGGCGGCGATGATTTTCCATTGCGCGGTCGAAGCCTTCAAACCTTGCTTGAGCCAGTCCAGTTGCTCGCGTCCAAGAAAGGGTTTCGCCGCGCCGAGGTTGTCGTCGTTGGCCTCGCGATAACTGCGCATGTCGAGCACGAACACATCGAGCATCGGCCCATAACTCAGCTTGCGATAAATCCGCCCGCCAGCGTCCGCAGCCTGCAAACGCATTGGTGCGTACTCGAGCCAGGCCTGGCGTGCGCGACCGACCAGTCTGTTAATATTTTTCTCTCGGTAGCGCTCGTCGAGCTGTTTGCCCGGTGACCAGTTGTTGACCACTTCGTGGTCGTCCCATTGCCAGATCTGCGGCACTTCGGCGTTGAAGCGACGGATGTTTTCGTCCATCAGGTTGTAGCGATAGTTACCGCGATATTCATCGAGGGTTTCGGCGACTTTGCTTTTGGCTTCGCTGGTGACGTTGCGCCACACCCGGCCGTTTTCGGTGGTGAGTTGCGCCGGCACCGGGCCGTCGGCGTAGATGGTGTCGCCGCTGTGGATGAAGAAGTCCGGCAAGCGCAAACGCATGGCTTCGTAGATGCGCATGCCACCGATGTCCGGGTTGATGCCGAAGCCCTGGCCGACGGTGTCGCCGCTCCACACAAAACGAATGTCGCGCCGTGCCGACGGCACGCTGCGCAGATGGCCGAACCACGGTTCACTGGCAACACCGGTCTGGGCGTCTTCGAAATGCAGGCGATAGAAAATCGCCTGATCGGCGGGCAGGCCAGTGATCTCGACACGGGCGGTGAAGTCGGTGCGGGCATCAGCCAGTGGCGACACAAAACGGCGGGGATTGCTGAACAGGCTGCGGGTGTCCCACTCCACCACCATCCGCGCGGGACGGTCGCTGCGGCTCCAGATCATCGCGCGGTCGCCGAGCAAGTCGCCCGATTGCACGCCGTCAGTAAGTTGCGGGCGATCCTTGACCGAGGCAATCACTGCCGGCGCCAGCCCCGGCAGCAACAGCCCGGCGCCCACGGCTTGCATGACACGGCGACGGCCGAGATTGAATTCGCTCATGGGTGTTTTCCCTGAAAAAAGGAAAACTAAAACATGCCCATATGAACCGGGAATGACATCCGCCACACCACCAACCAAATGTGGGAGCGGGCTTGCTCGCGAAGGCGTCGTGTCAGTCGAATTAACCTTCGCTGATACACCGCTTTCGCGAGCAAGCCCGCTCCCACAGGGTTTCGGTGTCAGGCTTTGGCGGGTTCCAGCGCCAACTCCACCGCTTCGGGGCGTTTAATCGTCGCGTAAACCACCGCCGTCACCAGACTCCCCGCGACAATCGCCAGCAGATACAACAACGCATGGTTGATCGCATTCGGAATCGCCAGCACAAACAAACCACCGTGCGGCGCCATCAGTTTGCAGCCGAAATACATCGACAATGCACCGGTCAGCGCGCCACCGGCAATGCTCGCCGGAATCACCCGCAACGGATCTTTCGCCGCAAACGGAATCGCCCCTTCGGAGATGAAGCACAACCCCAGCACAAACGCCGCTTTACCGGCCTCGCGCTCGGTCTGGGCGAACTTGCGTCGAGCGATAAATGTGGCGATGCCCAAGCCAATCGGCGGCACCATACCGGCCGCCATGGTCGCAGCCATCGGTGCATAACTTTGTGACGCGAGCAGCCCGACCGAGAACGCATACGCGGCTTTGTTGATCGGTCCGCCGAGGTCGACGCACATCATGCCGCCGAGCAACACGCCGAGCAGTATCGCGTTAGTGGTGCCCATGCTATCGAGGAAATGCGTGAGCGCCGCGAGCATGTCCGCCACCGGCTTGCCGACCACGTAAATCATCACCAGGCCGGTGATCAGGCTGGCGACCAACGGGATGATCAGGATCGGCTTCAGCGCTTCAAGGCTTTGCGGCAGCTTCACATAGCGACTGATGGCTTTGGCGGCGTATCCGGCAATGAACCCGGCGATGATCCCGCCAATGAAACCGGCGCTCAATGCACTCGCCAGCATGCCGCCAATCATCCCCGGCGCAAGGCCCGGACGGTCGGCAATCGAATAGGCGATGTAACCGGCCAACAGCGGCACCATCAACTTGAACGCGGTTTCACCACCGATCTGCATCAGTGCCGCCGCCAGCGTGCCTTCTTCCTTGAACGCGGTGATGCCGAACACGAACGACAACGCAATCATCAAACCGCCCGCTACCACCATCGGCAACATGAACGACACACCGGTCAGCAGGTGTTTGTAGACGCCGGTTTTCTCTTGCTTGGCCGGCGCCTTGCCGTCGCTCGCGGCGCTTTCCTGCCGGCCTTCGGCGAGGGCTTTGTTCAGCGTGGCTTCGGATTGCTTCAACGCAATGCCGGTGCCGCAACGGTAAATTTTCTTGCCGGCGAAACGCTCGGTAGCGACTTCGATGTCGGCTGCCAACAGCACCACGTCCGCTTCGGCAATCGCTGCCGCGCTCAGCGGATTGCGCGCACCGACCGAGCCCTGGGTTTCCACTTGCAGCTCATAGCCAAGACGTTTGGCGGCTTGCTGCAAAGCCTCGGCGGCCATGAACGTGTGGGCAACGCCGGTCGGGCACGCCGTGACGGCGACCAGGCGCGGAGCGCTCGTGGAAGTGGCAACAGGCTCAGCCTCAGAGGCGACATAAATTTCGGCCTCTTCAGCGCCACGGCGCAGCACCGCCTCGACGTCCTGCAACGCTTGCGCCGGGGCAATCTGGAAGACACGCTTGCCGATAAACCGGGTCTTGTCCACCGCACCGGTGGCGACCAACAACACCCACTCCGCCGCTTCTATCGTTGCTGCCGATAACTCACGTTCCGGGTGCGCCGCATCGACGACTTCAACACTGGTGCTCCAACCCTGACGCTGGGCGGCGGCATCAAGCAACCGCGCGCACAGCACGCTGGTGACCATGCCGTTCGGGCAAGCCGTAACAATGGCTAACTTCATGACAAACCCTCTTATTGTTCTGTCAGGGGGCGTACGCGCACACCCTGTTCGAGCGGCGCCAAGTGCGCGGCGTCGTTGATGCCGAAACCGATCTGCGTCACCGCCAGCGCGGCAATCGCCGTGGCCGTGCGCAGGGTTTGCTCGGGCGTGTCGGCGCTGAGCAACCCATGGAGCATGCCCGCAAGCAATGAATCCCCGGCACCGACGGTGCTGGCGACCGTGACCTTCGGCGGGGTGGCGTGCAGCGCCGAGCCGACGCTGAACCAGTTCACACCGTCGGCACCGTGGGAAATCACCACATGCTCGATGCCTTGAGCGTGCAGCCGACTGGCCGCTTCGGCCTGCGCCACGCGGGAAACGGTTTCGCAACCCAGTGCATCGGCGAGTTCTTCGGTGTTCGGTTTGATCAGCCACGGACTGGCCTGAAGCGCGACGCGCAAGGCTTCGCCGCTGGTGTCGAGTGCGACTTTCAAGCCGAGGCCGTTCAAGCGCTCGATCAACTCACGCAACCACTGCGCACTGACGCCGCGCGGCAGGCTTCCGGCGACGACCACGGCGTCATGGCCCGGTGCGATCTGTACCAGACGATCCAGTAAATCCTGCTGGGCCGCTGCACTGACCACCGGCCCCGGACCGTTGATGTCGGTAATGCGTCCATCGTGCTCGGCGACTTTAATGTTGCTGCGAGTCTCGCCCGGCACGCGGATAAACGCATCGACGAAACCACGCTTGGCGAACAGGGTTTCGAACGCTTGCAGGTTGTCCTCGCCGAGAAAGCCGCTGACGGTCACCTGATGGCCAAGGTCGGCGAGCACTTGCGCGACGTTGACGCCTTTGCCGGCGGCGTGGGTGTGCATTTCGTCGCTGCGGTTGACCTGACCGGGCGCCAGTTGCGCCAACTCTACGGTGAGATCCAGCGCCGGATTGAGGGTCAGGGTAAGAATCCTGGCCATTACAAAGCCTCCACTAATGCGCGCACGTCGTTGGCGCTGCCCACGGCCAAAGCCTGTTGAGCGAGAGTTTTCACCGAGGTGAGGCTGAGTTCACGAACCCGTGCCTTGACCTCGGCAATGCTGCGGCCCGACACGCTCAACTCATCCACGCCGAGGCCGACCAGTACCGGCACCGCCAGCGGATCCGCCGCCAGTTCGCCGCACACGCCGACCCATTTGCCATGGGCATGGGCGGCGCGCACGGTGATGTCGATCAGTTGCAGCACGGCCGGATGCAAACCATCGGCCTGAGCCGATAGGGTCGGATGACCACGGTCGATGGCCAGGGTGTATTGGGTCAGGTCGTTGGTGCCGACACTGAAGAAGTCGACCTCTTTGGCCAGCACCGGCGCCAGTAATGCGGCGGACGGCACTTCGATCATGATCCCCAGTTGCAGATCGGCGACGGGAATTTCCAGACGCAGACGCTCGGTCATGTCACGCGCCTGACGCCATTCTTCGACGCTGCCGACCATCGGGAACATGATCCGCAACGGACGGTTGTCGGCAGCCCGCAGCAAGGCGCGCAATTGCGCTTCCATGATCTGCGGGCGCTGCAAGGTCAGGCGAATCCCGCGCACACCGAGGAACGGGTTTTCTTCCTTGGCGATCGGCCAATACGGCAGCGGTTTGTCGCCGCCGACATCGAGGGTGCGTACCACCAGCGGCCGACCGGCGAGGCCGTCAAGAACCTTGCGGTATTCGGCTTCCTGAGTCGCTTCGTCCGGCGCCTGTGGATGGGCCATGAAAATCAGTTCGGTGCGCAGCAGACCGATGCCTTCGGCGCCCTGCTCCACCGCGCTGATCACGCCCGCGCTTTCGCCTATGTTGGCGAACACTTCCACGGCGTGACCATCGGTGGTGTGGGCCGGTAAATGCCGCTGTTCGGCGGCAGCTTTGAGACGCTGCTCACGGGTGTCGCGTTCTTCCGTGGCCCGTTGCAGCGTTTGCGCATCGGCGTCGACGTGCAAACGACCGCGCTGGCCGTCGAGCAACAACGGCGTGCCCGGCGCCAGCAACAACACCGCCGCGCCCGCGCCGACCAGCGCCGGAATCCCTAGTGCCCGGGCGACAATGGCGCTGTGGGCAGTGGCGCCGCCGCGAGCGGTGAGAATCCCCGCCACCCGCGCCGGATCAAGCCGTGCCACGTCGGACGGACCGACTTCGTCCATCACCAGAATGTACGGTTGCTCAGGCTCGCTCGGTGTCTGCACGCCACACAGTTGCGCCAGCACGCGCCGACCGATGTCACGCAGATCCGCAGCCCGTTCAGCGAGCAAGGCGTCCTGCAGCGATTCCTGTTGTTTGGCCGCCGCCTCGATCACCGCCATCCACGCCGCTTCAGCGCTCTCGCCCTGCTTGAGGCGAGTGTCGACTTCGTCGGTGAGCTCCGGATCGTCGAGCATTTCCTGGTGGGTAATGAAAATCTCGCGGATCGCTTTGGCTTTGCTGCGTTCGATCAAGCCTTGAATGTCACGGCGCACATCGGCGAGGGCTTGTTTGAGACGCTCACGTTCGATGGCGGCGGACTCGCCACGCAATGGGTAATCGATGACGTTTTGCACTTGAATGTGCGCAGGACCAATGGCAATGCCCGGCGCGGCGGCAACCGCTTGCAACAGGCTGCCGGAACTCGGGGCGACCAGCACTTCGGCGATGTCGGCGAGCACCTCGGGCTGCTGGCTGATGGCAGGCAGCGGTTCGACTTCTTCGCCCAGGCCTTCTTCGATGGCAGCGAGCAACGCGGGCAAGGCGTCGGCGGCGATGCTCGGTTCGGCAATCAGTTCGAGTACCTGGCCGCGACGGGCACCGAGGCTCAGCAGTTTGCTCAGGCTCTTCACCGACACGGCGCTGTCGGCCCCGTCGACGATGCGCACGCGGATTTCGCCGTCAAAACTTTTCGCCAATTGCGCGAGGATCTTCGCCGGACGCGCATGCAAGCCGTGGGCGTTGGCCAGGGCAATGCGCGCGCTCGGCCAGTCGGCCGGCAGTTCGCCGCCGAGCACTTCGAGGACTTTTCGGCTGCTGGTGGCGCGGCCCAATTCGTGGCCGCGACCTTCGATCAACAGTGCGCAAAGGCGTTCGAGCAGCGCTTGATGCGCTTCGCCGAGACTGGCCAGGCAGAACAGACCGCTGAGCGGCTGACCCAGGTAACGGATTGGCTTGTCCGGTGTAACGAAGGCCAGGCCCGGGCGTTTCACGGTTTGTTCGCTGTGCAGCCACCACAAGCCATCGCCAAGCGGCAGCGCTTCGACCTGCTGCAAAATCCCGGCGAAACCATTGCTGACACAGTCAGCCTGGCGCAGCAGACGTGCACCGCGCCACACCAGTTCTTCGAAATCATCGGCAGGCACACCGAGACCGATCATCTGCGCGTCGAGCGCCAGTTCCTGCGGCGCGCCTTGCAGCAGGTTCAGCAGCGCTTCGGGCGAACTGGCGCGACGCAATGCCTGCCCCAGATCGGTCTCGCCGAGGGCACGGGTCAGCAGTTGCAGCAGGCGCAAATGTTCGTCGGACTTGGCGGCGATGCCGATGGCCAGGTACACGATCTGGCCATCGCCCCAGTCGACGCCTTCGGGAAACTGCATCAGGCGCACGCCGGTGGCGAAGACTTGCTCGCGGGTTTCAGGCGTTCCGTGAGGAATCGCAATACCTTGGCCAAGGAAGGTCGAGCCCTGTGCCTCTCGCGCCTGCAATCCGGCGAGGTATCCGTCGGCGACCAAGCCATCGGCAACCAGATGATCGGCGATTAATTGCAACGCGGCGGGTTTATCCACAGCCGACTGGGCCATGGATATCTGCTCAACAGTGAGCTCGAGCATGCGATCTCCTTTTTGGCGCAAGGCGCACCAGGTATTGTTTTGAATGGTCTCAGCCTAGACGTTTGCCAGCCCTTTTCAGGGTCTGTTTTGGCGGTTTCACGGCAGAACCGGCCAAAGGCGTCTTAAACGTAGAAAATACGCTTGCTGAAACGTTTAATCTATATTGTTGGGCACGTTACTCGATAATGTCCCATCCTTGAAGTCCAACTTGTCGGATGCGTTGCGACAATGGTCGCCTGCCCGAATCGGGTAGGATTGGCGAAACTATCGGGCACGCTCGAAAAAACAAGGAAATCCCGGGTTGAAACTCAGCGATATCGCGCGGCTGGCCGGAGTGTCTGTGACCACCGCCAGCTACGTCATCAACGGCAAGGCCGAACAGCAACGCATCAGCAGCGCGACCGTCGAGCGCGTCCGCGCGGTGGTCGATCTGCACGGCTTTACCCCCAATCCCCAGGCCGCCGGACTGCGCAGCCGGCACACTCGCACACTGGGCTTTATTCTGCCGGACCTGGAAAACCCCAGTTACGCGCGCATCGCCAAGCTGCTGGAACAAGGCGCCCGGGCACGCGGCTATCAACTATTGATCGCCAGCTCCGACGATGCGCCGGACAGCGAGCGGCAACTGCTGCAACTGTTCCGCGCGCGCCGTTGCGATGCGTTGATCGTCGCCAGTTGCCTGCCGGCTGGCGACGACAGCTATCGACAATTGCAGGCCAAAGGGCTGCCGATCATCGCCATTGACCGAGTCATGGAGCCCGAACACTTTTGTTCGGTGATCAGCGATGACCGCGAAGCCAGTCTGCACCTGACGCAAAGTCTGCTCGATCCGCAACTCAAACAGATCGTCCTGCTGGGTGCGCGTCCCGAGTTGAGCATCAGCCAGGAACGTGCCGCCGGTTTCAGAGAAGCGCTGGCCGATTTCGAGGGCGAAGTGCTGGTCGAGCACGCCGAATCGTTCAGCCGCGAATGCGGCAAGCAATTGATGGAAGAACTCCTGCAACGTCTCGGGCATTTGCCTGATGCGTTGGTGACGACGTCCTACGTGCTGTTGCAGGGCGTCTTCGACGCGTTGCACGACTACCCGCTGAAATCGCGGCCGTTGCGCCTCGGCACCTTTGGTGACACCCAGTTGCTGGACTTCCTGCCGTTGCCGGTCAATGCCATGGCCCAGCAGCACCAGTTGATCGCCGACAAGGCGTTGGAACTGGCGCTGGCCGCCGTCGAGCAATCCGATTACCAACCGGGGGTGCAGGCCATTGCGCGTACCTTCAAGCAACGCATTCACCGGGACTGAACCGTGGAGCTGATCGACAGCCACACTCATCTGGATTTTCCCGACTTCGATGC
Organism: Pseudomonas syringae; assembly: GCF_021605415.1. Lineage (GTDB taxonomy): Bacteria > Pseudomonadota > Gammaproteobacteria > Pseudomonadales > Pseudomonadaceae > Aquipseudomonas > Aquipseudomonas syringae_S. The sequence continues at coordinate 277,166 of NZ_WKEQ01000001.1, forward strand.
CGATCGCTCGGCGCTCCTCGCCGAAAGCCGCGCCCTCGGGGTGCGGCGAATGGTGGTGCTGGGCGTTCATGAGGGGAATTGGCAGCGGGTATGGGAACTGGTGCAGAGCGATCCGGATTTGCACGCGGCTTTCGGGTTGCACCCGGTGTTTCTCGATCAGCATCGTGCGCAGGATTTGCAATTGCTCGGTGACTGGCTGACACGCCTGCGCGGGCATCGACAGTTGTGTGCAGTGGGCGAGATTGGTCTGGATTACTACATTGAAAATCTGGATCGCGAGCGGCAACAACCACTGTTCGAAGCGCAGTTGCAAATGGCGGCGGATTTCGATTTGCCGCCGCTGATCCACGTGCGCCGCAGCCATGCGGCGGTGACTGCGACGCTCAAGCGCTTCAAGCTAAAACGCCCGGGGATCATCCACGCCTTCGCCGGCAGCCGAGAGGAAGCGCGGGAATACATCAAGCTCGGTTTTAAACTCGGATTGGGTGGCGCGCCGACCTGGCCCCAAGCCCATCGCATGCACCGTGTGCTGCCCGAGCTGCCACTGGAATCCATCGTGCTGGAAACCGATTGCCCGGACATGGCCCCCGCAATGTTCCCCGGCCAGCGCAACAGCCCGGCACACTTGCCGGCGATCTGCGAAGCGTTGGCCCAACTGATGAACATCACCCCGCAGCACCTGGCCGCAACCAGCACCGCCAACACATGCGAAGTGTTTGGCTGGTAATCAGTCGGCGTGTGCCTTGGCGGCATCGAGGGTCAGCGTCAGATGCTGACGATGGCGGGCGTAACGCACCACGGCGAAATACACGAATAACGCAATCAGCGATGCGTTCAGTTGCTCGGTCACGCTGAGCAACCGATCCACTCCATCACCAACGCCACCAACAACGCGATGTCTGCAGTTAACACACATTCCTGTGGGAGCTGGCAAGCTAGGTCTCCCAGGGATTTGCGTTGAAAATCAGACGCGGAAGGCGCTGATCAGCTGTTTGAGTTCCACCACCTGGGCCGACAACGCGCGGCTGGCGTCTTCGGTCTGGTGTGCGCCTTGGGCGGTTCGCTCGCCGGCGCGGTTGATCTCGACGATGTTCTGGTCGATGTCATGGGCGACGGCGGTCTGCTGCTCGACGGCGGCGGCGATCTGCTGGTTCTGATCGACGATCATCCCTACTGCGCCAAGAATGTTTTCCAGCGCCTGCTGTACTTTTTCCGACTGCCCTACCGTGCCGTTGGCCATCTGATGACTGACGCCCATTGCTTTTACCGCCGCACCGACCCCGCCATGCAGCTTGGCGATCATCTGCTCGATTTCTTCGGTTGATTGCTGGGTGCGCTTGGCCAGCGTGCGCACTTCGTCTGCGACGACGGCAAAGCCGCGCCCCTGTTCGCCGGCACGTGCGGCTTCGATGGCGGCGTTGAGCGCCAGCAAATTGGTTTGTTCGGCGATGCTTTTGATCACTTCCAGTACGCGGCTGATCGACTGGCTGTCACTGGCCAGTTGGTTGATCACCAACACCGATTGATCGATTTCGCTGGCCAGTGCGGCGATGCTGCCCTGCTGCGATTCCACCAAACCTCGGCCACTGACGGTTTCCTGATTGACGCTATGAGCGCTGCTGACCGCCGCTGCCGCGCTGCGCGCTACTTCCTGCGAGGTCGCCGACATCTGGTTCATCGCAGTCGCCACCTGTTCGATCTGCGTGCGCTGCCCGGCTACGGCCTGGTTGCTTTGCGCGGAGACGCTCTCCACTTGCCCGGCCTGACGCTCGACCTCCCCAACGGTATAGCCGACGCGTTCGATCAGGTCGTGGATTTTCTTCACGGTGCCATTGAACACCTCGCCCAACTCGCCCAATTCATCCCGGCTGTTGGCTTTGAACGTGACCGTCATGTCGCCGGCCGCAACCTTGTCCATCATCGCGCCGAGCCGCTTGAGGGTGGTGCGGGTCGATGCGTAGAAGCCGCCGTAGAGATAGAAAATCAACACAAACACAACGGACAGCGCCAGAGCCTGCAGGATCATATGCGTGCGGTTCTGCGCCAGACGCTGTTGCAACTGGGTGTCCAGAAATTTCAGGGTCGATTCATTGAACTGGTAAGTCTGCTCCATCAGCCCGCTGACATTGTCGTAGAAACCCTGCCACGGCGTATCAAGGGTGTCGGCCATCACCACTTGTTCTTCGAAGAACTCACTCGCCTGCTTGAGGGACGCCTTGCTGCTGTCGGCCTGGAGGCTCAGGGATTCACGCGCTGCGGTGCTGGAACCGAGAGCATCGTGCAGTTTCAGTGCGTATTCGGCCTGGAGCTTTTCAATCTGCGCCAGCAACTCGTCAAAACGCGTGCTTGAAGCACTGTTGAGAAAACCTTGTCCCAGCGAGTACGAACCCATCGCCCGGCCTTCACCCAGGATTTGCGTGACCGCTGGCGTGACACTGGTGATCAGTTCGCTGAGCTGACGCATGTCGCTCTGGCTGTCGCGGGTCAGGCCGGCCTGGCTGGCGATGATCTGGCCGAATATCTGCGCATTGCCCAGCAGTTTACCGATGAGCGCACTTTTGCTTTGCAGGGAGTTTTCGGCTTGTTGCGCCTTGAACGCAGCGATCATTTCGTCGCGCTTGGCGTCGAACACGTTGATCTGCTCAGGATCGTCAGTCATCGCGGTCAACCCTTGCAAACGCGCGAGAACCGCTTGTTCAAGCGAGGTGATCTGCGCTTCGACATTGCCGGCCTTGCCGGACTGGCCCAGGGTGACGTTGATTTGAACCAGGTTATTGAGGGTTTCCAGATCCTTGCGAAGCGTCAGGCTGCTGCCCAGCAGATCGAGACTTTGCAGCTCGACGCGGGTGCCCTGAAATTCGCGATAGGAGTCGCGCACCAGATAGAAATTCGTCACCAGCATGGGCACGAGGAACAGCACGCTGATCAGGCTGAACTTCATGCCGAAGCTCAAGCGGTTCATCAGCGAGACGGCGGGATAGAGCAAGCTCTTCACTGAGAAGTCTCCCTTGGTTTTTCTTGTTTTTATTGGCAGAGGCGCAGCGAAGCAGATAGCCACTATCGAGCGCCATGTCTGTATAGCGCAAATCGGAGGGAGTATTTGTAACTTAAGGTTAACGACAATAAAACAACGTCCGCAGGAGCTCCGCAGGCTCGGGTCGCGTTCGGACGATCGTTTGATCTTGCTTCAAAATCACAATCAAAAGATCGCAGCCTCGTTTCACTCGTCAGCGCCTACAGGGGCAACGTCATTCCACGTGCAGCGGCTGCCGAAGGCTGCGATCTTTTGATTTTTTAGATCAATGAATCAGTACTGTCCACAACGCAAACCCGGCGTACCACAACACTGCCGCCCGTAGCAGCAGTTCCCACAACCGATCCAGCGTATTGATGCCTTCCGGCCCGGACACCACGGTCGGGATTTCCCCTGCTACCAGGCCGACCTTGTTGATCAATTGCGCGGCGCTGATGTGCCAGTTCAGCAGTTCATGCAGCATGACCCGGCTGACCGCGACGAAATTGCCAACGAGGGCAAAGCTCGCCGCCAGCAAGCGCACGGGTATCCAATCGAAGGCGTGACGCAGTTGCGCGGCCCGTTCGACCACAGCCGGGTTTTGCCCATGCTCTTCAGCCAGCGCCAGCAGGCGATAGCTCAGCGCGGCCACCGGGCCGAGCAGGAAATACCAGAAAATCACCGCAAAAAAACTTTGATAGGCTTGCCACAACAAATGGCCCTGAACCCGCGCCAGCAGTTGCTCGCTATTGTCGGCACAGATGCTCAGGTCACGGTTGGCAACATGCGCCGCCGCTTGAAAGTCTTCCCGACGCCAGGCGTCTCGAAACGGACCGAGGCCACCGAGCAGATCGCCTCGGCCCAAGCTGTAAATCACCACCAGCAGATGCACCGGCAAGGCCAGCAAGCCATACGCCACCGGTTCCAGCACCACCAGCAGAAAACCCAGCAGGGCGACCGGAAACAGCACCAGAATAGCCAGCACCAGCCACGGCCGTTTCGCCCAGGCACCGCTTTCCAGCTTGTGCAGTTCGCGGATCCATCCGCCGTCGCGTTGGAGTCGATGACGCAGGCCCGAGAATTTCTCGATCCACAGCGCCAGCAGTAGCACCAGAAAACTCATTGTCCTTCCTCTTTGGCCAGGGCTGCGCGATAGCGCGCCCAGTCGAACGCAGGCCCCGGATCCGTTTTGCGGCCGGGAGCAATGTCGCTGTGTCCGCAGATGCGTTCGGCGGTAATGCCGGGAAACGCGCCTTGCAACTGGCGGGTCAGCGCGGTCAACGCCTGATATTGCGCATCGGTGAACGGCAGATCATCGGTGCCTTCCAGCTCAATGCCCACGGAAAAATCGTTACAGGTTTCGCGCCCCTCGAAACATGAGACGCCGGCATGCCAGGCACGCTCTAGACAAGAGACAAACTGAGTGGTCTTGCCGTCACGCTCAATCAGAAAATGCGCGGACACCCGCAGGTCGGCGATCCCTTCAAAGTAGGGATGTTCGGCGACATCCAGTCGATTCTGGAAAAATTCCTGCACCTTGCCGGTGGCGAATTGCGCGGGCGGCAAGCTGATGTTGTGGATCACCAGCAAGGAAATTTCCCCGGAGGGGCGTTCATTGAAGTTGGGTGACGGGCAGACTTGCACCCCGTGACACCAACCGCTTGCGCGGTTCAACTGCATATCGATTCCTTCAATGCCGACTGTGTTGGCGCTCAGTATGCCGTGATCGCCCCCCGACGCGCGATCACTTGCCGCGATTCAACCGCCGCAGGTTCACCAGCACGGCATCCAGCGCGCGGTCGAAAAGCAAGGTATCTGCCAGCACTCGGGCGCTGCCTTCGCGCAATGCCAGCGCCAGTTCGACACGGTTGCGCTCCAGCACTTTCATGCCGGTGCGGTCGACAAACACATATTGGCCGGACGCTTCGATGATCGCCGCGAGTTTTGCGCGCAGGGTGTGATCTTCGTCCTCGAGGAACGCCACCCAACTGCCCGGATGCAATTGCTCGACCTGACGCCAGACCGCGTCGTCATCGGGCAAGCGCAGTGCAGCAACTGTCGCGCCGCTTTCGTCGGCCATCCGCAAGACGATCCGCTGTGACACTTCAACCATGGCAGGTGCCAGTGCCGCACTCTCCTCATCGCCGTGTTGCAGCAATTGCAGGTGCAACGCTTCCAGCTCACTGAAAAACTCACTGGTTGCGAAAGGATCGAACGCCGAGCTGCTGAGGCCATCGCGCAGGGATTTGAGCAGGCTCGGAACCAGCGACAACAATCGCACCGCCGCCTGCGGATCCTCGTGGGGCTGGGCGCTCCAGACCAATTGCTCCAGCGTCTGCACATCAGCCTGCCACTCCGCCGACTGGTCGCCATGCTTGAGACAGGTCAGCAACAGCACTTTGCTCCAGGCGTCCTGGATGAACGTCACCACGCTCGGCGGCAGCGCTTTGCCCAACAAGGACTGATTCAGCACCTGCTCGACGCGCTGACGAGCCAATTCGCTTTTCGCCCGGCCCTCTTCGGCATCCCGCAGACGCTGTTCGAGCAGTTCACTGCGCCGGCGCTCGTCACTGGTGAACGCGAGAAAATCCGCCAACAGTTCGGCAAAGATTGCCGGGTCGTCATCAAACTCCGTCAGCAAACGCTGCACCACTTGCTCGATGCGTTCATAGAGACTGTCTCGCGCATCCACATCGCACTCGCCCCAGCCCATGGCGGCATCAGCAATCTCATTGAGCAGGCGCCGAGCGGGATGGCTGTTTCGGCTGAAGAAACTTTTGTCGAGCACGGCGACTTTCAGCATCGGGATCTGTAAACGCGCGATCAATGCTTTCAGCGAATCCGGCACGGTGTGGTCATCGAGGATGCACTCGAACACCATGGCGATCAGGTTGATGACGTCTTCATCGGCGACGCCAACCACTCGGGACTTGCCGCTTCTGACGCTGACGCGGGTGAGCAATTGTTCGAGCTGATTGCGCAGGTCAAAGTCATCCGGCGCGGATAACGCTGGAACGTATTGCTGCAAATGCGACAGCAGACGTAAAAGATCACGGGAAGAAATCGGCTGGGGCGGGGCGCTCGATTCGACCGTTGGCGCGACGCTGCCGCGAACGTGAGACAGCAATTCCTGCAGCGCAGCGAAAACTTCTTGCACACCAGCCTCTGCCTCGGGTTCCTCAGCGTATTCGGGCTCATCGAGCAGGCGGGCTGACGCTTTATCACTCGGCCGACTGGCAGTTGCCGGTTTGAGTTCGGGCAATACGCCGGTGGCAATCAGTAGTTGATTAGCTTCGGCGTAAAGCTGATCGGTATCCGCCAGCACGTAACGCTCAAAAAGCTTAAGCAGGATCAGCTTGACCTTGATCTCCACGCCCAGATTGCGCCCGGCCTGTAAGAAATACTCACAAAGCATCGTCGGGCTCAATGGGTTGTGGCGCTCATCGAGCGGTCTTCCCAACAGTGCACCAAGCCGCGCGGTCAGTTGATCGAGGGCGAAGCCGTCACGGCTCTGCACTTTCTCAACCATCGCCTGCACCGCAACGCGGCGCTCCATATCGTCGTTGCGTGGCGCCGAGTGCTCAGTCGCAAGCGCCTCGGGCAACAGGTCTGGTCCGGGGTTGTTTTGAGTGAGGTCGATAAAGGCTTCAAAGAACAGCTCGAGAAAAACCCGTTCGATGCTTTTACGCTTCAAACGCAAATCACGCATGGCTTCGAAGAAAATGCTGTGGTCGACGTCATTGCGCGCCCGGTCAGACATTTCAAACAGCGTGTCGTCGGCGTTATGGAATAACGCCTGCAGGCCGTGGCGCAATTGCTGCGCGGCCTTGTCACGGACCTGAAGCAGAATCACAGGCAAGCGGGCGAGCGGCGAGTGGGTCGCCCGATCAGTAGCGACCTTGTGCAAGGGCACTACATTCCCGTCGTTGTGCATCCAAGCCTCCTGAAACGGTGATTCTTCTTCGGTTCGAACAATGGCAAACAAGTTCAAAAATATTCGTCAATGCCATGACGTCAAACGCACGGCGGATTATCTTGCAAAAGATGTATCCGGCGCCAGAGGCGTCAGGGTTTCCCTGACTTAACGGCCTTCCATACACGCAGATGGAACGACGCCGGCTCGATGCAATCGACCAAATGCACGCGAGCACTGAATACAGTGCCGTTCTCGCCTTGGGTTGGTCTGAGCCATGCCCCTATAATCCAGGCACTTTGTTTGTGGAGCCCGTTATGCCGAATTTACGTCTCGCCGATTTGACCGCCGAAATCGAAGCCAACGTGCGCCGTGCGTTGCTCGAAGACGTCGGCAGCGGCGACATCACCGCTCAATTGATTCCAGCCGAACGCCTGGCCAAAGCCACCATCATCACCCGTGACGCCGCCGTCATTAGCGGCACTGCGTGGGTCGATGCGGTGTTCCGTCAGCTGGATCCACGTGTTGCCGTGCACTGGCAAGTACGCGATGGCGAACGTGTGTCGCCCAATCAGCCGCTGTTTCATCTGGAAGGCCCCGCTCGCTCGCTGCTGACCGGCGAACGCAGTGCGCTGAACTTCTTGCAGATGCTGTCAGGCGTGGCAACTCGCGCGCAGTACCTGGCGGACTTCGTCGGCGAGACTCAGGTCAAGCTGCTCGACACTCGAAAAACCCTGCCGGGCCTGCGGCTGGCGCAGAAATACGCGGTGACCTGCGGCGGCTGCCACAACCATCGCATCGGCCTCTATGACGCCTTCCTGATCAAGGAAAACCACATCGCCGCCTGCGGGGGCATCACGCAAGCCATTGCGGCCGCGCACAAGATTGCCCCGGGCAAACCGGTGGAAATCGAAGTGGAAAGTCTGGAGGAGTTGAAGGAAGCGCTGGAGGCCGGCGCCGACATCATCATGCTCGACGAACTGAGCCTGTACGACATGCGCGAAGCCGTGCGTTTGAACGGGGGGAAGGCGAAGCTCGAGGCCAGCGGCGGAATCAACGAAAGCACGCTGTTGCCGATCGCTCAGACCGGGGTGGACTACATCTCGATTGGTGCGATGACCAAGGATGTCAAAGCGGTCGACCTGTCGATGCGTCTTAGTCTCTAAAGCAGTGGGAAGCTTAAAGCTGCAAGCTACAAGTTAACAGCGAGCTGCTTCAACTTGTGCTCGCAGCTTGTAGCCTGCAGCTGCCGTTAAACGACGAGATTATTCATCTCGCAATATTCGTCCCACTCGACGCCCAACACCTCGGCCGCTTCCTTGTGCAATTCAACGCGCTTGGCTTCGAACTCTTCAGGCGTGCTGGTGTACTTGAGGGTGAGTTCCCACGGCTGCAAACCCTGGGCTTCGGCTTCGTCTTCGAACGCCCACTGAATCTGGTCTTTCTGATCGTCGGGACTCAAGTCCTTGATCTCTTCCACCAGTTGCGGGGTCTCCAGCTTGTATTTTTCCAGCGCAGCTTCGTGCCTGGCTTCCTGAGTCAAATATTTCTCGGTCATGGCGTTCTCGCTGATCATGGGAATGGAAGATGGATCTGGATCTTCAAGGATCTCTCTGACGCGGTTTGTATCCGGCCTTCAGAACCATTCGGGATCATCTGAAAACTGCTGGGCGATGCTCATGCAGGGATCGAATATAGGATGTTTGTACGAACAATTACACGCCTCTTTACATCTATCCCACAAAAACCTGTCGTACGAATCAACCCCAGCACTGGAAAAAGGGAAGTGGTGCCCGAGACAGGAACCTAATTCGGCGATATTTTCCAATGGATACTGGGCAAATACCGCGATCCACCCCGCTAACGTACTAACCAATGTACTTTTTATGCGAGGCTGGGAGATTGGTTTAGCGCTGCGCAGTGCCCTGCGGCGGCACCGGTTTCGCTTCGATTGCGGGCCAGTATCGGCGGTAAGCGGACACCTCGGCAACATCGCCAGGCTTGAGCGTTCCACTGAAACCACCGGCACCCGGCTCCAGCGCAACAGGGTATTGCTTCTTGGCTGCGGACAGCTCGACCAATCCGGATTCGCCAACTGCCTTTCCGTTGATCTTCGCCTGATTGACGCCAATCGTCAGTCCAAATCTCAGCGTGTCACGCGCCACCTTCTGCGACATGGAAACCGATCCATCCACAGGTATCCGCTGAATACCATTTGCTGCGGTGATATCCGTCCAGTCTGCGTAATCAGTGCTGCCGTCGATTTTCTGCATCAGTGCAGAAGACGAATAATTTAATGGGCCAGCCTGAACGCCAGACATGGCAAAGCTATGTAACTTATCCAGTGCAACAACACGCGTATTAACCTCTGTCGTGTTGCCACTGAATTTATATCGAACCGTTACCTTCGCTTCGCTTCGAGATACGCCCTTACGTTTTCCCGGAAGAAACCGTAAAGGGTTCAACAGTTCATAAACTTCGACAATCTCAAGCTTGGATACCGGTTCAAACCCGGCGCCCTCTACAAGTCGCTTATCGGAGTTTACGTTCACAGACACTCTGCGAACCGATGGGTATATCTGTGAGACTTTCTGTTCGGTAAACAGGACTTTCCGTTTGCCTGACGTTGCCTTCAAGCTGCCGGCGACTGCCAACTTGAAGTCCCATGCCCTGCCGGAGCTTTGCGGCTCAGACAGGACAGTCAGCGAGTTGGGCCCATTGACTTCAACGACAGCGAAGGTGGTGCCTTCGGCATCCTTCATTGTCGTGCCCACGTCCTTGCGGGATAGACCATGGTTCGGCGCATCAAGCGACACTCCAAACAGAGCACCATGGTTCGCACCGATGAAGGTGCCATTGAATCTCAACGGGGCGATATCATCTCTTTCATCTGAAACAGCATATCCTCTGTTAAAAGGAACATCTCCGTCGCTTGATACGATTCGGGCGCCTGCAAAATTTACTACCTGATTTCCTTCCTTGGTTTTCTTGCCCAAGTCCATCTTGCGAATCAGGTACCTGTTAATGCCAAAGTCCGATCGTATATAAACAGATCCGCCAGAAATCGAAGCGTCAGTCCTTTCGTTCGCGCAAGCAAATGAAGCGAGCACCAATATCCCTACAGCCGTGAGTACCCGCTTCATACGCCCCTTCGAATTAGAACCAACTGAAATCGTGGCGGATAGTGTACTACGCGTGATTCGGTTGTCGATTATGGCCAGGAGTAGGACTGGCGATACGGCAGAGCCACGTTGAGCTGGCAAGCATTCGGCGCCGCGCTGGATTCAGGATTCGGACGATAGATAACCGCCCCGGAACCTGACACCGTGAACAAGCCGAATTTACCAGTCGCGTCCGGATTGGAAGCGAAGTTGAAACCATTGATGGGCGGGAAGTCTGCCGGAGGAATGGTTCCAATCGTTGTCACCGCTGCGGGTACCGTGGCCGTGTCCATTACCACTTCGATCTGGTTGTCGCGAATCCGATACGCGCACATCTGCCCGGCCACGTTGAGCCGGTTTTTCAGACCACTCGCACTGATGTCCAGCGACTTCCAAATTGGATCGTCGAGGATCGCCTGTTTTTTCGACGTGCAGACCAGACCAAGCCGCTGCGCCAGCGTTTCTGCTACCAGGCGATGGCCGACTTCTTCAGGGTGAACGCCCGACGACAGGTTGCGGCTTACGCGCTCAGCCTCGGTGTACTGCACACCGCTCACCGTCCATAGCTGCTCAACATCAATGAAGATCGAGTTCGGTATAGCGGCGGCGCCGCGCCGCAGTGAAGCGCGTAAGCCATGGCTATAAGGCTGGCCGAACAGGAAGTCGATGAACACGACTCGGGTTCGATTGGTCGCTGCCGCCGCAATGATCCAGTCGATACGCTGATCGAACGCGATCTGTGCGGCTGCGTCGTAACCGGTGACGTCGTTGGTGCCCAGCGCCCAGATAAAGGCATAGCAGCCGGCGGTTGTCTTATCGATTACATCCTGGCTCACGTATCGACCGGATCGACCATCACGGCTGAAGTTGTGCACGCGGAACGTGTTCCCCGTTGAATCGTTGGTGAAGTTCAGGCCGGTCAGTCGAATAAAGGTCAGGGCCGTGGCCCGACCGATGAAGCCATAAATCCCGGCGCCGGCGTTGTCCTTGTAAACGATGTAATACGTCGCACCAGGCACGGCCGGCCAAACGATGGTTGCGGATGCGGTGTCTGGAAACACGGTAACGGCGTTGGACGTAACCGGAATCGACTCATCAATGCTGTTGCCATCGTCCAGCACAGCGGTGATCTGATAGCGCCACACCTGCGTGTTGGTGCCGGTGCCAGCAGTGGGTGTTGCTGTTGCCGAGGCTGGGGGCAAGATGCGAGGCGCAAGGTTGATTTCGGCCGAAAGCCAGTTGTCATGGGCCAGCCGGCCAAGATCGCGAGGCTTGTACGACGGATGGGCAAACGTCATCAGGTCGGCTGACTGTGTGTAGTTCAACTGCTTTAGGTCGTACTGGGTGTAAGGCATGTTGATCTGGTAGGGAAAACCCTCGAAGGGGCCGCTACTGAACAGCACTTGGCCGCCGTCCTTGATCACCCGCATCAGTTGATCGCCGAACTGCAGGATGTAGGTCTGCTCGTCGTTGAACTGAAAAGGGATCAGTCGATTGAGCTTGGTCGAGTCAGCGACCTCACAAATCATCCTGGTGCCCGGGCGATTCCTCACCCCGCCGTAAGGCATGACCATGAAGTTTCGGCACAGCTTGAGGCCTGTGTAATAGCGGGCGATATCGGTACGGGCGCTTGCAGATGGCGACAGTTCGCCGGCGGCAAACGTTGGCTGCAAAATGCTGGTCATTGGCGCACCGACACGAACTCGGACTCTGGCTCCGGATCGTCCTGCGACTCATTGAGGGCGGAGGCTTGCGCAACGGTCAGCGATTCCCTGTAACCCTGCTTGCAGTACTGCTGTAGTTCCGTCGTGGAACTCATTGGCAGCGCCAGCTCCATGCCGAGGCGCCACGCCAAAGCATCCGAAAACAAGGCGTCAAAGAACGTTGAGTCCTCGACCTTGAAGGTAAACCGCACCGATGCCTCTGGCCGGTCTGTATGGATCACCCGACCGCCAGCGTCATAACCGATCCTGAAAGGGATCTGCAACTCGCTGGTGATTGGGCGGCGCTGGCCAGGCTCGACGATTTCCAGAACCTTGAGGCAGTCAGCCGGATACCGATACCGGTACGCCCAGCCAGGTGCGGGACTGCCGATATCGGCAAGTGCCACAACGGATTCAGCGAACGGCCAAGGGAAGTCGGTCAGCACCAGCTCGCGCATCGGTTTGTAGAACACGCTGCACAGTTCGGCCGCTTTGCTCTTTTCAGTAAACGAAACGATGGGCTGTACGAGACCGACGACGGCGAGACAGCAACCTGCCGTGTGAAGCGTGTCGGCGAAGAAGAGCAGTTCCGCACGTTCAGCATGACTGACGCGGGTCAGGCCGGGCTCAAAGGCAAGCAAGGCCCATGGGCTCAGTACCCAAAACGCATGCGTCAGATGCGCGCCCGATCCTTCGCACTGCGGGACGTTTTCCCGGACGTGCTGCGCGGCATGCCGATGGCCGAAGAAGTCCAGGACATCCCAACCGAACGCGAGGTTAACCAGCCTCGCAAAGCTGAAGAGCCAAAGGTCTTGCCGCCCTACCCGGACAGCAAGCTCGACGAGAGCGCGGAGAAGTGGCGCGGGATGATCGCGCAGCAGCGCACCAACCCTGAACACATCATCACCAACATCTGCAGCAAGTACACCATCACAGACGAGCAAAAAGACCGCATCAACGGCCTGGTTGCCATTGAAGGAGAAGCCACCCATGCAAGTGCATAACGTCCAGCAAGGCACGCCCGAGTGGCATGCCCTTCGCGCCAACTACTTCACTGCTTCGGAAGCGCCAGCAATGATGGGCGAATCGAAGTATCAAACCCGCACCGACCTGCTGACGGTGAAGAAGACCGGCATCGTTGATGAGGTGGGCCCAGCGCAGCAGGCCATTTTTGACCGTGGCCACGCGACTGAGGAACTGGCCCGGCCATTGGTCGAAGCCATGCTTGGCGAAGAGCTTTATCCCATCGTCGGCACCAGCGGCAACCTGCTCGCGTCCATGGACGGGGCCACGATGCTGGGCGACACGCTGTTCGAGCACAAGCTGTGGAACGTGAACGTGGCCGCCCAGGTACGAGCTGGCAGTCTGGATCCGCACTACTACTGGCAGCTTGAGCAGCAACTGCTGGTTAGCGGTGCGGAAAAGGTGATTTTCGTTTGCTCCGATGGCACCGCCGATAACTTCGTGCACATGGAATACCTGCCTGTGCCGGGCCGCGCCGAACTGTTGATCGAGGGCTGGAAACAGTTCGAGGAAGAACTTGGCAGTTTTGTGCCGCAGGAAGCGAAGGTTGAAGTCATCGGTTCCGCACCGGATCAGCTCCCGGCGCTGCGCATCGAAGTCACCGGCATGGTCACCGCCAGCAACCTGGACGCCTTCAAGTCCCACGCGATGACCGTTTTCAGCAACATCAACACCACGCTGGCGGATGACCAGGACTTCGCCGACGCAGAGAAGACGGTGAAATGGTGCGGCGACGTAGAGGATCGGCTGAAGGCTGCGAAAGAACATGCACTGAGCCAGACCGAAAGCATCAGATCCTTTTCCAGATAGAACCGGGATTGATAGGCCGCCCCTTTCTTCGCCTCCACCAGGCGCGGAACCTTGAAGGCGTGCCATTCGTTGGCGACCACCTCAAAGGTTTTGATGGCGTTGCCGGCGGCGGTTTGCTTTTCCTCGCGCCGCTTTGATCGAGGGTCTATGCCCTTGGCAACCATCGACCGGGCCTGATCGCGCAGCTCGCGGGCATCTTTAAGGGTAATTTCGGGATATGTGCCCAGCGACATGCGCGGCTGCTTACCGTGCCAGGAGAACCTGAAGTGCCAGGACTTGGTGCCATTGCTAGCGACAAAGAGGGAAAGGCCGCTGCCATCCGTGAGGGTGAAGTCTTTTTCGGCCGGCTTGGCCTGGCGCACAGCGGTATCAGTGAGGGGCATTAGTACATCACCAAGTCACTCGAATTGAGAAGTGCTGAATGATGTACTAAAAATGCGCGGCACGCAGCGAAAGAATGCGAAAGACCGCGAAAGAAAAAGGCCGCTGTTTGCGGCCTCAATTGGGAGGGTGTGAAACTCGCCGAACGTCTGCGAAAGCTGATTTGGTGCCCGAGACAGGAATCGAACCTGCGACCTTCGCGTTACGAGTGCGCTGCTCTACCGGCTGAGCTACACGGGCGGTGGGATAAACCTAGCATTGGTACGCAGGCCCGGCAAATCTGTATGGATTTCAAAAGATCGTCCGAACGCGGCCCGAGCCTGCGGCAGTTCCGACAAAAGCGAGTTGCCGAGCGGACAAAAAAATGCCCCGCCGTTTTCACGGCGGGGCATTTTTATTGCGGTACGGCTAAGGGGTGATTAAACGCCCGATGCCTTGGCCGCTGCCACGTCTTTGATGGACAGCTTGATACGGCCGCGGTTGTCCACGTCCAGTACCAGCACTTCCACTTCCTGGCCTTCTTTCAGGATGTCGGTCACTTTTTCAACGCGAGCGTCGCTCAGCATCGAGATGTGAACCAGACCGTCCTTGCCAGGCAGGATGTTGACGAATGCGCCGAAGTCGACGATGCGCTCAACCTTACCAACGTAGATCTTACCGATCTCGGCTTCAGCGGTGATGCCCAGAACGCGCTGACGCGCTGCTTCAGCCGCTTCCTTGGTTTCGCCGAAGATCTTGATCGAACCGTCGTCTTCGATGTCGATCGAAGCCTTGGTTTCTTCGCAGATCGCACGGATGGTCGCGCCACCTTTACCGATAACGTCACGGATTTTGTCGGTGTCGATTTTCATCGCGATCATGGTCGGTGCGTTGGCCGACAGTTCGGTACGCGACTGGCCAATGATCTGGTTCATCTGGCCGAGGATGTTCAGGCGCGCTTCCAGGGCTTGGCCCAGAGCGATTTCCATGATTTCTTCGGTGATGCCCTTGATCTTGATGTCCATCTGCAGTGCGGTCACGCCTTTGGCGGTACCAGCCACTTTGAAGTCCATGTCGCCGAGGTGGTCTTCGTCACCCAGGATGTCGGTCAGGACGGCGAACTTCTCGCCTTCTTTAACCAGACCCATGGCGATACCGGCAACCGGTGCCTTCATTGGCACGCCAGCGTCCATCAGGGCCAGGGAAGCGCCGCAAACGGAAGCCATTGAGGACGAACCGTTGGATTCGGTGATTTCCGACACGACACGGATGGTGTACGGGAACACGTCAGCGGCTGGCAGCATGGCCGAAACCGAACGACGGGCCAGACGGCCGTGACCGATTTCGCGACGACCGGCGCCACCCATGCGACCACACTCACCTACCGAGAACGGAGGGAAGTTGTAGTGCAGCATGAACGGGTCTTTTTTCTCGCCTTCCAGGGTGTCCAGCAGTTGTGCGTCACGGGCGGTGCCCAGAGTCGCGACTACCAGAGCCTGGGTTTCGCCACGGGTGAACAAAGCCGAACCGTGGGTCTTCGGCAGAACGCCAACTTCGATGTTCAACGGACGGACGGTTTTGGTGTCGCGGCCGTCGATACGTGGCTTGCCGTTGACGATGTTTTCGCGAACGGTGCGGTATTCGATTTCGCCGAAAGCAGCTTTGACTTCGCTGGACGAAGGCTGGCCTTCTTCACCGGAGAGCTTGGCAACAACCTGATCCTTCAACTCACCCAGGCGAGCGTAACGGTCAGCCTTGATGGTGATGGTGTAGGCCTGGGAGATCGCGTCGCCGAACTCGGCACGGATAGCGCCCAGCAGTTCGGTGGCTTCTGGAGCCGGAGCCCAGTTCCAAGTCGGCTTGGCGGCTTCGGCAGCCAGTTCTTTAACGGCGTTGATCACGACCTGGAACTCGTCGTGCGCAAACAGTACCGCGCCCAGCATCTGGTCTTCGGTCAGCTCTTTGGCTTCCGATTCAACCATCAGCACGGCGTCGGACGTACCGGCAACAACCATGTCCAGGCTCGAAGCGGCTTGCTGCTCGTAAGTCGGGTTCAGCAGGTAGCCGGTGCTTTCGTGGAAAGCAACGCGAGCGGCGCCGATCGGGCCGTCGAATGGAATGC
Source organism: Pseudomonas syringae (assembly GCF_021605415.1). Lineage (GTDB taxonomy): Bacteria > Pseudomonadota > Gammaproteobacteria > Pseudomonadales > Pseudomonadaceae > Aquipseudomonas > Aquipseudomonas syringae_S. The sequence continues at coordinate 293,271 of NZ_WKEQ01000001.1, forward strand.
CCGAGATGGCCAGGGCAGCCGACGTACCGATCATCGCAGCGATGTCCGGATCGGTTTTCTTGCTGGTGGAAACGACGGTGCAGACAACCTGCACTTCGTTCATGAAGCCTTCCGGGAACAGCGGACGGATCGGACGGTCGATCAGTCGGGAAGTCAGGGTTTCTTTTTCGGAAGGACGGCCTTCACGCTTGAAGAAACCGCCAGGGATCTTACCGGCAGCGTAAGTCTTTTCCTGGTAATGAACGGACAGAGGGAAGAAGCCCTTGCCTGGATCCGCTTGCTTGGCGCCAACCACGGTCACCAATACGCTGACGTCGTCGTCAACGGTGACCAATACTGCGCCGGAGGCCTGACGGGCGATACGGCCAGTCTCGAGGGTAACGGTCGATTGACCGAACTGGAATTTTTTGATTACCGGGTTCACGGTGTCCTACCTTCTTTTGTGGCTCTTGGGGAAACGGGTTTCTTGCGAAATTCTTGGGCAATGTCGGGAATCGGCCCAACGCCTGTCCAGGGTAAAACGTGTATCCAGATAAAACTTGAGGCTGGGAGCCTGCCATCCGCCAGCGGGAAACCCACTGACGCACGACAGACAACCAACCTCTAGCGCAATCGCTTATTAGCGACGCAGACCCAGGCGAGCGATCAGAGCGCTGTAACGGCTCACGTCCTTGCCTTTCAGGTAGTCCAGCAGCTTGCGACGCTGGTTTACCATGCGGATCAGACCACGACGGGAGTGGTGATCTTTACCGTTGGCCTTGAAGTGACCTTGCAGTTTGTTGATGTTGTGGGTCAGCAGCGCAACTTGCACTTCTGGCGAACCAGTGTCACCAACAGCTTGCTGGTAGTCAGCAACGATTTGAGCTTTTTCTTGAACGTCGAGAGCCATGAGGCAATCCTTTTATCAGGAAACTGTTTCAGAGAAACAGCTTCAACAGGCCAGGGACAAATCCCTGTATCTATAAATGAGTAGTGACCGTGCCTGTTGACAGCCACACTCGCCAGCCTGCTGTTACACAGGCTGGTTTCGGTCATTCTGACCGAATCAGTCGACGCGGCGCGATGCGCCCGTCTTCGCTCACTTCACCGATACCGATAAAGCGACCATTGTGATCCTGTACCCGCACCATGCCGAACTTCGGAGCATCGGGAGCACGTACCGGCTGACCGTTGAGCCAGTAGAACGCGCTGTGTTCCGAGAAATGCAGCAGCGGCCAATCCTGCAGGCCGCTGTCCGATGGCATCAGGAAGCGATCAACCGCTTCATTGCCGCCTTGGGCGTGTACGGCTTCCAGCTCTTCGAGCGTGACCGTCTGTGCCAGGGTGAAAGGCCCGGCCTGGGTACGGCGCAATTCAGCGACGTACGCACCACAACCGAGTTGCTCACCGATATCCTCCACCAGGGTGCGAATATAGGTGCCCTTGCTGCATTCCACCGCAAGTCGCGCAGTATCGCCTTCGAAGGCCAGTAATTCCAAGCGCGCAATAGTAACAGAACGCGGTTCACGCTCCACTACTTCGCCTGCACGGGCCAGCTTGTACAGCGGCTGGCCATCACGCTTGAGCGCCGAGTACATCGGCGGTATCTGACTGATTTGCCCGCGAAAACCCGGCAGCACCGCTTCGACATCGGCGCGACCAACGGTCACCGGGCGCTCCTGCAAAACCTCGCCCTCGGCGTCCGCCGTGGTGGTGGTCTTGCCCAGTTGCGCCAGGGTTTCATAGGCTTTGTCGGAATCGAGCAGGTATTGCGAAAACTTGGTCGCCTCGCCGAAGCACAACGGCAGCACGCCGGTGGCCAGCGGGTCGAGACTGCCGGTGTGACCGGCCTTCTCGGCATTGAGCAACCAGCGAACCTTCTGCAACGCGGCGTTGGAGGTGAACCCCAACGGTTTGTCGAGCAGGATGATGCCGCTGACGTTACGACGGATACGTTTGACCTGAGCCACCGAGTTACTCCTTGGTGTCTTCGGGTTCAGCCGCAACCACGTGCTGATTGTCTTCAGCCACGGCGCGCTCGATCAGGGCCGACAGGTGGGCACCACGCACGACGCTTTCGTCGTAGTGGAAATGCAACTGAGGCACGCTGCGCAGCTTCATTTCGCGGGCCAACTGCATGCGCAGGAAACCGGCGGCAGCGTTGAGCACCTTGATGCTTTGTGCGATGTCTTCGGCGTTGTCCTGCCCCATCACGGTGATGAAAATCTTCGCATGACCGACGTCACGGCTGACTTCCACAGCAGTAATGGTGACCAGGCCGACGCGCGGGTCTTTGACTTCACGACGGATCAGTTGGGCCAGCTCACGCTGCATCTGATCGCCGATACGTTGGGTACGGCTGTATTCTTTTGCCATGATTTGTTACCTGTTACTGCCCGACGGTGAAACCCGCCAGGTCTGAAAGCGGCAAACGCCCGGCCTGACAAATGCCAGACCGGGCGTTGCGTTTAGAGTCCGGGTGATGCGCCGCACTGTGAAGTGCGGCCGACCATCACGGCTCCTGAAGTGCGCGATTTAGAGGCTGCGAGCAACCTGAACCTTCTCGAAGACTTCGATCTTGTCGCCGACTTTAACGTCGTTGTAGCTCTTCACGCCGATACCGCATTCCATGCCGGCACGTACTTCGGAAGCGTCATCCTTGAAGCGGCGCAGGGATTCCAGCTCGCCTTCGAAGATAACGATGTCTTCACGCAGTACACGGATCGGACGGTTACGGTGAACGACACCTTCGAGCACCATGCAACCGGCGATCGCGCCAAACTTCGGCGAACGGAACACGTCACGCACTTCGGCGATACCGAGGATGTTCTCGCGAACATCGCTGCCGAGCATACCGGTCAGGGCTTTCTTGACGTCTTCGATGATGTCGTAGATCACGTTGTAGTAACGCATATCCAGACCTTCCTGCTCGACGATCTTCCGTGCGCCAGCATCGGCACGCACGTTGAAACCGAACAGTACAGCGTTGGAAGCCAATGCCAGGTTGGCGTCGGATTCGGTGATACCACCGACACCGCCACCGACGACGCGCACTTGCACTTCGTCGTTGCCCAGGCCATTCAAAGCGCCCTGCAAGGCTTCCAGCGAACCACGGACGTCGGATTTGAGGACGATGTTGAGCGTCTTCTTCTCTTCCTGACCCATGTTTTCGAAGATGTTTTCCAGCTTGCCGGCGTGAGCGCGAGCCAGTTTGACTTCGCGGAACTTGCCTTGACGGAACAGAGCCACTTCACGGGCTTTCTTCTCGTCCGCAACCACGCTCATCTCGTCACCAGCGTCCGGTGTACCGTCCAGGCCGAGGATTTCGACCGGGATAGCAGGACCTGCTTCCTTGATTGGCTTGCCGTTCTCGTCGAGCATGGCACGTACACGGCCGTAGTTCGAACCGACCAGCACCATGTCGCCTTGACGCAGCGTACCGTCCTGGACCAGAACGGTCGCCACCGGGCCACGGCCCTTGTCGAGACGCGATTCAACGACAACACCACGGCCAGGCGCCGATGGAGTTGCAGTCAGTTCGAGAACTTCCGCTTGCAGCAGTACAGCTTCAAGCAATTCGTCAACGCCGGTACCCATCTTCGCGGAAACCGGAACGAACGGGGTGTCGCCGCCCCACTCTTCGGAGGTCACGCCGTGAACCGACAGTTCGCTACGGATGCGATCGAGATCGGCGCCCGGCTTGTCGATTTTGTTCACTGCAACCACCAGAGGAACGCCAGCAGCCTTGGCATGCTGAACGGCTTCGATGGTTTGTGGCATCACGCCGTCGTCGGCTGCAACCACCAGGATCACGATGTCCGTCGCCTTGGCACCACGGGCACGCATTGCGGTAAACGCGGCGTGACCCGGGGTATCGAGGAACGTCACCATGCCACGGTCGGTTTCAACGTGGTAAGCGCCGATGTGCTGGGTAATACCGCCGGCTTCGCCTGCAGCTACCTTGGCACGACGGATGTAGTCGAGCAGGGACGTCTTACCGTGGTCAACGTGGCCCATGACGGTCACGACTGGCGCACGGGAAACCGCTTCACCTTCAAACTTCAGAGACTCAGCCAGGGAATCTTCCAGAGCGGTGTCGCTGACCAGGGTCACTTTGTGGCCCAGCTCTTCGGCAACCAGTTGGGCAGTTTCCTGATCCAGTACCTGGTTGATGGTCGCTGGCGTACCCAGTTTGAACATGAACTTGATGATTTCAGCAGCTTTGACCGACATCTGCTGGGCGAGATCGCCAACAGTGATGGTCTCGCCGATCTTCACTTCGCGCACGACAGGGCCGGTTGGGCTCTGGAAACCGTGAGCATTACGCTTCTTCAGCTTGGCCTTGCCGCGACCGCCGCGACGGAAGCCATCGCTTTCTTCATCGGTAGTGCGTGGCGCCACACGTGGAGCCGGAGCCTTTTCCTTGACGGATGCGCGATGCGGAGCGTTTTTGCGCTCGCCATCACCACCACCGCTGCGACGATTGTTATCGTCGGCACGTGGTTTGTCAGGACGGCGCTGCTCGTCACGCTTGCGAGTGTCGGCAGCCGGCGCAGCAGCGACCGGTGCGGTTTCGCGCACAGGTTCGGCTACTGCAGCAGGTGCGGCAACAGGTTCGGCTTGAGCGGTCGACGCAGCTGCAGGCTGACGACGCGCTTCTTCTTCAGCGCGACGCTTGGATTCTTCTTCAGCCTTCTGACGGGCAGCATTTTCTACTGCGCGACGTTCTTCCAGTTCGCGTTGACGCTCGGCTTCGATTTCTTCCGGGCTGCGCTGCACGAAGACTTTCTTCTTGCGCACTTCAACACTGATGCTTTTGCTGCCAGCAACACGCAAGGTGCTGGTGGTTTTACGCTGCAGCGTGATCTTGCGTGGTTCTTCCACTTTCGCCTTGTGGCTGCTTTTCAAGTGAGTCAGCAGGGATTGCTTCTCACTGTCAGTCACATTTTCTTCGGCGGCGGTGTGCGGCAGACCTGCCTCACGCATCTGCTGCAACAGGCGCTCTACCGGTGTTTTGACCTCATCGGCCAGTTGTTTCACCGTGACTTGCGTCATGCACTTCTCTCCTCAGGCCGCGCCTAATTACTCGAACCAGTGGGCTCGGGCGGCCATGATCAACTTGCCGGCACGATCATCGTCAATGCCGTCGATGTCGAGCAGGTCGTCAATAGACTGCTCGGCCAGGTCTTCGCGGGTAATTACGCCGCGCACCGCCAGTTCCATCGCCAAATCCTTGTCCATACCCTCAAGCGAGAGCAGGTCTTCGGCCGGATGGGCGTCTGCCAGCTTTTCCTCAGTAGCGATGGCTTTGGTCAACAAACGATCCTTGGCACGAGCGCGAAGCTCGTTGACGGTATCTTCGTCAAAGCCGTCGATGTTGAGCATTTCTTCCAACGGTACGTAGGCAATCTCTTCCAGGCTGGTAAAGCCTTCATCTACCAGCACCTGTGCCAGATCTTCATCGACTTCCAGCTCGTCGATGAAGTTGCGCAGGATGTCGCCGGTTTCTGCTTGCTGCTTAGCCTGGATGTCCGATTCGGTCATCACGTTCAGGGTCCAGCCAGTCAATTGGCTGGCCAGACGCACGTTCTGACCACCACGACCGATGGCCTGAGCCAGATTGTCTGCGCCAACGGCGATGTCCATTGCGTGGGCATCTTCGTCAACGATAATTGCCGCAACCTCGGCCGGGGACATGGCGTTGATCACGAACTGAGCCGGGTTGTCATCCCACAGGACGATATCGACACGCTCGCCACCCAACTCGCCCGACACGGCCTGGACACGCGAACCGCGCATACCGATGCACGCGCCCTGCGGGTCGATGCGTTTGTCCTTGGAACGAACGGCGATCTTGGCGCGCGAACCCGGATCACGGGACGCAGCCATTACTTCGATCAGGCCTTCGGCAATTTCAGGCACTTCGATGCGGAACAGCTCGATCAGCATTTCCGGCGCGGTACGCGACAGGATCAACTGAGGGCCGCGGTTCTCGGTGCGGATTTCCTTGAGCAGCGCACGCAGACGCACGCCGACACGGAAGGTTTCGCGAGAAATGATGTCTTCACGGGCCAGCAACGCCTCGGCGTTGTTACCCAGATCGACGATCACGTTGTCGCGGGTTACTTTTTTCACGGTGCCGGAGATAATTTCCCCAAGGCGTTCGCGATAAGCGTCGACGACCTGAGCGCGCTCGGCTTCGCGCACTTTCTGCACGATGACCTGTTTAGCGGTCTGGGCGGCGATGCGGCCAAATTCGATGGACTCGATTTTCTCTTCGACGACGTCACCAACCTTGGCGCCAGGATGCGTTTGTGCAACCTTGCTCGGCCAGGTTTCGATGGCCGGATCGTCAAGATCGTCTTCTTCGACGACCGTCCAGCGACGGAAGGTTTCGTAAGAACCGGTGTGGCGATTGATTTCCACACGCAGATCAACTTCGTCTTCAAAACGCTTCTTGGTAGCAGTGGCCAGGGCCAGCTCCAGCGCTTCAAAAATTACGCTTGCCGGTACACCCTTTTCATTGGATACCGACTCAACAACCAGCAGTACTTCTTTGCTCATCGTACGCCTCGCCTTTCGCAAGCCATTGGATCCGCGGGATCCGCGTCTCAGTCAAAACTGGGAATAATGTTGGCCTTGTCGATCATATCGATCGGCAACAGGAACTCATGGTCGTCTACCTGCACCACGACGTCCTGCTCTTCTACACCGCGCAGAAGGCCCTGAAAGTTGCGTCGACCTTCAAAAGGCGAGCGCAGCTTGATCTTCACTTGTTCACCGACATATTTGGCAAACTGCTCAAGAGTGAACAGTGGGCGTTCCATGCCAGGCGAGGAAACTTCAAGGGTGTATTCAACGGAAATCGGATCTTCGACATCCAGGACACCGCTGATCTGACGACTGACAATGGCGCAATCGTCCACCAGCACACCGCCCTCTTTATCAATATAAACGCGCAACATTGAGTGGCGACCTTGAGCCGAAAACTCAATACCCCAGCATTCATAGCCTAGGGCCACGACCACCGGGGCCAGCAAGGCCTGCAACTCTTCTAGCTTGCTCGACACCTGAACCCCCTCGTGCATGTAGATGCATGCGTGCAAAATAAAAAAATGGGCGAAACGCCCATCCTTGAAACGCCGTCGAACAGCGGCGTAGAAAGTGTCCAGCTAACAAAAAGCCCCTTAAAAGGGGCTCCTTAAACTGGTTGCGGGGGCCGGATTTGAACCGACGACCTTCGGGTTATGAGCCCGACGAGCTACCAGACTGCTCCACCCCGCGACAAAGCTGGGGCGGAAGTATACGACCGATCCCTTATAGGGTCAATGCAACCTTCCACCTGCAGGAAAGCCCGCAACAGCGGGCTTTCCTGACTAATTGGTACCGAGAAGGGGACTCGAACCCCTACACCCTATGGGCACAACCACCTCAAGGTTGCGTGTCTACCAATTCCACCACCTCGGCAAAACTACTTTGAAACCCTTCTTACTTCTGCTCTTGAGCTGGAGGTACGTCAGTCGCTGGAGTAGCCGACTTTTGCTCTTGAAGCACCGGGACATCATCAGAAGCCGGTTGCTGCTTTGGAACTTCCAACACTGCCGGATCTGGCAATCCTGCTTGAGTCAGCTGATGAGCTTTCTCTTTAGCAAAGTAACCTAACCCCAAGCTGGTTATGAAGAAACCGGCGGCAAGTATAGCAGTAAACTTACTAAGAAAGGTAGAGGAACCTTGGCTTCCGAACACAGTATTTGAAGCACCTGCTCCGAAAGACGCGCCAGCGTCCGCACCCTTACCCTGCTGCAGCAAAACCAGAGCAACTACGCCCAATGCACCCAGCAGATGAAAAACGACTACGACTGTTTCCAGCATTTTTTCAGTTTCCCGCGGCGCGACAGATCGCACCGAACTCATCTGCATTCAGGGAAGCTCCACCAATGAGCCCCCCATCGATATCCGGCATGCCGAACAGTTCGACCGCATTGGCCGCCTTCACGCTGCCGCCGTATAGAAGCCGCACACCTCGTGCGACTTCAGAATTCTCTGCCGCCAACTGCTCGCGAATGGCTTTATGCACATCCTGAGCCTGTTGCGGCGTTGCAGTCAGCCCGGTACCAATGGCCCAGACCGGCTCGTAAGCAATGACTGCCTTGGCAAAAGCACCGACACCCAGCTCTTCGATGATGCTGCCTAGCTGACGCCCGACAACCTCAAGAGTTTTTCCGGCTTCGCGCTGCTCAAGGGTTTCCCCTATACACAACACCGGAATCAAGCCACATGCCTGTGCCGCTGCGAACTTGCGATTCAGCATACCGTCACGCTCGCCCATCATCTGACGACGCTCGGAGTGCCCAACAAGCACCAGGGAGCACCCTGCATCCACCAACTGACTCGGCGCAATCTCACCGGTCAACGCACCCTGCATGGATTCCACCGCAGAATTCTGCGCGCCGACCGAAATCGACTTGCCTTTCAAGCCATCAATCACTTGATTGATATGCAAGCAAGGCGGGAATACTGCGACATCAACACCGCTAGGCAAGGCCAGATGACGGAGGCCGTTGATCAGCTCAGCGACGCTGGCGCGGGTACCGTGCATCTTCCAGTTACCAGCTACCATAGGGCGACGCATGCTGTACCTCGTCGGTCAAAGTGGGCGCAGATGTTACCCAACACAATCATGGCTGGCAAGCCGTATCAGGCAGAAACTTCAGTAACCAGTTTTGCCAGTTCTTCGGCATAGCCGCGAACCTGGGTTTCGTCCTCGCCTTCGACCATGACGCGCACCAATGGCTCTGTACCGGACTTGCGTAAAAGCACACGGCCACGCCCCGCCATCGCGTGGGTAACCCGTGCACTGGCTTCCTTGACCGACGCATGCTCCAACGGATTATCGCCACCACCAAAACGCACGTTAATCAACACTTGAGGGCACTTGCGCAGTGCTTGCCGAGATTGAGCCAGACCTTCGTTGCGAGCCTTCAGCGCCATCAGCACTTGCAGCGCAGCAATGATCGCGTCACCAGTGGTCGTGTGATTGAAACAGACGATATGCCCGGAGTTCTCGCCACCGATCAACCAGTTGCGCTCAAGCAGCTCGGCAATCACATAACGGTCGCCGACATTGGCGCGGATGAACGGAATCGACAACTCGGCAAGCGCCAACTCCAGACCGAGGTTGCTCATCAGAGTGCCAACAACACCGCCCTGCAGCTTTCCACGCTCATGAAGATCGCGAGCAATGATGAATAGCAACTCATCGCCATCAACAATGGCACCGGTGTGATCGACCATCAGTACGCGGTCGCCGTCGCCATCGAACGCAATACCAAGATCGGCGTGCTCCGCCAGTACGGCAGCCTGCAGTTGGCCCATATGGGTCGAGCCGCAGTTATCGTTGATGTTCAGACCGTTAGGCTGCGCCGACAACACCACGACTTCGGCACCCAATTCACGGAAAACACTCGGCGCCACCTTATAGGTAGCGCCGTGAGCGCAGTCGAGCACAACTTTGAGGCCAGAAAACGTAGTCCCTGTCGGCACACTGCTTTTGCAGAATTCGATATAGCGACCGGAAGCATCGTTAATGCGTGAGACTTTGCCGATCTTGCTCGACTCGACAACGGTCATCGGTGTATCGAGCAATTCTTCAATCATCAACTCCAGTTCATCTGGAAGTTTGGTGCCCTTTCCGGAAAAGAACTTGATGCCATTATCATCATGCGGATTGTGCGAGGCGCTGATCACAATACCGGCTTCAGCCTGAAACGTGCGAGACAGGTAAGCAATGGCCGGCGTCGGCATCGGGCCAAGCAACATCACATCAGCGCCGGCCGAGGTCAACCCGGCCTCCAGCGCCGACTCGAACATGTAACCGGAAATTCGCGTGTCTTTGCCAACCAGTACTTTGCAGGCACCCATCTTGCGGAATGCCATGCCGGCCGCCCAACCGAGCTTGAGCATGAAATCAGGAGTAATAGGGTATTCGCCGACACGACCGCGAATACCGTCAGTGCCAAAATATTTCTTGCTCATAAGTGCTCCATCATTCTTATTCGGCTGATTCCACGGCTGCGACCATGCGCACCACGTCCACTGTTTCCGCCACATCATGGACGCGCAATATACACGCCCCCTTGGCCGACGCCAGTGCCGCCAATGCCAAACCGCCATATAGGCGCTCGCCGACGGGACGATTCAAGGCGTGGCCGATCATGCTTTTGCGTGAAACACCCACCAGCAGCGGACGGCCCAGCGCGTGCAGCGCCTGCATATGCTTGAACAAGCTTAGATTGTGCTGCAGCGTTTTGGCGAAACCGAAGCCTGGATCGAGAATCACCCTTTCCGTCGGAATACCCCCAGACGCGCATCGAGCCATGTGTTCGGCAAGAAACTCCATCACCTCTTCCGTGACATTGCGATACTGCGGATTGTCTTGCATGTCGCCAGGCTCGCCGAGCATGTGCATGAGGCAGACCGGCAAACCGGTCGCCGCCGCTGCTTCCAGCGCGCCTTCACGACGAAGCGAGCGAACGTCATTGATCAGGCCGGCGCCCAAGCGCGCGGTTTCAATCATGACCTCCGGCGTCGAGGTATCGACCGAGATGATCACATCCAGCTCACGATTGATCAGTTCGACGACAGGTGACACACGCTCCAGCTCTTCCTGCGTCGAGACGACGCGCGCGCCAGGCCGAGTGGATTCGCCACCGACATCGATCAGCGTCGCACCGGCCAACACCATGGCTTCGGCGTGGCGCAAAGCCGCGTCAAGCTGGCTGAATCGGCCACCATCGGAAAAAGAATCGGGAGTGACATTGAGAATGCCCATGACATGCGTCCGGGCCAAATCAAGAACCCGGTTGCCGCAAGGCAACCGGGTCAGGGACTGAACAGAAGTCATTTCAAACCTTAAACGTCAGCTGCCGGACCACCAATAGGTGTCTGCGGACGTTCGTCCTGCACAACTGGTGGCGGCGGAGTACCCGTACCACCCGTCCAGTCGCGTGGCTCGCGAGGCGTACGACCCGCCATGATATCGTCGATCTGCTCGGCATCGATCGTCTCATATTTCATCAGCGCATCGGCCATCGCGTCGAGCTTCTCACGATTGTCCGTAAGAATCTGTTTGGCGGTGCCATAGCACTGGTCGATGATGCTGCGCACTTCGGAGTCGATCAGCTTCGCGGTTTCGCCAGAGAAGCTTGCAGCTTGACCACCACCGCCGCGACCGAGGAACACTTCGCCCTCTTCTTCGGCATACATCAGCGGGCCAAGTTTTTCCGATAGACCCCATTTGGTCACCATATTCCGCGCAATCTGACTTGCCCGCATGATGTCGTTGGAAGCACCAGTGGTCACACCGTCGAAACCAAGCGTCATCTCTTCTGCAATACGACCGCCATACAGCGAGCAGATCTGACTGATCAACGCACGCTTGGACAAGCTATAACGATCCTCTTCCGGCAGGAACATGGTCACACCCAGCGCACGGCCGCGCGGAATGATAGAGACCTTGTAAACCGGATCATGCTCAGGCACGACGCGACCCACAATGGCATGCCCTGCTTCGTGATACGCGGTGTTCTGTTTTTCTTTCTCGGACATGACCATGGATTTGCGCTCGGCGCCCATCATGATCTTGTCTTTCGCCAGCTCGAATTCTTTCATCTCGACGATGCGCTTGCCGGAACGAGCCGCAAACAGAGACGCTTCGTTGACGAGGTTGGCAAGGTCGGCACCGGAGAAGCCCGGGGTACCGCGTGCAATCACACCGGGAGCAACATCGTCGCCCATAGGTACTTTGCGCATGTGAACCTTGAGAATCTGTTCACGACCACGGATATCCGGCAGACCTACGACGACCTGGCGGTCGAAACGACCCGGACGCAGAAGTGCAGGGTCAAGTACGTCAGGACGGTTGGTCGCGGCAATCACGATGATGCCGTCGTTCATTTCGAAGCCGTCCATTTCAACCAGCAACTGGTTGAGAGTCTGCTCGCGCTCGTCGTGACCGCCACCCATGCCGGCACCACGATGGCGGCCGACAGCGTCGATTTCGTCGATGAAAATGATGCAAGGCGCGTGCTTCTTAGCCTGTTCGAACATGTCACGAACACGGCTGGCACCGACACCAACGAACATTTCAACGAAATCGGAACCGGAAATGGTGAAGAACGGCACCTTCGCTTCGCCGGCAATCGCCTTGGCCAGCAAAGTTTTACCGGTACCCGGAGGGCCGACCATCAGCACGCCGCGCGGAATACGGCCGCCCAAACGCTGGAACTTGCCTGGATCGCGGAGGAATTCAACGAGCTCGCCAACCTCCTCCTTGGCTTCGTCACAACCTGCAACGTCAGCCAACGTTGTTTTCACCTGATCTTCGGAAAGCAGGCGTGCCTTGCTCTTGCCGAAGCTCATCGGCCCGCCCTTGCCTCCCGCGCCACCTTGCATCTGGCGCATGAAGAACATGAACACGGCGATGATCACCAGGATCGGGAAGCTCGCGACCAGGAGTTGAGTCCAGATGCTCTGCTGTTCAGGCTGCTTGCCCTCAACGACAACGTGGTTATCCACCAGGTCGCCGATCAAGCCATTGTCCTGGATTGCCGGACGAATGGTCTTGAAGCTGTCGCCATCGCTGCGCTTGCCGGTAATCACGTAGCCATCGACAGCAACGCGTTCGACCTTGCCATCCTTGACCTGCTGAATGAAGTCGGAATAGTTGAGGGTCTGCGGCTCGTTAGGGCTGGAGAAGTTGTTCATCACCGTCACCAGGACAGCCGCGATGATCAACCACAGGATCAGATTCTTTGCCATATCGTTCAATTAACTACCCTCTGAAGCAAGCTCCGCTACTGGCGCGCGCTTCGCATGATATTCACCGGCCTAACTTACTACATTACCTACAGCTCTGGCAGGCGCCGTCTGTAACCCTTTGTGAAACACTTTCCACACAATATTCGTTAATGCTTGCCGGGCGAAATACTAAAAACCTATCGCCCTGCCAAAAAACCCTTTATTCACTGCGCCCGCGGTAACCCCAGGCCAGCATGTATTGCTCGCGGGAAGTGCCACGAGAGGAATCCGGCTTGATCATTTGGATCTTATCGAATTTCCGACGAGCGTCCTTCAGGTAAACATCAAATCCTTCTCCCTGAAAGATCTTGATTACAAAATTACCACCCGGCTTGAGAATCCGCTCAGCCAGATCAAGGGCCAGCTCGCAAAGGAACATGGCTTTAGGCATGTCCACTTCAGGTGTACCACTCATATTGGGGGCCATATCGGAAATCACAAGGTCCACTTGCGAATTACCCACAGCCTCAAGGATCTGCGCGAGCACTTCATCCTGAGTGAAGTCACCCTGGATGAAAGTCACGTCCGGAATGCTGTCCATCTCCAGGATATCCGAGGCGATCAGACGCCCCTGACCACCGATCAGCCGGCTAGTGACTTGCGACCAGCCGCCGGGCGCCGCACCCAGGTCGACAACGCTCATGCCCGGACGGATCAGCTTGTATTTCTCCTGAACTTCCAGAAGCTTGTAACTCGCACGCGAGCGGTAGCCATCCTTCTGCGCCTGCTTCACATAGGGATCGTTGACATGTCGTTTCAGCCAACCAAGGCTTGTCTTGGAACGCGCCATTGGGCACCTCGATGATAAGGGTCGTGATTAGTTGGGCGGATCCACGAACCCTCGGGTAAAATGGCCGCCATTTTACAGAATCCAGACGAAAGGGTCAGATTATGCCGCTCACTCCAGAGCAGAAGAAACAGTACAAATCCATTGGCCACCATCTGAAACCAGTTTTGACTGTGGCAGACAACGGTTTGACTGAAGGTGTGCTAGCCGAACTTGAACGCGCACTGGCGGATCATGAGCTGATCAAAATCAAGCTCAACATCCTCGATCGTGAAGCGCGACTGGCATCCATTGCTGAACTCTGCAAGGTCGGCAAAGCGGATCTGGTTCAGGTCATCGGCAAGATGGCACTGATTCATCGCAAGAACTTCAGCGTCAACAAGCAGCTGTCGAACGTCCATCGCTTCAAGTGATGACAAGGGTCAGGGGTGCGCTTCGCGCACCCTGCCACTCCATCCCGGCACCGGCTGCATTACCAGCACCAGCCCGGTAAAGCCCAAAACCAGGTAACTGAATTCCTGCCAGCGCTGCGCATCAGGCCAACCAAGACGCACCGCGACATACATCGCAATCGCATACAACGCCATCAGCAACACCTGCCCGCGAAAATCCCGCCATAGACTGGCAAGGCCATTGGTCTGCACCAGCACCAAAGCCTGAAAGATCACGCAGACGGCGGAAAAACCCACTACCAGCGGTTCGAACATGCCGGCGATCTCATCGATCAGCAGCGGCGCAAGACCAATCTTGCCCAGCACCGGCTGCAAACCGAAATGCACCAGCCACAGTCCACCGACCCACAACATCTGGGCCAGCTGCCACAGCATGGCGCCCGCGTGCAGCGGGCGCCCGCTTTCAGATGTGACGGACTTCGACAATCTCGTACTCGATAACACCGCCAGGTGTTTTCACGGCAACCACATCGCCTTCTTCCTTGCCGATCAAGGCGCGAGCCAGAGGCGACCCCACCGAGATCTTGCCCAGCTTGAAGTCAGCCTCGTCTTCACCCACGATGTGGTAGGTGACGCTTTCGTCAGTCTCGACGTTGGCGATTTCAACGGTGGTGCCGAAAATCACTTTACCGGTGTGAGGAATGGTCGTGACGTCGATGATGACCTGATTCTGAATCCGGCCTTCAATGTCACGAATCCGCGCCTCGACCATACCCTGCTGCTCGCGGGCAGCATGGTATTCGGCGTTTTCCTTCAAATCACCCAACTCGCGGGCCGTACCGATGTCCTGGCTAAGCTTCGGACGAACGACCTTGGTCAGATGAGTGTGCTCTTCTTCCAGGGCGCGAGCGCCCTGAACAGTCATCGGATATTTGATTAAGCTCATGCCTTCAATCCTGCGTGTAGATCCTGCAAGCGGCGCACGGTTTTTTCAGGACCGAACTTCAGCGCTTCACAGATGGCTTCGCCTGCAGCGATAGTCGTGGTGCAGTAAATCTTGTGCTGCAGGGCGTTACGACGAATGGAGTAGGAATCGGCGATCGACTGGCGACCCTCAGTGGTGTTGATGATCAGAGTGACCTCGTCATTCTTGATCATATCGACCACGTGCGGACGGCCTTCGGTCACCTTGTTCACGCGACGCACTTTCAGGCCTGCGGCTTCGATCAGCTTGGCAGTACCGGCAGTGGCGACCACTTCGAAACCCAAGTTGATCAGATCACGGGCCACGCCTGCAACCAGTGGCTTGTCATCGTCACGCACGCTGATGAACGCAGTGCCGCCGGTCGGCAGAACTTCGCTGGCACCCATCTGGGCTTTGGCAAAGGCTTCGCCGAAGGTATCGCCCACGCCCATGACCTCACCGGTGGACTTCATCTCTGGGCCGAGGATCGGGTCAACACCCGGGAATTTGGCGAACGGGAAGACCGCCTCTTTCACGCTGTAGAAGTTCGGAATGATTTCTTTGGTGAAACCCAGTTCTTTCAGGGTTTTACCGGCCATGACGCGTGCTGCGATCATCGCCAGGGAAACACCGATGCACTTGGACACGAACGGCACGGTACGGGAAGCGCGCGGGTTGACTTCGATGACGTAGATGTCGTCGCCTTGCAGCGCCAACTGAACGTTCATCAGGCCGATAACGCCCAGTTCCAGAGCCATTTTCTTGACCTGTTCACGCATCTCGTCCTGGATGTGCGCCGGCAGCGAGTACGGCGGCAGCGAGCACGCGGAGTCACCGGAGTGAACGCCAGCCTGCTCGATGTGCTGCATGATCGCGCCGATGACGACATCTTTACCGTCACAAACCGCATCCACGTCCATCTCGATGGCGCAGTTGAGGAAGTGATCCAGCAGAACCGGGCTGTCGTTGGACACCTGAACCGCTTCACGCAGGTAGCGCTTGAGCTCTTCTTCTTCGTAGACGATTTCCATCGCACGGCCGCCCAGTACGTAGGACGGACGCACCACCAGCGGATAACCGATCTTGCTGGCTGCACGAATCGCTTCGTCTTCGCTGCGCACGGTGGCGTTTGGCGGCTGGCGCAGATTCAGGCGCTGAACCATCTGCTGGAAGCGCTCACGGTCTTCTGCACGGTCGATGGCGTCAGGGCTGGTGCCGATGATCGGCACGCCGGCCGCTTCCAGGGCACGGGCCAGTTTCAGCGGAGTCTGGCCGCCGTACTGGACGATCACGCCTTTCGGCTTCTCGACGCGGACGATTTCCAGCACGTCTTCCAGGGTCACTGGCTCGAAGTAGAGGCGATCAGAGGTGTCGTAGTCGGTCGATACGGTTTCCGGGTTGCAGTTGACCATGATGGTCTCGTAACCGTCATCGCGCAGGGCCAGTGCGGCGTGTACGCAGCAGTAGTCGAACTCGATGCCTTGGCCGATGCGGTTAGGGCCGCCGCCCAGAATCATGATCTTGTCGCGACCCGATGGCGCCGCTTCGCACTCCTCCTCGTATGTCGAGTAGAGGTAGGCGGTGTCGGTGGCGAATTCGGCCGCGCAGGTGTCGACGCGCTTGTAGACCGGGAAAATTTCCAGCTTGTGACGGTGAGCGCGCAGGCTCTTCTCGGTCACACCCAGCAGCTTGGCCAGACGCTGATCGGAGAAGCCTTTGCGCTTGAGGCGGAACATCAGGTCTTTGTCGATAGAGGACAGACCGAGGGTTTTGACCTTCTCTTCTTCTTTGATCAGATCTTCGATCTGCACCAGGAACCATGGGTCGATCATGTTCATGCCGAAGATGTCTTCGACGCTCAGGCCGGCACGGAAGGCGTCCGCCACGTACCAAATACGCTCGGCGCCCGGCACGGTCAGTTCGCGCTTGAGCACGCTCATGCTTTCCGGGTTGCTCAGATCTAGCTTCTCGTCCAGACCGCAAACGCCTACTTCCAGACCGCGAAGGGCTTTTTGCAGAGATTCCTGGAAGGTACGGCCGATGGCCATGACTTCACCGACCGACTTCATCTGAGTGGTCAGGCGCGCGTCAGCCTTGGCGAACTTCTCGAAAGCGAAGCGTGGCAGCTTGGTGACGACGTAGTCGATCGACGGCTCGAAGGACGCCGGCGTCTTGCCGCCGGTGATGTCGTTCGACAGTTCGTCGAGGGTGTAACCCACCGCCAGTTTGGCCGCGACTTTGGCGATCGGGAAACCGGTGGCTTTCGAGGCCAGGGCCGAAGAACGGGAAACACGCGGATTCATCTCGATGACGACCATGCGGCCGGTGTTCGGGCAGATGCCGAACTGGACGTTTGAACCACCGGTCTCGACGCCGATCTCGCGCAGTACCGCCAGGGAGGCGTTACGCAGGATCTGGTATTCCTTGTCGGTCAGGGTCTGGGCTGGTGCGACGGTGATCGAGTCACCGGTGTGCACGCCCATCGGGTCGAAGTTTTCGATGGAGCAGACGATGATGCAGTTGTCCTTTTTGTCGCGGACAACTTCCATTTCATATTCTTTCCAGCCGATCAGGGATTCGTCGATCAGCAACTCTTTGGTCGGCGACAAGTCCAGACCACGGGCGCAGATTTCTTCGAACTCTTCACGGTTGTAAGCGATACCGCCACCGGTGCCGCCCATGGTGAAGGACGGACGGATGATGCACGGGAAGCCGAGCTTCTCGAGCACCGCGTTGGCCTCTTCCATGCTGTGGGCGATGCCGGAACGCGGGCACGCCAGGCCGATGGATTTCATCGCCTTGTCGAAACGCGAACGGTCTTCAGCCTTGTCGATGGTGTCGGCGTTGGCACCGATCATTTCTACGCCGAATTTTTCCAGAACGCCTTCGCGCTCCAGATCCAGAGCGCAGTTCAGTGCGGTCTGGCCGCCCATGGTCGGCAGCAGCGCGTCCGGACGCTCTTTCTCGATGATCTTGGCAACGGTCTGCCATTTGATCGGTTCGATGTAAGTGGCGTCGGCCATGGCCGGGTCGGTCATGATGGTGGCCGGGTTGGAGTTCACCAGGATGACGCGGTAACCCTCTTCGCGCAGGGCTTTGCAAGCCTGGGCGCCGGAGTAGTCGAATTCGCAGGCCTGGCCGATAACGATCGGGCCAGCGCCGAGAATCAGGATGCTTTTAATGTCTGTACGTTTTGGCATGGGTTTGTCACTCAAATCCGCAGGTCAGTCGGCAAGCCGTCTTGATCGATTTCTGAAGCTTCGAAGGGGCCGCCGGGTTCGGGGCCGCCCTCGAAGGGCTTCTCTCTACAGTCTCAAGGCGAACGCTTAGCGTCGCTTGGCCATCTCGTTGATGAAGCGGTCGAACAGTGGCGCCACATCATTCGGGCCCGGGCTGGCTTCAGGGTGACCCTGGAAGCTGAACGCGCTCTTGTCGGTGCGTTCGATGCCTTGCAGGGTGCCGTCGAACAGCGATTTATGGATCGCGCGAACGTTGCTTGGCAGGGTGGCTTCGTCCACCGCAAAACCGTGGTTCTGGCTGGTGATCATGACAACGCCCGTGTCCAGATCCTGTACCGGGTGGTTGGCACCGTGGTGGCCGTGGCCCATTTTCAGGGTCTTGGCGCCGGAAGCCAGAGCCAGCAATTGGTGACCGAGGCAGATACCAAAGACCGGGATTTCGGTTTCCAGCACGTCTTTGATCGCCTGGATCGCGTAGTCGCAAGGCTCAGGATCGCCAGGGCCGTTGGACAGGAACACGCCATCCGGTTGCAGTGCCAACACGTCGGCAGCCGGGGTTTGTGCCGGCACCACGGTGACGCGACAGCCGCGTTCGACCAGCATGCGCAGGATATTGACTTTGACGCCGTAGTCGTAGGCCACAACGTGGTATGGCAGCTCGGAAGCTTCAATGGTCGCGTGGCTGTCGGTTTTCAGATCCCAGACCGTCGAGCGCCATTCGTACTGCTTGGTAGTGCTGACGACTTTCGCCAGATCCATGCCTTTCAGGCCCGGGAAGCCTCGGGCAGCGGCGATTGCAGCTTCTTCGGAAATGTTGTCACCGGCCATGATGCAGCCGTTCTGGGCGCCTTTTTCACGCAGGATGCGGGTCAGGCGACGAGTATCGATACCGGCGATCGCCACAACGTTGTTGGCTTTCAGGTAGTCGGACAGCGACATCGTGTTACGCCAGTTGCTCGCCACCAGCGGCAGGTCGCGAATGACCAGGCCGGCAGACCAGACGCGATCGGACTCGGCATCTTCCGGCGTGGTGCCGGTATTGCCGATGTGCGGGTAAGTCAGGGTTACGATCTGTTGGGCGTAGGAAGGATCGGTAAGGATTTCCTGATAGCCGGTCATTGCGGTGTTGAACACCACCTCTCCAACGGTTTGACCGTCGGCTCCAATGGCTTCGCCGCGAAAAATGCTGCCATCAGCAAGGGCGAGTATGGCTGGCTTAGTCAAGAAGACCTCCCGTAGATAAAGCATGAAGGGCAATCGCAGGTTGTAAAAAAGCGGAGTGACGTATGGACACGTCACCCCGCTTCTTCACTGAATTATTCTGCGCGCTTTTAGTGGACACACTAAAGCTGTAGCTTACAGGAAGGTTGCGATTCCCGAAAGGGCGAAAACCGCGCAAAGTCGCCATCCATCCGCACGGGCGCATGAGAATACGCAAAACCAAGGCTGCCCCCACTTGACCCAACCCTGGAATGGGGCAAGGCGTTCAATGACGATCGCGGCAATACCCTCCTGAAATACATCAACCTGACCCTGGAGATCCGTCCGCGCTTCATCGTGATCGCTGCATTTCCTTTTCGGTTCAGATTCCAGGCAAAACAAAGGCGCTTCACGCGCCTTGTTTTTTTACCCTGCGATCACTCACTTGAGATCAAGCACGTCCTGCATGTCATACAGGCCCGGCTCACGACCGTCGAGCCACAGCGCAGCACGCACCGCGCCCTTGGCGAACGTCATGCGGCTCGAGGCCTTGTGGGTAATCTCCAGTCGCTCGCCCTCAGTGGCGAACAGTACGGTGTGATCGCCGACCACATCGCCACCGCGAACGGTAGCGAAACCAATGGTCTCGCGCTCACGAGCGCCGGTATGGCCCTCGCGACCGTAAACAGCCACTTCCTGCAGATCACGACCCAGCGCATCAGCGATCACTTCGCCCATGCGCAGCGCCGTGCCAGAAGGCGCGTCGATCTTGTGGCGGTGATGAGCCTCGATGATTTCGATATCTGCATCGTCACCCAACACCCGCGCCGCCATGTCCAGCAGTTTCAGCGACAGGTTGACGCCAACGCTGAAGTTCGCCGCGAAGACGATCGGAATATCCTTGCCCGCCTCGGCCAGCAGTTTTTTCTGCGCGGCGTCCAGGCCGGTGGTGCCAATGACCATGGCTTTGCCGGCCTTGCGGCAGAACGCCAGGTTTTTCAACATCACTTCGGGCAAGGTGAAATCGATCAACACGTCGAATTCATCCGCCACGCGTTCGAGGTTACCGCACAGGGTGACGCCAATGCGGCCGATGGACGCGAGTTCGCCCGCATCCGCACCTTCCAGCGAGCTTCCCGGACGCACGATTGCGGCAGTCAAACCCGACAGCGGCGAGCGCTGCTGCACAGCCTCGACCAGGTTTTTGCCCATACGCCCGGCGGCGCCCATCACTGCAATACGTCGCATGCCAGATTCCTTACAAGTCGCCGAAGAAACGCTTCACGCCTTCGAACCAACCGGTGGTTTTCGGCGAGTGGCTGTTGTCGTCCGCGAGCGAACCGCGAAACTCTTCGAGCATCTCACGCTGGCGACGGCTCAGGTTCACCGGCGTTTCGACGGCCACACGGCACATCAGATCGCCCGCTCCGCCGCCACGAACAGGTGCCACACCTTTACCGCGTATGCGGAACTGCTTGCCAGTCTGCGTGCCTTCGGGGATTTTCAGTTTGACGCGACCGTCAAGGGTCGGAATTTCCAGCTCGCCGCCCAAGGCCGCATCGACGAAGCTGATCGGCACTTCGCAGAACAAATGCTTGCCGTCACGCTGGAAGATCGAGTGCTCGCGCACATTGATCACCACGTACAGGTCGCCGGTAGGACCGCCCTGAGCGCCCGCCTCACCTTCGCCGGACAGACGAATGCGATCACCGGTATCAACGCCGGCCGGCACTTTTACCGACAGCGTTTTGTACTCTTCGACACGGCCTTCGCCGTGGCAGGAGTCGCACGGATCGGAAATGATCTTGCCCTGGCCATGGCAGCGCGGGCAGGTCTGCTGCACCGAGAAGAAGCCTTGCTGCATGCGAACCTGACCGATGCCGCCGCAGGTCGGGCAGGTCGACGGCGACGAGCCTTTCTTGGCGCCCGAGCCATCGCACGGCTTGCAGTTGACCAGTGTCGGAACGCGGATATTGACCGAGGTACCGCGTACCGCCTCTTCCAGATCCAGCTCCAGTGTGTAGCGCAAGTCGCTGCCACGCTGCGCGCCGCCACGACCGCCGCCGCGACCACTGCCGAAGAAATCACTGAACACGTCGCCGAAAATGTCGGAGAAGTTCTGACCACCGAAACCGGCGCCACCGCCACCCATGCTCGGGTCGACACCGGCGTGACCGTATTGGTCGTACGCCGCGCGCTTGCTGGAATCGGACAGGACTTCGTAGGCCTCGTTGGCCTCCTTGAACATTTCTTCCGACGCTTTGTCATCCGGATTACGGTCAGGGTGATGCTTCATCGCCAGACGGCGATAGGCCTTCTTCAGGTCTGCATCGCTTGAGCCACGCTCAACACCCAATACTTCGTAATAGTCACGCTTTGCCATAAGTCTTCGCACTCTTAAGGACGTTCAGCGAACCCCTCCTGAGCTTCGCCAAACTCGTTGAGCCCCAATACAGGCCCGGACCCAACTCACGTCAATTCAACGATCCTGGTCTTTGATTCACGTGGCACTTTCGGCGCGAAAAGCAGGAGCATTCCCGGCCATGCCAGCAGCACGCGAAGCTTGTCGCATGCTGTAAAAATTCGCGTATTCCAGATACGCCAACGCGGGAGCAGGCTCCCGCGCGGCGACATCCTACCAGTCACCGCCTGAAGGCAGTCAACCGGGCGACAAACAACTTACTTGTTGTCTTTGACTTCTTCGAACTCGGCATCGACAACGTCATCCGCCTTTTCAGCCGAGTCACCTTGCGGGGCTGCGCCATCAGCTGGCTGACCCTGTTCGGCGTACATCTTCTGCGCAACCGGAGCAGAGACCTTCGACAGCTCTTCGACCTTAGCGTCGATGACAGCCTTGTCGTCGCCTTTCACAGCGGCTTCCAGAGCAACCACGGCAGCTTCGATCGCGGTCTTCTCTTCAGCGGTGACTTTGTCACCCGCGTCAGTGACCATTTTGCGCGTCGAGTGAACCAGTGCATCACCCTGGTTGCGGGCAGCGGCCAGTTCTTCGAACTTGCGGTCTTCCTCGGCATTCGCCTCGGCGTCACGCACCATGCGCTCGATCTCTTCGTCGGACAGACCGGAGTTGGCCTTGATCACGATCGACTGAGTCTTGCCGGTCGCCTTGTCTTTCGCACCGACGTGCAGGATGCCGTTGGCGTCGATGTCGAAGGTCACTTCGATCTGTGGCACACCACGTGGAGCAGGTGGAATGTCCGCCAGGTCGAACTTGCCGAGCGACTTGTTCTGCGCGGCTTGCTTGCGCTCGCCCTGCAGAACGTGAATGGTCACGGCACCCTGGTTGTCGTCGGCGGTCGAGAACACTTGCGATTTCTTGGTAGGAATCGTGGTGTTTTTCTCGATCAGCGCAGTCATCACGCCACCCATGGTTTCGATACCCAGGGTCAGCGGGCTGACGTCGAGCAGCAGAACGTCTTTCACGTCACCGGCCAGAACGGCACCCTGGATAGCAGCACCCATGGCAACGGCTTCGTCCGGGTTAACGTCTTTACGTGCTTCTTTACCGAAGAAATCGGTTACCAGCTTCTGAACCAGCGGCATACGAGTCTGACCGCCGACCAGGATCACGTCGTTGATCGCGCCAACGTCCAGGCCTGCGTCTTTCATGGCGATGCGGCAAGGTTCGATGGTGCGCTGAACCAGGTCTTCAACCAGTGCTTCGAGCTTGGCACGCGAAATTTTTACGTTCAGGTGCTTAGGACCGGTCGCGTCTGCAGTGATGTACGGCAGGTTCACGTCGGTCGACTGGCTCGAAGACAGCTCGATCTTGGCTTTCTCAGCAGCTTCTTTCAGGCGCTGCATTGCCAGCGGATCACCCTTGAGGTTCATGCCGCTTTCTTTCTTGAATTCGTCGACGAGGTAGTCGATCAGACGAATGTCAAAGTCTTCACCGCCCAGGAAGGTGTCGCCGTTGGTGGCCAACACTTCGAACTGGTGCTCGCCGTCAACTTCAGCGATCTCGATCACGGAAACGTCGAACGTACCGCCACCCAGGTCGTAAACGATCACGGTGTGATCGCCCTTGGCCTTGTCCATACCGTAAGCCAGAGCGGCTGCGGTTGGTTCGTTGATGATGCGCTTAACGTCCAGACCCGCGATGCGGCCGGCGTCTTTGGTCGCTTGACGCTGGCTGTCGTTGAAGTAGGCCGGAACGGTAATGACCGCTTCAGTCACTGGCTCGCCGAGGTAGTCTTCGGCAGTCTTCTTCATTTTCTTCAGAATTTCAGCCGAGATTTGTGGCGGTGCCATTTTCTGGCCGTTCACTTCAACCCAGGCGTCGTTGTTGTCAGCCTTGACGATCTTGTAAGGGACCATCTGGATGTCTTTCTGTACCACTTCTTCGTCGAAACGACGACCGATCAGACGCTTCACCGCATACAGGGTGTTGTGCGGATTGGTCACTGCCTGACGCTTGGCGGACTGGCCGACCAGGATTTCGCCATCGTTGGCGTACGCGATGATCGACGGCGTGGTGCGCGCGCCTTCCGCGTTTTCAATAACTTTTGCCTTGCCGTTTTCCAGCACGGAGACGCAGGAGTTGGTAGTCCCCAGGTCGATACCGATAATTTTGCCCATGTTAACTCTCCCGAAACTTTGGATTTGGTTGCCGCAGCAGTGGTGGCTAACTGCGGTAGCACTTAAACGCTTGACTTCTAAATGGGGGCCTTGCGGCTAATTTCAAGCCTGCTCGTCAATCGAAGGCGAAACCGGTGACGGCGCCTTGCTGACCACGACCATCGCCGGACGCAACAGGCGACCATTGAGCTGATAGCCCTTCTGGAACACCTTGAGCACGCTGTTCGGCTCGACGTCGGCGCTTTCCTGCATGGCCATTGCCTGATGTTGAACGGCGTTGAAAGGTTCGCCATGCGGATCGATCGCTTCAAGCTGATAACGCTTGAGGGTGTCGTGGAACATTTTCAGCGTCAGCTCGATGCCTTCACGCATCGGGCGGATGCTTTCGTCGTCCGGGTTCGACAACTCGAGGCCGCGCTCCAGGCTGTCGACGATCGGCAGCAAGTCGCTGGCGAATTTTTCCAGCGCAAATTTGTGAGCCTTCTCGACGTCCTGATCGGCGCGACGGCGGACGTTTTGCAGATCGGCAGCTACGCGCAAAGAC
The DNA here is from genome assembly GCF_021605415.1 of Pseudomonas syringae. GTDB lineage: Bacteria > Pseudomonadota > Gammaproteobacteria > Pseudomonadales > Pseudomonadaceae > Aquipseudomonas > Aquipseudomonas syringae_S. Next base: position 317,830 of record NZ_WKEQ01000001.1, read on the forward strand.
TGATCCTGCGCAGCGGCCAATTGCTCTTCGAGCACTTGTACACGGGTCGCCAGATCATCGCCCGAAGCCTCGGACGCCTGATTGGCCTCTGGGTTTTGCGTCTCTACTGTCTGTTCGTCAGCCATGGAATTCTCCTTTCAATATCGTCCGCGAGCTCGACTCGCGCTTCTGTCCCGGTATATGGGGCCGCAAAATCAGGCTTCAAGAGCCTTGAGTGATTAACCCTACAAAAAAGTGCTGCTTCGTCATTCCTGGATGCGCTAACAGTTTTCTTTTCTCAAGCAAATCGAGCTAACCGCAGGCATTGTCAGGCCTGAATAAAACACTGTATAAATAACCAGACCTAAAGCCTGGGAGCGGCCTTTATGCTGGTGCACCTGTCCGTACACAACTACGCCATCGTTGAACATCTCGATCTCGAACTTGATCGCGGGATGAGCGTGATCACGGGCGAAACCGGCGCCGGCAAGTCGATCATGCTCGACGCCCTGGGACTGACCCTAGGCGACCGCGCCGACAGCGGCGTGGTTCGCCCGGGCGCCGACAAGGCCGACATCCTGGCCACTTTCGATCTCGCCGATATTCCAGAAGCCAGCGCCTGGCTCGCCGAACGCGACCTTGAAAGTGACAGCCCATGCATATTGCGCCGAGTCATCACGTCCGAAGGTCGGTCGCGCGGCTACATCAACGGCACGCCCTGCCCGCTTGGCGATCTCAAGGCTCTAGGCGAATTACTGATCGATATCCACAGCCAGCACGAACACCAATCGTTGCTCAAGACGGATACCCATCGTCGTCTGCTCGACGAATACGCCGGCGCCACCGACCTTGCGCGCCAAGTGCATCTGGCCGCGCAACGCTGGCGCCAGACCCGCCAGGAGCTGGAACGCCTGTCCAACTCCGGCGACGAACAGCGTGCTCGCCATCAGTTGCTCAGTTACCAGCTCGAAGAACTGGAAAACTTAGGTCTCGGCGAAAACGAGCTGGAACAGCTGGAGCAAGAACACAAGAATCTGACCAATGCCGAAACCCTGCTCGGCATTTGCCGACAAGTGGTCGAGCAATGCAGCGAAAGTGACAACGGCAACGTGCTGAATGCCCTGACGGCCAGCCTCAATCGCCTGTCGAGCGTAAACAGCTCCATTGGCGCATTGGGCGAGGCGAGCAGTCTGCTGACCAGCGCCCAGATTCAGGTTGAAGAGGCGGTTGGCGAACTCAATCGCTTCCTCGACAATTTCGATGCCGATCCGTCCCGCCTGCAATTTCTGGAAGAGCGCCTCGACGCTATTTATACGCTGGCGCGCAAGCATCGCATCCAGCCAACCGAAGTCGCCGAGATGCAGCAGAAACTGCTGGATGAAATAGAAACCCTCAACGCCAATGACGAATCCATCGAACGACTTGGCGAAGAGCTCGCCTCCTACGCCCGCCATTATCAGGAAAAGGCTCGCGAGCTCAGCGACCTGCGACACCAGGCAGCGGACAGCCTGGCCAGCGCCGTCGAGCTGGAGATTCAGCGCCTGGGCATGCCTGGCGGGCGCTTTACCATCGAACTGCGCCCTAACAGTGGCGATGAGTTGCTGCCCAACGGGCTGGAGCAAGTCGAGTTACTGGTGAGCGCCAACCCCGGTCAACCGCTCAAAGCCTTGGCCAAAGTGGCTTCCGGTGGCGAGTTGTCACGCATCAGCCTTGCCATTCAAGTGATCACCGCGCAGACGTCTCGGGTCCCAACGCTGGTCTTCGACGAAGTGGACGTGGGCATTGGTGGCCCGACCGCCGAAATTGTCGGGCAGTTGCTGCGACGCCTCGGGGAGCGCGGACAAGTGCTGACCGTAACGCACCTGCCGCAAGTGGCAGCGCAAGGACATCAACATCTGTTCGTACACAAAGTTCGGGGCGAACAGGCAACGCACACCGCCGTGTCAAAACTAAGCAAGAACGACCGTATAGAAGAAGTCGCCCGCATGCTTGGCGGTATCGACCTGACCAAGGAATCTTTGGCCCATGCGAAAAAAATGGTAGTCACGGCAAAAGTTTAAGCAGCGCAGAAAGCACGAAGGCGACCCTTAGGTCGCCTTCGCTCGTTTCGCGAACCTGAAGTTCGCGCGACATGCTTACTTTTTCTTGCGTACGTATAGCACCAGGTTGTGATCAACCAGGTCGACACCGTGCTCCTCGGCAATGGCCTTCTGGAGTTTTTCGATTTCCAGGCTGACGAATTCGACAACCTCACCGGTCTCCACGTCGACCATGTGGTCGTGATGACCACCGTCGGCCAGTTCGAAGACCGCATGGCCGCCGTCGAAGTTGTGACGGACCACGAGGCCAGCCGCTTCAAACTGGGTCAGAACACGGTAAACCGTGGCCAGCCCGACGTCCTCTCCAGCTTCCATCAACGCCTTGTAGACGTCCTCGGCACTCATGTGACGCTGCTCGGTGGAGTCCAGCATTTGCAGAATCTTGACCCGTGGCAGGGTCACTTTGAGTCCGGCTTTGCGTAGTTCGCTATTTTCAACCATGGTCAGCTTTCTCGCGATGCTGCTTCGCAGCTACTCTTAATGCGGGTATGATCGGCGTTTACGTTATCCCAGCCAAGATAGTGGAAGTCGCCCACCGATGCAAAACACCAAGCTCTTGCTAACCAGTGTCACCTTCGTGGGACTGCTCGCACTCGCCGGTTGTTCATTCCCCGGGGTTTACAAAATCGACATCCAGCAGGGCAATGTCGTCACGCAGGACATGATAGACCAGTTACGGCCGGGAATGACCCGACCACAAGTACGGTTTATCATGGGCAACCCTCTGCTTACCGATACGTTCCATGCCGATCGCTGGGACTATCTGTACAGCCTGCAGCCGGGTGGTGGCGAACGCCAACAGGAACGCATGAGTGTGATCTTCAACTCAAACGACCAGCTTGTCAGCCTGTCGGGTGACTTCATGCCCGGCGTGAGTCGTGACGAAGCCATTCTCGGCAAGGACAGTGGCACTAACGTGACCGCGCCTGCTGAAAACACCGAGAAGCCACAACCGGAAAAACCGGCCAAGCCAGGCTCTCTGCTGGATCAGATCCAGAAGGACGTGGATGGCGTGGAAACCGTTCCGGTGCCAACACCAGAACCACTGGACACCTCGCCGCAATAATTTGCGACGCAATAAAAAACCCGGAATGTCCGGGTTTTTTATTGCCTGCGATTAAGTCAGCTACTGATTTCGTGCCTTGGCATCGGCTGCCTTGGCCGCCCGCAACCGTCGCACTTCTTTAGGATCAGCCAATAAGGGCCGATAGATTTCGAGGCGATCACCCGCCTGAACTTGACGAACGTCCGGATCGGCGACGAGCTTGCCGAAAATCCCTACCGGACAACTGCCCAGATCCAGCTCCGCAAATTCAGCGTCAATACCGCAGACCGCCAGCGCATCCCGAACGGTCGAACCGTCAGCCACGCTGATTGCCCGCAAGACCTGACGATCTACGGCGGCGTAAACCACTTCGACGTCAATCAACGGCTCAACCATGTTTCTGCTTGGCGCGCTGACAGAATGCGTCGACGAGCGTATTGGCAGCCTGATTGAACAGAGGTCCAAGCGTTGCGCGAACCAACGGCCCGGCGTAGTCGAAGGACAAATCCAGACTGATCTTGCAGGCCTTTTCGCCCAAAGGCTTGAACACCCAGACGCCGTGCAGTTGATTGAACGGCCCCTCCTCCAGATTCATCTCGATGGATTGCCCCGGCACCAGCGTATTGCGCGTCACGAAATGCTGACTAAGGCCGCCCTTGGCCACGCCGACACTGGCACGCATGTGCTCGGGCGAGCTTTCCAGAACCTCGGCGGTCGAACACCACGGCAGAAATTCTGGATAGCGCTCTACGTCATTGACCAGGTCATAGAGAAACTGTGCCGGGTATGGCAGCAGCGCCGATCGTTGAATGTGCGTCGTCATGAAAGCGTTATTTCCAGAGCTGAGCGGCAAACACTACAAGAATGCCGATGGGCGCCACATAGCGCATCAAGAACAAAGACAGGGCAAACAGCGCCGGGTTACGGATCGACAACTCATCGCGCACCGCTTCACGGCCCATCACCCAGCCAGCAAACACGACGAAACACAATCCGCCGAGCGGCAACATGATCCGCGAGGTGAAGAAGTCGATCACGCCAAAGAAGTCCAAACCACTTGCCGCGCCCCATTGGTAGAGATGGAACGCGCCGCCTTCGTTCACGAAGAATTTGGCTTCCTTCCAGATATTGAACGAAAACACCGTGCCCAGACCGACGAACCAGCAGGTGAACGCCAACCAGAATGTCACCCAGGCACGACTGATTTTAGTCCGCTCAACCAGATAGGCGACCATCGGCTCGAGCAATGAAATGGCCGAGCTCCAGGCAGCTACTGCGACCAGCACGAAAAACACCACGCCCATCAATTGACCGAAGGCCACGTTGCCGAAGGCAAACGGCAAGCTGACAAACATCAGACCCGGGCCTTCGCTGGGGTTCAGCCCCGCCGCGAACACAATCGGAAACAACGCCAGCCCCGCCACCAGCGAAACGAAGGTGTCCAGCAATGCCACGCCGACAATCGTGCCGGACAGCGAAGTGTTTTTCGGCATGTAGGCGCCGTAGATCATGATCGAACCCACACCCACGCTCAGAGAGAAGAATGCGTGGCCCATGGCGGGCAGCAAGCCGTCGAGGACTTTTTCCGGGTGGAAGTCGAACATGAAGTGCACGCCTTCCATGAAATGCCCGGTGGTCATGCTGTAGCCCAGCAACACCAGGATCATCACGAACAGTAGCGGCATCATGATCCGCAGGCTGCGCTCAAGCCCCGCCACCACGCCTTTGGCGATGACTACCGCCGAGAGCAGCATGAAAACTGTGTGCCAAAGTGTCAGGCGCCATGGATCCGCAATAACGCCGCCGAAGTAGGCGCCGACCTGATCCGGCGTGACGCCCTGGAAGTCGCCGCGCCCCATATCGATGATGTAATCGAGCGACCAACCGCCGACCACGCTATAGAAAGAAAGGATCAACAACGCCGTGATCATCCCGGCAAACGCACCCCACGACCATTTGGTCGAGTGCCCCGCTTCTTGCGCCAGCACCTTCAAGGCATTCGCCGGACTCTGCCGGGCACGGCGACCAATCAAGGTTTCAGCGAGCATCACCGGCACGCCGATCAGTGCGATACACACGAGAAACATCAGCACGAAGGCGCCGCCGCCGTAGACCCCGACCATGTAGGGGAATTTCCAGATACTACCCAGCCCCACGGCCGAACCGGTCGCGGCGAGTATGAACACCCAGCGGCTAGCCCAACTGCCGTGGACAGAAACCTTGTCTGTCGACATCGTTTATCACGCCCAAGCGTTAGAAAAAGAGGCCGCATTGTCCGGGATTCACTCAACCTGCTCAAGCACGCAGCATCACCGTAGCCGCCAACCATTTATCTCCATATAATGCCGCCCCTATGGCTAAACAGAAGAAACACCCCACAGGGACCATCGCGCAGAACAAAAAGGCGCGACACGATTACTTCATCGAACACAAGTTCGAGGCTGGTCTGGTCCTGGCCGGCTGGGAAGTAAAAAGTTTGCGGGCAAGCAAGCTGCAACTGGTCGACAGTTACGTGCTGCTCAAGGATGGCGAGGCCTGGCTGCTCGGTAGCCACATCACGCCACTGATGACTGCCAGCACGCACGTCATTGCCGATCCCGTCCGCACCCGGAAACTGCTGCTCAACCGCCGCGAGCTGGAAAAACTCGCCGCCGCCGTGCAGCAGAAAGGCTATGCCTGCGTGTGCCTGTCCTGGTACTGGAGCAAGCACATGGTCAAGTGCGAGATCGCACTGGGCAAGGGCAAGAAAGAATACGACAAGCGTGACACCGAACGTGAACGTGACGCCGGTCGCGAGTTGCAGCGTGCCGTGCGCAACAAGGGCAAGGAAGATTAATTTCTTCTGCCTTTAGCGCGTATTCGCGAGCAGGCTTGCTCCCACATTTGGACTGCAGTCAGATGTGGAAGCGAGTCTGCTCGCGAAAGCTATTGCTGCATCAACGCAGAAACAACTGATCACATCCCCTTGCGCCGTTCCGCCCGGGCCATGCGCTGAACTTCCTGCCGCACCTCTTCCAACACTTCCTGCACATACAAAATGTGTCGACTCGACACTTCTCGCGCCTGTTCCGCGCGACCTTCAATGATTGCCTGATACAACTCCCGATGCTGGGTAATCAACATGTCGCGGGTTTCCGTGCGCTGCTTGTACATGCCGCCAATGTTGGTCACCACGTTGCGCTTAAGCAAATCGAACAGCCCGCGAATGGTGTGCAGCAACACCGCGTTATGGCTGGCTTCAGCGATGGCCAGATGAAATTTCGCATCCGCCGCGCCCTCTTCCGCCCGACTCACTTCGTCATGCCGCGAGTAACAATCCTGTAGCTCGTCGAATGCCGCCGTCAGCCGCTCGCGATCCACATCAGTGGCGCGCAATGCAGCGTAATAGGCGCACGAAGCTTCCAAAGTGTGCCGAAACTCCAGCAGATCCCGCTGAGCTTCCGGGTTGCTCTCAAGCAAATGCAACAGCGGATCACTGAACGTCGAGCCCAGGGTTTCCACAACATAGTTGCCGCCCCCCTGACGGCTGACCAGCAACCCCTTGGCCGCCAGTTTCTGAATCGCCTCGCGCAACGATGGACGCGAAACGCCGAATTGCTCAGCCAACGTGCGCTCGGCGGGCAAGCGCTCACCAGACTTTAGCGTGCCTTCGAGGATCATCCCCTCAAGTCGCTCGACAATATCGTCAGACAAACGGCGCTGACGGATCTGATCAAACCCCATTACTCAATTCTCCACGAGCCCGACCGCTCGCCGGGCTCTCTATTCTGGCCTATCGGCGCCCTGGCGGCACCTGTTCAGGCAACGCTCGCCAAAGCGGATCGAACGCGCTTTGCACTACGCATTCGACAAAAGTTTTAGGGCGACAAATTGACACACCGATACCAAGGCTTTTACCCTAGCGAACAGCGATTGTAAATTGGTATTACCAATTAGCCAAGAACGCTGACAGTGCCTGACCAACAACAATTAGGGGCCACCCCACTATGCAAACCTGGCAACAGCTCTACAGCCCGCTCGGCAGTCTCGGTTTATCCGCGCTCGCGGCCGTCATTCCCATCGTGTTTTTCTTCCTCGCCCTGGCGGTGTTTCGGCTCAAGGGCCACGTGGCCGGCAGCATTACGCTGGCGCTGGCCATTCTCGTCGCTATTTTCGCGTTCCAGATGCCGGTCGACATGGCGTTCGCCGCTGCCGGGTACGGCTTCGCCTACGGTTTGTGGCCGATCGCCTGGATCATTGTCGCGGCGGTGTTCCTCTACAAACTGACCGTCAAGAGTGGTCAGTTCGAAGTGATCCGCAGCTCGGTGCTGTCGATCACTGACGACCAACGCCTGCAAGTGCTGCTGATTGGCTTCTGCTTCGGCGCGTTCCTCGAAGGTGCGGCCGGTTTCGGTGCGCCAGTGGCGATCACCGCGGCACTGCTCGTCGGCCTCGGATTCAATCCGCTGTACGCCGCCGGCCTATGCCTGATCGCCAACACCGCGCCGGTTGCCTTCGGTGCACTGGGGATTCCGATCATCGTCGCCGGACAGGTCACTGGCATCGACGCCTTCAAAATCGGTGCGATGACCGGCCGTCAACTGCCGCTGCTGTCGCTGTTCGTCCCGTTTTGGCTGGTGTTCATGATGGATGGCCTGCGCGGCGTCCGTGAAACATGGCCGGCAGCGCTGGTGGCCGGTTTGAGCTTTGCCGTGACCCAGTACTTCACGTCGAACTTCATCGGCCCGGAACTGCCGGACATCACCTCGGCCCTGGCCAGCCTGATCTCCCTGACCCTGTTCCTGAAAATCTGGCAGCCAAAACGCGCCGCCGGCCAGCACATTGTCGGCGCTGTTGCGGCTTCAGTGGTCAGCGCCAGCGTCGGCGGTTTCGGCCAGAAGCGCACAACGGTGGCGTCGCCTTACAGCCTCGGGGAAATTTTCAAGGCCTGGTCACCGTTCCTGATCCTCACCGTGCTGGTGACGATCTGGACGCTCAAGCCATTTAAGGCGATGTTCGCCGCCGGCGGCTCGATGTACGCCTGGGTGTTCAACTTCGCGATACCGCATCTGGATCAATTGGTCATCAAAACCGCACCGATCGTTGCGGCGCCCACCGCCATTCCGGCCGTGTTCAAGCTTGATCCGATCTCCGCGACCGGCACGGCGATCTTCTTTTCGGCGCTGATTTCGATGCTTGTGCTCAAGATCAATTTCAAAATTGGTCTGACCACATTCAAAGAGACCATCTACGAATTGCGCTGGCCGATTCTGTCGATCGGCATGGTGCTGGCGTTTGCCTTCGTCACCAATTATTCCGGTATGTCATCGACCATGGCCCTGGTGCTGGCCGGAACCGGCGCGGCGTTCCCGTTCTTCTCGCCTTTCCTCGGCTGGCTGGGCGTGTTCCTGACCGGCTCCGATACCTCGTCCAACGCCCTGTTCAGTTCGCTGCAAGCGACCACCGCCCACCAGATCGGCGTCAACGACACCTTGCTGGTCGCAGCCAACACCAGCGGCGGCGTGACCGGCAAAATGATCTCGCCACAATCGATCGCTGTGGCTTGCGCTGCGACCGGTCTGGTCGGGAAGGAATCGGATCTGTTCCGCTTCACCCTCAAGCACAGCCTATTCTTTGCAACGATTGTCGGTTTGATCACGCTGGCCCAGGCCTACTGGCTCACTGGCATGCTGGTGCACTAAAACCTACAAGAAACATCGAAATAACCGACGCCGGTTCGTGATGCCGGCGTCAGCAATTCACAACCCGGTCTGCAAGGCTGCTGAAAGCCAGCGTCTCTATATTCAGCAGCCTCAGCGGACGGATAACCGGCCGAGAGACACGCCTGATGAGCGAGCTTTTTTACAACGCTGTGCCGAACGCCACCCGCGTCGCACCGCCACTGCCCGAACCTCGGCAATACCCCAGCGAGAAACCGTCGCGGGTTTACCTCTTCGGTACATGCGTGGTCGACCTGTTCTACCCCGAAGCCGGGATGGACGCGATCCACTTGCTGGAGCGCGAAGGCATCCGGGTCGACTTCCCGCAAGGACAGAGTTGCTGTGGACAACCGGCCTACACCTCGGGTTACACCGAGCAGGCGCGGACGGTGGCGCGCGCTCAACTGGCGCTGTTTGCCGGTGATTATCCGGTCGTCGTGCCATCGGGTTCCTGTGCCGGCATGTTGCGCGAGCACTACGCCGACCTGTTCAAGGACGAGCCACAAACGTTGAAACAGGTGCAGGCCCTCGCGGCACGCACTTATGAATTGGCCGAGTTTCTGTTGTTCGTCTGCAAAGTGCAGCTCAAGGACAGCGGCGCTCCGGTGAAAGTCGCGCTGCACACCTCGTGTTCGGCACGTCGAGAAATGAACACCCACCTGCACGGCCGCGAGTTGTTGGCGCAATTGAGCAACGTGGAACGAGTCAATCACGATCACGAAAGCGAATGCTGTGGCTTCGGTGGGACATTCAGCGTCCGAATGCCAGACATTTCCGGCGCGATGGTGGCCGACAAGACCCGGTCGTTGAAGGAATCCGGTGCGCATCAGGTACTCAGTGCCGACTGCGGCTGCTTGATGAACATCAACGGCTCGCTGGAAAAACAGAAGGAAGCGTTGCGCGGCCAACACCTGGCCAGTTTCCTGTGGCAACGAACCGTAGGTGCGAAATGAGCACCTCGACGATTATTCCTACGGTCGCCGTAGAAGAAGACTTCCGCACCCGGGCGCACAATGCCTTGGGTGATCAGCAGTTGCGGAACAACTTCCGCACGGCGATGGATTCACTGATGACCAAGCGGGCAGCGGCTTTTAGCGATGCCCTCGAAAGAGAGGATTTACGCACGCAGGGCAATGCGATCCGTGCCCGCGCGCTCTCCAAGTTGCCCGATCTGCTCGAGCAACTGGAACAGAACCTGACCCGCAACGGTGTGACAGTGCACTGGGCGGAAACGGTGGACGAGGCCAATGGCATCGTCCTCTCGATCATCCGCGCTCACGAGGCGCGGCAAGTGATCAAGGGCAAATCGATGGTCAGCGAAGAGATGGAAATGAACCATTTCCTCGAGGCTCAAGACATTGAATGTCTGGAGTCCGACATGGGGGAATACATCGTCCAGCTCGACCACGAAAAGCCTTCACACATCATTATGCCGGCGATCCACAAGAATGCTGGTCAGGTCGCGTCCTTGTTCCACGACAAACTTGGCGTGGAATACACCAAGGACGTTGACCAACTCATTCAGATCGGTCGCAGAGTCCTGCGGCAGAAATTCTTCGAAGCGGACATCGGCGTCTCCGGCGTCAACTTCGCCGTGGCCGAGACCGGCACTTTGCTGCTGGTGGAAAACGAAGGCAACGGCCGCATGACGACGACAGTGCCGCCCGTGCACATCGCCGTGACCGGCATCGAAAAAGTCGTGGAAAATTTGCGCGACGTGGTGCCGCTTTTGTCGTTATTGACCCGCTCGGCGCTGGGCATCCCGATTACCACCTACGTCAACATGATCTCCGGGCCGCGCAAGGAACATGAACTCGACGGCCCGCAAGAAGTGCATCTGGTGCTGCTCGACAACGGTCGCAGCCAGGCTTTTGCCGACAGCGAATTGCGCCAGACACTGAATTGCATTCGCTGTGGCGCCTGTATGAATCATTGCCCGGTCTACACCCGAATTGGTGGTCACACCTATGGGGAGGTTTACCCGGGGCCTATCGGAAAAATCATCACGCCGCATATGGTCGGCCTGGCGAAAGTGCCGGATCACCCGAGCGCGTCGTCGTTGTGCGGCGCCTGCGGTGAAGTGTGTCCGGTAAAAATTCCTATCCCGGCCATCCTGCGGCGACTGCGCGAAGAAAACGTCAAAGCGCCGGACTCGCCACATCAGGTGATGCGGGGTCAGGGCAGCAAATATTCGCGCAAGGAACGGTTTATCTGGAATGCCTGGGCGAAGCTCAACAGCTCGCCAACGCTGTATCGACTGTTCGGCTTCTTCGCCACGCGCCTGCGTGCGCTGGCACCCAGCAAAATCGGCCCCTGGACGCAAAACCACAGCGCACCGAAACCCGCTGCCCGCTCACTGCATGACATGGCCCGCGAGCATCTGGCCAAACAGGGAGATCGCTGATGAGCGCCAAGCAAAATATACTCGGCAAATTGCGCAAAAGTCTGACGGGGACCACGCCAGTGGCCGACGATTTTGATGTCGATCTGGTGACGCAGCCTTACACCTACGACGCCGAACAACGCATCCCACAACTGCGCAAACTGATGGAAGCGGTGCACACGGAAATCCACCTGACGTCCGATGAAGGTTGGCCGGCGCTGTTGGCACAATTGCTGCGCGACCGCCAGTTACCCAGCCTGTTGATCGCACCAACCACGGCTCATGGACAACGCATCACACAGCACTGGGCGAACAATCCCGAGCTGCCAACGCTGAAATCCTACGACCGGCCGATGGAAGAATGGAAAGCCGAGTTGTTCAACGACACCCCGGCCAGCATCACCGGCACGCTCGGCGCCATTGCCGCTACCGGCAGCCTGATTCTGTGGCCGACCCGCGAAGAACCGCGACTGATGAGCCTGGTGCCGCCGGTGCATTTCGCGCTGCTCAAGGCCAGCGAAATCCGCGACAACTTTTATCAGGTGCAGCAGGAATTTCAGTGGGCTCAAGGGATGCCGACCAACGCTTTACTGGTGTCGGGCCCGTCGAAAACCGCTGACATCGAGCAAGTGCTGGCTTACGGCGCACACGGCCCGAAAGACCTGGTGGTGTTGATCCTGGAGGACCAATGACGTTACCGGCGACTTTCCTGCGTGATGCGCAAAGTCTGATCCCGCAAGAGCGGCGCTTCGACGATTATTTATCGACCCTTGCCTTCGGCACTGACGCCAGTTTCTATCGGCTGATTCCGCAACTGGTGATCCGCGTCGAATCCGAAGATGAGGTTGTAGCGCTGCTGAAACTGGCCCAGCGCGATCATGTTCCCGTGACCTTCCGTGCCGCCGGCACCAGCCTGTCCGGCCAGGCGATCAGCGATTCGGTGCTGATCGTACTGGGGGATAACTGGAACGCTCGCGAGATTCGCGGCCAAGGCACGCAAATTCGCCTGCAACCGGGTGTAATCGGCGCTCAGGCCAACGCGTGGCTCGCACCGTTCGGGCGCAAGATCGGCCCGGATCCGGCGTCGATCAATGCCTGCAAAATCGGCGGCATCGTCGCCAACAACGCCAGCGGCATGTGCTGCGGCACGGCGCAGAATACCTATCACACACTCGCCGGCATTCGCCTGGTTTTGGCCGATGGCACACGCCTCGATACCGAAGACGCCACCAGTGTCGCTGCGTTCAGCGCCAGTCACGGCGACTTGCTGGAGCGCCTGGCGACATTGGGCCGCGAGACCCGCGCCAATGCCGAACTGGCGGCAAGAATTCGCCACAAATACCGTCTGAAAAACACCACCGGCCTGTCGCTAAACGCGCTGGTGGATTTCGACGAGCCTGTGGATATCTTGAGTCATTTACTGGTCGGCTCCGAAGGCACCCTCGGCTTCATCAGCGCGGTGACGTACGACACCGTCATCGATCACCCGAACAAAGCGTCGGCACTGATTGTGTTTCCGGATGTGGAGACTTGCTGCAACGCGGTGACGGTGCTGAAAAGCCAGCCTGTGTCCGCCGTTGAGTTGCTGGATCGACGCAGCCTGCGCTCGGTGCAGGACAAACCCGGTATGCCAGCTTTCGTACAGCATCTGTCGAATAATGCCTGCGCGCTGCTGATCGAATCCCGCGCCGCTTCGTCCACTTTGCTACAGGAACAACTGGCGCAAATCATGGCGTCGCTCAACGGCTTCCCGGTCGAGAAACAGGTCGATTTCACAGAAGACCCCTTGGAAAACGCCCGCCTCTGGGCGATCCGCAAGGACACCTTCCCCGCCGTCGGTGCTGTGCGTAAAACCGGCACCACGGTGATCATCGAAGACGTGACCTTCCCGGTCGAGCAACTGGCGGTCGGCGTGAACCGCTTGATCGAGTTGTTCGACAAACATTCCTACGACGAGGCAATCCTCTTCGGACATGCGCTGGAAGGCAATCTGCACTTCGTCTTCACCCAAGGCTTCAACAGCCCGGAAGAAGTCGCACGCTATCAAGCGTTCATGGATGACGTGGCGCAATTGGTCGCCGTGGAGTTTGGCGGCTCGCTAAAAGCCGAACACGGCACCGGGCGCAACATGGCGCCATTCGTTGAACTGGAATGGGGCAGCGACGCTTATCAGTTGATGTGGCAACTCAAACGCCTGCTCGATCCCAACGGCATCCTCAACCCGGACGTGGTGCTCAGTGAGGACCCGCAGATTCATCTCAAGCACCTCAAGCCATTGCCGGCGGCCGACGAGATCGTCGACAAGTGCATCGAGTGCGGCTTTTGTGAGCCGGTCTGCCCGTCGAAGGGACTGACCTTGAGCCCGCGCCAGCGCATTGTGATCTGGCGTGATATCCAGGCGAGAAAACGCGCCGGCATCGACACGGCGGAACTGGAAAAAGCTTACGAATATCAGGGCATCGAAACCTGCGCCGCGACCGGGTTGTGCGCACAGCGTTGCCCCGTAGGAATCAATACCGGGGAGCTGGTGAAAAAGCTTCGCGGGCAACACGCCACACACACGAAAACCGCCAACTGGCTGGAAGGAAATTTCGCCACAGCCCTGCAAGGTGCACGATTCACCCTGCACGTGGCCAACGGTGCACGGATGATGTTGGGCGCGCCGCGTCTGGCAAGACTTTCGGCAACATTGACCCGTTTATCCAAAGGCCAGGTGCCGCAGTGGACGAGCGCCATGCCACAACCGGAGAAGGCCATTCGCTTCAGTCCTCCGGTGTCGGATGAGCGCCCGCGCGTGGTGTATCTGGCTGCGTGTGTGTCGCGGGTGATGGGCCCGGCGGCGGGTGATGACGAGCAAATGTCGCTGTACGACAAAACCCGAGGTTTGCTGGAAAAGGCTGGTTACCAAGTGGTCTTTCCGGAGAATCAGGACAGCCTATGCTGCGGCCAGCCGTTCGCCTCAAAAGGTTACGCCGAACAGGGCGAACACAAACGTCAGGAACTGATCGGCGCGCTGCTCCATGCCAGTCGCGGCGGGCTCGATCCGATCTATTGCGACACCAGCCCTTGCACATTGCGGCTGGTCGAGGATGTCGGTGATGTTCGACTGGATCTGTACGACCCGGTGCGTTTCATTCGTACTCACTTGCTTGATCGTCTGGACTTCACGCCGCAGGAAACGCCGATTGCCGTGCATGTCACCTGCAGCACGCAGCATCTGGGCGAGAGTCAGGCGCTGATTGATCTCGCGCGCAAATGCAGCAACCACGTGGTGATTCCGGAGGGCATTCATTGCTGCGGATTTGCCGGCGACAAGGGCTTCACCACGCCCGAGTTGAACCGCCATTCCCTGCGCACGCTCAAGGACGCGGTGCAGCATTGCAGTGAAGGAATTTCCACCAGCCGCACTTGTGAAATCGGCCTGACCCAGCACGGCGGTATTGATTATCACGGGTTGGTTTATCTGGTGGATCGAGTCACCCGGGCTAAGGCATGACGAAGAAAAATTAGAACCCTTGAGCGAGACCGCAGTCCACCGAACAAGCCTCGAACCATCGAGGCTGTTCCTTCTTTCGGTGACCCAATGTGTCGGTCAGCGAAGTCTGGATTCCTCAGTTCAAGGAGATACAAATGAAGCGTTTTTTATTGCTAGGTCTGTGTGTCACTGCCTCGATGATGGCCTCCACTTCGTTTGCCGATAGCAAGCCAGCCGACCTGTGCGAAGCCAGCATTCAGCGAATCAACAACGCCAAGACGCAATATCAGACGTCGCCGGATCTGAATGCGCGCGTCTCGGCCAGCGTGCAAAAAGCCCAGGATCTTAAAAACAGAGGCATGATCGATGAATGCGTGGCGCAGACCCAGCAAACCCTTCTGGACATCCAGAACTCGACGGCTGATACCAAAAAGTAACCAGAATCCGCCTTATCGTTACGAGTTAGATAAAACGGCTTTTTAATGCCCGGTGTGAAAAAGAAGCGAATTCCTGCGTTCGCTCGCGGTCGACAGAACAGGTCCTATACTAACGCGGCCTGTTAAGAACTCGGCATCGCCGCCAGTCCGGCAGCACCGAGGCCCACCGTTCAAGGAGAAACCCATGAAGCATTCTGCAATTGCTGGATTGTTCATCGCTGGTGCACTTCTGGCGTCGCCGGTCTTTGCGGCGGAAAAACCTCCCAAAGACTTGTGCAACGGGAATCTTCAACTCATAAAGGACTTCATCACCAGCCAGCCTTCCATTCCGGAAACCTCGTTGAATAACGTCAAACAAGCTCACGAAAAAGGCATGGCGGCTCAGGCGGCGGGGGATGACAAGGCTTGTGTTGAAATCACCAATAGCATGCTCACGAAAATGCAGATTCGCGATCCGACACGTAACTGATACGACGAAGGCCAACCTGCGGGTTGGCCTTCCCACGCCATTTGCCGTACACTACACGTGCTTGTTGCCCCAACAGATGTACGGAGCAATGAGTTCGGGGCCGTTTAGGATTCGACGCCGGTCGCGAAACTTTAGGTGCATGCCGAGTTGGTAACAGAACTCGTAAATCCACTGTTGCAACTTCTTATAGTTGCCAATGACGACCAATACGGTGTTGCTCTCGCTGCTTAATTGCAGCTGACAATGCTCCTGGTACCTTCGGGTCCAGCAATCATCAGGGGATGTCTGTAAACCCGAAATGATTGTCATATAGAACAGAATCGCCGTGCAGTACGTTGTGGACGAATCGGCTAAAACTTACACAACTCGCCCAAAGCACCCTGCCCGTCGGGTCGCTGAGGGTTAACTTAATAGACACGGCTACGCATGTAGTACCGACAGCGGAGTACTGGCGGACGGGGGTTCAAATCCCCCCGGCTCCACCACTTCAACATCTAAAGACGTCCACGGACGTCTTTTTTTGTGCCTGAAATCCAGTGAAATCACGGGCTTCAGGGCCATTGGCTTCCGCAGAGGCATTTAGAGTTCCAGGCGTTTTGGTAACGGGCGAGGCGCAATTATCCGGGCCGTTCAACCTGTTCGGGCGTGAACACCAACTGACGCTGGGCGCCAACTACGGTCGCTTGCATCACACCGAACGCGGCCACTATCGCACTTCCGCCGGCTACCAGATTGCTGATCTCGACGACGTCCTCGCCGGCGCGGTGGTAGAGCCGGAGATGAACTACACCGACGAGCTCAACACGCAGCTTTTCACCGATCGCCAGAAAAGCCTGTTCGCCGGGGCGCGCTTCAGCCTGACCGATGACCTGCACTGGATCGCTGGCGCACGCATGCTCAGCGCCGACGGTGACGGCATAGGTTACGGCTCGCCCCACGACACGAGGGTACACGGCAAAGTCACGCCTTACACCGGCCTGGTTTACGACCTCAATCCGCAATGGAGCGTCTATACCAGCTGGACGGAAATCTTCAAACCGCAGTACTTCAGAAGCACGGCCGGCGGGGTGATCGAACCGCTGGAAGGCAAAAGCATGGAGGTCGGCGTCAAGGGCCGGCTGCTCGACGAACGCCTGACCGTCACCGCTGCCGTGTTCAAGACCGAGCAACAAAACGTCGCGCAAGCCACCGGGGAAATCGTCGGCGGCCAGTACGTGTATCAAGGCGTGGATTACAAAAGCAAAGGGGTAGAACTGGAAGCCTCCGGCGAAGCCTTCCCCGGCTTCGAAGTTTCCGGCGGTTACACCTACGTGCGCATCGAGGACAACGATGGCGACAAGGCGCGCCAATACGTACCGACTCATAGCGTGCGCGGCAGCGCGACGTATCGCTTGCCGAGCCTGCCACAGGCCCGAATCGGCACTCGCGTGCAATGGCAGAGTTCGACCCAGGTCGACACCAACAGCCGCGTGCAACAGAGCGCCTATGCGTTGGTGGATCTGATGGCCAGCTACGACTTCGACGAGCACTGGAGCACGTCGCTGAACATGAACAACGTCACCGACCAGAAATACCTGCTGTCGCTGTATCAAGCGGCCGGTTCGACCAACTACGGCGCGCCGCGCAACCTGACCGCTTCGGTGACGTGGAAATACTGATACCGATCAATCGCGGGCCATCCAAAGGAAACCCGCCCAGTGCGGGTTTTCTCGTCCTAGGAAATTTCCCGCGAAACGCGTCGGCTTTCATGAACTGGTACTCCCTCTAGCAGACCTATAGCCTCGTTGTTTCGCTGCACTTCGACAGGGAGCCATGGTGTGAAAAAGAACAGCCAGATTTTGCTTGATGAACTGCTGCAAACCTTGCCGCAAACCACTGAACCTGTGCCGTTGCCTCGGCGCCCTTCCAGGCCCCGCGCCAAGCCCCCGCTCAAACAGATAATCCGGGGTCGACCTGACATCGAAACACCCGTGCTGCTGGCCAATGCCCGGGATAACCTCACGTCCCTCAACTGCATCTGCGAGCGCTTTGCCGAAGAGTTGGAAGGTGATTCGCGCAAGAAAGCGCTGGCAATTCATCAATTGACGGTGCTCGCAGAAATGCTCATTAGCCGTGCGTTGGAGAGCCTCGATCCGACTCAACCCCCTGCTTTGGCCGCACCTGCCGTTGTCCATTGAGGAGCGCAACCCCAACAGGTTGATCGCGAATAACCGGTCAAAAAAGCGATGGGCAGACATGAATTTTTCTTCACTGCCCCGGCTTAACCAAACCTGTAGAGTCTGCGTGCTCATTCAAGAAACTACGGTTCGCCCGCTCTCCCGCGGGCTTTTTTTTGCCTGAAATCCGAGTAACCGCCACACCGTCCTTGCCCTGCCCCGGCCAACTGCGCGAACCTGCCCGCAGATCCTCGCGCAGGAGCGCCCCATGCCGATTTTCACTTTGCCCGGCGAACGCCTGACCCTGGCTGTCCTCAGCTCTGAGGAAGCAAACCTGGAAAGCGCTTTCTACCAGCGCAACCAGCGTCACTTGGCGCCGTGGTCGCCGATCCGCACAACCGAGTATTTCAGCACCGAGCAGATCGCCCGACGCCTGTCGATTCAGGCCAGCGCCTTCGAGGCTTCACTGGCGGTGCATTTTGCGATCCTGACGCCGGACGGCAAAAAGATGATCGGCGCCTGCAACTTCAGCGGCATCATTCGCGGGGCGTTTCAGGCGTGTTATCTGGGTTATAACATCGATGTCGAGCATCAGGGCCAAGGCTTGATGCGACAAGCCCTTGAAGTCGGGATCAGCTACATGTTCGACGTGCAGAATCTGCACCGGATCATGGCCAATTACATCCCGGGCAACGAACGCAGCGAGCGCCTGCTGGAAAGTCTGGGCTTCGAGCGCGAGGGCTACGCCAAGGCCTATCTCAACATCGCCGGACGCTGGCAGGATCATGTGCTGACGTCGTTGATCAACACAACCTTCGAGCACCCGGAAAAACGTTGGTCCCAGCCCTTAAAAACCAAATAACCCCGACGTATACCTGTAGGAGCGAGCCTGCTCGCGAAAGCGTTCCGTCAGTCACCACACCTTTGGCTGACACTCCGCATTCGCGAGCAGGCTGAACTGGCCTAATGATTTTGGACACTTCAATCGGGCGTTATGATGGCGCCCAAATCTGAGGTGTTTGGATATGCGTAAATCTTATTCCCGAGAGTTCAAGCTCAAGGCTGCCAGCTTGGTGCTGGACGAAGACCAGTCAGTTTCCGAAGTCTGCGCGAGTCTGGATATTGGCCCCACCGCATTGCGCCGTTGGGTCGATCAGGTTCGCCAAGAGCGTTTGGGCACCACCCCGCAGGGGGCTAAGGCGATTACCGCCGACCAGCGTGAGATTCAGCAGCTCAAAGCGTTGCTCAGGCAAAAAGACCTGGACATCGAAATCTTAAAAAAGGCCAGTGCTCTCCTGCTTTTGGACTCCAAAGATCATTTTCGTTGATCAGTGAGCTGGACGAGCAATACGGCGTTAACAATTGCTGTCGGGCGTTTGGAGTCAACCGCAGCAGCTTTTACGCTTGGCGGCAGCGCCAAGGCAAGGTGAAACCTGAGCGGGAGAAACTTAAAGCCGTGCTGGTCGAGCATCACAAGGAATCCAGAGCCTCTGCTGGGTCTCGCACCCTTTCCAAGGAGCTGCAAGCGAAGGGACATCGTGTCGGGCGGCATATGGCTCGCAGTTTGATGCGCGAAGCCGGTGTTGCCAGTCGTCAGCGGCGTCGGCACAAGTACAAATCTTCCGGCGTGGAAGCGCTGGTGGCGCCGCATGTGCTCAAACGCAAGTTTGATGTCACTGCGATCAACCAGGTGTGGTGCGGCGATGTCACGTACATCAAGGTCGGCAGGCGTTGGATGTACTTTGCGGCGGTGCTGGATCTGTTTGCTCGCCGGATCGTAGGGTGGTCATTCTCGATGATTTCCGATGCCACGCTGACCTGCGAAGCGTTGCGCATGGCGGTTCAATTGCGGGGCCGTCCAAAAGAGGTGCTGTTTCATTCTGATCAAGGTTGCCAATACACCAGCCACAAATTCAGGAATGAGATGCGCAAACATGGACTCCTGCAAAGCATGAGTCGTAAGGGTGAGTGCTGGGACAACGCCCCGATGGAGCGTTTCTTTGGCAGCCTGAAATCAGAGTGGGTTCCAGAAGGCGGCTACAGCTCGGAGCATGAAGCCCGTGTGGATGTGCAGCGCTATGTGATGCGATACAACAACGTCAGGCTCCATAGCTACAACGACTACCGGGCGCCAGTAGCCATGGAGAAACTGGCAGCGTGAAAACCTTAACAGGTGTCCAAAATTACTTGACAAGTTCAGGCTCGCTCCCACAGAGATTTGCGTGGACTGGTGAAATCTGTGCAACGCGATAAATCCGTAGGAGCCGGGCTTGCCCGCGAAAGCGTTCCGTCAGTCACCACACCTCTGGCTGACACTGCGCCTTCGCGAGCAGGCTCGCTCCCACAGAGATTTGCGTGGACTGGTGAAATCCGTGCAACGCGATAAACCTGTAGGAGCCGGGCTTGCCCGCGAAAGCGTTCCGTCAGTCACCACACCTCTGGCTGACACTGCGCCTTCGCGAGCAGGCTCGCTCCCACAGAGATTTGCGTGGGCTGGTGAAATCCGTGCAACGCGATAAACCTGTAGGAGTCGGGCTTGCCCGCGAAAGCGTTCCGTCAGTCACCACACCTCTGGCTGACACTGCGCCTTCGCGAGCAGGCTCGCTCCCACAGAGATTTGCGTGGACCGGTGAAATCCGTGCAACGCGATAAACCGGTAGGAGCCGAGCTTGCCCGCGAAGGCGTTCTGTCTGTCGAAACATCACTGGCTGACACTCCGCCTTCGCGAGCAAGCTCGGCTCCTACAGAAATGTGGGTGGATGCGCAGATCACAACGGATGCCTTGAGACCTGCTCGCGATCGTCAGAGCACCGCTTCGGACTGAGCCGTCACCACCGGCGCTGCGATTGTTTGCCGCGCCGGTTGTTCCAGTCTTGCCCGTCCGTAAAACGCCAGCGCCGTCAGCAAACAGGCAAACCACACGAAGATCGCCGCCCAAAACGTGTGGGACATGTAGTGCCAACCCTGCAGGACGCGCGTAGTGCCGTAGATGAAACCGAGCAGCAACGATCCGTACATCACGGCTTTGGCAAAGCGCCAGCGGTGACGGATCGCGACGAAGTACAGCGCCAGCATGGTGAAGCCACCGGACGCATGACCACCCGGCCAGCAACGGCCCTCGCCCGCCTCATGGAACAACTGAAAATTCTTGTACCACTCGATGTGCGGCATCTGGCCGCCGTAGAGCGTGGTCTCAATCGGGCAATACACGCTGGTGTGGGACTTGAGGAAATGAATCACGCCCGTACAGATCGCGAACGCAAACACCACAAACAGAAAATCCCGACGATGATCGGCGGCGAAGCGCAGCACCGGCGTGATTCGCCCGCGCTGCAACAAACCGCCCAGCCGTGGCGACTGATAGCGCGTTAACAGCGGCCCGACGAACGACAGCATCGCGCCGATCAGGGCGATTTCCGCCGTCCAGTTCGGAATGATCCGCGCCCACTTGTGGGTGATTTTTTCGAACAGGTGCACCTTGTCGAGCGGGAAAATCTGCGCCACCGGATCGAACGACAGATTGCTGAACGCGATGTCGATGCGCGTCATGTCGAACATCAGAAAAATCAGCGCCGCACAGATCAGCGGGATGCCGAAGTTGTAAGCGTAAAAACGGGTATTCATCGGGTCGTCACCGTGCGCCAGTCAGAGGCTTCGATGAAGCCGAGCATTTGCGGGGCTGCCGGAGTGGCCGCCGAGATAAACAATGAAGCGCCGTAGCCCAGCGTCGAGGCGGGCACCTTGAGGTCTTTTTCCAGTTGCGCCATGCACTCGCTGTGGGTCACCAGAATCAGATTGCGCCCCGGCACCTTGTGCGCGAGGGCGTCCTGCAACATGCGGCCCTTGCAGCTGATCAGCCAGTCGTCGCCGGTGGTGACTTTGTTGAACATATAAGAGGCTGTCTGCGCGGTGCGCACCATCGGGCTGTTGTAGATGTCGGTGTGAGCGAGGCCCAACTGCTCGTACTGCGCGCCGACATTCACGGCGACGCTGCGCGAGCGGTCGGTGATGCCATCGTCACCGCTCAGGCACGCCGCTGTCGAGTGATCGCAGCGCTCGACATGGCGCACCAGCACGATCATGTCGCCCTTCGCCCAGCCATTCGCCAACGCTTGCGCCCCGGCCACATTGCCGTGGGCCAGGTCGGGCACCGCCGCTGGCGCCAGCAGCCACAGGGTCAACGGGATCACCAGCGCCGACACCGCGAGCACCACCAGGGTATTTCGATAACGGGCCAAACCGCTCAGATCAATGGAGCGCTTTATGCCGAACAGGCTCAGTCTCAATTCCACATCAGGCCGCCTCACCGGCATGCATCACTTGTCATTCGATGCGGCGAGGGTAAAGACGAGGGCGTGGGCAGGGAGTGAAGCTCATGTGAAAAAAGTCTTGAGCGTTTGTGAGGCAAATCCTTAAGCACACTTGCTGAATGACCGGATTCGACGCGCACGCAGGTTTCGTCCGACAAAAACTTTCAGCTCTCGGGTTTGCGGCCGATAAAGGTCTGCTACCCACCTGCTGGCTCAAAAAACAACAATCTTCCAGCCATGCGACAACGATCAAGTAACACAACATTCCTGGAGGAATTGTGATGAATAGCTGGTTCGGCAACATCAGCGTGAACCTGAAACTGGGCCTGGGATTCGGCCTCGTCCTGGCACTGACCTGCGTCCTGGCCCTCACCGGCTGGACGAGCCTGGGCGGATTGATTGACCGCAGCAACTGGATGAGCGACATCACCCAGCTCAATTCCGGCCTGACTAAACTGCGTGTGGTGCGCCTGCAATACATGCTGACCAACGGCGACGAAACCGCCGCGCAGAATGTGCAGACCACCCTTGAGAAATTTACCGCGCAACAAGATGCGGTCATTGCCAAGTTCAAGAGCCCGGAAAATCTAAAACTGCTCAAAGAGCAGGCGAAGCTTCTCACCGAGTATCAAGTGTCACTGAACAAGATGCGCAACGCGTACCGCAACGGCACCACCGCCCGCGATGCCATGACCGCCGACGCAGCCACCGCCAACGCGTTGATCGAGGCCATCAATACCAGCGTCCAGCAAATGCCGTTGAGCGACCAGCGTTTCGAGCAGTATCAGGCCATCACCGCCGCGAAGGAGGCATTCATCCTCGCGCGCTATGAAGTGCGTGGCTATGTCGCCAGTGCCAACGCCGACACCGAAAAGAAAGTCGCCGATCAACTCGATGCGTCGATCGCCAGCCTGAAACAACTGAACGCGTATTTCGCCGACTCCCAACAGGACGCCCTGCGTCAGTTGGAAACCGCACTGACCAGCTATCGCAGCAGCGTGCTGGCGTTCAAGCGCTCCACGGCCGAAGCGGTGCAGGCGCGCAAGGAAATGACCGACCAGGGCAACACCATCGTGTCCCTGAGCGAGCAGCTGTATCAGATCCAGCTCGACCGCCGCGACGCCGAAAGCGCCCAGGCGCGCACCTTCCAGTTGATCAGCACGTTGCTGGCCCTGCTGGTGGGCGTGATTGCCGCCGTGATCATCACCCGTCAGATCACCGGCCCGTTGCGCGACACGTTGGCCGTGGTCGAACGCATCGCCAGCGGCGACCTGTCCCAGGACGTCAAAGTCACCCGCCGCGATGAACTTGGCGTATTGCAACAAGGCATTGCGCGCATGGGCGTGACCCTGCGTGATTTGATCAGCGGCATCCGCGATGGCGTCACCCAGATCGCCAGCGCCGCCGAAGAACTGTCCGCCGTCACCGAGCAGACCAGCGCCGGCGTGAACAGCCAGAAAGTCGAGACCGATCAGGTCGCCACCGCCATGCACGAGATGACCGCCACCGTGCAGGAAGTCGCGCGCAACGCCGAAGAAGCCTCGCAAGCGGCCGCCGCCGCTGACGGCGAAGCCCGTGAAGGCGACAAAGTGGTCAACGAAGCGATTGCCCAGATCGAACGTCTGGCCACTGAAGTGGTGCGTTCCACCGAAGCCATGAGCGTGCTGCAACAGGAAAGCGACAAGATCGGCAGCGTCATGGACGTGATCAAAGCCGTGGCCGAACAGACCAACCTGCTCGCGCTCAACGCCGCCATCGAAGCGGCCCGTGCCGGCGAAGCCGGTCGCGGGTTTGCCGTGGTGGCCGACGAAGTCCGTGGCCTGGCCCAGCGCACGCAGAAATCCACCGAAGAAATCGAAGGTCTGGTTGCCGCGCTGCAAAACGGCACGCAACAAGTGTCGGCCGTGATGAACAACAGCCGCGCCCTGACCGACAGCAGCGTGACCCTGACCCGCAAGGCCGGCTCGTCCCTGGAAAACATCACCCGCACGGTGTCGAACATCCAGTCGATGAACCAGCAGATCGCCGCCGCTGCCGAGCAGCAAAGCGCTGTCGCCGAAGAGATCAGCCGCAGCATCATCAACGTGCGCGATGTCTCGGAACAGACCGCTGCGGCGAGTGAAGAAACCGCAGCGTCGAGTGTCGAACTGGCGCGGTTGGGCAATCAGTTGCAGATGATGGTTTCGCACTTCCGCGTGTGATCTTCAGTCCGCGCTGAATCGGAAAATCGCGAGCAGCCGGCTCGCGATTCGCCCTCAATGGCACCCTCGATTAAACGCCATCCGCAATGCGCGTTTAAAGACACCTCGCGAAACGTCGTATCCCCCACAAAACCTTGCGCCATTGCCTACGGCTACGCCAGAATCCGCCGGCTTGTGCGTCTTGAGGTTGGTCGGTAATTTGGCTCGTATCACTGATTCCCAGTGATCGGGTTTAGCAGCCCGGCTAGAGATACGCGGCAGTACAGGTCTATCCAGTCAGGCATTTGCCTGCGCTCGATGGTGGCTGTGCGCATGGCATCTTCGGGTGCGCCGGAGGCTCGTATCTCTACCGGTCTGCTAACTTGCGCACAGCTGCCTCCTTTTCGTTTAGCAGCGAATCGGTTGTGGCCCGACTGGAGATACGCAATGTTCAAAGTAACGCCCAACCCGCCGATCACCGATCCGGCATCGCCCTACGAATCCCTCGACTCAAAAAAACTCAACGACGCCGCCGAACGCGCGCTCGATCATTACCTCAATCCTGCCGCGCTGATCATGTCCGCGCCCTACACCGCCAACGCCCTGTATCAGGCCAATCCCGACGCCGATATCGAAGCCTTGCTGGCCGACGCCAGCGAATCGCTCGGCTCGGCCACCGTCATGCTCAACAATCACGCGGCGCAAGTCGAGAGCACACACCGCAAGACGTTGCAGGGTATCGCGCAAGTGGTGATGCTGGCGGAATTGGCGGTGAACCGGGTGCTGGATAAGGTTGTGCCGGCAGGCTAGACCGCTGCGACGAACCTTCAGCCTCCGTTGAATCGGCAAACCGCGAGCCGGCTCGCCTCTACAGGTTTTGATGTGGAACGCAGATCTTGTGAACAACCAAAAAAACTGTAGGAGCGAGCCTGCTCGCGAAAGCGATCTCACTGCCGCCATCGATTAAACGCCATGCGCGACTACTGGCTCTGCGCGATAGGATTTTCCGCTCAGACACTAATCGCATTGGTAAACACCAACCGATTCCCGAACAGCTCATCCACAAAACCATTCAAGCCTTCCAAGGGTTGATCACGTCGAGGCCACTAAACTCAAAATCCTTCACATTGCGCGTAGCGATCAACAAAGCATGTGTCCGACAGATAGCGGCAATCTGAGCGTCAGCCATAGACGCCGTTCGTCCTTTCGCTTCGCAATGGGCTACGAGTTTCGCGTACTCGACGGCGGCATGGGCATCGAACGGCAGAATCCGATCCGCAAAATCTTCCTCAAACATAGCCATCGCCTGAGCCTCAAGCTTCTGTTTTCGCTTGCCGAAAGGAAGTCGGGCTACGCCGTGAAGTATTTCAGCGACAGTAATGGCGGTGATAGCAAGATCCATAGCCGGTTGCGCATCAATCCAGGCAAGTACTCTGATCTCGGGCTCGACCCGCATGAACTCTGACAGGACATTGGTATCGAGCACTATCATTCAGAGAAGTCCACCGCCGTCGCTTGTTCCGAACGGGAGGGTAAATCAAGTGCTTCTCCTCCCAGGTCTCGAAACCTGTTGCGGATTCGGCTTCCCAACCCTCCAGCCCGATCAACCGAGGCAAGTGCTCTCCCCAAAATCAAGCGAGCTTCTTCCTCCATGGAATGCCCGTTGAGGGCGGCAGTTATGCGGAGCTGCTCTTTGATCTCGTCATCAAGATTACGAATTGTAATGCTGGCCATAATGCCCCCTGCAATCAATGAAATCATTGATTGCAGACTAGCATAATCAGTATTTAGAGAAGTGAATTAACTGCCGAACGGCTCAAACACAAATCGCATTGGTAAACACCAACCGATTCCCGAACGGATCGGTCACGGTCATGTCCTGGCTACCCCAAGGCATCGCCTGAATCTGCGGGTGAGCGAATCGGTAATCCTTGGCCAGCAATTGTTGCTGGAACGCTTCCAGCTCATCGGTCTCGATACGCAGCGCAGAACCCGGCGTGCTGTCGCCGTGATGCCCGGTCAAATGCAGCACGCATTCGCCCCGGGACACTTGCAGGTACAACGGGAAATTGGCCTCGAAGCGGTGCTGCCAGTCGATCTTGAAGCCGAGAAATTCGACGTAGAACTCTATGGCTTTGTCTTCATCGAAGATCCGCAAGATCGGAGTGGTTTTGCCGAAGCTCATTCAAGTGTCTCCTGACTGAAAGGGCCCAGTGTAGAACGGGCGGGATGTCAGCGCTTCGGCTTGGTGGGCGGATTCTTTAATATCGTTGTGCCATCATTTTTCTAAAATCAAAGGATCGCAGCCTTCGGCAGCTTCTACAGGGACCGTGGGAAACCGGTGCGCAGGTCGCCTTCGCGGGCGAGGAAACGTCCTTGGCGGCGGCCATTGGCTTGACCGTCGCGATAGCTCAACACGCCGTTGATCCACACGCCGTCGATGCCTTGCGCGGCCCGCTGCGGGTCGTTGAAGTCGGCGACATCGCGCACCGTCGCCGGGTCGAACAGCACCAGGTCAGCCCAATGTCCTTCACGAATTTCGCCCCTTTCCTTCAAGCCAAATCGCGCGGCCGACAGACCGGTCATTTTGTACACCGCCGTGTGCAGCGGAAACAGGCCGACGTCGCGACTGAAATGTCCGAGCACGCGTGGGAAAGCGCCCCACAAGCGAGGATGCGGGAACGGGTCTTCCGGCAAGCCGTCAGAGCCGACCATCGACAACGGATGCGCGAGGATGCTGCGTACATCGTTTTCATCCATGCCGTAGTACACCGCGCCGGCCGGTTGCAGGCGACGGGCAGCGTCGAGCAACGAGACGCCCCACTCGGCGGCGATGTCGATCAGGTCTCGCCCCCCCATCTCCGGTTGCGGCGTCGACCAGGTGATGGTGATGCGATGGGCGTCGGTGACCTGCTTCAGATCCAGGGTCGATGAGCTCGCCGCGTAGGGATAGCAATCGCATCCGACCGGGTGAGTTTTCGCCGCCGCTTCCAGTGAGGCGAGCAGCTGCGGACTACGCCCCCAATTACCTGCACCGGCACATTTGAGGTGGGAAATGATCACCGGGGACTGTGAGTGACGTCCGATGGCAAACGCTTCATCCATCGCCTCCAGCACCGGTTCAAATTCGCTGCGCAAATGGGTGGTGTACACCGCGCCGAATGCGCTCAGTTCTTCGCTCAGTTGCATGACTTCGTCGGTGGATGCGGAAAACGCGCTCGCGTACGCCAGGCCCGTAGATAACCCGAGGGCACCAGCCTCCAGGCTTTCGCGCAGCTGCTCGCGCATCGCCGCGATTTCTGCGTCCGTCGCGGTGCGAAACAGGTCGTCGAGGTGATTGCTGCGCAACGCCGTGTGGCCGACCAGCGCCGCAACGTTGAGCGTGGTGTTGGCCGCTTCGACGGCGGCGCGGTAATCGCTGAAGCGCGGGTAAACAAACGCGGCCGCGCTGCCGAGCAGGTTCATCGGATCCGGCGGGTCGCCACGCAGGCTCACCGGCGCGGCGCTGATCCCGCAATTGCCGACGATCACCGTGGTCACGCCCTGGCTGAGCTTGGGCAACATCTGCGGTTGGCGGATCACCACGGTGTCGTCATGGGTGTGCACGTCGATGAAACCCGGCGCCAGCACGCGGCCGGCGGCGTCGATTTCTTCATCGGCGCTGGCGCCACGCAAGTCGCCGATGCGTTCGATACGACCGGCGCGGAGCGCCACGTCGGCGGTGTAGCCGGGGGTGTTGCTGCCGTCGATGATCAAGGCGTTGCGGATCAGCGTGTCGTACTGCATGTCAGTCTCCCAGCGGCAGGTGATCGTCGCCACCACGGTATTCGTCGAGGGCGAGCTTGATCCGTCGCAGCCGCTCTTGATTGCCTTCAGGATTGGCCAGCGCCAGTTCGGTCGCGAGCACGTCGATGGCGAGCAGCATGCCGTAGCGCGCCGCCGTCGGTTTGTAGATGAACGAGGTTTCGGCGCTTTGCAGCGGCAGCACGATGTCGGCCAGCCGTGCGAGATCGGAGTCGGCGCGGGTGATGGCGAGGATGCGCGCGCCGTAATTGCGCGCCAGCTCAATGGGCTCAAGCAGTTCCGGAGTAATGCCGGTCAGCGAGCAGACGATCACCACGTGTTCTTCACTGAGGCTGGCGGCGGTGATGCGCATCATCACCGTGTCATGGCACACCGAAATCGGGTAGCCGAGCCGCACCAGACGCACCTGCAATTCGTCGCTGCACAGTGTCGAGCAACCACCGACGCCAAACGCATGGATCATCCGTGCCTTGCCCAGCAGTTTCACCGCGTCGGCGAAGCGTGATTCGTCGAATGCCGCCAGATGCTGACGCAGGGTCGCTTCGACATCGCCGACGATCTGCCCGTAGAACGCAGACTGCTCGGGGGTGCCCGCCGGGTCGAGAAAACGACTGCCGACGCCGCTGGCCTGGGCCAGTTGCAGGCGCAGATCACGCAAGTCGCGGCAACCAACAGTGCGGGCGAATCGCGACAGCGTGGCGCTGCTGACTTCGGCCCGCAGCGCCAATTCGTCGAGGCTGGCGGAGGCGGCAAATCCTACGTCGTCGAGCAGCAGCCGGGCGATGCGTCCTTCACCGGCGCTGAAGGAATCCTGGCGCGAGCGGATGTGATAAAGGATGTCCATGCGTGGGGCTCCAGCTTAAATCAGGTAGGAAAGTCCGACGGTCAGGGCAAAAGCGACCACCGAAATAATCGTCTCCAGCACCGTCCACGTCTTGAAGGTCTGGGCGACCGTCATGTTGAAGTATTCCTTGATCAACCAGAAGCCGCCGTCATTGACGTGGGAAAAGATAACCGACCCCGCGCCGGTCGCCAGCACCAGCAGCTCCGGGTGGGGATAACCCAGACCAATGGCCACCGGCGCCACCACGCCGGACGCGGTGGTCATCGCCACGGTCGCGGAACCGGTGGCGATGCGCATCAGCGCAGCGAACAGCCAGCCCATGATCAGCGGTGACAAATGGAATTCATGGGCGAGACCGACGATCTGATCGGTCACGCCGGCATCCACCAGAATTCGGTTCAAACCACCGCCAGCACCGACCAGCAATGTGATGCTCGCGGTCGGCGCCAGGCATTCGTTAGTGAATTTGAGGATCGCTTCACGGTTGAAACCCTGGGCCAGGCCCAGCGTCCAGAAACTCAACAAAGTCGCCAGCAACAGCGCGATGACCGAGTTGCCTATGAACAACAGGAACTGGTTGAAACCGCTTCCCGGCGCGGAAATCAAATTGGCCCAGCCGCCCAGCAGCATCAACACCACCGGCAACAGAATGGTCGCCAGGGTGATGCCGAAACCCGGTAATTGCCGGCGCGGTTCGCGGTCGAGAAACTGTTTCTCCAGCGGGTTATCCGCCGGCAACTGAATGCGCGGCACGATGATTTTGGCGTACAGGGGGCCGGCAATGATCGCCGTCGGAATGCCGATGGCAATTGCATACAACAAGGTTTGCCCGACCGAGGCCTGATACGCCTGCACCGCCAGCATCGCGGCCGGGTGCGGCGGCACCAGCGCATGCACCACCGACAGACCGGCGACCATCGGCAGACCGACCATCAGAATCGACACGCCCACACGCCGCGCCACGGTGAAAGCAATCGGCACCAGCAGGACAAAACCGACTTCGAAGAACAGCGGCAGGCCGACCAGGAATGCGATGCAGACCATGGCCCAATGCGCGTTCCTTTCACCGAAGCGATCAATCAGCGTCCGCGCCATCTGCTCGGCCCCGCCGGACTCGGCCATCATCTTGCCAAGCATCGTCCCCAGCGCCACCACCAGCGCAATGTGCCCGAGCGTCTTGCCTACCCCGGCCTCATACGCCCCCACCACGCCGGACGGCGGCATCCCGGCGACCAGCGCCAGCCCGATGGAAATCAGGGTGATGACAATGAACGGATTGAGTCGGTAACGCGCGATCAACACGATCAGCGCAATGATGGCAACGGCGGCATAGACCAGCAGCCAATAGCCGAAGGTAGGCGTCATGCGGTACTCCTCGAAAGGGTCACGTCGAATGGGTTGTGAAACTCATAAAACATTTAAGAATCGAGTTTTCAAACGTCGTGAAAGTAATTTTCGTGGAGGGATAAGGGTTGTCGCTGAGAGATATGTGTTGTCGTAAATAATGAAAATCGAGCGGGGGATTTTCATCGTTTTCGAAAAGTCTCAAAACCCTGTGGGAGCTGACTTGCCAGCGATGACGATGGCACAGGCTCAATCTCTGCCGATGACACACCACTGAAACATGTAGGAGCGAGCCTGCTCGCGATGGCGGCCTGTCAGTCGATAATTGTTGGATGACACACCGCTATCGCTGGCAAGCCAGCTCCCACAGGAATCTCGGTGGGTGCAAAAACCTGCGCCATACCGAAAACCTGTGGGAGCCTGGCTTGCCAGCGATGGCGGTCCCACAGGCTCAATACCTGTAACTGACACACCACTATCGCTGACAAGCCAGCTCCCACAGGTTCGGTGTTGTTTATCTATTCACCAAGCGCTCACACCATTTCATTACGAATCCATTCAACCACCGATGTGCGCTTCGGTACCCAGCCCAGCCGTTCGCGGGCGTGTTTGCCACGTACGCGGCTGTTGGAGCCGAGGCCGTAGTTGGCCATTTCGTAGCCCCATTCGGCTTCGGCCTCTTTCAGCGGCCAGTCCTGTGCCTCGCCAAGATTGAGGGTCTGGGCCATGGCGGTAGTCATGTCAATGAACGATGCTTCACCGCTTTCGACGAAGTAGAACGTGCCCGGTACATTCCTGGTCAGCGCCAGCAGGTACAACGCCACCACGTCTTCAATGTGCACGTTGGACCAGATGTTCTGGCCCGTGCCGACGTGACGCACGATGCCGCTTTTGCGGGCCTGTTTGAGCAGGCGCGGCAGTTGCACGCTGTCCCGATTGACGCCCAGGCTGTGGCCGTAGATCAAGGTGTTGCAGATGACTGCCGAATTCACGCCTTCTTGCGCGGCGGCGAGGATCAGGTTGTCGATGGCCACACGGGCGGCTTTGTCGACAGTGGGCGCCGGCAGGTTGCCTTCGTAATAAATAACGTCACTGGATTTACCACCCGAGGCGTCGCCGACGATGCTCGAACCGCTGGTGTGCAGGAATATTTTATTCGAACCGCGCAGGGCGCCGAGCAAGGCTTCGACCGCGCCGCGATGGTCGCTGCTGGCGGCGTTGATCACGGCGTCGGCGGCGCGGGCCTGCTCGGCGAGTATCGCGCTGTCGTCGAGGGTGCCGATGACCGAATGGATGCCCAGGGCTTTCAGTTCGGCAGCCTGTTCGGCGCTGCGCACCAGACCGGTGACGGTGTGGCCGGCCTGAACCAGACCGGTGGCGATGGAACCGCCGATGAAGCCGGCGGCGCCGGTGACGAATACGTTCATGGAGGACTCTCCCTGCGGGTTAAGTGATGCAACGAGTATCGATGACCGATGCCCATGCAAACAGCCGCCGCCGCCCAAATCACTCTTGCGCAAGAATCACGAATCAGCCTTTGAAATTCGCATTGGCGTACGCCGCGAGTTTGCTCTGGATGAAGTCGAGGAAGCATTGAATCCGCAGCGCCAGTTGCGAGTTGCGGTAGAACACGGCGTTGATCGGCTGGCGATAACCGCTGTTGAATTCACCCAGCAACACCGTCAGGCGCCCGGCACGGATGTCGTCGATGGTCATGAAATGCGACAAACAAGCGATGCCCTGCCCTTCCAGTGCCAACTGCCGCACGGTCTCGCCGCTGGAGGCGCTGATGGCCGGTGTGATCGGCCAGCGGTCGCCATGCACGTAACGCAACGGCCACTGGTTGAGCCCTTCGTTCTGGGTAAAACCGAGCAGCGCGTGCTCGTTGAGATCAGCCACGGCTTGCGGTGTGCCGTGCTTCTCCAGATACGCCGGGCTGGCCACGATCAGCAGCGGACTGCAACCCAAAGATCGCGCGTGCAAGGTTGAATCGGCGAGGGGGCCAATGCGAATGGCGATGTCGGTGCTTTGTTCCAGCAAGTCAATGATCAGGTCATTGCTGTTGAGTTCGAGCAGGATGTCCGGGTAGAGACGGCGGAACTCATCGATGTAGGGCACGACGGCGTGGAGCATGAACGGTGAGGCCGCGTTGATTCGCAATCGCCCGGACGGGTTTTGCTGGCGTGAGGTCAGGCGCTCTTCGAGTTGATCCATCTGGTCGAGGATCAGCTTGGCCTGCTCGAAGAAATACTTGCCCTCCTCGGTCAGATCCATGCGCCGCGTCGTGCGGTTGATCAGCGTGGTATCGAGCTTGGCTTCCAGCCGCGACAGCGTGCGGCTGACCGCCGACGGTGTTTGCCCGACCTGCTCGGCGGCGGCGGAGATCGAGCCGCATTCGATCACGCAGACGAAAATCTGTAGCTCATCGGATCGGGCTTTCACGGGTGTCCTTTTTGAAATCGCCAAGAACGCCAGATAATAGCCCGAAACACTCAACCCTTGAGGCCGAACACCTCAGCCAGATGCTGCTCGTAACGCGCCACGTCCGCTTCGATGTTCGGGCGTTTCATCACGTCCACGCACAGGAAAGTCGGCAGGCCGGTCATGCCGAGGAACTCGTTGGCCTTATGGAACGGGAAATACACCGCGTCGACGCCTTTGGCTTCGAAGAAGTCGGTCGGGTCGTCAAAGGCTTGCTGCGGTGCGTTCCAGGTCAGCGACAACATGTATTGCTTGCCGTGTACCAGGCCGCCGCTGCCATATTTCTGCGATGCATCGGAACGGGTGCGACCGTCACTGGCGTAGAGGCTGCCGTGGCCTTCGGTAAAGACTTCGTCGATGTACTTTTTCACGGTCCACGGCGCGCCCATCCACCAGCCCGGCATCTGATAAATGATCACGTCGGCCCAGAGGAATTTCGCCACTTCTTCGGCGACATCGTAACCCTCGTCGATGAAGGTGGTTTTCACGTCGAGACCGCCGCGATCCAGCACCGCCAATGCAGTCTCGTGCAAGGTGGCGTTGTAGCGACCGTCGGAGTGGGCGAATTTTTTACCGCCATTGAGCAGCAGAACTTTTTTCATGAAAGCCTCGATTGGTTTCCACAGCCCAGCACAGCGGCCGGTTGAATGGAGAAGGTGAGAATTGGATGGCGGCAGATTAGCGATCCGCCTCGCGCGGAGAAAGCACCGATTACGCAAATATCATTTGATCAAAACGCACGAATCGACCATCTATTGTTGCCGTAGGATTGGCCGCCATCTGCTATCGAGGAATGTTTAATGTTGAGTGAACGCCAGGGTTTCATCCTGCACGCCAAGACCCGTCCGGAAAAATCCGACGCGTTTGAAGCGTTTTTCCGCGCCTATGTCGAACCGAGTCGCGCCGAACCGGGCTGCATCGAATACCACATGCTGCGCGACGTGGAAGACCCGTCGCTGTTCATCTTCTACGAAATCTGGGAAACCCAGGCGCATCTGGACGTGCATTCAAACCTGCCACACATGCAACAGTTTCTTGCTCAGCGCATGGAATACCTCGAGCGCGATTTCGATATTCGCCCGATCGAAATGCTCAGCGCGTCATCGGCTAACCGCTGATCAGCAAATGCGCGCCAAGCAGGCCCAGGCCGATGAAGAACACACGCTTGAACAGCACGGCGCTGATCCGCTGACGCAGCCATTGCCCGAGCCACATGCCGAGCACCGCCGGGATCAGCGCCACGAGTGAGGCGCTGAGTTCACCACCGCCCAGCGCACCGCGCCAGAGCAAGCCGCCAGCCAGCGCCAAGGTCGAGACCGTGAATGACAGGCCCAGCGCCTGCACCAGTTCATCGCGGTTCAGACCCAGCGCTTGCAGGTAAGGCACCGCCGGAATCACAAACACCCCGGTGGCCGATGTGATGACACCGGTGACTATGCCGCACAGCGGGCCGAGCCACGGTTCATGGCGAGTGTTGACCGTCAATGTCGGCAAAAACAGCCCGCTCAGCGCATAAAGCAACAACGCCGCGCCGAGCCCACGCACCACCCAATGCCCGCCCGCCATGCCGATCCACAGCGTACCGATGCCGGTGCCAAGAAAGATCGCCAGCAGCATAGGCCATAACCGTTTGATCAGACCCTTCAAATAGCCGCCGAATGCCAGTTGCCAGACGTTGGTCAGCGTCGCCGGAATAATCAGCAACGCCGCAGCCTTTGTCGGCGGCATAGCCAGACCGAGCAGGCCCATGGCGACAGTGGGCAGGCCGAGGCCGATCACGCCTTTGATCATGCCGGCGAGGATGAAGGTGATGATGACCAGTAGAGAAAGGGTCAGGCCAAGGTTTTGGTAGAAATCAGCGAGTGTGTTCATGGGGTGAGCATGCAGTCGAATGGGCATATTGAAAATCCGCCATATACTGAGGCTGCCTCTTGAATCTGCGGAGGCTCATCGTTCCCATGCTCCGCGGGGGAATGCAGCCCGTGACGCTCCGCGTCACCTGCCGAAGCGGACGCGCAGCGTCCAATGAGGCATTCCCACGCAGAGCGTGGGAACGATCAGCGAGCAGCCCATGCACTTCGACTTCACCGACCTGAGCCTCTATCTCAACATCCTCGACACCGGCAACATCACCGCCGGCGCCGCCCGTAGCCATCTCTCGCTCGCCGCCGCCAGTGCGCGCATCCGTGCGATGGAAGCGTCACTGGGCACCGAGTTTCTCCAGCGCGGCCGCCGTGGTGTCACGCCGACAGCCGCCGGTAAAGCACTGGCCCATCACGCGCGTATTCTTCTGCAACAGGCCGAACGCATGCAGCAGGACTTGGCCGACTACGCCCAAGGCGTCAAGGGTCAGGTACGGCTGCTGTGCAACACCACGGCGATCACTGAATACCTGCCCGAAGTGCTCGCGGATTTTTTACGCAGTCATCCCAATCTCGACATCGATTTGCAGGAACTGCCCAGCGCCCGCATCACGCATGCCTTGCGCCAGGGAGCGGCGGATCTGGGTATCGTGTCTGACGCGGTGGACACCACCGGCTTACAGACGTTGGCGTTTCGCGACGATCCCCTGGTGTTGATTCTGCCCCTTGACCATCCGATGTCCGGCGCGATGGACGTCAGCTTCAGCGAAGCCTTGCAACACGATTTCGTCGGACTCAGCGCCGACAGCGCCCTTGCGGTGTATCTGGAAGAACAGGCGCTGCACAGCGGCGCGCGCATGCAAATCCGCATCCGCGCCGATGGTTTTGATGGGGTCATGCGCATGGTCGCGCGAGGTGCAGGGTTGGCCATCGTGCCGCTGGCGGCGGTCGAGCGTGCGACGCCACAAGCCTTCAAATGTTTGCCGCTCAACGAACCCTGGGCACAGCGCACTCTGCAACTGTGCGCCCGGGACTTCAGCGCATTGCCGGCTTACGCGTGTGCCTTGTTACAATCCCTGAGCGATCCGCGCGCTTCTGGACAGCTGGATGTCGAGCACAGACAACTGCCGGGTTAACGGGCGCTATAGGGTGCAACTTCGTTCCTCACCCACACTGCCCGGAGTTGCCATGACCGCGACCGCACCTATCACCGTTCTTCGCGACACTCACCCGCTGCCGGTGCTCGACGCCTGCAAATGGGAAAAACTCGAAGGCGACCCGCACACCGTCAACCTCAACGCCTACACCAGTGAGGACGGCAGCAAGATCATGGGCACCTGGATCTGCACGCCGGGCAAGTGGTACGTGGAATACGTGAAGTGGGAATACTGCCACTTTCAGGAAGGCTACTGCGTCATCACCCCGGAAGGCATGGCGCCGATTCACCTGCGCGCCGGTGACATCTTCGTCATCGAGCCGGGCATGAAAGGCACGTGGGAAGTGGTCGAAACCGTGCGCAAATATTTCGTCTTCGCCTGACAAAAAAATCGCAGCCCCGACGCCGCGCCCTGTAGGAGCTGCCGAAGGCTGCGATCTTTTCCCCCGATAAAAACCCGGAAACCGGCCCGACGCCGATCTCCGGAAACACCCCACTCACTGGGGTTTGCGATAGCTATTAATGATCGCGGAAAAATCCTTGCCCCCGTCCCCGCGCTGGCTCATCGCCTGATACAACTGCTGCGCCACCGCGCCGAGCACCACCGGTTGGTGCGCCTGACGTGCCGCTTCCGTCGCCAGCCCCAGATCCTTGAGCATCAACTCGGCACCAAAGCCGCCGGTGTAACCACGCGAGGCGGGCGCCGTTTCGACGATCCCCGGCCAAGGGTTGTACATTTCCGAACTCCAGCAGCGCCCGGTCGAACTGTTGATGATCCCGGCCAGCACGCCCGTGTCGATTCCCAGTGCATCGCCCAACGCCATGGCTTCACTGACACCGACCATCGAAATCGCCAGCAACAGGTTGTTGCAGATCTTGGCGATCTGCCCGGTGCCGACGTCGCCGCAATGCACAATGTTGCGGCCCATTTGCGCCAGCACCGGCTGCAAGGTTGCGAACAGCTCCGGCGTGGCGCCGACCATGAACGTCAGGGTGCCGGCCGTTGCACCGCCAGTGCCACCGGACACTGGCGCATCCGCCATGGCCACGCCCTGCTTGGCCGCAGCCGCCGCGACATCCCGGGCGGTTTGCGGGTCGATGGTGCTGCAATCCACCGCAGGCACGCCCTTGCCGATACCGGCCAGCACGCCATTCTCGCCAAGCCATACGCTGCGCACATGCACGGCGGCGGGCAACATGGTGATGACCAGTTCGGCGTCTTCTGCCGCGTCCCGCGCCGAGGCGCGGATGACGCCGCCCAGTTGTTCAAGCTCGGCCAGCACAGTCGTGTTCAGGTCGACCAGGTTCAGCGAGTGGCCGGCCTTGATCAGGTTGCGCGCCATTGGCGCCCCCATGTTGCCGAGTCCGATAAATGCGATTTTCATGTCCCGATCCTCAGCGCAGGTTGATGGTAGTGTTCACGCCGTCATTGACACTGTCGTCATCGAACCAGCGTGCCGTGACCGTTTTGGTCTGGGTGTAGAACTGCACCACTTGCTTGCCGTAAGGGCCAAGGTCGCCGAGTTTTGAGCCACGAGAGCCGGTAAAGCTGAAGAATGGCACAGGCACCGGAATCGGGATGTTGATGCCGACCTGACCGACATCAATTTCCGTCTGGAATTTACGCGCCGCCGCGCCGCTTTGAGTGAACAGCCCCGTGCCGTTGCCGAACGGGTTGGCGTTGACCAGCGCGATGGCTTCATCGAGCGTGGCGACTTCCAGCACCACCAGCACCGGGCCGAAGATTTCCTGGGTGTAAATCTGCATGTCAGTGGTCACCCCGGAGAACAGCGTCGGGCCGACGAAGTTGCCCTGCTCGTAGCCCGGCACGCTGATGTCGCGACCGTCCAGTTCAAGTTTGGCGCCTTCCTTGATGCCGCTTTCGATCAAGTCGAGAATCCGCGCCTTGGCCTTTTTCGAGATCACCGGCCCCACGTCGGTGCCCGCTTCGTTGCCGGCATTGACCTTGAGTTTCTGCGCCAGCGCTTTGAGATCCGGCAACCATTGTTTGGCCGCGCCCACCAGCACCACCACCGACGTGGCCATGCAGCGTTGCCCGGCCGCACCGAAACCGGCGCCGACCAAGGCATTCAAGGCTTGCTCACGATTGGCGTCCGCCAGCACCACCGCGTGGTTTTTCGCGCCCATCATCGATTGCACACGCTTGCCATGTTTACCGGCAAGGTCATAAACGTGCGTGCCGACCGCCGTCGAACCAACGAAGGAAATCGCTTTGATGTCTTTATGCGTGCAGAGACCGTCGACTACGTCCTTGCCGCCATGCACCACGTTGAGTACGCCCGCCGGAACGCCGGCCTCGATGGCAAGTTCGACCAGCAGCATGGTCGACAGCGGATCCTGTTCGGACGGTTTGAGTACGAAGGTGTTGCCGCAGGCGATGGCCATCGGGAACATCCACAGCGGAATCATCGCCGGGAAGTTGAACGGCGTGATGCCGGCGCAAACGCCGATTGGCTGACGCAGGGTATAGGTGTCGACGCCGCCGGCGACGTTTTCGGCGAACTCGCCCATTTGCAGGGTGCCGATGGAACAGGCGTGCTCGACCACTTCGAGGCCTCGGAAAATATCTCCCTCGGCGTCGGCAATGGTCTTGCCCTGCTCGGCGCTGAGTACCACGGCGATACGCTTGGAGTGTTCGCGAATCAGCGCCTGCAGCTTGAGCATGATGCGCATCCGCGCGCCGATCGGGGTCAGTTTCCAGGTCTGGAATGCGCGCTGGGCGGCGCTGACGGCGGCATCGACTTCAGCGGCGGTGGCGAACGGCACCTTGGCCAGCACTTGCTGGGTGGCCGGGTTGACGATGTCGTGCCATTCAGTGGTCTGGGATTCCACCCACTCGCCGTCGATCAGCAGTTTGACGGTTTGCACAGTGGTTTCGTTGGGCGTGAGCGAAGCGTTCATGCGGATCTCCTGGACGTTGTTTTTATCTTCAGGGAGCCAAGACGATAGTTCGCCTTGTGATGAGCCATGTGTCGCGAATTGGTTGTCGGACGGTTTTTGGAGTATAGATGTGCAAACTTCTAATAAGAACGCACATATAAGCCCGTCCATCATGCAAAAAAACATCACGTCTTTAGGCTCGCTGAACTGGGATGACCTCAAGTTTTTTCTTGAAGTCGCCCGCACCCGCAAGGCCAGCACCGCCGCCAAACGCCTGGCGGTCGACTACACCACCGTGTCGCGGCGCATCAGCTCGCTGGAATCGGCGCTGGGCACGTTGCTGTTCGAAAAGTCGCGCACCA
This sequence comes from Pseudomonas syringae, assembly GCF_021605415.1. Taxonomy (GTDB): domain Bacteria; phylum Pseudomonadota; class Gammaproteobacteria; order Pseudomonadales; family Pseudomonadaceae; genus Aquipseudomonas; species Aquipseudomonas syringae_S. Next base: position 356,816 of record NZ_WKEQ01000001.1, read on the forward strand.
GCGGCTTCGTATTGACCGCCGAAGGTCAGCGATTGCTGGGTTATGCCGAGTCGATCGAAAGCACACTGCACATGGCATGCGAGCAGGTTTCAGGCTCCGGCGTGGCATTGTCCGGGCATGTGCGCATGGGTTGCACCGAAGGGTTCGGCAGTTTTTTTATCACGCCACAATTGAGCCGTTTCGTCGACGCCTACCCCGCCATCTCGGTCGACATCCTGCCGCTGCCGCATTTCATCAGCCTGTCCAAGCGTGAGGCCGATATCGTCATCGCGTTGGAGCGCCCGGAACACGGGCCCTACGTGTGCTGCAAACTCTGCGACTACCGCTTGCAACTCTATGCGACCCAGGACTATCTCGATAACCACCCGCCTATCCGCCGCTCGGCTGATTTGGGTGAGCACCGATTCATCAGTTACGTCGACGACCTGGCGTTCAGTTCCGAGCTTCTCTATCTGGCCAATGTCCTGCCTGGCGCCAGCGCGCACCTGCGCAGCACCAGTGTGATCGCGCAATTCGTCGCGGCGCAGCAGGGGCGCTCCCTGGCCATTTTGCCGTGTTTCCTCGCGGCACAGGATCCGCGCTTGCTGCCGGTGCTGGCGGAAGAAATCGACATCACCCGGCAGTTCTGGATGTACTGCCGGGAGGACCTGCGCAAGTTAAAGCGGATCACCCTGTTGTGGGAGTACATCCGTGAGGTGACCGAGCACAATCAGGGGCTGTTGATGGGGGAAAGTCGGCAGATGCGTTTTGCCGATTAATCGGTGCTGACCACAATCGCCACGCGACCAGACCCCTTCTCGAAGTTTTACCTGCACAGTCGCCGATTCACTCACCTGCGGCGGCGCCGTCCTCAAGTTCCAGCATCAATCCGCTCAACCGTTTAACTTTGCGTTGTACAGCTTCTTCAAACACACCGACACGGGGTTCGATCAGGGTGAACCAGTGCTTGGCCCGCGTGATGCCGGTGTAGATCAGTTCTTTGGTCAGCACCGGATTCAAGGCATCCGGCAGAATCAACGCCGTGTGAGCAAACTCGGAGCCCTGGGATTTATGCACGGTCATGGCGTACACGGTCTCGACGTCATTGAGCCGACTGGGCAGCACGAAGCGCACGCCGCCCTTGCCGTCATTGCGCGGAAACGCCACGCGCAGAACCGCTTTGCCCTCGACGCCGTCACGTTCCGGTAGTTTGAGGGCGATGCCGATGTCGCCATTCATCAACCCGAGCCCATAGTCGTTGCGTGTCATCAGCACCGGGCGCCCCTCATACCATTGCTGATCGTTTTCAATCAGCCGCGCTTTGAGCAAGGCATCGGTGATGCGCTGGTTCAAACCTTCAACGCCCCAAGGGCCTTTTCGTACCGCGCACAATAGCTGAAACGTGTCGAATGCTTGCAAGACGTTTCGAGCCCAGTCGAGCCAGTCGGAATGTTCAAGGAGCGTGCCCGGCGCCGGGCGCTTGTCACGCAATACGCTGAGGTAATGCCGATAGCCGTGAGGGCCATCGCTGTGGCCATCGAGTAACAGGGTTTCGAGCTTGCGATCCTGCTCGCCACTGAGCTTGCGACTGTAAACGTCCCGATAATGACCCTCGGTGAGCAACTGCCGCGCCTGATCCGGCAACTGTTGATTGACCCGCCGTGCAAGCTGACCAATGCCACTGTCTTCGCCGAATCGCCGTGAGTGGCGCAACATCACCACTTGCTGCGCCAATGGGTGCGTGCCCTCGGTGTCCTCGCGCAAACCACTGTCCTGCAAGGATTCGCCGCTCACCGACTCGAGCCATTGGCGCGTCTGCGGGCTGTACCACCCCGCTTCAGCGTCGCGGCACAAATCACCCAGCACCGCCCCCGCCTCCACGGACGCGAGTTGATCCTTGTCTCCCAACAGCACCAGACGGGCGCGAGGCGGCAGCGCATCGAGCAAGTTGGCCATCATTTCCAGGTCGATCATTGACGCTTCATCGACCACCAGCACATCCAGCGGCAAACGGTTGCCGGCATGGTGACGAAAGTGCCGGGTACCTGGACGGCTGCCGAGCAGGCGGTGCACCGTGGTCACTTCGGTGGGAATTCTTTCGCGTACGGATTCGGCGACGTCCAGCGACTGCACCTGCTGACTGATCGATTCGGTCAACCGCGCAGCAGCCTTGCCGGTAGGGGCTGCCAGACGGATTCGCAATGGCTGGCCTGCCTCGACCGCAGGTGCCTGCAGCAAGGCCAGCAGACGCACCACTGTGGTGGTTTTGCCAGTGCCCGGGCCGCCGGTGACGATGCTGAACCCGCTGCGAGTGGCCAGGGCGCAAGCGAGTTTTTGCCAGTCGGTGACCGCATTGTCTTGCGAGGCGCCGAACAGCCCGTCAAGGCGTTGTGACAGATCGGCCGCCGGGATTTCCTGCTCCGCGAGGCGCTGGCGCAACGCGTCGTCGATGCGTCGCTCGTAGGCCCAATATCGGCGCAAATAAAGACGCTTGCCCGACAACACCAACGGGCGTTGCTGCGCAGATTCGCTTTCATCTTCGGACAGCGCCACCAACGGACTGATGCTCAACGCCTTGCACCAGCGCTCGCCATCCAGGGCTTCGAGCAATTGCGACGGCAACAATAAAGGGCCGACTTGCTCGTCCCCTTCCGGTGGCAAGGAAAGGGCAAAATCCGGCGCCTTGAGGGTTTCGTACAGATCCAGGCAGACATGACCATGACCGAGTTGATGGCTGGTCAGTGCCGCAGCAAGCAACACCAGTGGGTCGTCGTCGGGCGCCAACTCATGAAGGAAAGCCACGAACGCCTTGTCGAGCGCTCGCAACCAGCCGCGCTCGACCCATCGGGTCAGTAACAGCAACAGATCGTCGGCGCGTGCCAGCGGCGTCAGCATGGCCAGGCTGTCGGCAGTCAGCGGGGTCGGTAAAAGATCGGCGAGCGTGCGGCTCATAGCAATTCTCCCTGTTCCCAGGCGGGTTCGGCTTTGGGTTCAGGTTTGCCCTGAAACATCCGATCCAGACGCTCGATCAGTTCCCGTGGCGGGCGTGCGAAATACACACCGCGGCTGGCGGAACGGGTTCCACGCAAAAACATGTACAGCGCGCCACCAATGTGACGTTCGTAATCGTAATCGGCCAGTCGAGCCTTGAGTTGGCGATGCAGTGCCAAGAGGTAGAGCACGTATTGCAGGTCGTAGCGGTTGTCGAGAATCGACTGTTCCATGGCCGGCACCGTGTACGCAGCGTCATCGGCGCCGAGCCAATTGGACTTGTAATCAGCGACGTAATAGCGGCCTTCGTGCTCAAAAGTCAGGTCGATGAAACCTTTGAACATACCGTTGAGCACCACCGGTTCAGCCGCGACTCGCGCCACTCCGTTGTGTGTGCGCTGGCGCACCAGTTCGTCGAGTTTGAGCACATCGACTTTATGGCTGGCGAACCAGAATTCCATCTCGACGCGGTGCTGTTTCAACTGTTCAAGGATCACCGGGGGCTGTCCGGCGCCGACAGACAAAGGCGATTTGAGCAGGTGCTGCAGCCAATCGCTCAACGTGCTGATCCAGCCTTCCCAGCCACGTAAATTGCAGCGTCGGGCGATCGCGTCTTCAAGCGGTTTGCGATTGGCGGAAAAGTTTTCTCCTCCTGCCCACTCCAGCAATCCGTGAAGAAATGTTCCTGGATTCGGCCCTCTGGGGAATCGGTGGATATCGGCGCCGCCGGCAATGATCTCCAATGGCGCGTCAGGATCGAGACGCTCATCATCGAACAACTTTTGCGCTTGGGGACTCTCCGGCGCTTCGCTGCTGCCGACGCTCAACACGTCGCTGATGCGCAGCGCGCTGTAGGAAGCAATCCACCAGTTCTCGCTGGCCTTGCGCTTTGGCAGCAGCGCGGCACTTAAAATCGCGTCGTTGCGCGGCGGAAGATAAATGTCGGACGTTGCTATGGGCATGTCGCCATATTTCACGACCGGATTTCCTTGGGCGATATCTCTGAGCCACAGGGTCAAACCCGCCGACTCGGCCAAGGATGCGCCACCGCCCAATAAATAGCCGAGTGCCGAAAGATGCAGCACAGAAGCACTGTTATTGCCTCGCTTCAGGTCCGCCACCCCAAGCCAGCAAGCGTGCTGCGCGCGAGTCAGTGCGACATACAGCAGCCGCAGATCTTCGGCCAGACGCTCATCGTCGGCCTGGATAATCAGTTCGGCGGTCGGTTTGAGACTCACCTGCGCCTTGCCCGTGGCGTCATGGTAATGCAGCGGCAAGCGGCTGCCGTCCACTGGCTTCGCCGAGCAGATGAAGGGCAAAAACACCAAGGGATACTCAAGGCCTTTGGACTTGTGGATGGTCACGACCTTGACCAGTTGCTCGTCGCTTTCGAGGCGCAGGATCTGCTCCTCACCGGCCAGGCCTGACAACGCCAAATGCTCTGCCAGATGACGAATCAGCGCCTGCTCGCCGTCCAGTTCGGCGGCCGCTTGCTGCAGCAATTCCGACAAATGCAGCAGGTTGGTCAGTACCCGCTCGCCGTCGCTACGGGCGATCAACTTCTGAGGCAGATGAAAATCGTGCAGCAGCCGTCGCAGCATCGGCAGCACACCCTGCTTTCGCCACAGTTCACGGTAGCCCCGGAACTGCATGACCCGCGACTCCCAGGACAATTCATCCTGGTTCAGTTGCTCGAGTTCACTTAAGGACAGATTCAGTGTGATACAGGCCAGCGCCGCTCGTAATGAACGTTCGACGTCCGGTTCGGCACAGGCCTTGAGCCAGGCCAACAGATCGTGGGCTTCCTGGGCGGCGAACACCGAATCCTTGTCTGAAAGATAAACACTGCGCACCCCTCGTGCCGCGAGTTCTGCACGGACGGCCTGGGCCTCTTTGCCGTCGCGAACCAGGATGGCGATATCCGAAGGACGAAGACCTCTGAACTCTTTACCTTCCTGCAAGAAACCGGCATCGGCGGTTTGGCCGCCATTGAGCAGACCGGTGATTTCACTGGCACAGGCGCTCGCCAGTTGCTGGCGGTAGACCGCGCCGGACAAGGGTTGATCGGAAGACAGCTGCCAGATGTTCAGCGCCGGGACGGGTTGCCCATCAATCTGCAACTGTTCTCTACGGCCCTGGGATTGAACAGGCTGGAATGGCACCGGGTTGTCGCCATTTTTTTCTCGAAACAAAAAAGCGCCGCGTCCCTGCTCACGGGACTCGGCGCTTTCAAACAGGTGATTAACCGCGCTGACCATGCCATGGCTGGAGCGGAAGTTGGTGCCCAAGGTGTGCAGTCGACCCGTTGTAGCCTGACGTGCGCGCAGGTAGGTGTAAATGTCGGCACCTCGGAAGGCGTAAATCGCCTGCTTCGGATCACCGATCAGGAACAATCCACACTCGGGGTCATTGTCTTCTATGCGATAAATGCTCTCGAATATCCGGTACTGCACCGGGTCGGTGTCCTGGAATTCGTCGATAAGCGCGACGGGGAATTGCTCGCGAATCAACGTGGCCAACCGTTCACCACCTTCGGCTTGCAGCGCGGCGTCGAGGCGCAGGAGCATGTCGTCGAACCCCATCTCGGCACGGCGACGTTTTTCCTCTTCGAAGCGTGTGCCCACCCAACTGGCAGCGTGCTGGAGAACAGCGGCATCCGGGGTCGGCAGCGCGTCGAGACTGGCTTTGAGCCCGACCATTGCGGTTAACGCAGGATGATCCGGCGCCTGACCTTTCCAGGCTTCGGCCATGCCGTCGGGCGTGAGCCGGGTAAAGCCGGTTCCAATATCGAGAAGTTCGAGCACTTCATCCTCGGCCCAGGCTTTGAGCTTTTCGCACCACGGTTCGAAGTAACGCGCCTGCATCTTGCGTCCATCCACCAGCTTGCCTGCCACACCTTGATGACAAATCGTCAGCAGTTCACCCGCCCACTCGCACCAGGGTGCCTTGAGTTCAACCAGAGCGGCACGCCGTTCTTGCAGGCATGCCTCGATCAATTCTGCTGGTGTTCTGCTTTCGTCACGGTTTTTCTCAGTGGCGAATAATCCACGGATTTTCGGCAACAGCGCCGCCGGACCACCCCAATTGTTACGAACCCAATTGAGGGCATCGCCTTGCATCGGATAGCAGAACAAGCGCCAGTAATCACGGAGCACTTCACCCAGCAAATCGCTGTGATCGGTTTCCAGTGTTTGAGTGAACAGGCTGCCGCTGTCGAACGCGTGCTCACGCAGCATGCGCTGACACCAACTGTGGATCGTCGAAACCGCCGCCTCGTCCATCCATTGCGCGGCGATGTCCAGACGGTTGGCGCAGCCTGCCCATTGATGCGGTTCAAACTCCTCGCGCAGCTGGAAGATCAGGGCGTCGGGCGCTGATGTTTCGTCACGGAAGAAACGAGCGGCTTCGGCCAGGCGTGTGCGGATGCGCTCACGAAGCTCCTTGGTCGCCGCATCGGTAAACGTCACGACGAGGATTTGCGGTGGTAACAGTTCTCGGCCAAAACCGGTCGCCTCGCCACCATGCCCGAGGATCAAACGCAGATACAACGCGGAGATGGTAAAGGTCTTGCCCGTGCCGGCACTGGCTTCGATCAACTGGCTGCCGCGTAACGGAAAAGCGAGTGCCAAAGGTTTTTGGTCAGTCATGAGCGCGGACTCTCGCTGTTCAACGAGCGCCACGGCGCTTCAAATAAAGGTCGGTACAAGGCGTCGCACCAACCGTTGAAAGTCTCGTCCGCAAGCAACGCGTCGTAGTCCGGAAACTGACGGGACAGCGCCGGGTTCTCCCGCCGCTCCCCGTCGCTGGTTTGTCCGTCGCCTTCATAGGCTTTGCGAGCTACGGCGTCGGCCTTGTGTGGATCACTTTGAGACAACCAGGCGAACGCGGTTTTTACTGCCACCGGCAGCGGCTGACGCATGCCTGACTGCCATGCGAGCAGCAGGTCATCGAGCAGTCGCAAGGCCCTGGCTTTTTCCATGGGTTCGAGCAGCAATGTGTCATCGCTTGCAACAAGGGCCGTCGTCAAAGGCAAGCCACCGGCACAGGCTGCCAAATGGCTCACCCAGGGTTTGATCAAGCGGTGCCACTTTCGGGTTTTGATTGAGCCGATACTGTTTGGAATCGTGGTGACCGCAAGCATGCCACCATCGGCACGCTGATGCAGGCCGGCCAGCCAGCCCTCTAGGTGCAGTTCGAGCCTTTCCAGGCTAACTTCTACCGTGCTGGTCAGAGGAGTCGGCCACAACGCCAAAAGCTGCTGGTATCGGTGCAACAGGTCAGGCAATGGTTCGATCAGTTCCCGCTGCAGGCAATCACCGAAACCGGCCATGGGCAACAGGCCGCTGTTTTGCAAACGCCTGGCCTGGCCTTCGAGGGCATGTTGAATGTTCTCGGGCTGCCTGAGAGCGGCTTCGAGCAGGCTGTCGCTTAGGGTGTAACGCTGCAGCGCGTCAAGAACGAATGGCTCTTCATCCGCCAGGGGCGCTTCGGCGGCTTCGAAATAGACTTTGAGTCGTTGATTGAAAAAGTGCCGAACCGGGTTGCGCAGGAAATCCTGCAGCAGGCTCAGGCTCAGCGGCTCTTCCTGCGAATAGGGTTTGAGTATTTCCGTCTCGCTTTGCATCTCCTGATGCTGATGAAGCACCTGCCATTCGCCGGCATAGCTGAACAGAGCATCGCCTTCATGAAAATATCTGGCACTGAATGGCTGCAGCGGATGTTCCTCGGTCATTGCGTCCAGCAAGTTTCCTTGTTCATCAGGCAAATGCCAGCCACCGGCCAGATGATCACGCAGTTGCCCGATCAGAACAGACGCAGGCCTTTCGCTGTTATCGCGGATGCTCCGACCGACCCAACTGATATAAAGCTGCTGACGCGCAGATAGAAGCGCTTCCAGCAGCAGATAGCGGTCGTCCTCGCGCCGGGAGCGATCGCCTGGACGGTAATCGCTGCCCATCAAATCGAAGTCCAGAGGCGGCTGAGCTCGTGGATAATCGCCGTCGTTCATGCCCAGCAAACAGACAAGTTTGAATGGAATGGCGCGCATGGGCATGAGCGTACAAAAATTGACCGCACCGGCTAGAAAACGCTGCGACAAACGGCCCTGATCCAGCCCAGCGAGCCAGGCTTCGCGAACCACAGTCAACGGGAGCTCATCCTCCAATCCGACGGACTCGCAAGTCTCCAGCCAGGTTTCACGTAACGCCTCCAACTGGGTGAGCATCAAGTCATCATGTTCGTTGCTCGCTTTGAAGAACAGTTGCATCAGCGCCTGCAAACGCACACCCCAAGCTTGCGGCGTTGTTGGCTCAGTGAGTTCCTGATGGGCGAGTTCCAGCGCATCAAGCAGTGCAACCAGCGGCCCGATCAATGCCGCATCGAGTCCGCCGATTTCATCGTAAGGCTCGATGCCGGAACAGGCATTGGAACTGCCCACTGCATAGCCAAGCAACATTCTTCGAAGGCCGAAGTGCCAAGTGTTTTGCTCAAGCTCATCGGGCAGTCCCAATCCTGCTCGCTGCTCGGCATTCATTCCCCAACGCACGCCTGCGCCTTCGATCCAGCGATGGAGCGTCGGCAAATCACGCTCCTGCACACCGAAACGGGCCCTAAGTGCAGGAACGTCGAGTAAATCGAGAATTTCACTGACGGGGAACCGGCTGTCCGGAAGCTTGAGCAAATGCTCGACGGCTATAAGCAGCGGTTCACGGCCCCGTTGCCCCTGGTCCGCCAGCGTGAAGGGAATGAAGCGTGGATCCTGCCGGTCAAGCTGCCCGAATACAGCGCGAATATGCGGCGCATAACTATCGATGTCAGGCACCATGACAATCACATCACGGGGACGTAACTGGGGATTTGCACTGAATCGCGCCAGTAACTGGTCATGAAGAATCTCCACTTCACGCTGCGCGCTGTGGGCAACGTGAAAGCGGATTGATTCATCCTGCGCCGGATCGACCGCCGGCCAGCGTTCGCGTGTCTCAGCGAGCGGACGCAATTCAAGAATGTCATCCTGTAATTGGTTGAGCATGTTGTGCGGTTGCGCGTCGCTGAACAGGTCGATGCGTTGATCCCGAAACGCCGCACGATAGCTGCCGGGATCGTCGTAGCTGTCGAGCAGGTTGATATAGTCCCGTCCTTGCTTGCCCCAAGCCGCTAACAAGGGATGGGCATGCTGATGAAGCGTGTCCGGATCGAGTACGACAGGCATGCCATCTTTGCGAGCCTGACGCTTGTATTGGTGCCGTAATAAATCCTTGTCAGCCACGATGTCGGCCCAATGGTGCCGACATGGGTTATGGACGCAAAGGAGAACCTGGCTGAAGCGGGCGAGTCCTGCGAGAGCCTCTAGTACTTGAGCGGGCAGTGATGAAATGCCAAAGACGATAACCCTCGAAGGCAGCCCTGTCGGAGGTGTATCAAGCTCGTTGATGCGCTCCATGAATCGCTGATGCACTCCGGCACGGCTTTGTGCCATGCCTTCTGACCCCACATCTCCCAGCAGTGCGCGCCACAATTCAGCCTGCCAGCAATTGGTTGGAGACAGCGGTTTGATCTCACCCCTTACATTACGCAATTGGTGACGACCTTCCGCCCAGTCCTCAAGCCAATCGGCGCGATACACCTGATATTGGTCAAAGAGATCCGCCAAGCGCTCCGATAATTGATAGCGCTTGCGCAGGTCAGTGTCGTGGGTCAGGAAACGCTGCAAGGGTTCGAAATGCGGGAGATCGATGACCAGGGGCAACAAGCGCATCAAACGCCAGGTCAGCGGTGCTTTATCGAGTAAGGACTTGGCGGGAATTTCCTCGCGGCCGAGAACCATCCGGTAGAGCTGCCACATGAAACTGCCCGGCAATTGAACATCAATGGCTGCCGCGATGCCGCATCCACCGAGATCGTCGTCTTCAGGGTCTTCGGCCAGCGCCAGTTTTAGCCACTGGGCAATACCATTGCTTTGGACGAGGGCGATTTCGTTTTCCAGGGGTGCCAGCGGATAGCGCCGCATGATGCTGATCACCAGGCTGCGCAGTTCGTCCAGGCTATTGCTCTGGACTACCATGAATGCAGCGTTGAGGGACTGGGTGTCAGGCATCAAGTTGTCCTTGGGAAAGTGCAAAAGCCAGGCAGAACCTTAGCATTGTCAGCACGTTGTGACAGCTCGGAGGTGTCGGTGAATGCTGTAAGAACTTTCTTGCAGACAAAACAAAACCCCATCTGCTTTCGCAAATGGGGTTTCGGAATTTAATCTTGACGATGACCTACTCTCACATGGGGAAACCCCACACTACCATCGGCGATGCATCGTTTCACTGCTGAGTTCGGGATGGGATCAGGTGGTTCCAACGCTCTATGGTCGTCAAGAAATTCGGGTACTGAGTCGTGACCAGATGGCCTCGCTTCAGCAAATTGGGTATGTGACAGCTTTCGGTGTTTTGTGAGTATCGAACTTTCGGTTCATTGCGTCTTCACACACCGCAATCTGATGCTCTTTCGAGTATTCAAATTGCTTGGGTGTTATATGGTCAAGCCTCACGGGCAATTAGTATTGGTTAGCTCAACGCCTCACA
>NZ_WKEQ01000010.1 GCF_021605415.1 Pseudomonas syringae
AGAAAGCCCGGAGACTGCGCAAGCCGCGCCCGCGCCAATATCAACGCCCGAAGAAAACAAGGCGCCAAGCCACAGGGAAGTGATCGTCGCCAAAGGTGACACGCTTTCGACGCTTTTTGAAAAGGTCGGCTTGCCCGCCAGCGCGTTGCATGACGTGCTGTCCAGCGACAAACAGGCCAAGCAGTTCAGCCAACTCAAGCGCGGCCAGAAGCTCGAATTCGAATTGAACACCGAAGGCCAGCTGACCAGCCTGCACAGCAAAGTCAGTGACCTCGAAACCATCACCCTGACCAAGAACGACAAGGGCTACGCATTTAACCGCGTTATCGCGAAACCAACCGTTCGCACCGCCTACGTTCATGGCGTAATCAATAGCTCGCTGTCGCAATCGGCTGCCCGCGCGGGCCTGTCCCACAGCATGACAATGGATATGGCCAGCGTCTTCGGCTATGACATCGACTTCGCTCAAGACATCCGCCAGGGCGACGAATTCGACGTTATCTATGAACAGAAAGTAGTCAACGGCAAAGCGGTAGGCACCGGCCCGATTCTTTCGGCTCGTTTTACCAACCGTGGTAAAACGTACACCGCCGTTCGCTATACCAACAAACAAGGCAACAGCAGCTACTACACCGCTGACGGCAACAGCATGCGCAAAGCCTTCATTCGTACCCCGGTGGATTTCGCCCGCATCAGCTCGAAGTTCTCCATGGGTCGCAAACACCCGATCCTCAACAAGATCCGCGCCCACAAAGGCGTCGATTACGCCGCCCCGCGCGGCACCCCGATCAAGGCTGCCGGCGACGGCAAGGTATTGTTGGCCGGTCGCCGTGGCGGCTATGGCAACACCGTAATCATTCAGCACGGCAACACCTACCGCACGCTGTACGGGCACATGCAAGGTTTCGCCAAGGGCGTGAAGACCGGCGGCAGCGTCAAGCAAGGCCAGGTGATCGGTTACATCGGCACGACCGGCCTCTCCACTGGTCCGCATCTGCACTATGAATTCCAGGTCAATGGTGTTCACGTCGATCCGCTGGGGCAGAAGTTGCCGATGGCCGACCCGATTGCCAAGGCAGAGCGCGCTCGTTTCATGGCCCAAAGCCAACCGCTGATGGCGCGCATGGATCAGGAAAAAGCCACCATGCTGGCTTCGAGCAAGCGTTAAGCCATGGCCCTGTATATCGGTGTGATGTCGGGAACCAGTCTCGATGGCCTGGATATCGCGCTGATCGAGCAAACCTCGGCGATCAGACTGGTCGCCACGCACTACATTCCCATGCCTGACTCCCTGCGCGCCGAGCTACTTGGCTTGTGCGCCAGCGGCCCTGACGAGATTGCCCGCTCAGCCATCGCCCAGCAGATTTGGGTGAAACTCGCCGCTCAGGGCATTCACACCCTCCTCGGCCAGCAGCGACTCAAGCCAGAAGACATTCGAGCGATCGGCAGCCATGGCCAGACCATTCGGCATGAGCCGGCGCGCGGCTTCACCGTGCAGATCGGCAACCCCGCCCTGCTGACTGAGTTGACTGGCATCACCGTTGTCAGTGATTTTCGCAGTCGTGACGTCGCCGCCGGTGGACAAGGTGCACCACTGGTTCCGGCATTCCATGAAGCCCTGTTCGAGGAGCGAAACGGCAACAGTGCAGTATTGAATGTTGGTGGTTTCAGCAACCTGAGCCTGATCGAGCCGAACAAACCTGTAGCCGGTTTCGACTGCGGCCCAGGGAATGTTCTGATGGATGCCTGGATCCAACAGCAGCGCGGTGAAAACTACGACCGTAATGGCCAGTGGGCGGGCAGCGGCAGAATTGAGCCCGCCCTGCTGAAGGCGCTGCTGAGCGATCCGTTCTTCGTGACCAAAGGCCCAAAAAGTACGGGCAGGGAAGTCTTTAACCTGCCCTGGCTGGAGAAACACCTCTCCGGTCTGCCCCCCTTCGCCGCAGAAAACGTGCAGGCAACGCTACTAGAGCTGACGGCCCAGACCATCGTCGAATCGCTACAGAGCGCTCAATCCGATACGCAGAAGTTGCTGATCTGCGGCGGCGGCGCGCATAACACCACCCTCATGCAACGCCTGGCCGATCTGTTGCCGAACACAACCGTCAGCAGCACCGCGACTCACGGCGTCGATCCGGACTGGGTCGAAGCCATGGCCTTCGCCTGGCTCGCACATTGCTGCCTCGAAGGCATCGCTGCCAACCGCCCCAGCGTTACCGGCGCCAAGGGCCTACGCATATTGGGCGCGATCTATCCGGCTTGATCGCCAACGTTTAAATTCCACACAGCAAAACGCCGCAGCCCCCTAAGGCTCTGCGGCGTTTTGCTGTGTGGCGAAAGTACGATCAGATCGAGAACGACGACCCGCAACCACAGGTGGTCGTGGCGTTCGGATTCTTGATCACGAAACGCGAACCTTCCAGACCTTCCTGATAATCCACCTCGGCACCTGCCAGGTACTGGAAGCTCATCGGATCAACCACCAGACTCACACCTTCGCGCTCGACGATGGTGTCGTCTTCGGCAACATCTTCATCGAAGGTGAAACCGTACTGAAACCCTGAACAACCGCCGCCCGTAACGAATACGCGCAGCTTCAAGCGATCATTCCCCTCTTCATCGACCAGGCTCTTCACCTTGTGCGCGGCACCGTGGGTGAATTGCAAAGCCGTGGGGGTGAAGGATTCGACGCTCATGCTGACTATCTCCCGGCGTTACGCCGCCATAATGCGTGATGACGCGCATTATCCGCTTCTCCTAGAAAATTGGTCAACTATTAGAAGAGAAGCAGCAGCTAGCGTCGAGCCTTAAGCTTCAAGCTTGCGGCTCAAAGCTTGAAGCTCGTAACTGCCTTTAAGGCAACATGCCGGCGTGTGACAAGCCTGCGCGCTCGTCCAGGCCGAACAGGATGTTCATGTTCTGAACCGCCTGACCCGACGCGCCTTTGACCAGATTGTCGATGACCGACAACACCACCACCAGATCGCCGTCCTGAGGACGATGAACGGCAATTCGGCAGACGTTGGCGCCGCGCACGCTACGGGTTTCCGGATGGCTGCCCGCCGGCATCACGTCGACGAACGGTTCATCGGCATAACGTTTTTCGAACAACGCCTGCAGGTCGACCGAACGATCAACTACCGTCGCGTATAACGTGGAGTGAATGCCACGAATCATTGGCGTCAGGTGTGGCACGAAGGTCAGACCGACATCCTTGCCCGCCGCGCGACGCAGGCCTTGGCGAATTTCCGGTAAATGACGGTGCCCCTTCACCGCATAGGCCTTCATGCTTTCCGACGTCTCGGCGTAAAGCGAACCTACGGCAGCGCCACGACCTGCGCCGCTGACACCGGACTTACAATCGGCAATCAGATGCGCAGCATCGGCCAGACCCGCTTCAAGCAATGGCAGAAAACCCAGTTGCGTGGCGGTTGGATAGCAACCCGGCACTGCAATCAGGCGAGCCTTTTTGATTTGCTCACGATTGACTTCCGGCAAGCCGTAAACCGCTTCGTCCAGTAACTCTGGCGCGCCATGCGGCTGGCCATACCACTTGGCCCACTCATCGGCGTCCTGCAAACGGAAATCCGCTGACAGGTCGATGACTTTGGTGCCGGCCGCCAGCAGTTCACCGGCCAACGCGTGAGCAACCCCGTGAGGCGTGGCAAAAAACACCACATCGCAGGCCCCAAGCGTTTTGATGTCCGGCACGCTGAACGCCAGACCATCGTAATGGCCGCGCAGGTTTGGATACATGTCGGCCACAGGCAGGCCAGCCTCGGATCGCGAAGTGATCACAACCACTTCTGCTTGCGGATGCTGTGCCAACAGACGCAGCAGTTCGACACCGGTGTAACCCGTGCCGCCGACGATACCGACCTTGACCATAAACCTGCCCTCAACGAACCCACTGGAAGCCGTCGATAATAGGGGCCGCACGCGCCTGCGACAACCGTCAAGGTGACGCGCGGATGCTCAAGCCTCTACTATTCGAGTCACCGTGAATGAGGGAATAACCAAAAATGCTCTATCTATGGATCAAAGCGCTTCATATCGTCAGCATCGTCTGCTGGTTTGCCGGGCTGTTCTACCTGCCGCGTCTGTTCGTTTATCACGCTCAAAGTGAAGATGCGATCAGCAAGGAACGCTTCAGCGTCATGGAGCGCAAGCTGTATCGCGGCATCATGGGCCCGGCGATGATTGCCACGCTGATCTTCGGCGGCTGGCTGATCTATCTCAACCCGAGCATCTTCAGCCAAGGCGCCTGGATACACGCCAAACTGACGTTGGTAGTTTTGCTGATCGGCTACCACCATATGTGCGGCGCGCAGGTAAAACGCTTCGCGCGTGGCGAGAACACCCGCAGCCATGTCTTTTATCGCTGGTTCAATGAAGTGCCGGTTCTGTTATTGCTGGCTATCGTAATTCTGGTCGTGGTCAAGCCGTTCTGACTTCAATAACCACAACAATTGGGGTACTTCCAATGTCGCTGCCCGCTCTGCTCGAACAATGTCTGCGTTTGCCCGTGGTGGCCGCGCCGATGTTCCTGATCTCCAACCCCGAACTGGTGCTGGCCTGCTGCCGTAATGGCGTGGTCGGCAGCTTTCCGGCCTTGAACCAGCGCGAAAGCAGCGGCTTCAAAGCCTGGCTGGAACAGATCGAAGCGGGCCTGGCGACGCTGGACAACCCGGCGCCTTACGCGGTGAACCTCATCGTTCACAACAGCAATCCGCGCCTGCAGGCGGATCTGAACATTTGCGTCGAACACAAGGTGCCGATTGTCATCACCAGCCTCGGCGCAGTGAAAGAATTGGTCGACGCCGTGCACAGCTATGGCGGCCTGGTGTTTCACGACGTAACCACTCGACGCCACGCCGAAAAAGCTGCCGAGGCTGGCGTCGATGGCTTGATCGCGGTCGCCGCCGGAGCGGGCGGGCATGCAGGTACATGGAGCCCGTTTTCATTGATTGCGGAAATCCGCGAGTTCTTCGATAAAACCCTGTTGCTTGCAGGATGTTTGAACCATGGCCACGAGATTCTTGCCGCGCAAGTGCTAGGTGCGGATTTGGCCTACTTAGGCACACGATTTATCGGCACCACCGAAAGTCATGCACCCGACGCCTACAAAGAGATGCTGCTGACAGCCAAAGCGGCGGACATCATTCATACTCCTGCCGTGTCCGGTGTTCCGGCCAGCTTCATGCGCCAGAGTCTCGAAGCCGCCGGTTTCGACCTCGCGGCAATGCAAGGCAAGGGCGAAGTGAATTTTGGTGACAAACTCAAACCGATCAGCGATGAAGCCAAAGCCTGGAAGACCGTGTGGTCGGCCGGGCAAGGCGTCGGTCAGATCGATGATTTGCCAAGCGTGGATCAGTTGATCGCGCGTCTTGATGCCGAATACCGCCAGGCACTGCAGCGCGCCGCGCAACTGCCGAATCGCTGGCCGCGCTGAAACACAGGCCAGTCGAATCAAGATTGGCCTGCATGTACTTCAATTTCTCGCGACAAGGATGCCTCGGCCATGAGTGAACCCCGCTACAAGATCGTTTTCGACGGGGCGCTGCAGCCCGGCGTCGATATCACCACAGCCAAACTCAATCTCGCCGATCTGTTCAAAAGCGATGTGGCCGCTATTGAGCGCCTGTTCACTGGTCGCCCGGTTGCCCTG
Source organism: Pseudomonas syringae (assembly GCF_021605415.1). Lineage (GTDB taxonomy): Bacteria > Pseudomonadota > Gammaproteobacteria > Pseudomonadales > Pseudomonadaceae > Aquipseudomonas > Aquipseudomonas syringae_S. Next base: position 5,669 of record NZ_WKEQ01000010.1, read on the forward strand.
AAACGCGAGCTGTCGCATTCGGACGCACAAACCTATCTTCAAGCGCTGCAAAAAACCGGCATCGAGCCGCGAATCGAGTCGGAAACCGCGATCGAACTGAATCTGTCGGACGTACATGACCACGCGCCCGACGTTCCCTACAGCGCCGTCGCGCAAACCGCTTCGCCCTACGCCCCGCCCCAAGCGCCGGTTGGCGAAAAACTCGCGGAGTTCTCCACGCTCAAACCCTTCGGCATTGAAGGCCGCATCGGTCGCCTGCGCTATCTGGCCTGGACGATGGTGCTCACCCTTGTAAGCCTGCCGATCATTGGCATCTTTGCCCTGATCGCACTGGGCCTGGTCAGCGGCGACTCCACGACCGGACTGATCGTCGGCGGCCTCATCGCCCTCTTTCTGGGCCTTGGGTTCTTTGTCGCCAGCATCTTCATTTTCGTGCAACGCTTGCACGATATCGGCTGGTCGGGCTGGCTCTGGTTGCTGACGTTCGTGCCCCTCGTTGGCAGTTTCTTTCCGCTGGTCATCATGTGCATACCAGGCAACGCAACCGCCAACCGTTACGGCCCGCCACCGCCGCCAAACAGCACGGCAGTGAAAGTACTGTCGTCGTTATGGATTGTGTTCATCGCATTGATGTTCGTCGGCGCGTTGCTTGGCGGAATCCGGGCGATCCAGCAGGAGTACAAAAGCAACATGGAAACCAGCTATGACAGTGGCTCCGTGATCACCGACGAAGTTGACGTCGAGCTCGAAGCACCCTCGAATTCGCAAAGCGATGCAGCCGAAGAGGCCCGGCCCCCTGTAGACTCTGCGAAAGAATGAACAGCGCTCCATGCCGTGACAACCGCGTCGCCGGCGCGGAGCTGTTGCGATGGAGAACTGCATGACCCGTTACGCACTGATCACCGGCGCATCCAGCGGCATTGGCCTGGCCATGGCCGAAGCGCTGGCCCGGCGCGGCCGCAGCCTGATATTGGTGGCCCGACAGCGTGATCAGCTGGAAAGCATTGCAATCGAATTGACCCAGCGCTTCGGCGTTGAGGTGTTATTTCGCGCCTGCGACCTCGGCGAGCCGCTGCGCTTGTCCGGTTTTCTGCTGGAGCTGGAAGAAGGCGACCGGCAGATCGACCTGTTAGTCAATTGCGCCGGCATTGGCACCTGCGGCCCGTTTCTCGCGCAAGACTGGATGACCGAGCAGGATCTGATCGAAGTGAATATCCTCGCCCTTACCCGCCTGTGTCATGCCATCGGTAACAGCATGGCGCTGCAGGGCGGCGGACAGATTCTCAACGTCGCGTCCGTGGCGGCGTTCAATCCCGGGCCGTGGATGAGCACTTATTACGCCAGCAAAGCCTATGTGTTGCACTTCTCGGAAGCGCTGCGGGTAGAGCTGAAAAAATGCGCGGTCAAGGTCTCGGTGCTCTGTCCCGGACCGACCCGCACCGAGTTTTTCCGTACGGCGCAGTTGAACAGTGACAAACTCACCGCCAGCAATCTGTTGATGAGCCCAGAGGAAGTCGCGCTGTACACCGTTCGTGCTTTGGATAAAAACCGCGCGATCATCATTCCGGGACGCCGCAACCGCTGGCTTGCCTTCCTGCCGCGCTTCGGTTCCCGCTGGCTCAATCGCACCATCGTCGGCATGGTCAACAAGGCGTATTGCCCACGTTAAAATCCACGGGCAGCGCGCCCAATGAATTCAGTTAACAACGGAGAAAACAGCTGTGGATACTCTGTTCACCAAGATCATCAACCGGGAAATCCCGGCAAAGATCATTTACGAAGACGACCAGGTTCTGGCCTTCCACGATATTGCCCCACAGGCACCGGTGCATTTTCTGGTCATCCCGAAAAAAGCGGTACGCACCCTCAATGACCTGACCGAGGAAGACAAAGCCCTAGCCGGGCACATTTTGTTCACCGCTCAGCGTCTGGCGCTTGAGCTGGGTTGTGAAGAAGGCTTCCGCGTGGTGATGAATTGCAATGAATTGGGCGGTCAAACCGTTTACCACATTCATATGCACGTACTCGGTCAACGCCAGATGAACTGGCCACCGGGCTGAAACCCGACCATGCAGGAGCATCGCGTACGATGACCCGGCGCAAACCTTACCCGGCCGATTGGGTTAAACTGGCCGCCGAGATTCCTCCGGAGGTCAGCATGACTACCCAACGTCACTACTCGCCGATTGATCGTCTTCTGCTGCAAGCCGATGCCGCAATGCGTACCTTACTGCCATTCAGTGGCCAGCCGTACCGTCCGTCCCCGGCCATCGTGCAGCCCGAAGTGCAAATGAGCGATGAAGAGACCCGCCATGTGGCCGGCCTGATGCGCATCAACCATACCGGCGAAGTCTGTGCCCAGGCGCTTTATCAGGGCCAGGCGCTTACCGCCAAGCTTCCGCAGGTGCGCGCGGCCATGGAACATGCCGCTGAAGAAGAAATTGATCATCTGGTCTGGTGCGAGCAGCGCATCCATCAGTTGGGCAGCCACACCAGCGTGCTCAACCCCTTGTTCTATGGCATGTCGTTCGGGATCGGCGCCGTTGCCGGCCTGATCAGCGACAAGGTCAGCCTGGGTTTTGTCGCCGCCACCGAACACCAAGTGTGCAAACACCTGAACGAACACCTGGAGCAATTGCCGGCCGAGGACGAAAAGTCCCGGGCGATTCTGGAGCAGATGCGCATTGATGAAGAACATCATGCGGAAAGTGCGCTGGATGCCGGCGGGTTCCGTTTTCCGGCACCGGTAAAATTCGGGATGAGTTTGTTGGCGAAGGTGATGACCAAGAGTACTTATCGAATCTGATGCTTTTGAGCAGGCTCACTCCTACAGGGGGTTGTGGTGGACATGAAAAAGGCGACCTGAGGTCGCCTTTTTTGTGCTCGAAGATCTTACGTCGGCATGTTGCGCGCGTAGAAGATTTCCAGCATTTCGTGCTTCACACGCTCGGTCACCTGCTTGCGTTGCTCAGGGGACAGATTGCTGGTGGCGTCGCCGAACAGGTAGTTATCCAGTTCGAAGTTCTTCAGCAGCATTTTGGTGTGGAACAGGTTTTCCTGGTACACGTTCACGTCGGTCATCTGATACGCGTCGCGAGTGTCTTCGGACAGGTAGTTCTGGATCGAGTTGATCTCGTGGTCGATGAAGTGCTTTTTGCCTTCAACGTCACGGGTAAAGCCGCGCACTCGATAATCCACTGTCACGATGTCCGAATCGAACTGGTGAATCAGAAAGTTGAGCGCTTTGAGCGGTGAGATAACGCCACAGGTCGATACATCGATGTCCACACGAAACGTTGCAATACCGTCGTCCGGATGGATTTCCGGATAGGTGTGCACCGTGATGTGGCTCTTGTCGAGGTGGGCCAGGATGATTTCGGGCAACGGGCCCGGCGACTCTTCGATCTGGCTTTCAGTCGGGGTTACCGGCTCTTCAGAAATCAGAATCGTGACGCTGGCGCCCTGAGGTTCATAGTCCTGACTGGCAATGTTCAGGATGTTGGCACCAATGATCTCGACAACTTCCGTGAGAATCTGCGTCAGGCGTTTCGCGTTGTACTCTTGATTGATGTACTCGACGTAAGCCTGCTGGTCTTGCGGGGTTTCCGCGTAGCAGATGTCATAGATGTTGAAGCTCAAGGTCTTTGTCAGGTTATTGAACCCGTGGAGCTTGAGTTTGCTTTTCACCGTTAAAAACTCTCTATGTATGCGGCGCGGCCGCGTGATCAAGCATGCCCGTCAAATGCGAACAACGCACCTGCGTAGGACGGTTAACACCTCTTCGCGATGGCGATTTTGGTTGTCTGTTCAGGCGGATGACCCATCGGCTGACCGATCACTGCCCTGAAAAAAGTGGCGCATTATGCAGACGTCGGCGTGGGATCGCCAGAGTCTGCACTGCTTTTATGATAGTTGAATGTCGATTCAACCGAGTTCGATGATTTCGTAGTCGTGGGTGATTGCCACGCCAGCCGCGCCGAGCATGATCGAGGCCGAGCAATATTTCTCGGCGGACAGTTCGATGGCACGCTTGACCTGAGCTTCTTTCAGGCTACGGCCCTTGACCACAAAATGCATGTGGATCTTGGTGAACACTTTCGGGTCTTCGCTCGCACGTTCGGCTTCAAGAAAGGCTTCGCAGCTCTCAACGGCCTGACGCGACTTCTTCAGAATGCTGACCACGTCGAAGTTACTGCAACCGCCGACGCCCAGCAGGAGCATTTCCATCGGACGGACACCCAGGTTACGACCGCCGGCGTCCGGCGGGCCGTCCATGACCACGACATGACCGCTACCGGATTCGCCGAGGAACATGGCTTCGCCAGCCCATTGGATGCGTGCCTTCATCGCCAAGACTCCACTGTAGAAAAAAGGGTCGCCAGCTTAGCACAGGGCCCGTTACAGACAGGCACAAGCTTCGTAGGACGGAAGTTCCACTAGCGTAGGTAATTTCTCGAATTAACAAAGGAAGTGTCTGTTAAGCTGGCGCCAATTCGCTGGCGCCTGGCCAGCTTGTGTCGCGCCCCTCTTTAGCGCCTCTTACAAAATCAAATATAACCGTGCAGTCTTTTCGGGATACAACCATGGCTGGTCTTGCCCCCACACCCAAAATCAAGAACCTCGACAAACTGTTGATGCATTGCCAGCGCCGTCGCCATGCGGCCAAGAGCAACATCATCTGCGCCGGCGACCGTTCGGACACGTTGTATTTCATTATCAAGGGATCGGTCACCATCCTGATTGAGGATGACGACGGGCGCGAGATGATCATCGCGTACCTCAATGCCGGTGATTTCTTCGGTGAACTGGGTCTGTTCGAACAGGCCGGGCAAGAACAGGTACGCAGCGCCTGGGTGCGAACCAAGGTCGAGTGTGAAGTTGCGGAAATCAGCTACGCAAAATTCCGCGAATTGTCCCAGCAGGATCCAGACATTCTTTACGTGCTCAGCGGACAAATCGCACAACGTCTGCGCAATACCACGCGCAAGGTCGGCGACTTGGCGTTCTTCGACGTCACCGGTCGTGTCGCGCGTTGCCTGCTGGAGTTGTGTAAACAACCGGACGCCATGACTCACCCCGACGGCATGCAGATCAAGGTGACCCGTCAGGAGATCGGGCGGATTGTCGGGTGCTCGCGGGAGATGGTCGGTCGCGTGCTCAAGGATCTGGAAGAGCGCAACCTGGTCGATGTAAAAGGCAAGACGATGGTGGTCTTCGGCACGCGCTGAGCACGAAACTCAGGCGCTGTAGATCTGCGCCAGCATCAGCCGAAATAACTCATCCAGACGCGCCACGGCATGCGGTGCGGCAAATTTTTCATGCAGGGCAATGTGGCTTTCGGCGCGCACTCGCTGCTCCAGGCCACAGGTTTTATTGAAGCGATTGACCGCCGCTACCATTGACTCGCGATCGTTATCCACCAGCATTGCACCGTGTACCAGTCCCACCGGTCGCTGACCACCCTGACTCTGGCGCCAGCGCTGGGCAGTGCCGACCATCTTGCGGCCGTCGAGGTTGACGTTGAAGCGACCGTCGCAAAACGCCCCGTCGATCTCGCCCAACGAAGCCGTGCCACCCAATTCATCCAACAGCTCACAGATCGGATCGCACAAGCGCCGGTAACCGGTTTCGATGCGATTCAAATCACCCTCGCTGCGTGGCGGCGCATAGACCAGTGCGATGTTGATCGTCGAAGCCGACTGCGGCACTGGCTCGCCGCCGGTTTCGCGCAACAACACCGGCCACCCGGCGGCAGCGGAGACTTCGCAGGCGTGTTCGAAATCGGGTAGACGGTTCAAGCGGCGCGGCATGACCAAGGCCTGATCGCTCGGTTGCCAAAATAGAAGACCGAATTCGGCGTTGCCTGCGCAGACATGAGCGAGCAAGTCCTGTTCGGCTTGCAGGCCGGCTTCGATGGTGAGGGGGGTTGGCAGTGACATGAGGAACTCCAAGAAGCTTGAAATCTTTAGCGGATTCAAGGGTGCCTTCGCGAGCAAGCCCGCTCCCACAATGGAATGCAATCTCATGTGGGAGCGGGCTTGCTCGCGAAGGGAACGACTCGGTTTATCAAATTTCAGTCGAGTGTCGAACCACTCACCGCCGTACCGCGCTCAGGGAAGAACAGGCGCTGCAATTCGATACCCGGGCTTTCCGCGCGCATGAACGCTTCGCCGACCAGGAACGCATACACATCGCTGATTTCCATCAGCTCGACATCGGCGCGGTTGAGGATACCGCTCTCGGTAATCACCAAGCGGTCGCGCGGAATGCGCGGCAGCAGATCAAGGGTGTTTTCCAGGCTGACTTCAAAGGTGTGCAGGTTGCGGTTGTTGACGCCGACCAGCGGCGTGTCGAGGGTCTTCAACGCGCGCTCCAGTTCGTCGCCGTCGTGCACTTCTACCAACACATCGAGGCCGACACCTTTGGCCACGGAAGCCAGCTCGGCCATCTTCACGTCGTCGAGCGCGGAGACAATCAGCAATACGCAGTCGGCGCCCAATGCACGGGCTTCGACGATCTGGTACGGATCGATCATGAAGTCCTTGCGGATCACCGGCAACTGGCACGCCGCGCGAGCCTGTTGCAGATAAACATCGGCGCCCTGGAAGTAGTCGATGTCGGTCAACACCGACAGGCAAGTTGCCCCGCCCTTCTCGTAGCTCTTGGCGATGTCCGCCGGCACGAAGTTTTCGCGGATTACGCCTTTGCTCGGCGACGCCTTCTTGATCTCGGCGATCACCGCCGGTTGCTTCTTCTTCGCCTGCGCCAGCAATGCCTGGGCAAAACCTCGTGGTGCATCGGCCGCCTTGGCCAGACTTTCCAGCTCACTCAGGCTCACGCGAGCGCTACGCTCGGCGATTTCCTGAACTTTGCGCGCCAGAATGTTTTCCAGAACCGTCGGTACACTCATCCCTCATTCTCCACTTTGAATACCGCGGTAAAGGCACCCAGCTCCTCGAGTTTTTCCCGAGCGAGGCCGGTGTGCAGCGCGTCGTGCGCAAGCTCCACGCCTTGTTTCAAACTGCTGGCGACGTCGGCGGCGTACAGCGCAGCGCCGGCGTTGAGCACGATCATTTCGGCGGCTTTCTGGCCGTTTTCGGTTTTGCGCTTGCCAAGCGCATCGCGGATCAGCGCCAGCGAGGCTTCCGGGCCATCGACCGAAAGACCATGCAGGCTCTGGCTTTTCATGCCGAGATCTTCCGGCTCGACCCAATACTCGGTGATCTGGTCATTTTTCAGCTCGGCCACGAAGGTCGGCGCCGCGAGACTGAACTCGTCCAGACCGTCCTTGGAATGCACCACCAGTACATGTTTACTGCCCAGACGCTGCAACACTTCGGCCAGTGGCCGACACAGCGCTGGAGTGAATACACCCACCACCTGATGCTTCACACCGGCCGGATTCGTAAGCGGGCCGAGCATGTTGAACAGCGTGCGCAGGCCGAGATCGCGGCGTGGGCCGGCGGCGTACTTCATCGCTTTATGATGGGTCTGAGCAAACATGAAGCCGATGCCGACGTTGTCGATGCAACGTGCAACCTGCACCGGCGTCAGGTTCAGGTAGATGCCGGCCGCTTCCAGCAGGTCGGCGCTGCCGCTCTTGCCCGATACCGCACGGTTGCCATGCTTGGCCACGGTGCAACCGGCCGCCGCGACGACGAACGAGGACGCCGTCGACACGTTGAAAATGTTCGCGCCGTCACCGCCGGTGCCGACGACATCGACCACGCCTTCAAGGGTCTTGAGCTCGACCTTGTCCGCCAGCTCTCGCATCACCGATACCGCGCCGACGATTTCGTCGATGCTCTCGCTTTTCATGCGCATGGCCATCATGAACGCACCGACCTGCGCTTCAGTGCATTGGCCGGTCATGATCTCGCGCATCACGTCGCTCATTTCATCGGTGCTGAGGTCGAGGTGTTCGACGATACGGCTCAGGGCTGTCTTGATGTTCATGCAAAGTCCTTAGCGCGTGCCGCCGGTTTGTTTGAGGAAGTTGGCAAACAGTTCATGGCCCTGTTCAGTGAGGATCGACTCGGGGTGGAACTGCACACCTTCGATGTTCAGGGTCTTGTGCCGCAGGCCCATGATTTCATCCACAGTGCCGTCGTCGTGCTGAGTCCATGCGGTCAGTTCGAGGCAATCGGGCAGTGTGTCGTTCTTGACGATCAGCGAGTGATAACGGGTGACGGTCAACGGATGGTTGAGACCGTCGAAAACGCCCTTGTCCTCGTGGAATACCGGGCTAGTCTTACCGTGCATCACCTGGCGGGCGCGAACCACATCGCCACCAAAGGCTTGGCCGATGGATTGGTGGCCCAGGCAAACGCCGAGGATCGGCAGTTTGCCGGCAAAGTGCTTGATCGCTTCGATGGAGATTCCGGCTTCGGTCGGGGTGCAGGGACCTGGGGATACAACAATGCGCTCGGGATTGAGCGCTTCGATGTCGGCAATCGTGAGTTCATCGTTGCGCACGACTTTGACCTCGGCACCCAATTCGCCGAGGTATTGCACAACGTTGTAAGTAAAGGAGTCGTAGTTGTCGATCATCAGCAACATGGCGTTTCGAACCTCTTGAATTCTGACTGGGTGACAGCCTTCAAACGACTTGCCCGCAGGGCGCTGCACGATGTCGGACGCAGAAGTGGCGTCGGCAAAGCGGCATTTCAGACAGGCAAGGAAGGCAAAGCGATACAGATCCGGCGGGGCCGGCAGAAAAGATTCAGGCGCGCCAACGCCAGCGGGCGTGTGCCTTGATGACTTGATCCAGAAGTTTGCTGACGATCAACACGGGGAAGGTCTCATTTATACGTCTCGGCACAGTAACTTAGCTGGGCGGGCCGTGCAATATGACGAACGCTGAGGTTGGCGAATCTGCGGGGTAACACACGACCGATGGCAAAGGGCCGAAAGTTTTTGGTACTGTCGTTTCGTTCACAACAACAATAAATAAACGGACTTGCTCATGATCAAACAGACGTTGTTTGTACCGCTTGCCGGATGCTTGCTCGCCATGGCCTGCGCTCAGGCGATGGCGGCGCCCAATCCCTACTCCAGTTTCGTCGTCTTCGGTGACAGCCTGAACGACGCCGGCACCTTCAGCGACTCTGGCGGCCCGGCCGGGGCGACACAACGCTTCACCAACCGCACCGGCCCGGTCTATCAGGACGGCAGCGGCGAGTTCTTTTCGCTGAACTCCACACAACTGCTTGGCGGACGGCTGGGTTTCAGCCCCGATCAAACCGCCGCGTCGACGTCCGCCGTACGCGCCGATCAAGGCTTGCCCGATGGCAACAACTGGGCGGTCGGCGGCTATCGAACCGACCAGATTCTCGATTCGATCACCCGCGAATCGGCAACCGGTGAACGCACCCGTGCGGGCTACCTGCCATCGAACGGCTTTCGCGCCGATCCGAACGCGCTTTATTACTTATCCGGTGGTGGCAACGACTTCCTGCAAGGTCGCGTTTTAAGCCTCGATCAGGCCAATGCAGCAGCCGACCGCCTGGCCAACAGCGTCCAGGTGCTGCAAACCGCCGGTGCCAAATACGTCATGGTCTGGCTGCTGCCCGATGTCGGCCTGACCCCGGCGCTTAATGGCAGCCCGCTGCAAGCGGTGAGCAGTCAGCTCAGCAGCCAATTCAACACGCAACTGGTCTCGCGCCTGCAAGGCATCAATGCGCAAATTATCCCGCTGAATATTCCGTTGTTGCTGCAGGAAACCTTCGCCGATCCGGGGCGCTTCGGCCTCGCGACCGATCAGAACCTGACGGCCACCTGCTTCAGCGGCAACGGTTGCACGGAAAACGCTCGTTACGGCATCAACAGCGCCACGCCGGATCCGACCAAGCTGATCTACAACGATGGGGTGCACCCGACCGAATCCGGGCAAAAACTGATCTCCGATTACGCTTATTCCCTGCTCGCAGCACCGTGGGAACTGACCCTGCTGCCGGAGATGGCCCACGCCACGTTGCGCGCGCATCAGGATGAATTGCGCAGCCAGTGGCAGGCGGATTGGGAGAGCTGGCAAGCGGTCGGCCAGTGGCGCGCGATTGTCGCCGGTGGCGGCCAGCATCTGGACTTCGACAGCCAAAGCAGCGGTGCGAGCGCCGACGGCAGCGGTTACAGCCTCAATGTCGGCGGCAGCTATCGCCTTAACGAGGCCTGGCGGGTGGGCGTGGCGGCGGGCTTTTACCGTCAGACCATGGAAGCGGGCCATAACGATTCGGACTACAAGCTCAACAGCTATCTCGCCACGGCGTTTGCCCAGTTCCAGCAGAATCGCTGGTGGGCCGATGCGTCGTTGACCGGCGGCAAGCTCGACTACGACAACCTCAAACGCAAATTTGATCTGGGCGCCAGTGAGGGTGCCGAGAAAGGCGACACTGACGGCAGCCTCTGGGCCTTCAGCACGCGGCTCGGTTACGACATTGCCCAGCCGGGCAGCGAATGGCACCTGTCGCCGTTCGTCAGCGCCGACTACGCCAGCGTCGATGTCGATGGCTATTCGGAAAACAGCAACCGTGCCACGGCGCTGACGTTCGATGACCAGACCCGTGATTCAAAACGCCTCGGAATCGGATTGCAGGGCAAGTACAACATCACGCCGCAAACCCAGGTGTTTGGTGAATACGCCCACGAACGTGAATATGAAGATGACGTGCAGAAGGTCAACATCGCGCTCAACAGCCTGCCGGCGAACGACTTCACTCTTGAGGGCTACACGCCGCAGAGTCATCTGAACCGGTTGAGTCTGGGCGTGAGCCACAAGCTCACGGCGGATCTGGCGTTGCGCGGCGGTTACACGTTTCGCAAGGATGATGACTTTACCCAGCAGGGGGTGAATGTCGGGGTGGTGTTGGATTTTTAAGGTTTGAGATCAAAAGACCGTCCGAACGCGGCCCGAGCCTTCGGCAGCGCCTACAAGGGGATGTGCAGAGGTAAAAAAGCGGCGCCCTCAAAGGCGCCGTTTTTTTATGGCTGTACAGAAATCCAATGCAGAAGCGAGCCTGTTCGCGATGGCGATGGTCAGCCAAGTGATCCGCTGAATGTTAAATCGCTATCGCGAGCAGGCTCGCGCCTACAAGGGTTTGCGTCAGTCCGGGGTTTGTTCGGCCAGGGCGACGGCGCGGAACATCGCGCGGCGCTTGTTCAGGGTTTCTTCCCATTCCAGCGCCGGCACCGAGTCGGCGACGATACCGCCACCGGCCTGCACGTGCAGTTCGCCGTTCTTGATTACCGCCGTACGGATCGCGATGGCGGTGTCCATGTTGCCGTTCCAGGCGAAGTAACCGACCGCCCCGCCATAAACGCCGCGCTTGACCGGTTCCAGTTCGTCGATGATTTCCATCGCACGAATCTTCGGCGCGCCGGACAAGGTGCCCGCCGGCAGAATCGCCCGCAGTGCGTCCATCGCCGTCAGCCCTTCTTTCAAATGGCCGGTGACGTTGGAGACGATGTGCATCACGTTGGAATAACGCTCGATGACCATTTTCTCGGTGAGTTTCACCGAGCCGATTTCCGAGACGCGCCCGGTGTCGTTGCGCCCGAGGTCGATCAGCATCAAGTGCTCGGCGATCTCCTTGTCGTCGGACAGCAGGTCTTCTTCCAGCGCCAGATCCGCTTCTTCCGTCGCACCACGCGGACGGGTGCCGGCAATCGGGCGGACGGTGATCAGGTTGTCTTCAACCCTCACCAGCACTTCCGGCGAACTGCCAACGACGTGGAAGTCGCCGAAGTTGAAGAAGTACATGTACGGCGTCGGGTTGAAGCAACGCAACGCCCGGTACAGGTCGATCGGTGCAGCCTTGAAGTCGATCGACATACGTTGCGACGGCACGACCTGCATGCAGTCACCGGCAAGGATGTATTCCTTGATGGTGTCGACGGCTTTTTCGTAATCGTCCTGAGTGAAACTGGAGCGGAATACCGGGTCGGCCGATGGCTGCTTGCTGAAGTCCAGGCCTCGGCGCGGGGTGATCGGCTGGCGCAGTTGCTCCAACAATGCCTGCAACCGCGCCTGACCTTGCTCGTAAGCATCGGCCTGGGTCGGGTCGGCCAGGACAATCGCGTGCATCTTGCCGGCGAGGTTGTCGAACACCACCACCGCGTCGGACACCATCAACAGAATGTCCGGCACGCCCAGCGGATCCGGGTTCGGGCATTTGCCCAGACGCTTCTCCACATAACGCACGCAGTCATAACCGAAGTAACCGACCAGGCCACCGTTGAAACGCGGCAAACCGGCGATGGTCGGCACGCTGTAGCGCGCCTTGAAGTCTTCGACGAAGGCCAGCGGGTCTTCAACGTCATAGCTTTCAGTCTCGACGCCATCGACGGTGATGCTGACGTGATGGTCGTGAACGCGCATCACGGTGCGGCACGGCAGGCCGATGATCGAGTAACGGCCCCATTTCTCGCCACCCTGCACCGATTCGAGCAAATAGGAGTTGGGCTGGTCGGCCAGCTTCAGGTAGATCGACAACGGGGTGTCAAAGTCGGCCAGGGTTTCGCAGGCCAAGGGGATGCGGTTGTAGCCATCGGCGGCCAAACGCAGGAATTCTTCGCGGATCATGAGGTGCCTCGTGGTCTGAGGTTATATCAGTCAGGTGTGCAAACGCGCCGGAGGACCGGCCAGGAACAAGTCAGGCGCGCCAACGCCAGCGGGCCAGGGCCTTGATGACTTTCATCCAGAGTTTGCGGGTGACCACCACGATGGCGTTTCCAGAAGGGGGTTGAACAGCGTCGGGCAACGTTATCCCACCGTTCAGATCCAGGCAACCGGGAATTAACATGCGCATATCGTCGATCACCAGCGCCGGGGATTCCTCGGCGATCGGCCGGCCATGGTTATAGCCGTAGCTCAACGCCACACACTTGACCCCCGCCGCTTTCGCCGCCAGCACGTCGCTGCGCGAATCGCCGACGAACAACGACTTCGAGGCCGGCACGCCGGACATCTTCATCACGAAAAACAGCGCCGCCGGATCCGGTTTCTTCTGCGGCAAGGTATCGCCGCCGATGATCCACTTGAAGTAGCGGCCGATCTTCATCTGATCCAGCAGCGGCGCGACGAAACGCTCCGGCTTGTTGGTGATCAGCGCCATTGCCACGCCCTGCTTGTGCAGCCATTTGAGGGTGTCGCGCACGCCGGGATAGACCACGGTCAGTTCATGGCTGCCACCGTAGGCGTCCATGAAAATCTCCAGCGCGTATTCGGCCTCGGCGTCATCGACGGCCGAATGGTCAAGATCGCCGGCCAATGCGCGGCGCACCAATGTCGGCGCGCCGTTACCGACCCACAAGCGCACGGACTCAAGGCCCGCAGGCTCGCGGCCGAGGGTAAGCAGCATGGTGTCCACCGCCGCTGCCAGGTCAGGAACCGAATCGACCAATGTGCCATCCAGATCGAACATCACCAACCGTGGCAGACCTCCGGCGAACAGCTGCTCGAAGCCGCTCATGGGCGCGTCAGCGCCAGTTCGGAGCGCATCTTGTCGATGACTTCCTGATAATTCGGTGCATTGAAGATCGCCGAGCCGGCAACAAAGGTGTCAGCACCGGCCGCCGCGATTTCACGGATGTTGTTGACGTTGACGCCGCCGTCGATTTCCAGGCGAATGTCACGGCCCGAGGCATCGATGATCGCCCGCGCTTCACGCAGCTTGTCGAGGGTGCCGGGAATGAACTTCTGCCCGCCGAAGCCCGGGTTGACGCTCATCAGCAAGACCATGTCGACCTTGTCGATCACGTACTTGAGCACGTCCAGCGGGGTCGCCGGGTTGAACACCAGGCCTGACTTGCAGCCGCCCTCGCGGATCAGTTGCAGCGAGCGGTCGACGTGCAGCGTGGCTTCCGGGTGGAAGGTGATGTACGTCGCGCCGGCCTCGATAAAGTCGCCAACGATGCGATCCACCGGGCTGACCATCAAATGTGCATCGATCGGCGCGGTAACGCCGTACTTGCGCAGCGCCGCGCAAACCATCGGGCCGATGGTCAGGTTGGGTACGTAGTGGTTGTCCATGACGTCGAAGTGGACGAAGTCGGCGCCGGCGGCAAGGACGTTGTCCACTTCCTCGCCGAGGCGGGCGAAGTCGGCGGAGAGGATCGACGGAGCAATTACGAAGGGCTGCATGACGCACCTTTTCTGAGCTAAATCACGATGGCGCGCATTGTATACCTCATGCTTTGACGCGCGCACCGTGACCGCGATGATTGGGTTATGCCATGACCGATCAGCGGCACCGGCTCAATACGCCGCGCGGTAGATCTTCTCGATGTCCACGGCACTGAGTTTGCGCGGGTTGTTGCGCATCAGACGCTCGATCCCCGCCGCTTCTATCGCCATGGCCGGGATCGCCTCCTCAGGCACATTGAAACTGCGCAGCCCGGCGGGAATCTCCACCGCCGCGCACAAATCAGTCATGGCCTGCACCGCTTTGTCTGCTGCTTCACTGGCGCTCAGATGAGCGGTCTTCACGCCCATGGCTTCAGCAATATCCTGCATCCGCTCGACGCAGGCCATCTTGTTCCAGGTCATGACATACGGCAGCAGCAAGGCATTGCTGACGCCATGGGCAATGTTGAAGCGCCCGCCCAACGGATACGCCAGCGCATGCACCGCGCCGACCCCTGCATTGCCGAATGCCATCCCGGCCATCAGGCTGGCGGTGGCCATGTCTTCCCGGGCTTGCAGGTTGGAAGGGTTGGCGTAGGCCTTGGGCAAGGATTTGGCGATCAACTTGATGGCACCGATGGCTAGGGAGTCGGTGATCGGCGAGGCGTTCACCGACAGATAGGATTCGATGGCGTGCACCAGTGCATCGACGCCACTGGCGGCGGTCACGCTGCGCGGGCAGGTCAGGGTCATTTGCGGACTGACCAGCGCAACGTCGGGTAATAGATAGTCGCTGACGATGCCTTTCTTCAGTTGCGCAACCTTGTCGGAGAGGATCGCGACGTTGGTCACTTCCGAACCGGTGCCGGCGGTGGTCGGGATGGCGATCAGCGGCGGGCCTTTGCGTGGCACCTGGTCGACGCCGAACAGGTCTTCCAGCGCGCCGTGATAACCGGCATACGCCGCAACACTTTTGGCGATGTCGATGGCACTGCCACCACCGAGACCGATCAAACCGTCATGCCCGCCCTCGCGATACACGCTCATGCAGTCTTCGACGATGGCAATCTCTGGATCCGGCAGGACACGGTCGAAAATCTGATAACTGCGCCCGCCCAATTGCGCCAGCGCCAACTCGACCGTGCCGGACTCGACCAGGGCTGCGTCGGTGACGATCAACGGGTTGTCGATGTCCAGGCGTGTCAGCTCAGCTGCCAGCTGCTCGATGGCCCCGGCGCCGGTGATCAGTTTGTGAGCGATTTTGAACGAGGAAAGACTCATCGTGCGCAGCCTCTTATCGATGTGGGGGCTGGGCACAAGATTAGCTGGGGAAATCGGGTTGTCTGCCATTCAGGTCATGAATGACCCGTTGAGGGCAAGAGCAAGAGCCCCTCACCCTAGCCCTCTCCACGAGGGAGAGGGGACTGACCGAGGTGGATGGAGGGGATACACCGACGTGCAATACCGGGTCGAACTCCGGCCTTGAAAAGCACGAAGATCTGCTCCCTTTCCCCTCGCCCCCTTGGGGGAGAGGGCTGGGGTGAGGGGGTGGCTTTTGATCTGGCCCTTAAACCTGAGCCGTACGCAGTTTTTCACTGCGACCGCGTAGCCATTCCAGAGTCAGCAGCAGGATGACGGAAAAGGCGATCAGCAAAGTAGCAGCCGCCGCAATCGTCGGACTGAGGTTTTCGCGAATCCCGCTGAACATTTGCCGTGGCAGGGTCGCTTGCTCGGGGCCGGCGAGGAACAGCGTCACCACCACCTCATCAAACGACGTCGCAAAAGCGAACAACGCCCCGGAAATCACGCCCGGTGCAATCAACGGCAAGGTCACCCGGCGAAACGCGGTCAACGGCGAAGCGCCAAGGCTGGCCGCCGCGCGCACGAGGTTATGGTTGAAACCCTGCAACGTCGCCGAAACGGTAATGATCACAAACGGCACGCCCAACACCGCGTGCACCACAATCAACGAGAAGAAGCTGTTGCCCAGCCCCAACGGCGCGAAGAACAGGTAACTCGCGACGCCGATGATCACCACCGGCACCACCATCGGCGAAATCACCAGTGCCATCACCAAGGCCTTGCCGGGGAAGTCGCCTCGGGTCAGGCCGATGGCCGCCAGGGTGCCGAAGATCATCGCCAGCACGGTCGCGGCCGGGGCGACGATGATGCTGTTCTTCAGGGCGCGCATCCATTCCGCCGAGGCGAAAAAGTCGTGATACCACTGCAGCGAGAAGCCTTGCAGCGGGTAGACCAAAAAACTTCCCGAGTTGAACGACAACGGAATGATCACCAGCACCGGCAGGATCAGGAACAACAGAATCAGGCCGCAGAGAATCCGCAAGCTGTAGAACCACACCCGTTCGACGGGCGACATGTAAGGACTCAGCATCTCGAATCTCCCCTCAGCTCAGGCGCAGGCGACTGGCGCCCACCAGCCAGCTGTAAATCAGATAAAGCACCACAGTCGCCAGCAGCAGCAATCCGCCCAGCGCGGTAGCCATGCCCCAGTTGATGCTGGTGTTGGTGTAGAAGGCGACGAAGTAGCTGACCATTTGATCGTTCGGGCTGCCCAGCAGCGCCGGAGTGATGTAGTAGCCGATGGCGAGGATGAACACCAACAGGCAACCGGCGCCGACACCGGCGTAGGTCTGCGGGAAATACACGCGCCAGAAGCTTGCGAACGGATGGCAGCCAAGGGAAATCGCGGCCCGCATGTAGGTCGGCGAGATGCCTTTCATCACGCTGTAGATCGGCAGAATCATGAACGGCAACAGAATGTGTACCATCGAGATGTACACGCCGGTGCGGTTGAACACCAGTTCCAGCGGCTTATCGATGATGCCCATCGCCATCAAGCCGCTGTTGATCAGGCCACCCGATTGCAAGAGCACGATCCACGCCGCGACGCGCACCAGAATCGACGTCCAGAACGGCAACAGCACCAGAATCATCAGCAGATTGCTTTGCCGCGACGGCAGGTTCGCCAGCAGATACGCCAACGGGTACGCCAGCACCAGACAGATCACCGTGATGACCAGGCCCATCCAGAAGGTGCGGGCGAAGATGTCGAGGTAGATCGCCTGATCCGGGGTGGCCGGGGCCACTTCGCCGAGATCGTCGATGCGGTGATCGACCGCCGCCAACAGGTAGTAAGGCGTGATGTTGCTGGTGTTGCGGCGCACCGCCTGCCAATAGGCGGGATCGCCCCAGCGTTCGTCGAAGTTTTCCAGCGCTTCTTTATAAGAGGCCGGTTCGCTGGCGAATGGCAACGCCCGGGCGGTTTTGGTCAGCAGGCTGCGGTAGCCGGCCAACTCCATGTTCAAGCGCTTGGACAGGTCGCCCAGCGTCTGGTTTTTTCGGGCTTCGGCGAGGTCTTCGCTGGCTGCCTTGTAGACCGGTTCGGCGGGAAGGCCACGGCCGTCCCAACTGGCGATAGCCGCCACGGTGCGCGGCATACCGCCGACCACTTCCGGGTTGCCGACGCTTTTGTAGAGCAGCGCCACAATCGGCACCAGGAACACCAACAGCAGGAACAGCACCAGTGGCGCGATCAAGGCCTGAGCCTTCCAGCGGTTGACCCGCTCGGCGCGCTTGAGCTTCTGCTTCAAGGTGGGGCTGTTGCCCTCGTTCAGGGGAACGGCGATGGCCATGACGTACTCCGCAAATCTTTAATCGTTACAGCGATGGCAAGCCACCGCTGTTGTGTTGGAACACCGAAACCTGTGGGAGCGCGCCTGCTCGCGAAGAGGCCATTACCTTCAACATCAATGTTGATAGAAAAACCGCTTTCGCGAGCAGGCTCGCTCCTGCAGGGGTGGAGCAATAACGCATCCAGTGACGCGGAGCGTCCCGGGCGGCATTCCCACGCAAAGCGTGGGAACGATCATCCGGAGCGCCGCCCGCCGGTGCTATGTGGTTATTTTGCGGCCCAGGAGTTGAAGCGCTGTTCCAGTTGCTCGCCGTTGTCAGCCCAGAAGCTGACGTCGATCTGCACCTGGTTGGCAATGTTCTCCGGGGTGGTCGGCATGTCTTTCAGGACATCCTTGGCCAGTAAAGGCACCGCTTGGATGTTGGCCGGGCCGTAGGCGATGTTTTCCGAGTAGGTCTTCTGCTGCTGCGGCTGTACCGAGTAGGCGATGAATTTCTTCGCCGCTTCTGCGCGCTTGGCGTCCAGACCACGCGGGATGGCCCAGGCGTCGAAGTCGTAGATGCCGCCGTTCCACACCACTTTCAGGTTGGATTCTTTCTGCACGGCTGCAATGCGGCCGTTGTAGGCCGAACTCATCACCACGTCACCGGAGGCGAGGTACTGCGGCGGTTGTGCGCCGGCCTCCCACCATTGAATGCTTGGCTTCAGCTCGTCGAGCTTCTTGAACGCGCGATCCTGGCCGCCCTTGCTGGCCAGTTCCTTGTAAACGTCTTTTGGCGCAACACCGTCGGCCATCAAAGCGAATTCGAGGGTGTACTTGGCGCCTTTGCGCAGGCCGCGCTTGCCCGGGAATTTCTTGGTGTCCCAGAAATCGACCCAACTGGTTGGTGCGGTTTTCAGTTTGTCGGCGTTGTAGGCCAGCACGGTCGACCACACGAAGAAGCCAACGCCGCATGGCTGGATGGCGCCTTTGACGTAGTCTTCGGATTTGCCGAACAGCGCCGGGTCAAGTTGCTCGAACATGTCTTCATCGCAGC
The DNA here is from genome assembly GCF_021605415.1 of Pseudomonas syringae. Taxonomy (GTDB): domain Bacteria; phylum Pseudomonadota; class Gammaproteobacteria; order Pseudomonadales; family Pseudomonadaceae; genus Aquipseudomonas; species Aquipseudomonas syringae_S. The sequence goes on from NZ_WKEQ01000010.1 coordinate 24,477, forward strand.
CACGAGACAGTTCTGGTGATTCGACTTCGACCAGATCCCACGACACGCTCTTGGTGTCGACCATGGCTTTGACCTTGGCCATCTCGCCGTTGTACTCGCCGGCCACGATCTTGCCGTTGCCCGCCGCTTCCCACGGCGCATAAAACGCTTTGACCTGCGCGGCTTTGTTAGCCCCGCCGAAAGACACCACGGTCAGATCCGGGCCCGCCGCCATCGCGTGTGCCGCGCCGATCATGCCCATGACCAGAGCTGTGAACTTCAGGGATTTCAACATTTATATTGTTCTCCACGTGCAGGTTGGGTGAAGCAGAAGGGCGATCAATTCGCCTCTAGAAGTGGGTCGAGCGCGCGAACGTGTTCGACCTGCCAGCCAAGCGGTACCACGTCGCCGACGGCGAGCCCGGGATCGAGTTCTGCAATCGGTTGTTTCACGAAGAAGTCGGTCTTGCCGCAGACTTCCAGACGCACCCGGACGTGGTCGCCCAGATAGATGAATTCCGCCACCCTCCCTGAGAAGCGGTTGACGCATTGATCGCTCGAACCGTTGAGGCTGACGCGCTCCGGACGGATCGACAGGGTCACCGGTTCGCCGGTCTGGCCGACGTTGACCGCCAGCGCCTCGACTTTTTCCCCGCGTCCCAACTCGACCACGCAGCGCTCGCCGGTCTGGCTGAGCAGGCGGCCGTTAAGCCGGTTGTTCTCGCCGATGAAGTTGGCGACGAAGGTGTTCTTCGGCTCCTCGTAGAGGCTGCGCGGTGGGGCGATCTGCTGGATCTCGCCCTGATGGAACACGGCCACGCGGTCGGACATGGTCAGCGCTTCACCCTGGTCGTGGGTCACGTAGACCACGGTCACGCCGAGACGCTGGTGCAGGTGCTTGATTTCCATCTGCATGTGTTCACGCAGTTGTTTGTCGAGCGCGCCGAGCGGTTCGTCCATCAGCACCAGTTGCGGTTCGAACACCAGGGCGCGGGCCAATGCGACGCGCTGTTGCTGGCCGCCGGACAACTGCGCCGGGTAACGCTGGGCGAAGGCGTCGAGCTGCACCATGCTCAAGACTTTCTTGACCTTGTCGCTGACATCACTTTTGTTCAAGCCGCGCACGGTCAACGGGAAGGCGAGGTTTTCAGCTACAGTCATGTGCGGGAACAACGCGTAGTTCTGGAACACCATGCCAATGTCGCGCTTGTGCGGCGGCACGTTGTTGATCGAACGCCCGCCCAGCAGGATTTCACCGGCGGTCGGCGTTTCGAAACCGGCGAGCATCATCAGGCTGGTGGTCTTGCCGGAGCCGGACGGCCCGAGCAAGGTGAGGAATTCGCCTTTGCGGATATCCAGGTTGAGGTCTTTGACGATCAGGTTCTCGCCGTCGTAGCTCTTCTGCACACCACGAAAGCTGACCAGTACATCGCTGGCCCCTGCGTTTGAATCGACCTGGCTCATACCCACACCTTTGTTAGTGATGACTGCTGTGGGACTAAGCCTAGTGGCTGCTGGCAACCGCGCAAATCGGGGCGCAGGAGAGAATCGCCTCAGCCGGATGGAAGGTTGGGGGTAGGGATTGCCCTACACGGATGGCGCGTTTGGATAAACGCAGCGATAAGTTGCAGGCTTGAAGCTGCAAGGACGGGCGAAAGCGCTTGTCGCAAATGGATATGCCGGTATTTGCAAACTTAATAGCGAACCCTGTGGGAGCTGGCTTGCCCGCGATGGCGGTTCGCCTGCCACTTAAACGTTAACTGGGCCGCCGCTATCGCCGGCAAGCCAACTCCCACAGGTTTTGGCAGTGTGGTCAAAGCAGTTTATGCTCCATGGCGTATTTCACCAGTTCGGCCAGGGAGGTGATGTTGAGCTTTTGCATCAGCCGCGCCTTGTGGGTGCTGATGGTCTTGCTGCTCAGGGCCAGTTGCTGGGCGATGTCGTTGACGTTGGCGCCCTGAGCCAGGCGTTCGAACACCGAGAATTCACGCTCCGACAGCAGTGAATGCAAGGGCCGGGCATCGGTCAGACCGACTTCGAAGACCATGCGATCCGCCAGATCCGGATCGATGTAGCGCCCGCCCGCCGCGACTTTACGGATGGCGGTCAGTAACAGCGCGGGATCGCTGTCCTTGGTTGCGTAGCCGGCGGCGCCGACTTTCAGCGCCCGGGCGGCCATTTGCGCTTCGTCGTGCATCGACAACACCAGAATGGCTGGCGGGTTGTTCAGCGCACGGATCCGTGGAATTGCCTCAAGGCCATTGACGCCGGGCATCGAGATGTCGAGCAAGACCACTTCGCACGGCACATGGCGCAGGGTTTCCAGCAATTGCTCGCCATTGCTCGCCTCGCCCACCACTTGCAGATCCTTGGCCAGGCCGATCAATTGCTTGATGCCTTCGCGAACGATGGTGTGGTCTTCAGCTACCAGTACACGGATCACATTTTTCTCCATCTCTATGTCAGCCCTCACCCACCGGCACATGCACTACCAAGGTTGTGCCCTCCCCGACCTCACTCTCCAGCACCAACCGCCCACCCAGGATCAGCACCCGCTCACGCATCCCGACCAATCCGAACGATGTCGACCTACCCGTCGCGGCGACAAATCCTACGCCATCATCGCTGACTGTCAGACACAATTCGTCCCCTTCCATTGTCAATGTCAGCTCCACAGTGTGTGCCTGAGCATGGCGCATCACATTGGTCAGCGCTTCTTGCAAAATCCGGAACAGACCAATGGCCTTCGCGTCGCTGAGCGGCGGCAGGTTATCCGGCACCTGCACCAGACACGGAATCTGCGTGCGAGCCTCAAATCGTCGAGCCTGCCATTCGATGGCCGACGCGATACCGGCATCGAGAATCGGCGGACGTAGCGCAGTGGCGACATCGCGCACCAGTTGAAACAATTGAGCGATCAAGCGCTTCATGCTGTTCAGTCGTTCGTGCAAGCCTGGATCGAGTTGCGCATAGGCCAGTTCGCACATCGACGTTTCCAGTTTGAGCACGGTCAGCATCTGTCCCAGCTCATCGTGCACTTCCCGGGCGATCCGCGCCTTTTCTTCTTCACGCACGCTCTCAAGGTGCGCCGACAGTTCACGCAGCTGTCCGCGAGAATCAGCCAGTTCCAGTTCGATGCGCTTGCTGTCGGTGATGTCCCAGACGATGCCGTCCCACGCCGAGGCGCCACCCTCCAGTTGGCGGGTGATGGCTTTGATCTCGGCCCAGCGCTGCTCGCCCTGACGGGTGAGGATGCGTCCTTGCCATGACCAGTCGCTGTCGGTGTCGAGCGCGTGATCCTGCGTCTGGTGATAACTGGCCTTGTCGTCCGGATGCACCAGGCTGCGCAACCCCATGTCGCGATGGGCGATGGTTGCGGGGGAGTAACCGACCAGGCTCTCGCTGCCTTCACTGATGTAGGCGAAATCAATCTGCCCGGTAATGGCCGCCCGCTCCAGCCGAAACACCAGCCCCGGCACGTTGGCGGCGATGCCTTGCAAACGCGCCTCGCTTTCCTGCAACGCGGCCAGTGCGCGACGGCGTTCCGTGACGTCGGTGAGGTAAACCACCAGGTATTCGCTGTCGCGAAAACGCAGAAAACTCAGCGACACATCCGCCGGCAGAATGCTGCCGTCGGCGCGCACGCAACTGGTTTCGAAACTCAGCGGTCCCTCCTCACTGGTGCGGGCGCGCTTCCAGAGGTTCAACCAGCGATCCATGTGCAAACCCGGTTCGAAATCGATCAGCGGTCGCTCAATGAGCCCGCCCTGCGGATAGCCGAGCATGTACTCCGCCGCGCGATTGGCGTAGCGCACATGGCTGTCCCAATTCACCCAGAGAATGCCGACAGTGCTTTGATCGATGGAAAACTGGGTCACGCGCAGGGCCTCTTCGCTGGCGGCTCGCAGTGCAATGTCTTCGCGCGCCGCCAGCAGACGCTGCTCGAGGCTGTGTTGCTGGCGGCGCTGCCAGAACACAATCGCCACGCAACTGAGCAACATCACAGCGAACAACAGGCTGAGGTTTTGCCAGAACCCCGGCGATTCGGACAATCGCGGGTACTTGGGTTGCAGCCATTGATTGTGCAGTTGCTCCAGATCCTTGGCCGGGATCGCCCGCAAGCCACTTTCGACGATGCTCGCCAGTTCCGGCCAGTCCCGGCGAGTGGCCACGCGCAACAGCTGCGGCAAACCAATATCGCCAACCACCACCAGCTCCGAGAACTCAGGCTCCGCCGACAGTCGCCCGAGCTGCGCCTCGTCGACGACGGCGTAACCGGCCTGCTGGCTCAACAGCAACTGCAACGCCTGACGCTCCAGTGGCACGCCTTGCACATTCAGATGCGGATAATTGCTGCGCAGATAATCGGCCGTGGCACTGGGCATGCGCACGGCGACGCGGGTCTGGCTGTCGAGTTTTTCCAGTTCCACCACGCCGCCGGTCTTCTGGTCGCTGACCACCAGTTGCGGCACGCGCATGTAGGGATCGGAAAACTGCCAGAGGCGCAGACCAGCAGGGGTTTGGGTCAGGCCCGGGGCAATGTCGATTTCATCGTTGCGCACGGCTGCTTCCAAGTGAGCGAGGTCGGGAAAGTTGCGCCAGCTCAATTCGACGTTGAGCGCTTTCGCCAACCATTTCATCAGTTCAACGTTGGCCCCGGACAACCTTTGAAGACGCCGGTCGTATTGCGCATAGGGCGCTTGCAGCACCAGGCCGACGCGCAATTCATTGTGTTGCGCCAGCCATTGCCGCTCGCCATCGGACAGCTGCACGACAAGCGCCGGAGCAGGCGCCGCCCACCCCATCAAGGGAAACCACAAACAGCCGATAACCCACAGGCAGCAAAAACGCATCATTGAAGTCTCACACCTGACAAATTCTGACCAACCCTTTAGGCTGCCGGGATACTTTCTGGCCTGGAAAAACCGATGCCCTCTGTCTACCGCCTGGCAATGCCAGCATTGTGCCTGTCGCTGATCCTCCCTTGTGCGTTTTCTGTCCAGGCTGCCGACCCGGCGCCCGCCACGGAAAAACCTGCCGAAGAGAAACCAGTCGAACGCCAGCCACTGCTTGAGCGTAGTCAGGAAGAAGCCGCGGCACTTGAACGCAGCGTCCCGGCTCAGGAGCAGCAAACATTGCAGGCCGGTGGTGAGAACTTCCTTGCCTTGTGGAAAACCGCTAATACCGCCGAACCCAAAGGCACGGTGATCATCATTCCCGGTGCTGGCGAAACCGCTGACTGGCCGCAAGCAATTGGCCCGCTGCGACGCAAATTGCCTGACGTCGAATGGAGCAGCCTGAGTATCACCCTGCCCGATCTGCAAAGCGACGCCATCGCGCCGCGTGTAGCCGAAGCGCCCGTCCCGCCGAAAACCGCCGAGCCCGCCAGCAAGGACGCGACCACTGCCGAGCCGATCGAGCAAGCCGCCGGTGGCGAAGCCGACATCACCGACAAGGTCGTCGCCGAGTCCACCGAAGAACAGCAGAAGGACGATGCCGAGCGCATTTTCGCGCGCATCGACGCCGCGATCGCGTACGCCGAGCAGCAGAGTGCGCGCAGCATTGTCGTGCTCGGACACGGCACCGGTGCTTATTGGGCCGCGCGTTATCTGAGCGAGAGGCAGACGTCTCAAGTAGAGAAGTTCGTGATGGTGGATGCGCAGACACCGGCCAAGACCAAACCGCAACTGGCCGAACTCACGCCGACTTTGAAGCTGCCGACCGCCGACATTTTCTACATGGACAAATCGCTGGATCGCAATGCGGCACTGGAGCGTATGCAGGCCAACAAGCGGTTGAAGACTTCAGCGTTCAGTCAGGTAGCGCTCAAAGCCTTGCCGGACAAGAAGGCTGAGCAAGAGCAATTGTTCCGCCGGGTGCGTGGCTGGTTGAATCCGCAGAACACTGACTGATCGAGAAACCGAGTCACCCTTGATCGCGAGCAGGCTCGCTCCCACACTGGAATGCATTTCAAATGTGGGAGCGAGCCTGCTCGCGATTGGGCATTACAGAAAACTCACGTCTGCCGCTTAACGAAAATCCCGCCGCTCACGTATCAACGTATAGGCGTTGTGCAATTCACGGGTCTTGTCCGTAGCCTCGCGCACCTGCAGCGCCGTCGCGCCACTGCCGGCGATCTTGTCCGGATGATGGCGACTGAGCAACCGTCGATAAGCCCGTTTGATCTGCGAAGGTTCGGTCGTCGACGACACGCCAAGCAAGCGCATGGCGTCTTGATACGTCACCGCCGCACTCACAATCGGACGTTTATGCGGCTCATAGTCGGCTGCCAACGCCTGCACCTGATGCGTCGTCCAGCCCAGCCATTTGCCCCATTGCGCCAACAGTTCGCGCTCACTGACACCGGCGCGACCGTCCGCCCAGACCATACGCCAGCAAGCGCGCAGCACGCCCTCGGCGGCGTGAGGCTGAGCGCTCAGCCGCCGTAGATAACCGCGCAGGCTATCGCCACCGGACTTGCCACGGTTAAACGCGGCAATCGCCCGCCGCTGCGCCGGCTCGCTCATTTCCAGCGCACGCATTTCTTGCCGCGCCTGCTGGATATGCCCATCCGCCACTCGACCGTCGCTCTTGGCCAGACGGCCGAGCAAGACGAACAGCAATTCGTCGTTGCGCAGCATCGGCCGGCCGCCGAGCTTTTCGCGCAGATGCCCCCAGCTCTGTAACTGCAGACGCCGATCCAGCGCCTGCCCCAACAAAGCGCCCAGCATGGCCCCCGGAATGCTTGCAATCGCAAAACCCGCTCCGGCTCCAATCAGAGTCCCTGGCCACAACATGTCAGCGACTCGCTTCTATCAAGGCTTCGGCTTCAGCCAGACGCTCGTGGGTGCCGACATCGACCCAATGGCCCTTCAATTGCTCACCGCTCACCTGTCCGGCAGACATTGCCTTGCGCAGCAAGGGCGCCAGTTTGAATGCGCCGTCCTGACAGCCGTCGAACAATTGCGGATGTATGACGGCGATGCCGCTGTAGGTCAGGGTCGTCGCGCCCGGTTCAGCGTCGTGCACCTGGCCGTCGCGCAGAACGAAGTCGCCGGTCGGGTGATGAGGCGGGTTGTCGGCCAGCACCAGATGCGCCAATCCGTTGATCGGCTGGTGCAATACGCTGAAGTCGTAATCGGTCCAGATGTCGCCGTTGACCACCAGAAACGCTTCGTCTCCCAACATCGGCAAGGCGCGGAAAATGCCGCCGCCGGTTTCCAGCGGCTCACCTTCGGGCGAGTACTGAATGTTCACGCCGAACTGCGAGCCGTCGCCGAGATAATCCTCGATCTGCTGACCCAGCCAGGCGTGGTTGATCACGATGTCGCTGAACCCGGCTGCCGCCAAGGCACGCAGGTGATACTCGATCAACGGCACGCCACCGGCACGCACCAGCGGTTTGGGCGTGGTCAGGGTCAGCGGGCGCATGCGCTCGCCTTTGCCGGCCGCAAGAATCATGGCTTTCATGCTGACGCTCCACCACGCAGGCTGGCCAGCAGCGTTTGCAGATCGGCCAGCTCGGGACGGCGTGCTACCACGGCGTCTATATAAGAGAAGAAGCGCGGCACGTCGGCGAGGTAGCGTGGTTTGCCATCGCGATGGCAGATGCGCGCGAAGATGCCGATGACTTTCAAATGGCGCTGCACGCCCATCAGATCGCTGGCGCGCAGGAAATCTTCGAAATCGGGCTGCACCGGAATGTTCAATGCCGAAGCTTGCTGCCAGTAATTCTCCAGCCAGCCGCGCACACGCTCTTCCGGCCAGCTCAGGAATGCGTCCTTGAACAGGCAGGTGACGTCATACGTCACCGGGCCATAGACCGCGTCCTGGAAATCCAGCACACCTGGATTCGGCTCGCTGAGCATGAGGTTGCGCGGCATGTAGTCGCGATGCACCAGCACTTTTGGTTGCGCCAGGGCGCTGTCGATCAGCAGGTCGCTGACCTTCTGCCATTGCTGCTGTTGCGCCGTGTAGAACTCGACGCCCAACTCGCGTTTCACGTACCAGTCGGGGAACAGCTCCAGTTCGCGCCGTAGCAGTGCGACGTCGTAACTCGGCAGCGGTGCAACCATCGGCAATTGCTGAAAAGCCAGCAAGGCTTGCAAGGCATCCTTGAACAACGCGTCGGCATTTTCGCCGTTGATGACGTCCAAAAAGGTCTTATTGCCCAGATCGTTGAGCAAAAGAAATCCTCGCTCAAGGTCTTCTGCATAAATTTTCGGCACATTTATTCCGGATTTCGCCAGCAGAAAAGCGATATCCACAAACGGTTTGCAGTTTTCCTGGGGCGGCGGGGCGTCCATTACGACGAAGCTGCGACCCGCGCCTTCCCAACGGAAATAACGACGGAAACTCGCGTCACTGCTGGCCGCGGTCAACGTGGCCGGGGGCACGGTGCCCCAGCCCTGATCCGCAAAAAGGATTGCCAACTGCTCATCGAGCCAAACTTTCAGGTGTTGCAAGCGTACATCTTGGTCAGGCATTGCAAGGGTCTCCGACGGCGCTAGCCGTCAAGCGGGTCATGCTTTATTATCCAGCATCTTTTTCAGACCATCGAGAGGCGTGCGGCCCACACCGCGGGCAGATGGCACGCAGGAAGCCCGGACTAATAAGATGGCATTGAAATCCCCCGCGTTTCGTAAAAAATTTCCGTTGTTGGTAACCGGCAGTCTGCTGGCTATGCAACCTCTGGCCAGTTCGTTCGTTGTTGCCGCCGAGCAGTATGACTGCTCCGTCTCGGCTTCGGGTGGCTGGGACTGTGCGCCCAAGACGCCGGCGGCAGCATTGCCGCCGCGTCCGGTACACGACGGCAGTGCCGTCAGTGCCACCGGCGAAACGCCGGCCGACGCAGGCACCAGCACGGTTTCCGGTCAGGACAGCGGCCCTAAGCCAGTGCTCGTCACCGAGTCCAAGGGTCGTGGTCTTAAATCCCGTAGCGAAGACTACAGTCACCTCGACTGGGTTCCGCGCGAGAAGCTCACTGCCGCTCAATTGGCAGAGACCGGTCCTTACTGCTCTGGTTCCTATATCGAACCGATTCGTCCTGGCATGAATGACAAGACGAATAAAAGTGACGCGCCGACGTTCATCGGTGCCAAGGCGTCGCGTTATCAGCAGGATCAGCAGGTCGCCACCCTGGCCGGTGACGTCGTCATGCGCCAGGGCAGCATGCAGGCAGAAGCCGACGAGGCGAACCTGTATCAGGCCGAGAGCCGTGGCGAACTCGCCGGCAACGTGCGCATCCGCGACAACGGCGCGTTGATCGTCGGCGACCATGCCGACGTGCAGCTCGATACCGGTGAAGCCAAAGTCGATAACGCCGAATACGTGATGCACAAATCGCGCATTCGCGGTAACGCGCTGTACGCCAAGCGCGCCGAGAACGCGATCATCCGCTTGAAGGACGGCACGTACACCACGTGCGAACCGAACAGCAACGCCTGGCAGCTCAAGGGCAACAACATCACCCTGAACCCGGCGACCGGTTTCGGTACCGCGACCAACGTGACCTTGCGCGTGAAGGACATTCCGATCCTGTACACGCCTTACATCTACTTCCCGATCGACGATCGTCGCCAGTCAGGTTTCCTGCCGCCGACCATCGGCACCGGCAGCGATACCGGCTTCATGCTGGTCACGCCGTACTACTTCAACCTGGCGCCGAACTACGATGCCACGTTGTATCCGCGTTACATGAGCAAGCGCGGCATGTTGGTGGAAGGCGAGTTCCGCTACCTCACCAAGTCCAGCGAAGGCCAGTTCGGCGCGGCGTACCTCAACGACGAAGACGACGAGCGCAGCGGGCAGAGCGACTACGACAAGACCCGCTACATGTACAACTGGCAGCACAAGGGCGGTCTCGACACCCGCGTGCTCACCCAGGTCGACTACACCAAAATCAGCGATCCGTATTACTTCCAGGATCTGCAGACTGATCAGATCGGCGTGAAAAGCGACGACTACGTGAACCAGCAGGGTTCCGTGACCTACCGTGGCGACAGCTACACGGCGCGCCTGAACGCTCAGGCGTATCAGTTGGCCACCGTGTCGAACATCACGCCGTATAACCGTCTGCCGCAGATCACCTTCAACGGTCAGCTGCCGTATCATCCTCAGGGTCTCGATTTCGATTACCAGACGGAAATCGTGCGATTTGATCGCGACTTGCGAGACGGCAACTTCGTCAACGAAGACGGCACCGTCGAGCGTCGTCTCGATAACAACGTTCGGGGCTTGGTGCGCTCCAACGGCGACCGCTTGAACCTCAAGCCGGGCGTCAGCCTGCCGATGGAGTGGAGCTATGGCTTCCTCAAGCCATCGCTGAAATATCAGTTCACCCAGTACCAACTGGATCTGGATGGCACCGGCAAGTCTCAGATTGCAGCGCAAACCGCGGCACAGGACAAACTCAACGGTACGTTCAGCAGCAGCCAGAGCCGTGGCGTTCCGATTGCGAGCATCGACAGCGGGTTGTATTTCGACCGCAGCACCTCGTATTTCGGCAAGGACTACCGCCAGACTCTGGAGCCGCGCCTGTTCTATCTCTATGTACCGAAGGAAGACCAGGAAGACATCCCGGTATTCGACACCAGCGAATACACCTTCAACTACGCCTCGCTGTTTCGCGAAAACCGGTTCTCCGGTTCCGACCGTGTCGGCGACGAGAACAAACTGTCGCTGGGCGTAACCAGCCGCTGGATCGAAGACGATGGTTTCGAACGTCAGCGCATCAGCGTCGGCCAAGCACTCTACTTCAAGGATCGTGAAGTTCAGTTGCCGGGTATCGCCTTCGATGATCGCGACGATGCCAAATCCAAGGTATCGCCTTATGCGCTCGAATATGAATATCGCTGGAATCGCGATTGGCGAACCACCGCGAACTACAACTGGGATCCGGACAGCCGCAGCCCACGCTCCGGCAGCGCGATGTTCCACTACCAGCCTGAAGACAACCCGAACAAGGTCATTAACGCCGGCTATCGCTATCGCAACGACCAGGTTCGTTACGACCAGAACACCGGTAAATGGTCGGTCGGCGGTGGTGACTACGGCACGCCGGGTCAACCGGGTTACGTGAAGGACTACTACAAGATCCAGCAGCATGATTTCTCGGTCATCTGGCCGATCGTTCCACAGTGGAACGCCATCAGCCGCTGGCAGTACGACTACAACCGCAACCGTACCCTGGAAGCCTTCGGTGGCTTCGAGTACGACAACTGCTGCTGGAAGCTGCGCGTGATCAACCGTTACTGGGTCAGCTATGACGAGTTCAGTCAGAACGCCCCGGAAAACGAAAAAGGCGACCACGGCGTCTTCCTCCAAATTGTTCTGAAGGGACTCGGCGGCCTCACCGGCGCCAAAGTAGAGAGCTTCCTCGACAAAGGCATCCAAGGTTATCGTGAACGTGAAGACCAAGCTTTCTGATTGTCTGCGCCCGCTGATGCTGGGCGCGCTGTTCCTGGGTACTGCGGCGAATGCTGCGGTGCAGTCCATCGACAAGGTCGTGGCCATCGTCGACAACGACGTGGTCATGCAGAGCCAACTGGATCAACGTGTCCACGAAGTTCAGCAGACCATCGCCAAGCGTGGCGGCGGTTCGCCGCCACCAGGCGTGCTGGATCAACAGGTGCTTGAGCGCCTGATCGTTGAAAACCTGCAATTGCAGATCGGCGAACGCTCCGGCATCCGCATCACCGATGAAGAACTGAACCAGGCTGTGGGCACCATTGCCCAGCGCAACAACATGTCCGTGGAGCAGTTCCGCGCCGCTCTGGCCCGCGACGGTCTGTCTTACGACGACGCCCGCGATCAGATCCGCCGTGAAATGATCATCAGCCGTGTCCGTCAGCGCCGCGTGGCCGAGCGCATCCAGGTGTCCGAGCAGGAAGTGAAGAACTTCCTCGCCTCCGACCTGGGCAAAATGCAGCTATCGGAAGAACTGCACTTGGCCAACATCCTGATTCCCACCCCGGAAAGCGCCAACTCTGAAGCAATTCAGAACGCCGCTCGCCAGGCCATGGATGTTTACCAGCAGCTCAAACAAGGCGCTGACTTCGGCCAACTGGCCGTTGCCAAATCCGCCAGCGATAACGCGCTGGAAGGCGGCGACATGGGCTGGCGTAAAGCCGCTCAATTGCCACCGCCGTTCGACCGCGAATTGAGCAGCATGGCCGTCGGCGACGTCACTCAGCCTGCACGCACGCCGGGTGGCTTCATCATCCTCAAGTTGCTGGCAAAACGTGGCGGCGAAAGCCAGATGCGCGATGAAGTCCACGTACGCCATATTCTGGTCAAGCCAAGTCCAATCCGCGACGAAGCCAAAACCAAGGCGCTGGTTCAATCGCTGTACGACCGCATTTCGGCCGGCGAAGATTTCGCTGAATTGGCGAAGAGCTATTCCGAAGACCCGGGCTCCGCACTCAACGGTGGCGACCTGAACTGGATCGACCCAAGCTCGCTGGTTCCGGAATTCCGTGACGTGATGGCCAAGACCCCACAAGGTCAGCTGTCCAAGCCATTCCAGACCCAATACGGCTGGCACGTTCTGGAAGTCCTTGGCCGCCGCGCCACCGACAGCACCGAACAGGCGCGTGAGCAGCAAGCAATGACCGTCCTGCGTAACCGCAAATACGACGAAGAGCTGCAAACCTGGCTGCGTCAGATACGTGACGAAGCGTACGTCGAGATCAAACTCCCTGGTGCAGACCAGGCAGCGCAGTGAAACCCAAGCGTTTCGCGCTGACACCTGGCGAACCAGCCGGCATAGGCCCCGACCTGTGCCTGCTGCTCGCCTCGCAAGCCCAGCCACACCCTCTGATTGCCATTACCAGCCGTGACCTGCTCCTTCAGCGGGCCGCGCAGCTGGGGCTGGCCGTCGATCTGCTCGCGGTCTCTCCTGGGCACTGGCCAGATGCTCCGGCACCGGCCAACAGCCTGTATGTCTGGGATACACCGCTCAGCGCGCCGGTCGTTGCCGGGCAACTGGACAAAGCCAATGCGCCATTCGTCCTGGAAACCCTGACCCGCGCCGGCAAGGGCTGCCTGAACGGCGATTTTGCTGCAATGATCACCGCGCCGGTGCATAAAGGCGTGATCAACGAGTCAGGCATTGCGTTCTCCGGGCACACGGAGTTTCTCGCGGATCTGACCCACACCACCCAAGTGGTGATGATGCTCGCCACCCATGGCTTGCGCGTGGCACTGGTGACCACTCACCTGCCCCTACGCGAGATCGCCGACGCGATCACACCGGAGCGACTGGAGCGGGTCACGCGAATCCTGCACACCGACCTCCAAGAAAAATTCGGCATCGCCCAGCCACGTATCCTGGTTTGCGGGCTCAATCCGCACGCCGGTGAAGGCGGACACCTGGGCCGCGAAGAAATCGACATCATCGAACCGACATTAGAGCGCCTGCGCAGCGAAGGCATGGATCTTCGTGGCCCGCTGCCCGCCGACACTCTGTTTACCCCCAAATATCTGGAGCACTGCGATGCAGTGCTGGCGATGTACCACGACCAGGGCCTGCCGGTGCTGAAGTACAAAGGCTTCGGCGCGGCGGTCAACGTGACCCTCGGCCTGCCGATCATCCGCACTTCGGTTGACCACGGCACCGCCCTTGATCTGGCCGGCAGCGGCAGAATCGACACCGGCAGCCTGAAAGTTGCCCTGGAAACCGCCTACCAGATGGCCGAGACCCGTTTATGACCGAGCAATACCAACACAAGGCGCGCAAGCGTTTTGGCCAGAACTTCCTGCACGATGCCGGCGTCATCGACCGTATTCTGCGCTCCATCAGCGCAAAATCCGGCGATCGTCTGCTGGAAATCGGCCCGGGCCAGGGCGCACTGACTGCCGGCCTGCTCAACAGCGGCGCGCAGCTAGACGTGGTGGAACTGGATAAAGACCTGATCCCGATCCTCAACCAGCAGTTCGCTGGCAAGAGCAACTTCAACCTGCACCAGGGCGACGCGTTGAAGTTCAACTTCAACAGCCTCAACGCCGAGCCGAACAGCCTGCGCGTCGTCGGCAACCTGCCGTACAACATCTCCACGCCGCTCATTTTCCACCTGCTGAACAACGCAGGGATCATTCGCGACATGCACTTCATGCTGCAAAAAGAAGTGGTTGAGCGACTGGCGGCAGGTCCCGGTGGCGGTGACTGGGGTCGCCTGTCGATCATGGTTCAGTATCACTGCCGGGTTGAACATCTGTTTAATGTTGGCCCGGGTGCATTCAACCCGCCGCCGAAGGTCGACTCCGCCATCGTGCGCCTCGTTCCACACGCCGTGCTGCCCCATCCGGCCAAGGATCATCGCTTGCTCGAGCGCGTCGTCCGCGAGGCCTTCAACCAGCGCCGCAAAACTTTGCGCAATACGCTCAAGCAGTTGATGACAAATGACGAAATCGAAGCTGCCGGTGTTGATGGCAGCCTGCGTCCAGAGCAACTGGATCTGGCCGCGTTCGTGCGCCTGGCCGATAAACTGGCCGAACAAGTTGCGCAAGACCCCGCCGCCCACTGAAGGGCGATGAACGCTATCGGGCAGGACGCCACTCTGGTTTACTGCCCGATACTTGCCTAGACTGACTTCTTATCAGCTACGCCCCGCGTTTCGCTTCGTTCTTAAGGCCTTTTGCATGTCCGATCCTCGTTATCAGGTCGACGTCAGCGTCGTCACCCGCTATCTGGCAGACCAGTCGCAACCCGAGCAAGACCGCTTTGCCTTCGCTTACACCATCACCGTGCAAAATAATGGCTTGATGCCGGCCCGCCTGCTCTCCCGTCACTGGGTGATCACCGATGGCGACGGGCATGTCGAAGAGGTTCGCGGCGCCGGTGTCGTCGGCCAGCAGCCATTGATCGACACGGGCAAAAGCCACACCTACAGCAGCGGCACTGTGATGACCACCAAGGTCGGCAACATGCAGGGCACTTACGAAATGGTCGCCGAAGACGGCAAGCATTTCGACGCTGTGATCAAACCTTTCCGCCTCGCCGTTCCGGGAGCGCTTCACTGATGGCGACGTATGCCGTCGGCGACCTGCAAGGCTGCCTCGACCCGCTCAAGTGCCTGCTCGACAAGGTCGGCTTCGACCCGGCGCTTGATCGGCTCTGGCTGGTGGGTGATCTCGTCAACCGTGGCCCGCAATCCCTGGAAACCCTGCGCTTCCTTTATAAGCTGCGTGATTCGCTAGTGTGCGTTTTGGGCAACCATGACCTGCACCTGCTGGCCGCCTGGCAGAACATCGAGCGCATGAAAAAGGGCGACACCCTGCGCGAAATCATTGAGGCGCCCGATTGTCCGGAATTGATGGAGTGGCTTCGTCAGCAAAAGCTCATGCACTACGACGAACAACGCGACGTCGCCATGGCCCATGCGGGCATCCCGCCACAATGGTCATTGCGCAAAGCACTGAAATGCGCCGCTGAAGTCGAAACGGCCCTACGCGATGACAATCTGCTCCCTGCCTTCCTCGATGGCATGTACGGCAACGAACCGGCGAAATGGGACAACGACCTTAAAGGCGTACCCCGCCTGCGCACGATTACCAACTATTTCACGCGCATGCGTTTCTGCACTGCCGAAGGCAAGCTCGACCTCAAAAGCAAAGAGGGCATGGACAGCGCACCACCGGGTTTTAAACCCTGGTTTCAACACAAGGAGCGCAAGACCCAAGGCCTGCGAATCATCTTCGGCCACTGGGCGGCGCTGGAAGGCAACGTCCTTGAACCGGGCATTTTCGCGCTCGACACCGGCTGCGTCTGGGGCGGCTCGATGACGTTACTGAATGTCGACAGCGGCGAACGCCTGTCTTGCCAATGCGATGAGCACGGCGGTCTGTTGCCGTCAGTCGCCCCCATCAGCCAAGAATCTTCACCAGCCAGCGCCCCGCGCTAGACTGCGCTATCAGCCGAGCCACAGGAGCCCGCCATGACTGAATTCAAACGCATCCCTCCCGAACAGGCCCAATCTCTGCGCGAACAAGGCGCGGTGGTGGTCGACGTGCGTGACCCCGCGACTTTCGCCGCCCTGCACATCAGCGGTTCGAAGCATCTGGACAACCATTCCCTGCACGCTTTCATTCAGGGCGCCGACCTTGATGCACCGACCGTCGTCGTTTGCTATCACGGCAATTCCAGCCAGGGCGCTGCCGCTTATCTGATCAGCCAGGGCTTCTCCGACGTCTACAGCATGGACGGCGGCTTCGAGCTCTGGCGTACGACGTATCCTTCGGAAACCGCGCAAGGCACCTCCGAATAATTTTTTTGTAATGCGCCAGCCCCCGCCTCCTGCGGGCTGGCGCGGTGACGGACGAACGGTCTGCCACAACTAATTACGTATCTCGCCTTTCCCTCTCGAATTCTTAACTATCCTTAAGCGCAGGCCATCCAAAACAGGGGAGAGCCGGTACACCGGCGCGCGGGTCATCGGGAGTGGTTTTCGCGATCTGAGATCGCGAAAGCGTTCTGGGGGGTAAACATCAGCTGCCAAAGCAGCTGCTGCCAGCATCGACTGAGTGATCCGGCGTCGGCTCCACGTATCGAGCGAGGTGACGTCATGAGTATCTTTAGCCACTTCCAACAACGCTTCGAGTCCACACGCCAGGAAGAATTTTCGCTGCAGGAATACCTGGAACTGTGCAAAAAGGATCGCAGTGCCTATGTTTCAGCCGCCGAGCGCCTGCTTATGGCCATCGGCGAACCGGAGCTGCTCGACACTTCGACCAATTCGAGGCTGTCGCGGATCTTCTCCAACAAGGTGATCCGTCGCTATCCGGCCTTTGAAGACTTCCACGGGATGGAAGAATGCATCGACCAGATCGTCTCGTATTTCCGTCACGCCGCCCAAGGCCTGGAAGAGAAGAAACAAATTCTCTATTTACTCGGCCCCGTTGGCGGCGGTAAATCGTCCCTGGCCGAGAAGCTGAAACAGTTGATGGAAAAGGTGCCCTTCTATGCAATCAAGGGTTCACCGGTATTCGAGTCGCCGCTGGGTCTGTTCAACGCCACTGAAGATGGCGCGATCCTCGAAGAGGACTTCGGCATTCCACGGCGCTACGTCAATACCATCATGTCGCCATGGGCTACCAAACGCCTGGCCGAATTCGGCGGCGACATCAGCCAGTTCCGCGTGGTCAAGCTATACCCGTCGATCCTCAACCAGATCGCAGTGGCCAAGACTGAACCGGGCGACGAGAACAACCAGGATATTTCGGCACTGGTGGGTAAGGTCGATATCCGTAAACTCGAGGAATTCCCGCAGAACGACGCCGACGCCTACAGCTATTCCGGTGCGCTGTGCCGGGCCAACCAGGGCCTGATGGAATTCGTCGAAATGTTCAAGGCGCCGATCAAGGTGCTGCACCCATTGCTGACCGCCACTCAGGAAGGCAACTACAACAGTACCGAAGGCCTGGGCGCGATTCCGTTCACCGGGATTCTGCTGGCTCACTCCAACGAATCGGAGTGGCACACCTTCCGCAACAACAAAAACAACGAAGCGTTCATCGACCGGATCTACATCGTCAAAGTGCCGTACTGCCTGCGCGTCAGCGACGAGGTGAAGATCTACGACAAACTGCTGTTCAACAGCTCACTGGCCAAGGCCCATTGCGCGCCGGACACCCTGAAAATGCTCGCGCAATTCACCGTGCTGTCACGTCTCAAGGAGCCTGAGAACTCCAACATCTATTCGAAGATGCGCGTGTACGACGGTGAAAACCTCAAGGACACCGATCCGAAGGCCAAGTCGATCCAGGAATACCGAGACTCCGCAGGCGTCGACGAGGGCATGAACGGTCTGTCGACCCGTTTTGCGTTCAAGATTCTGTCCAAGGTCTTCAACTTCGACCCGCATGAAATCGCCGCCAACCCGGTGCACCTGCTTTATGTATTGGAACAGCAGATCGAGCAGGAGCAATTCCAGGCTGAAACCCGAGAGCGCTATCTGCGCTACCTGAAAGAATACCTGGCGCCGCGTTACATCGAGTTCATCGGCAAAGAAATCCAGACGGCCTATCTTGAGTCTTACAGCGAATACGGCCAGAACATCTTCGACCGCTACGTGCTGTACGCGGACTTCTGGATTCAGGATCAGGAATACCGCGATCCGGAAACCGGCGAGATCCTCAACCGCGTCGCTCTGAACGAAGAATTGGAAAAGATCGAAAAACCGGCCGGCATCAGCAATCCGAAGGATTTCCGCAACGAGATCGTCAACTTCGTACTACGCGCCCGCGCCAACAACAACGGCAAGAATCCGACCTGGCTCAGTTACGAAAAACTTCGGGTGGTCATCGAGAAGAAAATGTTCTCGAACACGGAAGATCTGCTGCCGGTCATCAGTTTCAACGCCAAAGCCAGCAAAGAGGATCAACAAAAGCACAACGATTTTGTTACACGAATGGTCGAACGCGGATACACCGACAAACAGGTTCGGCTTCTTTCCGAATGGTACCTACGGGTCCGGAAGTCGCAGTGAAGCAGCTGCAAGCTACTAGCTACAAGTTGCAAGAACAAAGCGCGTAGCCCACAGATGCCCGGGAGACTGCTTTTACTTGCAGCTTGAAGCTCACAACTTGAAGCTGCCCGGAGGGCTTCCTATGAGTTATGTGATCGACCGACGCCTGAATGGCAAGAACAAGAGCACGGTAAACCGCCAGCGCTTTTTGCGGCGTTATCGTGACCACATCAAGAAGGCTGTCGAAGAGGCGGTCAGTCGACGTTCCATTACCGATATGGAACACGGCGAACAGATCAGCATTCCCGGTCGCGACATCGACGAACCGGTGCTTCACCATGGTCGCGGCGGCAAGCAGACCGTGGTTCATCCGGGCAACAAGGAATTCACCGCTGGTGAGCATATTGCGCGCCCACCGGGAGGGGGCGGCGGTCGCGGGCCGGGCAAGGCTGGTAACTCCGGCGAAGGCATGGACGAGTTCGTTTTCCAGATTACTCAGGAAGAGTTCCTCGAATTCATGTTCGAAGACCTTGAACTGCCAAACCTGGTCAAACGCAACCTCAGCGGCACCGACACCTTTAAAACCGTACGCGCAGGTATCAGCAACGAAGGCAATCCGTCGCGGATCAACATCATTCGCACACTTCGCTCGGCCCATGCTCGACGCATTGCACTGTCCGGCAGCAGCCGGGCGAAACTTCGTGAAGCGAAGGAAGAACTGGCACGTCTGAAGCGCGAGGAACCTGACAACTTTGGCGACATTCAAGATCTCGAGGCGGAAATCGAGAAGCTCAGCGCGCGCATTCATCGGGTGCCGTTTCTTGACACTTTCGACCTCAAATACAACCTCTTGATCAAGCAACCCAACCCCAGCTCGAAAGCGGTGATGTTCTGCCTGATGGACGTGTCCGGCTCCATGACGCAAGCGACGAAAGACATCGCCAAGCGCTTCTTCATCCTGCTGTATCTGTTCCTCAAGCGTAATTACGACAAGATCGATGTCGTCTTCATCCGCCACCACACCAGCGCCCGGGAAGTCGACGAAGAAGAGTTTTTCTATTCGCGGGAAACTGGTGGCACTATCGTTTCCAGTGCCTTGAAGCTGATGCAGGAGATCATGGCCGAGCGCTACCCGAGCAACGAATGGAACATCTACGCCGCCCAGGCTTCCGACGGCGACAACTGGAACGACGACTCGCCGATCTGCCGCGATATTCTGATCAACCAGATCATGCCGTTTGTGCAGTACTACACTTACGTCGAGATCACCCCTCGCGAACATCAAGCCTTGTGGTACGAATACGAACGCATCGCCGAAGCCTTTTCCGACACTTTTGCCCAGCAGCAACTGGTCTCGGCCGGGGATATCTATCCGGTCTTCCGTGAACTCTTCCAGCGCAGGTTAGTGACATGACCGCCAAAGAGCAGAAGCGCCAACCCATTTCCACCGGCTCCGAATGGACATTCGAGCTGATCCAGACCTACGACCGCGAAATCAGCCGTATCGCGGCCCGTTATGCGCTGGACACCTATCCCAACCAGATCGAAGTGATCACCGCCGAACAGATGATGGATGCGTATGCGTCGGTCGGCATGCCCTTGGGTTATCACCATTGGTCTTACGGCAAACACTTCCTCAGCACCGAAAAATCCTACAGTCGCGGCCAGATGGGGCTGGCGTACGAGATCGTGATCAACTCGGATCCGTGCATCGCCTACCTGATGGAAGAAAACACCATCTGCATGCAGGCATTGGTAGTCGCCCATGCCTGCTATGGCCATAACAGCTTTTTCAAAGGCAATTACCTGTTTCGCACCTGGACAGATGCCAGTTCGATCATCGATTACCTGGTGTTCGCCAAGCAGTACATCATGCAGTGCGAAGAGCGCCACGGCATCGATGCCGTGGAAGACTTGCTCGACTCCTGCCACGCCTTGATGAATTACGGTGTCGACCGCTACAAGCGGCCCTATCCTATTTCCGCCGAAGAGGAACGTCGGCGGCAGAAGGATCGCGAAGAGCATCTGCAGAAACAGATCAATGACCTGTGGCGCACGATTCCCAAAGGCGCGGACAAATACAGCGACAAGGACAACGCCCGTTTCCCGGCGGAACCCCAGGAAAACATCCTGTACTTCATCGAAAAACATGCGCCGCTGCTGGAACCGTGGCAGCGTGAGATCGTGCGGATCGTGCGCAAGATCGCCCAGTATTTTTATCCGCAGCGCCAGACCCAAGTGATGAACGAGGGTTGGGCAACGTTCTGGCATTACACGCTGATGAATGACCTGTACGACGAAGGCCTGGTCACCGACGGCTTCATGATGGAGTTCCTGACATCGCACACCAGCGTCGTGTTCCAGCCGGGCTTCGACAGCCCTTACTACAACGGCATCAACCCGTATGCGCTGGGCTTCGCGATGTACCGCGACATCCGTCGCATGTGCGAACACCCCACCGAAGAGGATCGCCGCTGGTTCCCGGAAATAGCCGGATCCGACTGGCTGTCGACCATCAAGTTCGCCATGAGCAGCTTCAAGGACGAGAGCTTTATCCTGCAGTACCTGTCGCCTCAGGTGATCCGTGATCTGAAGCTGTTCAGCATCCTCGATGATGACCAGAAAGACGATTTGCTGGTGCCTGCCATCCATGACGAGAGTGGTTATCGCACCATTCGAGAAACTCTGGCGGCGCAGTACAACCTCGGCAATCGCGAGCCCAATGTGCAGATTTACAGCATCGACCGGCGCGGAGACCGCTCCCTCACCCTGCGACACCAGCAACATGACCGTAAACCGCTGGGCGATTCCACAGATGAAGTGCTTAAACACCTGCATCGATTGTGGGGTTTCGATATTCATCTGGAAACGTTGCAAGGCGACCAGATCATGAAAACCCATCACGTGCCCCCGCGCAGTGAGCACAGCGAAGGGGATTACGGTCGCCTCGATCTGGCCGTCATTCACCTTTGAAACCGTTTCCACCTCCGAAAGCCCGCCGCAGGCGTTATCCTGTCGGGCCAACGGAGGTTTTTTATGCAGATTTATAAGGTTGGCGGTGCGGTTCGTGATCGCCTGCTCGGCAAACCGGTCACTGACATTGATCGGGTGGTGGTCGGGGCCACGACTGAAGAGATGCTCGCCCAAGGCTTTCGGCCGGTCGGCGCTGACTTTCCCGTGTTCCTGCATCCGAAGACCGGTGAGGAATACGCCCTCGCCCGCACCGAACGCAAAAGCGGTCGCGGCTATGGCGGCTTCACTTTCCACGCCAGCCCTGAGGTGACCCTCGAAGAGGATTTGATTCGCCGCGATCTGACCATCAATGCGATGGCCGAGGACGATCAGCAAAACATCACTGATCCCTACCACGGCCAGCGAGATCTTGAAGATCGCATCCTGCGCCACGTTTCCCCCGCGTTTGCCGAAGATCCGCTCCGAGTCTTGCGCGTTGCCCGTTTCGCGGCCCGCTACGCAGGATTGGGTTTTACCGTCGCGTCAGAGACGCTGGAGCTGATGCGCGAACTCAGCGACTCCGGCGAACTGGAAGCCCTGACCGCAGAACGCAGCTGGAAAGAAATATCCCGGGCGCTTATGGAAGAGCAGCCACAGGTATTCATCCAGGTGCTGCGCGATTGCGGCGCGCTCAAGGTGTTGATGCCAGAAGTCGACGCGCTGTTCGGTGTACCGCAACCGGAAGCCCATCATCCGGAAATCGACAGCGGAATTCACACCCTGAGCGTGTTGGAACAGTCTGCCATTCATAAGCAACCGCTGACGGTGCGCTGGGCCTGCCTCCTGCATGACTTGGGTAAGGGGCTGACGCCGGAAGAGCAATGGCCTCGGCATATCGCCCATGAGCACAAAGGGCTGAAGCTGATCAAAGCGGTCAACGAGCGTTTCAAGGCGCCGAGAGATTGTCAGGAACTGGCGCTGTTGGTCGGCCAATATCACACCCATGGGCATCGAGCCCTGGAATTGAAAGCCTCAACATTGCTGGAGTTGCTGCAGAGCTTCGACGTTTATCGTCGGCCACAGCGCTTTGAGCAGTTCATCTTTGCTTGTGAGATGGACGCGCGCGGGCGTAAAGGCCTTGAGCAACGCCGTTATCCACAGGCGGATTATTTGCGTGGAGCGGCGGTGGCTGCGCGGAGCGTGGCGGTGCAGCCGTTGCTGGAGAAGGGTTTCAGAGGGCCTGAATTGGGTGAGGCCCTTAAGCGCGAGCGACTTAAGGCTTTGAAGATTTATAAGGAGCAGGCGTGAAGAGAGATCAAAGATCGCAGCCTGCGGCAGCCTCCTACAACGATCGAGGCAGGGGCTGCCGCAGGCTGCGATCTTTGCTCTAAAGAAGATTCGCCGGCGTCAGCTGCTGGCCCCGCCACTCGAACGCCACAGGCGCTAACACCTGATCGATCCGCGCCTCGGCCCACATCGTGGCGAAGCTTTTGCCTACACCCGGATGCACTCGATCCGGCGCAATCAGCGACAATGGCCACAACACAAAGGCGTTTTTCAGAATCTCTGCCCGAGGCAGAACCAGCCCGTCAAAGTTGCCGACCTGATCGCCGTACAGCAACACATCGATATCCAGTGGCAAGCCCTTGCGATCCGGGGCATAACGGCCGTTATCCGCCTCGATGAACTTCAAGCGCCGATCCAGTTCCATCAACGGCAGATCGGTATACGCCGACACCACAAAATTGAAGAATGGCCCGCTCTTGATCCCCACCGGTTGGCTTTCGAACACTGCCGAACAATGGATATCCACCAAGAACGTGGCCAGGGCATCGAGGCCTGCGCGTAAATGTGTTTCGCGCTCGATATTGCTACCGAGCCCGAGATAGACCTGAGTCAGCGACATCCGCGCTCGATCTCCACGCCAACGCCACCCTTGGCGGCCGGAACAGCGCCCGGTTTGGTCAGCTTCAAACGTACCCAGGTGATCTTGAATTCGGCCATCAGCACTTCGACCAGACGCTCGGCAAATGTCTCGACCAACTGAAACTGCGCCTGTTCGGCGAACGCCTGGATGCGCGCGGAAACACTGGCATAGTCGAGCGCCAGGGTCAGGTCGTCACCCGCGGCAGCCGGACGATTATCCCAGGCGAAGGCAAGATCAAGCCGCAGGCACTGTCGGATGCCGCGCTCCCAGTCGTAGGCACCGATGACAGTGTCGACTTCCAGGCCCTCGATAAACACTCTGTCCAAGCACTTTTCTCCGCTGCACGACAAGGGCGCAATGCGCCGTTAGAATCAGGGCGTCCTCGCCCGGAATAGTTAGCATGTTTTGGTTACTGGCGATCCTCGCCTACCTGCTCGGCTCGCTGTCCTTCGCCATTTTGCTCAGCCGCCTGACCGGAAACCCGGATCCGCGAATGAGTGGCTCGGGCAATGCCGGCGCCACCAATATGTTGCGTCTGGCCGGACGCAAGCTTGCCATCCTGACCCTGCTGGGCGATCTGTGCAAAGGCTTGCTGCCGGTGCTGGTCGCGGCGGGGATCGGCCTTTCGCTTCAGGATCAGGCATGGATCGGCGTATGTGCCGTGATCGGCCACCTGTTCCCGCTGTACTTCCGCTTTCGCGGCGGCAAAGGTGTCGCCACCGCCGCCGGCATGCTGCTGGGCCTGTATCCGCCCGCTGCGCTCCTGGCGGTATGCGCCTGGCTGCTGACGTTTTACCTGACCCGCACCAGCTCACTGGCCGCTTTGATCGCTACACCGCTGACCCTGCCGCTGCTTGCCTGGCAGGAACCGGCGGCGCTACTGCCGATGAGCGCGCTCACGCTGCTCATCGTCTGGCGCCATCGCGGCAATCTACGCGACCTGTTTGCCGGGCGCGAACGGCATTTCTAAGTGCCGCACACAAGCATCGCTCATTACAGCCCCGACAGTTGCTCCATCGGCCAGCGCGCCTGCACGCTGATCGCCAGGCTTTCCTTTTGACCGGCCTGCAATCGCTGGCAACCGGCAAATGCAATCATCGCACCATTGTCGGTGCAGAACTCGGGACGTGCGTAAAACACGTCGCCCTTCATATCACCGAGCATTTTCTCCAGCGACGCGCGCAACGCCTTGTTGGCGCTGACGCCACCGGCGATCACAAGACGCTTCATGCCCGCCTGTTTCAGGGCGCGCTTGCACTTGATGGTCAAAGTCTCCACCACCGCCTGCTGGAACGCCAGCGCGATGTCGCAACGGGCTTGCTCGCCGTCGTCCCCGGCGCTGACACATTGCTGCCAGGTGTTGAGGGCGAAGGTTTTCAGACCGCTAAAGCTGAAATCCAGGCCCGGACGATCACACATCGGACGCGGGAAAGTGAAACGTCCTGCGACGCCCTTCTCCGCGAGTTTTGCGATTTCCGGTCCGCCCGGATAATTGAGGCCCATCATCTTGGCGGTCTTGTCGAAGGCTTCACCCGCCGCATCGTCGAGAGTCTCGCCGAGCAGGGTGTATTCGCCGATGCCATCGACCTGAACGAGCTGCGTATGACCACCGGAGACCAACAAAGCGACGAACGGGAACTCCGGTGGTTTCGGCTCCAGCATCGGTGCCAGCAAGTGACCTTCCATGTGGTGCACGCCGAGCGCCGGAATTCCCCAGGCAAAGGCCAGCGCCTGGGCGCAAGACGCCCCGACCAGCAACGCCCCGACCAGGCCGGGACCTGCGGTATAGGCGATTGCATCGATCTCGGTCGGCACACTGTCAGCTTCGGCCAGGACCTGACGAATCAGGGGCAGCATGCGTTTGACGTGGTCGCGCGAGGCCAGCTCCGGCACCACACCACCATAGGCGCGGTGCAGGTCGATCTGACTGAACAGCGCGTCGGCCAGCAAACCGCGTTCACTGTCGTATAAAGCGACGCCGGTTTCGTCGCAGGAGGTTTCTAATCCCAGTACTAGCATGGGTTTGCGCCTTGTTTAGGCTGAATTCGAAGGCGCGCATAATAGTCGCCGTGCGAGGCCCCGACCAGCGGTTTTCGATCAGAGGCTTTGCATTCCGAGCGATGAGGGGTTAACATCCGCAACCCTTAAAAACCGACGTCTTCAAGTGCTCTTTTGCCTGCGAGGATGTTGACCCCGGTAATGAATGAAGGTAGCTCTGGATGCCAGCCGTCAAAGTTAAAGAGAACGAACCCTTCGACGTAGCTCTGCGTCGTTTCAAGCGCTCCTGCGAAAAAGCCGGTGTACTGGCTGAAGTTCGTAGCCGCGAATTTTACGAGAAGCCAACTTCTGAGCGTAAGCGTAAAGCAGCAGCCGCTGTTAAGCGTCACGCCAAGAAAGTTCAGCGCGAACAGCGCCGCGCCGTTCGTCTGTACTAATACACAGACGTTCGTAGCAAGCTTCTGCCAAGCCCGGCCCTCAGCCGGGCTAATGGCATTTGCGTAAAACGCTTGATGCTTCACCGTCGACGCCGCCGATGCGACCGAGACAAACCCGCTTCACCGCGTCAGGCCTGGCTCTTTTGCCAGCGGTGCACGTCTTTTCTGACGAGCCTTTCAAGGCTACTGACGAGCACACCCACTGATTCCTCTTACGACGATCAGCCCAAGGCACCTGCATGCGTGCCCGCTTCATTGAGCTATCCGAGGCCCTCAACCGGCCGTCAGCGGACTCAGCGCAACACTTTCAAATAGTCGAAGACTGATTGCTACTAACGTCAGTGGATTTTCGGCAGATACACTTCCCGACAGCGACTTCGCAGACGACACCGGTCGAGCCGCATTTTTGCGCGCCTCACACAGCGACCCACGTCCGACAAACTTCGCATCGGATCCATTTGCAGCGCAGACAACGAGAACGCCATGGCCGGGCTAATTCCCCAGAGCTTCATTGACGACCTGCTGAACCGCACCGACATCGTCGACGTGGTCAGCTCGCGCGTGCAATTGAAGAAGGCCGGCAAGAACTACACCGCCTGTTGTCCGTTCCATAAAGAGAAAACACCGTCCTTCAGCGTCAGTCCCGACAAGCAATTCTATTACTGCTTCGGCTGCGGCGCTGGCGGCAATGCCCTCGGCTTTCTCATGGATCACGACAACCTGGATTTCCCCCAGGCTGTCGAGGATCTGGCGAAAGCCGCCGGCATGGAAATCCCCCGCGAGGAAAGCGGGCGGGCGCATAAACCGCGCCAGCCGACCGATTCGCCGCTGTACCCGCTGCTCACCGCCGCCGCCGACTTCTACAAGCAGTCACTCAAGAGTCATCCCGCGCGCAAAGCCGCCGTTGATTATCTCAAGGGCCGCGGCCTGACCGGCGAAATCGCCCGGGACTTCGGTCTCGGTTTTGCGCCGCCGGGCTGGGACAATCTGTTCAAGCACCTGAGCAGCGACACCCTGCAACAAAAAGCCATGATCGACGCTGGCCTGCTGATCGAGAACCCCGAAACCGGCAAACGCTATGACCGCTTCCGCGATCGTGTGATGTTCCCGATTCGTGACACACGCGGACGCATTATCGCTTTCGGCGGTCGCGTACTCGGGGACGACAAACCGAAATACCTGAACTCGCCGGAAACACCGGTCTTCCATAAAGGCCAGGAACTCTACGGTCTATACGAAGCACGCAAGAACAACCGCAACCTCGACGAAATCATCGTGGTCGAAGGCTACATGGATGTCATCGCCCTCGCCCAGCAAGGCTTGCGCAATGCCGTCGCGACGCTGGGTACAGCGACCAGCGAAGAACACCTCAAGCGCCTGTTCCGCGTCGTGCCGAACGTGCTGTTCTGTTTCGATGGCGACCAGGCTGGCCGCAACGCCGCCTGGCGTGCGCTAGAAGCCACACTGCCCTGCCTGCAGGACGGTCGCCGCGCACGCTTTTTGTTTCTGCCTGAGGGCGAGGATCCGGACACGCTGATTCGCGCTGAAGGCACTGATGCTTTCCGTGCCCGGATCAATCAGCATGCGCAGCCGCTGGCGGATTATTTTTTCCAGCAACTGACTGAAGAATCCGATCCACGATCGCTTGAGGGCAAGGCACACATGGCCACCCTCGCCGCACCGCTGATCGACAAAGTGCCGGGTGCCAATCTGCGCATTCTGATGCGCCAGCGATTGACCGAAATTACTGGATTAAGCAGTGAAACCGTCAGCCAACTGGCCCAAAGTGCACCGCAGGAAGCGCCGCCCGCCTACGACCCGGGCATCAACTACGACGCAATGCCGGACTTCAGCGACTACCATCAGCCGCAGGCGCAGGCGCAGGATATGTATGCGCCGCAGCAAGAGTGGACGCCGAAGAAACCCGGCGCCGGCGGCAAGAAATGGGACAAAAAAACCTGGGACAAGAACGGCAGGCGCGGTGATCGCGATCAACCGCAACGCCAGCGCACGCCGATTGGCGTCGAATCGCCGACCCTGACCGCCCTGCGCACCTTGCTTCATCACCCGCAATTGGCTGAACGCGTCGAAGACGCCGGGCACATTGCGGACGAGAATCAGACCAACGCACAGCTGCTTGTAGCCCTGCTCGAAGCCGTACAGAAGAATCCCAAGCTAAACTCATTTCAGTTGATCGCGCGATGGCACGGCACTGAACAGGGACGCTTGCTCAAGGCTTTGGCAGAAAAGGAATGGCTGATTGTAGGAGAAAACCTTGAACAACAGTTTTTCGACACCATTACTAGCTTGTCAGCCCGCCAACGCGAGCGAAATCTTGAACAATTGCTCAGGAAAGCCCGACAAGGCGACCTGAGCAACGAAGAGAAAAATCAACTGCGCGACCTTCTAAGTCGCAATGTTTCCGCATCAAACCCGACCTCAACTGGCGCGTGAGGTCATAGCTCAGGTATAATCCTCGGCTTGTTTTTTGCCCGCCAAGACCTTCAGTGGATAGGGTGTTATGTCCGGAAAAGCGCAACAGCAGTCTCGTATTATTGAGTTGATCAAACTGGGTCGTGAGCAGAAGTATCTGACTTACGCCGAGGTCAACGACCACCTGCCCGAGGATATTTCAGATCCTGAGCAGGTGGAAGACATCATCCGCATGATTAACGACATGGGGATCCCCGTACACGAGAGTGCTCCGGATGCGGACGCCCTTATGTTGGCCGACGCCGATACCGACGAGGCCGCTGCGGAAGAAGCAGCCGCCGCGTTGGCAGCGGTGGAGACCGATATCGGTCGCACCACTGACCCGGTGCGCATGTACATGCGTGAAATGGGTACGGTCGAGCTTCTGACTCGTGAAGGCGAAATCGAAATCGCCAAGCGGATCGAAGAGGGCATTCGTGAAGTGATGAGCGCAATTGCGCACTTCCCAGGCACGGTTGACCACATTCTCTCCGAGTACACCCGCGTCACCACCGAAGGGGGTCGTCTGTCCGACGTCCTCAGCGGTTACATCGATCCGGACGACGGCATTGCGCCGCCGGCCGCCGAAGTGCCGCCACCGGTTGATCCGAAAGCCGCGAAAGCGGATGACGATTCCGAAGACGATGACGCCGAATCTTCCGATGACGAAGAAGAAGCCGAAAGCGGTCCGGATCCGGTCATTGCTGCCCAGCGTTTCGGGGCAGTCGCGGATCAGATGGAAATTGCCCGCAAGGCTCTGAAAAAGCACGGTCGCGGCAACAAGGCAAGCATTGCCGAATTGTTGGTTCTGGCCGAGCTGTTCATGCCGATCAAACTGGTGCCGAAGCAATTCGAAGCCTTGGTCGAGCGTGTTCGCAGTGCCCTGGATCGTCTGCGTCAGCAAGAGCGCGCGATCATGCAACTGTGCGTACGTGATGCACGTATGCCGCGCGCCGATTTCCTGCGACAGTTCCCGGGTAACGAAGTCGACGAAAGCTGGTCCGACGCCTTGGCCAAAGGCAAGAGCAAGTACGCCGAAGCCATTGGTCGCGTGCAACCGGACATCATCCGTTGCCAGCAGAAGCTGATCGCGCTGGAGACTGAGACCGGTTTGACCATCGCCGAGATCAAGGACATCAACCGTCGCATGTCGATCGGTGAGGCCAAGGCCCGCCGCGCGAAGAAAGAGATGGTTGAAGCGAACTTGCGTCTGGTGATCTCGATCGCCAAGAAGTACACCAACCGTGGCCTGCAATTCCTTGATCTGATCCAGGAAGGCAACATCGGCCTCATGAAGGCGGTGGACAAGTTCGAATACCGTCGTGGTTACAAGTTCTCGACTTATGCCACCTGGTGGATCCGTCAGGCGATCACTCGCTCGATCGCCGACCAGGCCCGCACCATCCGTATTCCGGTGCACATGATCGAGACGATCAACAAGCTCAACCGTATTTCCCGCCAGATGTTGCAGGAAATGGGTCGCGAACCGACCCCGGAAGAGCTGGGTGAACGCATGGAAATGCCTGAGGACAAGATCCGCAAGGTATTGAAGATCGCCAAAGAGCCGATCTCCATGGAGACGCCGATCGGTGATGACGAAGACTCCCATCTGGGTGACTTCATCGAAGACTCGACCATGCAGTCGCCAATCGATGTCGCCACTGTTGAGAGCCTGAAAGAAGCGACTCGCGAAGTACTGTCGGGCCTTACTGCCCGTGAAGCCAAAGTACTGCGCATGCGTTTCGGTATCGACATGAACACCGACCACACACTCGAAGAAGTGGGCAAACAGTTCGACGTAACGCGTGAGCGGATCCGTCAAATTGAAGCCAAGGCGCTGCGCAAGCTGCGCCACCCGACGCGAAGCGAGCATTTGCGCTCCTTCCTCGACGAGTGATACCAGAACCCCCGGCCCAGGCCGGGGGTTTTGTTTTTATGGCAGATTAAATTCCCCGCTCCACCCTCCCCCGCGCTTTGCCCGTCTACACTCGAACCATTCCCCGAGCCATAACGAGACCGTTATGCCCAGACTGCCGACCGTGCTTTTTTTGCTGTCGCTGATGACCTGGACCGCAACGGCTGGCGCGCTGACTCTAACTGACGAAGAACGTAGCTGGTTGGCGGCCCACCCTGACTTGCGCCTGGGTGTCGATGCGTCGTGGCCGCCGTTCGAATTCCGCGACGACCAGAGCCGTTATCAGGGGCTGGCAGCCGATTACATCGACGTGATCCGCCAACGTCTGGCGATCAAGCTGACGCCCATCGAACCGGTGAGCTGGACGGTGGTGCTCGATCAGGTAAAGGCCGGAAAAATCGACCTGTTGCCCGGCATCATGTCCACGCCGGAACGCCAGTCGTACCTTTCATTCACTCGTCCGTACCTGGACTTTCCGATTGTCATCCTCGCTCATGTCGGCGGCCCTCAACCGCGCAAACTGGACGACCTCTACGGTTTGAAAATCGCAGTGGTCGAGAACTATGCTCCTCACGAATTGCTGCGTACTCAACACCCGGATCTCAATCTGGTTGCCATGCCCAACGTCAGTTCGGCGCTGCAAGCGCTGGCAACCGACCAGGTTGACGCCGTCGTCGGCGATCTCGCGTCCAGTGTCTGGAGCCTGCGGCAACTCAAGCTTGATGGGTTGTATGTCAGCGGCGAAACCCCGTATCGCTATCAACTGGCGATGGGCGTGCCCCGGGACAACAAAATACTGGTGAGCATTCTGGACAAAGTCCTCGCCGATATGACCCCGGACGAAATCAGCAGCATTCAGGAACACTGGGTAGGCAACGTCCTTGATCACCGCACGTTCTGGTCGGATCTGCTGATTTACGGTTTGCCGGGCCTGTTGCTGCTGATGCTCGTGCTGGCGGTGGTCATCCGCATCAATCGCCGGCTCAGCTCGGAAATAGCCCGACGCGTCGATCTTGAACAGGAATTGCGCAGCAGCGAATACCACTATCGCGGGCTGGTGGAGAGCTTGTCGGCCATTGCCTGGGAAGCGCGTATGAGCGACTACACCTACAGCTATGTGTCGCCCCACGCCGAGGAATTGCTCGGGTATCCATTGTCCCATTGGCTGATTCCGGGCTTCTGGCGCAACATCATTCACCCGGCGGATCTGACCCGAGCCCAGAGCTTTTGCGACCACGAAACACTGGCCGGACGCGACCACAGTCTCGATTATCGGGTAATCACTGCCGATGGCCGCTGCTTGTGGGTGCGCGACATTGTCAGCCTGATCGAACATGGCCATGAGCCGGTGATGCGCGGCCTGATGATCGACATCAGTGAAGCCAAACGCACCGAGGAGGCGCTGCGCCAGTCGGAACAGAAATTTGCCTCGGTCTTCCAGCAATGCCCGGATATTCTGGTGATTGCACGCCTGTCCGATGGCTGCCTGCTCGAGGTAAATGAAGCGTTCGAGGAGCAAATCGGGCTGAAAGCCGAAGACGTCATTGGCCAGACCGCCACCGACCTCAACATCTGGGGCGTTCCCAGCGTCGGGCCCGGCCTGTTGCAACGTCTGCAAGCCGGCAGTATTCGCAACCTGGAGATGCCTTTTCGCCGCAACAACGGCCAAGTGTTTACCGGCCTGATCTCCGCCGAGCCGTTCGACCTCGACACTATACCGGCGCTGGTCGTCGTGGTTCGCG
Source organism: Pseudomonas syringae (assembly GCF_021605415.1). GTDB lineage: Bacteria > Pseudomonadota > Gammaproteobacteria > Pseudomonadales > Pseudomonadaceae > Aquipseudomonas > Aquipseudomonas syringae_S. The sequence goes on from NZ_WKEQ01000010.1 coordinate 56,363, forward strand.
ACATCACTCAACTCAAAGAAACCCAGCAACAACTGCAAACGTCTGAAGAAAAATTCGCCAAGGCTTTCCATGCCTCGCCTGACGGCTTGCTGCTATCTCGCCAACGTGACGGTTTGCTGCTGGAAGTCAACGAAGGCTTCAGCCGCATTACCGGGTTCAACAGCGCAATGTCGGTGGATCGCTCGGCGCTGGATCTGGGCATCTGGGTCAACCTCAACGAACGCAAACACATGCTCGACTTGCTGCATCGCGATGGTTTCGTCCGCGACTACAGCTGCCACATCCGCCGCAGCGATGGGCAGATCCGTCTCTGTGAAGTGTCTGCACGACCGCTGCCGATCGGCGATGAAGATTGCATGCTGACGATTGCCCGGGATATCACCGAGCGCCATTTGATGCAGGAAAAACTGCAACAAGCCGCCACGGTGTTCGAAAGCACCGCCGAAGGCGTGTTAATCACCGACACCCAACAACACATCAGCGCGGTCAATCGTGCGTTTACCGAGATCACCGGTTACAGCGAAAGCGAAGCGCTCGGCCACACACCACGCCTGCTCGCCTCGGGTCTGCATGACAGCGCGTTTTACGCGGCAATGTGGCATCAGCTGACGGATGAAGGTCATTGGCAGGGTGAGATTTCCAACCGGCGTAAGAACGGCGAGCTGTACCCAAGCTGGCTGACCATCAGCGCCGTGCGAAACCGCGACAAATTCATCACCCACTTCGTCGCGGTGTTCGCCGATATTTCCAGCCTTAAACATGCCCAGGCCAAACTCGATTATCAGGCGCACCACGACCCCCTCACCGGGCTGCCAAACCGGACGCTGTTCGAGAGTCGCTTACACATGGCGCTGAACAATCAGCAGGAAAACGGCGGCCAGGGCGCAGTGCTTTTTCTAGACCTCGACCGTTTCAAACACATCAACGACAGCCTCGGCCACCCGGTCGGCGACCTACTGCTCAAAGGCATCGCCGTGCGCCTCAAGGAGCAACTGCGCGATATCGACACCGTCGCGCGCCTGGGCGGGGACGAATTCATCATTCTATTGCCCGGTTTGCAGCAACCCAGCGACGCTGACAACATCGCGACCAAGCTGCTTAACTGCTTCGGCGCACCGTTTCAGGCCGGTGAGCACGAGTTCTTCATCAGCGCCAGCATCGGCTCCAGCCTTTATCCACGCGACGGAAGCGATGTCGCCACGCTGGTCAAAAACGCCGACGCGGCGATGTATCGCTCCAAGGCCAAGGGCCGCAATCGCGTCGAGAGCTACACCCGCGACCTCACTGCCCAGGCCAGCGAACGCGTAGCACTGGAGCATGAGCTGCGGCGAGCTATCGAGCGCAACGAACTGCATCTTTGCTATCAGCCAAAAATCAGCCTCGACGACCATCGTCTGGTCGGCGCCGAAGCACTGATTCGCTGGCGCCACCCGACCTTCGGTGAAGTACCGCCAGAGCACTTCATTCCGCTGGCTGAAGAGAACGGCATGATCCTGCAGATCGGTGACTGGGTGCTCGAAACCGCTTGCCGGCAAATGTTCGAGTGGAACCAGATCTACGACAGTCTGGGCCCACTGTCGGTCAACCTCGCCGGGGCGCAACTGCGCCAGCCGAACCTGCTTGGTCGCATCGAGCAACTGCTCAAGGACAACGGTCTGGAGCCGGATTTACTGCAACTGGAAATTACCGAAAACTTCATCATGAGCCAGGCGGAAGAAGCGCTGGCGGTGCTGCATCAGCTCAAACACCTGGGCGTGCAACTGGCCATCGATGACTTCGGCACCGGCTATTCCTCGCTCAGTTACCTCAAACGGCTGCCGCTGGACATCCTCAAGATTGACCAGTCTTTCGTCCGCGGTTTGCCCGACGACCCCCATGACGCGGCGATTGTCCGTGCCATCATCGCGCTGGGCCGCAGCATGCAATTCACCGTCATCGCCGAAGGTGTGGAAACCGAAGCCCAGCAGCAATTTCTCGCCGCCGAGGGCTGCGAACAGATCCAGGGCTACATCGTCAGCCTGCCACTGCCAGCAGAAGAATTCGCCGCGACGTTTCTTCGTATAGCGGTTTCAGACTTTTCGGATAGCACAGCCGAGAAACCGTCGTTATAATCCGCGACCTACTGAGGGCCTATAGCTCAGTTGGTTAGAGCAGAGGACTCATAATCCTTTGGTCCACGGTTCAAGTCCGTGTGGGCCCACCACTTTGAAAGCCGCGCATTGCGCGGCTTTCGCGTTTCTGTAGACCTGATTGGCTTTAGTTTTTCCGGCATCGAGACGCTAAATGTCCACAAAGTGTCCACCCTGAATTTTCAGCGGATCAGTTTTGTGTGCCCGCGAATCACCTAGCGCTCATAAATGCCCGCGTCCTCCATTGCCCACGGGGCATCGCTCTTCTTCCTTGATTCGGTTTCACCGTCGGCCAAACGCCCGCCCGTATCCAACAGTAAAAACCTGAAGATGTAAGACGCGTCCGAAATTAGTATCGGACGGGAAGCCAACGATCCGCACAGGGATCCGGAGCGCATCGCAGGTGATGATTCATGCGTTAATCTTGCCCGGGCGCGGCCCATTTAACGACTGCGTATGAACGTCCGTGATTTTTATGCGTAAACGCCAGCGAGATTACAGCCAAGACAACACCACGCAACTCTGTAACATGCGACGCCACCAACCCGCGCCACTGGAGCCGCCCTTGCCCGACACTCGCCCACCCGCGCTCGATGAAATCGACCGCCAGTTGATCGCCGCCCTGCAAATCAATGCCCGCGAAAGTGTGGCGATGCTCGCCCGGCAACTGGGCATCGCGCGCACCACCGTGACATCGCGGCTCGCGCGGCTGGAGAGAGCCAAAGTAATCACCGGTTACGGCGTGCGCCTCGGCCAGCGTGTGGTCGATGGCGGTTTGCAAGCGTATGTCGGGATCAAGGTGCAGCCGCGTTCCGGCAAAGAGGTGTTGCGCCGGTTGAGTGCGATGGCGCAGGTGCAGCAGCTGTGTGCGGTGAGTGGCGAATTCGATTACGTGGCGTGGTTGCGTACGGATTCGCCGGAGCAACTGGATCAGTTGCTGGATCAGATCGGCAGTGTGGATGGAGTGGAGAAGACCACGACGTCTATTATTTTGAGTAGCAAGATTGACCGGGGGCAGCCGGTCTGATCTTTTCCGGCTGATATTTCTTGATTGAGTAACAGCGCCTCTTCGCGAGCCGGCCGCTCCTATAGAGGTCGGTGTGTAGCTTTGCATCGTCACATTGACTTGATAAATAGCAAAACGACGACACTTTGCGTCTTATTAACGTGCACCGGGCTCCCTAGAATGGCTGGCATCTTTTCCTATACTCAGACGCGCATCCCGCTTCGAGTCGCCAGTAAGGTCAGTCATGAACAAGAACAATCGCCACCCGGCAGACGGTAAAAAACCAGTCACGGTTTTCGGCCCGGACTTTCCATTTGCCTTTGACGACTGGATCGAACACCCGGCCGGTCTCGGCAGTATTCCCGAGCACAATCATGGCGCCGAAGTGGCGATTGTCGGCGCGGGCATCGCCGGGCTCGTGGCGGCTTACGAACTGATGAAGCTCGGCCTTAAACCGGTGGTTTACGAAGCATCGAAGATGGGTGGACGCTTGCGCTCGCAGGCGTTTAACGGCACCGACGGCATCGTCGCCGAACTGGGCGGCATGCGTTTCCCGGTGTCTTCCACCGCGTTCTATCACTACGTCGATAAACTCGGTCTGGAAACGAAACCCTTCCCGAACCCGCTGACGCCGGCCTCCGGCAGCACCGTGATCGACCTCGAAGGCAAAACCCATTACGCACAGAAACTGGCGGATCTTCCTGCACTGTTCCAGGAAGTGGCTGACGCTTGGGCGGATGCGCTGGAGGCCGGTTCCCAGTTCTCCGATATCCAGCAAGCCATTCGCGAGCGCGATGTGCCGCGCCTCAAGGAGTTGTGGAACACCTTGGTGCCGCTGTGGGACGACCGCACGTTCTACGATTTCGTTGCCACGTCCAAGGCCTTCGCCAAATTGTCGTTCCATCACCGCGAAGTCTTCGGTCAGGTCGGTTTTGGCACCGGTGGCTGGGATTCGGACTTTCCCAACTCGATGCTGGAAATCTTCCGTGTCGTGATGACCAACTGCGACGATCACCAGCATCTGGTGGTCGGCGGCGTTGAACAGGTTCCACAAGGCATCTGGCGTCATGTGCCGGAGCGCTGCGTGCACTGGCCACAAGGCACCAGCCTGAAGTCGCTGCACCGGGGCGCGCCACGTTCCGGCGTGAAGAAAATCGCCCACGCTCCGGACGGCCGTTTCGCCGTGACCGACAACAACGGTGACACCCGCGAATACGCCGCCGTACTGACCACGTGCCAGAGCTGGTTGCTGACCACGCAGATCGAATGCGACGAAACCCTGTTCTCGCAAAAGATGTGGATGGCCCTCGACCGCACCCGCTATATGCAGTCGTCGAAGACCTTCGTGATGGTCGATCGGCCGTTCTGGAAGGACAAGGATCCTGAAACCGGCCGTGACCTCATGAGCATGACCCTTACCGATCGCCTGACCCGCGGCACCTACCTGTTCGACAACGGTGACGACAAACCCGGCGTGATCTGTCTGTCGTACTCGTGGATGAGCGACGCGCTGAAGATGCTTCCGCACCCGGTGGAGAAACGCGTGAAACTGGCGCTGGACGCGCTGAAGAAGATTTACCCGAAAGTCGACATCGCCGCCCGCATCATCGGCGATCCGATTACCGTGTCATGGGAAGCCGATCCACACTTCCTTGGTGCCTTCAAAGGCGCCCTGCCCGGTCACTATCGCTACAACCAGCGCATGTATGCGCACTTCATGCAGGACGAGATGCCCGCCGAGCAACGCGGGATTTTCATCGCTGGCGATGACGTATCGTGGACGCCGGCGTGGGTCGAAGGCGCGGTGCAAACATCGCTCAATGCAGTGTGGGGGATCATGAAACATTTCGGCGGTGTTACACATAAAGAGAACCCGGGCCCCGGTGATGTGTTCAAAGACATCGGCCCTATCGCCCTGCCCGAGTAAGAGGAATCCCGATGCGTGTAGCCCTTTACCAATGTCCGCCGTTGGCACTTGATCCTGCCGCCAACCTTCATCGCTTGCATCAGCTGGCCATGGAGGCTCACGGCGCCGACTTGCTCGTGTTACCGGAGATGTTCATGACCGGCTACAACATTGGCGCCGAGGCCGTGAGCACGCTGGCCGAGGTCTATAACGGTGAATGGGCGCAGCAGATTGGCCGGATCGCCAAAGCGGCCGGGATGGCGATTTTGTATGGCTACCCCGAGCGCACCGCCGATGGGCAGATTTACAACGCCGTGCAGTTGATCGACGCGCATGGCGAGCGTCTGTGCAATTACCGCAAGACGCATCTGTTCGGCGATCTCGACCGGGCGATGTTCAGCCCGGGCGACGATGATTTCCCCCTTGTCGAGCTCAACGGCTGGAAGCTCGGTTTCCTGATTTGCTATGACCTGGAGTTCCCGGAGAACGCCCGTCGTCTGGCGCTGGCAGGTGCCGAGCTGATTCTGGTGCCGACGGCCAACATGATTCCCTTTGAGTTCATCGCCGACGTTACTGTCCGCTCCCGCGCCTTTGAAAACCAGTGCTACGTGGCGTATGCCAACTATTGCGGCAGCGAAGACGATATCCATTATTGCGGCCAAAGCAGCATCGCCGCGCCGGATGGCAGCCGAATCGCCCAGGCCGGTCTGGATGAAGCCTTGATCGTCGGTGAACTGGATCGTCAGTTGATGAACGACTCCCGCGCGGCCAACCGTTACCTGCAAGACCGCCGCCCGCAGCTTTACGGCGCGCTGAACAAGCGCTAATCCGCTAGCATTGGCACTTCACTGCTCTGGAAGTGCCCATGCCTGCGCCGACTCACCTTCGCCCCCATTCAGAAACCCTCGCCAATGGCTTGCGCGTGATCTTGCGTCATGCGCCGAACCTCAAGCGCAGCGCAGCAGCGTTGCGGGTCGCGGCCGGCAGTCATGACGTGCCGTTGGCGTGGCCGGGGCTGGCGCACTTTCTTGAGCACCTGCTGTTTCTCGGCACCGAGCGTTTTCCTGCGACCCAAGGGCTGATGCCCTACGTGCAAAGTCATGGCGGGCAGGTAAACGCCAGCACTCGCGAACGAACCACTGATTTCTTCTTTGAATTGCCGACCCGAGCCTTCGCCGGAGGGCTTGAGCGTCTGTCAGACATGCTCGCCCACCCGCGTATGAATTTGGACGATCAGTTGCGGGAACGGGAAGTGCTGCAGGCGGAATTTGTTGCCTGGTCGCAGGACGCCACGGCGCAACAGCAAATGGCATTGTATGACGGCCTGTCGGCGGCGCATCCACTGCGCGGATTCCATGCCGGCAATCGTGACAGCCTGCCGGTGGACAATCCGGCGTTTCAGCAAGCACTGAAGGACTTTCATCAACAGTTTTACCGCACCGGACAAATGACTCTGAGCTTGACCGGGCCGCAGAGCCTGGAGGCGTTGCGTTTGTTGGCAGAACAGTTCGCAGCCGGGCTGCCGGTTGGGGATAAGTTCTCGCAAGCCGCTACCGTTCCGTTGATGGATGGCCCGCCGAAAAGTTATCAACAGGCCACCGAGCGCCAGGTCAATTGGCTGTTCGCGTTCGAAAACCTGCCGGACTCGGCGGGCGACGCATTGGCATTTTTGTGTCACTGGATCAACAGCCCGAAACCCGGTGGATTACACGCTCATTTGCAGCAACTTAACCTCGCCGAGGGCGTGATAGCCAAGCCACTGTATCGCTTTGCCAGACAAGCACTGTTGCACATCCAGTTCACGGCGAATGCCGAGTCGGCCACCGTCATTGGCGAACAGCTACTGGACTGGCTCGGCTTCTTCGCCGCGCGGCAGGACTGGCCTGCACTGCGCGAAGAATACGCAACATTGCTGCAACGTCAGCAACAGGTGAGCGGCGCTCTGCAACTGGCGCGGCTTGAAGATTCGAGCCTGTCCGAATCCGCCGTCGCCGCATTGAAACAAATCCTAAAAGAAATGGGCGCTGTGGATAACTTCAGCACTCACTGGCAATTGCCGGGCGCCAACCCCTTCCTGCGATCCACCGAGCCACCGGCCAACGCCGGCCTGATTCGCGGCCAGACCAGCGCTCACCGTGGTTTGCGCACCTTCGCTCAGGATCGTTCGCGCAATCGTCGGGAACATTCAGCGATGCAGTTCAGCCAGGTTTTGCCGGACAACACCAGCGAAGGCGCCGTGTACGTGCGCTGGGTATTGGCGCGGGCGCCCGACGCTGATCTGCAATATCGACTTGAAGAGATTATTGAGGACGCGCGCCAGGCCGGCGTCGAATTGTCCTTCACCTGCGCGGGAAACCAGTGCGTGCTGAAACTGACCGGGCTTCAGGAACTGATGCCCGGTGTCCTGGAACACGCGCTGAAAATTCTCACGCAACCTGACGCCGATTCCGTTAAACAGGCGCCGCAAACGTTGTTGATACCGATCCGTCAGTTGCTCCAAGTTCTTCCCGACCATTGTCTTGAACCGGCGGCGACTGTCGTTGACACCCCAAGCCTGTGGACAACGGCGCGTTGGGACGGACTGGCGCTTGGTCTCAGTCACCAGACCCAGGCGGCGATGGGCCTGGCACTCAGCCGGATTCCCGGTGTGCCCGACAATCAATTGCCCGCGCCCGCCGCAATCAGTGGCCTGCGACTGTGGGATCAAATCGACTGCACCTCCACCGAACACGCTATTTTGCTGTTCTGCCCGACAGCCAGCCGTGCAATCGCCGACGAAGCGGCTTGGCGTCTGCTCGCGCATTTGATCCAGACACCGTTCTATCAGCGCCTGCGGGTAGAACTGCAATTGGGCTACGCGGTGTTCAGTTCGCTGCGCCAGATTCATGGCCAGACGGGAATCCTGTTCGGCGTGCAGTCGCCGAATGTTGCGCCTGCGGCGCTGCTTGAACATCTTCAGCAGGTTGTCGACAGCTTGCCGGCGATCATCGGCAATCTCGATGATTCGAGCCTGAGCGAGCAGCGCCAGGCCTTGGCGGATCAAATTGATGAACGGAACCTGTCGTTCAAGGAGGCGGCCGAGTTGCTCTGGCAGGCCAAACTTGCGGGCCACTCGTCGGAATATCTGTCGCAGCTCGCCAGCGCTTTGGGCCAACTGGATCGCGCCAAGCTGCTCGCCAGTGCTCAACAATTGATCGACGCCGCTGGCGGTTGGCGCTGTCTAGCGACTTCCCCGACACCGGGCGCCCCATGGCAAGCGGCAAAATGATCATTACCGACGCTGCAACGAGCTTTCTCAAAGTTTCACGGGCAATCCCCCTGAAATTTTGAGTAACATAGCAGCCTATCTAAATGGAACATCCCAGTGCTGCCGTGGACTATACCTATGGATAGCGCTATCCCACCCACCTGAAGAAGGAGTCATTTATGTCTTGGACAAAACCAGCCTACACCGACCTGCGCATCGGCTTCGAAGTCACCATGTACTTCGCCAGCCGCTGAGTTCTGCTTCTAGAAAATTGCAGTGCAACGCCTCGGCTCGCCGGGGCGTTTTTATTTTCAGCGTTGAAATGATGGAGCGCTCATGTTTGTCCAGATTCTGGGTTCCGCCGCCGGCGGTGGTTTTCCGCAGTGGAACTGCAACTGCGTCAACTGCGCAGGTTTTCGTGACGGCAGCCTGAATGCCCACGCCCGCACCCAATCGTCCATCGCAATCTCCGATGACGGCGTGAACTGGGTGCTGTGCAACGCTTCGCCGGACATCCGCGCGCAGTTGCAAAGTTTCGCTCCGATGCAACCGGGCCGAGCCCTGCGCGACACCGGCATCAGCGCGATCATTTTGATGGACAGTCAGATCGACCACACCACCGGTCTGCTGAGCTTGCGCGAGGGCTGCCCGCATCAGGTCTGGTGCACGGACATGGTTCATGAAGACCTGAGCACAGGTTTTCCGCTGTTCACCATGTTGACGCACTGGAATGGCGGGCTGGACTGGAACCGCATCGAACTCGACCAGAGTTTCACCGTCGCCGCCTGCCCGAACCTGCGTTTCACCCCGCTGCCACTGCGCAGCGCCGCGCCGCCTTATTCGCCACACCGCTTCGATCCGCATCCGGGCGACAACATTGGCCTGATCGTCGAAGACTTGAAGACCGGCGGCAAACTGTTTTATGCGCCGGGCCTGGGCAAGGTGGACGCGCCGCTGCTCGAAATCATGGCCGCCAGCGACTGCCTGCTGGTGGACGGCACGATGTGGGACGACGATGAAATGCAACGTCGCGGCGTCGGCACCCGCACCGGGCGCGAGATGGGCCACCTCGCGCAGAACGGCCCCGGCGGCATGCTCGAAGTGCTTGAGCGATTGCCCGAACAACGCAAAATCCTCATACACATCAACAACACCAACCCGATTCTCGATGAAGATTCGCCGGAACGTGCCGAACTGGCGCGGCGTGATGTTGAAGTGGCCTTTGATGGCATGAGTATTGTGCTGTAACGGATAGCCCTATCGCTGGCAAGCCAGCTCCCACAATGTTCTGTGGCGTACACGAAACCTGTGGGCTGGCTCGCCAGCGATGACGTCTGTACAGACATCCAAGATTCCAACGGTTGTTCCCCGGAGAACCGCAATGACCGACACCCCGATGTCCCCCGCTGAATTCGAAGCGGCCCTGCGCGCCAAGGGCGCCTATTACCACATTCATCACCCGTATCATGTGGCGATGTACGAGGGGCGCGCCACCCGCGAGCAGATTCAGGGCTGGGTCGCCAACCGCTTCTACTATCAGGTGAACATCCCCCTGAAAGACGCGGCGATTCTTGCCAACTGCCCGGATCGCGAGATCCGTCGCGAGTGGATCCAGCGCCTGCTCGACCACGACGGCGCGCCCGGTGAAGACGGTGGCATCGAAGCCTGGTTGCGCCTCGGCGAGGCTGTCGGCCTCGACCCGGATCAACTGCGTTCTCAGGAACTGGTGCTGCCTGGCGTGCGATTCGCCGTCGATGCTTACGTCAATTTCGCCCGCCGCGCCAGTTGGCAGGAGGCCGCCAGTAGCTCGCTGACCGAACTGTTCGCACCGCAGATCCACCAGTCGCGCCTCGACAGCTGGCCGCAGCATTACCCGTGGATCGACCCGGCCGGTTATGAATATTTCCGCACCCGCCTCGGTCAGGCGCGCCGCGACGTTGAGCATGGCCTGACGATCACGTTGCAGCACTACACGACCCGCGAAGGCCAAGAGCGCATGCTGGAAATTCTCCAGTTCAAACTGGACATCCTTTGGAGCATGCTCGATGCCATGAGCATGGCCTACGAACTGAACCGCCCGCCGTATCACAGCGTCACAGCAGAACGGGTCTGGCATAAAGGAATCACCTTATGAGTTTCGACCGCAGCAAAACCCCGACCTGGCGTCCCGGCTATCGTTTCCAGTACGAGCCGGCGCAAAAGGGCCACGTGCTGCTCTATCCGGAAGGGATGATCAAACTCAACGACAGCGCCGCGCTGATCGGTGGTCTGATCGACGGCGAGCGGGATGTCGCGGCCATCATCGCCCAACTCGACGAGCAGTTCCCCGGCGTGCCTGAACTCGGTGAAGACATCGAGCAATTCATGGAGGTTGCCCGTGCGCAGCACTGGATCGAACTTGCCTGACTCATCGGTGCAAGTACCGCCCACACCCGAAATCGGCCTGCCGCTGTGGTTGCTTGCCGAGCTGACGTACCGCTGCCCGCTGCAATGCCCGTATTGCTCCAATCCGCTGGATTTCGCCGAGCAAGGCAAAGAGCTGAGCACCGAGCAGTGGATCAAGGTGTTCAAAGAGGCGCGGGAAATGGGCGCGGCGCAACTGGGCTTTTCCGGCGGCGAACCGCTGGTGCGCCAGGATCTGGCCGAGCTGATCGGCGAGGCGCGCAAACTGGGTTTCTACACCAACCTGATCACCTCCGGCATCGGTCTGACCAAGCAGAAAATCAGCGACTTCAAGAAGGCCGGTCTCGATCACATCCAGATCAGCTTCCAGGCCAGTGACGAGCAAGTGAACAACCTGCTCGCGGGGTCGAAAAAAGCCTTCGCGCAAAAGCTGGAAATGGCCCGCGCGGTGAAAGCCCACGGCTATCCGATGGTGCTGAACTTCGTCACCCATCGGCACAACATCGACAAAATCGACCGCATCATCGAGCTGTGCATCGCTTTGGAAGCGGACTTCGTCGAACTCGCCACCTGCCAGTTCTACGGCTGGGCGCAGCTCAACCGCGTCGGGTTGTTGCCGACCAAGGAACAACTGGTGCGTGCCGAACGCATCACCAACGAATACCGCGCCAAACTGGAAGCCGAAGGGCATCCGTGCAAGCTGATTTTCGTGACACCGGACTACTACGAAGAGCGCCCGAAAGCCTGCATGAACGGCTGGGGTAGCATTTTTCTTACAGTCACCCCGGACGGAACCGCCCTGCCCTGTCATGGCGCCCGACAGCTGCCGGTACAATTTCCCAACGTCCGCGACCACACAATGCAGCACATCTGGTACGACTCGTTCGGCTTCAATCGCTTTCGCGGTTACGACTGGATGCCTGAGCCGTGCCGCTCCTGCGACGAGAAGGAAAAGGACTTCGGCGGCTGCCGCTGCCAGGCGTTCATGCTCACGGGTGACGCGAGTAATGCCGATCCGGTGTGTAGCAAATCAGAACAGCACGGCGTAATCCTCAAGGCACGCGAAGAAGCCGAGCACGCCACTCAAACCATCGAACAACTGGCCTTCCGCAATGAACGAAACTCGCGCCTCATCGCCAAAGGCTGAGCCTTTCAGCGCCACTGCCGCCGTTGCCGCCGGGGTGGACTTTGCCGAGCTGCAACTCGGCGACAACGGCTTGTTCTGGAACGAATACCGTCCCGTCGACGCCGCGTGCCGGATCTGGCATTGGCGTGACGGTGAGGCAAAATGCCTGACGCCGGATGGTTTCAGTGTGCGCAGTCGGGTGTACGAATATGGCGGCGGCGCGTTTTGTCTGACCGCTGACGGGGTGGTTTTCGTCAATGAGACGGATCAGCAGCTCTATCGCCAAACCCTGGGCGGCGAGCCCGAAGCGCTGACCCTGGGTGACTGCCGTTACGGTGATCTGCGGTTCGCTCACGGCCAGGTATTGGCGGTCGAGGAACAGTTTGATTGTCATCGACTGGTGGCGATTGATCTGGCCGGTGGTCAACGGCATTTGCTCGCCGAAGGTGCGGACTTTTATGCGGCGCCGACCATCAGTGAGGATGGGCAGCGATTGGCGTGGATTGAATGGAGTCGCCCGCATCAGCCGTGGACGTCGACTCGTCTGATGGTCGCTGAGCGGTTGGCCGATGGTGAGTTTGCCGCGCCTCGTTGCGTGGCGGGTAACGCCGCTGAAGAATCTGTTCAACAACCGCGCTTCGGTGCTGACGGACGGCTTTTCTGCCTGACCGACCGTGGCGGATTCTGGCAACCGTGGGTCGAATCAACGCAGGGCTTGCAAGCACTGAGCAGCGCCGAGGCCGATCACGCGCCGGCACCGTGGCAACTGGGCGGTTGCACCTGGCTGCCGGTGGGTAATAGCTATCTGGCGACGTGGAGTGAGGGCGGCTTTGGCCATCTGGGACTTGAAGGTGAGGACTTCTCGGGCAATTACAGCCGTTTCCGGCATCTGGCGCTGGATGAAAAGTTTATCTACTGCATCGCCGCCTCGCCGGTCAGTCCTTCGGCGGTGATTGCCATTGATCGCGGGTCTCACGACGTCACCGTGCTGGCCGGCGGCAATGCGCCGCTGTCGGCCGAACGCATCAGCCGTCCGCAAACCCTGCGTTATCCCAGTGGCTCGGGCGAAGCACATGGTTTCTTTTACCCGGCGATGAACGGCGAAACAAAGCCGCCGCTGGTGGTGTTCATTCACGGTGGCCCGACATCGGCGTGCTACCCGATGCTCGACCCGCGCATCCAGTATTGGACGCAGCGTGGGTTCGCCGTCGCCGATCTCAACTACCGTGGCAGCAGCGGTTATGGCCGGGCGTACCGGCAAGCGTTACAGCTGGGTTGGGGCGAGGTGGATGTCGAAGACGCCTGCGCGGTGGTGGCATACCTGGCCGACCGCAAAATGATCGACGGCGAGCGTGCGTTCATTCGCGGCGGTAGCGCAGGTGGCTACACGACGTTGTGCGCACTGGCGTTTCATCAGGTGTTCCGCGCGGGCGCCAGCCTCTACGGCGTCAGTGATCCGGTTACACTGGGCCGCGCGACACACAAGTTCGAGGGCGATTACCTGGACTGGCTGATCGGTGATCCGGTTGAGGACGCCGAACGCTACGCCGCCCGAACGCCGCTACTGCACGCCGGTAATATCCGCGTACCAGTGATTTTCTTTCAAGGTGAACTCGACGCCGTGGTCGTGCCGCAGCAGACCCGTGACATGGTCACAGCCTTGGAAAACAACGGCATCCCGGTCCAAGCGCACTACTACGCCGATGAACGCCACGGCTTCCGCCGGGCGGAGAATCAGGCGCATGCGCTGGAATACGAGTGGAAGTTCTATAGAACGGTAATGGGTGTGGCGGATTGAGCTATCGCGAGCAGGCTCGCGCCACAGGGGATTTATCTTGCTCACACTTCCCCTGTAGGAGCGAGCCTGCTCGCGAAGGCGACCATCAGATGCCGCAGCACTCAGCGCTTGGCAATGATGTACACCGCATGCACGATCCCGGGGATGTAACCGCACAAAGTCAGCAGAATATTCAGCCAGAACGCGCCGCCGAAACCTACTTGCAAAAACACACCCAGCGGCGGCAACAGAATGGCGATGATGATGCGGATAAAGTCCATGAGCGTGCTCCTTGAGGGGTTGGCTCAAATGAGCCATACACGCTAATGACCTTTGGCGTTTGTCAGGGTTCAGTACATTGATTCAGGCAAGAATCTGCAGACCGTGCGTCTTCACGATACTCAGCAACTTCAACGCCATTCCGCTGGGGTGCTTATCACCCCCTCCCATTGTTTGATCGTCGAGGCGCTGGTGTTCAGATACCGCGCAAACACCGGCTGACTGACATTGTTACGTTCACGCAACGCCTTGATCTCCTGCGCAGCAAACGCCTCTGGCACCGTTGCCAGGCAGGATTCATCGAATTCGGAAACCGCAGTCCCTGCGAGTGCGCTTTAAAAAACCATTGGCGCAAACAACTCGCAACCGCCAATCCGCGCCCGGCAAAATCCAGCCACAAAAAAACGCCCCACACCAAAAGAATCAGGTATGGGGCGTGCGTTATACCGCGAGACGGTTCGGGAATTCGGACAGGACGGTTCCGATCAGACGGCAATGCCTTTCTTGCATTGAAGTTGCGCGGTGCGCACGCGGGAGAAAGCGCGGGCCAGGCGCAGAAGCATTTCGTCGATGTTGGTTTTGCTGACAGTCAGCGCCGGGGTGAAGCGCAGGCTGTCGGCTTGCGGGGCGTTGAGCAGCAGGCCTTCGTGCAATGCGGCACTGACCACAGCATTTGCTGAATCTTCGGACAGGCTCAGTCCCCAGAACAAGCCTTGACCGCGCAGTTCGCCATGGCCGTAGCGATGGGACAGACGAGCGAGACCTTCGCGCAGGTGCTGGCCGTTGTCGTTGACCTGCTCAAGAAACGTACGATCTTGAACGCTGTCGAGGACGACCAGGCCCGCAGCGGTCATCAAGGCGTTGCCGTGGTGGGTGCCGCCGAGCTCGCCGACGTCGAAACAGCACGCCTTGCCCCGGGCCAGCAGCGCCGCCAAGGGCACGCCGCCGCCGAGTCCCTTGCCAAGCACGACGATATCGGCTCGCACGCCATAGGATTGTTCGGCGAGCAGCGCGCCGCAACGGCCGATGCCGGTTTGCACTTCATCAAGGATCAACAGGATCCCCAATTCACGGCACAGATGTTCGACGCCTTTGAGGTACAACTCGGTGGCAGGAATGACGCCAGCATCGCTCTGGATTGGCTCAAGCATGATCGCTACGGTCTGCGCATCCACCGCCGCGTGCAGCGTCGGCAAATCATTGAATGGCACCCGATCAAAACCCGGCAGCAGCGGTGCGAAGCGGTTGTGCAGGTTGCAACTGTCTGACGCTGACATAGTCGCCAGACTACGACCGTGACAGCCTTGTCGTGCAACGATGATCCGCGAAGCGCCGTTGCGATGCCGTTGCCCCCACTTGCGCGCCAGTTTTATCGCCGCCTCACAGGCCTCGCTGCCACTGTTGAGCAGATAGGCCTGATCGCTGCCGGTGCTGGCACATAGACGTTCGGCGAGACTGAGCATGCCGCGATTGTGCAAATTGAAACCGGGATTGATCAGCGCCTGGGCCTGACTGGCGATGGCTTTGACCAACGCCGTCGGGCTGTGGCCGAGGCTGTTGGCGCCACCGGCCTGAGAGAAATCCAGATACGCGCGGTCGTTGCTGTCCCACAACCAGGAACCCTGGCCACGGACGAACACCTGTTGTGGGCGCTCGACGCAGGGCATCAGGTGATCTGCGCTCAAGCTGTCATCATCCGGCGCTTGGCTGGCGTCGATCGCCAAATCGTCGAGGCTCGGCGTATGACGCCGCAAACTGAACATGTTCATCAACAAAAACCTCGTTTGAGGTTTTTTGAACTGCCTATATAAACTCTCTCAAAGCAAACGCTGGTCATCGCGCTTTCCGGCCCTGTAAGCCTGTGGTTGCGGTTAGACTAGGCGCACTGACGGCACCAGACCATTTCGATTTTCCAGCACTTTCGATAAGAATCACTTATGGATTTCAAGCAACTGCGTTATTTCGTCGCGGTCTACGAAGAAGGTCATGTCGGACGGGCCGCCGAACGCCTGTCGATCTCGCAACCGGCTCTGTCTCAACAAATCCGCCAGCTCGAACAAAACCTTGATGTCACCCTCTTCGAACGCAGCAGCAAACGCCTGTTGCCGACTCTCGCTGCGCACACCTTATACAACCACGCATTGCCGTTGCTCGACGGTATGCAGCGGGCGCGGGAAGCCTTGGGCAACTTCAAGGGCCAGGCGTTGCGCACACTGGCAATCGGTGTCCTGCAAACCGTGCACACCAGTCTGGTGCCGCAAATGCTCGAACGAGTGCGCAAGGCGCAGCCGCATTTAGTCGTGCAGATTTACGAATTGACCGGGCTGGAAATCGAGCGGCGCTTGCTTAATGGCTCGCTCGACATCGGCATCAGTTATTTGCCACCGCGTCAGCCGGGCCTGCAGGGCGTGTTGCTGTACGAAGATGAACTGACGCTGGTCATCCCGGCGGATCATCCATTGCGGGAATTCAAGAAAGTGTCAATGACACAGGCGGCCGAGCTGCCAATGCTGATGCTGGGAGAAGAGTTTCAGATCCGCCAGATCTGGCAGTCGCAACTGGCCAATCTCGGGCGACGTCCGCAGGTGCAGGCTGAGTTGAACAATATGGTGGGGATTCTCGACAGCCTGCCGCACACCCGCTTGGTCACGGTGCTGCCCGGTCGCTCGCAGCGCGAATACGACAATGGCGAACTGTTATGGAAACCGATCAGTGAACCGAGGGTGCCGCTGAAAGTCGGGTTGGTGTGCCGCGATGTGCAACGCCAGCAAGCGTCGTTGGCATTGCTGCGGGCTTTGCTGGAGGAAGTCATGCAGCGTGAAGAGGTGCCACTGCCAGCCGCCGCGCCGCTGAATGGCCTGAGCTGAACACTTTTCTCCAGACAAAAGAAAACCCCGCCGAAGCGGGGCTTTGCAGACTGTTTCCCTGACATCCATTTCACTCCGCCACCCTGGCAGAATCCTACGTGTCCGTGTTGTTGCTAGTGGGCTTCCTGCCCGACGTCCATGAAACAGAGATTAGCCGTGGATCCAATCTGCGCATAGGGGAGAACAGCAGCACGTCATGTAAGCGAATGCTTACATGACGTGCTTTCATCAGAATTGCGCTGCGTCCAGCAGGAACAGCGACTCGCTGCCAGCCTTAACGGATGCACTCAGAGAGTGAATGCGCGGCAGCAGCCGGGCGAAGTAGAACCGTGCGGTGCCCAATTTGCTGGCGTAGAAATCGTCCTGACTTTCTTTCCCATACGCAGCTTTTGCCATCAATGCCCACATGTAGGCGTAGGAAACGTAGCCGAAGGCCTGCAAATATTCGACCGAAGCAGCGCCGATTTCATTCGGGTTGGTTTTCGCCCGATCCAGCAGCCATGCCGTCAATTCATCCAAGGTACCGACAGCATCGTTCAGCGGCTTGGTGAACTCGGCAAGATCCGCGTTGGCGGTCGTCGTGAAGTGACGGATCTCATCAGCGAACAATTGATAAAACGCCCCGCCACTGCCAACAATCTTGCGTCCGACCAGATCGAGCGCCTGAATGCCGTTGGTGCCTTCGTAGATCTGAGTAATGCGCACGTCACGCACCAATTGCTCCTGACCCCATTCGCGGATGTAGCCGTGGCCGCCGAAAATTTGCTGGCCGTGGACGGTGGTTTCCAGACCCAAATCGGTCAGGAATGCCTTGGCCACCGGCGTCAGCAACGCGACCAGATCTTCCGCACGTTTGCGAGTTGTGGCGTCTTCGCTGAACTTGGCGGTATCGAGTTGCATCGCCACATAAGTGGAGAACGCGCGGCCGCCTTCGTTCGAGGCCTTCATGGTCAGCAACATGCGACGCACGTCCGGGTGGACGATGATCGGGTCAGCGACTTTATCCTTGTTTTGCGCGCCGGTCGGCGAACGGCTCTGCAGACGGTCGCGGGCATATTCAACGGCGTTCTGATAGGAACGCTCGCCGGTGGCCAGACCCTGGATGCCGACGCCCAGACGCTCGTAGTTCATCATGGTGAACATCGCGGCCAGGCCTTTGTTCGGCTCGCCGACCAGATAACCGACGGCTTCGTCGAAGTTCATCACGCAGGTCGCGGACGCCTGAATGCCCATTTTGTGTTCGATCGAACCGCAATTCGCCGGGTTGCGTGCGCCCAGGCTGCCATCGGCATTGACCATGAACTTCGGCACGAGGAACAGAGAAATGCCCTTAGGCCCCGCTGGCGCGTCCGGCAGCTTGGCCAACACCAGATGAATAATATTTTCGGTGAGATCGTGCTCGCCACCGGTGATGAAAATCTTGGTGCCGCTGACTTTGTAGGAACCGTCGGCCTGAGGTTCGGCCTTGGTGCGGATGATGCCGAGGTCGGTGCCGGCGTGCGGTTCGGTCAGGCACATGGAACCGGCCCAAATGCCGGCATACATGTTCGGCAGATAAGCCGCTTTCAGCTCTTCACTGGCGTGGGCGTTGATCGACAGGCAGGCGCCGGCGGTCAACATCGGGTACAGACCAAACGACAGGCTGGCGGAGTTGACCATTTCCTCGACCTGAGCCGAAACGGCCTTTGGCATGCCCATGCCGCCGTAAGCTGGATCACCGCCAACCCCGACCCAGCCGCCTTCGGCATACGTTTGATAAGCCTGCGGGAAACCTGCCGGTGTGGTGACGGCACCGTCGGCCCAATGGCAGCCTTCTTCGTCGGCGGCACGGCTCAGGGGGGCGATGCTTTTGCTGGTGACTTTGCCGGCTTCTTCGAGAATCGCTTCGACGGTTTCAGCATCGACGGTGTCAGCCAGTGCAGGCAGTTCCGCCCAGAGCTTGGCGACCTCGAACACTTCATTGAGGACGAAGCGCATATCGCGCAGCGGCGCTTTGTAGTCAGCCATGGCAAACCTCGCAGGATCTAAACAGGTGATTCGTGGGAATGGTGCTTTCGTTGGGCCCGAGTGTACCCCAACAACTTTTGCGACACATAGGGTCAACTCGTGACCGGTTTGTTATTTTTGGTCAATGAAAAAGTGCAGCCTATAGGCGACCCCTCCAGTAGGAGCTGCCGCAGGCTGCGATTTTTTGACTTTCCCTAAAGCGCAAACAACTCCGCCGGCAGTTTCATCAGGCAATCACTCCCCGCCTCAATCGCCGCCCGATGCGACGCCGTGCGCGGCAATAACCGCTTGAAGTAAAACTCGCACGTCGCCAGTTTGCCTCGGCAGAAATCACCGTCGCCCTCACCCGCTTCCAATTGCGCCTGAGCCACCAGCGCCATACGCAACCACAAGTAGCCGAGAATGATGTAACCGCTGTACATCAGGTAATCGACGGAGGCAGCGCCCACTTCGTCGGGATTTTTCATCGCCGCCATGCCGACCTTCATGGTCAGCTCGCCCCACTGCTGATTGAGCTCGGCGAGTTGCGCCACGAACGGACTCAGTTGCGCATGACCGGCATTGGCCTCGCAGAGTTTGTGGACGATTTTGGTAAAGCCGCGCAGCAATTTGCCCTGGCTGCCGAGCACTTTGCGCCCGAGCAGATCCAGCGCCTGAATACCGTTGGTGCCCTCGTAGATCGGCGCGATGCGGCAGTCCCGCACCAGTTGCTCCATACCCCACTCGCGGATGAAACCGTGGCCGCCAAAGATCTGCATGCCAAGGTTGGTCACTTCCAGGCCGGAGTCGGTCATGAACGCCTTGCAGATCGGCGTGAGAAACGCCAGCAGGTCTTCGGCGTCCTGCCGCGCTGTCGCGTCTTCACTCAGGTGCGCAGCGTCGAGCAGTTGTGCGGTGAAGTAAGTCAGCGCGCGGTTGCCTTCGTTGAAGGCTTTCATGGTCAGCAGCATGCGCCGCACGTCCGGGTGGACGATGATCGGGTCGGCCGGTTTGTCCGGGGCTTTTGCGCCGGTCAGCGAGCGCATCTGCAAGCGGTCATTGGCGTATTTGATTGCGCCCTGGAAACTCGCTTCGCCCAGACACAAACCCTGCATGCCCGTGCCGAGCCGCGCGTGGTTCATCATGGTGAACATGCAGTTGAGGCCCTTGTTTGCCTCACCGATCAGAAAGCCCTTGGCAGCGTCGAAGTTCAGCACGCAAGTGGCCGAGGCCTTGATGCCCATTTTGTGTTCGATAGAACCACAGGACACGCCGTTGCGCTCCCCGGCCTCACCCGCCGCATCCGGCAGAAATTTCGGCACGATGAACAGCGAAATGCCTTTGGTGCCCGCCGGCGCATCCGGCAGTTTTGCCAGCACCAGATGGATGATGTTGCCGCTCATGTCATGCTCGCCGGCCGAGATGAAAATCTTGCTGCCGGTGACCGCATAGCTGCCGTCGGCCTGAGGCACGGCGCGGGTTTTGATGATGCCCAGATCAGTGCCGCAATGGGCTTCGGTCAAGCACATCGTGCCCGTCCACTGGCCGGCGGTGAGTTTGCTCAGATAGGTGTTTTTCTGCGCCTCGGTGCCGTGGGCGTGGATTGCCGACATCGCGCCATGGGTCAGGCCCGGGTACATGCCCCAGGACGTGTTGCTGGAACCGACCATTTCGCTGATCACCAGTCCCAGCGAACTCGGCAAACCCTGGCCGCCGTAAGTCGGGTCTGCCGCCAAGCCGTGCCAGCCGCCCTCCACGTATTGTGCGAAGGCCTCCTTGAAGCCTGTAGGCGTTGTCACCACGCCGTTGTCGAAATGGCAGCCTTCTTCGTCGCCGCTGCGATTGAGCGGTGCCAGAACGTTCTCACAGAACTTCGCGCCCTCTTCGAGAATCGCGCTGACCATGTCGGGGCTGGCGTCGTGGGCGCCCAGCGCGGCGTAGTTAGCATGGAAATCGAAGACGTGGTCGATCAGAAAGCGCATGTCGCGCAGGGGGGCTTTGTACTCAGGCATGGTGCTTCTCCGTCAGCAGATTTCTTCAACCTACTGCCGGCCACCACGCCCCACAATCATTGTGCAGACGCTGAATGCGCCGTCATCACTCAACCCGCAGCCGCCTCCATGCGCACCGCGCCCCGGCGGTTTTGCCCGAACGCCACCACGCAGTTACGCCCCGCGCCCTTGGCCGCGTAGAGCGCCTCGTCGGCGGATTTGAGCACTTGCTCCGGATTGCGCTGCTCCAGTCGTTCGGCGACACCGATACTCACCGTCACCGACACACTCGATGCGCCGGATCCGGCGCGGCGCTGGCGCCCCTGTTGATCGTCCTGCGGGCGATTTTCCTGGTTGCGCAACTGGATGTTGTAGGACGCAATCGACTCGCGGATGACTTCCAGGTGCGGCATGCATTCTTCGAGGGTCTTGCCTGCGAACACCAGGGCAAATTCCTCACCGCCGTAGCGATACGCCCTACCGCCACCGCTGATTTTCGACAGTTTGGCGGCGACCAGTCGCAACACCTGATCGCCAACATCGTGGCCGTGTGTGTCGTTGAATTTCTTGAAATGGTCAACGTCGCTCATCGCCAGCACGTAGTTGCGGCCCAGACGCTGCATGCGTTCGTTGAGTGCGCGGCGCCCCGGGAGGCCGGTGAGTTCGTCGCGGAAAGCCATTTGATAAGCTTCGTGCGCAACCGCCGCCGCAATCATCAACATCACCTGGCTGCACATGATGTTCAGGGTGAACGGCAGGATGAAGGTTTTCGGTAACATCCAGAACACGCCGAGCAACCCGACCAGTTGTGCCGCGTGCAGCGGTCGCGGGTTGCGCCAGTATTGCCAGGCCAGCAACAGAAACGCCGAGATGAACACCGGATAGGAGAGCTGAATCAGGCTCATCCACGCTCCGTGCAATGCGGGCCAGCGGATTTCCGAAAGCCACATCAGCAAGGCCTGCGGGTAACTTTGCTCCAGACCCAGCGCCACGCTACCGAACGCCAGCAGCACGGCAAACCGCGCGACCATGTCCTGGAACAAGTGCGTGCGTTCCTGCCACGCGGCGAACAGGCCGAACAGCAGCGGCAATAACAGACACACCAAATGAAACACCACGGCGGCGTCCTCGCGGACTTTGCCGTTGTCGCGGTAATAATCGGTCTGGGTGTCGAGCAAAAAGTAGGCGATGTACACCGTGACCATCAGAAACAGTTCACGTTGACGTCGGTAAACGGCGCAGTACGCGCCGCCCAACAGCAGCACCAGTGTCGGCAGCACGTTGAACAGCGAAGTGAAAAACACGTTGAGGTCTTTGACGTACGCAGCCGCCAGCCCCGCTAGCAATAACAGCAGGGAAGGCAGGAAATGGCTGAGACGTACAGCGGAAGAACGCGGCAAGGGTAAAGCTCCGACCGGCAAATCAGTTGATGGCATTGTGCCTGCAATGTGGCCAGTTAAGCACCTCCATTGTGATCCAGATCACAGCCTCTCTCTTTAACGGCCGCAAGGCTGAGTTTCTGAGGGTTTTGACGAGGTTTTTTGCCTTTGCCCGCGGGAACGGCGCCCATGGCCACTATCTCTGGTGGCCATGGGCACTGCGATTACAAAAAAGATCGTTGTGCTGCGACAGCAACGGCCTTCTTGCGCTGGGTGATTCGCATAACCGCAAGGCACCCGACCGCAGGTTTTCAGAGGGCATAAAAAAACCGCTGCTCCCGAAGGCGCAGCGGTTTTGTCAGACCGCGTTAAGGCTTAGTAACCCAAAGCGAAGTCTTCTTCTTTCATGTCCATCAGGTTGTTGGCGCCCGACAGCATGGTTGCCACGTGCGTACGGGTACGCGGCAGGATGCGCTGGAAGTAGAAGCGCGCCGTTTGCAGCTTGGCGGTGTAAAACGCCGCATCGCTGGTGCCTTCTGCCAGCTTCTCGGCTGCCAGGCGGGCCATGTCGGCCCAGAAGTAGGCCAGGCAGGCATAACCGGAGTACATCAGGTAATCCACGGAAGCCGCGCCGACTTCTTCGCGATCTTTCATGGCCGCCATACCGACCTTCATGGTCAGCTCGCCCCATTCTTTGTTCAGTGCAGCCAGCGGCGTTACGAATTCCTGAACGGCTTCGTTGCCTTCGTTGGTCTGGCAGAACTTATGGACGATCTTGGTGAAGCCTTTCAGAGCCTCGCCTTGCGTCATCAACACTTTACGGCCCAGCAGGTCGAGTGCCTGGATGCCGGTGGTGCCTTCGTACAGCATCGAAATGCGGCTGTCGCGTACGTTCTGCTCCATGCCCCACTCGGCGATGAAGCCGTGGCCGCCGTATATCTGCACGCCGTGGTTGGCGGACTCGAAACCGACTTCGGTCATGAAGGCTTTGGCGATTGGCGTCATGAAAGCCAGCAGTGCGTCGGCCTTCTTCTTCTCTTCTTCGTCCACGCCATATTTGACGATGTCGACCTGTTTGGCGGTGAAGTAGACCATCGCACGGTTGCCTTCGGCGAAGGCCTTCATGGTCAACAGCATACGGCGTACGTCAGGGTGAACGATGATCGGGTCAGCAGCTTTGTCCGGCGCTTTCGGGCCGGTCAGGGAACGCATCTGCAAACGGTCGCGAGCGTATTTCAGGCCACCCTGGAAACCGATCTCGGCGTGAGCCAGACCTTGCAGCGCGGTGCCCAGGCGTGCGGTGTTCATGAAGGTGAACATGCAGTTCAGGCCTTTGTTCGCCGGGCCGATCAGGAAGCCGGTCGCGCCGTCGAAGTTCATCACGCACGTGGCGTTGCCGTGGATGCCCATCTTGTGTTCGAGGGAGCCGCAGGTCACAGCGTTGCGTGCTCCGACAGTGCCATCGGCATTCGGCATGAACTTGGGAACGATAAACAGGGAGATGCCTTTGGTGCCGGCCGGTGCGTCCGGCAGGCGAGCCAGTACGATGTGGACGATGTTATCGGCCATGTCGTGTTCACCGGCCGAGATGAAAATCTTGGTGCCGGACACTTTGTAGGATCCGTCGGCCTGAGGCTCAGCCTTGGTGCGCAGCATGCCCAGGTCGGTGCCGCAGTGAGGTTCAGTCAGGCACATGGTGCCAGTCCACTCGCCGGAAACCAGTTTGGTCAGGTAGGCGTTTTGTTGCTCAGGGGTGCCGTGCTCGGAGATGGTGTTCATCGCACCGTGCGAGAGGCCCGGATACATGCCCCACGACCAGTTGGCTTCGCCGACCATCTCGCTGACCGCCAGGCCTAGCGACTCAGGCAGACCCTGACCGCCATGCTCGACGTCATGAGCCAGGCTCGGCCAGCCACCTTCGACAAATTGTTTGTAGGCTTCTTTGAAGCCAGTCGGGGTTTTCACGCCGGACTCACTCCAGGTGCAGCCTTCGGTATCGCCCACGCGGTTCAGCGGTGCCAATACCTGCTCACAAAACTTGGCGCCTTCCTCGAGGATGGCGTCAACCATGTCCGGCGTGGCATCTGCGCACGCTGGAAGGCTCTGATAGTGCGCTTCGTAGCCGAGCAACTCGTCACGAACGAAGCGAATATCACGCAAGGGGGCCTTGTAGTCAGGCATAGCGATAAACCTCTGCTGATGTAACCGGGAATGAACGACCGCATGGAATTTGTTGTGACGGTCAAACAGTTGTTTGAAACATACGTTTACGCCGAAACCTTGTCAAGGGTCGATGTTTTGCCGTTCGTCTTCACACTTTTCAAATGCCGCGCACACGGCGGCGCTGCACGCATGACCTGTCGTGCGTGCGGAAAAAAGATTAGTTGAGGAAGAACGACTTACAACGAAAAACGCCGCGATCAGCCGCGGCGTTTGGCAAAGCTCAACTGGATTCGATCACGCGTACGTATCGATCAACGTACCCAGCACTTCATCGGAAGCCTTGGCAACACTAACGCCCAGCTCCGTTTGAAACTTGCCTTGAGCCATCTCGACCATGTTGCTGGCCATGTCCGATTGCTGGCTGCGATCCACCGACAGCAGGCGATCAACCTGAACCTCGGACGACTGGCTGGTCACCGAGCGCTCGATGGTGTTGTTGGCGATCTGGCCGGCCGCCGCATCGACGCGGTTTTGCCCCGTCTGAATGGTACTCAGCCCGGCATAAAAAGCGGTGTTGCCTGAGATTTCCATAGAAGTTCTCGTCCTTGCGAAGGATCAACAGCGGCCATTGAACCAGAGGCGCCAGAAAAACACCCGTCAAAAACACTAATGGCACAGTGCCTTGTCATAGGCAGAAACTTCAGTCCAGCAGATCCAGCTGCAGGTGCGCCGCCACTGCCTCGGCTGTCGCCGGCTTGAGCTTGGGTACGCGCCCCAGGCACGGCGCCGGAATCCGCTCGGCCAACGTGGCGAGATTTTCTTCCAGCCGTGAAGTTTTCGGATCGATGATATTGGCCACCCAACCCGCCAGTTGCAGGCCGTCGCGGGCAATCGCCTCAGCCGTCAACAACGCATGACTGATGCAACCCAGGCGCACGCCTACCACCAGAATCACCGGCAGCTTCAGTGCGATGGCCAAATCAGAAAGATTGTCCTGATCGGCCAACGGCACCCGCCAACCGCCTGCACCTTCAATCAAGGTGAAATCGGCATTCATGGCAAGAACCTGCCGCATCGGCGCCAGCAGCGATTGCACCGTTAAGGCCACACCCGCCTCCCGTGCGGCCAAATGCGGAGCGATGGCCGGCTCGAACGCCACCGGATTGACCTGTTGATAGGTCATCGGCAACGAACATTCAGCCATCAGCGCCAAGGCGTCGCTATTGCGCAAGCCTTTGGGCGTCACCTCGCAGCCCGATGCCACCGGTTTTCCCGCTGCCGTGCTCAACCCGGCCGAGCGCGCGGCATGCAGCAATCCGGCGGCCACGGTGGTCTTGCCGACATCGGTGTCAGTTCCGGTAATGAAATAGGCTGCGTTCATAAGGGTTTCTCCAGCACCGCATAGACCACTTGATAGGTCGCCGGCAATCCTTGCATCCGCCGGAACTGCTCGTAAGCCTCAATCAAGCCAAGAATCCGCGCCCGCCCGGTCAACCCCCCAGGCCGGCCGGGATTGAGGTTGTGCGCACCCAACGCCTTGAGTTCGTGAGTCAGGCTGCGCACATCAGCGTAATGCAGCACATGCGCTTGATTCACCAGGGTTACGCTGCGCAAGCCACTGGCCGCACACAACTGTTCATAACGGGCGAACTCGCGGAAACGGTTGACGTGCACCAGCCCATCGACCTGCCTCCAGCTGTCGCGCAGTTCGTACAGCGTCCCAACACAAAGACTAGCAAAAGCAAAGATCCCGCCTGGTTTGAGTACGCGGAAGGCTTCGCCGAGTACCGATTCGAAGTCCGCACACCATTGCACCGCCAGGCTGGAAAAGATCAGATCGCAGGACGCATCCTGCAGCGGGAGGCGTTCGGCATCGCCGGCAATGAAATGTTCGGCACCGCCCAGAGGGCGCGCGTGATTGAGCATGCCCTCGGCGATATCCAGCGCCACGCCTTCGCTCGCGACAAAGCGCTCGGCCAGCGCACGGGTGAAATACCCGGTGCCGCACCCAAGGTCGAGCCAGCGCTGCGGATCAATCGTCTCAGGCAAGCGATTGAGCAACTGTGTTCCGACGTCACGCTGCAACTCGGCGACGCTGTCGTAACTGGCCGCCGCACGGGAGAAGGAGGCGGCCACTTGGCGTTTGTCCGGCAAGCCGCCGTGCAACGCCGCCAGGGATAAATCAGTCATCACCGCTCTCATGTAAAAACGCCTGGATGGCACCCGCCACTCCGTGCGGATCCTCCAGAAGAAATCCGTGGCTGGCCTGTTCGATCAAGCCAACTTCCACATCCGCCAACAGCGCGAACAACGCCCCCGCCGCCTCCGCCGGCACCAATGCGTCGAGGCCGGCAAACAGGTGCAACTGTGGGCCGCGATAGGCCTGCAAGGCGTCGCGCGTGTCCAGTTGGGCGAGCAATTCCAGCCCCGCCATCAGCGCTGCCGGCGATGTATTCGGCGCAGCACCGAGCATCAATCGCGACAAGCCACGCGGATCCTGTGAACCTTGGGCGCAGAGCAGCGAAAAACGCTTGAGGGTCGTACGCGGATCGGCCGAGCAGCCGGCCAGAAACGCATCGAAGGTTTCACCCGGCATCGCGCTCGGCCATTGCTCGTGCGCAACGAAGGAAGGATTGCTCGCCAGGGTAAACACGCCGCAACAGCGCTCGCCGCGCCGCGCCGCCAATTCGGATGCGAGCATGCCGCCCAGCGACCAGCCACCGAGCCAGACATCTTGAGGAATACGTTCATCGAGTTGGTCGAGCCAGTCTTGCGGATCACTGGAATCCAGCTCGGGCATCGGCTCAATGTCGACATTCAAATGCTCATCAAGCCCGCGCAATGCGGCAGCCAGCGGTTCCAGCGGCGAGATGCCGAGGCCCCAGCCGGGCAACAGAATCAGTCGATCACGCATGGCTTGGTTCCGATTTGAGCTGAGCGAAACAATCAGCCAGTCCTTCTAACAATAGCTGCACCTGCGCCTCGCTGTGGGCGGCCGTCAGCGTCACGCGCAACCGCGCGCTGCCGGCGGGCACTGTGGGCGGACGGATCGCCGTGACCATTAATCCGCGTTCGCGCAGCATCTGTGACAGGCGCACCGCACGACCGGCATCGCCGATCAGGATTGGCTGGATCGGCGTGAAGCTGTCCATCAGTTCCAGGCCAATTTGTTCGGCACCGTGGCGGAACTGGCGGATCAACGTCTGTAAATGCTCACGTCGCCAATGCTCGCTGCGCAGCAATTCAAGACTTTTAAGCGTTGCGCAGGCCAGGGCCGGCGGTTGGCTGGTGGTGTAAATGTACGGGCGAGCGAACTGAATCAGACTTTCGATCAGTTCTTCACTGCCGGCGACAAATGCGCCAGCGGTGCCGAATGCCTTGCCGAGGGTGCCGACCAGCACTGGCACATCGTCCTGACTCAAGCCGAAATGCTCGACGATCCCACCGCCATTGGCACCCAACGGGCCAAAGCCGTGCGCATCATCGACCATCAACCATGCGCCGCTGGCCTTGGCTTCACGAGCCAGGGCCGGCAGATCGGCGACGTCACCGTCCATGCTGAACACGCCATCGGTGACCACCAGCGTATTGCCGGTGGCTTTCTCCAGACGCTTGGCCAGACTGTCGGCGTCGTTGTGCAGATAGCGATTGAAGCGCGCGCCGGACAACAGGCCGGCGTCCAGCAACGAGGCATGGTTGAGGCGATCTTCCAGCACGGTGTCGCCCTGTCCGACCAGCGCCGTGACCGCGCCGAGGTTGGCCATGTAACCGGTGGTGAACAACAGCGCTCGCGAGCGGCCGGTGAGATCGGCCAGCGCTTCTTCGAGTGCGTGATGCGGGCCGCTGTGGCCGATCACCAGATGCGAAGCCCCGCCACCGACGCCCCAACGCGACGCGCCCGCACGCCAGGCTTCGATGACTTGTGGGTGATTGGCCAGGCCCAAATAGTCGTTGTTGCAGAACGCCAACAATGCCTGGCCGTCGACCACCACTTCCGGCCCTTGCGGACTTTCAAGCAAGGGGCGTTGGCGGTAGAGATTGTCGGCACGGCGGGCAGCAAGGCGTGCGGCGAGATCGAAAGACATGCAGGCCTCGTAGGTCAGACTAGGGATTCAAGGATGAACACAGAACCTGTGGGAGCTGGCTTGCCAGCGATGGCAGACGCACATTCGATAACAATGTCGACTGAAAAATCGCTATCGCTGGCAAGCCAGCTCCCACAAGGTTTGCATTTCAATCAGCCAGAGTGAATCGCGATCAGACGGCGGCGTTGTAGAACTGCTCGCTGCTCTTCTGCTCCACCAGCGCTTGTTCGATCGCGGCCTGGTGCACTTCGTCGGCGTGCTCTTCGCGAGCTTCCGGCAAGATGCCCAGGCGCGAGAAGAGTTGCATGTCCTTGTCGGCCTGCGGGTTGGCGGTGGTCAGCAACTTATCGCCGTAGAAAATCGAGTTGGCGCCGGCGAAGAACGCCAGGGCCTGCATCTGCTCGTTCATCGCTTCGCGGCCGGCGGACAGGCGCACATGGGATTTCGGCATGAGAATGCGCGCCACGGCGAGCATGCGGATGAAGTCGAACGGGTCGATGTCTTCGGCGTTTTCCAGCGGCGTACCGGCGACCTTCACCAGCATGTTGATCGGCACCGATTCCGGATGCTCGGGCAGATTGGCAAGCTGGATGAGCAAATTGGCGCGGTCGTCGAGGGACTCGCCCATGCCAAGAATGCCACCCGAGCAGATTTTCATGCCCGAATCACGCACATAGGCCAGGGTTTGCAGGCGCTCGCTGTATGTGCGGGTGGTGATGATGCTGCCGTAGAACTCCGGCGACGTATCGAGGTTGTGGTTGTAGTAATCGAGGCCGGCCTTGGCCAGCGCTTCGGTCTGATCCTGATCCAGACGCCCGAGCGTCATGCAGGTTTCCAGGCCCATGGCTTTCACGCCTTCGACCATTTTCAGCACATACGGCATATCTTTGGCCGACGGATGTTTCCACGCCGCGCCCATGCAGAAACGGGTCGAACCGATGGCCTTGGCGCGGGCAGCCTCTTCGAGGACTTTCTGCACCTCCATCAGCTTTTCTTTTTCCAGGCCGGTGTTGTAGTGACCGGATTGCGGGCAGTACTTGCAGTCTTCCGGGCAAGCGCCGGTCTTGATCGAAAGCAGGGTGGAAACCTGAACGCGGTTGGCGTCGAAATGGGCGCGGTGCACCGTCTGTGCCTGGAACAACAAGTCATTGAATGGCTGGACGAAAAGTGCTTTGACTTCGGCCAGTTTCCAGTCGTGACGCAGGTTTGCAGTGGTGCTGGCGCTCATGGGCAATTCCTTGGTTATGCTTGGCGAGCGCCTGCGAAAAAGGAATATCCACAGGCGCGACACGGATGTTCGGCATATTTAAGGAAGAGTCATGAGCTGTCAACCACGACACGACAAGTCGGTTTACATCTGGTTAAAAAACAAACAATCCTGTTTGTTGTGCGACGAGGTAGCGGACGACATAACGCCCCTCTGCATGGCTTGCGAAACCGATCTGCCGTGGCTGGGTGAGCAATGTAAAACGTGCGCGCTGCCCTTGCCGGGCGCAGGCCTCACATGCGCCGATTGTCTGCGCGATCCACCCGCTTTCGAACAAGTCGCAACGCCGTGGCTGTATGGCTTCCCGGTGGACAGCCTGATCACGCGCTTCAAGCACAACGCGAAATGGCCGTTTGGTCATCTGTTGGCCGATGTTCTAGGCCAATACTTGCAACATCGCTTCGATGAAGACTTGCCACGACCCGATGCATTGCTGCCAGTGCCGATGGCGAATAAACGCCTGCGACAACGCGGATTCAATCAGGCGGCAATGCTCGGGCGGTGGTTGAGCCGGCAGCTTGAACTGCCGTGTGAAGAAAACATCCTGCGACGAATCCACCACACCAGCGCTCAGCAGGATCTCGATGCCAAGGCGCGCAAACGTAACTTGCTCAACGCTTTCATCCTCGCGCCTGAAGTGCCGGTCAAAGGCCGGCATCTGGCGCTGGTAGACGACGTGCTGACCACTGGCGCCACCGCTCAGGCCTTGGCGCGATTGCTGATGAACGCCGGGGCGGCGCGGGTCGATGTCTACTGCCTGGCACGCACCCCAAAACCGGGCGATGCTCCCTGACCCAACATCAAATCCTGTGGCTGGCTTGCCAGCGATGGCGGACTGCCTGTCCCATCAATATCAACTGACCAGGCGCTATCGCGAGCAGGCTCACTCCTACAGGTATCCCGACCAACTTGACTCCTGGTCACTGAGCAGCCAACTTCCTCTTTCACCGCCACAGCAAAAAGCCCCCATTCATGTCCCTGCCTACCCTGTTGTCCCAGCACATCGCCCGCCGCCCGCAGCGTATCGCGCTGCTGCAACACATCGCCGAACAGGGCTCGATCACCCGTGCCGCGAAAAGCGCCGGGCTCAGTTACAAGGCCGCGTGGGATGCGATCGATGAGTTGAACAACCTGGCGCAGAACCCGTTGGTCGAGCGCGTGATCGGCGGCAAGGGCGGCGGCGGGGCGAAGTTGTCCAGCGAAGGCGAACGGGTGCTGCGTCTCTATCAAAAGCTGCAAGCCTTGCAGGCCCAGGTGCTGGAAGCCGCCGAGGACGCCAGCGACCTCGACTTGCTCGGTCGCCTGATGTTGCGCACCAGTGCACGCAATCAATTGCACGGCAAGGTCATCGCAATACAGAGTCATGGCCGCAATGACCTCGTGCGCCTGGAACTGGCGGCAAACCTCTGCATCGACGCGCAGATCACCCACGACAGCACCGTGCATTTAGAGCTGCAACCGGGCACGGTCGTCGTGGCGTTGATCAAGGCGGGCTGGCTTGATTTGCTGGCGATGAACGACACGCCTGTCGCCGGACAAAACCTGCTGACCGGGCGCATCGAAGCGATCCTCGACGCCGAGGACGGCCCCAGCGAAGTGCGTATCGCCCTGCCCAACGGTCAGACCCTTTGTGCCCTCGCCGAACCGCTGCACCTGCGCAGCCGAGGGCTGACTGTCGACAATTCGGTGCAGGTGCAGTTTTCCCCGTCACAAGTGCTGATCGGTACACCGCTTTAGTCGGATAACTGCAACAAAAGCGTCATCACCCATCATTAAGGTGACTGCAAAAACCTGCAGGGAGCCTGATGTGAGCCTATTAGAAGAAAACCAATCCACCGACCTTGAAAAAATGGTCGGCCTCTGCCGTCGAGGGTTCATCAGCGCCGGTGCGTTGTGCGGCGCCGCAATGTTCCTCGGCGGCAATCTGCTGAGTCGCAGCGTGTTGGCAGCCGGTGTCAGCGCCGGCAATAGCAGCCTGCTAGGCTTCGACAGCATCGCCGCTGCCACCACCGACGTCATCACCTTGCCCAAGGGTTACACCTCTACGGTGCTGATCAGTTGGGGCCAGCCGTTGCAGAAAAACGGCCCTGCCTTCGACCCGAGCGGCAATGGCACGGCGGCCGCGCAGGAAGTGCAGTTCGGCGACAACAATGACGGCATGAGCCTGTTCGAATTCCCCGGCGAGCAGAACCGTGCGCTGATGGCGATCAACAACGAATACACCAACTATCGCTACCTCTACCCCCACGGCGGCATGCCGCAATCGGCCGAAGACGTGCGCAAGGCTCTGGCGTGCGAAGGCGTGTCGGTGATCGAAGTGCAGCGCGAGAACGGGCAGTGGCAATTCGTCCAGGACTCGCGCTACAACCGCCGTATTCACGGCAATTCGCCGATCCGTGTCAGCGGCCCGGCCGCCGGTCACGATCTGCTGAAAACCGCTGCCGACAAACACGGCAACAAAGTCCTCGGCACCTTCCAGAACTGCGCCAACGGCAAAACACCGTGGGGCACGTATCTGACCTGCGAAGAGAACTTCACCGATTGCTTCGGCAGCAGCAACGCCGAACAAACATTCGATGCCGCGCAGAAGCGCTATGGCGTGGTCGCCGCCAGCAAGGACATCAACTGGCATCCTCACGACCCGCGTTTCGACATGGCCAAGAATCCGAACGAACTCAACCGTCACGGCTGGGTGGTCGAGATCGACCCGTTCGACCCGCAATCGACACCGGTCAAACGCACGGCGCTGGGCCGCTTCAAACATGAAAACGCCGCCCTCGCCGAGACCAGCGACGGTCGCGCCGTGGTTTACATGGGCGATGACGAGCGTGGCGAGTTCATCTACAAATTCGTCAGCCGCGACAAGATCAACCACCGCAACGCGAAGGCCAACCGCGACATCCTCGATCACGGCACCCTGTATGTGGCGAAATTCGACGCCGGCGACAGCAACCCGGATCACCCGAAAGGCCAGGGCCAATGGATCGAACTGACCCACGGCAAAAACGGCATTGACGCCAGCAGCGGGTTCGCCGATCAAGCTGAAGTGCTCATTCATGCACGCCTCGCGGCCTCGGTGGTGAACGCTACGCGCATGGATCGCCCGGAGTGGATCGTCGTCAGCCCGAAGGACGGTCAGGTGTATTGCACGTTGACCAACAACGCCAAACGCGGCGAAGACGGCCAACCGGTGGGCGGGCCGAATCCACGGGAGAAAAACGTCTACGGGCAGATTCTGCGCTGGCGCACCGAACGCGACGATCACGCGTCCGAAACTTTCGCCTGGGATCTGTTTGTGGTGGCCGGCAACCCCGGCGTGCACGCCGGTACGCCGAAGGGCGGATCGTCGAACATCACCCCGCAAAACATGTTCAATAGCCCGGACGGTTTGGGTTTCGACAAGGCCGGACGCCTGTGGATTCTGACTGACGGCGATTCAAGCAATGCCGGAGATTTTGCCGGTATGGGCAACAATCAGATGCTGTGTGCGGATCCTGCGACCGGAGAGATCCGCCGGTTCATGGTCGGGCCGATTGGTTGCGAAGTCACCGGGATCAGTTTTTCACCGGATCAGAAGACCTTGTTTGTCGGGATTCAACATCCGGGGGAGAACGGCGGGTCGACCTTCCCCGAGCATTTGCCGAACGGCAAGCCACGGTCATCGGTGATGGCGATTACCCGTGAAGATGGCGGGATCGTCGGCGCCTGATCCCTCGCCTTCGCGAGCAGGCTCGCTCCCACAAGGAAATGCATTCCAACTGTAGGAGCGAGCCTGCTCGCGAAAGCGTCAGCACATCTAACATCATTGTCGACTGACACACCGCCATCGCTGGCAAGCCAGCTCCCACAAGTTTTTCCGCCAATCCAAATACCGAGAGCCTATCCAAATTCCTGTGGGAGCTGGCTTGCCAGCGAGGGCGTCGGCAGCAACACCATCCACCTCATCCGTCCCCATCTGCGCTACCATGCCGGGCCGGACGCGGCAGCCTGCTGCGCGCAGGAGTCAGCATGGCCCACCCGTTTGAAACCCTCACCCCAGACCTCGTGCTTGATGCCGTCGAAAGCATCGGGTTCCTGAGCGATGCGCGCATTCTGGCGCTCAACAGCTACGAAAACCGCGTCTATCAGGTCGGCATCGAAGACTCCGAGCCGCTGATCGCCAAGTTCTATCGTCCACAACGCTGGACCAATGAAGCCATTCTGGAAGAGCACGCTTTCACCTTCGAACTGGCCGACGTCGAGATCCCTGTAGTAGCGCCGCTGATCCACAACGGCGAAACCCTGCACGAGCACGCCGGTTTCCGCTTCACCCTGTTCCCCCGCCGTGGCGGCCGTGCGCCGGAACCGGGCAATCTCGATCAGCTGTACCGCCTCGGCCAGTTGCTCGGGCGCATTCACGCGGTCGGTGCCACGCGTCCGTTCGAACATCGCGAAGCGCTGGGCGTGAAGAATTTCGGTCAGGACTCGCTGGCGACATTGCTGGACGGCAATTTCATCCCCAAAAGCCTGCTACCGGCCTACGAATCGGTAGCCCGCGATCTGCTCAAACGCGTCGAAGAGGTCTACGCCACCACGCCGCACCAGAACATCCGCATGCACGGCGACTGCCATCCCGGCAACATGATGTGCCGCGACGAGATGTTCCACATCGTCGACCTCGATGACTGCCGCATGGGCCCGGCGGTGCAGGATATCTGGATGATGCTCGCGGGGGACCGTCAAGAATGCCTGGGGCAATTGTCGGAATTGATGGACGGCTACAACGAATTCCACGATTTCGATCCCCGCGAGCTGGCGCTGATCGAACCGCTGCGTGCCCTGCGCCTGATGCATTACAGCGCCTGGCTGGCGCGGCGCTGGGACGACCCGGCGTTCCCGCGCAGCTTTCCGTGGTTTGGCACCGAGCGGTATTGGGGCGATCAAGTGTTAGCGTTGCGCGAGCAGTTGGCGGCGTTGAATGAAGAACCGCTGAAACTGTTCTGACAATCCGTCCCTTGTAGGAGTGAGCCTGCCCGCGATAGCAATCTGTCAGTTGATCTTTCTGTGACTGACACACCGCCATCGCGAGCAGGCTCACTCCTACAGAGATTCTGTGTTAACAATTTTCTGACTAATCAGCTCGGACATCCTTGGAAAAATCTCCTTACAATCCCTCTTTTGTTAGCTGCCTAAGCAAGGATTCTGCATGCAAGCCGCCAACCCGCGTCGCGGGTACATTCTGGGCCTGACCGCCTACATCATCTGGGGACTGTTCCCGATTTATTTCAAAGCCATCGCCAGCGTGCCTGCGGTGGAAATCATTATCCATCGCGTGCTGTGGTCGGCGTTGTTCGGCGGCTTGCTGCTGCTGGTCTGGAAGCATCCGGGCTGGTGGCGCGAATTACGTGATAATCCACGGCGTCTGGCGATCCTGGCCTTGAGCGGCACGCTGATCGCGGCGAACTGGCTGACGTACGTCTGGTCGGTGAATAACGGCCGGATGCTGGAGGCAAGTCTCGGTTACTACATCAACCCGCTGGTGAACGTGCTGCTCGGCATGCTGATCCTCGGGGAGCGCCTGCGCCGGATGCAATGGGTCGCGGTAGGGTTGGCAGCGATCGGCGTGGCGCAGCAGGTCTGGCAGGTCGGCAGCCTGCCGTGGGTGTCGCTGGTGCTGGCGTTGACCTTCGGTTTCTACGGCTTGATCCGCAAGCAGGCGCCGGTCAAGGCACTGCCGGGACTGGTGGTTGAAACCTGGATGCTGGTGCCGATCGCGGCCGCCTGGCTGTTGCTGAACCCGACCGCGAGCAGTGCCCAAGCCGAGTTCTGGACGACATCCGAAGCGTGGTGGCTGGTAGCCGCCGGCCCCGTAACGCTGATCCCTCTGGTGTGTTTCAACGCCGCCGCGCGGCATTTGCCCTACACCACCCTCGGCTTTCTGCAATACCTGGCGCCGACCCTGGTGCTGCTGCAAGCGGTGCTGCTGTTTGATGAGCACTTGTCGTCGAGCACCCTGACCGCGTTCATGTTCATCTGGGCCGGTCTTGCGGTGTACAGCATCGACGCCTGGATGAGCCTGCGCCGTCGCAGCTGAACAAAAAACGCACAAACCTTCGCAGGCCACGGTTCTCGTGGCCTGCGCCGTTCCTTCCCAAGGTTATCCACAGCGTGATCCCCGCCGATTGTGCGCAAGTCGTTGAATGCTGGTGATTTTTTGATCGCCTCCCGGCAGACCACGGCGGACGTGGCCTGCAAGCGCATCTCTACAGGTTATCCACAGGCGGGTGCACGTTAAAACTGGATAACCTGTCAGGCCTCCGTACGCAGCACCAACTCCACCATCAAATCATCGGCCAAGGTTTCCAGGCGCGATTGCAGCACGTCCAGCGACAGGGTCAGAGGGACGGCGAGAATCGCATCGGCATGGAACAGCGGCTCGCTGCTCATTGGCGCCGGGCGTACTTCGGTCACCAGCCGTTCAAGGTTGACGCCCTGCTCGCTCAACAGTCGTGTGATGTCACGCACGATGCCCGGGCGGTCGTTACCCACCAATTCCATGGTGATCGGCTTCCACGTGCAGGACTGTTCGATACCGCTTTCGGCGATCAATACACGGATGCCATGACTCGACAGCGCTTGCAGCGCATCGACCAATTCGTCGTAAGCCTCGGCGGGAACCCCCACGCGCAAAATCCCGGCGAACTGCCCAGCCATTCGCGACATGCGGCTTTCCAGCCAGTTGCCGCCGTGCTCCGCAATGCATTGGGCGATGCGCTCGACCTGCCCGGGTTTGTCCGGGGCGAAAACGGTGAGTACGAGGTGATCCATGGCGCAGCCCTCTTTTTTATTGAAAGGCAAGTATAGGCAAGGGTTAAGCGAGCGCCGTCGCGACTGTCCTCATCGCCGGCAGGCTGGCTCCTACAGTTCTGCGTACGCACAAACCTTGTGGGAGCCAATCTGCTGCGATTGGCATTCCACCGACATCGAAGAATCACAAATCGTGTACAACTTTTAATATTTAACTGGAACAATCTGCCAGTTTTTTGAGAACATCCCGTGCCTCGCCGTGACTGCAATGCGTCACGGGGTCGCAGATCGACGCAAATGGTCTGATTTTCACAAGCGCAATTCATCATGTAGTATGCCGCTGCGCGCACTACATAACGTTGGATCGATGTCTGCCCCAGGCACTTCGCAGCCCTGAAAGCCCCGTCAGCAAGGCCCCAAGCCGTTGATTGGTTCCAACCCAGCCGCCAGAAATGGCATGCACTGGTAGAGGGGTTTGTGGTTTAAATGGCCAGAGGCTTCATTGTCAATTTGAAGAGCTGAAAAGCGAATTAGCTGAGCAGAGTGAGGCAAGCAATGACTGAACACGTTCAAGTCGGTGGCCTGCAGGTCGCCAAAGTCCTGTTCGACTTCGTGAACAACGAAGCCATTCCCGGTACCGGCCTCACCGCCGAAAAATTCTGGGAAGGTGCCGACAAGGTCATTCATGACCTGGCGCCGAAGAACAAAGCCCTACTCGCCAAACGCGATGACTTCCAGGCCCGCATTGATGGCTGGCATCAGCAACGTGCCGGCCAGGCCCATGACGCCGTGGCTTACAAGGCATTCCTGCAAGAGATCGGTTACCTGCTGCCGGAAGCGGCTGATTTCCAGGCAACGACGCAAAACGTCGATGACGAAATCGCCCGCACCGCAGGCCCGCAGCTCGTCGTGCCAGTGATGAACGCCCGCTTTGCGCTCAACGCCTCAAACGCCCGCTGGGGTTCGCTGTACGACGCGCTGTACGGCACCGACGCGATCAGCGAAGACGGCGGCGCGGAAAAAGGCAAAGGCTACAACAAGGTGCGTGGCGACAAAGTCATCGCCTTCGCCCGTGCCTTTCTTGACGAAGCTGCGCCACTGGCCGCTGGTTCTCACGTTGATTCCACCGCCTACAAAATCGCCGACGGCAAATTGCAGGTCACCCTCAAGGGCGGCAGCAACACCGGTCTGCGTGACGATGCGCAACTGATCGGCTTCCACGGCGATACCAACGCACCGATCGCGATTCTGCTGAAACACAACGGCCTGCATTTCGAAATCCAGGTCGACGCCAGCACCCCGGTCGGCCAGACCGACGCCGCCGGGATCAAAGACATCCTGATGGAAGCCGCCCTGACCACCATCATGGACTGCGAAGATTCCGTGGCTGCCGTCGATGCCGACGACAAAGTGGTGATCTACCGCAACTGGCTCGGCCTGATGAAGGGCGACCTGGCGGAAGAAGTCGCCAAGGGCGGCCAGACCTTCACCCGCACCATGAACCCGGATCGTACCTACACGACGGTGGATGGCGGTGAAGTGACGCTGCACGGTCGTTCGCTGTTGTTCGTGCGCAACGTTGGCCATTTGATGACCATCGACGCGATTCTCGACAAAAACGGCAATGAAGTGCCGGAAGGCATCCTCGACGGTCTGGTGACGTGCCTGGCGGCGATTCACAACCTGAACGGCAATACGTCGCGCAAGAACACCCGCACCGGTTCGATCTACATCGTTAAACCGAAGATGCACGGCCCGGAAGAAGCGGCGTTCACCAACGAGCTGTTCGGCCGCATCGAAGACGTGCTGAACTTGCCGCGCAACACCCTGAAAGTCGGGATCATGGACGAGGAACGCCGCACCACGGTCAACCTCAAGGCCTGCATCCAGGCTGCCAGCGAGCGCGTAGTGTTCATCAACACCGGTTTCCTTGACCGCACCGGTGACGAAATCCACACCTCAATGGAAGCCGGCCCGGTGGTGCGCAAGGCTGACATGAAGGCTGAAAAATGGATCGGCGCCTACGAGAACTGGAACGTCGATATCGGTCTGAGCACTGGCCTGCAAGGTCGCGCACAGATTGGTAAAGGCATGTGGGCGATGCCGGACCTGATGGCCGCCATGCTTGAACAGAAAATCGCTCACCCGATGGCTGGCGCGAACACTGCCTGGGTACCCTCGCCGACCGCCGCCGCGCTGCACGCGTTGCACTATCACAAGGTCGACGTATTTGCCCGTCAGGCCGAACTGGCCAAACGCGCACGCGCCTCGGTGGACGACATCCTGACCATCCCGCTGGCGGTCAACCCGAACTGGACGCCGGAGCAGATTAAGAACGAACTGGACAACAACTCGCAGGGCATTCTCGGTTACGTGGTGCGTTGGATCGACCAAGGTGTTGGTTGCTCGAAAGTGCCGGACATCAACGACGTCGGCCTGATGGAAGACCGTGCGACGCTGCGTATCTCCAGCCAGCACATCGCCAACTGGCTGCGCCACGGTGTGGTCACCGAAGCGCAAGTGATGGAAAGCCTCAAGCGCATGGCGCCGGTGGTGGATCGTCAGAATGCCGGTGATGCGTTGTATCGTCCGCTGGCGCCGGATTTCGACAGCAACATCGCGTTCCAGGCGGCAGTCGAACTGGTGATCGAAGGCACGAAGCAGCCGAACGGCTATACCGAGCCGGTGTTGCACCGTCGTCGTCGCGAGTTCAAGGCTGCGAACGGGTTGTGATCTGACCGTAGGAAATGAAAAAGCCCTGATCTTTCGATCAGGGCTTTTTTATTCACATCATTCCCACGCAGAGCGTAGGAACGATAACTACGGATCCATCCCCAGCTCATGCTTGACCAACGCCAACAACTTCCCCGTATCAATCGGCTTCAGCAGAAAATCCACCACGCTCAAATGCATTGCCTCTATGGCGTCTTTCACATCCGCATCGCCCGACACAATGATGATCGGCATCGCCGCCCTTACCGACTCGCGCACTTCACGAATCAAATCAAGACCACCCACACTGCCCATCCGCAGGTCAGTAATCACCAAACCAATGGACGGTTTGTCCGCGAGCATTTTGAGCGCGGTTTCGCCGCTGGCTGCCGTCATACAACGAATACCGTCCAGCCCCAGAATCTCCGACAGCAACTCCCGGGCGTCTTTATCGTCGTCGACGATCAGCACGCGCTGCGGCGGCAAGTCGGGTTCCAGCATGACGGCATTCAGCGCTTCGCGCTCGGCGTCACTCAAAATATCGAGGTCGGACATGGCTTTCTCTATGGTTCAGGACAATCCCTTGCACAGTGGTCAGACATCGCCACGCGCAGGTTCAATGTGCACTTCGTCGGATTTATTTCCAAGAGGTGAAACAGAGAATTTCCGACAGTTTACGTAGGGCATCTCCGAAAAGTCCCCAACAGCGCTCAAACCTAGACTTACGTCCAATGGGCACCCTGCGCGATGGAGCCGACCATGGCTGCAATGATCCAACAACAATTCAAAAAAGACTGCGGTAATGGTTATGAGTAAAGCGGACGCCTTCACCCAGGCAGGGAAAACCGCGGTGTTGCAGAACATTCAGGGCACTTTGCAATTCCTTCAGCGGTTCCCGCCCTTCAATCAGATGGAGCACGCCCATCTCGCCTATCTGGTGGAGCAATGCCAGATGCGGTTCTACGGCCAGGGCGAGAGCATCATCAAGCCTGCTGACGGCCCGGTTGAACACTTCTTCATCGTCAAACAGGGCCGCGTGGTAGGCGAGCGTCAGCACGTCGCCAAACCTGCTGTGGAAACCACGTTCGAAATCACCACCGGCGAGTGCTTTCCGCTCGCCGCACTACTGGGCGAGCGAGCGACGCGCACCGAACACCTGGCCGGCGAGGACACGTTCTGTCTGCAACTGAACAAACTGGCCTTCATCAAGCTCTTCGCCCTCTCCAGCAGTTTTCGTGACTTCGCCTTGCGCGGCGTCAGCAGCCTGCTCGATCAGGTCAATCAGCAAGTCCAGCAAAAAGCCGTGGAAACCCTCGGTACCCAATATTCTCTGAACACGCGCCTCGGCGAACTCGCCATGCGTCACCCGGTGATGTGCCGCCCCGGCACGCCGCTGCGCGATGCCGTGAAGCTGATGCACGACCAACAGGTCGGCAGCATCGTCGTGGTGGACGAACAGCAGTCGCCGCAGGGGATTTTCACCCTGCGCGACTTGCGCGAAGTGGTCGCCAACGGCAGCGGTGATTTCAGCGAACCCATCGAATGCCACATGACTTGCGAGCCGTTTTATCTGTCGCCGGATCACAGCGCGTTCGACGCGGCGATTGCGATGACCGAACGGCACATCGCCCACGT
Organism: Pseudomonas syringae; assembly: GCF_021605415.1. Classification (GTDB taxonomy): domain Bacteria; phylum Pseudomonadota; class Gammaproteobacteria; order Pseudomonadales; family Pseudomonadaceae; genus Aquipseudomonas; species Aquipseudomonas syringae_S. Next base: position 97,107 of record NZ_WKEQ01000010.1, read on the forward strand.
CTGTCTGGTCAAGGAACAGCGCCTGTGCGGCGTGGTGTCCGAGCGTGATCTGTTCTCGCTGCAACGGGTCGATCTGGTGCACCTGGCGCGGACGATTCGCAGCGCGCAACGGGTCGAGCAACTGGTGACGCTGCGCGGCGAGATCGGCCAACTGGTCGAACGCATGCTCGCCCACGGCGCGTCGTCGACGCAGATCACTCACATCATCACGCTGCTCAACGACCACACCGTGTGCCGGGTCATCGAACTGACCCTCGCCGAAAAAGGTGATCCCGGCGTGCCGTTCAGTTGGCTGTGTTTCGGCAGCGAGGGCCGTCGTGAGCAAACGCTGCACACCGACCAGGACAACGGCATCTTGTTCGAAGCACGTGACGCGGCGCATGCGGCGGAGATTCGCGGCAAGCTGCTGCCGATAGCCCAGCAGATCAACCAGAGCCTGGCGCAGTGCGGTTTCACGCTGTGCAAGGGCAACATCATGGCGGGCAACCCCGAGCTGTGCTTGTCCCGTGCCGAATGGGCGCGACGGTTTGCGGCGTTCATCCGCGAGGCAACGCCGGAGAACCTGTTGGGCTCGAGTATTTACTTCGACCTGCGCGTGGTCTGGGGCGATGAACAGGGCTGTGCGCAACTGCGTCGGGGCATTCTCGACCAGGTCGGCGACAACCGATTGTTCCAGCGCATGATGGCCGACAACGCACTGCGCAATCGCCCGCCGGTGGGGCGTTTCCGCGAGTTTGTGCTGGCGCGCAAGAATGGTGAAAAAGCCACGCTTGATCTGAAAGTCCAAGGCCTGACGCCGTTCGTGGATGGCGCCCGCTTGCTCGCGCTGGCCAACGGTATCGACGCCAACAACACCCTCGAACGCTTCCGCCAACTGGTGGATAAAGAGGTCATCGAGCCGCTGGACGGTGCCGCGTATGAAGAGGCGTACCACTTCATCCAGCAGGCCCGCATGCAGCAGCATCAAATTCAGACGCGGGAAAACCAGCCTTTTTCCAACCGCGTCGACCCCGACAGCCTCAATCATCTGGATCGGCGCATTTTGCGTGAGTCCCTGCGCCAGGCCCAACGCCTGCAAGCCAGCCTGACCTTGCGGTATCAGCTATGAGCCTGTTTTCCTGGCTGCGTCCGGCCAGCGTCGAACTGCCCGAGGCCTTGCGTCAGCGTCTGGCGCAATTGCCGGTGGCAGGGGCATTGAGCGAATGCAGCCTGCGCGAGCAACGCTGGGTGGTGCTGGACCTGGAAACCACGGGTCTTAATCTGAACAAGGATCGAGTGCTGTCGATTGGCGCGGTGGTGATTGAGGACGGCGCCATCGATTTCAGCCAGCAGTTCGAACGCACCCTGCAATGCCCCGAACTGAAACTGGGACCCAGCGTGTTGATTCACGGGCTGGGGCCCAACGCGATTGCGGCTGGCAGCGAACCGGTAAAGGCGCTGGTGGAATTCATGGAGTTTGTCGGCGACAGTCCGATTCTGGCCTTTCATGCATCGTTCGATCAGCACATGCTCAGCCGCGCGCTCAAAGAACATCTCGGTTACAAGCTTAAGCATGTGTTTCTCGATGTGGCACAAATCGCCCCGCTGCTGTGTCCGCAGGCGAACTTTCGCGGGGCCGGTCTGGATGACTGTATCGAGTGGTTCAAGCTTGAAGTGTTTGAACGGCACAACGCGAGCGCCGATGCACTGGCCACAGCGGAACTGGCGTTGATCCTGTTCAGCCGCGCACGACAACAGCAGGTTCACAGCCCGCTAAACCTGCAACAGCGCTTGAGCCAATGGAAGCGTCGGCAGCAGAGTCCTTCATTCTGAATCAAAAGCCCCTCACCCAGCCCTCGCCCGGAGAGAGAAAGCGCTGACCGAAGTGTTTTGCCTTAAACATCGACCTGAAGAAACGAGCCGATTGCAGATTCAAAACAGCTGGTTCACGTCGGCGCACTTCCTCAATTTCCGCCGTTCACTCCCTCTCTACCCGGCGCAGCGTCATTGCCAGCTCAACGTACAAATGGTAACTATTCACAACTGAACACAGGCTCAATGACCAGGCCGTCCCTCTGAGGACGGCTTTGGTCTTTTTGAAGGTCATGAAATGAAGAGTAAAACCATCCGTCGCTGGTCGTTCGTCCACACTTGGACAAGCCTGATCTGCACCGTATTCCTGCTGATGCTGGCGCTGACCGGGTTGCCGTTGATCTTCTCTCATGAGATCGATCATCTGCTCGGCGACGCGCCTGAGTTGCGCGAGATGCCGGCCGATACGCCGCAACTCAATCTGCAGCAACTGGTAGACGCGGCCCAGAAGCATCGGCCCGGCGAGGTGATGCAATATTTCGGTTACGACGAAGACGATGCCAACGCCGCGTTCGCGATCATGGCGAAAACGGCTGACACCGAGCCGAACTCATCGCACACCTTCATGCTCGACGCCCGCACCGGTGAAGCGCTGGAAACGCCGTCGGCCAATGGTGGGCTAATGCTGTTCCTGCTGCGCCTGCACGTGGACATGTTTGCGGGGTTACCCGGCAAATTGCTGCTGGCATTCATGGGCTTGCTGTTTGTCGTCGCCATCGTGTCCGGCACGGTGTTGTACCTGCCGTTCATGCGCCGGTTGAAATTCGGCACTGTACGCCAGGACAAATCCTCACGCCTGCGCTGGCTTGACCTGCACAACCTGATCGGCGTCGTGACGCTGGCCTGGGCGCTGACCGTCGGCGTGACCGGCGTGATCAGTGCCTGCGCCGATCTGCTGATCGCCGCGTGGCGCAACGATGCCCTGACCACGCTGATTGCCCCCTATCGCGACGCTCCGCCACTCACGCAACTGGCGCCAGCCACCCGTTTGCTCGACATTGCCGAGGAGGCCGCGCCGGGCATGGTGCCGGACTTCATCGCGTTCCCGGGCACGCGGTTTTCCAGCGAGCACCATTACTCGGTGTTCATGAAAGGCAGCACTCACCTGACGTCGCACTTGCTCACGCCGGTGCTGATCGACGCCAGCACCCTGCAAGTCACCGCCGTGGCTGAACGCCCGTGGTACATGGACGCCATGGGCATGTCACAGCCACTGCACTTCGGCGATTACGGCGGCATGCCGATGAAGATTCTCTGGGCGGTACTCGACGTGCTGACCATCATCGTTCTGGCCAGCGGCGTTTACCTGTGGGTCGTGCGGCGCAAAGCGGCGAAGAAAGTGCTGGAAACCGCCGAGGCGAGCGCATGAGGCCGCGTCAGTCGAATTTCTGGAAAGTCTTCGGCGTGCCGACGGTGATTGCGCTACTCAGCGCGGCAGGGCTGTTTGCCGCGTTGCTGGGTGACGGAATCTGGGACGCGATGAGCTGGGTGGGTCTGGGCGTGCCGGCGGTGCTGGGACTGCGCGGATTAATGCACCGCCGCTAGACAACTTTGCAGGCTCGCTCCCACAAAGGATTGGTGTGGGGCTTGAGGTCGGGCATCAACGCGCTATGCTGCGCCATCGTTCCCGATCGAGACCGTGCCAATGTCCGCCCCCAGCATGACGCTGTACCACAACACCCTGTCCCCGTTCGTGCGCAAAGTGATGGTGCTGTTGCACGAGACCGGCCAGCAGGATCGCGTTGCCCTGCAAGACTGCGTGCTCACGCCGGTCAACCCGGCTGCCGCCCTGATCGCGGACAACCCGTTGAGCAAGATCCCCGCCCTGCGCCTGGCCGATGGCAATGTCATCCATGACAGCCGGGTGATCCTCGATTACCTCGACCACCAGCACGTCGGCAACCCGCTGATCCCCCGCGACGGCTCGGCCCGCTGGCGGCGCCTGACTCTGGCCTCGATGGCCGACGGGATCATGGACGCCTCGGTGATGGTGCGTTACGAACAAGTACTGCGCCCCCCGGAAAAACACTGGGACGAATGGCTCGAAGCACAGCGCGACAAGATCCGCCGCACGCTGGCATTGCTCGAAGCCGATGCGATTGCCGAACTGACCAGCCATTTCGATGTTGCTGCGATCAGCGTCGCTTGCGCCCTCGGCTATCTCGACCTGCGCTTCCCGGATCTGGGCTGGCGCGAGGCCAACCCGCAACTGGCCAACTGGTTTTTTGAGGTCAGTCAGCGACCGTCGATGATTGCGACGATGCCGAAGGTCTAAATCGGCGGCGGCTGTTTGGGCGTCTTCGCGAGCAAACCACAAACCCGCGTCGCCAATTCCTCCCGCCAAAGCAGATCCTCACAGGAACATGCCGCTACCCCGAGGCTCACCCTTTCAGCAATCGGGTTTATCCGCGGTAAAACGGCGTGCCGGGTTCACTGCCGCGCCGAATTCACGCAAGGCCTTGGCGCCGATCAGCAATGGGTAATTGAAGTTGCTGCGGTCGGTCAGGTTGACCTCGACGGTGCGCTTGACGTTACCCAGGCACAGCTCCAGATCGACCACCGGACGCTTGGTAACCTCAGTGGCTTCGCGCTCTTCGTCGTCCTCTTCGGAGCGGCTCTTGATCTTGCTGATCCGCGCGACCTTGTGCTCGTAGACCTTATTGCCGCCGTCCTTGGTGCCCAGACGAAAACGCACCCAGTCGTCGCCGTCGCGGGTGAACGTTTCGATGTCCTTGGCCGACAGCGAGGCGGTCAGCGCGCCGGTGTCCATCTTGGCCTTGAGCACTTCCCCGCCGATTTCCGGCAGGGCGATGTATTCGTAGCGACCGTATAACGTCGGCTCGGCAGCCATAACCGGCAGGGCGACAAAGGAAAGCAGTGCAAAAAGGGATTTCACGTAAGGGGCTTCCTTGAGGAAATGGGCAGCGGGATTTTAGACCGTTGTTCCGTCTATCGTTCCCAGGCTCTGCGTGGGAATGCATCAAGTGACGCTCTGCGTCACAGGGACGCGGAGCGTGGGAACGATCATAACGGCCTGAAGGTGAAACATTCGTCACCACCCGATTTGGCCTGTCGTCCGAAGCTGCTTATCATGACGACCCACCCGAATTCACAGAGTTGCTTATGCGCCGCCTGCTCACCGGCTGTTTCGTCACCCTGCTGCTGTTGCTCAACACCTTGATCCTGATCGGGCCGTTGATGATCTTTGCCTTGCTCAAACTGGTGGCGCCCGGGCATTGGCGCGATTACGCGTCAGCGGCGGTGATGTGGATTGCCGAAACCTGGGCCGAGATCGACAAGCTGATCTTCAAGCTGTGCATCCCCACCCAATGGGACATCCGGGGCGACAACAACCTGCGTAGCGACACTTCATATCTGGTGATCAGCAATCATCAGTCCTGGGTCGATATTCCGGCGCTGATCCAGACGCTCAACCGGCGCACGCCGTTCTTCAAATTCTTCCTCAAGAAAGAACTGATCTGGGTGCCGCTGCTGGGTCTGGCCTGGTGGGCGCTGGACTACCCGTTCATGAAGCGCTACACCAAAGCGTTTCTGGCAAAGAACCCGGAACTGGCCGGCAAGGATCTGGAAATCACCAAAGCCGCGTGCGAACTGTTCAAGCGCCAGCCGGTGACGGTGGTGAATTATCTGGAAGGCACCCGCTACACCCCGGCCAAAAGCGCGCAACAACAGTCGCCCTTCAGCCATTTGCTCAAGCCGAAGGCCGGTGGCGTGGCCTTTGTATTGGCGGCGATGGGCGAGCAACTGGACGCCATTCTCGACGTGACCGTGGTTTATCCACAGGCGAAGATTCCAGGATTTTGGGATTTGATCAGCGGCGGCGTGCCACGGGTGATTATTGACATTCGTACCCGCGAACTCGATCCGGCGCTGTGGCAGGGCGATTACGAGAAGGATCCGGCCTTTCGCCAACACGTCCAGAACTGGGTCAACCAGCTCTGGACCGAAAAGGATCAGCGCATCGTCGAGCTGCGCAACGAGCGCCGCTGACTCAAGTGCCGGTGCCGGTGCCGGTGCCGGTGCCCCAGATGCTGCCGAGGCTGCTCAACAGCGAACCGCCGACGCCCTGCTGACCGAGGTACTGCAGCAGCACCGGGGCAAACTGGCCGATCATGCCGCTGTCCATGCCCAGCGCGCTGAACGCGTTGTTCAGGTCGTTGCTGTCTTTGACGTTGCCCAGCGCATTTTCAAGGCCTGCGGACTTGCCGGACGAACCGAGCAAAGCCCCGAGCGCGGCCAGATTGCCGCTGCCACCGGACAGTTTGTCGATGCCCGGCACTTCCTTGGCCAGTTGCGAGTAGTCGGTGCTGCTCAACTGATTCTTCGCCAGCCCAAGCATCGCGCTCGTGCCGCCAACGGCCTGCTCCGGCGTGACGTCGAGCGCACTCAAAGCACTCAACAAACCAGCGGTCTCCGCGGTCGGCGCCGCAGCGGCCGCCTTGTCACCCCCCTGCATCCCTGCTACCGCACCGGCCACGTCGTTCAAACTGAAACCGGCAAACACCGGCCCGGCGGCCAGGGTCAGGAGCGATGCCAGGGCAATACCGCGTGAAATCTTCATTCAGACATCCTCTTGGGGAAAAGCTGCCACCGGAAAACGGCGACGAAACTGCCGGTTTGACCGGGTATTGGGCGGCATGTTCCTCGCGGCGCATGCCCTTCTCTACGCACTCACCTAAATGAACTGTTCAATCGTTGAATAGCCACTTCACTATTCGACTTCAAGCTAAAACCCGACTGTTTATTTCGATTAGAACTAACCAACTGTCAGATCTGACAGTTGGCAGTCATAACGATGCAAGTGAATATCTCCACTCCAATGACGTAACGGAGTACGAAATGATGAAGTTGAAAATTGTCACTGGCGCCCTGCTTGGTCTGACCATGATGAGTACCGCCTATGCTGCAACGTGCCCAACGATATCGGTGACTCATGCGCAAGGCGCCGAAGATGTCACCTTCACTTCTGCCCGGCTTAAAGATAAAGACACTGTCAATTCAGTTGTCATCTGCCGATACGAAGGCGAGGCAGACCTTGGCGTCTCGGCTGGCTACAGAAACGACACTCCGGTTCAAGCCACCGGTAGCAATTGGAACGGTGATGAGTGTGCAACCAAGGATGGTGACGCCCGCAAATGCGCCTTTAAATAACTGGTCGAACACAGAACGAAAAAGGGCAGCCCGATCGGCTGCCCTTTTTACATGGGTAGAACTTACGCCGCACTGAACATCTTATGCGGATCAATCACAAACTTCTTCGGCACGCCCGCATCGAACTCGCCATAACCTTCCGGCGCCTGGTCGAGGCTGATGACTTGCACGCCGACCACTTCGGCGATGTTGATGCGATCCCACATGATCGCCTGCATCAGCGCGCGGTTGTACTTCATCACCGGGGTTTGCCCGGTGTGGAAGCTGTGGGATTTCGCCCAGCCCAGACCGAAGCGAATGCTCAGGCTGCCCATTTTCGCGGCAGCGTCGACGGCGCCCGGGTCTTCGGTCACGTACAGCCCCGGAATACCGATCTTGCCCGCCACGCGCACCACGCCCATCAGCGAGTTGAGCACCGTGGCCGGCGCTTCGGATTTCACCCCGTCATGGCCGTGGCCGCGTGCTTCGAAGCCCACGCAGTCCACCGCGCAATCGACTTCCGGTTCGCCCAGCAGCGCGGCAATCTGTTCATGCAGCGGCGTGTCTTTCGACAGGTCGACGATCTCAAAACCCTGCGCCTTGGCGTGGGCCAGGCGAATGGTGTTGACGTCGCCGACGATCACTACCGCCGCACCCAGCAGGCGCGCCGAAGCCGCAGCGGCCAGACCGACCGGGCCGGCACCCGCGATGTACACGGTGCTGCCAGGGCCGACGCCAGCGGTGACGGCACCGTGGTAACCGGTCGGAAGGATGTCGGAGAGGCAGGTCAGGTCGCGGATTTTCTCCATGGCCTTGTCGCGATCCGGCAGTTTCAGCAAGTTGAAATCAGCGTATGGCACCAGCACGTATTCGGCCTGGCCGCCGGTCCAGTCGCCCATGTCGACATAACCGTAAGCGCCACCGGCACGGGCCGGGTTGACGGTCAGGCAGACGCCGGTGTGCTGTTCCTTGCAGGAACGGCAGCGCCCGCACGCCACGTTGAACGGTACGGAAACCAGGTCGCCGATTTTCAGGTTCTCGACGTCGGAGCCTTTTTCGATCACCTCGCCGGTGATTTCATGACCCAGCACCAGACCGGTCTGCGCCGTTGTGCGGCCGCGCACCATGTGCTGGTCGGAGCCGCAGATGTTGGTAGAGACCACGCGCAGGATGACGCCGTGTTCGATCTTCCTGCCGCGCGGATCCTGCATTTTCGGATAGTCGATTTTCTGTACTTCGACCTTGCCCGCGCCGAGATACACCACACCACGATTGCCAGACATGCTTTCACCTCGCTGTTGTTGTTATGGAACCGCGTTGCCCAGGCAGGCAGCGCGTTAAGTGCTCGGGTACAGATGCTGATTGTTGCGTTGTCAGTTATGGCCCCATCGCTGGCAAGCCAGCTCCCACAGGATTTGAGTTGGATGCAAAAATCCGTGTACGACGCAAATCCCTGTGGGAGCTGGCTTGCCAGCGATGGCGGCCTAAAGAACAACTGTTCTATTGGCGTTCAAAAACACCCTTCTTTCGATGTGATACCCAACGGCCCGGGCCAGGGTCAGCCCTTCGATATCCCGCCCCTTGGCGATCAAATCTTCCGGGTAATGACTGTGATCCACCGCCTCAACGCCCTGGGCGATGATCGGCCCCTCGTCGAGGTCGTTGTTGATGTAATGCGCTGTCGCACCGACCAGTTTCACCCCTTTGTTGTAGGCCTGGTGATAGGGCTTGGCGCCCTTGAAGCCCGGCAACAGCGAGTGATGAATGTTGATCGCTTTGCCATCGAGCTTGCGGCACAGCTCCGGCGACAACACCTGCATGTAGCGGGCGAGGATCACCAGTTCGGCACCGGACTCTTCGATCACCTGCCAGACCTGACGCTCTTGCGCCGGTTTGTCATTGGGGTCGAGGGGGAAATGGTAGTACGGAATCTGGTGCCAGTCGGCCAGCGGCTTGAGATCCGGATGATTGGACACCACCGCTGCCACGTCCATCGACAACTGGCCGATGCGCTGGCGGTAGAGCAAATCATTGAGGCAGTGATCGGCCTTGGAGACCATGATCACCACTTTCGGACGGTAATTCGGCGCGGTCAGCTCGAAGATCATGCCGAAGGCCTCGCCCCGCTCTTGCAGGCCTGCGCGGAAGGACTTTTCATCGAAGCCGTCGGGCTGACGGAATTCCACGCGAATGAAAAAACGGCCCGAGAGCCGGTCATCGAAGGAATGGTGTTCGGTGACGTAGCAACGCTGCTCGAACAGAAAACCCGTCACCGCGTCCACGGTGCCGAGCACGCTGGGGCAGTCGGCGGTCAGAATCCATGTGTCTGGGGCGCGGCTCATATTTTTTCCTCTTATCGTACCCACGTCGAGGCGTCGAACCGTCTGCGTGGGAATGCCGCCATGGACGCTCGGCGTCCGCTCTTGGGACGCGGAGCGTCCCGGGATGCATTCCCACGCAGAGCGTGGGAACGATCATCATCAAGCCTGAACGCTAAGCCCGTACTCAGCCGAAGCATCCTGCAACCACAACCACCAGTAGTCCGAGAAGCTGCGACGAATCAGCAGTTCCCAAGTGTCTTCGGCCGTGTGACGAATCATCAGTTGCGATTTCGCAAACACCGTCCCGACCGCTTTACCGACCGGGAAGCTGTTCGGATGCACGTCGTAGCTGGTGGATTTCATCAGCACCTGACGCACGTTCGGGCCGCTCAGTTCGAGCAGTTGCTGGCCGCCGCTGACGTTGACGATTGCAATGTGCAGATCGCCCAGTGCTTCACGCAGTTTCTGTTCGGTGGCGAACTCTTCACCGCTCGGCACAATCAGCAGCCACTCGTCCGGGCCCATCCATTGCAGGCTGGATTCGCCTTTGACGATGACGCTCAGAGCACCCGGCAGTTCGATGCCGAGGGCTTTGTGCACGCCGGCGGCGAACGCGGCGTCATGGCCATCGCCACGAATGGTCAGATGACCGAGGAGTTTTTTCTCGCGCACAATCACGCCGGCGCTCTTGCGACCCTTGCCCACCAGCGAGGCGAGGTCGGCGTGATGCAGCGACGACTCGGCCTTGGCCCCGGTGGTCGGGCGTTGTTGGTAAACGTTGGCTGTGGTCATAAAGCACCTTCCTGAATTCGTAATCCCTGTGGGAGTGGGCTTGCCCGCGATTGCGATCCGTCAGTCACAGATGTGGTATCTGCCTGACGCCATCGCGGGCAAGCCCGCTCCCACAGGTGCTGTGGTGTCAGATGTTTTGGCGATCACCTTTCGGATCGAAGAACACCGAAGAAACGATTTCAGCCTCGATCACGCTGCCATCGGCCAGCGGTGCGAACACCCGCTCGCCCATACGCTTCAAACCGCCCTTGACCACGCCCATGGCAAACGAATAACCGAGGGAGTTGTGCGCATAGCTGGAGGTCACGTGGCCGACCATGGTCATCGGGATCGCTTGCTTGGTGTTAAACACCAGTTGCGCGCCTTCCGGCAGCCATTTTTCCGGATCGATCGGCTTCAGGCCCACCAGTTGCTTGCGCTGATCGCGCACGGTGTCTTCACGGTTCATGCCGCGCTGGCCGATCCAAGGGAACGGCTTGGTGCGACCGACGCACCAGCCCATGTTCAGGTCATCCGGGGTCATCGAGCTGTCGGTGTCCTGACCCACGATGATGAAACCCTTCTCGGCCCGCAGAACGTGCATGGTCTCTGTGCCGTACGGCGTGAGATTGTACTTTTTGCCGGCCTCGACGATCTTTTCCAGCACGCCCATCGCGTAGTCGGCCTGCACGTTGACTTCGTACGACAGCTCACCGGTAAACGAAATACGGAACACCCGCGCCGGCACGCCGCCGACCTGGCCTTCTTTCCAGGTCATGAACGGGAAGCCGTCCTTGTCCAGATCGATGTCGGTGACTTCGCTGAGCAATTTGCGGCTGTTCGGACCCGACAGGGTCATGGTTGCCCAGTGGTCGGTGACGGAGGTGAAGTAGACCTTCATGTCCGGCCATTCAGTCTGGTGGTACAGCTCCAGCCATTGCAGCACGCGGGCCGCGCCGCCGGTGGTGGTGGTCATGACGAAATGGTTGTCGGCCAGGCACGCCGTCACGCCGTCGTCGAAGACCATGCCGTCTTCTTTGCACATCAAGCCGTAACGGGCCTTGCCCACGTCGAGCTTGGTCCAGGCGTTGGTGTAGACGCGGTTGAGGAATTCGCGGGCATCCGGGCCTTGAATGTCGATCTTGCCCAGGGTTGAAGCATCGAGCAGGCCGACGCTGTCGCGCACGGCTTTGCATTCGCGCTTGACCGCTGCATGCAAGTCTTCACCGTTTTTCGGGAAATACCACGGACGCTTCCACTGGCCGACGTCTTCGAACTCGGCGCCGTTTTTCAGGTGCCATTGATGCAACGCGGTGTAACGCACCGGCTCGAAGATGTGTCCGCAGTGACGACCGGCCACCGCGCCGAATGTCACCGGTGTGTAGTTCGGCCGGAACATCGTGGTGCCCATCTGCGGGATGGTCACGTTCAGCGAACGGGCCGCGATGGCCAGACCGTTGACGTTGCCGAGCTTGCCCTGATCGGTGCCGAAGCCCAGCGCGGTGTAGCGTTTGACGTGTTCGACCGACTCGAAACCCTCGCGGGTGGCCAGTTCGATACCGCCAGCGGTGACGTCATTCTGCAAGTCGACGAATTGCTTCGGCGCACGCGCGGAGTTCTTTTCGTGCGGCACCTGGAACAGCGCCAGGGTCGGTTCTTCGTGACGACTCAGGGCTTTGGGCAACACCGCTTCGACGGTCTGGAAACCGGCTTCGGCGGCAGCGCGCACGCCACCCTCGAAACCATCGGCCAGCGAATCGCCGAGGCCGTAAACACCGTTGATGCCGCCGACGCACACGCGTTTCTGCGGGGCTTCGCCCGGTACGAAGCCGAGGATGTCTTCACGCCAGGTCGGCTTGCCGCCCAAGTGCGAGGCCAGGTGAACCACCGGGCTGTAACCGCCGGAACTGGCGACCAAGTCACAGTCGAGCCATTCGCCCGGGCTGGTGACTTTGTGGGCTTTGACATCAATGGCGGCGACACGGGCAGCGGTCACGCGCTTGGTGCCACGGGCCTCGATCACGGCGCTGCCGGTAAGGATGCGGATGCCTTTGGCGCGGGCTTCTTCCACCAGCGCACCGCGCGGGTTGCTGCGGGCGTCGGCGATAGCGACCACTTGCAGGCTGGCGTCGAGCCAGTCCAGCGCCACGCGGTAGGCGTGATCGTTGTTGGTGCTCAGGACAAGTTTTTTGCCCGGCGCCACACCGTAACGGCGCACGTAAGTCGAGACCGCACCAGCCAGCATGTTGCCCGGCACGTCGTTATTGCCGTAAACCAGTGGACGCTCGTGAGCGCCGGTCGCCAGCACCACACGCTTGGCGCGAACCCGGTGGATGCGCTGACGCACCTGGCCGATGGGCGCGCGGTCGCCGAGGTGATCGGTCAGGCGCTCGTGAATGGTCAGGAAATTATGGTCGTGGTAGCCGTTGACCGTGGCGCGCGGCAACAGCAGCACGTCCGGGGTGTTCTTCAGTTCGGCGATGACGCCGGCGACCCATTCCACGGCAGGCTTGCCGTCGAGGCTTTCGCGGGAGTCGAGCAGGCTGCCGCCGAACTCTTCCTGCTCATCGGCCAGAATGACTCGGGCGCCGCTGCGTGCTGCCGCCAGCGCCGCCGCCAGACCGGCCGGCCCGCCGCCGACAATCAGCACGTCGCAATGCTGGTTCATGTAGTCGTAGGTGTCCGGATCGTTCTCGGTCGGCGAGCGGCCCAGACCGGCAGCCTTACGGATGTATTTCTCGTACGTCATCCAGAACGATTGCGGGTACATGAAGGTTTTGTAGTAGAAACCCGGCGGCATCAGCTTGCCGCCGACCTTGCCGAGAATCCCCATCATGTCGTTGTTGACACTCGGCCAGCCGTTGGTGCTGGTGGCGACCAGGCCTTGATACAACGCCTGTTGCGTGGCGCGCACGTTGGGAATTTGCGTGGCTTCGGTGGCGCCGATCTGCAGCACCGCGTTCGGCTCTTCGGCACCGGCGGCAAAGATGCCGCGCGGACGGGAGTACTTGAAGCTGCGACCGATGATATCGACACCGTTGGCGATCAGCGCAGCGGCCAGCGAATCACCTTCAAAGCCTTTGTAGCTCTGGCCGTTGAAGGTGAAACTCAGCACTTTGTTGCGGTCGATCCGGCCACCGTTGGACAGGCGATTGATCTGGCTCATACCTTCTCTCCCAGCGCCGTCGCGGCCGCTTTCGGGCTGTCGGTCTTGTCGGTGAATTGCGGCTTCTCGCCGATTTTGTAGCTTTCGAGAATCTCGTAGGTCACGGTGTCGCGGGTGACGTTGAAGTACTGGCGGCAACCGGCGACGTGATCCCACAACTCGTGGTGCAGGCCGCGCGGGTTGTCACGGAAAAACATGTAGTCGCCCCACTCTTCATCAGTGCAGGCGTTCGGATCCAGTGGACGCGGAATGTGCGCCTGGCCGGATGGGTGGAATTCCTCTTCGGAGCGCAGCTCGCCGCAGTGAGGACAGAAGATATGCAACATGGGGATTTCTCCTGTTAGTGGGCAACCGCAGCAGCGCCGTGTTCATCGATCAACGCACCGTTGTGGAAACGGTCGATGGAGAAAGGTGCGGCCAACGGGTGCATTTCACCCTTGGCCAGGCTCGCGGCAAATACGTTGCCCGAGCCCGGTGTGGCCTTGAAGCCGCCGGTGCCCCAACCGCAGTTGAAGAACATGTTCGGCACCGGGGTTTTCGAAATGATCGGGCAAGCGTCCGGCGTGGTGTCGACGATGCCGCCCCACTGCCGGTTCATGCGCACTCGCGAGAGCACCGGGAACATCTCGACGATGGCCTGGATGGTGTGCTCGATCACCGGGTACGAACCGCGCTGGCCGTAGCCGTTGTAGCCGTCGATACCGGCACCGATCACCAGGTCGCCCTTGTCGGACTGGCTGATGTAACCGTGCACGGCGTTGGACATGATCACGCTGTCGATAATCGGTTTGATCGGCTCCGACACCAGCGCTTGCAGCGGGTGGGATTCGATCGGCAAGCGGAAGCCGGCGAGCTTGGCCATGTGCCCGGAGTTACCGGCAGTGACCACGCCGACGCGCTTGGCGCCGATGAAGCCCTTGTTGGTTTCCACGCCGATGCACACGCCATTTTCTTTGCGGAAACCGATCACTTCGGTCTGCTGGATCAAGTCCACGCCAAGGGCGTCGGCAGCACGGGCGAAGCCCCAGGCCACGGCATCGTGACGAGCGACGCCGCCGCGACGCTGGACGGTCGCGCCCATTACCGGGTAGCGGGTGTTCTTCGAGCAGTCGAGGTACGGAATCTCGTCCGCGACTTGCTTGGCGTTGAGCAGCTCGCCGTCGACGCCGTTGAGGCGGTTGGCGCTGACCCGACGCTCGGAATCACGAATGTCTTGCAGGGTGTGGCACAGGTTGTAAACGCCACGCTGGGAGAACATCACGTTGTAGTTCAGATCCTGCGACAGGCCTTCCCACAATTTCATCGCGTGTTCGTACAGGTGCGCCGACTCGTCCCACAGGTAGTTGGAGCGGACGATGGTGGTGTTGCGCGCGGTATTACCGCCGCCCAGCCAGCCTTTCTCGACCACGGCCACGTTAGTGATGCCGTGCTCTTTCGCCAGGTAGTAGGCTGTTGCCAGACCATGCCCGCCACCGCCGACGATGACCACGTCGTAGACCTTTTTCGGGGTCGGCGTGCGCCACATGCGCTGCCAGTTTTCATGGTGGCTGAGCGAGTGTTTGAAGAGGCCGAAGCCTGAATAGCGTTGCATAGTCATTTACTCCAGAACGCTCAGCGATAAACCGGGAAGTCAGCGCACAGGGCCGAAACCTGTTCGGCGACATTCGCCTCGACATCAGCATCGCCGAGGTTGTCGAGGATGTCGCAGATCCAGCCGGCCAGCGTCTCGCACTGGGCAACCTTGAAGCCACGCGTGGTCACCGCCGGGGTGCCGATGCGCAGGCCCGAGGTCACGAACGGCGACTGCGGGTCGTTCGGCACTGCGTTCTTGTTGACGGTGATGTGGGCGCGACCGAGGGCGGCGTCCGCCTCTTTGCCCGTGAGGCCCTGACGGATCAGGCTGACCAGAAACAGATGGTTATCGGTACCGCCGGACACGACATCGTAGCCACGGTTGATAAACACGCTCGCCATCGCCTGGGCGTTGTCGATCACCTGTTGCTGATAGGCCTTGAAGCCAGGTTCGAGCGCTTCCTTGAAGCACACCGCTTTACCGGCGATGACGTGCATCAGCGGGCCACCCTGGGCACCGGGGAACACGGCCGCGTTGAGCTTTTTCTCGATCGCTTCGTTGGACTTGGCCAGGATCAGACCACCACGCGGGCCGCGCAGGGTTTTGTGCGTCGTGGTGGTGACCACGTCGGCGTACGGCAGCGGGTTCGGGTACAGACCGGCGGCGACCAGACCGGCGACGTGGGCCATGTCGACGAACAGCAGCGCGCCCACCTTGTCGGCAATCTGGCGGAAGCGCGGGAAATCCAGAGTCTTGGAATAAGCGGAGAAACCGGCCACGATCATCTTCGGCTGGCATTCGACGGCCAGACGCTCGACTTCGTCGTAATCGATCAGCCCGGTGTCGGTGTTGATTCCGTATTGGACGGCGTTGTACAGCTTGCCCGAGGACGACACTTTGGCGCCGTGGGTCAGGTGACCGCCGTGGGCCAGGCTCATGCCGAGGATGGTGTCGCCGGCATTGATCAGCGCGAGGTAAACGGCGCTGTTGGCGGAAGAACCGGAGTGCGGCTGGACGTTGGCATAGTCGGCGCCGAACAGCTGCTTGGCGCGCTCGATGGCCAGGGCTTCAACCTTGTCGACGTGCTCGCAGCCGCCGTAGTAACGCTTGCCGGGATAGCCTTCGGCGTATTTGTTGGTCAGGCCGCTGCCTTGCGCTTGCATCACGCGCTTGCTGGTGTAGTTTTCCGACGCGATCAGCTCGATGTGATCTTCCTGACGTTGCTCCTCGGCATTCATCGCCGCCAGCAGTGCATCGTCATAACCCTGGATCTGGTCTTGCTTGCTGAACATCGCGTCTCTCCCGGCGGCGGCGGTGCGCCATTTTGTATGGGGTTCAGGCACCGGCGTTGCGGCCGTGCCCTTTGATGCGATGGTAGGGCTGGCGCCGACAGGTCAAATGCCTGCGGACGCCACGCAAAGGTTCGTTTACGACATGGACACAATTGCCTGAATCAACCCCGCCCCCGTAGGAGCTGCCGCAGGCTGCGATCTTTTGATGTTGTTTTTTTAAGATCAACAGATCGCAGCCTGCGGCAGCTTCTACAGGGGTTAAGCAAGGATTTGGCGGATGGCGAGCAACAACAGGAAATGCGCCGGATACAGGGCATACGCCCAACGCCGCATCGGTGTCGGGTACAGGCTTTTGGCATGTCGCAACAGGAACACTCCCAGCCATGGCGCGATCAGGCACGTGACTACGCTGAGCATAGCGACCTGACTGCCCAATCGCGCCGAGTGGTACAGCACCTGCCATTGGTTGGCGGCCAGGCACACCAGCCCCGGCAGCAGGGCGAAATACCAGGGCTTGCGGAGAATCAAAAGCGTCATCAATGGCAGCAGTACGCCGAAGAAGCCGAACATCAAATGGGTTGAAAAGAGCCCTGCCAGCAGAAGCGATCCACCGCCGAGCAATCGCGCTGTCAGCGTTCGATCCTGCCAGCCCCGCGCCACCAGCAACCCCAGTGCCAGGGTCGGCATGACGTTCAAAGTGTCGGGATCAGGCATAAATAAACGATAGGGAATCTCGCTCACCGCGCTGAACAGCGACAACCAGCCCAGATATCGCCATTCATTTTTTTGCGCAGCACCGCGCGCCAGGTTCGCCGCCATTGCCAGACAGAACCACGGGAACGCCAGCCGCCCCGGTACAAACAGCCAGTCGGCGGAGAATCCGACATAGCGCAAGTGATCCAGCAGCATGCACAACAACGCCAGCCACTTGAGCAGATCCAGCGCACCGTCGCGTCGGCTCAGGTGCATAATCGGCCGGCAAGCTGGTAATTTTCTGACTTCGACATCCTGTGTGCTCCCCCGGACGATCTTCGGTAAAGTGACGCACCCTTTATTGACCCCACGACGCGCCACAAGCGCATCGATCACGGAAGCCGGCCATGACCGACAAGAGCCAACAATTCGCCAGTGACAATTATTCGGGCATTTGCCCGGAAGCCTGGGCCGCCATGGAACAAGCCAACCACGGCCACCAGCGCGCCTACGGTGACGATGAGTGGACAGCACGCGCCGCTGATCATTTCCGCAAATTGTTTGAAACCGACTGCGAAGTGTTCTTCGCCTTCAACGGCACCGCCGCCAACTCCCTGGCCCTGTCGTCGCTGTGCCAGAGTTACCACAGCGTGATCTGCTCGGAAACCGCCCACGTCGAAACCGACGAATGCGGCGCGCCGGAATTCTTCTCCAACGGCTCCAAACTGCTGATCGCCGGCACCGAAAACGGCAAGATCACCCCGGCCTCGATCCGCGAAGTCGCGCTCAAGCGCCAGGACATCCACTACCCGAAACCACGCGTGGTGACCCTGACTCAGGCCACTGAAGTCGGCAGCGTCTACACCCCGGAAGAAATCCGCGCCATCAGCGCCACCTGTAAAGAACTCGGCCTGAACCTGCACATGGATGGCGCGCGCTTCTCCAACGCCTGCGCATTCCTCGGCTGCTCGCCGGCGGATCTGACCTGGAAGGCCGGCGTCGACGTACTGTGCTTCGGCGGCACGAAAAACGGCATGGCGGTGGGTGAGGCGATTTTGTTCTTCAACCACAAACTGGCCGAAGACTTCGACTACCGCTGCAAACAGGCCGGTCAACTGGCCTCGAAAATGCGCTTCCTGTCGGCGCCGTGGGTCGGCATCCTCGAAAACGACGCCTGGCTCAAATACGCCCGCCACGCCAACCACTGCGCGCAACTGCTCGCCGAACTGGTCAGCGACATCGACGGCGTCGAACTGATGTTCCCGGTACAGGCCAACGGCGTATTCCTGCAGCTCTCGGAACCGGCCATCGCCGCCCTCACCGCACGCGGCTGGCGCTTCTACACCTTCATCGGCAAGGGCGGCGCCCGCTTCATGTGCTCGTGGGACACCGAAGAAGAGCGCGTACGCGAACTGGCCGCCGACATCCGCAAAGTCATGTCCGCCTGATACCCCCGCTCCCACGACCCGATCGTTCCCACGCTCCCGCGTGGGAATGCATCCCGGGACGCTCCGCGTTCCAGCCTCACCCCAGCGCCAAACCGAACACCGCTGTGACGCAGATCAGGTACACGCCGAATTCTGATCGTTCCCACGCTCCCGCGTGGGAATGCAGCCAGGGACGCTCCGCGTTCCAGCCTCACCCCAGCGCCAAACCGAACACCGCTGTGACGCAGAGCGTCACGGGCTGCATTCCCACGCAGAGCATGGGAACGATCAGCGGCAGACACCCGCCACGCCGATCGCTCCCACGACTCCGCGGAGAACGATCGCATTGGCGCGCCGACTTTTCCCACTTCCAACTCAGTTTCGTCCGCTAGCGAACACTCCCCCGCCTCCCCGAACCTGATCGTTCCCACGCTCTGCGTGGGAACGCAGCCAGGGACGCTCCGCGTTCCTTCTCAGTCGCAGCACACGATTCAAGGATGAATCCCATGGGCCGAAGCCGCTACACCCTCACCGAACCCGACAAACCGCACTTTCTCACCTGCACGGTCATGGAGTGGCTGCCACTGTTTATCCGCCCCTACATCGTCGACCATTTGCTCAATTGCTGGCGCTACCAGCAAACCCATCACGATCTGAAGCTTTACGGATACGTGATCCTGGAAAACCATCTGCACTTCGTCGCCCAGGCGCCTGACCTCAACAAATGCCTGAGTCAGTTCAAGTCATTCACCGCGCGCCAGATCATCGATGACCTGCGGAACAAAGGTGCCGAACGGGCCTTGCAGCGCCTGCATTTCAACAAACGAGCGCACAAACAGGATCGGATGTATCAGATGTGGCAGGAAGGCGCCCATGGGGAAATGGTCTTCAGCGAATCGGTGATGCGCCAAAAACTCGATTACATCCACAACAACCCGGTCAAGCGTGGCTACGTCGACTTGCCGGAACACTGGCGGTATTCGAGCGCGAGGAATTATGCGGGGATGGATGGGTTGCTCGACATTCAGCGCTGGGATTGAGATTGCTGGAACGCGGAGCGTCCCTGGAGGCATTCCCACGCGGAGCATGGGAACGATGAAAATATGCGCTGGAACCTGATCGTTCCCATGCTCTGCGTGGGAATGCATCCCGGGACGCTCTGCGTTCCAGCCTCACCGCGTGGTCCACAGTTGTGGCGAGCCCTCCGCTCACATAACAACAAGCACGGAGCCTGCGCATGTCGTTCAAAGACAAAACCCTGCTCATCACTGGCACCCGCCGTGGCATCGGCCGTGAGATTGCGCTGCGGGCCGCCCGCGATGGAAGGTTCGAACAAGACAGCAATGCGCCACTGATGACCGACCTGTTCGTAGACTGAACACCGCCCCTGCGACAGCTCCTACATGAAGCAGGTTAAAAGTCGATGCGCACATCCCCCTTCGGCACACTGCAGCACGACAAGATAAACCCGTCGGCCTCATCTTCCTCGGTAATCCCGCCGTTGTGCTCCATCTCCACTTCGCCGCCAAGCTTGAGCACTTTGCACGTTCCGCAAATGCCCATGCCACAGGCTTTCGGAATCAACAGCCCCACCTTCGCCGCCGCCGCATGCACAGTTTCCCCCGGCGCGACGCGAATGCTCTTGCCCGATGACGTGAATTCCACCTGATGCAGATCCGCCGCATCGACTTCCGGTGCATCCGCCGCCTGTTCGGCTTGTTCCACCGCATCGGCGCGGGCCTCGGGTGGCGTGGCGCCGAAGGACTCTTCGTGGTAACGCTTCATGTCGTAGCCAGCGACTTCCAGCAGGCGCTTGACCGCGTTCATGTAAGGCGTCGGGCCGCAGCAGAAGACTTCGCGCTCAAGAAAGTCCGGCACCATCAGTTCGAGCATTTTGTGGTTGAGGTAGCCGCGATAACCGGCCCATGGCTCGCCCAGACCATGCTTTTCACAAATCAGGTGCAAGCTGAAGTTGTCGATCCGCGAGGCCATGTGTTCCAGCTCGCGGTGGTAAATGATGTCTTTCGGCGAGCGGGCGCTGTGGATAAACGTCATGTCGACGTTGGCGTTGGTGTCGTAAAACCAGCGCGCCATCGACATGCACGGAGTAATCCCCACGCCGCCGCTGAGGTAGAGCACTTTCGGGCTCGGGAAGTCGATGCCGTTGAACAGCCCGACCGGGCCGTGTACCGCCAATTCCTGACCTTCATGCAGCGTGTCGTGCAGCCAGTTGGAAACCTTGCCGCCCGGTACGCGCTTGATCGTCACCGAAAAGCTGTACGGCACCGAAGGTGAACTGGAAATGGTGTAAGAGCGCATGATCGGCTGGCCTTCGATTTCCAGCTCCAGGGTCACGAACTGCCCCGGTTTGAAGAAGTACAGAATCGGCTGATCCGCCATAAAGCAGAAGGTGCGCACGTCCCAGGTTTCCTGGATGACCTTGACGCATCGGACGATGTGTCGACCATTGGCCCAGGTCTGGGTGGTTACCGGGTTCAGGAAGCTGTTGGACATGCTCATCTCCACGGCCGACTGCCGGCCTTCATGGTGGCGATTCTGCGTATAGCGCAGGACGACCATTTACCTATCCGCGACATTGACATGCTTATGGCGACCAGCCCCCAACTACCGGGGGTTGCGCGTCGGGAACAGATTGCATCATGTCGCCCATGGATAAGGTTCCGGACAACGCCAGGCCCACACTCCGCCTCAGACAAAGACGATTTCTTTGCGCCTTGCGATGTAACCGTATCAGCCACTTTCGCCGGCCACGTAGAGGGCCTTGAGGATTAAATCGATGGACGTCACCGCAAAACTGAGCCTGGGCGATCCGCTGGAACCCGCACGCAAGGCCACCGCACAAATGCTGCAAGAACGCGAGCGCACCTTTTCGTTGCCGCAACCGTTCTACAGCGATGAGCGGTTGTTCGATATCGACATGCAGGAAATCTTCCAGAAAGAGTGGTTGATCGCTGGCATGACCAGCGAAATCCCGAACAAAGGCAACTACGTGACGCTGCAGATCGGCAAGAACCCGATCATCGTCATCCGTGGTGCCGAAGGCGTGGTGCATGCGTTTCACAACGTCTGCCGCCACCGTGGCTCGCGTCTGTGCACCAGCGACAAGGGCAAGGTCGCCAAACTGGTCTGCCATTACCACCAGTGGACCTACGAACTGGACGGCCGCCTGCTGTTCGCCGGCACCGAAATGGGTGCCGACTTCGACATGAAGCAGTACGGCCTCAAACCGGTGAACGTGAAAACCGCGGGTGGCTACATCTTCATCAGCCTGTCGGAGAATCCGCCGGCCATCGATGACTTCCTGTCGACGCTCAACCATTACATGGAACCGTACGACATGGAGAACACCAAGGTGGCAATCACCACCACCTTGATGGAAAAGGCCAACTGGAAACTGGTGCTGGAAAACAACCGCGAGTGCTACCACTGCAATGCTTCACACCCGGAACTGCTGAAAACCTTGCTGGAATGGGACGACGTCACCGACCCGCGCGCCGACCAGGCGTTCAAGGATCACGTTGCTGCCTCCGCCGCTGCCTGGGAAGCCGAGAAGATCCCTTACGCCCACGCCAGTTTCGGCTTGCGCAATCGCATCGTGCGCATGCCGCTGCTCAAGGGCACCGTGTCGATGACACTCGACGGCAAACAGGGCTGCGCCAAGCTGATGGGCCGCATCAAGAACCCGGATCTGGGTTCAATGCGCATCCTGCACCTGCCACATTCGTGGAACCACTGCATGGGCGACCACATCATCGTGTTCACCGTGTGGCCGATCAGTGCACAGGAAACCATGGTTACCACCAAGTGGATCGTGCACAAGGACGCGGTTGAAGGCGTGGATTACGACGTTGATCGCATGCGCCAGGTGTGGGACGCGACCAACGACCAGGATCGTCGATTGGCCGAGGAGAATCAGCGTGGGATCAACTCCACGGCGTATCAGCCTGGGCCGTATTCGAAGACCTATGAGTTTGGGGTGGTGAACTTCATTGACTGGTACAGCGAGCGGATGTTGAACAACCTTGGGGCAGAGCCTGCGCCATATTTGAAAGGCGTTCCGGTTCAAGGGTAAATCGACGTCCAAAGATCGCAGCCTCGGCAGCTCCTGCAAGGAGTCTCTCCGGGCCTGCGATCTTTTAATAACTGTACGAAATATGACCTATTCCCCTCCGCGCTATACCTCTCGCGCGCTCCAGCCTTCCGCGAACAAGTTATCCACAGAGCCACCCACAGCAAATGGGGACAACTGTGCATGACTCGTCAATTATTTAGCTGATTCGTGAAGAAAAACCGTGACTTATCCAGAAGCAGGGTTTTCGCTGCCGCCTGAGTGTTTTTTGATCAACCCTTTGTAAGCCGCGTTTAATAAGGCCTGTAGAGGACAACGAACACCTTATCCACAGAAGGGCCAACAGAGTTCGGGGGTAACTTTGCGGCCTCTGTGGAAAAGCGCTTCAAGGCCTTGAACAGCGCTGCATTGACGGATAAAAAACGGGGGAAAAACGTGTTTTGATCAATAAACGATCAGAGCGCTACAAGCCACGTTCTACATAGCTTTCAGCGGATAGCGAACATCTTATCCACAGAAGCGCCAACAGAGATTGGGGGCAACTCGGCGCATTGTTCAGGCAAAAAAGCTCGAAAAAACCATGACTTAGGTTGATCGTTTTTTGATCGCCAAGCGGCAGGGCGCGATTTGCTTGACGTTCAGCGATAGGCGAACACGTTATCCACAGATCCGCCAACAGGGATTGTGGGTAACCGGCACTGAATCAAGGCCGGTGCATCAGATAAGCGGCGCCCGTCACCCGAATCATCGGATGCGGCGTGACCTGACAGGTTTTGACGATGCCGAAGCCGTGACGCTCATAGAAGCGCCGCGCGCCGGTATTGGCGGCATAGTCGATCAGGCTCAGGCCGTTGAGTTGCAGGCTGTCGGCGCGGCGCTGTGCGTGCTGGAGAAATTGCACACCGAGGCCGCGATTGCGCCAGCCTTCGTGCAGCGCGAGGCTGGAGATATAGAGCGTGTCCGGCACTTCCATGTCGGCGTAAGGTGCCAGTACCGGGTCGGTGCTGGGTTCGGCGTCCGGGTCATTGCGCATCACGTAGCTGTGCATCATGCCGACGACCTGGCCTTCGGCTTCGGCGATCAGGCAGTTCTGCCAGGAGAAATCCACATCGTCGCGGGCGTAACGACGGGCGCCGACGTCCAGTAACGGCTCGCCGGGCTCGGCAATCTTGCTCCAGATGTAGTCAGAGGCGCCTTCGGAGGAGATCTGGAACAGGCGAGCGATGTCGCGGGCGTCGGTGCGTTGGGCTGAACGAAATTCAACTGACATTATTTTTCCTTGTTGGAGCGAGCCTGCTCGCACCTACCTTATTGGATGTGATCTGTTATAGGTTAGCGGACGACGCCTTCTTCGATAAGCAACTTGAGAATCGCCTCGGCCCCCGCCTGCGCCGTCACGCCTTTAAGCACTTGTCCACCGCCGCCACTGGCTTTGGCCGTCGCCGCTTTCATCCGGTCCGCGCCGCTCTTGGCCTTGATGACCTTCAGGCGTTTCGGCCGAGGTTTGGCCGGTTGCAGCGTGGCAACGGCGAGCAATTCGTCATCGACCACTTCGATATCTTCCGCCTCCAGCATTCCGCGTCGCGCCGGGCCGAAAGCGCTTTGCCGAGGTTTCGGCGCGGCGTTATCCACAGTCGCCAGAAACGGCAGGCGTACCTTCAAGCGCCGCCGTTGTCCACGGGGTAAAGCTTGCAGCACCAGCGCCGAACCGTCGTTGATCGACTCGACCTGCGCCAACCCGACCACCAGTGGCCAGCCCAGCCCTTCGGCGAGCAGGAACGGCAGCATCCCCGAGCCTTCGCCGGTTTCCGCCTGGCTGCCGGTCAGCACCACCTGGGCGCCGGCCTCGCGCAGATAATTCGTGAGCGCCGGCAGCGCATCGGCGCCAGCGGGTTGTTCAAGCACGTGCAACTGTTCCAGGCCCATACCCAGATAAGCCCGCAATGCCGGTTCGGCGATGTCGCCAGCGTGCAGCACTTGCAGGTTATCCCCAGCCAGTTGCAAACCGAGTTCTACGGCACGAGCATCTTGCTCGGCGCGTCGCGGCCGGCCGGAGGTCGGGTGGGCGCCGATTGAAACCAGACTGATGATTTTTGTGTTCATGACCTTTCCCTTAAGCCGCATCGCGCTTGGCGTCGTTGCGGTAAGCCGCCACCGCCGCGATCAAGGCTTGAAGAATCTCCGCGCTCTCGCCAATCACCGAGAGGTCGGCGCGTTTGATCATGTCGCAGCCCGGGTCGAGGTTGATCGCCACGACTTTGTCGCAGGCACCGATGCCTTGCAGGTGCTGAATCGCCCCGGAAATCCCCACCGCCACATACACCCGAGCCGTGACCCAGGTGCCGGACGCGCCGACCTGACGATCCCGCGCCATGTGTCCGTCGTCCACCGCTACCCTTGAGGCGCCTTCGGTGGCGCCTAACGCAGCGGCAGTCTGATGGAACAAATCCCAATCCTTGACGCCGTTGCCGCCGGAGAAAATAAACTCCGCTTCGGCCATCGGAATCGCCGCCGGATCCACCGCCACCGCGCCCAGATCTTCAATCCGCGACAGGCTGCGTGCCACGCTTGTGGATAACTCCACCGGCAACGCTTCGTGACGGGTTTCGCTGACCGGCTCGGCGCATTCGGCAGAGGCCAGAATCAAGCGCCCGACCGGCCGCGCCAGATCCTGTAACCCGGCGCCGGCACGACCGATGCATTGCTCATCCTTGACCTGCCAGACCCGCGTGGCCGGACGTTCGCCCAGTGCAGCGGCAAAGCGCCGACCAAGTTCGCCGCCACCGGTGCGGCTGTCTGGCAGCAGCCAATGACGCGGACTGTACTGGTTATCCACAGCCCGCAAGCCCTGCACCCGCTGTTCCGGTGCATAACCGCTGAACGCGTCGCCTTCGAGCACCAGCAGGCGATCAACCCCAGCGGTGGCGAAGGCATTTTCTTTGTGTTCGCCGAAGACCACCGCCAGCACCGCACCATCCTTACCGGCGAGTTGATGCGCCAGCCCGAGCAAGTCGCGGTCATGGCTGCTCAAGCGGCCGCCAACCATGTCCGGCACCACGTTGATGTAAAACGTTGGTTCAGGCACTTGATGCAACGGCAACTGCACTTCAACCGCCGCCGAGCGTTTGACCGCCCCGCCCTGTTGAGCGCCGCTGCGGTCGATGCGCTTGATGCCGTTGGGGCCAATGAAACCCATGCCGTGCAGGTTCTTGCGGATGACGCCGTTCGGCCCCATCCAGCTGTGTTGCGCCGGTTGCATCGCCGCGTGCAGCGGGTGCAAGCGGTTACGGGCGATCCATTCGGCGCGCGGGTCGCGGCGGATAATGTCGCTCATCAGTGCACCTCCGCAGGTTCTTCACGTTTGGCCGGGGCGTTGGGTTTGCTCGGCGCTTCGTCTTCCAGCAGCGCGTCGGCCACCAACTCGGCGATGTCTTTGATGAGGGGACGCGGTTCGACCACGCCTTCGAGCATCGCCGTACACTGTGGACAACCCACGGCCACCAGTTCGGCGCCGGTCTCGCGGATGTCTTCCATGCGCATGTCGGGAATCCGTTGCTTGCCCGGAATGTCGGTGATCGGCGCACCGCCACCGCCGCCGCAGCAGCGCGATCGGAAACCGGAACGCTGCATCTCTTTGACCTCGATGCCCAGCGCGCGCAGCACTTCACGCGGCGCCTCGTACTCGCCGTTGTAGCGACCGAGGTAGCACGGGTCGTGATAGGTCACGCTGTTGCCTTTGTGCTGGCCAAGATTCAGTGCGCCAGCCTGGATGATTTCCGCCATGTAAGTGCTGTGGTGCTGCACCAGGTAATGGCCGTCGAACGCGCCGTACTCGTTTTTCAGCACATGAAAGCTGTGC
Source organism: Pseudomonas syringae (assembly GCF_021605415.1). Lineage (GTDB taxonomy): Bacteria > Pseudomonadota > Gammaproteobacteria > Pseudomonadales > Pseudomonadaceae > Aquipseudomonas > Aquipseudomonas syringae_S. The sequence goes on from NZ_WKEQ01000010.1 coordinate 123,301, forward strand.
GGGTCGCAGGTGACGATGCGGTTGAAGCGGTATTTGGCCAGGGTCTGGATGTTGCGTTTGGCGAGCAACTGGAACGTCGCTTCATCACCCAGACGCCGGGCCACATCGCCACTGTCGCGCTCTTCGAGACCGAGGACGGCGAAGTCGATGTTCGCCGCTTTCAGCACTTTGACGAACGCGCGCAGGGTGCGCTGGTTGCGCATGTCGAAGGCACCGTCGCCGACCCAGAACAGCACGTCGGTGGATTTCTTTTCACTGAGCAGATTGAGGTTCAGATCCGCTGCCCAGTTCATCCGTCCGCCCGGGGCAAAACCGCCGGGGTTGTCGGTGGCAATGAGGTTTTCCAGGACTTCGGCGCCCTTGTTCGGGGTCGCGCCTTTTTCCAGCGTCAGGTGCCGGCGCATGTCGACGATGGCATCGACGTGCTCGATCATCATCGGGCATTCCTCGACGCAAGCGCGGCAGGTGGTGCACGACCACAGGGTTTCGGCATCGACCAGACCGTTGACGATCGGTTGGTGCGGGTTGCCGCCATGTTCGCCCACAGGCTTGCCGGGATAAGGGCTGCCGGCGAACTTGGCATCAGTGCCCCCGGCGAGACCAACGACCATGTCCTGAATCAGCTTTTTCGGATTCAGCGGCTGGCCGGCGGCAAAGGCCGGGCACGCCGCTTCGCACTTGCCGCACTGCACGCAGGCGTCAAAACCAAGCAACTGGTTCCAGGTGAAATCCTTGGGTTTTTCCACACCCAGCGGCGCGGACGGGTCGTTGAGATCCAGCGGCTTCAAACCGGTGGAACGGCCGCCACCAAAGCGTTCGGCGCGACGGTGCCAGGCCAGGTGCAAAGCGCCCGCAAAAGCGTGCTTCATCGGCCCGCCCCAGGTCATGCCGAAGAACAATTCCGACACACCCCACAACACACCGACGCCGAGAATCGCCGCGACCACCCAACCACCGAAGTTTTCCGGAAGAATACCGGCCACCGGCAGCGTCACAAGGAAGAAAGACGCCGAGAACGCCAGCAGGCTTTTCGGCAGGCGCATCCACGGGCCTTTCGACAGCCGCGACGGCGGATTGCGCCGGCGCAGGTACATGAAGATCGCACCGACAAACATCACCGCCGACATCAACAGCAGCGCATAGCCGAGGATGCGGTTATGCAGGCCGAAACCGTGCACCAGAATCGCCAGCACAATCGAGGCCACCGCCCCGCCCGCCGTCGCGACGTGGGAGTTGGCGATGTATTTGTCGCGGCCCACCACATGGTGCAAGTCGACCATGTAGCGCTTGGGCATGGCGAACAAGCCGCCGATCAGATCGACCTTCGAGGCCCGACCCCGACGCCACATGGCCACCCGCCGCAACGCACCCAACACCGCGAGGCCCAGGGCAACGAACAACAGGATTGGAAGAAGGGTGTTCAACATAGGTGTTGCTCCCAAAGACCGCAGGGTCTTGCAGGTCGAGTTGCCTTACTCGGTCACTGTGGGAGCGAGCTTGCTCGCGAAGGCGGACTGACATTCAACATCGATGTCGACTGATCCACCGCTTTCGCGAGCAAGCTCGCTCCCACAGGGTTGTGTGCAAGCCTTTAGAAGTCTTTACACAGTCTGAGTGCGTCATAGATCGCGGCGTGCGTATTACGCTGCGCCACGCAGTCGCCGATGCGGAATAGCAAATAGCCGTCGCCCGCCTCGCTCAACGATGGCTGCGGCTTGATCGCGAACAGGGCTTCGACGTCGATCTGGCCCTTGTTGCGCGAACCTTCCTTCAGCGCGTAGTAGATTTCTTCGTCCGGACGCACGCCGTTTTCCACCACCACTTGATCGACCACCCGCTCCTCTTTGGCACCGGTGTATTCGTTTTCCAGCACCGCCACCAGTTTGTCGCCTTCGCGGTAAACCTTCTCCAGCATCATGTCGCCGGTCATGATCACTTCTTTCGGGTACATGCTGCGGTAGTAGGTCGGGAACGACGTACCGCCAATGGCCACGCCCGGTTTGATGTCGTCGGTGACGATCTCGACCTGGCTGCCTTTGTCGGCGAGAAAGTCGGCGACCGACATCCCGGTGAACTCGCAAATGGTGTCGTAGACCAGCACGTTCTTGCCCGGCGCCACCTTGCCGTCGAGCACGTCCCAACTGCTGACGACCAAGCCTTCATCGGCGCCCCAGTGTTCGTTCTGCTCCAGATACGGATGACCGCCAACCGCGAGCACGACCACGTCCGGGCGCAAGTCCATGATGGTGTCGGCGTCCGCCGCGGTGCCCAGGCGCAAATCGACTTTCAGCCGCGCCAGTTCCAGCTGGAACCAGCGTGTGATGCCGGCGATCTGGTCACGTTGCGGCGCTTTCGACGCGGTGGTGATCTGCCCGCCGATGAATTCCTTCTTTTCGAACAGGGTCACGTCGTGCCCACGTTCAGCCGCCACCCGTGCCGCTTCCATCCCGGCAGGGCCGGCACCGACGACCACCACCTTGCGTTTCGGCCCGGTGGATTTCTCGATAATGTGCGGCACGCCCATGTATTCACGGGAAGTCGCGGCGTTCTGGATGCACAACACGTCGAGGCCTTGATACTGGCGGTCGATGCAATAGTTGGCGCCGACGCACTGCTTGATCTGGTCGATCTGACCCATCTTGATCTTGGCGATCAGGTGCGGGTCGGCGATGTGCGCGCGGGTCATGCCGACCATGTCAACGTAACCACCCTCAAGGATGCGCGTGGCCTGGTTCGGATCCTTGATGTTCTGCGCATGCAGCACCGGCACCTTGACCACTTCCTTGATCCCGGCGGCCAAATGCAGGAACGGTTCCGGCGGGTAGCTCATGTTCGGTATCACGTTGGCCAGGGTGTTGTGGGTGTCACACCCCGAGCCGACCACGCCGATGAAATCGAGCATGCCGGTGTCGTCGTAATACTTGGCGATCTGCTTCATGTCTTCGTGGGACAGACCGTCCGGGTGGAACTCGTCACCGCACAGGCGCATGCCGACGCAGAAGTCATCACCGACCTCGGCGCGCACGGCTTTGAGCACTTCGAGGCCGAACTTCATCCGGCCTTCGAACGTGCCACCCCATTCATCGGTGCGCTTGTTGACGCGCGGGCTCCAGAACTGATCGATCATGTGCTGGTGCACGGCCGACAGTTCCACACCGTCGAGACCACCGGCCTTGGCGCGGCGTGCCGCTTGCGCGTAGTTGCCGATCACCCGCCAGATTTCTTCCGGCTCGATGGTCTTGCAGGTCGCGCGGTGCACCGGTTCGCGGATGCCCGACGGGGACATCAGGGTCGGCCAGTTGAAACCGTCCCAACGGGAGCGACGGCCCATGTGAGTAATCTGGATCATGATCTTGGCGCCATGCTTGTGCATGGCGTCGGCGAGATTCTGGAAGTGCGGAATGATGCGGTCGGTGGACAGGTTCACCGAACTCCACCATTCCTGCGGGCTGTCGATCGCCACCACGGACGAGCCGCCGCAGATCGCCAGGCCGATCCCGCCCTTGGCTTTCTCTTCGTAATACTTGACGTACCGGTCGGTGGTCATGCCACCGTCAGTCGCATAGACCTCGGCGTGCGCGGTGCTGAGCACACGGTTGCGGATGGTCAGTTTGCCGATCTGAATCGGCTGGAACATTGCTTCGAAAGCCATGGCGGGTTCCTCGACTTACAACGGCTTGACGGTGAACAGGCCGTCGTCGTGGCCCTCTTCGGAGCCACCGTAGACTTGCTCGGCCACGGTGCGAATCTGGCTGCCGCGCGCTTGCAGAATCTGATCCATGGCCCCGGCAAACCAGCCGGTGAACATGTAGTCGACCTTGCGCCCGACCTTGCCGTAGACGTAGACGAATGCCGAGTGTTCGAGCTTGACGCTGGCGGTGCCTTTGTCGAGGTCGATGTCCTGGATCTTGAACAACCCCCAGCCGCGCTGCGACAGGCGTTTCATGTAGTGCTCGAACACCGCGACGCCTTCCAGGCCGTGGCATTCAGCTTCTTTCTCGCACCAGTGCCAGGCGGATTTGTAGCCGGCCTTGTAGAGGATTTCGGCGTAGGCGTCGGCGCCCAGCACTTCCTCGATGCCCATGTGGTTGTTGACGAAGAAATGGCGCGGCACGTACAGCATCGGCAGGGCGTCGGAGGTCCAGACACCGGTCTCGCTGTCGACTTCAATTGGCAATTGCGGGGCGATCTTGGCCATGGAAACTTAACTCCAGAAAATTCGGTTTGTTGCCCCGGCGCGGACGGCCGGGGGAAAGGATTCAGAGGTGCGGTGGCTTATTCGCCCCAGACGTCCTTGAGGACGTTGACCCAGTTTTCGCCCATGATCTTGCGCACCACGCGCTCGGAGTGGCCGCGTTTGAGCAGGGTTTCGGTCAGGTTCGGGAACTCGCCGACGGTGCGGATGCCCAGCGGGTTGATGATCTTGCCGAAGCTGGTCAGACGGCGGGCGTAGCCCTTGTCGTGGGTCAGGTATTCGAAGAAGTCCTGACCGTGACCCTGGGTGAAGTCGGTGCCGATGCCGATGGCGTCTTCGCCGACGATGTTCATGGTGTATTCGATGGCTTCAGCGTAATCGTCGATGGTCGAATCGATGCCCTTGGCGAGGAACGGCGCGAACATGGTCACGCCGACAAAACCGCCGTGGTCGGCGATGAATTTCAGCTCTTCATCGGACTTGTTACGCGGGTGCTCCTTGAGCCCCGACGGCAGGCAGTGGGAATAGCAGACCGATTTTTTCGATTCGAGGATGACCTCTTCGGAAGTTTTGGAACCGACGTGGGACAGGTCGCACATGACGCCGACGCGGTTCATCTCGGCAACGATCTCGCGTCCGAAACCCGACAGGCCGCCGTCACGTTCGTAGCAACCGGTACCGACCAGATTCTGGGTGTTGTAGCACATCTGCACGATGCCGACGCCGAGCTGCTTGAATACCTCGACATAGCCGATCTGGTCTTCAAACGCGTGGGCATTCTGGAAGCCGAAGAGGATGCCGGTCTTGCCCAGTTCCTTGGCCTTGCGAATGTCGGCGGTGGTGCGCACCGGCATCACCAGGTCACCGTTGTCGCGGATCAGTTTCTGGCTGGCGGCGATGTTGTTCACGGTCGCCTGAAAGCCTTCCCACACCGACACGGTGCAATTGGCCGCCGTCAGACCGCCCTTGCGCATGTCTTCGAACAGCTCGCGGTTCCATTTGGCAATGATCAGACCGTCGATAACGATGCTGTCGGCGTGTAATTCGGCTGGGCTCATCAGGCGTCCCCTTATTGGCGATTCATGCGCCGAATCGTCTGCCGGCGCTTTGGGGCCAGCATATGCCTCGGTGCAGGGGCGACCGGGTGCAAAAACGACAGGGGAATTGCCGAAAGCGTCAATCCGCGACAAAGGGTCATCAGCCGACGCGACCAGCCACCTGTTCAAGCCCGCATTCATGAGCCAGAATTCGCCGCATCAATGCAACTTCACCAGTTTAGAGCGGCGACATCAATGAAATCGATCCTCCTGGCTTTGGCACTGATTGCAACCGGCGTCCACGCCGCCGACGAATCCGACGAGAACAACCCCTGCGACGCCGTCGAAAACGACATCCAGACCCTGGAATGCTCGGCCTACAGCCGCACCACCGCTGAAGACCTGCTCAAAGACAACTACGCAAGCCTCAACGAGCGCATGCAAACCGCCTACGGCAAAAGCTCCACGCAACTGGCCGACATCACCGCCAAAATCAAAACCGCGCAACAACAGTGGCTGAAAACCCGCGACGCCGACTGCGCCGTCGAAGCCTTCCCCGCCACGTCCGGCAGCAAGGCCTTTACCATTGCGCAAAATGACTGCGTGGCGCGAATGAGTGATGAGCGGTCGGAGTTTTTGGAATCGATTGGGCAGGAGTGATCCTGTATGTACCGGTGAAAAGCGGAACCGCTTGCAGATTTCATTGGCGCAATTCCCTTTTCCTACAACGGATTCCAATTTCAGCTACGCGTGGGGGTTAGAAGCCTTGGTTCCTGGGCTTTTCCACGTAACACGCCGACAAATTTTGTCGTTTGTCCGGCGGGATTTTATAAGTAAAGATTCGCCAATCTTATAAAAGACTTATATCCTGCCCATGAACAGCATCCACTGGACTCGCAAGGCCGTTAAGCAACTTCTCAAATTGCATACCGTTCACCAAAGCCAGGTTCGTGATGCCGTAACGGCGCTGACTGGCATGCCTGATTCGCGCAGCGTCAAGGCACTGATCGGGCATGACTGTGCCTATCGACTGCGGGTCGGTAACTATCGGGTCATGTTCGATTGGGACGGAGCGATTAAAGTGGTCAGTATTCAAGAGGTCAAAAAACGCGATGAACGCACCTACTGACATTCAAATCATCAACGACGCCGAAGGCAAACCCGCCTTTGTGGTCATACCTTATGCGCAGTATGTCGCGCAAAAAGTCGAGCCCGACCTGATCCCTCACGATGTGGTCAGCCGAATGGTTGACGGGGCAACGCCGATCCGCGCATGGCGCGAACACCTCAACCTGACTCAGGAAGAGGTCGCCCGACGCATGGGTGTTTCGCAACCGGCGTTCGCGCAGCAGGAAACCGCCACCAAGCCGCGCAAGGCCACTCGTGAAAAGATTGCAGCCGCGTTTGGCATTACCGCGGATCAGCTTGAGCTTTGAGCTCAAAGCTTTTAGCTGCCCCCCATCAAAGGAATTCCATGAACATTTGCGGCATTGAAATCAAAGGCAGCGAAGCGATCATCGCCGTGGCCGCTCTCGACGGTTCGACCCTGAGCCACGTCCCTCTCGCCACCAAAAAAATCCCTCTGGACGATGACGACGAGGCGGCCAACGTCAAACGTTTCGCCGCGCAGGTGGCGTCGTTTGTGCGGGAGAACTCTATTGACCGCATTGCCATCAAGAAGCGCAGCAAGAAGGGCGAGTTTGCCGGTGGCCCGACCACGTTCAAGATCGAAGGGGTGTTTCAGTTGCTGGATGGCTGCGAGGTGACGCTGCTGTCGCCGCAGACAATCAATGCCCAGGCGAAGAAGCACAACTTCGAGCTGCCGGGGACGCTGAACAAGTATCAGCACGAGGCTTATAAAGCAGCGTGTTCGGCGCTGTTGAAGAAATAACCGATCTCTCAGACTACGCAGATCAAGTGTGGGAGCGAGCCTGCTCGCGAATGCTGTCAGGCGACATCAATATTGAGGGTGAATGTGACTGCCCCATCGCTGGCAAGCCAGACTCCCACAGGGATTTGCGTTCAGTCTCAGGAATCCAGTTCACCAAAACACCTGTGGGAGCTGGCTTTCCAGCGATGACGGCGGATCAGGCGATATTCATCGGTTCGGTTGCTCAGGCCTGGGCGGTGCGTCGGTCTTCCCGGGGGCAGCGGGCGAATTTCGCGCGATAGCTGCGGGTGAAGTACGACGGCGATTCAAAGCCGCAGGCAATGCTCACTTCCAGCACGCTCATGTCGGTCTGGCGCAGCAGTTGCCTGGCCTTTTCAAGCCTCAGCCGCAGATAGAAATTGCTCGGTGTGTCGTTCAGGTGCAGACGAAACAGCCGTTCCAGTTGCCGGCGGGTGACGCTGATCGAATCCGCCAGTTGCAGGGTGGTCAGCGGCGGTTCGCTGTGCTGTTCCATTTCGCCAATCACATGAACCAGCTTCTTGTTGCTGATGCCGTAACGGGTGGCGACTTCCATGCGTTGGTGGTCTTTGCACGGACGAATGCGCCCCAATACGAATTGTTCGCTGACCTGAATCGCCAGTTGCGGGCCGTGGGCCTGGGCGATCAGATCGAGCATCAAATCGATCGATGCGGTGCCGCCCGCCGAGGTGATGCGCCGGCGATCGATTTCGAACAGCTCCTGCGTGACAGTGAGCTGTGGATAAGACTCCTTGAACGCGTCAATGGCCTCCCAGTGCAACGTCACCCGATGGCCATCGAGCAGGCCCGCTTCAGCGAGCACGACGCTGCCAGTGTCTATGCCGCCGAGGGTCACGCCGTCGTTGTCCAGCCGACGCAACCAATGCTCCAGCGCCGGGGTGGCGAACTTCAGCGGCTCGAACCCGGCGACGATCAACAGCGTCGCTCCTTTCTTCAGCGGCTCCAGCGCCGCGTCGGCGTTGACCGACATGCCGTTGCTCGCCAGCACCGCCCCGCCGTCAGCGCTCAGCACGTGCCAGCGATACAGTTCGCCGCGAAAACGGTTGGCCACGCGCAGCGGTTCAATGGCCGAAATGAAGCCGATGGCAGAGAAACCCGGCATTAGTAAAAAGTAGAAATCCTGGGACATGGCGCACTCGTTCAGCGGGTAGCGTGGATCGTTGATACGCCGTTTATCGGTGGCATTCAAGAGGAGCAGGTCGCTGCAGTGCAAGAGTCGGTCGCCGCAGTGCGCTTTCATCAAGGCGTTGCTGCGTAACGTTGCATCACCGGCGCGCAGATGCCGGAATCCACAATAACGATTCTGCCGAGGAACCGACATGAAACGACTGATCAGCAGCTGTGTGCTTGCACTCAGCGGCACCGCTTTGCTCAGCGCCAGCGTGATGGCCGCCGAACCCGCGTCGTGCCAGAACGTGCGCATGGGTGTGGTGAACTGGACCGACGTCATCGCCACCAGCGCGATGACCCAGGTGCTGCTCGATGGCCTCGGCTACAACACCAAACAAACCAGCGCCTCCCAGCAAATCATCTTCGCCGGGATCCGCGACCAGCGTCTGGATCTGTTCCTCGGTTACTGGAACCCGTTGATGACCCAGACGATCACCCCGTTCGTCGACGCCAATCAGGTCAAAGTCCTCGAAGCCCCGAGCCTCAAGGACGCCCGCGCCACCCTCGCCGTGCCGACGTACCTCTACGATAAAGGCCTGAAAACCTTCGCCGACATCGCCAAATTCCAGAAAGAACTGGGCGGCAAGATCTACGGCATCGAACCGGGCTCGGGCGCCAACACTCAGATCAAGGCGATGATCAGCAAGAACCAGTTCGGCCTCGGCAAGTTCCAGTTGGTCGAGTCCAGCGAGGCCGGCATGCTCGCCGCCGTGGATCGCGCCGTACGCCGCAAGGAAGCCGTGGTGTTCTTCGGCTGGGCGCCGCACCCGATGAACGTCAACGTGCAGATGAGCTACCTCACCGGCAGCGAAGACGCGCTCGGCCCGAACGAAGGCATGGCCACCGTATGGACGGTCACCGCGCCGAAATACGCTGAACAGTGCCCGAATATCGGTCGCCTGCTGACCAACCTGACCTTCACCGCCGAGGACGAGAGCCGCATGATGCAACCGCTGCTCGACCACAAAGACGCCTTTGAGTCCGCCAAGCAATGGCTCAAGGATCACCCGCAGGACAAAGCGCGCTGGCTCGAAGGCGTGACCACCTTCGACGGCAAACCGGCGGCTGAAAACCTGCAACTGACCACTAAATAACCGACGACCGAATCACTGATTCGCAGCCCGACCCGGGCTGCGAACGGGATCACTACGCCTGCAATTCAGCCTGTAAGGAAAAACCAAATGAACCATGACGTCATCATCACCTGCGCACTCACCGGTGCTGGCGACACGACCGCCAAGAGCCCACATGTGCCGGTCACCCCGAAACAAATCGCCGCCGCTGCCGTGGAAGCCGCGAAGGCTGGCGCCACTGTCGTGCATTGCCACGTCCGCGACCCGCAGACCGGCAAGTTCAGCCGTGACGTGGCGCTGTACCGCGAAGTCATGGAGCGCATCCGCGAAGCCGACGTCGACATCATCGTCAACCTCACTGCCGGCATGGGCGGCGACCTGGAAATCGGCGCTGGCGAGAACCCGATGGCGTTCGGCCCGAACACCGATCTGGTCGGCCCGCTGACCCGTCTGGCCCACGTTGAAGAACTGCTGCCGGAAATCTGCACGCTTGACTGCGGCACCCTGAATTTCGGCGACGGCGACACCATTTACGTCTCCACCCCGGCGCAACTGCGCGCCGGCGCCAAGCGCATCACCGAGCTGGGCGTGAAAGCCGAGCTGGAAATCTTCGACACCGGTCACTTGTGGTTCGCCAAGCAGATGATCAAGGAAGGCTTGCTCCACGACCCGCTGTTCCAGCTGTGCCTGGGCATCCCGTGGGGCGCGCCGGCCGACACCACCACCATGAAAGCCATGGTCGACAACCTGCCGGCGGATGCCGTGTGGGCCGGTTTCGGCATCGGCCGCATGCAAATGCCGATGGCGGCCCAAGCCGTGCTGCTCGGCGGCAACGTGCGGGTCGGCCTGGAAGACAACATCTGGCTGGACAAGGGCGTGCTGGCGACCAACGGCCAACTGGTCGAGCGTGCCACGGAAATCCTCAGCCGCCTCGGCGCCCGCGTGCTGACGCCAGCCGAGGGCCGTAAAAAAATGGGCCTGACCCAACGCGGCTAGCAAACAAACACACACCCCTGCGGCAGCTGCTACACGGGATCACCGAATTCATCAGGACATCGCCATGCGCTTTATCACCGACATCAAAACCTTCGCCGCCCTCGGCAGCGGTGTCATCGGCAGCGGTTGGGTAGCACGCGCCCTCGCCCACGGCCTCGACGTGGTGGCCTGGGATCCGGCGCCCGGCGCCGAAGCCGCCCTGCGTAAACGCGTCGCCAATGCCTGGGGCGCGCTGGAGAAAAACGGCCTGGCACCCGGCGCCTCGCAAGATCGCCTGCGCTTCGTTACGACTATCGAAGAATGCGTGCGCGACGCCGATTTCATCCAGGAAAGTGCCCCGGAACGCCTTGAGCTGAAACTCGAACTGCACAGCAAAATCAGCGCCGCCGCCAAGCCTGACGCGCTGATCGGCTCCAGTACTTCGGGCCTGTTGCCGAGCGAGTTTTACGAGAGCTCGATCCACCCGGAACGCTGTGTGGTCGGCCATCCGTTCAACCCGGTTTATCTGTTGCCGCTGGTGGAAGTGGTCGGTGGCAAGAACACCGCGCCCGAGGCCGTGCTAGCGGCGATGAACGTCTACGAATCCCTCGGCATGCGCCCGTTGCATGTGCGCAAGGAAGTGCCGGGATTCATTGCCGACCGCTTGCTTGAAGCGCTGTGGCGCGAGGCGTTGCATCTGGTCAATGACGGCGTGGCGACCACTGGCGAAATCGACGACGCGATCCGTTTCGGCGCCGGTTTGCGCTGGTCGTTCATGGGCACGTTCCTGACTTACACGTTGGCGGGCGGCGACGCCGGCATGCGCCACTTCATGTCGCAATTCGGCCCGGCGTTGCAGTTGCCGTGGACGTACCTGCCGGCACCGGAACTGACCGAAAAGTTGATTGACGATGTGGTGGATGGCACCAGCGACCAGCTCGGCCGGCACAGCATTGCGGCGCTGGAACGCTATCGTGATGATTGTTTGCTGGCGGTGCTGGAGGCGGTGAAAACCACCAAGGAGAAGCATGGGATGAGCTTCAGCGAATAACCTCGACACCTGAGCATTCCCACGCTCTGCGTGGGAATGCAGCCCGGAGAGAAACATGCCCACCCTCACCACCTACCAAACCAAAATCATCCCCGACTGGGTCGACTACAACGGCCACCTGCGCGACGCCTTCTACCTGCTGATTTTCAGCTACGCCACCGACGCGCTGATGGATCGTCTCGGCATGGACAGCAACAACCGCGAAGCCAGCGGTCATTCGTTGTTTACGCTGGAACTGCACCTCAACTACCTGCACGAAGTGAAGCTCGACGCCGACGTTGAAGTGCGCACACACATCATCGGTCACGATCAAAAACGCCTGCACCTCTACCACAGCCTGCACTTGGCCGGCGAAGAGCCGGAACTGGCCGGCAACGAACAAATGCTCTTGCACGTCGACATAGCCGGCCCGCGTTCGGCGCCGTTTAGCGCGGGTACCCTGAGTCGTCTGCAAGCGATCGTTGCCGAGCAGGTTGATTTGCCAGCGCCCGCGTACGTTGGTCGCGTTATTGCGTTGCCGCCATCCCGATAGATCGCGTCATCGCTCATCGCTCATCGCTGGCAAGCCAGCTCCCACAGGTTTACGCGTCAACCTGTAGGGGCTGCCGCAGGCTCGGGCCGCGTTCGGACGATCTTTTGCTTTTACTGAAGCCAAAAAAAACCCCGATCAAGCCGTGACAGGACCGGAGCTGAGGAGGGTACTTTCAGGAGCTGCCGAGCGAGGGTGACCAAACCACCGTGAAGCCAGCTGAGGCCAGTGTGACCACTCTGCTACCCGGTCACTTGGCCAAAAACGACCTGTTCATAACCAATGTAGACACTGCGACAAAACGCCCTTGCCCTCCCCCGACGCGCCTACCAGAATCGAGCCACGACCTCCGTTGCCACAGAAGGATTCGCGTCATGATGTACGCCGATTTGATTGATCAGGAAGACCTGTTGGGCCAGCTCAAGGCATTGGGGCTTCAAGTGCCGAGCGGCTCCACGGCGGAGCAGGCTTGTGAATGTGCGGTGCGTGGCCTGGACGACGCTCGGGCGTTCGAACTGCGCAAAATGGTCAAGGACATGTACACCAGCGGCGCCAGTATCCAGCCGGCCGTGCGCCAGGCCATCGATAAACAGTTGTTGCCCGCATTGGCGGATTACCAACAATCCCGTAGCGCCTGAATATCGCCATCGCTGGCAAGCCAGGGTCCACAGGGTTTAGGTCGATCACAACATTGTGATCAGACACAAAACCTGTGGGAGCCTGGCTTGCCAGCGATGTCGTTCACTCGGTCTACAGCCTTACGCTGGCGAAGGTCGACTCATTACGCGCCTGACTCAATGCCGACAACGGCCCGGACAGCGGCGACAGCACCAGCGCCTGCGGCAGCGGCATCATCGCCACCTGCTGCGTGGTATTGGATCCGACACGCTCGTCACGCGGCGGAATGCCGAAGTATTCGCGGTAGCACTTGGAAAAGTGCGGCGTGGACACGAAGCCGCACACCGACGCGACTTCGATGATCGACATCGGCGTCTGCTTGAGCAGTTGCCGGGCGCGGATCAGGCGCAGCTTGAGGTAGTAGCGTGACGGCGAGCAGTGCAGGTATTTCTGAAACAACCGCTCCAGCTGTCGACGCGACACCGCGACGTACACCGCCAGTTCATCCAGGTCGATCGGCTCTTCCAGGTTGGCCTCCATCAACGCGACGATTTCCTGCAACTTCGGCTGGTTGGTGCCAAGCATGTGCTTGAGCGGCACGCGCTGGTGATCCTGCTCGTTGCGGATGCGCTCATAGACGAACATCTCGGAAATCGCGGCAGACAGTTCACGCCCGTGATCGCGGCTGATCAGGTGCAGCATCATGTCCAGCGGCGCGGTGCCACCGGAGCTGGTGAAACGGTTGCGGTCGAGGGTAAACAGACGCGTGCTCATCGCCACGCGCGGAAAGGCTTCCTGCATTGCCGCCAGACATTCCCAATGCACGCTGCAATCGAAGCCGTCGAGCAGACCGGCGCACGCCAGTGCCCAACTGCCGGTGCACACGGCGCCGAGACGTTTGGACTGCCGCGCCTGGCTTTGCAGCCATGACACGTGCTCACGGGTCACGGTGCGCTGAATGGCGACACCGCCGCACACAATGATGGTATCGAGCGCCGGCGCCTTGTGCATTGCGGCGTCGGGCGTGATTTGCAGGCCGTCACTGGCCCAAACCTGGCTGCCATCAACGGTGAGGGTGGTCCAGCGATACAGCTCGCGACCGGACAACTGGTTGGCCATGCGCAGGGGTTCGACTGCGGAAGCCAGGGAAATCAGCGTGAAATTGTCCAGCAGCAAAAAGCCGATGGATTGAGGCGCACGGTTCTGGGGTTGGGCCCCGGAGTTGAACGTCGTCATCGCGGTATCTCCTCACACAAAGCGGGTGATGGCCTCAGGCGGAGGCTCTTGTTATGGCCATCGATCTCGCGTGGGAGACGGGCTTTGTAATGACAGAGCAAATGCCATGCCTAAAATTGAATGATCGTTCAATAACTCCTGAAAGCGACCTGCTGATGTGTCTATACGGAACCTGTGACGAAAGGTATTTCGAAGTGCCATCAGCGGTGCCGAATGCACTACCGCGCGAGGTGTGAGCAAATCGGTAGCACTTGTGAGAATGGGGCTACACGGCGATTGGGGCGAGTGTCACCACAAGCACGCTGACGGACGGTAGAAGCGGCGATTGGTCGCTGGGGAACGGGAAAGGCGCTTATCTGATTGCGACGCGCTAAAAGGTGGCGCGGTCGGATATCGATGCTCGCTTGATGAGCAGTTTTGACTGGTCAACCGCTTTCGCTGGCAAGCCAGCTCCCACAGGGATTGATGGCGTATTCAAATATCAAGCTCGCCGAATAACTTGTGGGAGCTGGCTTGCCAGCGATGGGGTCAACTCGGTCTCAGCACTCCACCGCGCTGACCGCCAACCCACCCCGGGATGTCTCTTTATATTTGTCATGCATGTCGGCACCGGTATCGCGCATGGTGCGGATCACCCGATCCAGCGAGATAAAGTGCTGACCATCACCACGCAGCGCCATCTGCGCCGCGTTGATCGCCTTCACTGCCGCAATCGCGTTGCGTTCGATGCACGGCACTTGCACCAGTCCGCCCACCGGATCACAGGTCAGGCCGAGGTTGTGTTCCAGGCCGATTTCGGCCGCATTGCACAGTTGCTCCGGCGATGCACCGAGGATCTGCGCCAGTCCCGCCGCCGCCATCGCGCAAGCCGATCCGACTTCGCCCTGGCAACCGACTTCAGCACCGGAGATCGACGCGTTTTTCTTGCACAGAATCCCCACTGCCGCTGCGCCGAGGAAATAATCGACCACGTTGGCGTCGGTCACCGCTTCGCTGAACTTCATGAAGTAGTGCAACACCGCCGGAATGATTCCCGCCGCGCCATTGGTCGGTGCCGTGACCATGCGCCCGCCGGCGGCGTTTTCTTCATTCACCGCCAGGGCGAACAGGTTGACCCACTCCATGGCGCTGAGGGTCGAGCCAATGACGTTGGGTTTGTTCAGCTCTTGCAGGCTGCGGTGCAACTTCGCCGCCCGCCGCCGCACATTCAAGCCCCCGGGCAGAATGCCTTCGTGCTTGAGGCCTTGCTCGACGCAGTCCTGCATGGCCGCCCAGAGCTTCATCAGGCCCGTGCGGATTTCTCCTTCACTGCGCCAGACCTTTTCGTTGGCCATCATCAACTGCGCGACGCTGAGGTTGTGCCGTTTGCACAGCGACAACAATTCGGCCGCGCTGGAAAAGTCGTAAGGCAGCTCGGTACGATCCAGATCGACCACGCCGCTGGAAGCCTGCGCCTCGTCGACGACAAAACCGCCGCCAACCGAATAGTAGGTGTCGCGATGAATCTCACCGTGTTCGCCTTCGGCAATCAGGGTCATGGCGTTGGGATGGAACGGCAGGTTTTCGTCGATCAGACGCATGTCCCGGGCCCACACGAACGGCACCGACACACGACCGTCGAGCAGCAGCGTATGGGTTTCGCGCAGGGACTGAATGCGCGGGCCGATCTGCGACGGGTCGATCGCGTCCGGCCACTCGCCCATCAGGCCCATGATCACGGCGTTGTCGCTGCCATGGCCGATGCCCGTGGCTGACAACGAGCCGTACAACTGAACTTCGACGCGCCGAACTTGTTCCAAAGGCTGCTTGTCCTTGAGCGTCTGGACAAACAGTGCGGCGGCGCGCATCGGCCCGACGGTGTGAGAACTGGAAGGCCCGATGCCGATTTTGAACAAGTCGAAAACGCTGATCGCCATTACTGCTCAACTCCTGAAGAGGCCGGAACGGCCGCAAAAAGCGACCGCTGGCGGAGCTGCTACGCTCAAGCTGCGATCCGCCGGAATGCCCGCATCATCGGGCTTTTACGGCAGAGCACGACGTCTGACACCGACGCACTCATGTCCGCCAGCGCCGCGCCGGTTTTGCCTCCGGTTTTCGCCGTTTTCACGCGGTTGAGAAGGCCAGTTCAGGCGAAAAAAAGCTGTAAGCGACGTCACCGACACTGGATGCGACCATCCCTGTACTGGTTACGACGCCCCCTGTAGGCGTCAGATTTTCACTGGTACATGATCGTATCGACTCGATTGCACGGCGCTGCGGTAAGAGCTGTCTCCAGAACGCCATCCAACCGCAACCTATAAGTGCGGTGGTCCAGTCGGAACACTGCCAAAAAAAAACATAAAGGAGTCCGTCAATGAAAGGTTCCCCATCGTTATTGTTGGCCGCCATGCTGAGTTTGCCGTTCATGGCCCAGGCCGCAGAACCGGCGCAGTGCAGCACCGTGAATTTCTCCGATGTCGGCTGGACCGACATCACCGCAACCACCGCGACCACTTCCGTTGTCCTCGACGCCCTCGGCTACAAAACCAAGACCACCATGATTTCCGTGCCGGTGACCTACAAGTCTTTAGCCGACGGCAAAAACATGGACGTGTTCCTCGGTAACTGGATGCCGACCATGGAGAACGACATCAAGGCCTACCGCGATGCCGGCACCGTCGAAACGGTGCGAACCAACCTCAAAGGCGCCAAATACACCCTCGCCGTGCCGCAGGCGCTGTACGACAAGGGTCTGCATGATTTTGCCGACATCGCCAAATTCAAGGACGAACTCGGTGGCAAGATCTACGGCATCGAGCCTGGCAACGACGGCAACCGCCTGATCCAGAGCATGATCGACAAAGACGCCTTCGGCCTGAAAACCGCCGGTTTCAAGGTCGTCGAATCCAGCGAAGCGGGCATGTTGTCGCAAGTCGAACGCGCCCAGAGACGCGACACCGCAGTGGTCTTCCTCGGCTGGGCGCCGCACCCGATGAACAAGCGCTTCAAGATTCAATACCTGACCGGCGGCGACGACTTTTTCGGCCCCGACTTTGGTGCCGCTACCGTGGCCACCAATACCCGCAAGGGCTACGTCGAGGAATGCAGCAACGTCGGTCAGTTGCTGAAAAACCTGGAGTTCACCGTCGACATGGAAAGTGAACTGATGGGCAACATCCTCGACGACAAGATGAAGCCTGACGCGGCCGCCAAGGCCTGGCTGAAAAAGAATCCACAGGTGCTCGATACCTGGCTCGCTGGCGTGACCACCACTGACGGTAAACCAGGCCTGGAGGCCGTGAAAGCCAAGCTCGCACAGTAATCGCTTATGCCGGACGGTCTCGGCCGTCCGGGCTGTTTATTTCCTTGCATGCGGACGTTCACTACCATGCTGATTGATCAGAAAATCCCTTTAGGCCAGTACATTGCAGGCTTCGTTGACTGGTTGACGCAACACGGCGCCAACACTTTCGACGCAATCGCTGTGACACTGGAAACGATGATCCACGGCGTGACGTTTGCGCTGACCTGGTTCAACCCTTTTGTCTTGATCGGCCTCATCGCCCTGCTCGCCCACTTCATCCAACGCAAATGGGGCCTGACCGTTTTTGTCATCGCCTCCTTTCTGCTGATCCTCAATCTGGGGTACTGGCAGGAAACCATGGAAACCCTCGCCCAGGTGCTGTTCGCAACCCTGGTCTGCGTGGTCATCGGCGTGCCGTTGGGCATCGTCGCCGCGCACAAGCCGATGTTCTACACCCTCATGCGTCCGGTACTCGATCTGATGCAGACCGTACCGACCTTCGTTTACCTGATTCCAACCCTGACCCTCTTCGGGCTGGGTGTGGTGCCGGGCCTGATCTCCACGGTGGTGTTCGCCATCGCCGCGCCGATCCGCCTGACGTACCTGGGCATCCGCGATGTCCCGCAAGAACTGATGGACGCCGGCAAAGCTTTCGGCTGCTCGCGCCGCCAACTGCTCTCACGGATCGAACTGCCGCACGCCATGCCGAGCATCGCCGCCGGTATCACCCAGTGCATCATGCTGTCGTTGTCGATGGTGGTGATTGCCGCACTGGTCGGTGCCGACGGACTCGGCAAACCGGTGGTCAACGCACTGAACACGGCCGACATCGCCCTGGGCTTCGAGGCAGGCCTGGCAATCGTTCTGCTGGCGATCATGCTCGACCGCATCTGCAAACAACCCGACGCCAAAGTAGGGGGTGACGCATGAGCATTATTCGCTTCGAAGACGTCGACGTAATCTTCTCCCGGGATCCACGTGAGGCACTCAAGCTGCTGGATCAGGGCATGACCCGTAACGAGATCCTGAAAAAAACCGGGCAGATCGTCGGCGTCGAAAAAGCCACACTGGACATCAACAAAGGCGAAATCTGCGTGCTGATGGGCCTCTCCGGCTCCGGCAAGTCGAGCCTGCTGCGTTGCATCAACGGCCTCAACACCGTGAGCCGCGGCAAGCTGTTCGTCGAACACGAGAACCGCCAGATCGACATCGCGTCCTGCACGCCTGCAGAACTGAAAATGATGCGCACCAAACGCATTGCCATGGTGTTCCAGAAGTTCGCCCTGATGCCGTGGCTGACGGTGCGCGAGAACATCAGCTTCGGTCTGGAAATGCAGGGCCGTCCGGAGAAGGAACGACGCAAACTGGTCGATGAAAAACTCGAACTGGTCGGCCTGACCCAATGGCGTAACAAGAAGCCCGACGAACTGTCCGGCGGCATGCAACAGCGTGTCGGCCTGGCCCGCGCGTTGGCGATGGACGCCGACATTCTGTTGATGGACGAACCGTTCTCGGCACTCGACCCATTGATCCGTCAGGGTTTGCAGGACGAGTTGCTGGAACTGCAACGCAAGCTGAACAAGACCATCGTGTTCGTCAGCCACGACCTTGATGAGGCGCTGAAACTCGGTAGCCGCATCGCGATCATGAAAGACGGCCGTATCGTGCAGTACAGCGTGCCGGAAGAAATCGTGCTCAACCCGGCGGACGATTATGTGCGTACCTTCGTCGCCCACACCAACCCGCTGAACGTGCTGTGCGGCCGCAGCCTGATGCGCACGCTGGACAACTGCAAACGCATCAACGGTTCAGTGTGCCTCGATCCGGGTGACGACTCGTGGCTGGATCTGGCCGAGGGCAACACCATCAAAGGCGCACGGCAGAACGGTTCGGCGATGGACTTGCAGAACTGGGCGCCGGGACAAGCGGTGGAAGGCCTTGGCCGTCGTCCGACCCTGGTGGATTCGAACATCGGCATGCGCGAGGCGTTGCAGATTCGTTATCAGACCGGCAACAAACTGGTGTTGCATGACAACAACCAAGTGGTGGGGATTCTTGGAGACAGCGAGTTGTATCACGCGCTGCTGGGCAAGAACCTGGGGTAACACACCGCAGACACAAAAACGCCGCGAGAGGATCGCGGCGTGGGAACGATCATGCAAAAGGGGCTCAATCGAGCCCCTTTTTTTTTAGCTATACACCCGACCCAGCAGCTGCCGGTGGCTTTCAAACTGATCGAGCACATCGCGCGTGATTTGATCTTGGGTAAAGCCCATCAGGTCGTAATCCTGGCTGCCGTTGTGCAGATACACCTCGGCGCGATAGAACCGCTGACGCGCCTCATCAGACTCCACCGATTCACTCGGCGTCGCCAGATAACCCTCAAGGCTCACTTCATAGACAAAAGGGTTGCCCTCTTCCATCTCAATGCGCACGCCCATGCAACGCTTGGACTTGCCCAAAAGCGTCTGCACTTGCAGTCCCTGTGCACGCATCTGCACCGCCGCATCTTCCAGCGCCGGGCTGACGTGCTTGTCCATGAAGCGCTGCACCACCGATTGGCTCGGTTGCAGATCCAGCTGCGTCAGGCGTTCACTGAATCCGCGACGACCGCGCTCGGCCAGTTGCGCCTGTTCCTGTTCGATCTGCACGTCCTGGCGCATCGCCTTGTGCAGGCCGAACATGAAGCAGATCAACACCACCGAAAACGGCAAACCGGCCAGCACTACCATGGTTTGCATGGCTTCGAAGTTACCGGCGAACAGCAGACCGATGGTCACCAGCGTGATCACCGCCGACCAGAAGATCCGCAGCCAGTGAGGGGCGTCTTCGTCGACGTTGCCGCCCTTGCACGAAAGATTCGCCATCATCACCGCGCCCGAATCGGCCGGGGTCAGGAACAAGACGAAGCCGACGAAGATCGACACGCCGATCACGACTTTTGACGCTGGGTAATGCTCGAGCAACTGATAGATCGCCATCGACGGCTGCTCGAGCGCCGTCTTGCCGAGCTCCACCGCGCCATGGTTCATCACCAGATCCAGCGCCGAGTTGCCGAAGATCGACAGCCAGGCCAGGGTGAAGCCCAGCGGAATCAACAGCACGCCAGCGACCAGCTCACGCACCGTGCGGCCACGGGAAATACGCGCGATGAACATGCCGACAAATGGCGCCCAGGATATCCACCACGCCCAGTAGAACAGCGTCCACAGGCCCAGCCAGCGGTCGGACTTGTCGCCGTCGCCTTCATAGACGTACAGATCGAACGTCTTCAGCACCACGCCATTGAGATAATCACCGACGTTCTGCACGAAGCCGTTGAGCAGGTGCAGGGTCGGGCCGAACAGCAGCACGAAAATCAGCAGGCCGCTGAACAGCACAATGTTCAGGTTGGACAGACGACGGATGCCGTTTTCCACGCCGGACACGGCCGCGATGGTCGCCACGGTGCTCATCACGATGATCACGATCAGCAGGTTGGTGTTGCTGTGTTCCATGCCGAACAGGTTTTCCAGCCCCGACGACACTTGCAGCGAACCGATCCCCAGGTTCGTCACCAGCCCCAGCAGCGTCACGAACATGCCGAAGCCGTCCACCGCGTGACCGGCCGCGCCCTTGACCCAACGCTCGCCCACCAGCGGATACAGCGCCGAACGCAGGGCCAGCGGCTGGTTATGACGGTAAGCAAAGTACGCGACGGCCAGACCGACCAAGGCGTAGATCGCCCAGCCGTGCAGACCCCAATGCAGGAACGTCAGTTGCACTGCCTGACGCGCCGCCAAGTGGGTGGCCGCTGTGCCTTCCGGCGGATTGAAGTAGTGATCCAGGGGTTCGGAGGCGCCGAAATACAACAGCGAAATACCGATGCCTGACGAGAACAGCATCCCCGCCCAGGCACCGTAACTGAAATCCGGGGTATCGTCCTTGCTGCCCAGTTTGAGTTTGCCGTACGAGGAAAACGCCAGACCGACCACGAATACCAGATAGGCGGCGATCACCACCATGTAGTACCAGCCGAAGCTGCGGGACAACCAGGCCTGGGCCAGACTCAACACTCTGCCGGCCTCTTGGGGGGCTGCGATCAGAATGGCGGTCAACAACAAAATCAGCGCGGTAGAGGTGTAAAACACCCAACCGTTGACCGTCACCTTCTCTGGCGGGGTCTTTATCAGCGAAGCAGAACTCATGGCACAAATGCTCCAGGCAGTGCGGGAGATGAACACAAGGCAACACGGAAACCCGACCAGTCGGAGGGTTGGCAGCCGACCGGCGGGTGATATAAAGACACCCCGAAAAAAGCCCGAAGCCCGGAGCGCCATGGCGCGAGGGTTTCGAGCGGTTTCAGGTGTCGGTTTATCGCCATTTACATGCAGGAAAAACACGCAAGCAGCGACGATTTGTCGCAGAG
This sequence comes from Pseudomonas syringae, assembly GCF_021605415.1. Classification (GTDB taxonomy): domain Bacteria; phylum Pseudomonadota; class Gammaproteobacteria; order Pseudomonadales; family Pseudomonadaceae; genus Aquipseudomonas; species Aquipseudomonas syringae_S. Next base: position 144,806 of record NZ_WKEQ01000010.1, read on the forward strand.
CTTATTCTTTGTTGATTGAACGTTCAATCAAAACAAAATAGACTGGCCCTCAATCCGGTAGCCGATTCATGTCTGCCGGAAGGCCTAAGGAGATGTGCAAGATGCCCAAGGTCGGTATGCAACCCATCCGCCGTCAACAGTTGATCGAAGCCACATTGCAAGCGGTCGATCAGGTCGGAATGGGGGACGCCAGCATTGCGCTGATCGCCCGTTTGGCCGGTGTCTCGAACGGCATCATCAGTCATTACTTTCAGGACAAGAACGGCCTGATTGCCGCCACGATGCGGTATCTGATGACAGCCCTCAGCGAGAGTGTCACCGCGCGCCGTCAGGCGCTGGCAGATGACAGCCCACGGGCCCATCTGCAGGTGATCATCGAAGGCAACTTCGACGCCAGCCAGGTCAATGGCCCGGCAATGAAAACCTGGCTGGCCTTCTGGGCCACCAGCATGCACCAGCCGTCATTGCACAGGTTGCAGCGGATCAACGATCACCGCCTGTATTCCAACCTGAGCTGCGAGTTCCGCCGTGTGTTGCCGCTTGAAGACGCACGCAACGCTGCCCGAGGCCTGGCAGCACTCATTGACGGATTGTGGTTGCGCGGAGCGCTGTCAGGAGACGCGTTCGACACCGTGCAGGCGCAACAGATCGCTTTCGAATACATGGATTTCCAACTGGCCAAGCAGGTGAGCTAGAGCACGAAGAAACGCTCGGCCCTGAAGCCAATCACTTATGCACTTGCGAGGACTTTATGGCCCGTTTCGAACTGCAAAAACTCTACATCGATGGCACTTACAGTGATGCCAGCAGCGACGCCACTTTCGAAGCCATCAACCCGGCTAACGGTGAAGTCCTCGCACAGGTTCAGCGTGCGACCAAAGAAGACGTCGAACGCGCCGTGGTCAGCGCCGAAAAGGGTCAGAAAATCTGGGCCGCGATGACCGCCATGGAGCGTTCACGCATCTTGCGTCGTGCCGTCGACATCCTGCGCGAGCGCAACGATGAGCTGGCCGCGCTGGAAACCCTGGACACCGGCAAGTCGTTCTCCGAAACCAAATACGTCGACATCGTCACCGGCGCCGACGTGCTGGAATACTACGCAGGCCTGGTGCCCGCCATCGAAGGCGAGCAGATCCCGCTGCGTGACACATCTTTCGTCTACACCCGTCGCGAACCGCTGGGCGTTGTCGCCGGTATCGGCGCGTGGAACTACCCGATTCAGATCGCCCTGTGGAAATCCGCGCCGGCACTGGCGGCCGGTAACGCGATGATTTTCAAACCGAGCGAAGTCACCTCGCTGACCACCCTGAAACTGGCCGAAATCTACACCGAAGCCGGCGTGCCAAACGGTGTGTTCAACGTCCTCACCGGCAGCGGCCGCGAAGTCGGCACCTGGCTGACCGAGCACCCGCGCATCGAGAAGATCTCGTTCACTGGCGGCACCGACACCGGCAAGAAGGTCATGGCCAGCGCTTCGGCATCCTCGCTTAAAGACGTGACCATGGAACTGGGCGGCAAATCCCCGCTGATCATCTGCGACGACGCCGATCTGGATCGCGCCGCCGACACCGCGATGATGGCCAACTTCTACAGCTCCGGTCAGGTCTGCACCAACGGCACCCGCGTGTTCGTGCCGAGCCACCTGAAAGCCGCGTTCGAAGCCAAGATCGTCGAGCGCGTTGCGCGCATTCGCATTGGCAACCCGGAAGACGAAAACACCAACTTCGGCCCGCTGGTCAGCTTCGCCCACATGGAAAGCGTGTTGGGCTACATCGCCAAAGGTAAAGAGGAAGGCGCACGCGTGCTGTGCGGCGGCGACCGGATGACCGACGGCGAGTTCGCCAAAGGCGCGTTCGTGGCACCGACCGTGTTCACCGATTGCACCGACGAAATGACCATCGTCCGTGAAGAAATCTTCGGCCCGGTCATGGCGATCCTCTCCTACGAAACCGAAGAAGAAGTGATCCGCCGCGCCAACGACACCGACTTCGGCCTGGCCGCCGGTATCGTCACCAAAGATCTGAACCGCGCCCACCGCGTGATTCATCAACTGGAAGCCGGTATCTGCTGGATCAACGCCTGGGGCGAGTCCGACGCCAAAATGCCGGTCGGCGGCTACAAGCAGTCGGGCGTGGGTCGTGAGAACGGGATCAGTTCTCTCAATAACTTCACGCGCATCAAGTCCGTGCAAGTCGAACTGGGTGAGTACGTTTCAGTTTTCTGATGAGCTGATCAGCTTCAAGCGGCAAGCTCCGAGCTGCATGTAAAAGCAGTCTGGGTTTGCCGCCCTCCCCGATTCCAAAGCCACAGCTCGCTGCTTTTTCTTGCAGCTCGTAGCTTGCGGCTTGTAGCTCCTTCAGGAGAATTTATGACTCAAGAATACGACTACATCATCATAGGGGCCGGCTCTGCAGGTAACACACTTGCGACCCGTCTGACTGAAGACGAAGGCGTCACCGTTCTGCTGCTCGAAGCCGGGGGCCCGGACTACCGCCTCGACTTCCGTACCCAGATGCCCGCTGCGCTGGCGTTCCCGCTGCAGGGCCGTCGCTACAACTGGGCCTACGAAACCGATCCTGAGCCGCACATGAACAACCGCCGGATGGAATGCGGTCGCGGCAAGGGCCTTGGCGGTTCTTCGTTGATCAACGGCATGTGCTACATCCGTGGCAACGCGATGGACTACGACGGTTGGGCAAAATTGCCAGGCCTGGAAAACTGGTCGTACCTGGACTGCCTGCCGTACTTCCGCAAAGCGGAAACCCGTGATATCGGCCCGAACGATTATCACGGCGGCGAAGGCCCGGTCAGCGTGACCACGCCAAAAGCCGGCAACAACCCGCTGTTCCACGCCATGGTTGAAGCCGGCGTGCAGGCCGGTTACCCGCGCACCGAAGACTTGAACGGCTACCAGCAGGAAGGCTTCGGCCCGATGGATCGCACCGTGACGCCGAAAGGTCGTCGTGCTTCCACCGCCCGTGGCTACCTCGACGTTGCGAAAAAGCGCTCGACACTGACCATCGTCACTCACGCCCTGACCGACAAGATTCTGTTTGACGGCAAACGTGCGGTCGGCGTGCGTTACCTGGTCGGTTCCGCCGAAGAGCGTGTCGAAGTCAAAGCGCGCAAGGAAGTCTTGCTGTGCTCCGGCGCCATCGCGTCGCCGCAAATCCTGCAACGTTCCGGCGTCGGCCCCGCCGAGCTGCTGAACAAACTCGATATCCCGGTTGTTCACGACTTGCCGGGCGTTGGCGAGAATTTGCAGGATCACCTTGAGCTGTACCTGCAATACGCCTGCACCCAGCCGGTTTCGCTGTACCCGTCGCTGCTCTTGCACAATCAACCGGCCATTGGTGCCGAGTGGTTGTTCAACGGCACCGGCATCGGCGCCAGCAACCAGTTCGAGGCCGGCGGTTTCATTCGCTCCCGCCCGGAATTCGAGTGGCCGAACATTCAGTACCACTTCCTGCCGGTAGCGATTAACTACAACGGCAGCAACGGTGTGAAAGAGCACGGTTTCCAGGCGCACATGGGTTCCATGCGCTCGCCGAGCCGGGGTCGCATCCAGGCCAAGTCGAAAGACCCGCGCCAGCACCCGAGCATCCTGTTCAACTACATGGCCACCGAGCAGGACTGGCAGGAATTCCGCGATGGCATCCGCCTGACCCGGGAAATCATGCAACAGCCTGCGCTCGACGCTTACCGGGGTCGCGAGATCAGCCCGGGTATCGAGGTGCAAACCGACGAGCAACTGGACACGTTCATCCGCGAGCACGCCGAAACCGCGTTCCACCCGTCTTGCTCGTGCAAGATGGGCACCGACGAGATGGCGGTGGTTGACGGTGAAGGGCGCGTGCACGGCATGCAGGGTCTGCGGGTGGTCGATGCGTCGATCATGCCGATCATCACCACCGGCAACCTGAACGCGCCGACGATCATGATCGCCGAGAAAATCGCCGACAAGATCCGTGGCCGTCAGCCACTGCCACGCAGCACCGCGCGTTACTACGTCGCGGGCGATGCGCCGGTGAAAGGCAAGGCGATGCGTGATGTGACGCCAGCGGCTCAGTAACACCGCGTCACGGCTAATCGCTGGAAAGCCAGCCCCCACAGTGTTTTGCATTGTTCACAAATATGTGTTCACCAAAAAAACCTGTGGGCGCTGGGTTGCCAGCGATGAGGCCTGCACATTCAGCGCAGCTTTCGCAGATTCAAAGTAAATCCCCCAACACCCGATCCAACCTTGATCCTACCCCCCTCGCAGGCCTACTCTAGACCTTGCGCCACCGCTCCACCCCTCCCCGCCGAATCGCCTCACCGCTACTCCATGACAAGGAGGTTTCCGAATGTTCGATTTCCACCCCCAGCTCAAGCGGCGCTTCGCTGCCTTGCGCACGGGCGCTGATTTCTTTTCCCTGCGGTATGTGCGCGAATCCGGGCAGCACCTGTCGGTGCGCAAGAACGTTGCCGAACCGCCCAGTTTCAGCCGTGACGAAGGGGCGATGCTCACCGTGCGGGTCAACGGTGTCGAGACTTACGCCGCCACCAACGACCTGTCGCAGCAAGGCCTGCAAGCCGCCCTCGACCGCGCCGAACAGCAAGCCCGGCGCCTCAAGCCTCATGCGTTGCTGGATCTGAGCGATCAAACGCTCTCCAGCGACCGCGCTGATTATTTTTCTCCGAATTTCGAACAGGCTTTCCCGTCCCTGAGCGATTGCTACGATCTGCTCGGCAAGGAATCCGCCTCGGTGCCCAAGGATGAGCGCCTGGTGAGTTGGCAAGTGAGCATCGGCATCACCAACGTCGAGCAGATTTTCCTCAGCAGCGCCGGCGCCGAATTGCGCCAGGCCCAGCGCTTCGTGTACCCGAGCCTCGACGTCACCGCTTACGACGGCAACGACAGCCAGACCCGCAGCCTTGGCCGCGAAAACTTCGGCCAACAGGGCGGCGCGGATGTGATCAGCCGTTGCGGCCTGGTCGGCGCCGGCCCGCAAGTCGCCGATCAGGCGCTGCAACTGCTGCTCGCGCCGAACACCCCGCAAGGCCCGCGCGACCTGTTGCTGATGCCGGATCAGATGATGCTGCAGATCCACGAATCCATCGGCCACCCGCTGGAACTGGATCGCATCCTCGGCGACGAGCGCAATTACGCCGGCACCAGTTTCGTCAAAGAGAAAGACTTCGGCAGCCTGCAATACGGCTCGAATCTGCTCAACGTGACGTTCGATCCTGGCATTCCCGAAGAACTCGCCAGCTACGGCCATGACGACGACGGCAGCATGGCCAGCAAACAATTTTTGATTCGAGAGGGCTTGTTGTTGCGCCCGCTCGGTGGCGCGCTGTCGCAATTGCGCACCGGTCTCGACGGTGTCGCCAACAGCCGCGCCTGCGGCTGGAACCGTGCGCCCATCGACCGCATGGCCAACCTCAATATCGAAGCGGGCGACCAGTCGCTCGATCAATTGGTCAGCGGTATCGAACACGGCATTCTGATGAGCACCAACCGTTCGTGGTCGATAGACGATGCGCGCAACAAATTCCAGTTCGGCTGCGAATGGGGTCAGTTGATCGAAAACGGTGAACTTAAGGGCGTGGTGAAAAATCCGAACTACCGGGCGATTTCCGCGCATTTCTGGAAGAGCCTGCGCGCCGTCGGCGATGCCAACACCGTCAAAGTGCTCGGCACACCGAACTGCGGCAAGGGCGAACCGAATCAGGTCATCCGCGTCGGCCACGCTTCGCCGGCCTGCGTGTTCAGCAACGTTGATGTATTTGGGGGGGATGCTTGATGGCGACGTCAAAAAATCAGGCCGAGGCGTTCAAGACGCAGGTGGACTGGCTGCGCGAACAGATGCGCGAGCCGGAACAGTTCACCCTCAGCTACGCCGCCGAATCCTCGGCCTTTGTGCGTTTCAATCACGCCAAGGTGCGTCAGGCCGGACAAGTGCAGCAGGCCAACGTAGGACTGAAACTGATCAACGACGGGCGCCACGCCGACCTGCAAATCACCTTGTCCGGTGAGCCGGCGACGGATCTGCAACGCCTCGCCGAAGGCTTGACGCAATTGCGTGAAACCTTGCCATTGCTGCCGCAGGATCCGTACCTGCTGCTGAATCACAATGGCTGGCAAAGCAAAAACATCCAGGAGCATCCCCTGCCGGACACCGAGCAGGTGGTCGCGGAAATCGCCCAGGCGGCCGAAGGGCTGGATCTGGTCGGCATTTACGCCGCCGGGCCTATCAGCCGGGGTTTTGCCAGTTCTTCGGGGGCCTTTGGCTGGCATCAGGCCAACAGCTTCAATTTCGATTTCAGCCTGTTCCATGACAACGGCCAAGCGGTAAAAGCCAGTTACGCCGGTCATGACTGGAGCAGCAAAGGCTTTGCCGCGCGGTTCGAGCAGGCCCGCGAGCAGCTTGAGTTTCTCGGTCGACCGCTGCGCACCTTGGCGCCGGGATCCTATCGCGCCTATCTGGCACCGGCGGCGCTGGAAGAAATCATGGGCATGCTGTGCTGGGGCGGGTTTTCGGCGCAGTCGATTGCCAGCAAGAGCAGTCCGCTGCAAAAGCTCTACGCCGGGGATCAGTCGTTCAGCCCGCTGGTATCGCTGGACGAGCGGGTCAGCGGTTCGTTGAGTCCGGCGTTTTCCGGCGAAGGTTATCCGCGCAGCGATCTGCGCCTGATCATCGAAGGACAGGCCGGCGCGCAACTGGTCGGCTCGCGCAGCGCCGCTGAATACGGACTGACGGCCAACGGCGCCAGCAGCGGGGAATCGCCAAGTGCGCTGAACATGGCGGCCGGGGATTTGTCACAGTCCGACATTCTCAAGCAGCTGGGCACCGGGCTGTACATCAGCAACTTGTGGTATCTGAACTTCTCGGATCAACCGGCGGCGCGCCTGACCGGCATGACACGCTTCGCCACGTTCTGGGTGGAAAACGGCGAGATCCAGGCGCCGGTCAGCACCATGCGTTTCGATGACAGCGCCTACAGCTTGCTGGGTTCGCAGCTTGAAGCGCTGACTGCCGAGCGGGAGATGTTGTTGTCGGCCAGCACGTACAGCCAGCGCAACACTTCCTCGGCGTTGCTGCCGGGGGCGCTGGTCAGCCGCCTGACCCTGACGCTGTAAACGCTTCGCGAGCAGGCTCGCTCCTACATTGGATTTGTGATTGATCGTCTAAATAAAACGAGGTTTCATGCCCAACCGCCCGCCTCTCGACCCGATCACCGCGCGCTGGTTGCCGTGGGTCGTTGCTATTGCGTTCTTCATGCAGTCCCTCGACGGGACGATCCTCAACACCGCGCTGCCAGCGATGGCCCGCGATCTGGCAGAAAACCCGTTGCGCATGCAGGGCGTGATCATCGCCTACATGCTCACGGTCGCCCTGTTGATTCCGGCATCCGGCTGGATCGCCGACCGCTTCGGCACCAAGAAAATCTTCTTCGGTGCGATTTTGCTGTTCAGCTTCGGTTCTCTGCTCTGCGCGTTGTCGAGCACCCTGAGCATGCTCATCGGCGCGCGGATCATTCAGGGTCTCGGCGGCGCGCTGATGCTGCCGGTCGGACGCCTCGTGGTGCTGCGCGCCTACCCGCGATCCGAGCTGGTGCGGATCATGGGCTTCATCACCATTCCCGGCCTGCTTGGGCCGCTGATCGGCCCGACCATGGGCGGCTGGATGGTCGAATACCTGACGTGGCACTGGATCTTTTTGATCAACCTGCCGGTGGGCCTGATCGGTTGTTACGCGGTGTGGAAGTTCATCCCGGATCTGCGCGGCACGGAGCGCACACGCTTCGATGGCCTCGGCTTCCTGTTGTTCGGCGCGGCGATGGTGCTGATCACCATCGCCATGGAAGGCCTCGGCGAACTGCACCTGCCGCACTTGCGCGTGATGTTGCTGCTGTTTGGTGGTATGGCGTGCCTGGCGGCGTATTGGCTGCGGGCCGGTCACATCGACAATCCGCTGTTCGCGCCGTCGCTGTTCAAGACTCGCACCTTTGCCGTCGGCATTCTCGGCAATCTGTTCGCGCGACTGGGCAGCGGTGCGTTGCCGTTTCTGGTGCCGTTGCTGCTGCAAGTCGCGTTGGGTTATTCGCCGTCGCAAGCCGGGATGAGCATGCTACCGCTCGCCGCAGCAGCGATGGTTGCCAAGTCCGTGGCGCGGCCGCTGATCGAGCGTTTCGGTTATCGGATCATTTTGACCGCCAACACGCTGGCGCTGGGGATCATGCTGGCGAGCATGGGTCTGGTCAGCGAGCAGACGCCGTACTGGCTGCTGCTGATGCATCTGGCGGTGCTCGGCGCGATCAACTCGCTGCAATTCACTGCGATGAACACCGTTACCCTCATCGACCTTGACGATGCCAGCGCCAGCAGCGGCAACAGTTTGCTGTCGGTGGTGGCGCAGTTGTCGTTGAGTCTGGGCGTGGCGTGTGCCGGCGCGTTGCTCGGCGGCTTTACGGCCCAGGTCGGCAATGACGGCGTGGAGACCATTCTCGGCGCGTTCCAGCTGACTTTTGTCACGGTCGGAATCATGGCCATGCTCGCCGCGACGATTTTCTCGCAGCTGTCAAAGGAAGACGGACGGCGCGTCAGGCGTCCGGAAGAACACATCGAGTCTTAGGGCGAATGGCCACCGGGCTGGTACACTGCGCGACATTTTGTTTTGCAGGCCAGTCCCGTGACCACCATCGCCACCGCTTTTAATACTTTGCCGCTGTCCGCCGCCATGCTGGCTAACCTCGAATCGCTCGGTTATGCCCAGATGACGCCGATCCAGGCGCAGAGCTTGCCGGTGATCCTGAAAGGGATGGATCTGATCGCGCAGGCCAAGACCGGCAGCGGCAAGACCGCCGCGTTCGGCATCGGTCTGCTGAACCCGATCAACCCGCGCTACTTTGGTTGCCAGGCTCTGGTCATCTGCCCGACCCGTGAGCTGGCCGACCAGGTCGCCAAGGAAGTCCGCCGACTGGCCCGCGCCGAAGACAACATCAAGATTCTCACCCTGTGCGGCGGCGTGTCCTTCGGGCCGCAGATCGCTTCGCTGGAGCACGGCGCGCACATCATCGTCGGCACCCCGGGTCGCATCCAGCAACACTTGCGCAAAGGTTCGCTGGTGCTCGATGGCCTGAACACGCTGATCCTCGATGAAGCCGACCGCATGCTCGACATGGGCTTTTACGACGCCATCGAAGACATCATCGAGAAGACCCCGGCGCGCCGTCAGACCTTGCTTTTCTCCGCGACGTACCCGGTGGGCATCAAGCAATTGGCCTCCAAGTTCATGCGTGATCCGCAGACGGTAAAAGCCGAAGCGTTCCACGATGACACGCAAATCGAACAGCGTTTCTACGAGATTTCCCCGGACGAGCGCATGGGCGTGGTGACCAAAGTCCTTCACCATTTCCGTCCCGCATCGTGCGTCGCCTTCTGCTTCACCAAGCAGCAAGTGCAGGAAACCGTCGACCACCTGACGTCCAAAGGCATTTCCGCCGTCGGCCTGCATGGCGACCTGGAACAGCGTGACCGCGATCAGGTGCTGGCGATGTTCGCCAACCGCAGCACCTCGGTACTGGTCGCGACCGACGTCGCGGCCCGAGGCCTGGACATCGATTCGCTGGACATGGTGATCAATGTCGAATTGGCCCGTGACTCGGAAATCCACATTCACCGCGTCGGCCGTACCGGTCGTGCCGGCGAAAAAGGCATCGCGATCAGCCTGGTCGCACCGTCCGAGGCGCACCGCGCCCAAGCCATCGAACAACTGCAGAAAGCCCCGCTGAACTGGGATCAGGTCGATAACCTCAAATCCCAGGGCGGCGCCCCGCTGCAGCCGCCGATGAGCACGCTGTGCATCGGCGGTGGTCGCAAGGATAAAGTGCGGCCGGGCGATATTCTCGGTGCACTGACCGGCGACGCCGGCATCCCGGGTGCGCAGGTAGGCAAGATTGCGATCTTCGATTTCCAGGCCTTTGTGGCCGTTGAACGTACCGTCGCCATGCAGGCCTTGCAGCGCCTGAACGACGGCAAAATCAAAGGCCGCTCGCTGCGCGTTCGCATCCTCTAAGGGTCGCGTATATCCCACAGTTCTTTTTGTGGTGAACATTGTGAGGACACCGTTTTGCGCTCTACCGAAGTCGTGATCATTGGCGCTGGCGCCGCAGGGTTGATGTGCGCACTGACCGCCGCCGGGCGTGGCCGTCAGGTCATGTTGCTCGACCACGCCAACAAAGCCGGCAAGAAAATCCTGATGTCAGGCGGTGGCCGCTGCAATTTCACCAACATGTACACCGAACCTGGCAATTTCCTCTCGCAGAATCCGCATTTTTGCAAATCCGCATTGGCGCGTTACACGCAGTGGGATTTCATCGGCATGGTCGGCAAGCACGGCGTGCCGTACCACGAGAAAAAACTCGGCCAACTGTTCTGCGATAACAAATCCAGCGACATCCTCGGCATGCTCCTCGACGAGTGCGATCAGGTCGGCGTCAGCCTGCACCTGGACACCTCGATCCAGACCATCGAGAAGATTGAAAGCGGCTACCTGCTCGACACCACCCTCGGCCAGATCCAGTGCCAGTCGCTGGTGATCGCCACCGGCGGTTTGTCGATTCCAACCCTGGGCGCCACCGGTTTCGGCTACCAAGTAGCCAGACAGTTCGGTCACGAACTGCTGCCGACCCGCGCCGGGCTGGTGCCGTTCACCATCACCGATCAGCTCAAGGATTTGTGCGCGGAGTTGTCCGGCACCTCGGTGGACTGCCTGGTCAGCTGCAACGATCAGAGCTTTCGCGAAAACATTTTGTTCACTCACCGCGGCCTCAGCGGCCCGGCGATTTTGCAGATCTCGTCGTTCTGGGAGCCGGGCGACACGGTGGAGATCAATCTGCTGCCGGATCACGACGCGGCGGACTGGTTGCAACAGCAACTGGCCGAGCGCCCGAACAGCGAACTGAAAACCCTGCTCGGCGAGATCTTCACCAAGAAAATGGCCAACCTGTTGGCGGACAATTGGTTCGTCTCCAAGCCGATGAAGCAGTACACCCACGCGGAACTGGCGGACATCGCCAACAAGCTGGGCGCTTGGAAAGTCGTGCCGGCCGGCACCGAAGGCTATCGCACGGCTGAAGTGACCCTCGGCGGCGTTGACACCCGCGAAGTCTCGTCCAAAACCATGGAATCGCTGAAAAGCCCTGGCTTGTATTTCATCGGCGAAGTGCTCGACGTGACCGGGCATCTGGGCGGCTTCAACTTTCAATGGGCCTGGGCCTCCGGCTACGCTGCCGCGCAATACGCCTGATCCAAAGCAAAATTCAAATCCCTGTAGGAGCGAGCAGCAGTAAGGAACACTTTTTGCTGTCAGATGACGTCGACGCCATTGCGTCGGCGCCATTACTGGCTCAATTTAGCGGCATCGCCTCGGAAGGCCTTCGCACTTCATGTCATCGACCTCGTTTCGTCAGTCTTTGCGGCGCCTGTGGGCGCTGGATAAATTCAGCTACAGCGTGCGGGTGTTCATCGCCCTGACCGGCAGCATGGCGCTGTGTTGGTATCAGGATGAAATGGGACTGCTGATTCCATTGTTCCTGGGGATCATTGCCAGCGCCCTGGCCGAAACCGACGACAGTTGGCAGGGCCGCCTCAATTCGCTCGCCGTGACGCTGGTGTGTTTCAGCGTCGCCGCGCTGTCGGTGGAATTGCTGTTCCCCTACCCCATCGTTTTTGTCATCGCCCTGGCGCTCGCCAGTTTCGGCCTGACCATGCTCGGCGCGCTCGGCGAGCGTTATGGCGCGATTGCCTCGGCGACGCTGATTCTTTCCGTGTACACCATGATTGGCGTCGACCAGCGCGGCGGCGCGGTCACGGATTTCTGGCACGAGCCGATGCTGCTCGTGGCCGGTGCCGCGTGGTACGGGTTGCTGTCGGTGCTGTGGCAGGCGATGTTTTCCAACCAGCCGGTGCAGCAGAGCCTGGCGCGACTGTTTCGCGAATTGGGTTTCTACCTGAAGCTGAAATCGTCGCTATTTGAGCCGATCCGGCAGATGGACGTCGAAGCTCGGCGCCTGGAACTGGCGCAGCAGAACGGTCGTGTCGTCGCGGCGCTCAACAGCGCCAAGGAAATCATCCTGCACCGGGTCGGCAACGGCCGCCCCGGCTCGAAAGTCAGCCGTTACCTGAAGCTGTATTTTCTGGCGCAAGACATCCACGAACGCGCCAGCTCTTCGCATTACCCCTACAACGCACTGGCCGAAGCGTTTTTCCACAGCGACGTGTTGTTCCGCTGCCAGCGCCTGCTTCGCCAGCAAGGCAAGGCTTGCCGGGCGCTGGCCGAATCGATCCAGATGCGCCAACCGTTCATCTACGACGCCAGTTTCGCCGAAGCCCTCGGCGACCTGGATGCGTCCCTCGAACACCTGCGCATCCAGAGCAACCCGGCCTGGCGCGGACTGCTGCGATCCCTGCGCGCACTGGCGGCCAACCTTGGCACCCTCGACCGTTTGCTCAGCGACGCCAGTAATCCCGATGCCCTGGCGGACGCGACAGACAGCAGTTTGCTCGACCGATCGCCGCGCAACCTCAAAGACGTGTGGGTTCGCCTGCGTACTCAATTGACGCCGACATCGCTACTGTTCCGCCATGCCCTGCGCCTGCCGCTGGCACTGGTGATCGGCTATGGCATGGTGCATTTGATTCACCCGTCGCAAGGCTACTGGATCATCCTCACCACGTTGTTTGTCTGCCAGCCGAATTACGGCGCCACCCGGCGCAAACTCGGTCAGCGGATTCTCGGCACCGCCATCGGCCTGACCATCGCCTGGGCGCTGTTTGATCTGTTCCCGAACCCGCTGGTGCAATCGTGCTTTGCCATTGCCGCCGGAGTGGTGTTCTTTACCAACCGCACCACGCGCTACACCCTGGCGACTGCCGCGATCACCATCATGGTGCTGTTCTGCTTCAATCAGGTCGGTGACGGTTATGGTCTGTTCCTGCCGCGACTCTTCGATACGCTGCTCGGCAGCCTGATCGCCGGCCTCGCGGTTTTCCTGTTCCTGCCAGACTGGCAGGGCCGACGCTTGAACAAAGTGCTGGCGAACACGCTGACCTGCAACAGCATTTACCTGCGCCAGATCATGCAGCAATACGCCGCCGGCAAGAGCGACGACCTTGCCTATCGACTGGCCCGGCGTAACGCGCACAACGCCGACGCAGCGCTGTCGACGACGCTGGCGAACATGCTCATGGAGCCGGGGCACTTTCGCAAGGAAGCCGACGTAGGCTTCCGCTTCCTGGTGTTGTCGCACACCCTGCTCAGTTATCTCTCGGGCCTCGGCGCCCACCGTGAGACCCGCTTGCCGGCAGATGTGCGCGAACAGCTGATCGACGGCGCCGGGGTAAAACTGGCCACCAGCATCGACGAAATCGCCCAAGGACTGGCGAGCAAACAGCCGATCGCAATCCAGAGCGACGAAGAAGAAGCCTTGGCCAACGAACTGGAACAAATGCCGGACGAAATCGATGAAGGACAGCGATTGGTGCAGACGCAACTGGCGCTGATCTGTCGTCAACTGGGGCCGCTGAGAACCCTGGCGGCGCATTTGATCAAGGACACCGCTGAGGTTTGAAGTGGCCGAACTGGCCTCATCGCTGGCAAGCCAGCTCCCACAGGTCTCGCGGCATAGCTGGATCCTGTGGGAGTCTGGCTTGCCAGCGACGAAGTCATCAGCGACACAGCAAATCCCTGATCAGCATTTACATCCCATGCTGCCTTAATAACTTCTCGTAACTGCCATCCGCTTTCATCGCCGCAATCGCCCGATCAAACCCCGCGACGATTTGTTGATGCTGCGGATGCTTCAGGCTCACCAGAATGTGCAGACTGTTCTCACTCAGCGGCTTGGGCAAAAACTCCACCGCATTTCGCACATTGGCCGGCTCGCGCGCGAGGTAATACCGCGCGACATATTCATCCTCCAGCGTCAGCTTGACCCGATCCGCCGCGAGCATGCGCACAGCCATGGCGAAGCTGTGCACCGGGATTTTCTGCAGTGCCGTGTCGCCATCGAACGCCGCCGAATAGGCATAACCACGCACCACCGCGATGGGGTAGGCGTGCAGTTGCTGCAGGTTGTTGAATTCGATAGGCGCATCTTTGCGCTTGAGAAAACGCACGCGGTTGACCAGATACTCACCGGAAAACTGCCCCAGCTGCGTGCGTTCATCGTTGTACCAGGCGTTGATCAGCACGTCATAACGCCCTTCACCAATACCAAGTAACGCCCGCGCCCATGGCACTTGCTCAAAGCCAGTGAGATAACCGGCCCGGGCCAGCGCGGTGCTGACGATATCCGTGGCCAGCCCGCCATTGGCCAATGTCGAATCGGTAAAGGGTGGCCAGGCGTCGGCGACCAGACGCAATCTTTGCGCCGTGGCGTTCTGCGCCAACAGGAGCAACCCGACCAATGCCAAGGCTTGATGCAATCGCGGCATGCTTGAAAGTCCTTAACGAGCGGGGGCCCGATATCTTTTTCAGCGAAAACCCCAAGGCTCCTTACCGGCAAAACCCAGACCCTAAACGTTAGCCGATCCAGGCCAAAGCACAGGGCTTGCACGCAGATTACACAAACATCGGCACGCTGCGCACCCGCAATGATGGCATTTTGGCATTTGTTACAGATTCGTCCGCCATCGAGACATCTTCGACCGGTGCGCTTAGTATCGGACGACGTCGTTCAAGGAATCGGAAAATGACCATCGAGTGGATCTGCAAACATCACAGCGATCTGGGTAAAGAACAGCTGTACGCCATTTTGAAACTGCGAGCCGAAGTGTTCGTCGTCGAGCAGAAATGCGCTTATCAGGATCCGGACGGACAGGATCTGGCGGGCGACACCTGCCACCTGATGGGTTGGGATGATGGACGACTGGTGGCTTATCTGCGCCTGCTGGATCCCGAATCCCAGGGCGGCGACGTGGTGATCGGTCGCGTGCTCACGGCACCCGAAGAGCGCGGCAAAGGGCTGGGGCACGTGATGATGGAGCAAGCCTTGGAGCAGGCCGAGCATCACTGGCCCGAAGTGCCGATTTATCTGTCAGCCCAAGCGCATTTGCAGGGGTACTACGCCCGTTACGGATTTGTCGTAGCGGGTGAGGAATACCTGGAGGATGACATTCCGCATATCGGTATGCGCCGGATTTGAGGGCCTCATCGCTGGCAAGCCAGCTCCCACAGGTTTATCTGCCGTTCACAGATTTTCTGTTCACCGAAGATCCCTGTGGGAGCTGGCTTGCCAGCGATGGCGTCAGCACGATCGACAAAGCTCTCAGGGATACGCAAGCACCGCTTTTATCTGCCGCAGATTGCGCTCGATCCACCCCCGATCAATCGCTCCCCAATCGCGAATTCGATACCGCCCCGCATGATTGCGCGCGCCTTCTTCCTGCTCGAAGTCGCAAACAATATCCAGATCCGCCAGCGCCGCAATCGTGTCCTGCGCCGTGCGCCGTGGCATACCGGTGACTTCCGTCAGCGACGGTACGCTGCTGGCCAGGCCACTGTCGATCAGGTAGGCCACATAGAGGCGACGGTAAAAACTGCTTTTGGTCTTGCTGACGTCCATTCAACGGCTCCGTTTTAAGGTCAAGAGATCGCAGCCTGCGGCAGCTCCTACAGGGGGCTTCGATTTTTGATGTTTATTGCATGTCGCGCCACGTCAGGTACACCCGCAGATCAAACTCGATCTGGTGATACCCCGGCAGCATGTGTTCACACAATTTGTAGAACGCCTTGTTGTGGTCCGATTCCTTGAAGTGCGCCAGTTCGTGCACGACGATCATTTTCAGAAAGTCCGGCGCGGCTTCCTTGAACAACGAGGCGATGCGGATCTCCTTCTTGGCCTTGAGCTTGCCGCCCTGCACCCGCGAGACCTTGGTGTGCAGGCCGAGCGCGCGGTGGGTGAGGTCGAGGCGGTTGTCGAACAGCACTTTGTCGATCGCTGGCGCATTGCGCAGGTATTCCTGCTTCAAATCCAGCGCGAACGTGTACAGCGCCTTGTCGCTCTGCACATCGTGCCGGCCCGGGTAACGCTGGCTCAGGTAATCGCCGAGGCGCCCTTCGGCGATCAGTTGACGCACCTGATCCTGAAGTTGCGCGGGATAGGCCTGGAGGTATTTCAACGCGGTCATGGCGCGGCAGCACAAGTCAGGAAAAGGTCGCCAGTGTAGCGAATTCAACCGGGCAACGCGCTCCAGTCGAAGACCTGGGCGAAACGGCCGGTCTCTTCAGCCATCATCGGCCGTGCTACAAGGAAGCCCTGCACGTACTCGCAGCCGTGGGTTCGCAGCCACTCGTATTGGGCGGCCGTTTCCACGCCCTCAGCGATGACCAGCAAGCCGTACTCCTTGCACAGGGCGATCACGCTACGCACCAACGCCGCGTCCCGGGACGAGCCGGGCAATCGCGCGATCAAATGACGATCGAGCTTGAGCGTGTCCAGTTCCAGGTCGCGCAAATGCGCCAGCGAGCAAGCACCGGAGCCAAAATCGTCCAGCGCCACGCGCACCCCGAGATTGCGTAACAACCGCAGTTGCTTGCGGGTTTCTTCAGGGCTAAGCATCAGCGCTTCTTCGGTGACTTCGACCTCCAGTTGCCGGGGTTGCAACCTGTTGCGCTCCAGCACCTGACGCAACTCGGTAACCAGATTGGGCATGCCGAACTGCGTGTTGCTCAGGCTGATGCCGAGCACCAGATCGTCAGCGAACTGCACCTCCCAGGCCTTACGTTGCCCGGCCCCGCGATGGTAAATCCAGCTGCCGAGACGGCTGATCAGTTGCGCCTCTTCCAGCAATGGTAAAAACAGACCCGGCGGCACGTCGCCGACGCTTGGATGCTGCCAGCGCAGCAGCGCTTCGAAGCCGCGAATGTGTCCGTCGTTAATCGCCACTTGTGGCTGATACACCAGATTGAAGTCGCGGTTTTCAATGGCGCTGCGCACGCTCTCCTCCAGCATCAGACGCGAGCGGGCGCGACCGTTCATCTCGTGATCATAGAAGCGATATTGCTGACGGCCGGCCCGTTTCGCCTCGTACATGGCGATGTCCGAGGCGCGCAGCAAGCCATCGAGGTTATTGCCGCAATCGGGATAGGTGGCGATTCCAATACTGGCGCCGAGGGCGATGTCCAGGCCCTCGATCTGCTGACAGATCGAGACCCGCTCGATGAGTTTTTCAGCAATTTTGGCCGCTTGTTCGGGAAACTCGAGATCGAGCAGCGCGGTGAATTCATCGCCGCCCATTCGCGCCAGTATGTCGAAGGGCCGCAAGCACGCCTTCAGTTGTTCGGAAACCCAGCGCAACACGCGGTCACCGGCATCATGGCCGAGGGAATCGTTGACCCGTTTGAAGCCGTCGAGGTCCAGATACATCAACACCCAACTGCTGTCGGTACGCTCGCCGCGCAGCAGCAGATTTTCGACGGTCTGGTAGAATCCGCGACGGTTGAGCAGCCCGGTCAGCGGATCGGTCACGGCCTGGAATTCGAGTTGCTGATGAAGGTGGCGCACCACCGACATGTCCAGCATCGTCACCACCATCGCATGCTGTTCCGTCGGCAGCGGCGCGCAGGACAGCGCCACCGGCACCTGCTGGCCTGGCAGGGTGCGCAACAACGCGTCGTGCAGACGCAAGGTTTCGCCGCGGAGATATCCGGTATAAAACTCGGAATCAGCCCACACCGGAATGTGTGGTTTCTGCAAAAAGTCGAGAAACTCCCTGCCTTCCAGCTCCTGCACCGGTGCATTGAGCAACCGCGAAATGGCCGGATTGGCGAAGCGGATCAAGCCGTCCTCGCCCACCACCAGAATGCCCTCGGCGGCATTGTCCAGTACCGACGCATTAAACGCCCGGGCGACTTCCAGATCATGACTGAGCCGCTGCAAGGCCCGGCGATTACGTTGGTGCTCCAACAACGCCTGAACCTTGGGCTTGAGAATCTGCGGATCGAAGGGTTTAAACAGATAATCCACCGCGCCGCTGGCGTAACCCTTGATCACGGCGTCCTGGGATTGTTCGTTGGCGGTGAGGAAAATGATCGGCGTCAGGCGCGTGCGCTGGCTGCCGCGCATCAAACGTGCCACTTCAAAGCCGTCCATGCCCGGCATTTGCACGTCCAGGAGCACCAGATCGACGTCATGTTCGAGCAAAAGGTTGAGCGCCTCGAAACCCGAAGCGGCGGTGATGACATGCCAGTCCTGGCGTTGCAATAGCGCCCGCATGCTGATCAGGTTTTCGGGGTAATCATCGACGATCAGGAGGATCGAGCTGCCTTCACCTGGCTGGGGTTGAGCGCATTCCATGCTACTTCTCTTTTCGGGGACGTCAGGCCGGTCTCTTGTGAAAACCGCACAGGTATTGCGCTGTAACTCTAGTCCGGGATTGGCAAAAGCAGAAGCTGTCATCGGGCCATCATTTAACCAACGGGTTCATTTGCCGACTAACGGTCACCGCTGAAGCCCGCTAAAACCGGGCGAGATGGCATTTAGACAGGACTTTGACGCCAATTATCTGCCAGAAGGAGGTTAACAAAATTCGCCGCTACGCTTATAAAGGCCGCCCCAAAAGGCGCGGGCTAGAGCTTCTGGCACCCGCGTGCAGGATGAGCAGAGTGGAAGAAACGTCATGATCGATCTCACAACCTGGAACCTCAGCGTCCCCGTCGGCAGTCCGCCGTACACCGTCGAAACCAAAAAACTGGTGGATGGCTTCAAGGATCAGTACTTCCATTCCGACACGGGAACGCTGTTTTTCTGGTCACCGGTCACCGGCGCCAAAACCGAAAATGCAATCTACCCCCGCACTGAACTGCGCGAAACCTACAGCAACGGCACGCTGCGCAACTGGTTTTACCCGGACGCCGACAACTTGCTGCGCGCCACGCTGGCAGTCAACAAGGTGCCCAGCTCCGGCAAGATCGTCATCGGCCAGATTCACGCTTACGAAAGCCAGCGGCCGATGGTCAAGCTCGAGTACCAGTACAAGGAGAAAACCGCGACCGGCAACCTCGTGATTAAAGTGCGCATGCGCCCGGACGACAAGGAAAGCCGCGTGATTACCCTCGCTACCGGCGTCAAGCTGGATCGTGAGTTCAACTACCTCATTCACTTGAGCCCCGGCGGTGCGTTAGGCGTGAGTGCGGCGGGTTATCAGTGGGATTCAAACATCAGCGCGACGTGGCGTGACAAGCCGTTGTATTTCAAGGCTGGGGTGTATGTGCAGGACAACACGGGTTATACGAGTGAAGGAGGCCAAGTGACCTTCACTAAACTCGATATCGACCACGATAAATAAACCATCGAATCCCCCTGTAGGAGCTGCCGAAGGCTGCTCCCACATTAACTAGCGTCGCTTTCGGACTTTTGTGTCTGACTATGATGTTAGCCAACCACCCTGTGACCGATAACATACTCAGGGATTTTTCTTCGTAAAACTCTCAAAATCAAAGTACCCCGTGACTTCGAAGGCTTCTTCCTCAATAAAATAAAATTCTCCTTTCGGATACCGCCCGCCTCTCGTTAGAATAAACTTGCCGTCCGCATTTTTATCCACCTCGATATTATTGTATTCCAGCTGCGCCCAGACAGGTTTATCAGCACCGGTTAATATATAGGTCTCGCCAACGTTTAAATCATAAACAACCTTTGTGGCAACATAATAGCTATTACCGTCAACTTTTGTGTTTACCGAAAAGCTAAAGTAATCGTCGAAGTAACGTATGAGATCGTAACCTTCTACGGTTTTTCTTATCTTTTCCTCCTGCCCCGGACGAGTGAAGGTTAAGTTAATGACACCCCATGTCTCAGGAACTTCTTTAGTACTCATCTTTTTCACCCTGCAAGTTGATTAACTCAAGATAAACCATTCGCCAACTACATACGCTCACACTGCCTTGTTCTTTCTAGTGCCTTATCCTCATATCAAGCTAAAACCAGAGGATGAGCGAATAGCGCGATCGAGACCACTGTCATGTCTGACAGTTTTTTATATGCATTTGGAATTAACTCGATGCAAAATCTTCTGAAGTTGGCGCAGATTGGTTTTTTGCTGTTTAAAATTCATAGCAGAATCAAAATCAAAAGCGGGTTTTTTAAAAGGATCGCATTCATTATTTTTCTAGCGGTCTATAAAAGCACTATCAAGCGAAAAAATCTTATTCCCAATACACATAAAAAACTGGCATATCTAACAGGTGGCAGTCGACAACCAATAGATTAACTTTGGATTAGCTCATGGGGAGCAAAATCGGCATCCCGATATCGCACATCCTATCTAAAGGTGAAAACATAATGAGTCAAGGAAACCCAAATGGTACTTACATCGGCTGCGTTTATGATGCAGGTGAAAGCAATGCTGCGACCCTTACGATCACTGACTCAGATTTACAGAATGGGATCATTACGAACGCTAAAATGATTTATTACGGACTCAACTTCAAGGTCACCGGGACTTTTACTCTAAAAACCGTTTTCTCTCTTAAACTTCAAGCCGAAGCGACAGACGGAGACAGCCTGCTTAACATCAATTTAAAACCTTCTGATAATAATTGTAATAAGCTGGACGGAAAAGTTTCCGTAGCACGCGGAGGGCCGAATGTAGGCAAAACCTATGACATTACGTTCCAACAAAATTAATCTCCCTTAAGAGCATCCAGCTTGAAATAAACTGGGGAATACTCAAAAAAAAACCCGCCTCTCGGCGGGTTTTCTTTATTCAGCACAGTTCAACGCAAGGCTCAGTTGACCTTAGCGTTCAACTCACCCTTCAGGTAACGCTGATACATCGCTTCCAGCGAGATCGGCTTGATCTTCGAAGCGTTACCGGCGGTGCCGAACGCCTCGTAGCGAGCGATACACACGTCACGCATCGCGGTGACGGTGGCGCCGAAGAATTTACGTGGGTCGAATTCGCTCGGGTTGGTGGCCATCAGGCGACGCATGGCGCCAGTGGATGCCAGGCGCAGGTCGGTGTCGATGTTGACCTTGCGCACGCCATGCTTGATGCCTTCGACGATTTCTTCAACCGGTACGCCGTAGGTTTCCTTGATGTCGCCGCCGTACTGGTTGATGATCGCCAGCCACTCTTGCGGAACCGAAGACGAACCGTGCATCACCAGGTGAGTGTTCGGAATGCGCTTGTGGATTTCCTTGATGCGGTCGATTGCCAGCACGTCGCCGGTAGGCGGCTTGGTGAACTTGTAAGCGCCGTGGCTGGTGCCGATGGCAATGGCCAAGGCATCAACCTGAGTGCGTTTTACGAAGTCAGCGGCTTCTTCCGGGTCGGTCAGCATCTGGCTGTGATCCAGAACGCCTTCGGCGCCGATGCCGTCTTCTTCACCGGCCATGCCGGTTTCCAGCGAACCCAGGCAGCCCAGTTCGCCTTCTACCGAAACACCGCAGGCGTGGGCCATGGCCACGGTCTGCTGGGTGACGCGCACGTTGTAGTCATAGTCGGTCGGGGTCTTGCCGTCTTCGCCCAGGGAACCGTCCATCATCACCGAGCTGAAGCCCAGCTGGATCGAACGCTGGCAGACGTCAGGGCTGGTGCCGTGATCCTGGTGCATGCACACCGGGATGTGCGGGAATTCTTCGATTGCCGCCAGGATCAGGTGACGCAGGAACGGTGCACCGGCGTATTTGCGAGCGCCGGCCGAAGCCTGGACGATCACCGGGGAGTCAGTCTTGTCAGCGGCTTCCATGATGGCGCGCATCTGCTCAAGGTTGTTGACGTTGAAGGCTGGAACGCCATAGCCGAACTCGGCTGCGTGGTCCAACATCTGGCGCATGCTGATAAGTGCCATTGTGTGTCTCTCTCCCGGTTGAGGGTCGTTAATCGTGCCAGCCTGCCGGAGCGGCGGCGGCTATTCAAGTGATTGCAGATCGGGGGTCGAAGCCCGGTCTGATGATTCGGTGTTGGAAAATCTTCTGAACGACAAAGAACCCTGTGGGAGCGGGCTTGCTCGCGAATTCGGTTTAACATCCAACATCAATGCAAGCTGATACAACACCTTCGCGAGCAAGCCCGCTCCCACCTATTGGATCTGTGACGTCAATTCAATCGTGTTACTCGGCTTTGCAGCCACGGCCAATCAAATCATTGGTGGCGACCCAGTACACCAGGCCTTCCTCACCCTTGACGTGAAACGCCAGCATGTCATCGCTGTACAGCGAACCCGAGGCGCCCGGTTCTTCTTTCAGGCGATAGACCTGATCGGCGCCGCCCAACCGGACATCGACTTCCTTTTGGCTGGCATCGGCGTAGCGCCAAAGCACTTTCGCCTGGCTGTCGCACGTCCAGGTTGTCCAGCCATCCGGGGTGTCGGAGGACTGAAACAGGTTCAACTGCGCACATCCGCTCAACACTGCCAGCGCCGTAACGGCGATCAAGCCTTTCATCCGTGTTCCTCGGCCGAAGGCGTCTGCCGCCGGCCCTGAGTTAAAGAGTCAGACCCGTCAAGGACAACCATGTTCCTTGGCCGGGGTTTGCGTCTCGTATTTCTCCAGACCGTCCGGCCCCGAGCGCTTGTTCAGCACCGGGTTGGTTTCAGCTTGCCAATCGGCCTGGTAGCAGCCTTTTTGCTGTTCGCTGGGTGCCGGTTCCGGGACAGCCTTGGGATTACTCCCGCAGGCTGCCAACGTAGCGGTCAGCAGCAACAGTGCTAACGACTTGACCATGTGAACACTCCTTTGCCTGGTCAAACGGGCGGCCTCAGGCCTTGGCCCGGCTTTCAAGGACTTCAACGGCCGGCAGCACTTTGCCTTCGACGAATTCGAGGAACGCGCCGCCACCGGTGGAAATGTAGGAGATCTGCTCGGCCACGCCATATTTGTCGATGGCCGCGAGGGTGTCGCCACCGCCGGCAATCGAGAATGCGGCGCTGTCGGCGATGGCCCTGGCCAACACCTTGGTGCCGTTGCCGAACTGGTCGAATTCAAACACGCCGACCGGGCCGTTCCACAGAATGGTTTTCGACGACTTCAACAGCTCGGCGAAGTTGGCCGCGGTTTGCGGGCCGATGTCCAGAATCATGTCGTCGGCGGCAACGTCGGCAATCAACTTGACGGTGGCGGTGGCGCTCTCGGCAAATTCCTTGGCAACCACCACGTCCACCGGCAGCGGCACGCTGACCTTGGCGGCGATGGCGCGCGCGGTATCCAGCAGATCCGGCTCGTACAGCGACTTGCCGACCGGGTGACCGGCAGCGGCGAGGAAGGTGTTGGCGATGCCGCCGCCGACGATCAGTTGATCGCAAATCTGGCTCAGGCTGTTCAGTACGTCGAGTTTGGTCGAGACCTTGGAACCGGCCACGATGGCGGCCATCGGTTGCGCGGGCGCGCCGAGGGCTTTGCCCAGTGCGTCCAATTCAGCGGCCAGCAAGGGGCCAGCAGCGGCGACTTTGGCGAACTTGGCCACGCCGTGGGTCGAACCTTCGGCGCGGTG
Organism: Pseudomonas syringae; assembly: GCF_021605415.1. Lineage (GTDB taxonomy): Bacteria > Pseudomonadota > Gammaproteobacteria > Pseudomonadales > Pseudomonadaceae > Aquipseudomonas > Aquipseudomonas syringae_S. The sequence goes on from NZ_WKEQ01000010.1 coordinate 168,291, forward strand.
CGCGGTGCCAAAGGCGTCCATTACGAACACGTCGCACAGGGCGGCGTATTGCTGGGCCAGTTCGTCAGCGTTCTTTTTCTCGCCCTTGTTGAAGCGCACGTTCTCGAACAGCACGATGTCGCCGGCCTTGACGTCGACGCCGCCCAGGTAATCAGCCACCAGCGGCACGTCGCGGCCCAGGGCCTTGCTCAGGTAGTCGGCGACAGGCTTGAGGCTGTTCTCGGCGGAAAACTCGCCTTCGGTCGGACGGCCAAGGTGCGAGCAGACCATCACGGCCGCGCCTTTTTCCAGGGCCAGCTTGATGGTCGGCAGCGAAGCCAGGATTCGCGCATCGCTGGTGACAACACCGTCCTTGACTGGGACGTTGAGGTCTTCGCGGATCAATACGCGCTTACCTTGCAGATCGAGGTCGGACATCTTCAACACGGTCATGGGTCGCACTTCCTACTGTTTTTTTGAAGTCGCTGTTTGCAGATAGTGGTCTGCAACGTCCAGCATTCGGTTGGCAAAGCCCCATTCGTTGTCGAACCAGGCCAGGATGTTCACCAGCCGGGGGCCGGAAACACGGGTCTGACTGGCATCGACGATGGCCGAATGTGGGTCATGGTTGAAATCACAGCTTGCATGGGGTAGCTCGGTGTAGGCCAACAAACCTTTGAGCGGGCCACTGGTGGCGGCTTCACGCAGGATACGGTTGACCTCGGTGGCGTCGGTATCGCTCGCGGTCTGCATCGTGATGTCGAGGCAGGACACGTTGACCGTCGGCACCCGCACGGCTTTGGCCTGAATTCGCCCGGCAAGTTCCGGCAGCAGCCGCTCGATGCCGCGTGCCAGACCGGTGGACACCGGAATCACCGACTGGAACGCCGAACGCGTGCGTCGCAGGTCTTCGTGGTGGTAGGCGTCGATCACCGGCTGGTCGTTCATCGCCGAGTGAATCGTGGTGATCGACACGTAATCCAGACCGACGGCCTGATCCAGCAAACGCAACAGCGGCACACCGCAATTGGTGGTGCAGGAGGCATTGGACACCAGCAGCTCGTCGCCGGTCAGGCAATCCTGATTGACGCCGTAGACGATGGTGGCGTCAACATCCGCCTCGCTGGCCATCGGCTGCGAGAACAACACGCGCGGCGCGCCGGCGTCGAGAAACCGCTGGCCGTCTTCACGGGTGTTGTAGGCGCCGGAGCATTCGAGCACCAGATCGACGTCCAGCGACGCCCAATCAATGCCTTCGGGGGTGGCACTGCGCAGCACCTTCACGCAATCGCCATTGATATAGAGACAATCGCCGTCGACCTTCACTTCGCCGGGAAAACGCCCGTGAGTGGAGTCGAAGCGTGTCAGGTATTCGATGCTGGCCATGTCGGCCAGATCGTTGATCGCGACAATTTCAAACCCGGCTTTCGCCCCTCGCTCGAACAACGCACGCAAGACGCAACGACCGATACGACCGTAGCCGTTGAGTGCAACTTTGTAAGGACGCTGTTGAGGCATGGGGTTCTCGATAATGCGCAGGCAGACACAATGCTTATTTGCGGCACATCCCTTGTGGGAGCTGGCTTGCCAGCGATAGGGCCATCCGCTTCAGCATAAATGCTGACTGAACGGACGCTATCGCTGGCAAGCCAGCTCCCACAGGGAATTGCGGTGACCGCTAGATCACCGCGTTGCGACTTAGTCTTCCAGCAGTTCTTCAGCCTGACCCAGGATGTTTTCCAGGGTGAAGCCAAACTCTTCGAACAACGCAGAAGCCGGAGCCGATTCGCCGTAGGTGGTCATGCCGATCACGCGACCTTCCAGACCCACGTACTTGAACCAGAAATCGGCGTGGGCCGCTTCGATGGCGATTCGGGCGCTGACCTGCAACGGCAGAACGGCTTGCTTGTAACCAGCGTCCTGTGCGTCGAACAGGCTGGTGCAAGGCATCGAAACCACGCGCACCTTGCGGCCCTGCTCGGTCAGTTTGTCGAAGGCTTGAACCGCCAGCCCCACTTCCGAACCGGTCGCGATCAGAATCAGCTCGGGCTCGCCCGCGCAGTCTTTCAGCACATAACCACCACGGCTGATGTCGGCGATCTGGCCGGCATCACGGGTTTGGTGCTGCAGGTTCTGACGCGAGAAGATCAGCGCCGAAGGGCCGTCCTTGCGCTCCAAAGCGTTTTTCCAGGCCACGGCCGATTCAACGGCATCGGCTGGACGCCAAGTGTCGAGGTTCGGCGTGCTGCGCAGGCTGGTCAGTTGCTCGATCGGCTGGTGCGTCGGGCCGTCTTCGCCCAGACCGATGGAGTCGTGGGTGTAGACATGGATCACACGCTTCTTCATCAGCGCCGACATGCGCACCGCGTTACGGGCGTACTCCATGAACATCAGGAAGGTCGCGCCGTAAGGCACCAGGCCGCCGTGCAGGGACACGCCGTTCATGATGGCGGTCATGCCGAATTCACGCACGCCGTAGTACATGTAGTTGCCGCTGGCGTCTTCAGCGCTGACACCTTTGCAACCTTTCCACAGGGTCAGGTTGGAACCGGCCAGGTCAGCCGAACCACCCAGCACTTCCGGCAACAGCGGGCCGAAGGCGTTGAGGGTGTTCTGGCTGGCTTTACGGCTGGCGATGGTTTCGCCCTTCTCGGCGACTTCGGCGATGTAGGCCGAGGCTTTTTCCGAGAAGTCAGCCGGCAACTCGCCGCTCATGCGACGGATGAATTCGTTGGCTTCGGTCGGGAAGGCAGCGGAGTAAGCAGCGAAACGCTGATCCCACTCGGCTTCGGCGGCTTTGCCGGCTTCCTTGGCATCCCATTCGGCGTAGATGTCGGCCGGGATTTCGAACGGGCCGTGGTTCCAGTTCAGTGCCTGGCGGGTCAGTGCGATTTCCGCGTCGCCCAGTGGCGCGCCGTGGCAATCTTCCTTGCCCTGCTTGTTTGGCGAACCGAAACCGATGGTGGTCTTGCAGCAGATCAGGGTCGGCTGCTCGCTCTTGCGCGCGGTGTCGATGGCGGTCTTGATTTCTTCCGGGTCATGACCGTCGACGTTGCGGATCACTTGCCAGTTGTAGGCTTCGAAACGCTTCGGCGTGTCATCGGTGAACCAGCCTTCGACTTCACCGTCGATGGAGATGCCGTTGTCATCATAGAAGGCGATCAGCTTGCCCAGGCCCAAAGTGCCGGCCAGGGAAGCGACTTCGTGGGAAATGCCTTCCATCATGCAGCCATCACCCAGGAACACGTAGGTGTGGTGATCGACGATGTTGTGGCCAGGGCGATTGAATTGCGCGCCCATGACTTTTTCCGCCAGTGCAAAACCCACGGCGTTGGCCAGACCCTGCCCCAGTGGGCCAGTGGTGGTCTCGACGCCCGGGGTGTAGCCGAATTCCGGGTGGCCCGGGGTTCGGCTGTGCAGTTGACGGAACTGCTTGAGGTCGTCGATCGACAGGTCGTAACCGGTCAGGTGCAGCAGCGAGTAGATCAACATCGAGCCGTGGCCGTTGGACAGCACGAAGCGGTCACGGTCGGCGAACGATGGATTGCTCGGGTTGTGCTTGAGGTAGTCGCGCCAAAGCACTTCGGCGATATCTGCCATACCCATAGGTGCACCGGGATGGCCGCTGTTGGCTTTTTGCACGGCATCCATGCTGAGGGCACGAATGGCGTTGGCACGCTCACGACGGCTAGGCATCGCTGATCTCCTGGGGATTGTGAAACCGGACTGAAAAATCGGAACGGAAAAAAGGCGAGCATTTTCCCTCACCCGGACGCCTTGGGGCAATGACAGAAAGTCATCTGCGGGCGTTTTTCCCATGGATAACGGCGGTTTCAGCAGGTGAAACCTTTCCGCTATTGGTTTGTAGAGTGAACCGCTTGCGGAGAAGTGCCATCTATCGAGCAATATCAAAACTTTTTGATATTGCTCTTGCGGTGTTTTCGGAGCGTCACTAGACTGCCAGCCCTATGAACTTACGCGTGCCTTCCATTCGCCATGACGATTGCGACGAGCTGGCGGCCCTGTGCAAGGCCGGCGGCGATCCGCTGCGGCTGAATGTATTGCGCGCGCTGACCAACGACTCGTTCGGCGTATTGGAACTGACGCAGATTTTCGGTATCGGCCAGTCCGGCATGAGCCACCACCTTAAAGTGCTGGCTCAGGCCGATCTGGTGGCGACCCGACGTGAAGGCAATGCGATTTTCTACCGTCGCGCCCTGCCCCACACCGAACTGTTGGGCGGCAAGCTGCACGCCGCGTTGCTGGAAGAGGTCGACAACTTGACGCTGCCCGTCGAAGTACAGGCGCGGATCGCGCAGGTTCATGGACAACGGGCGGCGGCCAGCCAGGACTTTTTCGCCCGGGTGGCGGAGAAATTTCGCGCCCAGCAAGACCTGATTGCCGGCCTCCCGCAATACCGTGAAAGCGTGCTGGCCCTGCTCGACAAGCTCAATTTCAATGGTGCAGCCACGGCCATCGAAGTCGGCCCTGGAGACGGCGCATTCTTGCCGGAACTGGCGCGCCGCTTCCATGCAGTGACCGCACTGGACAACAGCCCGGCGATGCTCGAACTGGCGCGCCAGGTCTGTGAACGTGAACAGCTGGCTAACGTCAGCCTGCAACTGGCCGATGCATTGAACGGCACAAGCCTTCAGGCCGATTGCGTGGTGCTGAACATGGTGCTGCACCATTTCGCCGCGCCGGCCGATGCGCTCAAGCACATGGCCGACCTGCTGCAACCGGGCGGTAGTCTGCTCGTGACAGAGTTATGTAGCCACAACCAGAGTTGGGCCAGGGAGGCTTGCGGTGATCTCTGGTTGGGGTTTGAACAGGACGATTTGGCCCGTTGGGCCACCGCTGCGGGACTCGTTCCCGGGGAAAGCCTCTATGTAGGCTTACGTAATGGTTTCCAGATCCAGGTTCGCCACTTTCAGCGGCCGGCTGGCGACACTCACCATCGGTAAATTCAGGAAAAAATCGAGATGAGCGAATACTCCCTCTTCACCTCCGAGTCCGTGTCAGAAGGACATCCGGACAAAATCGCCGACCAGATTTCCGATGCGGTGCTGGACGCCATCATTGCTGAAGACAAGTTCGCCCGCGTGGCGTGCGAAACCCTGGTGAAAACCGGTGTGGCAATCATCGCTGGCGAAGTCACCACCACGGCCTGGGTTGACCTGGAGCAGATCGTTCGTGATGTCATCACCGACATCGGCTACACCAGCTCCGACGTCGGCTTCGACGGCGCGACCTGCGGCGTGATGAACATCATCGGCAAGCAGTCCCCTGACATCAACCAGGGTGTCGACCGTGCCAAGCCTGAAGATCAGGGCGCCGGCGACCAAGGCCTGATGTTCGGCTACGCCAGCAACGAAACCGACGTGCTGATGCCAGCACCGATCACCTTCTCGCATCAACTGGTTCAGCGCCAGGCCGACGCCCGCAAATCCGGCCTGCTGCCTTGGCTGCGCCCGGACGCCAAGTCGCAAGTGACCTGCCGTTACGAAGGCGGCAAAGTGGTCGGTATCGACGCCGTTGTGCTGTCGACCCAGCACAACCCGGAAGTGTCGTACAACGACCTGCGCGAAGGCGTGATGGAACTGATCGTCAAGCACGTGCTGCCTGCCGAACTGCTGACCAAAGACACCCAGTTCCACATCAACCCGACCGGCCAGTTCATCATTGGCGGCCCGGTAGGTGACTGCGGCCTGACCGGTCGCAAGATCATCGTCGACAGCTACGGCGGCATGGCCCGTCACGGCGGCGGCGCATTCTCCGGCAAGGATCCATCGAAGGTTGACCGTTCGGCGGCCTACGCCGGCCGTTATGTTGCCAAGAACATCGTCGCTGCCGGCCTGGCCGAGCGCTGCGAGATTCAGGTTTCCTACGCGATCGGTGTGGCCCAGCCTACCTCGATCTCGCTGAACACCTTCGGCACCGGCAAGATCAGCGACGACAAAATCGTCAAACTGGTACGTGAAGTGTTCGACCTGCGTCCCTACGCGATCACCACCATGCTTGATCTGCTGCACCCGATGTATCAGGAAACCGCTGCATACGGCCACTTCGGCCGTATCCCGCAGACCAAGACCGTGGGCGACGACACCTTCACCACGTTCACTTGGGAAAAAACCGACCGCGCCGACGACCTGCGTACCGCTGCCGGCCTGTAAGACTTTCCTGGCTGCATGAAAAGCCCCGCACGGTTTGCGCCGTGCGGGGCTTTTTTTGGGGTCAAAAGATCGCAGCCTTCGGCAGCTCCCACACGGATCACGCCTTCCCCTGCAAGAGCTGACGCAGGCTGCGATCTGTTGATCTTCAACCCCTTGGAAACACCCCGAAAAACACTCCACCATCGAAGCAAAAATCCTGATCTAGCCTTCAAGCATTCCCCCTGAGCAAGGACGCTCTCGATGCTGCGGATTCTTATCGGTTTTCTACTGTCTCTCGTCTTTCTGCCGACCCTCGCCGCCAACTGCCCCGACTGGACGACTGCCAAGGCCCAGACAGAAATAACCGCCCTGCAAAACCAAATCGACCAATGGGACGACGCCTACCACCGCGATGGCCAATCACCCGTCGCCGACGACATCTACGACCAGTCGCGCCTGCAACTGACCCGCTGGCGGCAATGCTTCAACGCCGCCTCTGCGCCTGAACCGACACGTACCGCCAGCGGCCCGATCAAACACCCCATCGCCCACACCGGGCTGAACAAGCTCCACGATGCATCCCAGGTGAATGCCTGGTTCAACGGCCGCAAGCAGGTCTGGGCGCAACCGAAGGTGGACGGCGTTGCAGTCACGCTGATCTATCGCAAGGGCTCGTTGCAGCAAGCGATCAGTCGCGGCGACGGCATCACCGGACACGACTGGACAGCCTCGACGCGAAAGATCAGCGCCATCCCGCAACAACTCACCCAACCGCTGGATCTGCTCGTACAGGGCGAACTCTACTGGCGCCTGGAAAACCACATTCAAGCCAAGGCCGGCAGTCTCAACGCCCGCTCGACCGTGGCCGGCCTGATGGCGCGCAAAGACCTGAGCATCGAGCAGGCCGCCGGGATCGGGCTATTTGTATGGGACTGGCCGCAGGGCCCGGCCAATCTGCCGGAGCGCATCGCAACGCTCGAAAAGCTCGGCTTCGCTTCAACGGTTTCGTTCAGCCATCCCATCGATGCAGTAGAACAAGCACAGCACTGGCGCGATCACTGGTATCGCTCGCCACTGCCGTTCGCCACCGACGGCATCGTTTTGCGGCAGAACGTGCGCACGCCGGCCGAGCGTTGGGAGTCGCGCCCACCGCACTGGGCCATCGCGTGGAAATATCCCTTCGCTCAGGCGCTTGCCGAGGTGCGCAAGGTCAACTTCAAGATCGGCCGCACCGGTCGCATCACGCCGGTGCTCGAACTGATGCCGGTGATGCTTGATGACCGGCAGATCAAACGCGTCAGCGCCGGATCGCTGAAACGCTGGCAGGCACTGGACATCCGTCCCGGCGATCAAGTGGCAATCAGCCTGGCCGGGCTGACCATCCCGCGACTCGATGGCGTCGTTTTGCGCAGCGCCGAACGCGCCGACATCCGCATTCCCGCCGCCGCTGACTATCATGCGTTGAGCTGCTTGCAACCGACGCCGGGCTGCGAAAGCCAATTTCTCGAGCGCCTGACCTGGCTCAGCGGCAAGCAAGGCCTGGCGATACCGCATGTTGGCCGGGGCACTTGGGAGAAACTTTTGGAAACAGGCCATCTCGATGGCCTGCTGGATTGGTTGGCCCTCGATGCGCCAGAGCTTGTTAACATTGCCGGCCTCGGCGAGCGTAGCAGTGCGCGCTTGCTGGAAGGTTTTCACAGCGCTCGTCAGCGGCCGTTCCGCCAATGGCTCAAAGCCTTGGGATTGCCACCGACCGGTCAGGCGCGCCTCGCCGATTCCTGGCAGGCACTGGCACAACGCAGCACCGAACAATGGCAGGCTGAAGCCGGTATCGGGCCGGGACGCGCGGCGCAATTGAGCGCATTTTTCCGCGACCCGCACGTCTTGGGCTTGAGTGAAACACTACACGCCGCCGGTATCGACGGCTTTTGAACGCGCATCCCCGGTCATCCGGGAACCCAATGGCTGCACCAGCGCTCCAACAGCGCAGTGCCCCAACGACCCGTTTGTCTTTGCACATGGAGCTTGTATGAAACTTCTTGCACCACTCGCCCTGCTGGCCCTTTGTGGCGTCATGGCCGCTCCCTTGATGGCCGCCGAAGACGCTCCCGGCCTTACCGGTTGCGCCGCAAAAAAGCAGGGCGTCATCAACCAGATCGAGCAAGCCAAGTCGCGCGGCAACGCCGATCAGCAAGCCGGCCTTGAAACCGCGCTGCGTGAAGTCACCGAGCACTGCACCGACGCCGGCCTGAAGAAAGAGCGCGAAAACAAAGTGCTCGACGCCAAGCACGAAGTCAGCAAGCGTCAGGCTGATCTCGACAAGGCGATGAAGAAAGGCGATCCGGAGAAGATCAACAAGCGCAAAGACAAACTTGCCGAATCGCGCAAGGAGTTACAAGAAGCGCTGGACGAGATCGATAAGTAACACATCCGTGTTGCGGTGAATGTCAGATCGCCTTCGCAAGCAGGCTCGCTCCCACGGTTTCGCATCGATCCCTGTAGGAGCGAGCCTGCTCGCGAAGGCGTCGGATCAGACACCCTGAATCAATGATCGCGAAACTGTTTATGGCAAGCGCTACAGGCATCCTCGACTTTCTGCACCGCAGGCCCGAGGTTGCCGGCCTTGTACGGCTGAACCTTGCTGGCGGTCACCAACTCACCGGTGGCCGCTTCAAGGTTGCGGGCCAGCTCCTGAAAACGGGCCTGTTTTTGCCAGACTTCGTCCTTGGCGCTGGTGTGGTCTTCTTCACGAACCTGTGGAAAATGCTTCCACGGCTCATGGGACAACGCATCGAGCTTGACCGCGCCCTCGGCGAATTTCGGCCCGTCGAACGGAATGCGTCCACGCAACATGCCGCCGAGGTCTTCGCCGGTCTTGAGCATCTGCTTGAAGATCGCCTTGCGCTGGCCCAGCGGAGAATTCGGATCGACACCGCCGCAAGCGGACAGGGTCAGACAGGCCAGCAATACAACAGAAATGCTTTTAAGAGTCATGGTGGCTTCAGGTCACGGAAACGGCGGCCAGTATCCCCGCCTCGCCGAGAAACACCAATATCCCTATTAAATTTACGGGTAGCTTGAGCGCATGGAGCTTTCAGGCAACCGGCACAGGAATCACTCCATGAACAGCCGCCTCAAGGCCTGGCAGCACCCGCTCATCGCCACCCTTCCGTTGCTGGCCGTCCTCGCTGGTTGTACCGGCGGCGGCGACAACGAAAAGCCGAAAACCCATGCGCTCGCCACTTATTCCAGCGCCACGTGGGAAGCGCTGCCCGCCGTATCCGATGGTGATCTTGTGGCCGGCTTCGGTTCGTGGCGCAGCGCTTGTACCCGGCTCAAGGCAGATGCGGTTTGGGGCACGACCTGCGCGGCAGCGGCCAATGTGCCGCAAACCGCCACGGATATCCGCGCCTTCCTCAAGCAACACCTTGACGTGTATGGCCTGCGCGCCGAGAACGACAATCCGAACGGATTGATCACCGGCTACTACGAACCGGTCTATCCCGGCAGCCTGACCCAGACCGATGTGGCGAACGTCCCGGTGTACGGCGTTCCAGAAGACATGATCATCGTCTCGCTGGACAGCATTTACCCGGAGCTCAAAGGCAAACGCCTGCGCGGACGCCTTGAAGGCCGGGTGCTCAAACCTTACGACGACGCGGCGACCATCGAGAGCAAGGGCGTCAAGGCGCCAGTGGTGGCGTGGCTGACCGATCCGATGAACCTGCAATTTCTGCAGATCCAGGGTTCCGGACGCATCCAGATCGAGGGCGGCCGCCAGTTGCGCATCGCTTACGCCGATCAGAACGGTCACCCATACCGGCCGATCGGTCGCTGGCTGGTCGAACAGGGCGAGCTGAAAAAAGAAGACGTGACCATGGGCGCGATCAGCAACTGGGCCAAGGCCAATCCGTCGCGCATTCCGGAACTGCTCGGCAGCAACCCGAGCTACGTGTTCTTCACCCGCAACCCGGACAGCAACGAAGGCCCGCGCGGCTCATTGAACGTACCGTTGACCGCTGGCTACAGCGCGGCGGTGGATCGCAAAGTCATTCCATTGGGCAGCCTGCTGTGGCTGTCGACCACCCGCCCGGACGGCACCGCACTGGTTCGTCCGGTGGCAGCGCAAGACACCGGCGGCGCGATTGCCGGCGAAGTCCGGGCTGATCTGTTCTGGGGCACGGGAGAGGCCGCCGGGCAATTGGCCGGAGACATGAAACAACAGGGGCAAATCTGGATGCTGTGGCCCAAAGGTGCGGCGTTGCCGCAAGTGCCGCAGGTGGCTGACAAACCCTAAAAGCAAAAGATCGCAGCCCATGTACGAGCTGCCGCAGGCTGCGATCTTTTGATCCTGCTGTTACTACATCGACACAAAAAAGAATGCAGCAATCAACCCCATTCCCACAAACCACACCACCGACCGCAACGCCGCCCAGTCCGCCAGATAGCAAATGATGTAAAGCAGGCGACTGGTAATAAACAGCACCGCCAACACGTTGACCGTGACCAGCTCAGCCGTGCCCACCAGGTGCGCCACGAACACCGCCGCCGCAAACGCCGGCATCACTTCAAAACTGTTCAACTGCGCCGCATGCGCGCGTCGGGCAACACCACCAATACTGTCGAGAAAATCCCTCGGATCATGATTGTCCCGTGGGCGGAATCCGCCAGTGACTTTGGCAATCACCGTGCACACGTACGGCAGGAAAATTGCGATCAAAACGCACCACAGAGCTACCGTCATAAACCAGTCCCTTTTTCATTAGAGTTCAGGTAATCAAAACTTCATCACCAGCATGCCGATCAATACCAGCCCACAGGCTAAGAGCCGCGGTCTGCCGAAAGGTTCTTTCAGGTAGCGCATGCCGAACAGCACAACCAGAATCACGCTGATTTCACGCAACGCCGCCGCCTCGGCAATCGACCCCAATTGCATCGCCCACAGCACCAGAGCGTAGCTGAACAACACGCAAAACCCGACCGCCAGACCCAGCCGCCACTGCTCGCGCCAGAACAACATGAACGCCGGCCGCTTGCTCACCCACGCCAGCAGCGGAAACGGCCACGCGCTGAGCAATGTCACCCAGACCAGATAGTCCAACGGATGCGACCAGCGCCGCAGCGCCTGGCCATCGATGTAGGTATAGCAGCCGATACACAGGCCGATCAGCGCCACCACCGGCAACATCGACCACGGCAATCGCGCGCCGCCACCACCCTGCCAGAGCAGGCAAAGCATGCCGAACGGAATCAGCAGGATGCCGAAGATTTGTTGCGCGGTGAGCACTTCACCGGCAAACACCAGCGTCAGTGCCAGCACCACCAGTGGCGACAGACCGCGCATCAGCGGATAGACCAAGCCCAAATCGCCGACGCGATAAGCCTGGATCAGCAGATAGCGATAAAGCAGCTCGAACGCCGCCGAGGCGAGAATCCATGGCCAGATCTCCGGCGGCGGCACGCTTACGAAAGGAAACGCGGCACCGACGAACAACAGCGCCACCGTGTCCATGCATGCCACCACGAGCAACCGCTCGGCGCTGAATTTGATCAGGGTATTCCACGCCGCATGCAACAGCGCCGCCACCAACACCAGAGCCGTCGCCAGCACCGTCCACTCCTTATTGTCCTCACCGCCCCCATGCAACTTCGGCAGCTCCTACACGGGGCGACATAATTGATTCACCATATGTCAGCAGCTGTTTATACTGCAAACGACCACGCCGCACTCGGTTGCGCACAGACTAATTCCAATAATTCCCGCCTGCCCCGCTCTCTTATCGAGAACGGTCGTTCGCCTGCGTACGCCTGATCACAGCGTCAAGACTACTGACAGAGACCTTGCGCATGCCCCTCGCCTTGTTTGCACTCGCTGTTGCCGCTTTTGGCATCGGCACCACTGAATTCGTCATCATGGGTTTGCTGCCCGACGTCGCCCGCGACCTCTCTGTGAGCATTCCTCACGCAGGGTTGCTGATCACCGGCTATGCGCTCGGCGTGGTGTTCGGTGCGCCTATCCTGGCGATCGGCACCGCCAACATGCCGCGTAAAGCGACGCTGCTGGGGATGACGTTGATGTTTATTCTCGGCAACATCCTCTGCGCCCTTGCGCCGAATTACGCCACGCTGATGGCCGCTCGCGTGGTGACTGCGCTGTGCCATGGGGCATTCTTCGGCATCGGCTCGGTGGTCGCCGCTGGCCTGGTCGCGCCGAACAAGCGCGCCCAGGCGATTGCGCTGATGTTCACCGGTTTGACCCTGGCCAACGTGCTTGGCGTGCCGCTGGGCACTGCACTCGGCCAATATGCCGGATGGCGCTCGACCTTCTGGGCAGTCTCGGTGATCGGCGTGATTGCCGCCATTGCCCAATGGCTGTGGCTGCCGAAACACATCCCGATGGACAAGGCCAACCTCGCCAGCGAATTCAAGGTGCTGGGCAAGATCAACGTCTTGTTGGCGCTGGGCATGAGCGTTCTGGCGTCGACCAGCCTGTTCAGCGTGTTCACCTACATCGCGCCGATCCTGCAAGACATCACCGGCGTCAGCCCCCACGGCGTAACGGTCATGCTGCTGTTGTTCGGCGTCGGTCTGACCGGTGGCAGCATGCTCGGTGGGCGCCTCGCCGACAGTCGACTGCTGCCGTCGCTGGTGGGTGTGGCGCTGGCGGTCGTGGTGATTCTCGCCGCGTTCAGCCAGACCAGCCGCTCGGTGGTGCCCGCCGCGATCACGCTCGTGCTATGGGGGATTTTTGCTTTTGCCCTGTGCCCGATTTTGCAACTGTTGATCATTGATCAGGCGCACGAGGCGCCGAATCTTGGCTCGACCCTGAATCAGAGCGCGTTCAACCTCGGCAACGCGGCCGGTGCGTGGATCGGCGGGTTGGTCGTGGCCAGTGGCGCCGATCTGGCGGACTTGCCGTGGACAGGCGCGCTGGTGGGTGTTTTGACGGTGCTGACAGCCCTGTTTTTTATCTATCTGCAACGGCGCAGTGCGACGGCGGTCAATGCATCTGGCTGAAATGCCCTGTCGCCCAGCTCTCTCCCAAGGGAGAGGACTGGGCAGCGGCGGCCCGATGAGGGCTGTTGATCTTCACGACTCACCCATCAACTGTGCCCTCAGCCGCACTCACCCCATCAAACCCTGACTGCATACTCCCCCATTCCTCATCCAAAGGATCCCGGATGCTTGAACTTGTCGCCGCTTTCATTTGCCTCACCACCCTGCTCACCTTCGTGAACTTCCGCTTCATCGGCCTGCCCCCAACCATCGGCGTGATGGTCACCGCGTTACTGTTCTCCCTGTTGCTGCAAGGCCTGAGCCTGCTCGGCTATCCCGGTCTCGAAGACCGCGTGGAACAACTGATCGGCCAGATCGACTTCGGTGATCTGCTGATGAACTGGATGCTGTCCTTCCTGCTGTTCGCCGGCGCCCTGCACGTCAACCTCAACGACCTGCGCAACTACCGATGGCCCATCGGTCTGCTTGCCACCTTTGGCGTCTTGATTGCGACCGTGGTCATCGGCAGCATCGCCTATTACATTTTTGCCCTGTTCGGCTGGCACGTGAGCTTCATGTATTGCCTGCTGTTCGGCGCGCTGATTTCACCCACCGACCCGATCGCGGTGCTCGGCGTGCTGCGTACCGCCAATGCCTCCAAACCGCTGAAAACCACCATCGTCGGCGAGTCGCTGTTCAACGACGGCACCGCCGTTGTGGTGTTCACCGTATTGCTGGGCATCGTGCAACTGGGCGAGACCCCGACCCTCGGCGCGACCGCCATGCTGTTCGTCCACGAGGCCATCGGTGGTGTGTTGTTCGGCGGGCTGATCGGGTATCTGGTCTATCGGATGATCAAAAGCATCGAGCAGCACCAGATCGAAGTGATGCTGACGCTGGCGCTGGTCATCGGCGGCTCGGCGATGGCCAGTGAACTGCATGTCTCTGCGCCGATTGCGATGGTGGTCGCCGGTCTGATCATCGGCAACCTGGGCCGCAATCTGGCAATGAACGACATGACCCGCAAATACCTCGACGGTTTCTGGGAACTGCTTGATGACATGCTCAACGCCCTGCTGTTTGCGCTGATCGGCATGGAGCTGTTGCTGCTGCCGTTCAACTGGTTGCACGTAGCGGCGGCGAGTCTGTTGGCCGTAGTGATTCTGTTGTCGCGCCTGCTGACGGTGGCGCCGGCAATCATCCTGCTGCGGCGCTGGCGCACCGTGCCGGCCGGCACTATTCGCATTCTGACCTGGGGCGGTTTGCGTGGCGGTGTGTCGGTGGCGCTGGCCCTCGCCCTGCCGCTGGGCGAGGAGCGCGATCTGCTGCTGAGCATCACTTACATCGTGGTGCTGTCGTCGATCCTGCTGCAGGGTTTGAGCATCGGCAAACTGGTCAAGTACGCGACGCGCAACGAGCCTGCGACTGCGGTCGAGACCGCGCACCGCTGATCATTTGTCGTCCTGTCGTGGATCAGGTTTTTCGACCTGATCCACGACTTCTTTTGGCGGCCCACTTTCACTGCGAATCTGCGCATGGCTGATCAGCGCAAAGATGAAACTGCCGCCAATGATGTTCCCCGCCAGTGTCGGCCCGGCGAACACTTGCCAGAAATCACTCCACGGTAGCTCGCCGGCAAACACCAGATACGACACCTCTGCCGAACCGACGACGATGTGGGTGAAATCCCCAAGCGCCATGAAGTAAGTGATGAGGACGATGATCCACATCTTCGCGCTCTCCATGGACGGGATCATCCAGACCATCGTGGCGATCATCCAGCCGGACACGATGCCCTTGGCGAACATCTGCCAAGGATCGTTCTCCATGACCTTGCGGCCGATGTCGAGAAAAGCGATATCGGTTTTGCTGTCGAATATCGGCAGTTCGAGCATGACGTAGGCCACCAGCAACGTGCCGCACAGGTTGCCGACCAGCACCACAGTCCACAGACGCAGAAGCCGGCCGAAATTCGCCAGCGTGGGCTTGGTCATGACCGGCAGAACGGCGGTCAGGGTGTTTTCAGTGAACAGTTGCTGGCGGGCGAGGATCACCGCAAGGAATCCCGCGCAATAGCCGAAACTGGCAATTACCTTGAACCCTTCACCTTCGGGAAGCCGCGAGTTGAGCAGCCCCATCGCCATCAGCGACAGTCCCATGGTCAGCCCCGCCGCCAGCGCCGACCACCACAACGCAGCGATGCTGCGCTCCAGTTCCTGATCGCCCTGTTTTCGGATGATTTCGTGAAGCACCGCCGCACGGGGCGGCTGGCCCTTGTCGACTTCGTGCTGTTCTTTGGCGGAGAGATCGGGGGTTTTGCCGTCGGTGGGTGTGGTCATGGTCGTTGCAACCGGTGAGTGGGGTTTAGCTACGACCGCTGACGGTTGGAATACGTTCTGTATGCGCCACAAAATCCTGTAGGCGCTGCGGCACGCTCGGGCCGCGATCGGACGATCTTTAGATCTTGATCGTTCCCACGCTCTGCGTGGGAATGCAGCCCGGGACGCTCCGCGTTCCTTTGGACAGTCAAAAGATCGCAGCCTTCGGCAGCTCCTTGTATCTCGACTATCGCCCCTGACGGAGCGATAGTTCTCGACTGATCATCGAGGGAGGGATCTGGAAGCCGCGCAGCTCCTTAGGCTTTTTGCCTGCAATGTAGATGGTGCTCCATCCC
>NZ_WKEQ01000100.1 GCF_021605415.1 Pseudomonas syringae
TTGGTCAGCGACATTCCCAATAATCGCATCATGCGCTGGGACGAAATCACCGACACCTTCACCGTGTACCGCGAACACTCGAACTTTTCCAACGGCATGTGCCGGGATCGTCAGGGGCGTCTGATTGTCTGCGAAGGCTCCACCACCACCAGCGAAGGCCGCCGCATCACACGCACCGAAATCAATGGCACGATCACCGTGCTGGCCGACAGCTTCGACGGCAAGCCCTTCAACTCGCCCAACGACATCGTCTGCAAAAGCGACGGTTCGATCTGGTTCACCGACCCGCCCTTCCAGACCGGCAACAACTACGAAGGCCACAAGATCACCCCGACCCAGCCCCACGCCGTGTATCGCATCGACGGCGACAGCCAAAAAGTCACTCGGGTAATCGACGACCTCAACGGCCCCAACGGCCTGTGCTTTTCACCCGATGAAAAAACCCTCTACGTCGTCGAAGGTCGGGCCAAACCCAATCGCCTGGTCTGGGCGATTGCCGTGAAAGACGACGGCACCCTGGGCGAACGCCGCAAACACATCGAAGGGCTGGACTACGCCGCAATCGACGGCATCAAATGCGACGAAGCGGGCAACCT
>NZ_WKEQ01000101.1 GCF_021605415.1 Pseudomonas syringae
CTTCGCCCACGACCCGGCCGGCAACCTGCTCATGCAAAACCGCCCCGGCCCGGCGAACATCTACGGCAACCGCCTGCTGATGCAGGGCGATCGCCACTACGACTACGACGCCTTCGGCAACCTCATCCGCGAACGTCGCGGCACCGCGCAAAAACTCGTCACCGAGTATCGCTACGACAGCCAGCACCGCCTGATCGGCCTGACCCAACCCAACGGCCAAACCGCCAGCTACCGCTACGACGCCTTTGGCCGCCGCATCAGCAAAACCGTCGACAGCCACACCACCGAATTCTTCTGGCAAGGCGACACCCTCGTCGCCGAAAGCAGCCGCGAGCACCACCGCAGCTACGTCTACGAGCCCGGCACCTTCCGCCCACTAGCCATGCTCGACGGCAAAGGCCCGAAAAAAGCCTGCCCGTTCTACTACCAACTCGACCACCTCGGCACACCGCAGGAACTCACCGACTACAGCGGCGACGTCGTCTGGTCGGCGAAATACAGCGCGTATGGAAAGGTGACTGAACTGACCCATGGCGGCGGTGAACAACTCGAACAACCGCTGAGGTTTCAGGG
>NZ_WKEQ01000011.1 GCF_021605415.1 Pseudomonas syringae
GTGAAAGATTGATGGAGTTTTCGTATTCCGCTTTGGACGACAGGGTGACTACGGATTCGGCGGTGTTGAAATCGGACATTGAAATTTCACTACTTCTTCAGCTTGAATAGAGACGAGAAAGCACGAGGTCTTTTTCAGGCCGACTAATTTAGGCGAGCGGGCCGATGTTGTCACGGGGCAACAGGTCCGGTGGTGCCAGTTTTTGCCTTGGTCTCGATTACTGAGCCGGTGTATTGAGGTTCACTGACCGCACGATCCATCGCTCTGCCGTCTGCTGCTCTATCGGTAACGAAAAGCGGAACGTCGCGCCGCGCCCCGGCATGTCCAGCAAGCGGATATCGCGCCCATGCAGTTCCAGGATGCGATGGACGATGCGCAAGCCCAGTCCGCCGTCACGTCGGGCGCCGCCAATATTGAACGGTCGCAGGAACAAGCCCTCACGCAGTTCCGGTGCGATCCCCGGACCGGTGTCACTGATGGTCACGTCCACCAGATTGTTCTGTGCGCTCAGGTCGAAAGCGATTTCACCGTCCGCTGGCGTATGGCGCAATGCGTTGTCCACCAGATTGGTCAGCACGCGTTCGATGAGGCCGAGATCGGCGCAGACGGTTGGCAGGTTGGGCGCGAAATGCGCCTTGAGTTCGATGCGTCGGGCTTCAGCGCCGAGCTCGAACTTCTGGAAAATGTCCTGCACCAGGTCAGTCAAGGAAAAGCGTTCCAGCACCGGTTGCACGAAGCCGTGCTCCAGGCGCACCAGTTCCAGCAGTGACTGAGCCAGACCGCCGACCTTGCGGCTTTGATCGAGCGCGATGCCAAGGTATCGACGACGTTCTTCCGGGGTCAGCGTCGCGTCCTTTAGTGACAGGGTTTCCAGATAGCCATGCAGCGACGCCAGCGGGGTGCGCAGGTCGTGAGAGATATTTGCCACCAGTTCACGGCGTTCCTGATCCTGGCGAGTCAGCGAACGCCACTGCTCGCCGAGGCGGGTTTGCATCTGCCGGAACGCGCTGTCGAGCACGGCGATTTCATCGTGCTCGGTCGTTTTGTCCGCAGTTGCCGGTTCGAAAACAGGCGGCGGTTGCGGAGCCCCATCAATGTCGAAATGGCTGACCTTTTCTGTCAGCCGCCGCAACGGCCGGGTGATCAGGTTGAACGCGGTGAGACCGGCAATCAGGCACAGCAACGCAACCAGTGCGATCGACAGCAGCGCCGTATTCAACGCGGCACTGGTGGCGCCGCGTTCTGCAAAACGGTCGTGCGCTTCACCGAGCAACACCACATACAGGTAACCGGCGGCTTTGCCGTTCACCTGCAACGGCGCGGCGCTGAACACCTTGCGGGCGTCGACGCTGCGCGGATCGTCGCCGAGGATCGGCAAGGGCTCATCGTCCAGCAACCTCCGGATCGGCGCCAGATCGACTTGCTGGCGACGCATGCGACCTTCGGGCGCGGCGTTACCGACAATCCGGCCTTCAGTGTCCAGCAGATACACCTCGACGCTCGGGTTCACCAGCATCAACTGGCTGAACAACTCGCGCACGGCATCGGGTTTCAGCCCGTTGCTGTCCATCAGCACGGTGTCATGGGCGATGTGTCCGGCCAGATCCCGGGACAATCCTTGCACCACTTCCAGCTCATGCATCTGGGTCGAGCGCACCTGCAGCCATGCCGACGTGCCGCAGCACACCAGCAGCAACACCGCGAACACCAGTGACAGGCGCTGCGTCAGGGTCATTGTCATGGCTGCTCTGCGCCACTGCTGAATTTATAACCGCGCCCCCAAACCGTGAGGATGCGCGAGGGTTGACCCGGGTCGGTTTCGATCTTCGCCCGCAATCGATTGATGTGTGTGTTGACCGTGTGTTCGTAACCTTCGTGACTGTAGCCCCAGACCGCATTGAGCAAATCCATGCGCGAAAACACCTTGCCCGGTTGGCGGGCGAAAAAATGCAGCAAGTCGAACTCCCGTGGCGTGAGGTCGAGACGTTGACCGTTGAGGCTGACATCGCGGGTGATCGGGTCTAGCGTCAGTCCGTCGAGGCTCAGGCTGCCGGCGTCCATCTTCAGATTGCGCGCCATTGCATCCACCCGGCGCAGCAGAGCCTTGACCCGGGCCACCAGCTCCAGCATCGAAAATGGCTTGGCCAGATAATCGTCGGCGCCCAGTTCCAGGCCGACGATGCGGTGCATTTCGCTGGAGCGGGCGCTGGTGATGATGATCGGGGTGTAGCGCGTCATGGCCCGGGCGCGACGGCAGATTTCCAGGCCGTCGACACCGGGCAGCATGAGGTCGAGGATGAGGGCGTCCCATTGACCCTGTTGCAACAGGCGCATGCCTTCGTCGCCGTCGGGGCAGTGCACGACCTCGTAATGCTCGTCACGCAGGTGCAGGCAAATGAGGTCGGCGATGTGTTGGTCGTCCTCGACCACCAGGACACGTTTTATCGGTTCCATGAAGCTCAGTCCGTTGCGGCGCAATGAGCGCATTGTGCGGGTTTTCCTCGGCGAGAGTTATCACGAATAAGTTAACTTCCCGTGAGGATTTGGCGATCAAACCAAGCCTAGGCTGTGTTCCAGATCAAGCACCTGGAATTTTTGGAGGCGGCCATGTTTTCACGGCGACAGATTCTCGTAGCGACCGGCGGGCTGGGGCTTGCGGCGCTGGTGTCGGGTGTATTGCCAAAATTGTCGACTGACGCCGCGCTGATCGGCGAGGCCCGCGCGGACGAAGCATTCGAGGTGACTCACAGCGACAGCGAATGGCGTTCGAAACTCAGTGACGAGCAGTACGCGATCCTTCGTGAGGAAGGCACCGAGCGGGCCTACACCAGTGCGTTGAACGATGAACATCGCAACGGCACTTTCGCCTGCGCCGGTTGCGACTTGCCGTTGTTTTCATCGCAGACCAAATTCGACAGCCGCACCGGTTGGCCCAGCTTCTGGAAACCTTTGGATCATGCGGTCGCCACCCGCACGGATCGTTCATTCGGGATGGCCCGGGAGGAGGTGCATTGCCGGCGCTGCGGTGGTCACCTCGGTCATGTTTTCGACGACGGGCCGAAACCCACCGGTCTGCGTTATTGCATGAACGGTCTGGCGATGACTTTCAAACCTGTGGCGGTCTGATCGGGAGTGCATAGCATGAAAACTTTCAAAACCTGGCGCCGCGTTTTGTTGGGCGTCGCGATGCTTGGGATCATCGGTCAATGTTGGGCGTTCTCTTTGGGCGGTGCCGAAGACGCGGTGGTCATTCCCCCGCCGACGCTGGATGAAATCACTCAGGCCCACACGGAAACCGCGGTGTTTGCCGGCGGATGTTTCTGGGGCGTGCAGGGCGTCTTTCAGCACGTCAAAGGCGTGCAGAATGCCGTTTCCGGCTACGCCGGAGGTGCGGCGAGTACGGCAGAGTACGGGCGTGTGAGCGAAGGCAACACCGGTCACGCCGAGTCGGTGCAAGTCACCTTCGATCCGCGCCAGGTCAGTTATGGCAGCCTGCTGCAAATCTACTTTTCGGTCGCTCACAACCCGACTGAACTCAACCGTCAGGGCCCCGACAGTGGCACGCAGTATCGTTCCGCGCTGTTTCCGGTAAACGCCGAACAGCAGAAGGTCGCCCAGGCTTACATCGCACAACTCGACGCAGCCCATGCCTTTGACAAACCCATCGCCACAAGGCTGGAAACCTACAACGGGTTCTATCCGGCCGAGGACTACCATCAGGATTTCCTGACTGAAAATCCGAGCTATCCCTACATCGTGATCAACGACATGCCGAAAATCGCGCAGTTGAAGCAACTGTTCGGGGCGCGTTATCAGAAGAAACCGGTGCTGGTGAAAAGCGGCTCATGAGGGCTGTGCTCGTTCAAGGCTTGCCCCATCTCTGCAAGACGAACTCAACAAAGCGCCGCAATTTCGGCAGACGGTAGCGATCCTGGGCGTACAGCAGATGCATGGGGCGGCTGGGTGGCAGGTAGTCGGTCATCACCGCCACCAGTTTGCCGTCGCGCAAGTCCTGTTCAACCAGCGCGTCGGGCAGCATGACGATGCCCATGCCGGTGCGCGCGGCTTGATGCAATCCGGCGGAACTGTTGATCAGCATCGGTCCGCTGACCGACACCATGACTTCGCCGTCCGGGCCGCTCAGACGCCATTGTTTTTCTACCGACTGCCAGTCATCGCCGGCAGGGTAGGCGAAAGACAGGCAGTCGTGTTGTTGCAAGTCCTGCGGCGTGTTCGGCATTCCGCGCCGGGCCACGTAGGCCGGGGACGCACACATGGTCAGCATGTAGTCGATCAGCGGCCGGGCGATCAGGTTGGACTGTTCAAAATTGCCCAGGCGAAAGGCGACATCCAGACCGTTTTCCAGCAGATCCGGCCGGCGATTGGTCAGTGCCACGTCGAGCTTGACGTGCGGGCATTGCAGATAGAACTCGCTTAGCGCGGGGGCCAAACGTTCGACTCCGAACGTCAGCGGTGCGGTGATCCGCAAGATTCCACGCGGCTCATCGAGGGCTTGTTCGGCCAGGCGTTCGGAGTCAGCCACCAGTCCAAGTACTTCCAGGCAGCGCTGATAGTAAACGCTGCCGAATTCGGTCAACCGTTGACGGCGCGTGGTGCGTTGCAGCAGTTGCACGCCAAGGCGTTGCTCAAGCGAGCGCAGGTGATTGCCGACCATGGTCGTGGACATTTCGCACTGCAATGCGGCCCCCGTCATGCTGCCGGCCTCGACCACTTTGACGTAGACGGCCATGGCCTGAAACAGATCCATTATCAAGCCCTGCTGTTAAATGATTGAAGTGATGGCGTGTTTATCCAGCTCAGGTGGCTAACCATACTGGAAAAACACCGATCTTCAATGGAGTTTGACGACATGAGCGCCGCTTGCCTGATGAGCACCTATCAACCCCTGGCCCTGAGTTTTACCAAGGGCCTCGGCACCCGACTGTGGGATCAGGCCGGGCGCGAATACCTCGACGCGGTGGCGGGCGTAGCGGTAACCAATGTCGGTCACTCCCACCCACGAATCGTGGCGGCCATCAGCGAGCAGGCGGGATTGCTGCTGCACACGTCCAACCTCTACACCATCGACTGGCAACGGCGACTGGCGCAACGGCTTACGCAGTTGTCCGACATGGAGCGGGCGTTCTTCAACAACTCCGGCGCGGAGGCCAACGAAACCGCGCTGAAACTGGCGCGCCTGTATGGCTGGCGCAAAGGCATCGAGCAGCCGCTCGTTGTGGTCATGGCCAATGCTTTTCATGGGCGCACCCTCGGCACCTTGTCCGCGAGTGACGGCCCGGCGGTGCGCTTGGGTTTCAATGAGCTGCCTGGCGATTTCATCAAAGTGCCATTCGGTGATTTGGCAGCGTTGAATCAGGTACAGAAAAAATATGGCGAACGGATTGTTGCGGTGTTGCTCGAGCCGATTCAGGGCGAAAGCGGCGTGCAACTGGCGCCGCCCGGTTACCTCAAAGCGCTGCGCGAATTGTGCGATCGGCAGGTGTGGTTACTGATGCTGGACGAAATCCAGACCGGCATCGGCCGCACCGGCCAGTGGTTTGCTTTCCAGCACGAAGGCATCGTGCCGGATGTGATGACGCTCGCCAAAGGCCTTGGCAACGGCGTGCCCATCGGCGCGTGTCTGGCGCGGGGCAGGGCGGCGGGTCTGTTCACGCCGGGCAGCCATGGCAGCACCTTTGGCGGCAATCCATTGGCCTGTCGGGTCGGCTGCACCGTGCTGGACATCATCGAGGAACAAGGTTTGCTGGAAAATGCCCGCGTCCAGGGCGAATGCCTGCTCGGCCGGCTACGCGCGGAACTGGCCGATAACCCAAACGTACTGGCGATTCGTGGACAGGGCTTGATGATCGGCATCGAACTCAAGCAACCCGTTCGCGATCTGACGCTGATTGCTGCGCGGGATCACGGCTTGCTGATCAACGTGACACGCGGAAAAACCATACGGTTGATGCCGCCGCTGACGATTGATGAGCGGGAAGTGGGGATGATTGTCAGGGGGGTGGGGCATATTCTCAGTGGTCGCTGATCTTGTTCAGTAGTGATATCTGCAACTGATAATACAAATCTCGGCTTCGTTGATGACATAGACCAACCGATGCTCGGCTGTTATTCGTCGTGACCATGCGCCGCTCAGGTTGTGCTTGAGCGGCTCGGGTTTGCCAATTTCTTCAAACGGTTGGCATTGGATTGCACTGATCAAAAGGTTGGCGCGTTTGAGAGCGGCCTTATCGTTTTGCTGAAACCATAAGTAGTCTTCCACAGTGGTTATGACGCAGAAGGGCTCACTGCGGCTGAGCCCAGTATCCTTGAAGATTCATCAAGACGTTTCTGCGATACCCTGTAGGCCTTATCTGCGGAATTTGTCGGGCAAAGGTTCGTCGGTTTGATCCGGCGCCAGCATCCGCGTTTTCTCTGCCCCCTTCACGTTGTGCTGAAAAATCTCCGTCGGCTGTCCCTCGACATTGAAATACACCTGACCGATCCCCGCTGAATTCCACAAGCGTTCACCCGCCTCGGCGTGTTCCGGAACGTACGGGACGATGCGCATGCGGCGGCGTTTGGTCAGCCAGTTCAGGGGTGAGCGTGGTGAGTACAGCCAGCGGTTGAGACGGTCGAACCATTCGAGCAGGGCTTTGGGGAATTCGTTCTTGATGCCGCTGCTGGTGATCTGCCAGATGCGTGGCCCGGCCCTGCGGTGTCGGATCAACACTTCGTACACGAAGGAGTAATGCACATCGCCGGACAGAATCACGTAACTGCCCGGTGTACGCGAGTGTCGGAAAATGTTCAGGATCACTTGCGCGGCGCCGCGATGGGCCATCCAGTTTTCCGCGTCCACTAACAATGGGAAACCGCACCAACTGAAGACGCGCTGGATGGTTTCGATCAGCTTCACACCGAAGATCGGCGCGGGTGAGACGATGATCGCTGACGGATGATCGAGCAGTTCTTGCTGCAGCTCGCTCAAGGCTTCCCAGTCGAGCAAGCCCGAGGGTTGCTTCAACGCAAATTCGCTGCGCCAGCGCCGGGTTCGGGTATCGAGTACCACCAGTGCCGGGCTGCTTGGCAAGACGAAATGCCATTGCTGGAAGCGCAGCAGATCGTCGATCAGGGCGTCCTGAACAGGGCTGTCGAGATAATGATCGTCGCCACTGGCGCTCAATGCCCCGGTTTTCTCCAGCATCGCGCCGAAAGCATCCGGGTTGTTGCCCCAGCCTTGGCACAACATGTAAGCGATCAACGCGTTGCCGATGATGCGTTTGGAGAAGGGATGGCCGTAAGCCGTTTCCTCCCATTGCGCGGAAAGATTCCAGTCGTCGGTGATGTCGTGGTCGTCGAAAATCATCAGGCTCGGCAGATGGGCCAGAGCGCGTGCAACATCGCCGAGGCCTGCTTCGAAAGCGTTGATGCGCGACTGTTCCAGCACGTAGCGTTTCATACGCTCAGGCGTGAGGGTCGGCGGCTGCGGCGCAATCAGCGTCCACGGCGTTGGCGACCAGACCAGCAGGTACATCGCGATCACTTCGGCGAACGTCACCAAATGATTATCGGCGCTGCTGCTGGTGAAAATCGGCTTGCGCGCCCCGCCGAAAAATCGATCGCGCAAGGTTTCGTTGCTCTCAAGCGCCGGTAACAAATCCGCGCGATGGTAGTAACTGGCGGGGTGCTCGTAGAGGGCCGCGCTGTCGCTGACCACGGCGCCTTCGAGGTGCTCGTCGAAGAGACCCAGGCGTGCGATCAATGCGTGAATCGCCCGCAACATAGGGCCGGCCACATCGTCGGCGTAGACCTGATCGCCACTCATCATCAACAGGGCTGGCCGTTGTTGCGGATCAGTTTCTGCGGCGAGCAATCGGTCGACGCAGAGCAGGCCGTCGGCGGCCGGATGATGCGGCTTGCGGCAGGAACCATGCAGCAGCTGATCGATCCGCGAACGCACAACGAAATTCGGGCACAGGGCTTCGCCGTAGAGCAGATGCGGTGCCCAATCGGCGATCTGTAGGTTGCCGTCAATCAGCAGGTCATAGTCGATGCGGGTATCAAGGGGCAGGGGCGTATCGAGGGCGACGTCAATGAGGTGGATAAATGCGTGATCGCCTACAGGAATAACGGTGCATTTCGTAGCATCCAGCGGTATGTCGCCGACACCTTGCAAACGCAATGTCAGTGCCAGCGACCGCGTGGCAACCAGCCACAGCACCAGCCGTGAGGGCTCCAGCCTGCGCAACAGCGGGCCGGCCAACACGGCGGGGAGGGTGGTTACATCATCAGGTGATCGAGACATCTGGATTCAAGGCTCCTGGCGCGCTGGCCGGCGATCATAGCGCAGCCGGCGCCGCCTGCCCTTAATCGAGGCTTAAAGACGCGGTCTTTTCCAGCGTCATTCAGATGATGAGAGCGGCATATTCCGCTCTGTCGACTGGAAGAAACGGGTAGGCGCGGATAGGTTTCCTGCGTAGATTCGCGTACTGAAAATGCATCGCTGAGTTGTAGAAATATACGGATGTTTTTGGTTATTCAGAGGATGGACAGATGATCGACTTCAACAACAAGGGCTTCTTCAAGCTCAAGCAAAACGACGAATACGCCGAACGCGTAACCGCGCTTTTATTGGACGGGGAAGAGGTGATTGACTCGTACAAAGCCATGCGCGACGGCGTGGTGTTCACCAACAAACGCATCATCGCGGTCAATGTTCAGGGCATCACCGGAAGCAAGAAAGACTTCACGTCACTGCCTTACAAAAACATCGTCGCGTATTCGGTTGAAACGTCCGGCACGTTCGATCTGGATTCGGAGCTGGAGATTTACTTCTCTTCACTGGGGAAAGTGAAGTTCGAATTCACCGGGAAGACCTCGATGGTAGAGATTTCCAGGCACATCTCCAGGCATCTGCTGTCGTAGCCACGCATTCACTGGATATCCTTCAGGTAATCCTTGAGCGCAATCAAAGGAGCATCCAGTGCCTCCAGCGATTGCGCCTCACTGAACTCGGCTGACAACTTGTTCAGCTCTCGCCCCAAAGGTTTGTCCACGCCGCCCAAAGCATCCAGCGCCAGTGCCAGGCATTCATTTACTTTAAAGCGAATGGTGTCGATATCGGCGCGGCGAACCAGCAACTCGAACACGTCTTTCTGATAATCGCCCATGACAAAGTCATCCCGCAAAATAGGGCTTAGACCTTCTTCCTCGTAAGCGAGCTTGAGCGAGAAAAGGGCGACTGTTTCCAGTGACGAGTGCATGGTGTTCCCTTGAACGTTGGCATCCATTAGTCAGTTGCCAGCAGCTCTTTGACTTTGGCAATGATCAGTTCGATGTTGAATGGCTTTTCCAGCACGGCATCAAACAGATCCGATCGCTGCATGCCGATGTGCGCCTGCGCGCCGCTGATCAGAATAATCGGTACCTGATGCACAGAAGGCGTCGCCCGTACAGATTTGGCAAACTCCAGACCGTCCATCACCGGCATCATGAAGTCGGTGATGATCAGGTCTGGACGTTCTCTGTCCAATACTTCGAGGCCTTTGCGGCCGTTGCTGGCTTTCACGACCATGAAGCCTTCGTCCTCCAGGGCATAGCCGAGAATGTCAGCGATCAAATACTCGTCGTCGACTACCAGAATGGTGGTCATGATAATCCAACCCGCTTAAGACTTTATTGTGTTGAACCTGACAGCGAAGAATCCGCGTGGGCTGAGGGTTCATTTCGCGAAGCCTTTTTCAGGTCGACGTTGTGGTCGCTGATGACCACCTCGAATCGCGAGGGGTCATATGCGCTATCCCGTACCTTGAGAATCGAAAGTGTCCTTTTAAGTTCAGCGTCATGTTCAAGGAAACGCATCAGCATCAGATTGTCGACGATACTCGACAGGTCAGAGTTCGGTGAACTGACCTCTGAACCGAAGACGTCGCGCATCTCCCAGGACGCGAATACCGTCACACCCCTGGCGCGAAGTTCGTTCATCAGCGCGCTGTAAAAATCAGTGATCCGAGCCGGATTTGTCGATACCCGCGTCATGCCGCTCAGGCTATCGATGAACACACGCTTGATGTCTTTTTCCTCGACGAGGTTAAGCAGGCGCGCGCCAAGCCCGTCCAACAGACCTTCGGTCGTCGCTTGCCAAGCGATCGTCAGCGCGCCGCTGGCTTCCATGGCGGCGATGTCGATGCCCAGCGATTGTCCTTTAAGGCGTAACCGCTGGGGGCTCTCGTAAAACCCGAAGTGCAGGCCCGGGGCTTCGACTGTCGACTCGCTCAAGAACTTGAGCCCCAGCGTGGTCTTGCCGATCCCGGACGGGCCCATGATCAGCGTCACGCTGGAGGTGTGCAGGCCGCCGCCGAGAATGTTGTCGAGCGACGCGACGCCGCTGGGAATGCGCGTCATGTCGGCGCTGTCCGGCGCCGAAGGACGGCTGTAGAGACTTTCCAGACGCGGGTACACGATCAGCCCGTCATCGGTGATTTCACATTCATGCAAACCAGTCAGCGCGCCGCTGCCACGGGTCTTGCGCAACTGGATACGTCGCACCGAACGCGTGCCGTAAAGCTCTTCGCCCATCTCGATCACGCCATCGACCATGGTGTGCTCGGGGCTGCCATCGTCTAGCCGCGAGCTGGTCAGAAAAAGCACGGTGCAACCTGCGAAGGCGGCATGCCCTTGCAGCTCTGAAATGAATTTCTTGGTATCGATCGGCGAATCAGCCTTGGAACGGGCATTGAGCAAACCGTCCACCACCATCACCGTCGCCTTCTGGCGACTGATCTCGCGGCGAAGCAGTTTCACCACCTCGTCCAGGCCTTCGTTCTCCAGCGTGTCAAACGCACTGACAAACTGAATCTCCGCCCCGACGCGGGACGAATCGAAAAAGCTCAAGGTCGATAGAAACTGAAAGAGACGGTCATGGGATTCCGCCAACAACGTCGCGACCAAAACCCGGCCGCCGTTGCGGGCATGATGAAACCCGAGCTGATTGGCGAGAATCGTTTTACCAGACCCCGGACGCCCCTGAATGATATAGGAAGAGCCCGACACCAGCCCGCCCTTCAGCAGCGCATCCAGGCCTTCGATTCCGCTCTGAAGGCGATTTAGCTTTTCCACAATGCGACCCTGACCTGAAAAAACACGTTGTTTAACCAAAGGATAGGATGCTACCGACATTTCAGCGCCGGGGCTATCCGCTGTCCTGTGGGAAGTGACTGCTGATAGAACGTGTGACATTGGGGGACGCGATAGATTCGGTGCGTTGCGGTGAATGATTTGTTTAATTTTTTGCCGCGCCCAAGGGCGTCTCATTCACAGAACCATCCGCTATGGAATTTCGTTTTCAGTGTTTATGTCTGTGATGGATGTCGGGATAGTGCCGATGGTTGTGTGTTATCGGCGAGTGTTCATGGACGTGGCTATGAGGTTGCGATCCGTCCCAATCGAACGCGTGTATATGTTGGTGGTGCTCGTCGTGAACGTGCGGGTGGTCATGTATCTGCGGATCGTGATGATGTTCGTGCGAATGACGCTCTGTGAGATGGATCCAGACACCGATCCCCATCAGTACCGCAGCCACCCAAAACACCCAGGACACGGCTTCGCCCAGAAACAGGATTGAAATCGCCGCTCCCAAAAATGGCGCCGTAGAGAAATACGCCCCCGTCCGTGCCGTTCCAAGCCCTCGCAACGCCAGCACGAAAAGTACCAGGCTGACGCCATATCCCAAAAAGCCCACCAGTAGCGTTGGGCCGAGCAGAGACAAATCGGGAAGGTGCATGCCAAGGGCTAAGGCCAGTGTGCAGTTGACGACGCCGGCAACCAGTCCCTTGAAACCTGCGATGAACAAGGCATCTGACGCTGAAACTTTTCGGGTCAGGTTGTTATCGATGGCCCAGCAAAGACACGCGATCGTGACCGCGACCGGGCCAACCCATCCATGCATCTCGGCCGAGGTTTGTGGCAACCCCAGCAAAACGCCTCCGGCAACGATCGCGATCATTCCGATGACGATCCGCTTGTCAGCGTTTTCCTTGAAAACCATCCAGGCGAGCAGGGCTGTCAACACAGCCTCAAGGTTCAGCAGCAGCGACGCCGTGGTGCCCGACGTTAAGGTAAGACCGAACATCAAAAACACCGGCCCCAACACACCGCCAAACGCAATCGCGCCCAAAAGCCAAGGCCATTGCGATGAACCTAATCCGGCAGGCTGCCAGCCGCGATCACGGATGAGTCTGCACGCGGTCAAGCCCAGACCGCTTCCCAGATACAGCAGGCCGGCGAGCAAGACAGGGGAGATGTTAAGCCCCAGCACTTTGGCCAGAGGAGTACTGGCACCGAAAAGTGCTGCTGCACCCAGAGCATAAAAAATACTTCTGGTCATCATCCGATCCGTAGCAAGAGTATCGAGAGAGAACACGATACCCGTCGCGGCTGGATAACGCATCGTGTCGCGATAGAGACACGGAGCCCCAAGCCCACAAGATTTATCTGTGCCCGAGAAACAGGTCGGTCTGATAAGCAGTGTAAGGGTAACCGTCTGGCCAACTCACCTCTCAGCACACAGACCAGCTCAGACAAGAACGGGTGGAAAACAAAGCCTTGCCCGCAGGTATACCCATTGAATAAGCCTATATCTGACGTAGCTCATGCGGAGCTTGGCAGCGGGTCGCAATCGACGATGGCTTCATTGTATACTTCTGCTCCGCATACCCCTTGAGCTACAGGAACATCAGCATGACTGTACTCCAAACGATCTACTGGCAGCCTACGCCGCCTTAGCGCTACGCCCCCTCGCAACAACCTGCTTCCGCTAGCCTCGCTCGCGGGTGCGCACTGCTGTACGCCTGGTTATACGCCTTAAGCACACAGCAAAAAAATCCTCAAAATTTGAATTTGTATCGATTCGCTCGCCATTCCCTTGGCGTGCGCGATGCTTTGCCTTGGATATTTTCTATGCTGCAAAAACTTAGACAAACGTGGTTTTCCAACGTCCGTGGAGATGTGCTCGCGGGGCTCGTAGTCGCACTTGCGCTGATCCCTGAAGCCATCGCCTTTTCCATCATCGCCGGCGTTGACCCAAAGGTCGGACTTTACGCCTCCTTCTGTATCTGTGCTGTTATTGCCTTTGTCGGCGGTCGTCCCGGCATGATCTCGGCGGCTACCGGCGCCATGGCACTTCTCATGGTCACTCTGGTTAAAGAGCACGGACTTCAGTATTTGCTGGCAGCCACGTTGCTCTGTGGGGTACTTCAAATCCTCGCGGGTTACCTGAAGCTAGGTTCGCTGATGCGCTTCGTCTCTCGCTCTGTGGTCACGGGTTTTGTGAACGCATTAGCGATTCTGATTTTTATGGCGCAGTTACCTGAATTGACCAACGTGACCTGGCACGTCTACGCGATGACCGCAGCGGGCCTTGGAATCATCTACCTGTTTCCGTATATACCTAAGATCGGCAAGCTGGTTCCCTCACCACTGGTGTGCATCCTGACCCTGACTGCCATCGCCATTTATCTGGGGCTAGATATCCGTACCGTGGGGGACATGGGCCAACTGCCGGATACGCTGCCGATTTTTCTGTGGCCTGAAGTGCCGCTGAACTTTGAAACCCTGCGCATCATCTTTCCTTACTCCGCTGCGCTGGCAGTTGTAGGCCTACTGGAGTCGATGATGACCGCGACCATCGTCGACGACCTGACCGATACCACCAGCAACAAAAACCGCGAGTGCAAAGGCCAGGGTGTGGCCAACATCGCTGCCGGCATGCTTGGCGGCATGGCAGGTTGCGCCATGATCGGCCAGTCGATCATCAACGTGAAATCTGGTGGCCGCACCCGTCTCTCGACATTGTGTGCCGGCGTTTTCCTGCTGCTGATGGTGGTATTTCTTGGCGAATGGCTCTCCAAAATCCCTATGGCGGCACTCGTGGCTGTGATGATTATGGTGTCCATCGGCACCTTTAGCTGGGATTCCTTGCGCAATCTGAAAGAGCATCCGCTGTCGACCAACCTCGTCATGGTGGCGACCGTCGTGGTCGTCGTGGCCACTCACAACCTGGCCTACGGCGTACTGGTAGGTGTGCTGCTGGCTTCGCTGTTCTTTGCCAATAAGGTTGGGCACTACCTGGATATCAAGAGCACTCTGGAAGAGACGGAATCGCATCGGACTTACCGCGTCGTGGGCCAGGTGTTCTTTAGCTCTGCGGACAAGTTCACTGAAGTTTTTGACTTCAAGGAAGCGCTCAACAAAGTCACCATCGATCTCACACAAGCGCATTTCTGGGATATCACCGCCGTCGCAGCGCTGGATAAGGTCGTGATCAAGTTCCGCCGTGAAGGCGCTGAGGTTGAAGTGCTCGGTCTCAATGAAGCCAGCACAACAATCGTTGACCGCTTCGGCGTGCATGACAAACCCGGTGCCATCGACAAGCTCATGAGCCACTAAGGAGAACGACAATGACCCACGTAATGGCATGCATTGATAACTCACAATCCTCATTGGCGGTCTGCGATTACGCAGCATGGGCCTCGCAACGACTCAGCGCTCCCCTGACCTTGCTCCATGTGCTGGATAGGGAAAAATATCCTGCATCCGCTGACCTCAGCGGCAATATCGGTCTCGGTAGCAGAGAACATCTACTGGAAGAGTTGGCCACGCTGGATGCGCAGCGTGCAAAACTGGCCTTGGAGCATGGGCAGCACATGCTTGAAAAAGCTCGCGAGCGAACAGTCATCTCTGGCGCCATGTCACCTGATCTGAAGCAGCGCCATGGCCATCTCGTCGAGAGCCTGAGCGATCTCCAAGACGATATTCGATTACTGGTGATTGGAAGAGTCGGTGAGGACAGCACGCGCAGTGCCCAAAGTCTTGGCAGCCAGATTGAAGCGGTAGTCCGAACAATCCACCGCCCCATCCTGATTACAACCAGCCATTTCAGGAAACCTGAAACGATCATGGTGGCATTTGACGGCAGCGCTACAGGCCACAAGACCGTACAGATGCTTGCTTCAAGCCCGCTGTGCGAAGACCTGCCAATTCATATCGTCATGGTTGGTACGGACTCTGAAGAAAACCAGAACGAGCTGGAGAAAGCACGAACCACACTTGCCTCTTCTGGCCCGCTAGTGCATGCCGAGATCCGCCCAGGCGAAGTAGAGTCGGTACTTCCTGCGTATCAGGCAGAGCACGGCATTGACCTCTTGGTCATGGGGGCGTACGGGCACTCACGCATCAGGCAGTTTCTGGTAGGCAGCACGACCACGACGATGCTACGAACATCCACTTTACCCGTATTGCTGCTTCGCTGAGCCAGTTCCACTGGCCACAGTATTTCCAGAACTGCGGAAATGCCGTGGCCACCCTGGACGATGACTAACTGATTTTGCCGTAACGAGACCACATGCAACTCATAACTGAAATTGTTCACCCCGAGCTGAAATCCAAACAGGGCAGAGTATTCCGTCGACATGCAGCACGCGGCATCGTGATGCGGGATGAACAGATCCTGTTGCTGTTCACCGAGCGCTATAACGACTTCAGCTTTCCTGGAGGCGGCCTTGATGGTGACGAGGACATTGTCACAGGCCTGAAGCGTGAGCTTGAGGAAGAGACTGGTGCTCGTGACATAAAGGTGCTCCAGCACTACGGTTACATTGAGGAGTACCGGCCCTACTGGAAGCCACAGTACGATCTGATGCACATGACCTCGCATTTTTATCAATGCGAAGTAGCGCCCCAGCTAGAGCCCGTGAGAATGGAAAGCCACGAAATCGCTAATGGTATGCGGCCTGTCTGGATCAACCTGCATGAAGCCATCACGCACAATGAAGCCGTTATGCAGCGTCACGAGTCTTCGATGGGGCAATCAATTCTGCGCGAAACCTATATGCTGAGAAAAGTCGCTTCCGAATTGTTGATGCAAGTCAGCCTTTGAGCTGACTATTTGGCGAAGTCCACTTAGCCTGTCTCAGGCAAGCATCCAATGCTGCGGGAGTAATTGCGTGATTTCGCTCGCCCGCTGTGTCGGCAGCCGCATCAGCACATCCTTGAGATAGGCATACGGATCGTGCCCATTCATACGCGCCGACTGGATCAGGCTCATGATTGCCGCCGCCCTTTTTCCACTGCGCAGCGACCCGGCAAATAACCAGTTCGAGCGCCCAAGCGCCCACGGCCGGATCAAATTCTCGATCTGGTTATTGTCGATGGGTACAGCACCATCTTCCAAGTAGCGCGTCAGCGCTACCCAGCGTTTAAGGCTGTAATCCAGGGCCTTGGCCGTGGCCGAACCCTCGGGCACAAGTTCGCGTTGGGCCAACATCCACTCATGCAGTTTTTCAGCGATGGGCACCGCTGTTTCCTGACGTAATCGCCAGCGGTCTTCGTCGCTCATTTCCTTGGCGTGTCGCTCGACTTCATACAACCCGCCAATCGAGTGAAGCGCCTGCTCCGCCAACTGGCTTTTATTGGCTGCATGCAGGTCGAAGAATTTGCGGCGTGCATGGGCCATGCAGCCGATTTCGGTGATGCCCAGCTCGAAGCTGGCCTTGTAGCCGGCGAAGTCATCGCAGACCAGCTTACCGTTCCACGTGCCCAGGAAGTTACGCGCATGTTCGCCGGCACGGCTGGGGCTGAAGTCGTAGATTACGGCCTTGAGGGCCGAGAAAGGCGTGGTGCTATAGGCCCACACGTAAGCGCGGTGGGTTTTCTTTTCGCCTGGTGCGAGCATCTGAACCGGGGTCTCATCGGCGTGGATCACGCCCTGGGCCAACACATGCTCACGCAGCGCATCGACCAGAGGCTGGAGCTGCACACCGGTCTGTCCGACCCATTGCGCCAGTGTCGAACGGGCGATGGGCAGTCCGGCCCGACCAAAAATCTTCTCCTGCCGGTACAGCGGTAAATGGTCGGCGAACTTCGCCACCATCACGTGGGCCAACAGGCCTGCGGTCGGGATGCCCTTGTCGATCACTTGGGCCGGTACAGGCGCCTGGATCAGTGTTTCACACTGACGGCACGTCCATTTTCCACGCACATGCCGCTCAACGGTGAACACGCCCGGAGTGTAATCGAGCTTCTCGCTGACGTCTTCGCCGATTCGCTGAAGCTGGCAGCCGCACACGCACTGAGTATTCTCTGGTTCGTGACGGATCACGGTTCGCGGAAACTGCGGCGGCAGTGGTGCACGCTTGGGCTTATTACGTGGCTCGGCCGGTGCGGCCGGCGGATTGGCTGCCTTCAGCTCGGCTTCGATAGCTGCGATATCGGTATCGAGCAGATCATCGAGCAGACTGCCTTGGTCGGGGCTCAGTTGCTCGCTGCGCTTGGCGAACTTGTGTCGCTTGAGGATGGCGATTTCATGAGCCAGTTGCTCGTTGACCGTTTCGAGGCGTTGGATTTTCTGGCTCATGGAGTCGACCTGGGACAGCAACTGCATAGCCTGTTCGGCCAAGCCGCGCAGCTGTTCCGGTGTCATCTGGTCGAGATTGGGCGAGGAAGTCATGCCGCTGATTGTGTCAGAGCAGGTCGTCAACAGCGATAAACCGATGGGCTAATGGCAGGGGCTAAAGCACTGTGATCGCGCTGCCTGCGCCGACCCGCTGCCACGGCAAACCCAGTACCAAGGCTTGAAGTTGCTCGTTATCGAGTTCGACTTCCGATCCGTGACGGATGCCGGGCCAATGAAACTTGCCTTGGTTCAATCGTCGCGCTGCCAGCCAAATGCCCACACCGTCATGCACCAAGACTTTCATTCGGTTGGCACGGCGATTAGCGAAGAGGTATGCGCAGTGCGGCTTCGCCACACCGAACACCGCGATCACCCTGGCCAGCGCGGTCTCGGTACCGGCGCGCATGTCCATAGGCTCGGTGGCAAGCCAGATGGCATCGATCCGAATCATACCAATAGGCCTCGCAGAAAGGTGGCACAGGCGACAGCGCTTTCGGTCGGCCAGTTCACTTTGACGGTGCCACGCGGGTGCTGGATTTCAATGCAGATACTCGATGAAGCTGCCTGCGAGTGTCCTCCGGCTAGCGGCAAGGGCACTGGAATGAAAGCAGGTTGCAGCGCCATGGTTTTGTTCGTGAGTACCCTAATCCATTTATGGACGAGGTTCGCGTTAAGGCTGTGCTTCTGCGCGACGCTGGCAATCGATGCGCCGGGCTGGGCGCACTCTTGGACAACTTGGGCCTTGAAGGATTTTGAATAGGAACGGCGTTGTGACTGCATGGAAAGACCCGCTTAAAAGGCTAGAAATGGTGTCCACTTAAATTAGGTGGACACCATCGCCTTTGGCGTCGGGGTCAGGAAGGTGAGTTGGCCGGACGGTTAAACAATGCAGCTCTTTCAGCGCTGCGACTGCTTGGTGGGGAAGAGGGCAGACAAAATCTCGACGCATCTTCATCTTGGCGGCAGGTGTGGTCCAAATGGATTTCTCAAGGTCAAACTCCTTCCATTCAGCCAAACGGACCATGCCAGGTCGCGATGCTGTCCATACACAAAGCCAAGCAGCAGTGCGAGCAGTCAGTCTGGCCGGAGTGTTTTTGAGCGCCTGGAGAAATTCACCCAGCTCAGGCTCCAGCAAATGTGGATGTTGCTGAGTCTTAGGGGCTTGTGCGGCGATGTCACGAAGGCGACTGCCCGGATCGTTTTCAGTCAGGCCCAAGCCGATGGCTCGCCCGAATATCTGATTGATCCAAGTGCGACACTTTTCCGCCACGTTGTGTGCGTCTCGGGCTTCGATGGATGCTTGGAGTTCCGCGCAGTCGGTACGGGTGATTTCGTCTAGGGGCTTATCTCCCAGTGCCGGGAGTATGTCTTTGTCGAGGTAGGTACGGATTTTGTTGAGTGTGGAGGGGGCGAGACCCTTTTCCTCTTTTGCCTTCAGCCAGGCATCAGCGGCAGCTCGAAAGGTTCGGGTCTTGGCTGCATCGATAGCAGCTTTCGCGGATCGCTTTTGTTCAAGGGGATCGGCACCGCTACTCACTACTTTGCGTAGATCAGCAGCTTTGTCTCGTGCCAGCGCGCCACTTACTTCCGGGTAGCCCCCGAGCCCCATCCAAGCCCAATTGCCCGCCGGGCGTTTGTAGCGAAGCTGCCAAGACTTGCCACCATCAGGTTTGACCCTGAAGTAGAGGCCGTTTCCGTCCAGCTCCCGGTATTCCTTTGATTCCGGCTCCAGTCCCGCAAGCGTTGTATCTGCGAGAGGGCGGCGCTTGATGTCTGCGCGCTTCATCCTTGTATCCCAAAGTTCGGTATTTTTCTCAGGATACAAGCAGGGATACAGGGATACAACGGATAAGGGGATACAGAGGTAGATAGCCAGACATAAAAAAACCGACCTAAGTGGCCGGTTTCTTTGGGTCTGAGAGTCTGGTAGAGACTTTCAGATACTGCTATATGGTGCCCCGAGGGAGACTCGAACTCCCACTCCTTTCGAAAACGGATTTTGAATCCGCCGCGTCTACCAATTCCGCCATCAGGGCTCAATGGCGGCGAAGTATAGAGATGAGATTACCGTTGGTCAATCACGTTTCATGGTCAATTTTCGATATTTCCGCTAGACTTTCCGGCCCTGCTAGACGAACCCCATCATGCGCGTTGCTGACTTTACCTTCGAGCTCCCTGATTCGCTGATCGCTCGCCACCCTTTGGCCGAGCGTCGCGGTAGCCGCCTGCTGACCCTTGACGGGCCGAGCGGCGCCCTCGCACACCGTCAATTCACTGATTTGCTTGAGCATTTGCGCCCGGGCGATTTGATGGTGTTCAACAATACCCGGGTGATTCCGGCGCGGCTGTTCGGGCAGAAAGCGTCCGGCGGCAAGCTGGAAATCCTTGTTGAGCGAGTGCTCGACACGCATCGCGTGCTGGCCCATGTGCGCTCCAGCAAGTCGCCGAAGCCGGGGTCGAAGATTCTTATCGACGGTGGTGGCGAGGCGGAGATGCTGGCGCGGCATGATGCGTTGTTCGAGCTGGGGTTCGCTGATGAAGTGCTGCCGTTGCTCGATCGTGTCGGGCACATGCCGTTGCCTCCTTATATAGACCGCCCAGATGAAGGCTCGGATCGCGAGCGCTATCAGACCGTGTACGCCGAGCGCCTCGGCGCGGTGGCGGCGCCGACGGCGGGGCTGCATTTCGATCAGTCGCTGATGGAAGCGATTGCCGCCAAGGGCGTCGAGACCGCGTTTGTCACGCTGCACGTGGGCGCGGGTACGTTCCAGCCGGTGCGGGTCGAGAAGCTTGAAGACCATCACATGCACACCGAGTGGCTGGAAGTCGGCCAGGACGTGGTCGATGCGGTCGCCGCTTGCCGTGCGCGTGGCGGTCGGGTGATTGCCGTTGGTACGACGAGCGTGCGCTCGCTGGAAAGTGCCGCGCGCGATGGCGTGCTCAAGCCGTTCAGTGGCGACACCGACATTTTCATCTTCCCGGGCCGACCGTTTCATGTGGTCGATGCGCTGGTGACCAATTTTCATTTGCCGGAATCCACGCTGTTGATGCTGGTTTCCGCTTTCGCCGGTTATCCCGAAACCATGGCCGCCTATAAGGCCGCCGTCGACAATGGATACCGCTTTTTCAGCTACGGTGATGCGATGTTCATCACCCGTAATCCCGCACCTACTGCCCCTAAACAAACAGGCCCAGAGGAAACAGAATGAGTCGCGAATGTCGCATGTCCTTTGAGCTCCTTGCCACCGACGGCAAGGCCCGTCGTGGTCGCCTGACCTTCCCGCGCGGCACCGTCGAAACCCCGGCGTTCATGCCGGTTGGCACCTACGGCACGGTCAAGGGCATGCTCCCACGGGACATCGTCGCCACTGGCGCGGAGATCATTCTGGGCAACACCTTCCACTTGTGGCTGCGTCCCGGTACTCAGGTGATCAAGGAGCACGGCGACCTGCATGATTTCATGCAGTGGAAAGGCCCGATCCTGACCGACTCCGGCGGTTTCCAGGTGTTCAGTCTTGGCGCGATGCGCAAGATCAAGGAGGAGGGCGTGACCTTCGCCTCTCCGGTCGACGGTGCCAAAGTGTTCATGGGCCCGGAAGAATCGATGCAGGTCCAGCGCGATCTCGGCTCCGACATCGTGATGATTTTCGACGAATGCACGCCGTATCCGGCGGATGAAGACGTGGCTCGCGTGTCGATGGAGCTGTCGTTACGCTGGGCTCAGCGTTCGAAGAATGCCCATGGCGACAACACCGCCGCGCTGTTCGGCATCGTTCAGGGTGGCATGCACGAGAATCTGCGCAAGCGCTCGCTTGAGGGGCTCGACAAGATCGGCTTCGATGGCCTGGCCATCGGTGGTCTGTCTGTGGGCGAGCCCAAGCACGAAATGATCAAGGTGCTGGATTATCTGCCGGGCCTGATGCCGGCTGACAAACCTCGTTACCTTATGGGCGTTGGCAAACCCGAAGATCTGGTTGAGGGTGTGCGCCGCGGTGTGGACATGTTCGATTGCGTGATGCCAACCCGTAATGCCCGCAATGGGCATCTGTTCATTGATACCGGCGTGCTGAAGATCCGAAACGCGTTCCATCGCCATGATGAATCACCGCTGGATCCGACCTGTGATTGCTACACCTGCCAGAACTTTTCCCGCGCTTATCTGCATCACTTGGACAAGTGCGGCGAAATGCTCGGCAGCATGCTCAATACCATCCACAATTTGCGCCATTATCAGGTGCTCATGGCTGGTTTGCGCGAGGCTATTCAACAGGGTACATTGGCCGCCTTTGTCGATGCCTTCTACGCCAAACGCGGACTTCCCGTTCCGCCTTTGGACTGAGTTTTCTGACCCCAAGATTCAACATTTGCAACTGGAGTGCTAAATGAGCTTTTTTATCTCTAATGCCATGGCTGACGCCGCTGCACCAGCTGCCGCCCCAATGGGTGGCGGTTTCGAGTGGATTTTCCTGGTCGGCTTCCTGGTCATCTTCTACCTGATGATCTGGCGTCCACAGGCCAAGCGCGCCAAAGAGCAGAAGAACCTGCTGAGCAGCCTGCAAAAGGGCGACGAAGTGGTCACCACTGGCGGCATCGCCGGCAAGATCACCAAAGTGGCCGATGACTTCGTGGTTCTGGAAGTGTCCGACACCGTGGAAATGAAGTTCCAGAAAGGCGCCATCGCCGCCACGCTGCCAAAAGGCACGCTGAAAGCGATTTAAGGTTCCAACTTCTACTCAATCGACGGGGCGCGCAAGGCGCCCCGCGTTCATAACGGGCGGCGTGATGCTGAACAAATACCCTCTGTGGAAATACATTCTGATCCTGGCGGTGCTGGCGATCGGTCTGATTTATTCCGCTCCCAATCTATACCCGGATGACCCGGCCATTCAGATCAGCGGCGCCAGCACGGCACTGCAGGTCAATCAGGCCGATCTGGATCGCGTAAGCACCGCGCTGAAAGAGTCCGGGATCAACGTCAAGGCTGCCACGCTGGCGGACAACGGCAAGGGCGGCCTGATCCGTCTGACCAAGGCTGAAGATCAGTTGCCGGCAAAAGACGTTGTGCGCAAGGCATTGGGTGATGACTACGTCGTCGCGCTGAACCTGGCACAGACCACCCCGCAATGGCTGCGCAATCTGGGTGCGCACCCGATGAAGCTGGGCCTGGACTTGTCCGGTGGTGTGCACTTCCTGCTGGAAGTGGACATGGACAAAGCCCTCGACGCACGCCTGAAAGTCTACGAAGGTGACGTCAAGAGCCTGCTGCGCAAAGAGAAGTTGCGCTATCGCAGCCTGCCGCAACTGGGCGGTGCCATCCAGCTGGGCTTCGCTGATGAAGGCAGCCGCGAACAAGCCCGTGCACTGATCCGCAAGAACTTCAACGATTTCGACATTGTTCCGGCCGACCTGAATGGTCAACCGGTGCTGCGTCTGGCGATGACCCCGGCCAAGCTGGCGGAAATCCGTGAATACTCCATCAAGCAGAACTTGACCACGGTCCGTAACCGCGTCAACGAGCTGGGTGTTGCCGAGCCGATCGTTCAGCGTCAAGGCGCCAACCGCATCGTGGTTGAGCTGCCGGGCGTGCAAGACACTGCCGAAGCCAAGCGTATTCTCGGCAAGACGGCCAACCTTGAATTCCGTCTGGCGGCAGAGCCGGGCGCTTCGAAAGCAACGTCCGAGTCGTTCGAATTCCGTGAGGGCAATCGTCCTGCGGCGCAGATCGAGCGTGGCCTGATCATCACCGGTGACCAGGTCACCGACGCCAAGGCCGGTTTCGGCGAGCACGGCACGCCTGAAGTGAACATCCGTCTGGATGGTCATGGCGGCGAACTGATGAGCCGCGCAACCCGCAGCAACGTCGGCCGCAGCATGGCGGTGATCTTCATCGAGCAGCGTCCGGTCACCACTTACGTCAAGCAAGTGGTCAACGGCGTCGAGAAAGACGTGCCGGTGCAGACGTTCAAGGAAGAAAAGAAAATCATCAGCCTGGCGACCATCCAGTCGCCGCTGGGTGCCCAGTTCCGCATCACCGGCCTGAACGGCCAGGGCGAATCGTCCGAGCTGGCGCTGTTGCTGCGTGCCGGTGGTCTGGCAGCGCCGATGTACTTTGCTGAAGAGCGCACAATCGGCCCGAGCCTGGGTGCCGACAACATCACCAAAGGTATCGATGCATCACTGTGGGGCATGTTGTTCGTCTCGCTGTTCATCATCGCCATCTACCGCTTCTTCGGCATCATCGCCACTGTCGCTCTGTCGGTGAACATGGTGTTGCTGCTGGCGCTGATGTCGCTGCTGGGTGCAACGCTGACCCTGCCGGGCATCGCCGGTATCGTCTTGACCATGGGTATGGCGGTCGACGCCAACGTGTTGATCTTCTCGCGGATCCGCGAAGAGATCGCCGCCGGCATGACCGTGCAGCGTGCAATCAACGAAGGCTTCGGCCGGGCATTCACCGCGATTCTCGACGCCAACCTGACAACTCTGTTGGTCGGCGGGATTCTCTTCGCCATGGGCACAGGCCCGGTGAAAGGCTTCGCAGTGACCATGTCCCTCGGGATCTTTACCTCGAT
This sequence comes from Pseudomonas syringae, assembly GCF_021605415.1. GTDB lineage: Bacteria > Pseudomonadota > Gammaproteobacteria > Pseudomonadales > Pseudomonadaceae > Aquipseudomonas > Aquipseudomonas syringae_S. The sequence goes on from NZ_WKEQ01000011.1 coordinate 24,022, forward strand.
GTTCACGGCCATCATGGTGACCCGCGCGATGGTCAACCTGATCTTCGGCGGACGTGACTTCAAGAAGTTGTGGATTTAAGGGGCTGCCATGTTACGTACAATCAACTTCATGGGCGTTCGCAACGTTGCGTTCGGCGTCACATTGTTCCTGACGGTGTTGGCTCTGTTCAGCGTCGTCACCAAGGGCATGAACTGGGGCCTGGACTTCACCGGCGGTACGCTGATCGAGCTGACTTACGAGCGTCCGGCCGACGTCACAAAGGTGCGCGAGCAACTGGCGACGTCGGGTTACCACGAAGCCGTCGTGCAGAACTTTGGCGCGACTACCGATTTGCTGGTGCGCATGCCGGGTGAAGATCCGCAGCTGGGCCATCAGGTCGCGGAAGCGCTGCAGAAGGTCGGTGGTGATAACCCGGCGACGGTCAAGCGTGTCGAATTCGTCGGCCCGCAGGTCGGTGAAGAACTGCGCGACCAGGGCGGCCTCGGCATGCTGCTGGCGCTCGGCGGCATCCTGATCTACCTGGCGTTCCGCTTTCAGTGGAAGTTCGCGGTCGGCGCCATCGTGTCGCTGATCCACGACGTGATCGTGACCATCGGTATCCTGTCGTTTTTCCAGATCACCTTCGATCTGACGGTGCTGGCGGCGGTACTGGCGATCATCGGTTATTCGCTGAACGACACCATCGTGGTATTTGACCGGGTTCGTGAAAACTTCCGCGTGCTGCGCAAGGCTTCGCTGATCGAGAACATCAACATCTCGACCACCCAGACCCTGCTGCGCACCATGGCGACGTCGATCTCGACATTGCTGGCGATTGCGGCGCTGCTGTTCTTCGGCGGCGACAACCTGTTCGGCTTCTCCATTGCCCTGTTCATTGGTGTTTTGGCGGGTACGTACTCGTCGATCTACATCGCGAACGTGGTGCTGATCTGGCTGAACCTGACCACGGAAGATCTGATTCCGCCGGCCAATACCGACAAGGAGATCGACGACCGTCCATAACGGTCATCGACTTTCCAGTTGTCTGCCAAAAAAGGCGCGAGTTGAACTCGCGCCTTTTTTTATGCTCCAAGGCTGGGAGAAGCGCGGGGCAGCGTCCCGCATGTGATGGTCAGGAGGTTCATGTGAACAAGTCGTTGCTGGTTGGTGCGGTATTGGGTGCTGTCGGTGTGACTGCCGGGGGTGCTGTTGCCACCTACAGCCTGGTTAAAAGCGGCCCTGAATATGCGCAAGTATTAGCCGTTGACCCGGTCAAGACACAGATCAAGACACCACGTGAAGTGTGCAAGGATGTAGCGGTAACCCGGCAAGCGCCGGTCAAGGATCAACACCAGATTCTCGGTACCGCGATTGGTGCGGTCGCCGGTGGGTTGCTGGGTAATCAGGTTGGCGGCGGTAACGGCAAGAAAATTGCCACGGTGGCCGGTGCGGTCGGTGGCGGTTATGCCGGTAACAAGGTGCAGGAAGGTATGCAGAATCGCGACACCTACACCACGACTCAAACTCGTTGTAACACTGTGAATGACATCAGCGACAAGATCGTTGGATATGACGTTCGTTATTCGTTGGATGGCAAGGAAGGCAAGGTGCGGATGGATCGCGATCCGGGTAACCAGATTCCGGTCGACAAGGAAGGCAAGCTGGTGCTGTCGCAGAACGAGCTGAATCAGTGATCGGTTGATCAGGCTGAAACGAGAAGCACCCTTCGGGGTGCTTTTTTTTGGGTGAGATATCCCCCAGCGGCAGCGCGTACAGGGTCAGGTTTCTATGGTGCAGACATAAAAAAAGCACCCCGCAGGGTGCTTTTCTGTCGCTGAATGCTTAGCGCTTCAGCGAGGCCGGCAGGTGCGGCTGGATCGCCGTCAGGACTGCCTTGAAGCACTTGGTGTTGCCGGCAACGATGTGGCCTTTTTCAAGGAAGTCGTGACCGCCGGTGAAGTCGCTCACCAGGCCGCCGGCTTCTTGAATCAGCAGGGCGCCTGCCGCCATGTCCCACTCGGACAGACCCGACTCCCAGAAGGCGTCGAAACGGCCGGCAGCCACGTAAGCCAGATCCAGGCTCGCCGAACCGGCGCGACGAATGCCGGCAGTCTGGCCGACCAGTGCGCGGAACATGCCGAGGTAGTTGTCGAGGTTGTCCATCTGGTCGTCACGGAACGGGAAGCCGGTACCCAGCAGGGCGCCCTCCAGGCTGGTGCGACCGCTGACGCGCAGGCGACGACCGTTCAGTTGAGCGCCGCGACCACGGCTGGCGGTGAATTCTTCCTGGCGCACCGGATCCAGAACAACAGCGTGCTCCAGGCGACCACGGTATTTGCAGGCGATGCTGACAGCGAAGTGAGGAATGCCGCGCAGGAAGTTGGTGGTGCCATCCAGCGGGTCGATGATCCAGAGGTACTCTTCGCCTTCGATGCCGGTGCCGGCGTGCAGGCCGGTCTCTTCACCCTGGATCGAGTGATTCGGGTAAGCCTTGCGCAGCGCGTCGATGATTTTCTGTTCAGCGGCGCGATCCACCTCGGACACGTAATCCTTGGCGTCTTTTTCGTCGACCTTGATGGTATCCAGGCGCTCGATGGAGCGGAAGATCAGTTCACTGGCGCTGCGGGCGGCGCGCAGCGCGATATTCAGCATGGGCTGCATGGATGTGTCACCTAAGAGTGTTAAAGAAAGCCGCGCATTCTATCAGAACTTTTCTTCAGGTGAAGGTTGCTGTTCGCTTTCATAGCTTAACGGTAGGCTGTTCTGTAATATTTGCCCCCCTTTCCTGTGTCCGGGAGCGCCTCCCTTGCTGCAAAACATTCGTGTGGTCCTGGTCAATACCAGCCACCCCGGCAATATCGGCGGGGCTGCGCGCGCCATGAAGAACATGGGTTTGTCGCGGCTGGTGCTGGTCGAACCGCGTATCTTCCCGCATCACGAAGCCGACGCTCGCGCCTCGGGTGCCGGGGACATCCTTGAAAACGCGCAAGTCGTCGCCACTTTGGAAGATGCCTTGGTCGGCTGCAATCTGGTGCTTGGCACCAGTGCCCGCGACCGTCGTATTCCTTGGCCATTGCTCGATCCTCGCGAATGCGGCACCAAAGTCGTCGAGGAAGCCGGGCAAGGCGCGGAAATCGCTTTGGTGTTCGGCCGTGAGGATTCCGGTCTCACTAATGAAGAGCTGCAGCGATGTCACTTTCATGTGCACATCCCCTCCGATCCCGAGTTCAGCTCGCTGAACCTCGGGGCGGCGGTGCAGGTGTTGAGTTATGAAGTGCGCATGGCCTGGCTGGCCTCGCAAGGACAGCCAAGCAAGATCGAGAAAGAAGAGGTCGCGTCCACCAAAAGCGCCGAGCTGGCGACGATGGATGAGTTGGAGCGATTCTATGAGCACCTGGAGCAAACCCTGGTGGCCATCGAATTCCTCGATCCGGAAAAACCACGGCACTTGATGGCGCGCCTGCGCCGGTTGTACGGACGCAGCTCGGTCAGCCGGGCGGAAATGAATATATTGCGTGGCATCCTCACGGAGACCCAAAAAGCGGCCCGTGGCGAGCTCCTTAAGCGGAAGGATTAATGATGTTTGAGCGTTTGCGTGAAGATATCCAAAGCGTATTCCATCGAGACCCGGCGGCGCGTAACGCTTTTGAAGTCCTGACCTGCTACCCCGGCATGCATGCAATCTGGATTCATCGTCTGGCCGGTATGCTCTGGCGCAATGATCTGAAATGGCTGGCGCGGCTGGTGTCGAACTTCGGCCGCTGGTTGACCGGAATCGAGATTCACCCGGGTGCCAAAGTCGGGCGACGGTTCTTCATCGACCACGGCATGGGCATCGTCATTGGCGAGACCGCTGAAATCGGCGACGACGTCACGATTTATCAGGGCGTGACTTTGGGTGGCACCAGCTGGAACAAAGGCAAGCGCCATCCAACGTTGGGTGACGGCGTGGTGGTGGGGGCAGGCGCGAAAGTGCTCGGGCCGTTTACTGTCGGTGCGGGTGCCAAAGTCGGTTCCAATGCCGTTGTCACCAAGGAAGTGCCGCCGGGCGCCACGGTTGTCGGCATTCCCGGGCGGATCATCATCAAGTCCGATGAAGAGCAGGACGCCAAGCGCAAGGCCATGGCCGAGAAGATCGGCTTCGATGCATATGGCGTCAGTGAGGACATGCCTGACCCGGTGGCGCGCGCCATCGGTCAGTTGCTTGATCACTTGCAGGCCGTGGACGGACGTCTGGAAGGCATGTGCGGCGCGTTGAAGGATCTGGGTAGCAACTACTGTGCGAAAGATCTGCCTGAGCTGCGCGAAGAAGACTTCGCCTGCGTAAAAGATAAAGATCAAAGCCAGGCCAGCTAAGTCGCAGCGGTTTCTTTGCGAGCAGGCTCGCTTGCGCAGAAGAATGCGTTCCAATGTGGGGCGAGCCTGCTCGCGAAGAGCGATAACGCGCAATAAGTGGCTGTATGCCGCCAGCGTTTGCTATCATTCGCGCGCTCTTTTGCGGGTAATCCCGACTAAAGCACTAGGTCTTATAGTTGACTTAAATGCTCGGGAATTGCATACTCCCGCCCATTCCGAACTCCGTGGTAATTGTCCATGCGACTGACTACAAAAGGCCGATACGCCGTAACCGCCATGCTTGACCTGGCGTTGCACGCGCAGCACGGGCCCGTGTCTCTGGCCGATATTTCCGAGCGCCAAGGCATCTCCCTGTCGTATCTCGAACAGCTGTTCGCCAAGCTGCGCCGCAGTAACCTGGTTTCCAGTGTTCGCGGTCCTGGCGGTGGTTATCAGCTGTCCCGCGACATGCAGGGCATCCAGGTGGCTCAGGTGATCGATGCGGTCAACGAATCGGTTGATGCAACAAAATGCCAGGGCCAGGGCGACTGCCACTCCGGTGACACCTGCCTGACCCATCATCTGTGGTGCGACCTGAGCCTGCAGATTCACGAATTTCTCAGCGGTATCAGCTTGGCCGACCTCGTAACTCGCCGTGAGGTGCAGGAAGTGGCCCAGCGTCAGGATCAGCGTCGTTGCAATGGCAAGGCGCCGCGCCTGGACAAGATTGAAGCGTCCGCCGTCGAATGACAGCCAAAGAGCTAGCGGCACGCCAGCCAGCCTGATTTAGGAGATAGTCCATGAAATTGCCGATTTACCTTGATTACTCTGCGACCACCCCGGTCGATCCGCGCGTTGCGCAAAAAATGAGTGAATGCCTGCTGGTCGACGGAAACTTCGGTAACCCGGCGTCCCGTTCCCATGTGTTCGGCTGGAAGGCCGAAGAGTCCGTCGAGAACGCTCGTCGTCAGGTGGCCGATCTGGTCAATGCCGATCCGCGTGAAATCGTCTGGACCTCCGGTGCCACCGAGTCCGACAACCTGGCCATCAAGGGTGCGGCACATTTCTACGCCTCCAAGGGCAAGCACCTGATCACCACCAAGATTGAGCACAAGGCTGTCCTCGACACCATGCGCCAACTGGAGCGTGAAGGTTTTGAGGTGACTTACCTCGAGCCCCGTGAAGACGGTCTGGTCACCCCTGAAATGATTGAAGCCGCGCTGCGCGAAGACACCATCCTGGTGTCCGCGATGCACGTGAACAACGAAATCGGCACCATCAACGACATCGCTGCCATCGGCGAACTGTTGCGCTCGAAGGGCGTTCTGTTCCACGTCGACGCCGCTCAGTCCACTGGCAAGGTCGACATCGACCTGCAGAAGCTGAAAGTCGACATGATGTCGTTCTCCGCCCACAAAACCTACGGCCCTAAAGGCATCGGCGCGCTGTACGTGAGCCGCAAGCCGCGTGTTCGCATCGAAGCGACCATGCACGGCGGCGGTCATGAGCGTGGCATGCGTTCCGGTACCCTGGCGACCCACCAGATCGTCGGCATGGGCGAAGCGTTCCGTGTGGCCAAGGAAGACATGGCTGCCGAGAACGTTCGCATCAAAGCCTTGAGCGACCGTTTCTACAAGCAGGTCGAGCATCTGGAAGAGCTGTACGTCAACGGCAGCCTGACCGCCCGCGTTCCGCACAACCTGAACTTGAGCTTCAACTACGTTGAAGGCGAGTCGCTGATCATGGCGCTCAAGGATCTGGCCGTGTCGTCCGGTTCGGCATGCACCTCGGCGTCGCTTGAGCCTTCGTACGTTCTGCGCGCCCTGGGCCGCAACGACGAACTGGCGCACAGCTCGATCCGTTTCACCTTCGGCCGTTTCACCACCGAAGAAGAAATCGACTACGCCGCGCAGAAAGTCTGCGAGGCCGTTACCAAGCTGCGCGCTCTGTCGCCGCTGTGGGACATGTACAAAGACGGTGTCGACATTTCGAAAATCGAGTGGGCGGCACACTGATTTCAAGTCGCCGCGAACCGGCCCTGTCCGCGAAGGTGGCGGGCTTAAAGAGCGACTCTCTGATGAGTGAGGATTAAGAATCATGGCTTACAGCGAAAAGGTCATCGACCACTACGAAAACCCGCGCAACGTCGGCAAGATGAACGCGGAAGATCCTGATGTCGGCACCGGCATGGTCGGCGCTCCGGCGTGCGGCGACGTGATGCGCCTGCAGATCAAGGTCAACGATCAAGGCGTTATCGAAGACGCCAAGTTCAAGACCTATGGTTGCGGCTCGGCAATCGCCTCCAGCTCCCTCGCCACCGAGTGGATGAAGGGCAAGACCCTGGACGAAGCCGAAACCATCAAGAACACCCAGCTGGCTGAAGAACTGGCTTTGCCGCCAGTGAAAATTCACTGCTCGGTACTCGCTGAAGACGCTATCAAAGCGGCCGTTCGCGACTACAAGCAGAAGAAAGGCTTGATCTAAGCTTTGGGCGACGAGTAAGGAGTCAACGATGGCTATCAGCATGACAGAAGCGGCTGCTCAACACGTGCGGCGCTCCCTCAACGGGCGCGGCAAGGGTGAGGGGATTCGTCTGGGTGTTCGCACCACGGGCTGTTCCGGCCTTGCCTACGTGCTGGAGTTTGTCGACGAGGTGGTTGCGGAAGATCAGGTGTTCGAAAGTCATGGCGAGAAAGTGATCATCGACCCGAAAAGCCTCAGCTACCTGGACGGCACCGAGCTCGATTTCGTCAAGGAAGGGTTGAACGAAGGCTTCAAGTTCAACAATCCCAACGTACGCGGTGAATGTGGCTGCGGCGAAAGCTTCAACATCTGAGGCTTGTCGTGGGAACTCCTTGTCATTTCGCTTTATTCGAGCTGCAACCGAGCTTTCGTCTGGATCTCGAGCAGTTGGCCACGCGCTACCGAGAGTTGGCGCGCGGCGTCCATCCTGACCGTTTTGCCGACGCTTCCGAGCGCGAGCAGCGGGTGGCGCTCGAGCAGTCTGCACGGCTCAACGATGCCTACCAGACCCTCAAGAGCCCGGCGCAGCGTGCGCGCTACCTGCTCAAAGTCAGCGGGCACGAAGTACCGATGGAGGTCACGGTTCATGACCCCGAGTTTCTTTTGCAACAGATGCAATGGCGCGAAGAACTCGAAGACCTCCAGGACAGCGCCGATCTCGACGGTGTCGCGGTATTCAAGCGCCGTCTGAAAGCCGCCCAGGATGAGCTCAACGAAAGCTTCGCAGCCTGTTGGGATGATGCAGCGCAGCGCGAACAGGCCGAACGCCTGATGCGCCGCATGCAGTTCCTCGACAAGCTCACCTACGAAGTGCGCCAGTTAGAAGAGCGCCTCGACGATTAACCCAGTGCCGCTCCGGTCGCACGCCTGATATACAGATAAGTCCTGATTACGATGGCCCTACTGCAGATCGCCGAACCCGGCCAAAGTCCTCAACCCCACCAGCGCCGTCTGGCTGTGGGAATCGACTTGGGCACTACCAATTCGCTGGTCGCTGCGTTGCGCAGCGGACTTTCCGAGCCGCTCGCCGACGCCAATGGCCAGGTCATCCTGCCGTCCGCCGTGCGTTATCACGCTGATCGCGTGGAGGTTGGCGAATCGGCCAGGCTCGCAGCGTCCTCGGATCCTTTGAACACCGTGCTGTCGGTCAAGCGCTTGATGGGTCGTGGTCTGTCCGACGTCAAGCAATTGGGCGAGCAACTGCCATACCGCTTTGTCGGTGGTGAGTCGCACATGCCGTTCATCGATACCGTGCAGGGGCCGAAAAGCCCTGTCGAAGTCTCCGCCGACATCCTCAAGGTACTGCGTCAGCGCGCTGAAGCGACGTTGGGTGGCGAACTGGTCGGCGCGGTCATCACCGTTCCTGCCTATTTCGACGATGCACAACGTCAGGCCACCAAGGATGCGGCGAAACTTGCCGGTCTGAACGTGTTGCGTCTGCTCAATGAGCCGACTGCGGCTGCCGTTGCATACGGTCTGGATCAACATGCCGAAGGCCTGGTCGCGATTTACGACCTGGGCGGCGGTACCTTCGATATTTCAATTCTGCGTCTGACTGGCGGCGTCTTCGAAGTGCTGGCCACCGGTGGCGACAGCGCACTGGGCGGTGATGACTTCGATCATGCCATTGCTGGCTGGATCATCGAGAGTGCGGGCCTTTCGGCCGATCTCGATCCGGGCGCGCAACGTAATCTGCTGCAAGCCGCGTGCGCGGCCAAAGAGGCGCTGACCGACGCCGCTGCCGTTGAAGTCGCCTACGGTGACTGGAAATCGCAGCTGACGCGCGAAGCGTTCAACGCGCTGATCGAGCCGATGGTTGCCCGCAGCCTCAAAGCCTGCCGCCGCGCTGTTCGTGATTCCGGTATTGAGCTGGAAGAAGTGCACGCCGTGGTCATGGTCGGCGGTTCGACGCGCGTTCCGCGTGTTCGCGACGCTGTCGCCGAAGCCTTCGGCCGCCAGCCGCTGACTGAGATCGACCCGGATCAGGTGGTGGCCATTGGTGCCGCGATTCAGGCCGATACGCTGGCCGGCAACAAGCGCGATGGTGGTGAACTGTTGCTGCTCGACGTGATTCCGTTGTCGCTGGGGCTGGAAACCATGGGCGGCCTGATGGAGAAGGTGATTCCACGCAACACCACCATCCCCGTCGCTCGTGCACAAGATTTCACTACTTATAAAGACGGCCAGTCGGCCATGGCGATTCACGTCTTGCAGGGCGAGCGCGAATTGATCAGCGACTGCCGTTCCCTGGCGCGCTTTGAGTTGCGCGGCATCCCGGCGATGGTGGCCGGCGCTGCGAAGATTCGCGTGACTTTCCAGGTCGATGCCGACGGTTTGCTCAGTGTTTCCGCCCGCGAGCTGGGTTCGGGTGTTGAGGCGAGCATTCAGGTCAAGCCGTCCTACGGTTTGACGGACGGTGAAATCGCCAAAATGCTCAAGGATTCGTTCCAGCACGCCAATGACGACAAGGTTGCCCGCGTACTGCGCGAGCAACAGGTCGATGCCCAGCGCCTGGTCGAAGCGGTGCAGGGCGCTCTGGAGGTTGATGGCGAGCGATTGCTCGACGCCGAAGAGCGCATGGTCATTGATATGCAAGTGCAGGAACTGGTCGAACTGATGAAAGGCACCGATGGTTACGCCATCGAGCAGCAGACCAAGCGTCTGTCGCAAGTGACCGACGCCTTTGCCGCCCGCCGCATGGATCTGACGGTGAAAGCCGCATTGTCCGGGCGCAATCTGAATGAAATCGAGGATAACTGATGCCGCAGGTCATTTTTCTGCCACACGAGAAGTTCTGCCCGGACGGCATGGTTGTCGAAGCGGCCCCTGGTATTTCGATTCTCGAACTGGCTCATGAGCACCACATTGAGATGGAAAGCGCCTGCGGCGGCGTCTGCGCCTGCACCACCTGCCATTGCATCATCCGCGAGGGTTTTGACTCGATGGAAGAGGCTGATGAGCTGGAAGAAGACTTCCTCGACCGCGCCTGGGGTCTGGAAGCACAATCGCGTCTGGGCTGTCAGGCAATCGTCGGTGAAGAAGACATCACCGTCGAGATTCCGAAATATTCGCTTAACCATGCGGCTGAAGCGCCGCACTGACTGGTAAGACTGTCATGAGCTACGGTTGGAATGATGTTCAACGCATTGCCGAGGAATTGGCCGAGGCCAAACCGGGTGTAGACCCGTTTTCGGTCAACTTCGTCGAATTGCAGCAATGGATCAAAGAGCTGCCGGACTTCGACAATACCTCTGGTCGTGTCGGCGAGAAGGTGTTGGAAGCCGTTCAGGCTCTCTGGGCCGACGAATTGGACTGATCGTCCCCGCAGGTTAGGCAATACCCAAGAACCCGCGTATAATTCGCGGGTTTAATTTTTCGCAAATTACCGTTTCTGGAGTTACACCATGGCTGTTCAACGTACTTTCTCCATCATCAAGCCTGACGCCGTTGCAAAAAACGTGATCGGCGAAATCACCACCCGTTTCGAAAAAGCCGGCCTGAAGGTTGTAGCTTCGAAACTGAAGCAACTGTCCAAAGCCGAAGCTGAAGGCTTCTACGCTGAGCACAGCGCTCGTGGTTTCTTCGGCGACCTGGTTGCTTTCATGATCTCCGGTCCTGTTGTTGTTCAGGTTCTGGAAGGCGAAAACGCTATCGCTCTGAACCGCGAACTGATGGGCGCTACCAACCCTAAAGAAGCGGCTGCCGGCACCATCCGTGCTGACTTCGCTGAATCGATCGACGCCAACGCCGTTCACGGTTCGGACTCCGAAGCCGCTGCCGCTCGCGAAATTTCGTACTTCTTCGCAGCTACTGAAGTAACCGCTCGCTAAGCATTGGCTTAAGAGTGAAGGTGAATCCATGACGACATCGACTGTAAAAACCAACCTGCTGGGTCTCACTCAACAGGAAATGGAAAAATTCTTCGACTCAATCGGGGAGAAGCGTTTCCGTGCCGGTCAGGTAATGAAATGGATTCACCACTTTGGCGTCGATGATTTCGACGCCATGACGAACGTCAGCAAGGCCCTGCGCGACAAGCTCAAGGCCATTGCTGAAGTCCGTGGTCCGGAAGTGGTCAGCGAGGACATCTCCAGCGACGGCACCCGTAAATGGGTGGTGCGCGTAGCGTCCGGCAGCTGCGTCGAGACCGTTTACATTCCCCAGGGCAAACGCGGCACTCTGTGCGTTTCGTCCCAGGCAGGCTGTGCCCTGGATTGCAGTTTCTGCTCCACCGGCAAGCAAGGCTTCAATAGCAACCTCACCGCCGCCGAAGTCATCGGTCAGGTGTGGATTGCCAACAAATCCTTTGGCAGCGTCCCGGCAACCGTCGACCGTGCCATCACCAACGTGGTGATGATGGGCATGGGTGAGCCGCTGCTGAACTTCGACAACGTCGTGGCCGCCATGCATCTGATGATGGATGACCTGGGCTACGGGATTTCCAAGCGCCGCGTAACCCTGTCCACGTCGGGTGTGGTGCCGATGATCGATGAGTTGTCCAAGCACATCGACGTATCCCTGGCGTTGTCTTTGCACGCACCGAACGACGCATTGCGTAACCAATTGGTGCCGATCAACAAGAAATATCCGCTTAAGATGCTGCTCGAGTCGTGCCAGCGCTACATGTCCTCTTTGGGCGAGAAGCGCGTGCTGACCGTTGAATACACCCTGCTCAAGGACATCAACGATAAAGTCGAGCACGCGGTGGAAATGATCGAGCTGCTCAAGAACACCCCATGCAAGATCAACCTGATTCCGTTCAACCCGTTCCCGCATTCCGGGTACGAGCGGCCGAGCAATAATGCCATCCGCCGGTTCCAGGATCAGCTTCACCAGGCCGGTTACAACGTCACTGTACGCACCACCCGCGGTGAAGACATCGACGCCGCCTGTGGTCAATTGGTAGGGCAGGTGCTGGATCGCACCCGTCGCAGCGAACGTTACATCGCCGTGCGTGAATTGAGCGCCGACAGCGATCTGGCGCAGAACGCCGCGAACAATAACTAAGAGAGGATCTCTATGTCCCTGCGCTTTGCGCTGCTATTGCTGTTGGCCAGCCTGTGTGCTGGATGTGTCCTTTCGGGTGACTACAACCCGATGAAGACCAGCAAGGGCCGCGATGAAGCGCGGGCTGCTTATGTGCAGTTGGGGCTTGGATATTTGCAGCAGGGTATGACCGAGCGGGCGAAAGTGCCGCTGAAGAAGGCGCTGGAGCTGGATAGCGGTGATGCCGATGCCAACGCGGCCCTTGGTCTGGTGTTTCAGGCGGAAATGGAGCCGGAACTGGCCGATGAGCATTTCCGCAAGGCCTTGTCCGCACGTCCCGCCGACGCTCGCATCCTTAACAACTACGGCAGTTTTCTCTACGAAGAACAGCGTTACAAGGAAGCCTACGAGCGTTTTGAACAGGCCACCGCCGATACGCTGTATCCTGAGCGCTCCCGTGTGTTCGAGAATCTCGGCATGACGGCCGCGAAGCTGGGACAGCGTGATCTGGCGCAGCAACAGCTGGAAAAAGCCCTGCGTCTGAACCGTCAACAACCGCGCGCCTTGCTGGAAATGGCTGAGTTGTCCTTCGAAGACAGGCATTATGTGCCCGCACGTGATTATTACGATCGTTTCAGCCTGCTATCCGAACAAAATGCACGTAGTCTATTGCTCGGCGTTCGGCTGGCAAAAGTGTTTGAAGATCGCGACAAGGCCGCCAGTGCTGGCCTGCAATTAAAACGACTCTATCCCGGTACGCCGGAATATCAGCAATACCTGTCGGAGCAATGATGAAAGCGGCGCATCCCGAAGTTGTAGCAGCGACTCGTGTTAACCCCGGTGAAACCTTGCGCCAGGCCCGCGAAAGCAATGGCTGGTCGCTGGCCGAAGTGGCCCTCAAGCTCAACCTCACCGTGAGTTCCCTGAGCAACCTTGAAGCCGGTGCGTTCGACAAGCTGCCGGGGCATACCTTCGCTCGCGGTTACATTCGCGCCTACGCCAAATTGCTCGGCATGGATCAGACCGTTCTGGTTCAGCAATTCGACCAGTCCACCGGCACCGATTCCCAAGGCAGCAATGTCCACGCCCTGGGTCGTATCGAAGAGCCGGTTCGTGTTTCCCACACTATTTTGCGCATCGTCAGCCTGTTGTTGCTGATCGCGGTGATCGGCGGCGGTTTCGTCTGGTGGCAGGATCAGACTTCGCTGCGAACCAAAGAGTTGACCAGTATGGCCCCGGAGCACGTCGAGGTCGAAGGCGCCGACGGCACTACCCAGATTCATCCGCTGGACGAACCCGAAGACCAGGCCGTTGCTGAAGGCCAGGCCGATAATTCGACCGCGCTTGCACTGCCGCAGTCTGAAAGCACCGCTGAAGAACCGGCGGAGGCCGTAGCGCCGCAAGCGGCACCAGCAGCGCCAGCCACCGCGCCGGCGCCTGTGGTGGCTTCGCCAGCCGTTCCCGCGCCAACCGTGCCGAACACGCCGGCACCGACCGTTACCGCGCCAGTCGCTCCGTCGACACCCGCTCCGGCAGCCGCCGCTCCGGTAGCCGGTCAAGGTCAAGTACAGATCCAGTTCGTTGCCGATTGCTGGACGCAAGTCACCGATGGCAGCGGCAAAGTCTTGTTCAGCGGCCTGAAGCGTAAAGGCGACAGCCTGTCGGCCGTCGGCAAGCCACCGTTTGCTGTACGCCTGGGCTTTGCCCGTGGCGCGCAAGTCAGCTACAACGGCCAGTCGGTCGATGTGGCTCCGTTCACCAGTGGCGAGACTGCTCGCCTGAAGTTGGGTCAATAAGTCATGCACGGCGAATCTCCAATCAAACGTCGCGAATCCCGCAAAATCTGGGTCGGTAACGTTCCCGTGGGCGGCGATGCGCCTATCGCTGTGCAAAGCATGACCAACAGCGACACCAATGACGTGGCCGCCACGGTCGCCCAGATCAATCGTCTGGAAGCCGCCGGTGTCGACATCGTTCGTGTCTCCGTGCCGGACATGGACGCCGCCGAGGCCTTCGGCAAGATCAAGCAGCTAGTCAAAGTGCCGTTGGTGGCCGACATCCACTTCGACTACAAGATCGCTTTGCGCGTGGCCGAACTGGGCGTTGATTGCCTGCGCATCAACCCGGGCAATATTGGTCGTGAAGACCGTGTGCGCGCCGTGGTCGATGCCGCCCGTGATCGCGGGATTCCGATCCGTATCGGCGTCAACGCCGGCTCCCTGGAAAAAGACCTGCAAAAGAAATACGGCGAGCCGACTCCGGCGGCGCTGGTTGAATCCGCTTTGCGTCATGTCGAGCACCTTGAACGCCTGAATTTCCAGGACTTCAAGGTCAGCGTGAAGGCTTCCGACGTGTTCATGGCCGTCGCAGCCTACCGCTTGCTGGCGAAAGAAATCGTTCAACCGTTGCACCTGGGCATCACCGAAGCCGGTGGATTGCGTTCAGGCACGGTGAAATCCGCCGTAGGCCTCGGTATGCTGCTCGCCGAAGGGATTGGCGATACTATCCGCATCTCGCTGGCGGCCGACCCGGTCGAAGAAGTGAAAGTCGGTTACGACATCCTCAAGTCTTTGCACCTGCGTTCCCGTGGCATCAACTTCATCGCCTGTCCGAGCTGCTCTCGGCAGAACTTCGATGTGGTCAAGACCATGAACGAGCTGGAAGGGCGCCTTGAAGATCTGCTGGTGCCGCTGGATGTCGCGGTCATCGGTTGTGTGGTCAACGGCCCCGGCGAAGCGAAGGAAGCCCATATCGGCTTGACCGGCGGCACGCCAAACCTGATTTACATCGACGGCAAGCCGGCGCAGAAACTGACGAATGACAATCTGGTGGATGAGCTTGAACGCTTGATCCGCCAGAAAGCGGCCGAAAAGGTCGAAGCTGACGCTGCTGTTATTGCGCGTGGCTGACACTGACTGAAGCGCCGAACGAATTAAGGAAATTTTGTGAGCAAGTCTCTGCAAGCCATCCGTGGCATGAACGACATCCTGCCCGAACAGACCCCGCTGTGGCGTTATTTCGAAGGCACCGTCTCGCGTTTGCTGGATAACTACGGTTACAAGCAGATCCGCATGCCGATTGTCGAGTTCACCGAGCTGTTCAAGCGCTCGATCGGCGAAGTGACCGACATCGTCGAAAAAGAGATGTACACCTTCGAAGACCGCAACGGCGACTCGCTGACGCTGCGTCCGGAAGGCACGGCGGCGTGCGTGCGCGCAGTGCTTGAACACGGCATCACCGGCGGCGGCCAAGTGCAGAAGCTTTGGTACATCGGCCCGATGTTCCGTCACGAGCGTCCGCAGAAAGGTCGTTATCGTCAGTTCCATCAGATCGGTCTGGAAGTGTTCAACCTTGACGGCCCGGACATCGACGCCGAGCTGATCATCATGACCTGGCGCCTGTGGGGCGAGCTGGGCATCCGTGACGCGGTCAAGCTTGAACTCAACAGCCTGGGCACCAGCGAGTCCCGTGGCCGTTATCGTGAAGCGCTGGTCGAGTACCTCTCGGCGCACCACGACAAACTGGATGAAGACAGCCAGCGCCGTCTCAAATCCAATCCGCTGCGCGTGCTTGACACCAAGAACGCCGACACTCAAGCCGTGCTGGTCGACGCGCCGAAAATGGCCGACTACCTGGACGACGAGTCCCGCGCGCACTTCGAAGGCCTGAAGGCCCGTCTGGATGCTGTCGGCATTCCTTACGTGCTCAACCCGAAGCTGGTTCGCGGCCTGGATTACTACAGCAAAACCGTATTCGAATGGGTCACCGACAAACTCGGTGCCCAGGGCACTGTGTGCGCGGGCGGTCGTTACGACGGTCTGGTCGAGCAGATGGGCGGCAAGCCAACGTCCGGCGTCGGTTTCGCCATGGGTATCGAGCGTCTGGTCTTGATGCTTGAAACCCTGGAGCAGATCCCGGAAGAAATCTCCCGTCAGGTCGATGTCTACCTGTGCGCCTTCGGTGAAGAAGCCGAGCTGGCCGGTCTGGCCTTGGCCGAGCGGGTACGCGATCAACTTCCAGACCTGCGCCTGCAAGTGAATGCCGGCGCCGGCAGTTTCAAAAGCCAGTTCAAGAAAGCCGACAAGAGCGGTGCGCTGTTCGCACTGATCCTGGGTGACGACGAAATGGCCCAGCAAGTGGTAGGTTTCAAACCCCTGCGTGGCCAGGGCGAACAACAAAGCATTGCCTGGGACGCGCTCGCCGCCCACCTGGCCACCTGCGTCGTGCAGGGTTGAAGCTGTCTAAACAGCCGATTTAGCGATTAAGGAGTATTGGGGTGTCGAGTACCGAAGACGAACAGTTGGCGGATTTGAAGGACTGGTGGACACGCAACGGCAAACCGCTGGTCACCGGCGGCCTGTTGGCGCTGGTCATCGTGTTCGGCTGGCAGGCGTATCACAAGTATCAGAGCAACCAGTCGCAAGGCGCCTCCGTGCTCTATCAGCAACTGCTGGAAACCACGCTGACCCCGGACGGCAAGCCCGACGCTGCACGCGTTGCAGATCTGGCCGGCAAGCTCAACAGCGAATACGGTGGAACGGCGTACGCACAGTACGGCAGCCTGTTCGTGGCGAAAGTGGCGGTGGACAGCGGCAAGCTGGACGACGCGGCAACCGAGCTCAAGGCTATTGTCGACAAACCGGCCAATCCGGCGCTGGGCGAAATCGCCCGTCAGCGTCTGGCTCAGGTCATGGGCGCGCAGAACAAGGCTGATGAAGCCCTGAAGCTGCTTGAAGGCGATGCCGACAAGTCGTTCCTCGCCACCCGCGAAGAACTCAAGGGCGACCTGCTGGTGCAGTTGGGCCGTACTGACGAAGCGAACGCAGCGTATCAAAAAGCCAAGGCAGCACTGTCGGATGAAGCGGCGGTCGGCGGCCTTCAAATCAAGCTGGACGACCTGGCCAAAGGGGATGCGTGACGTGATCCGTTGGAAGCATGCAGCATTGCTGGCTCTGGCCATTCTGGCCGCGGGTTGCAGCAGCAACAGCAAAAAAGAACTGCCACCGGCCGAACTGACCGACTTCAAAGAAGAAGTCGTGCTGCAGAAGCAGTGGAGCCGCTCGATCGGTGACGGTCAGGGCGAAACCTACAACATGCTGGTGCCGGCGATCGACGGTGACACCATCTACGCCGCCGATGTAACCGGCGTGCTGATGGCCATGGATCGCAGCAACGGTGACGTGAAGTGGGAAAAGGATCTTGAGCTGCCGGTCTCCGGCGCCGTTGGCGTTGGCTACGGTCTGGTCACGATCGGCACCCTCAAAGGCGAAATCGTTGCCCTTGACGCCATCAACGGTGAAGAGAAGTGGCGTGCTCGGGTCAACAGCGAAGTGCTCGCGCCCCCGGCCAACAATGGCGATGTCGTGGTGGTGCAAACCCAGGATGATCGTTTGATCGGTCTGGACGCCGCCACTGGCAACCAGCGTTGGGTATATGACAGCACGCCAGCCGTTCTGACCCTGCGCGGCACCAGCGCGCCGATCGTCACCAACCGCCTCGCGGTGGCTGGCCTGTCGACCGGTAAAGTGGTGGCCGTGGACATCACCAACGGTGTGCCGGTATGGGAGCAACGTGTTGCCATTCCGCAAGGCCGTTCGGAACTGGAGCGCGTGGTCGACATCGACGGCGGTCTGTTGTTGTCCGGCGGTACGCTGTACGTCGCCAGCTATCAGGGCCGCATCGCGGCGCTGGATCTGGAAAGCGGTCGTCAGTTGTGGCAGCGCGATGCATCGAGCTACGCCGGTGTGGCGCAAGGTTTCGGCAGCGTCTACGTGAGCCTGTCTTCGGGCACCGTTGAAGGCGTCGACGAGCGTTCCACCACTGCACTGTGGAGCAACGATTCGCTGGCCCGCCGTGAGTTGTCGGCACCGGAAGTGTTCTCCAGCTATGTTGCAGTCGGTGACCTGGAAGGTTACCTGCACCTGTTGAGTCAGGTGGACGGTCGATTCGTCGGCCGTGAGCGCATCGACAGCGACGGCCTGCGTGCCCGTCCGCTGGTGGTGGGCGACACGATTTATGTTTATGGCAACAGCGGCAAACTGGAAGCCCTGACCATTAAGTAACAACTATGCTTGGGGTTAACACCCCCAGGCAGCTTCACTGGTGGGTATGAATGTGGGAGCGAGCCTGCTCGCGAGGGGCATGAACGATGACGTTTACTGCCTCAATGAACGCAGTGTATTTGCGTTTATTCGCGAGCAGGCTCGCTCCCACCAAAAACCCACAGTGTTGCCCCGAGCACCAGCCGCTGCCTCGCAGCGGCTTTTGTATTTTCTGAAATAACGAAGTGGAGAGCCGCATGGTTCCCGTAATCGCCCTGGTGGGCCGACCGAACGTCGGCAAGTCCACCTTGTTCAACCGCCTGACTCGGACGCGCGACGCCATCGTCGGCGACCTGTCCGGTCTGACCCGTGATCGCCAATACGGTGAAGCCAAATGGCAAGGGCGTTCCTACATTCTGGTCGACACCGGCGGTATTTCCGGTGACGAGCATGGTATGGACGAAAAAATGGCCGAGCAGTCGCTGCTGGCCATTGAAGAAGCGGATGTCGTGCTGTTCCTGGTAGACGCCAAGGCCGGTTTCACCGCCGCCGACCAGATGATCGCCGAGCATTTGCGCAAACGTAACAAGCGTTCCTACGTGGTCGCCAACAAGGTCGACAACATCGACCCGGAAATGGCCCGCGCTGAATTTGCTCCGTTGGGCATGGGCCACGCGATCCCGATCGCCGGTGCTCACGGCCGCGGCATCACCCAGATGCTGGAAATCGCCCTGGGTGATTTCCCGAGAGACGAAGAAGAGCCGGAAGAAGGCGAAGAAGAGATCGTTGCCGAAGGCGAGGAAGCCAAGCGCATTCCGGGCCCGAGCGAAAAGGACGGCATCAAGATCGCCATCATCGGTCGGCCGAACGTCGGCAAGTCGACCCTGGTCAACCGCATGCTCGGTGAAGACCGGGTAATCGTATACGACCAGCCCGGCACCACCCGCGACAGCATCTACATCCCGTTCGAACGCAACGAGGAAAAGTACACGCTGATCGACACCGCCGGCGTGCGCAAGCGCGGCAAGATCCACGAAGAAGTCGAAAAGTTCTCCGTGGTCAAAACCCTGCAAGCGATCAAAGACGCTAACGTGGTGATCTTTGTGATGGACGCCCGTGAAGGCGTGGTCGATCACGACCTTAACCTGCTGGGCTTTGCCCTTGAAGCTGGTCGGGCGCTGGTGATCGCGATCAACAAGTGGGACGGCATGACGCCGAGCGAGCGCGATTACGTCAAGATCGAGCTGCAGCGTCGTCTGTTCTTCGTCGAGTTTGCGGATATTCACTTCATCTCGGCACTGCACGGCACCGGCGTGGGCAACCTCTACGCCTCGGTACAGAACTCGTTCAAATCCGCGGTCACCCGCTGGCCGACCAACCGCCTCACCCAGATTCTGGAAGATGCGGTTGGCGAGCACGCGCCACCGATGGTCAACAACCGCCGGATCAAGCTGCGTTATGCCCACTTGGGTGGTGCCAACCCGCCGATCATCGTGATCCACGGTAACCAGATCGAGAAAGTGCCGAAGTCGTACGTGCGCTATCTGGAGAACACTTACCGTCGTGTGCTCAAACTGGTCGGTACGCCGATCCGGATCGAGTTCAAGGGCGGCGACAACCCGTACGAAGGCAACAAGAACTCGCTGACCGACCGCCAGGTCAACAAAAAGCGTCGCTTGATGTCGCACAACAAAAAAGCCGACAAGAAACGTCGTGACAAGCGATAAAAGCAGCTTCGAGCTTCGAGCTTTCAACTTTTAGCTGCAAGCTTCTAATCAAATCGGTAAAACAAGAAGGGCTCCGTTCAGAGCCCTTTTTTGTGGACGGTAGATTCAGCTCCCAGCTTATAGCTCATAACTTGTCACTTGAGATTTACAGCTTACAGCTTGAAACTTGCAGCTCACCTGCCAGGGGTTTCCGATGATCACCAGCAAGCTGCCGAATGTCGGCATCACTATTTTCACGCAAATGTCGCAGCTCGCGGCGCAGACCGGGGCGATCAACCTGTCCCAGGGTTTCCCTGATTTCGACGGCCCGCAAGCACTGCGTGATGCGGTTGGCCGACACATTGCCAGCGGTCATAACCAGTATTCCCCGATGACCGGCCTGCCGGTCCTGCGTCAGCAAGTCGCAGCGAAAATCGCCCGTAGCTACGGTGCCAGTGTCGACGCCGACACGGAAGTGACCGTGACGCCCGGCGCGACTCAGGCGATCTTCTGTGCGATTCAAGCGGTTATCCACAGCGGTGACGAAGTCATTGTCTTTGATCCTTGCTACGACAGTTACGAACCCTCGGTGGAACTGGCCGGCGGCCGGTGCGTGCATGTGCAGCTTGGGCTCAACGACTTCGCCATCGACTTCGAAAAACTCGGTGCCGCGCTGACGCCGCGCACGCGGATGATCATCCTCAACACCCCACACAATCCGAGCGGAGCGCTGATCAGCCGTGCCGAACTGGATCAGTTGGCGGCGTTGATCCGTGACCGCGACATCTATGTCATCAGCGACGAAGTCTACGAACACCTGGTGTTCGACGGCGTGCCCCACGTCAGCGTGCTGGCCCACGAAGAGTTGTATCAGCGTGCATTCGTGGTCAGCTCTTTCGGTAAGACCTACCACGTCACTGGCTGGAAAACCGGCTACGTCGTCGCGCCCCCCGCCCTGACCGCGGAGCTGCGCAAGGTGCATCAGTACGTCAGTTTTTGTGGCGTGACGCCGTTGCAATACGCCCTGGCCGATTACATGGCCGAGCATCCGGAACACGTCGAAGAATTGCCGGGTTTCTATCAGGCCAAGCGCGACCTGTTCTGCGATTTGCTGGCGCCGTCGCGTTTCAGTTTCACCCGTGTCACTGGCACTTATTTTCAGTTGGTCGACTACTCGCAGATCCGCCCCGACTTGAACGACGTCGACATGGCGCTGTGGATGACTCGCGAGCACGGCGTGGCCAGCATTCCTGTGTCGGTGTTCTATCAGCATCCACCCGAAGGCCAGCGCCTGGTGCGGCTGTGCTTCGCCAAACGCGAGGAGACGCTGCGCGAAGCAGCGGCAAAACTATGCGTGATTTGAGTCAACTGCCCAATCTCGATCTGGCGCTGATCCAGACCAGCCTGGCCTGGCATGATCGTCAGGCCAATCTTGAACATTTCGAACAGCTGCTGGAACAGGCGCGTGGCGCGGATCTGATTGTCCTTCCGGAAATGTTCACCACCGGATTCTCCATGGAGTCCGAAACCCTTGCCGAGGCTGAAAACGGCCCAACCAGCAAATGGCTGAAGATTCAGGCCGCGAAGCTCGATGCGGTGATCACTGGCAGCGTAATCATCCAGGCGGCCGATGGCAGCCATCGCAATCGCCTGCTGTGGGCTCGGCCAGACGGCGAAGTGCTGCATTACGACAAGCGCCATTTGTTCCGCATGGCCGGCGAGCACAACCACTACACGCCGGGTGAGCGTCAGGTGCAGTTCGAACTCAAGGGCTGGCGCATTCGGCCACTGATTTGCTACGACCTGCGCTTCCCGGTGTGGAGCCGCGATGCGCAAGACACTGATCTGTTGCTGTACACCGCTAACTGGCCGGGTGCGCGGCGTTCGCACTGGAACCGTTTGCTACCGGCGCGCGCCATTGAAAACCTGTGCTACGTGGCGGCCGTGAACCGTGTCGGCACCGATGGCAAAGGCTTCGCGTATACAGGTGATAGTCAGGTGCTGGATTTTCAGGGCGAAACACTGCTCGCGGCGGGGGAGGCCGATGGGGTGTTCCGCGTGGTGTTGGAAGCGGCGCCACTGGCGGCGTATCGCGAGCGTTTCCCGGCAAACCTGGATGCGGATACCTTCCAGTTCACCTGATATTCGTAAGAAGTTTCATACATTTGCATTCAGGTCTGGCGTTGCGTGCCGATAGGGAGATCAAGCCAAGGAGGATCTTTCATGACCACGATCAGCGCCACCACCGTCAATCCGTATCCCGTCACGCCTTCGAAAGTGTCGATCCGCGACCCGCTGGAGCAGGCCGCGAGTCCGCTGAACTCCACCGACGCCAAGGGTGACGGGGAATTGCGCGTCGACAGCTCTGGGGCCAACATTAAACCGGTCGGTGATGCCAGCAGCCCGATTGAGGCGCTGAAAAAGCAGATCGCCGAAGCTCAAAAACAATTGGCCGAACTGCAGGCGCAACTGGCCGCCGTGCAAAAAAGCCAAATGGCCGAAGAGCAGAAGATGCAGCAAGCCATGGCCATCCAGAGCCAGATCGCCGCGACCGCCGCCCGCATCCAGGTTTTGCAGGCCACACTGATGCAGGCAATGCAGAGCATCGACACCCACGCCTGAAAATCTTTATTGCCTGACACGACGCCTTCGCGAGCAAGCCCGCTCCCACAGTAGGAATGCATTTCCCTGTGGGAGCGGGCTTGCTCGCGAAGAGGCCATCCGACTCAGCACAAACTTTCAGGCAAAAAAAAGCCCCGAGGCGAAAACCCCGGGGCCTTTTGTCTTTCAGCGGTCGATTAAGCCGCTTTCGCTTCCGGCTGGCTCAACGAACGGTTCAGCGCGCTGAACAGTGCCTTGAAGCTCGCCGTGGTGATGTTTTCATCGATACCAACGCCGTGCACCGCACGTTCGCCGTTCACACGCAGTTCGATGTAGGCTGCCGCTTTGGCGTTGGTGCCCGCGCCGATGGCGTGTTCGTTGTAATCCATGATTTCGACCGGAACCGGCAGGCCAGCCACCAATGCTTCCAGGGCGCCATTGCCCTTGCCGCGCCAGTGCAGGTTGGTTTCGCCCTGACCCTTGCTCGCCACTTCCACTTCGACGGCGCTGTTGCCGTTTTCTTCCTGCAGGCGATGGCTGACCAGCGCATACGGAGTGTTGGCTTGCAGGTATTCGCTAATCAACAGCGCGTGGATCTGCTTGGCGGTCATTTCCAGGCCGAGGCGATCGGTTTCACGCTGCACGACCTGGCTGAACTCGATCTGCATGCGGCGCGGCAGGCTGATGCCATATTCCTGCTCCAGCAAGTAGGCGATGCCACCCTTGCCCGACTGGCTGTTCACGCGGATCACCGCTTCATAGCTGCGGCCAATGTCGGCCGGGTCGATCGGCAGATAAGGCACTTCCCAGAGGGTGTCCGGTTTCTGCTGGCTGAAGCCCTTGCGGATCGCATCCTGGTGGGAGCCGGAGAACGCGGTGTGAACCAAGTCACCCACGTACGGGTGACGTGGGTGAACCTGAATCTGGTTGCACTCTTCGACGACTTTGCGCACGCCGTCGATGTCGGAGAAGTCCAGCTCAGGGTTCACGCCCTGGGTGTACATGTTCAACGCCACAGTCACCAGATCGACGTTGCCGGTGCGCTCGCCGTTACCGAACAGACAACCTTCGACACGATCCGCGCCGGCCATCAGGCCCAACTCGGTGGCTGCGACGCCAGTGCCACGGTCGTTGTGGGTGTGCAGGCTGATGATCACGCTGTCACGACGGTTGATGTTGCGGCCGAACCATTCGATCTGGTCGGCGTAAATGTTCGGGGTCGCGCATTCCACGGTGGCCGGCAGGTTGAGGATCATCTTGTGCTCAGGCGTCGGGTTCCAGACCTCGATCACCGCATCACAGACTTCCTTGGCGAACTCCAGTTCGGTGGCGCTGAAGGTTTCCGGCGAGTACTCGAACGTCCACTCGGTGTCCGGCTGCATCGCGGCGTATTTGACGAACAGCTTGGCCGCGTTGACTGCGATGGCCTTGATGCCGTCCTTGTCCTGGTTGAAGACGATGCGGCGAAAAGACGGCGAGGTGGCGTTGTACAGGTGAACAATGGCTTTTTTCGCGCCGCGCAGGGATTCGAACGTGCGCTCGATCAGGTCTTCACGGCCCTGGGTCAGCACCTGAATGGTGGTGTCGTCCGGGATGTGGCCTTCTTCGATCAGCGTACGGACGAAATCGAAATCGGTTTGCGAAGCGGCGGGGAAGGAGGCTTCGATCTCCTTTACGCCGACCTGCACCAGGGTTTTCCAGAAGCGCAGCTTCTTCACCGCGTCCATTGGCTCGATCAGCGACTGGTTGCCATCACGCAGGTCGGAACTGCACCAGATCGGCGCGGCGTCGATGGTTTTCGACGGCCAAGTGCGATCCGGCAGATTGATGACGGGAAATGCGCGGTATTTCGAAGACGGGTCTTTGAGCATGCTCATCGGGAAATTCCTTATTGTCTGGGCCGAAAAGAGGCGGCCTGCCGGTGGTGCGAATGTGTGGGGAAAACGTGTCGGGCGAGACGCAACGATTCAGCCTGGCAGTCGTGCGCTGACGAGGCACAGGCTGCGGTGCTGACGAAGCTGAATGAGGGTGTGAGAGGTTTTCATGCCTTCAACCCTAACCGCGAGAATGGAGGATGGCAAGCGGCGGAAAAAAATTGAGAGAAATCCTCGAAAAGCAGGTTTCTGCGCGATTTTATTGTGCTTGGTGGCGAGAATCTTTCTGATGTTTGCGCGAGGTTTGATTGGGGCGCAATCGAGATCGGGGTGTGCCAGGACGAGATTTCGTGGCTGTGAGTCTGTCTTCGCGGGCAAGCCCGCTCCCAGGTTTCTCGAGTTTGTGTACGACTCGGACACTGTGGGAGCTGGCTTGCCAGCGATGAGGCCTGTCGCCTCGACTCATAACCTAAGGCTGAAACGCCCCGATGAAAATCGCCGGATCCACTCGCGCATCATTGAGACTGACATTCCAATGCATGTGCGGCCCGGTCGCCCGACCCGTTGCGCCAACCTTGCCGACCACGCCGCCGCGTGCCAGTTGTTGCCCGACCTTCACGTCAATCTTCGACATGTGACAGAACATGCTGATAAAGCCCTGTCCATGGTCGACAAACACCGTGTTGCCATTGAAAAAGTAATTGCCGATCAGAATCACTTTGCCTGCCGCCGGCGTCTTGATTGGCGTACCGGCCGGCACCGCGAAGTCGAGGCCGGCGTGAGGGTTACGCTCTTCACCGTTGAAGAAACGGCGCACACCGAACTTGCTCGACAGCGGCCCGTTGACCGGTTTGTCGAGCAACAGATTGCTCGGGATGTTCGGGCTGAAGCTGCGGTAGGCGGCGATCTGTTCGGCCAGTTCACCTTCGATGCGCTTGAGGTTCGACTGATCCGGATTGACCTGCTGCTTGTTCTTCAGAGTGATGCGCTGTTCCGGGTACTTCTTGTTGCCGACCGTGAAACCCAGAGTGCGACCGCCGCTGGTAACAGCCTGCGCACCGGGTTTGACGGTCAGCGGGATGCCGACAATCGCCAGCCAGTTGTTTTGTTCCTTGACCACCAGCACAGGTTTGCCCTGATACGTGGCTTTCGGCGCCTGGGCAGTGCTGCCCAGATCCACCACCGCCACGCCCCCCGGCACCGGTTTGTTGAGCAGCCGGGTGATGTAACTGTCGGCTTGGGCATTGAAGGTCAGAAGCAACAACAGCAGCGGAGCAAGAAAACGTGGCATGGATCAATCCAGTAAAGAAAGGGTGACAGGCGTCAGGTGATTGTCCTCGACGCGCACTTGCAGTTCGCCTTCGCCCAGTTTGGCCTTGAGGCGCTGGCCGGTGTGGGTCTGCGCGGCATTGCGGATCGCATGACCGCGTTCGTCGAGCAGAATGCTGTAGCCACGGCCGAGGGTTGCCAGCGGACTGACCACGTGCAGGGTTTGCATCTGGCTGAGCAGTTGCTGACGCCGACTTTTCAATCCTTCGCGCATGGCCCGAGGCAAGCGTTCGGCGAGGCTGTCGAGACGCTGGCGCAGCAATGCCAGATGGCGTCCCGGATGTTGGCCGGCGAGGCGGGTTTCCAGGCGGATCAGACGTTCGCGGCGGGTATTAAGGCTGCGCTCGAACGCACGGCGCATGCGCATGTCCAGATCATCCAGACGCTGGGCTTGCTGGCGCAGACGCTCACCGGGATGGCGCAAGCGGCGGGAGATGCCTTCCAGCCGCAGACGATCGCGCATTAAGCGGTCACGCATGCGCATGACGAGGCGGCGATGCAGGCTTTCGACCCGACGCACCAGATCGCTGGAGTCGGGGGCGAGCAATTCGGCGGCGGCAGACGGCGTAGGGGCGCGGACGTCGGCGACAAAATCGCTGATCGATACATCGGTTTCATGACCGACGGCGCTGACAATCGGCGTCACGCAGGCATCGACGGCGCGGGCCACGGCTTCTTCGTTGAAGCACCAGAGGTCTTCCAGCGAGCCGCCGCCCCGGGCAAGAATCAGCGCATCGAAACCGCGCGCATCGGCGAGTTTCAAGGCGCGGACGATTTGCGCGGTGGCTTCGCGGCCCTGCACGGCAGTCGGAATCAGGGTCAGTTGCACCTGCGGCGCACGGCGGCGGAACACGCTGATAATGTCGCGGATCACCGCGCCGGTCGGCGAACTGATGATGCCGATGCGTTGCGGATGGGCCGGTAGCGGCACCTTACGGTCGGCGCTGAACAGGCCTTCGGCGCTGAGCTTTTCCTTCAGCGCATCGAAGGCCAGGCGCAGGGCACCGTCGCCGGCCGGCTCTACGGTGTCGAGAATCAGTTGGTAGTCACCACGGCCTTCGAACAGCGACACCTTGCCACGCACTTTCACTGCCAGGCCGTCCTTCAATGCCTGGCGCACGCGCGCCGCGTTCTGGCGGAACAGCGCGCAACGCACCTGAGCGCCGCTGTCCTTGAGGGTGAAATAGACGTGGCCGGACGCCGGACGGGCGAGGTTGGATATTTCGCCTTCGACCCAGATGTTGCTGAACACGTCTTCCAGCAACACCCGCGCGCGGCCATTGAGCTGGCTGACGGTGAGGACTTCGCGGTCGAGGCCGAGTCTTGCAAAGGGATCTTTAATCATGGGGCGCAGTTTAAAGCTAATTCCCGGAGCAATACACGGCGGCTCCACATGGGCGCGTGTTTATTCAAGAATGTGCGCGTATGAATGTGTTGGATTCAGCACTTGACCGGATCTCGTCAGGGACTAAGCTGCCGCCCTTTAGGGCCTCTTCGCGAGCAGGCGTCAGAAGCCATACCGCAGGACTTTTCCATGAATTCCCAAAGCATCATCGTCCCGAAAATCTCCAACCTGCCGGTGCACGAACCCCGGGCCCGGGCGATCCTGCGCTGGCTGGTGCGCAAGAACATCGTCCAGGAAGAACTGACCACCTGCGGTCGCACCGGCAACCGTATGGCTTACGCCATCGCCGACGGTGCCCGCGCCGTGGTGCTGCACCCCGAGGCGCTGCCATTTGGCGAGCCGGTCAATGGGTTGGAGATCATTACCAAACGCTGCATCTATACGCCAGCCAAGGGGTTCCTTGAAGAAGCCGGATGCGCCGAATGCCGTAAAGAAGTCGGTGAGGCACTGTTCGAAAGCCTGGAAGACTGGATGCCGGCGCGTACCGATAACTTTACGTGCCCGGAATGTGGCCACGAAGACGACATAAATGGCTTCCTGTTCCTGCAGCCGTGCGGCTTTTCAAACCTGGGGTTCATTTTCAACAACTGGCTGGAAGCAGGGTTCAAGCAAAGCTTTATCGACGAGTTTGCCGATTGGCTGGATCAGCCGGTGAGCTGGGTCAAAGTCGAACTGTAGGAGCAGCCTGCTGCAGCTCCTACAAAAAGCCCGGATTCCCGTATATCAGGCGCGCCAATAATAGACAGAGTTTTACATTGAACCCGAAGGGGTGTCTGACTATAATGGCGCGCTTCCATTTTCCCGCTCGGGAGCCCCCGCGATGCTGCGTATCAGCCAAGAAGCTTTGACCTTCGACGACATTCTCCTAGTACCCGGTTATTCCGAGGTGCTTCCTAACGAAGTCAGTCTGAAAACCCGTCTTACCCGTGGCATCGAGCTGAACATTCCTCTGGTTTCTGCCGCCATGGACACCGTGACTGAAGCCCGTCTGGCAATTGCCATGGCTCAGGAAGGTGGCATCGGCATTATCCACAAGAACATGACCATCGAGCAGCAAGCTGCCGAAGTGCGCAAGGTCAAGAAGTTCGAAGCCGGTGTTGTTAAAGATCCGATCACCATCGAAGCCGACGCTACCGTGCGTGATCTGTTCGAACTGACCCGCCTGCACAACATTTCCGGCGTTCCGGTGCTGCACAATGGCGACCTGGTCGGCATTGTCACTTCCCGTGACGTGCGTTTCGAAAGCCGTCTGGAAGCCACTGTTCGTGAAGTCATGACGCCCAAAGAGCGTCTGGTCACGGTCAAAGAAGGCGCCGACAAGAACGAAGCCCGCGAACTGCTGCACAAGCACCGCATCGAGCGCGTGTTGATCGTCGACGACAACTTCGCCCTCAAAGGCATGATGACCGTCAACGACATCGAAAAAGCCAAGGCTTACCCGCTGGCCAGCAAGGACGATCAAGGTCGTCTGCGTGTGGGCGCGGCCGTCGGCACCGGTAAAGACACCGGTGATCGCGTGACCGCCCTGGTACATGCCGGTGTGGACGTGGTGGTGGTCGACACCGCTCACGGCCATTCCAAAGGCGTGATCGACCGCGTTCGCTGGGTCAAAGAGAATTTCCCTGAAGTGCAGGTGATCGGCGGCAACATCGCCACCGGCGCAGCCGCCAAGGCGCTGGCCGACGCTGGCGCCGATGCGGTCAAGGTCGGTATCGGCCCTGGCTCGATCTGCACCACGCGTATCGTCGCCGGTGTCGGCGTTCCGCAAATCAGCGCCATCGCCAACGTTGCCGCTGCCCTTGAAGGCACTGGCGTCCCGTTGATCGCCGACGGCGGCATCCGTTTCTCCGGTGACCTGTCCAAGGCCATCGTGGCTGGTGCCTCCTGCGTAATGATGGGCTCGATGTTCGCCGGTACTGAAGAAGCACCGGGCGAAATCGAACTGTTCCAGGGTCGTTCGTACAAGGCTTATCGCGGCATGGGTTCGCTGGGCGCCATGTCCCAGGCGCAAGGCTCTTCCGACCGTTACTTCCAGGACTCCTCGGCAGGCGCCGAGAAACTGGTTCCGGAAGGCATCGAAGGTCGCGTGCCGTACAAAGGCACCCTGTCTGCGATCATCCATCAGTTGATGGGCGGCCTGCGTTCCTCGATGGGTTACACCGGCAGCGCCGACATCGAAGAAATGCGCACCAAGCCTGAGTTCGTGCGGATCACCGGCGCCGGCATGGCCGAATCCCACGTTCACGACGTGCAGATCACCAAGGAAGCGCCAAACTATCGGGTCGGCTGAAGCCGACAGCTATAAGCCACAAGCTAAGAGCTGCAAGCGGTACTGCGTTTACGCAGCTACCGCCCAGCTTCCGACTACTTGCAGCTTGCAGCTTGAAGCTCGCAACTGCTTTTTGAGTTTTTTTCCATGGCCCTCGACATTCACGCTCACCGCATCCTGATCCTCGACTTCGGTTCCCAGTACACCCAACTGATCGCCCGCCGCGTGCGTGAGATCGGTGTGTATTGCGAACTGCACCCGTTCGACATGGATGACGAAGCGATCCGCGAATTCGCGCCAAAAGGCATCATCCTCGCCGGTGGCCCCGAGTCCGTGCACGAAGCCAACAGCCCGCGCTGCCCGCAAGCGGTGTTTGACCTGGGTGTACCGGTCTTCGGTATCTGCTACGGCATGCAGACCATGGCTGAACAGCTGGGTGGCAAGGTCGAAGGCTCCGAGCTGCGTGAGTTCGGTTACGCCCGTGTGGATGTGGTCGGCAAGAGCCGCCTGCTCGACGGCATCGAAGACCACATCGACGCCGATGGCCTGTTCGGCCTCGACGTCTGGATGAGCCACGGTGACAAGGTCACCAAGATGCCGGAAGACTTCCACATTCTGGCCAGCACCCCGAGCTGCCCGATTGCCGGCATGTTCAACGACGATCGCGGCTACTACGGCGTGCAGTTCCACCCGGAAGTGACCCACACCAAGCAGGGCGGTCGCATCCTGTCGCGCTTCATCCTCGACATCTGCGGTTGCGAAGCGCTGTGGACACCGTCGAAGATTGCTGAAGACGCCATCGCTCAGGTTCGCGCTCAGGTCGGCACCGACAACGTGCTGCTGGGCTTGTCCGGCGGCGTTGACTCCTCGGTGGTTGCGGCGCTGCTGCACAAAGCCATCGGTGATCAGCTGACGTGCGTGTTCGTCGACAACGGCCTGCTGCGTCTGCACGAAGGCGAGCAAGTGATGGCCATGTTCGCCGAGAACATGGGCGTCAAGGTGATCCGCGCCAACGCTGAAGAGCAGTTCCTGAACAACCTGGCTGGCGAAAGCGATCCAGAGAAGAAGCGCAAGATTATCGGCCGTACCTTCATCGACGTATTCGATGCTCAGTCGAGCAAACTGGACAATATCAAGTACCTCGCTCAGGGCACCATCTACCCGGACGTGATCGAGTCGGCTGGCGCGAAAAGCGGCAAGGCTCACGTGATCAAGTCGCACCACAACGTGGGTGGCCTGCCGGAAGAGATGAATCTGAAACTGGTCGAGCCTCTGCGCGAACTGTTCAAGGACGAAGTCCGTCGTCTGGGCCTGGAACTGGGTCTGCCCTACGACATGGTCTACCGTCACCCGTTCCCGGGCCCGGGTCTGGGCGTGCGCATCCTCGGTGAAGTGAAGAAGGAATACGCCGACCTGCTGCGTCGTGCCGACCACATCTTCATCGAAGAACTGCGCAAGGCCGACTGGTATCACAAAGTCAGCCAAGCGTTCGTGGTGTTCCAGCCGGTGAAATCGGTGGGCGTAGTCGGTGATGGCCGTCGTTACGCCTGGGTCGTGGCCCTGCGTGCCGTGGAAACCATCGACTTCATGACCGCGCGTTGGGCGCACCTGCCTTACGAACTGCTGGAAACCGTTTCTGGTCGCATCATCAATGAAATCGAAGGCATTTCCCGCGTCACTTACGACGTGTCGAGCAAGCCACCGGCGACCATTGAGTGGGAGTGATCCCACCGCTCATCAATGCCCGGCATTGAATGACTTAAAAACCCTGGCGCAAGCCGGGGTTTTTTCGTTCTGGCTGCCTTCAATTCATTTCAAGCGGGGAACCGGGATTGCATCGACATGCCCATCTTGTTCAGCCCCTGAGCCAATTCTTCAAGGCTGGCGAACGGCACGTCGTTCATGCTCGGCCATTGTTGGCGGTGAATGGTGAAGTGATCATCGGCGAGTTGTTGCACCTGCGTACGTATCAGCTGGCCCAGTCTGTTGCGGTGCACCAGCGTGTAGGCTTCGCCGTTTTTCTCGAAAATGTACATGGCCTGGCGATACAGCAGTTTCCTCAGCTTTACTTCATTCCAGGTCACGGGCGGCGCTTCCATCCGCAAGCGCAAGTCGGCGTAAAGGGTTTCCTCAGTTCCGCGCATCAGGTCGGCATTCGCAAACGGGCCGCGATCTACCTCTATGCCTGGGTCGATATCCACCCCGGTCTCCTCCCCTGGATTGACTTCTTCAATCCGCAGACCGATCCCGCCTTCTGTTTCGCTGACGCCTGCGAGGCCACGAAACGTGTTGGTGTTTTCGGGAAGGGTCAGTACGACCCAGCGCGCGGGATTGTTCAGCGTTCGATCCATGAAGTGGATTTCATGGGTCAGCAGATTGGCGATCATCTGCTCTTCAATCGCCGAATGAGGGATGGGGCTTTTATAGCTCGCCGCACAGTCCAGCGCCTGAATGCGGATACCATTTTGCTGCGCGGCCCTGACCAGGTTGAATTCATCAAATTGCCCGGCGGGATCGGTGCCCAAGCCGATGAGATAGTTTTCCAGATCGTCAGACATGATCCCCGTGCCGAAATAGTCATTGAGTTCGCTTTGGGCAAAATCATTGAGCAAACGGCGCACGTAAATCGTTTTAACGTGCCGGGCCAGTGCCGGCATGTTTTCAATCAACAGGCGCATGCTGGTGATGCGGTTCAGGGTTTCACCCACCACCAGGCCTCGGGCGTTCGCAAAGATCCGGTCAATGAGTTCACCAATATCCATGGCCTGACTGATATCGGGAATCGGTGGGCGCGGCGGCAGATTGCTCCAGGGCAGGTTTCGATAAAACGTGCGTGAGGCACTGATCAGTGCTTCCCGGCTGCGCTGGAAATGGCGCGCGAACATGTTCTGCTCGGCTTGCGCACCTTCGCCTGCGTTGGGCGCCCATTGAGCGAAATCCTCGGGGAGATCGAGGGCCCATGTTTTCAGGGAAGATTTCAGTGCAGATGGCGCGTCGTAGGAGGTGGTCAGCAAGCGAACGGGTGAGCCTTGTGGCGGTGCCTGTGCCTCAAGCGGTGCGGGTTGCAGATTGTCCAGTTCGATACCTTCCGGCGCGCATTCCTTGCCGAAACATTGTCCTCCCCCCTTGAGCCTCAACGGTCGCATCCGTTCCCATTGACCTGCCGCATTCAGACGCACCGGCAATGAACTGACGAACTGATTGGGCCTGTCTGGATCAATGATTGCCCAGTAGCCGCGTTCTTCGGTCTCGGCGAAGTAGCGCACGTAATAAGGATCCTCATCGAGCAGAATCGCGTAGGGATAATCGCCCTGAAGGCGGTAAATGCCCCTGAATTTGCCCAGCGAGGTTTCCGGCACAAGGCCGTCGAGCATTTCGTTACACAGGTATTTGGAGGGTATGGAAGGAGGTCGGGCGATGTCCGATGCAAACGGCGGGCGCTGGTCAATGCCGGGCGGTGTGAATTCAGGGTCGTCCGGCACGATTGCTGCCGGATCCTCCACCGATGCCGGCGGTTCGGAAGGTGACAGGCTTTCACTGTACTCGGCCATTTCAGCGGCTTCGGCGGCATCCACCTCGGCGCCGACGTCGCTGATCGGGCCCGTGCCATACAACGCCAGCGTATTGAACAGCGTCTCGATGATGCCCCAGTTAATGGCGATCAACCCCGCGTGGCGTTCGTTGACGGTTTTACCGTTATAGGCCTGATCGATATTCAGACCCATCTTGGCGATGCCAGCGCAAATCAGCGGCAACGCAACCGGCCAGCCGATGGCGGCCATCGGGCCAAACACCCGGAGGCCGGCACTGAGGTAACCGATCCACAGTTTCTTGCGCAGATCGGCGTTCGACGTCAGCGACAGTTCGGCTTCGGCAAACATGGTGTGCCGGGTCGAGTCACGCAGCCAGGTGAAGGCATCGTTGCTCACGGCGGTGTTTGTCTGATTGATCATTCGATGGTTTGTGCGACCCCAGTCGCTGACCAACCGGTTCATCAAATCAGTGATGTTCTGTTCGATCTGGTGACAATCATTCAGGGAGAAATGGCTGAGAAACGTTCTGCGCTGCGTGGCGTCATTCATCCTTTGCAGCATCCACCAATGCATGTCGGCCTCGGTTTCAAGCACCTGAAAAGCGGTCACTTCGCCGGGCAGGTAGATGATTTGTCGGCCCGAGGGCATGACGAATCGCAGCAGTCGGGTGGCCGTATGCCCGGCGATATCCACGGTGCGCACATTGCCGCTGACCGAATGACTGGAGCGCAGCATTTGCAAAGTGACCGGCCAGTTGAAGGGGCCGATAACCGTGTCGACGATTTGTTGATAGTCCTCACCGGTCAACTGCCCGTTGTCCAGAGCGCTGATCGCGCTGCTCAGAAAGTTACATTTCGTCAGCGTGCGGAAGTCATCGGCGTGAGTGTTCCAGAAACTGGCCAGGCGATCGTTGTAGAGCGTGCTGAAGTCGAGGCTCCAGAACGCCTTCAACACGTCGTTGCCATGCAGGCGCACTTCGTTGGTTTCATTGAAGGTGTCGTGGTTCGGGCCGGCCGAGTAAAAACCGCCATACAGATCGAGCAGGTCGGCATTGTCCTGGTCGGTCGCGCGGAAGCGGTGAATGACCAACTGCGTCAGGGTCAATGTTTCATAGGGCTTTTCCCGAACGTGCTCCCAGCCAGTGAAGGATTTCGTACTGCTCTGGGCAGCCTTGAACCGATGAAAAAAAACGTGATCCGGATCGAGATCGGGCAAACCCTGTTTTTTCAGCAAGTCGCGGGCGACATCGCGAGCGGTGTCTGAAAGCCCGGGGCAATATTCAATGACGGTGGCCGCGATGGTCTTGAGTGCTGCCTTGTCAGCCACATTGGGCAGCGGTCGGTCTAGAAGTGCGTTCATGGTTTCTCCATCCTTGAGAGTCGGGCGGTGAGCATTGCGCACTCGCTCGATGGACGGGCACTACATATGTACCACTTAATCGCCCCGAAACCGTGGTAGGGCTGCGTCATCCGCCGCGCTGCCTGATCGATGAAAGGAAAAACCTGGCAGAGGTGTTAGAGATACTGTGATCGAATCAGATCCGTATCAAACGGTGTTATCCCTTGATCTGACGCGAACACGGTCTGTGCCAGCCGCGGCGAAGCCACTCGTTCTCCTCGTGCTCGAACGTGTAGATCGAATAGCGTCTCCAGATCGGGTCGTGGTGTATGGATCAAAGCCCGCAGCATGAGCGATACCCCACTGAGATTGTTATCAACGTTGTTCCAGTAGGGAGATGAAGTGAGGCCTAGATCGGCCCAAATCACGCATCTCTGCTGCAGATCCATCACGAATGGCAGGCAAATCTGTGTGTCTGAGGCAATATCGATGCGGTCGAACACGGATCTCGGTTCGAACACTTCACCCGATGCGGTGTCGGCGCGGGCCATCCAACCGGCGAAGCACTCTGGAAGATCGCAGTACGGTTGCATCGTGAAAGCGTTGATCGAGGTGACGACGTAGCGGATACCCTTCTTCGCAAGGACATCAAGATCCAGGTCGATGAACTCCGAAGCGCCGTCGGGCGCATCGACAATGTCGCCGCTGTGGTAGCCGCCGAAGCCCTTCAGGTTGTAATACGCGACCGTTTGCATGAATACGAAGTTGCCGTCAAAAAATGCGGCGGACAAGTCGATGTCGGTGCGTTCCTGACCGTTCTTCCACCACAGAAACAGGCGAATAAAGCGTGTGTCGGGCAGTGGCAACCGACTGCCCCGCACCAGCGTACGCAGCGACTTCGATGAGGCACGCTGGGCCAGCGGTACCCTGTAATCGCGCAATTGCGGATCGATGTAACAACGGCCTAGCGGTGGCAGCGACGCAAACCGCGTTACGAGCGCGTCCTCGCAAATACGGGCCGCACGCGCCAATACGTCGGAGGCCAGAGGTTCGCGCCGATCCTTGATGCCATAAACCTTCGCCAATGAACCTTTTGGTGTGAATGCCCGCAATGGCAAGGGACGTGGTGCATGAAGCTGGGCCAGTAATTGCAGCAGGACAGGTGAGGCTACTTCTGCCGCAACGGCCTCGAACGCGTCGAGGACCGAATGCGGTTCTGTCGCGCGCCGCAAGGTGACGTCCAGCCGTCGTGCGAACTCGCCAGGACGGCTTTTCAGCAGGGGAGTGAGCGCTGCGATATTCCGCTGGGCGAGCAATGTTTCGACACTCGATGCAAATGAAGCTGGTGCTTCGTTTCGTCGGGCTGCGGTGATGGCCGCTAGTGCTCGGGGATACTTATCGGCATGCTCGCCCGGATGCAGTACTTCAGCCAGGCGTTTCCATCGCTCCGCATGGCGCATTACATCTTCTGTAGCGCTGGGTATGTTATCGAGCAGACGTAACAGCAGACGGCGCATCGAGCGCTTCATCGCGGTGAAACGTGTCGACGCTGTGGTCAATGACACATCGCCTCCATGCAACACGACCGCAAGGCGCAGGACGTCGGTCGCCGTTTCGACGTTTCGCTCCAGGAATGTGTCTACTTGCGAATCCTTGAGTACGTGCCGGGCAAGTGCGCCGCCAACCAGTGCGCGAATTTCCCGGAACGGCACAGTTTCAGGCAGCAGACGGAATACATCGCTTTTGTACGTTCGAATAAACCACACGACATCGGCCGCGTCCTGTTCAGAGAGCGAGGTGCGGGACGAAACCAGCGGTTCGAGCAGTGACTCGAAATCCGAGACGCTTCCCAGTTCAATAACGCGAGATATGTAGCTGCCTTCAAGTAGCGCGGGGCGAGCACTTTCTGCCGGCGGCAGGCGCAGAAGCGTGAAGTAATGCGAGACGGCGTTGAGGTAGAGCTCGGCCTCCGAGGCCGCCAAAACCTGCTCTGGAAAGTCAGGGTAAAACGGCCGATGGTGCACATGGCCGCCAGTCTGCCGCCGGAGTACTCCGACAACGGCGCGCAGCCACTGCTTGAGTTCTTCGGCGGACAACGTGCCGATTTGCTCAATCAGCGGCTCCGATAGCACGTATCGAAACGCGGTGACTTCTCGCACAGCCGATGCGACTTGAGCGCGCGTGGCACCGCCTGTGCCGAATGGGACGAGAACCTTCATACGGCGACGCAGGAACAGCTCCTGATTCATGCTTGTTGTTTCTCCTTGGTCGCCGTTTTGGATGACGCGCAGCATCGTGTTTACAGCTGATATAAAAACGCCTGCGGGAAGCAGGCGCGGTGTGGAGAGCGGAACCCCTAGTTCATAGAGGGTTAGAAGGAAGGTGTTCCATAGCCACGCCGGCATTCTACGAGACGTGGCGACTGCTCTACACGTTTTTTCATCGGGGATTCCTTACTGTTTCGTATCTGCAGGTGTATCGTATTCGCCTTTTGCGGGCTACTCGCCCGTTGCAGATGCAGAGGTAATCACGTTCATGTCCTTTTCCCGTCGCCAAATCCTCGGTGGCCTGGCCGGTCTGGTTGTCGTTGGCGTCGGAGCGGGCGGGGCGTCGCGATACTGGCTGGGGAAAATGGCCGACGCCGAAGCGGGTCATGACTACGAGTTGATCGCCGCGCCGCTGGACGTCGAGTTGGTCGCCGGGCACAAAACCCCGGCCTGGGCGTTTGGCCTGTCGGCGCCGGGTACCGAGTTGCGTGTGCGACAGGGCGAATGGCTGAGGGTGCGCTTCATCAACCATTTGCCGGTCGCCACCACCATTCACTGGCATGGCATTCGCCTGCCGCTGGAGATGGACGGCGTGCCGTATGTGTCGCAACTGCCGGTGCTGCCGGGTGAATACTTCGACTACAAATTCCGCGTGCCGGACGCCGGCAGCTATTGGTATCACCCGCACGTCAGCAGCAGCGAAGAGCTGGGGCGCGGGCTGGTCGGGCCGCTGATTGTCGAAGAACGCGAGCCGACCGGTTTCAAATTCGAACAGACCCTGAGCCTGAAAAACTGGCACATCGACGACAAAGGCCAGTTCGTCGACTTCAGCATTCCGCGCGAAGCCGCTCGTGGTGGCACCGCCGGACGGTTATCGACGATCAATGGCGTGCCGTCGCCGGTCATCGACTTGCCGGCCGGGCAGATTACCCGTGTGCGCCTGCTCAACCTCGACAATACCCTGACGTATCGCATTAATATTCCCGGCGTCGAAGCGCAAATCTATGCGCTGGACGGCAACCCGGTCGAGCCGCGCCCGATGGGCAAGGAATACTGGCTGGGGCCGGGCATGCGCATTTGCCTGGCGATCAAGGCTCCGCCGGCCGGCGAAGAATTGTCCCTGCGCAACGGCCCGGTGCGCCTGGGCACCCTGCGTTCGGTGGTCAACAACGATGCGCCGACCGACTGGCCGAAGGCATTGCCGGCCAATCCAGTGGCCGAGCCGGATCTGGCGAATGCGCAGAAACTCAACTTCAATTTCGAATGGGTCGGTTCGGTGTCGGTGAACGTCGACAATGGCCGGCCGCCGAGCCTGTGGCAGATCAATGGCAAGGCCTGGGACATCACCGACAAGACGTGTGCGGATCGGCCCATCGCCAAACTTGAGAAGGGCAAAAGCTACATTTTCGAATTAAAAAACCTGACACAGTATCAACACCCGATCCACTTGCACGGCATGAGTTTCAAAGTGATTGCGTCGAATCGGCACAAGATCATTCCGTACTTCACCGACACTTATCTGCTGGGTAAAAACGAGCGTGCGCAAGTGGCGCTGGTGGCGGATAACCCGGGTGTATGGATGTTCCATTGCCATGTGATCGACCACATGGAAACCGGCCTGATGGCCGCCATCGAGGTGGCGTGATGCGTCAGATTCGTCCTGCGGCGATCATCGACCGCAGTCGTGACCGTGACTTTATGCGTGAAGCGCTGATCCTTGCCGCCCAAGGCGCGAAGCTCGGTGAAGTGCCGGTGGGCGCCGTGCTGGTGCAGGATGGCGAAATCATCGGCCGTGGCTTCAACTGCCCGATCAGCGGCAGCGATCCGAGCGCCCATGCGGAAATGGTCGCGATCCGCGCCGCCGCGCAAGCCGTGAGCAATTACCGACTGCCGGGCAGCACCCTGTACGTGACGCTGGAACCGTGCAGCATGTGCGCGGGGTTGATCGTCCATTCGCGGATTGCGCGGGTGGTGTACGGCGCGTTGGAACCCAAGGCCGGGATTGTGCAAAGTCAGGGGGAGTTTTTCACTCAGGGCTTTTTGAATCACCGGGTGTTGTTTGAGGGCGGGGTGCTGGCGGAGGAGTGTGGCGCGGTGTTGAGCGAGTTCTTCAAGGCCCGTCGGGCCAAACCAACAATCTAGATAACAACACCAAACCTGTGGGAGCTGGCTTGCCAGCGATAGCGGTGTTTCAGTCGACATCAATGCTGGATGTGCCGACGCCATCGCTGGCAAGCCAGCTCCCACAGTTTTTGCAGTGTTTGTGAGAACGGGTTATTTACGGGCGACGATCACCGCGCGCATCGGCGCCGGCAGCCCTTCAACCGTCTTGCTGTGATCGTCCGGATCAAGGAAATCGCTCAGTGACTGATACTTCATCCATTCGGTGCCACGTTGTTCTTCGACAGTCGTGGTGCTCACGTCTACACATCGAACATCCGTGAAACCGGCACGTCGCAACCACAACTCCAGCGCCGGCACTGACGGCAGAAACCACACGTTGCGCATCTGCGCATAACGGTCTTCCGGCACCAACACCTGCTGCTGATCACCTTCGATCACCAGCGTTTCCAACACCAGTTCGCCTCCCTTGACCAGGCAATCCTTCAACGCCAGCAAATGCTCGATCGGCGAACGACGGTGGTAGAACACGCCCATGGAAAACACCGTGTCGAAGCCTTCGAGGTTCGCCGGCAAGTCTTCAAACGGGAACGGCAAGTGCCAGGCATTCGGCTCGGACAGGTAACGCTGCACTGCCTGGAACTGGCAGAAGAACAGCCAGTTCGGGTCAACACCGATCACGCTGTCGGCCCCGGCGCCGAGCATGCGCCACATGTAGTAGCCGTTGCCGCAGCCGACATCGAGGATGCGCTTGCCTTTCAGATCCAGATGCGGTGCGACCCGCGACCATTTCCAGTCCGAGCGCCATTCGGTGTCGACATGCACGCCAAACAGGTCGAACGGGCCTTTGCGCCACGGCGACAGCCCCATCAGGGCGGTGCGCATTTGCGCGCGGGTGTCGTCGTCGCAATCAGTGTCCAGTGTCAGGCCGTTGAGCAGATCGACTTCGCTGGGCTGGATCTTCGGCAACGCGTCGAGCGCACTTTGCCAGCGCTCCAGATCGCCGTGGCCTTTGTCCATTTTCTTGTCGAGTTGCGCTTGCAGTGTGTTGGCCCAATTGGCCAGCGGCGTGCCGGCCAGGCGGCGGGCGAGGGGGGACAAATCAATCATGGCAAGGCAATCAACGAGGCAAAGTTAAGACACTGGAACCACGGCACGACTTTCGAGAACCCGGCGGCCAACAGGCGTTCGCGGTGTTCTTCGAGGCTGTCGGGCTTCATGACGTTTTCGATGGCGCTGCGTTTCTGGGCGATTTCCAATTCGCTGTAGCCGTTGGCGCGTTTGAACGCGACATGCAGATCGGTGAGCAACGCGTGCTCTTCGGCATCGTTGAAACGCAGCTTTTCCGAGAGGATCAACGCACCGCCCGGCAATAACGATTGACGGATACGGCTGAGCAACGCGGTGCGCTGATCGGGGGCGATGAATTGCAGGGTGAAGTTCAGCGCCACCACCGAGGCCGGTTCGAAATCGAGGGCGAGGATGTCGCCTTCGATCACCTCGACCGGCAGCAGCTCCTGGAACATCGAATCCTGACCGTTCAGATATTCGCGGCAGCGTTCGACCATCGCCGCCGAGTTATCCACCGCGATCACCCGGCAACCGTCGGTGCGCACATGACGGCGCAACGCTTGGGTCACGGCGCCCAGTGACGCGCCGAGGTCATAAAGTACGCTGTTCGGCTGGGCAAATTGCGCCGCGAGCACGCCGAGGTTTTCGACAATGGTCGGGTAACCCGGCACCGAGCGCTTGATCATGTCCGGGAACACCCGCACCACGTCTTCGTTGAAGGCGAAGTCAGGCACCTGGGCCAAGGGCTGGGCGAAAATGCGATCGGGTTCTTTGCTCACGGCGGTTCCGGCGGTGTCGGTGGAAAGGCCGGCATTTTAGCCAAAGTGGCGCTGTGATGCTTGGATTGTCTGATAAGCCGGAGGACGCTGGGTTCCACATCGGCAGCCACAACGCTTTCGCGAGCCTGCTCGCGAAGAATTCAGCGCGTGACTCGGCTGAACGCAGAGGCTGTAATCCCCCACTGCCCTAGCCAGTAACTAAGGATGATCACGTAAGGTGCCGCATGAAACGGCGCAACAAAGCGATTGATGCCAATCACGCTGTCGGAAAACACAAAGGCCAGGGCTCCCGCCGCCGCGAACAGCGCCGAACGTTTCGGCACATCGGTGCCGAGGCGAGCCAGGGCGCGCCAGAGCATCGCGGTGATGGCCAAGCCGTAGACAACGACGGGCACCAACAGCGGTCCGAGTCCGCTGGAAATCAGAATGCCCAGCAGCACCGCGCCCACGCCGACAGCGATTATCAGCGGCACGACAGCCAATCGACGGCAATCACTCAGGTAAGCCTTGAGGTACGCCAGATGGGCGACCAAAAATGCACCGAGCCCAAATACAAACAGATCCACCGGCCAGGCCAGCAGCACATCGCCGATCAAAGAGAAAATCAGCCCCAGGCTGATCCAGCGGCGGTATTCGCTGGGCGGTGCGTCGTGCAGCCAGCCAAGCATGGCCAGCACCGGCAGCGGTTTGACCAGCAGGCACAGTAACGTCGCGTGGGTGCTGATGCCGTAGACAAACATCACCGCGCCCATCAGCGCCAGAATCAGCCAGCCCACGGTCAGTTCACCGAAATGGCGCAGTCAAAGGTTTCCACCGGCAGCACTTCCTGCGCCCACGGTTGTTGCGACGTCAGGCGCAAGCGCCCGGTGCCGGTGGCAAAGGCCTGAAAACGCCAGGTGGAAATCCCGGCCGCGCCGACCACGCCGGCATCTTCCGGATTGCTGTAGACCTCGGGGCTCAAGGCATGCAAGACGCCGCCGGCCGAGTCCTGGATGGCCCAGCGATAACCGGTGGTGGGGTTGCTGGGCAAGGTCAGGATCAGGGTTTGTCCGTTGACCA
This sequence comes from Pseudomonas syringae, assembly GCF_021605415.1. Taxonomy (GTDB): domain Bacteria; phylum Pseudomonadota; class Gammaproteobacteria; order Pseudomonadales; family Pseudomonadaceae; genus Aquipseudomonas; species Aquipseudomonas syringae_S. The sequence continues at coordinate 65,239 of NZ_WKEQ01000011.1, forward strand.
GTTTCACCGGGCACTCGCTCTGTTTTTCCACGGTCACGTTGTGCTTCGGTTGCGTGGCGCAGGCGGACAGCAAGGAAAGGGCGAGGGGGACAAACAGGCGGGTGAGGGACATAGGCTCAGCGGCTCCGGCATTCACGACGAACGGCGAGCATAACTGAAGATGACGGGGAGTGTGACAGTCTGCGCGATGGTGTTGTGTTGGCGGGCGCCATCGCTGGTAAGCCAGTTCCCACAGGTTCATCAGTGAACACACCATCGTGAACAGTGCAGAACGTGTGGGAGCTGGCTTGCCAGCGATAGCGATGCGACAGGCGCTACGAAACGATCAGAACAGCACCTTCGCCACATCCGCAAACCGCTTGGCGAAATGCACGGTAATGCCTTCCTTCAGATAGTCTGGCAATTCTTCGAAGTTGCCCCGGTTGGCTTCCGGCAGGATCAGTTCGAATATCTTCTGCCGCCGTGCGGCAATGACTTTCTCGCGTACCCCGCCAATCGGCAGCACATGCCCGGTCAGTGTCAGTTCACCGGTCATCGCCACGCCTTTTTTCGGCGGCTGGTTGCGGGCGAGCGAGAGCAGGGCGCTGGCCATGGTCACGCCGGCGCTCGGGCCGTCTTTGGGAGTGGCACCTTCCGGTACGTGCAGGTGGACAAAAGCTTCGTCGAAAAACTTCGCATCGCCGCCGAACTGCTTCAGATGCGAACTGACGTAGCTGTAGGCGATCTCCGCCGATTCCTTCATCACGTCGCCCAGTTGCCCGGTCAGTTTGAAGCCGCGATTGAGCGTGTGAATCCGCGTCGCTTCGATCGGCAGCGTGGCACCGCCCATGCTGGTCCAGGCCAGACCGGTGATCACGCCGGTGCCGGACAACACTTGCTCGTTGCGGAACACCGGATGACCGAGTGAGGCTTCGAGGTCTTTCGGGCCGATCTTGATCACGGCGTTGCCATCGTCGATCAGCTTCATCACCGCTTTGCGCACCAGTTTGCCCATCTGTTTTTCCAGCTGGCGCACGCCAGCTTCACGGGCATAGCCGTCGATCAAAGCTTTCAGGGCAGAGTCGCTGATGCTCAGGCTGCCTTTCGACACGCCAGCCTTTTCCAGCAGCTTGGGCCACAGGTGACGCTTGGCGATGGCGACTTTTTCTTCGGTGATGTAGCCCGACAGGCGAATCACTTCCATCCGGTCAAGCAACGGGCCGGGAATCGAATCCAGGGTGTTGGCGGTGCAGACGAACAGGACTTTCGACAAGTCCATGCGCAGGTCGAGGTAGTGGTCGAGAAACTCGACGTTCTGCTCCGGATCCAGGGTTTCCAGCAGCGCCGAGGCCGGGTCGCCCTGATAGCTCTGGCCCATCTTGTCGATCTCGTCGAGCATGATCACCGGGTTCATCACTTCGACGTCTTTCAACGCCTGCACGAGTTTGCCCGGCTGCGCGCCGATGTAGGTGCGGCGGTGACCCTTGATCTCGGCTTCGTCGCGCATGCCGCCGACGCTGAAGCGGTAGAACGGCCGGCCGAGGGATTCGGCGATGGATTTACCGACGCTGGTCTTGCCCACGCCCGGCGGGCCGACGAGCAAGACGATAGAGCCGCTGATCTCGCCTTTATAAGCACCGACCGCGAGGAATTCGAGGATGCGATCCTTGATGTCGTCGAGGCCTGCGTGGTGTTTATCGAGCACTTTGCGCGCGTGCTTGAGGTCGAGTTTGTCCTCGCCATAGACGCCCCATGGAACCGACGTCGCCCAGTCGAGGTAGTTGCGGGTGACCGCGTACTCCGGCGAACCGGTCTCAAGGATCGACAGCTTGTTCATTTCTTCGTCGAGGCGTTTCTGCACTTGGGCTGGCAGGGTTTTGCCTTCGAGGCGCTGTTCGAACTGTTCGAGGTCGGCGCTGCGGTCGTCCTTGGTCAGGCCGAGTTCCTGCTGGATGACTTTGAGCTGTTCCTTGAGGAAAAACTCACGCTGATGCTCACCGATCTTGCGGTTCACTTCTGCGGAGATTTCTTTCTGCAGGCGCGCGACTTCGACTTCCTTGCGCAGCATCGGCAGGACTTTTTCCATGCGCCTGAGCATCGGCACGCAGTCGAGCACGCCTTGCAGATCGGATCCGGTGGCGGAGGTCAACGCGGCGGCGAAGTCGGTCAGCGGCGATGGATCATTGGGGCTGAAGCGGTTGAGGTAGTTTTTCAGTTCTTCGCTGTACAGCGGGTTGAGCGGCAGCAGCTCCTTGATCGCGTTGATCAGCGCCATGCCGTAGGCCTTGACCTCGTCGGTCGGCTCGGTCGGCTGGTGCGGGTATTCGACTTCCACCAGATACGGCGGGCGATGGTGCTTGAGCCAGGTCTTGATGCGTACGCGGCTCAGGCCTTGGGCGACGAATTGCAATTTGCCGTTTTCGCGGCTGGCGTGGTGCACCTTGACCAGGGTGCCGTATTCGGGGAGTGCGTCAGTGTTGAAGTGGCGCGGGTCTTCCTGGGGCGTGTCCATGAAGAACAGGGCCAGGGAGTGGTGTTCGGATTTGCTCACCAGATCGAGGGTTTCGGCCCAGGGTTCTTCGTTGACGATGACCGGCAGGACTTGAGCCGGGAAGAACGGGCGGTTGTGGATCGGGATGATGTAGACCTTGTCCGGCAGGTTCTGGCCTGGGAGCGCCAGGCCTTTGCCGGGGGTGTGGTGTTCGATGTGGTCGGTTTCGGTGTAGTCGTCGGGGTTGTCAGGGAATTCTTGCTGGTCGCTCATGGGGCACCTGCGCAATGGGGTATGGGTCTTAGATGGGGCGGTGCTTGAGTGGTTTCAATGGGTAGGGTGTATATCCGTTTCTTGGGGGGGGGCGGATTATGGTTCCGCCCTTACGGCGGGTCACTTTTCCAGACGCCGAAAAAGTAACCAGAAAGGGTTGCCCCAACGTTCGGCCCGCTCGCTAAGGCTCGGGGTTCCTTCGCTCCGGGATCCCTCCACTCAGCCTGCCGAAGGGGCCAACAGATCAAAAGCTGCAGCCGAGCTAACGCTCATCCTGTTGAGTGGTGAGAAGCAAAAGCACGCTGCAGCTCCGATCCCTGTGGGAGCCTGGCTTGCCAGCGATGGCGGCCTGACAGCCGACCAATTTCTTCAGTTGTACCACCTCACCCTGTAGCTGCCGATGGCTGCGATCGTGTGATCTGTCTTTAGCTTTAGCTTTGGCTTTGGCTTTGGCTTTTGATCTGGCTTTTGATCTGGCTTTTGATCTGGCTTTTGATCTGGCTCTTGATCTTCGTCCCTTCGGCAGGCCGAGCGAAGGTGTCCATCCGGGGGTAGGCGCGCAGCGCCGTGCGGCGAAGCCGCACACATCGAGAGGAGGTGCAGCGAAGCAAACCGTAGGCGATGCCCCCGGATGGACACCGTAGCGAGGGAACACTGAGCCTAAGCGAAGTGCCGTACGCCGGGACGAAAGCCTTTTGCTTACTTTTCGGCGTTTGGAAAAGTGAGTCGCTGTAAGAGCGAAACCGCCAGCAGCCGTTACCGCAGAAACGGATATTCACACCAGCAGATCAAATCAAAAGATCGCAGCGTGCCGCAGCTCCTACACTGTGAGTCGCTGTAAGAGCGAAACCGCCAGCAGCCGTGACCGCAGCAACGGATATTCACACCAGCAAATCAAGATCAAAAGATCGCAGCGTGCCGCAGCGCCTACAGGTGGCACAAAAAAAGGCGACACCCTCGCGGGTGTCGCCTTTATTCAACTGCCGCTAATGTTTACTCGGACAGTTTGTACGCGATCACGTAGTCACCTTGTTTGGTGCCCAGGGAGCCGTGACCGCCTGCCACGACGAGCACGTATTGCTTGCCGTCCTTGCCGGTGTAGGTCATCGGTGTGGTTTGCGCACCTGCTGGCAGGCGGCCTTCCCACAGTTGCTTGCCGTTTTTCACGTCGTAGGCGCGCAGGTACTGGTCGAGGGTGCCGCTCAGGAAGGCAACGCCACCGGCAGTGGTGAAGGTGCCGCCCAGGCTAGGCACGCCCATGCTCAGCGGGATCGGAACCGGCGAGCTGTCGCGCACGGTGCCGTTTTTGTGCATCCAGATGGTTTTGTGAGTGGTCAGGTCGACTGCCGCCACGTAACCCCACGCTGGCGCCTGGCATGGCAAGCCCATTGGCGACAGCAGTGCTTCGAGGATCACGCCGTACGGCGCGCCTTTGTTTGGCTGGACGCCTTCGGTTTCGCTCTTGCGACCCGGGCCGCCTTCAACTTCGGCAGCCGGGACGAGTTTGGAGCGGAACGCCATGTAGCTCGGGTTAACGAAGGCCAATTGGCGAACCGGGTCAACCGAAATGCCGCCCCAGTCGAACACGCCGAAGTTGCCTGGATAAACGATCGAACCTTGCAGCGACGGCGGCGTGAACGGGCCGTCGTAGCGCAGGGATTTGAAGTCGATCCGGCACAGCATCTGATCAAACGGGGTGACGCCCCACATGTCGCGTTCTTTCAACGGTGGTGGCATGAAGTGCAGGTCGGATTTCGGTTGGGTCGGCGAAGTACGATCACCTTCCACCGCACCTTGCGGCACCGGGATTTCATTGATCGGCACGATGGCCTTGCCGGTGCTGCGATCCAGCACGTAGATGCTGCCTTGCTTGGTGGACGCGAGCACGGCCGGCTTCACGCCATCAGCGGTCTTGATGTCCATCACGGTCGGCTGGCCGCCCACGTCCATGTCCCACAGATCATGGTGCGTGAACTGGAAGTGCCAGCGCACCTGGCCGGTGGCGATGTCCAGGGCAGTCAGGCCGGCGGCGTGCATTTCCGATTCGGTGGTGCGTGCGCCACCGAACTGATCCGGGGTCTGGTTGCCCATCGGCAGGTAGAGCATGCCGAGTTTTTCGTCGACCGCGAACATCGACCACATATTGGGCGAGTTTCGGGTGTAGGTCTTGCCTTCGGCAATCGGCGTGGTGTCGTCCGGGTTGCCGCTGTCCCAGTTCCACACCAGCTTGCCGGTGTGCACGTCGAACGCGCGGATCACGCCGCTTGGCTCGTCGGTGGAAACGTTGTCGGTGACGTGACCGCCAATCACAACGAGGTCTTTGGTGACCGCTGGCGGCGAGGTGGAGTAGTAACCGCCGGCAGTGAAGCCGCCGATGTTGGTGCTCAGGTCGACCTGGCCTTTGTCGCCAAAGTCTTCGCACATCTTGCCAGTGTCGGCGTTGAGGGCGATCAGACGGGTGTCGGCGGTCGGCAGGAAGATCCGGCGCGGGCAGGCGCTGACCGGGGCTGGCGGGTTGGCGCTGCCGGTCGGGCTCTGCTCGGAGGCGTAGACCGCGTCGTCGTGGTACGACACGCCACGGCAGGTCATGTGCGCCCAGCCTTTGAAGTTGGCGGCTTTTTGCGTGCTCAGCTTCGGATCGAACCGCCAGATTTCCTTGCCCGAATCCGGATCAAGGGCAATCACCTGGCTGTGCGGCGTGCACACATAGAGCATACCGTTGACTTTCAGCGGGGTGTTTTCGGCGGTGGTTTCTCCAGGATCGCCCGGGCCGGGGATATCGCCGGTGCGGTAAGTCCAGGCCGGCACCAGTTTGCTCACGTTGGCCGGGGTGATCTGCGCCAAAGGCGAGTAACGGTCACCGTGGGCGCTGCGGCCGTAGGAATTCCAGTCACCGTCAGGCATGGCCGGGGCGGTGTTGGTCATGCCTTCGACGCTGTCGCGGTCCAGTTGGCCCTTGATTTCACCCGGGTTGGTGAACTGGCTGGCCAGCGCGGCAACGCCAGCGAGGATGACGGCCACGCTCAGTGCACGCGTGCCCATCGGTGCGGCGCCCGTCAGCAGCAGCGGACGACGGAACCACGGCAGCAGCATGACGATGCCGAGTGCGAACAACATGGCCAGACGCGGCACCAGTTGCCACCAGTCCAGACCGACTTCCCACAATGCCCACACGGTGCTGGCGAACAGCACCAGTGCGTACAGACCCAGGGCGGCCCGACGGGCCATCAGCAACAGGATGCCGGTGATCGTCAGGCCGATACCGGCCAGCAGGTAGTACAGCGAGCCGCCGAGCATGCTCAGCTTGATCCCCCCGGCCAGCATGGCCAGGCCCATCAGCAGTAGCACAATGCCGAGCAGGCTCGGTAGCAGACGGCTTCGACTCAAAGCACCTTCAGTGCTCATAGTTTGGTTCTCCGTGACGTTTCAAGTAATCCCACGCAGTAATCACTGTAGATGACGATCTGGCGCGGGCATGGTTCAGTTAAAAAGTGTTCGGGTGATTCGGTTCCTGTGGGAGCTGGCCTGCCAGTGATGGCGGTGTGCCAGGCGACTTCAATGTTGGACGTGAAATCGCTATCGGTGGCAAGCCAGTTCCCACAGGTTTTTGCGGTGTGGGTTAGAAGGACGACTGGATCTTGATCCCGCCGATCAGCGCGTCGTCGACCTTGTCCACACCGCCCGGGTGGCGGATGTATTGCAGGTTCGGGCGCACGGTCAGCCAATTCGTGACGTGTACGCCGTAATAGAGTTCTGCGCTGTATTCGGTGTCTTGCGGCGGCAGATAGGACGGGTCGTCGTAGTCATAGACGGCGCGGGCCTGATTGGTCGCTTCGGCGTTCTTGCGGTAGGCCGGATTGACGTGGACGCGGGCCAGCGCGAAACCGATGTCGTCCCTGGCGCGGGCGTCGAACAGGCCTTTGTAGACGACGCCGGCCTGGACATAGTTGTCGATCGCGTTGGTTTTCTTGTCGTGCATCGTGCCGTTGGCGAACACGCTCAAGCCGCGACTGTTGTCGCTGGCAACGCTGGTGATCTGCTGTTGCACGCCGAGCCACACGCCGTGTTTGCTCGACGCGCTGCGATAGGCTTCGCCGCTGAGCGCTGCCGGTTGGCCGTTCCGATCTTTATAAGCATCGGTGGCCTTGGCGTTGCTGTAGTAATAACCGGCGCGATATTCGCCCGGCAGGCCGTTGAGTGTTGGCGACCACACCAGTTCCACCGGCAACACCGCACCTTGGGTGCCGCTGCCGCTGAGTTTGAAGCCGTTGCCGCGATCGAGGTTGGACGGGTTCTGCTCATACGCACCAACCTGTGCATAAAGCTCAGGCGTCAGGTGATATTTGACGCGCATCGCCCACTGGCTGACCGGCCAGTTGTACCAGATGCCGCCGACCCAGTTACCCACTTGCGAGCCGCAGAACGCCAGGTTCTGGAAATCGCATGGGAAGGTGTTGAAGTCTTCGCCTTCGCCGAAACGGCCGACCTTGATGTCGAGTTTCTGGTCGAAGAATTTTTGCTGATACCACATCTGCGTCAGGCGTGTGGTCTGCCCACGGCCCCAGACTTCCTGCGCCGAGGTGAAGCCGCCGACGCGCGGATCGTTGATGCGGTCGTTGCTGATGTTGTTGCCGCTGCGTTTGGTGATCGTCAGTTGAAACTCGGCGTCGTCCCAGCCGAGGATCTTTTGCAGATCAAAATGCGTGCCGAAGCCGAACTGGTCGCTGTAGCGCGCGGTGCGATCGTGGTCGTAACCGCCGTGCAGATTGCTGCCCATCTCGCCGGTGTAATCGAGCTTGAAGTCGTAGCCTTTTTCCGCCAGTTCGCTACGGGTGCCGTTCCAGTCACCGAGCATCCACGGTGAGTCGTTGTCGAAGGCGGGAGCAGCGTTTGCACAGGTGGCGAGGCCGAGAGCGGTGCAGCCACCGAAAAGGCGCAAGGAAGAGATAGCGCTGTCTCGGAGTAACGGAAAATCGGGCATAAAAATGGCTTTCTTGATCTTTTTTCTGGGGATGAGTTGGCCGCTACGATATGACGCAGGCAGAAGCGATTCAGCGGACGAGCGGCAGGATAATGTTCTGTTACAAATAGAGAAAGCGCTTTTGCAGACATGCATTCTTTCGGAATCGGTAACAGTCGCCAAAATGTCGCATGTCACACCTGTGGGAGCTGCCGCAGCCCGAGCCTGCGGCAGCTCCTGCACGGGGCGCGATTTTTCGGTTTCACCTACATTTAAGTGAAGGCCTTCCACCTGATCATTCCCTCGGCTAAGGTGCGCGCCTTCCGCCGTTTTACTTTGCCCCAAGGCCTGCCATGACCGACCACAATCCCGATCCGCTGCACGGTGTCACCCTCGAACAGATCCTCACTGCGCTGGTGACTCATTACGAATGGTCGGGCCTGGCTGAGCGCGTCGATATCCGCTGCTTCAAAAGCGACCCAAGCATCAAGTCGAGCCTGACCTTTTTGCGCAAGACGCCGTGGGCGCGCGAGAAGGTCGAGCGCTTGTACGTCAAGTTGATGCGCACCAAGCGACCGGTCTGAGATGAACACTGTGGCGCGGCATCGTCTGATCTTTCTGGCCGCCGTGGTTGGTTGGGCCGGTCTGAGCATTCAGCTGTATCTGATTTTCCTGGCCCGCTTTAGTGTCGACGCCAGTCTGCTCGGTGGGCTGGTGAGTTTTTTCAGCTACTTCACTGTATTGACCAACACGCTGGTGGCGACGGTGCTGACCTGTGCCGTGACCGCGCGCGAATCCGCCGTACAGCGTTGGTTTCTGCGTCCCTCGGTGAGCAGCGCAATTGCCGTCAGCATCGCTGTGGTCGGCCTGGCATACAGTGTATTGCTGCGTCATCTGTGGCACCCGCAAGGCTGGCAATTCATCGCCGATGAGCTGTTGCACGACGTGATGCCGCTGGTGTTTCTTGGGTATTGGTGGTGGTGCGTGCCGAAAGGGACGTTGCGTCTCTGGCATTTGCCGCTGTGGCTGATTTACCCGGCGGTGTATTTCGCTTACGCCCTGCTGCGCGGGCACTTGCTGGGGGCGTATGCCTATCCATTCATCGACGTTGCCGCGCTGGGTTATCCACAGGTGTTTGCCAATGCCGGAGGGATATTGGTGGGGTTTGTGGTGATCGGGTTGGTAATGATCGCAACAGATCGCTGGCGCGCGACCCTGTAGGAGTGAGCCTGCTCGCGATAGCGGTATATCTGTCACCTTCAAAATGACTGACCCACCCCATCGCGAGCAGGCTCGCTGTGACAGGAAAAATTATTCGTCTTCTGAACCTTCCGCACGCCAGTAGCCTGCAGCCTTGACGAATTTATCGTCGAGCCCGTGCTCATCGAGCAGCACCCGGCGGATCTGCCGCGAAACCTTGCTCTCCGTCGCCACCCACGCATACAGATTGCCCTTGGGCACCTGCAATTGTTTGACGGTGGTCATCAAATTGTCCTTCCCGCCTTCGCGCAGCACCCAGATCACGTTGACCTGCGCGGCGCTCTCCAGCGCTTGTTGCTCCTTGCCGTTTTCCACTTCGACCACCACCAGTGCCTTGCGATTGGCCGCCAGGCCTTCGAGTCGACGAGCGATGGCGGGCAGGGCGGTTTCGTCGCCGATCAACAGGTAGCTGTCAAAGATATCCGGCACGATCATCGAGCCGCGCGGCCCGCCAATGTGCAGGAATTGCCCTGGCTCGGCTTGTTCCGCCCAAGTGGACGCTGGGCCGTCGCCGTGCAGGACGAAGTCGATGTCCAGTTCCAGCGTGTCGAGATCGTAGCGACGCGGGGTGTAGTCGCGCATTTCCGGCATCGGGCCGTTGTCCTTGCCGGCGCCAAGCACCAGGGTTTCGAGCGCAGCGACCTGTTCGGCATTCTGCGGGAATAGCAATTTGACGTGGTCATCGGTGCCGAGACTGACGAACCCGGCCAGTTCCGGCCCGCCCACCGTAATACGGCGCATGCGCGGCGTCAGGTCGACCACCCGCAGCACTTCGAGGCGGCGGCGTTTGATTTCGTGCATCACCCGGTGGATGCCTTGGGTATCAACGTCGGTCATTCAGAAATCTCCTGTGCAGACTGAAGGGCAGGGCCGTCGACAATGGCTTTGGCGGTGTCATTGAGCAGAGCGGCCACGCGGCGGATCTCTTCCGGGCTCCAGCGCCCGTGATGCATGTGTAAAGCGTGGCGCAGGTTGTGCACCGCCTCGTGAATTTCCGGCGGTCGATCCTGGCCGCGAAGCGAACGTTTGCTGACTTCGATACGCATGCGCACGCCATCGAGGGCCACCGCTTGTTCACTCAGGGATACTTTGCCTGCATCGGTCACGGCATAGCGTTTTTTGCCGCCCTCGGCGTCGCCTGAGATCAGCTCGCTTTCTTCCAGAAAGGTCAGCGTCGGGTAGATCACGCCAGGGCTGGGGCTGTAGGCGCCCTCGAACATGCCTTCGATCTGGCGGATCAGGTCATAGCCATGGCAGGGCTGTTCGGCAATCAACGCCAGCAGCAGCAGTTTCAAGTCGCCGGGCGCAAAAACCCGTGGGCCTCGCCCGCCGGGGCCGCGTCCGGGCCGTCTCTCGAAGCCGTCGCGGCTGTCGCCATGTTCACGGTGGGGGGAATGATGGTCTCTCATTTTTTCGTCTTCTCTCGTCGTGTTTAGATACAACTTAAGATATATCTTCTGACGAGAGCAAGGCCTTTTTGGCTGCCTCAGACGTCGGGTCGACGAGTGGAGGGTCGTGGCGGTCGTCGTCGCTGAGCGCAAGGCACCGCTTTTGACAATCGATCAACATGAATAAAGAAAGTTGTAACCTTGAAGTTAAAGTGATCGCTCTATTAATAAGCAAGATGATATGTTCGGTTTTCAAAGTCTGGTTTGAAAGGTTCTGATTGCTGTATGGTTTTTTCGCAACTGTATGTAAGAAGTAACTTACAGTTATTGAGTTGTTTTGGTGTTTTTTGTTCTTTTTTCTTTCCAGTCGTGGGTTGGATGAACTACGTGCTCATCGGAAGTTGCCTGCTTACTTTCTGAAGCAAACCCTTGATCATGTTCCGGCATTGAAAGTTGACAATATTGCCTGTGTTGAAAACGGGTGTTGTTGGAACTTTCAATCAATCGATCCTTCAAGAAAACAGGTACTGACCGATGCTCAAGAAATTCGCAATCGCCGCCCCGCTGGCTTTTCTGGCGCTGGGTTCCTCCATGGCCTTCGCTGCCGGTGAAGCGCGCCAATCCATCAGCCTTATCGCCCATGTACCGACTAACGGTTTCTATGTGGTGCCGACTGATGCTGACCTGGTCGACAAGGATCAGGACATGAGTTTCCTCCCGAACACCGGCAAGATGAAAGAAGTGAACGGCTTCTTCGATGTGCGCAACATCGACGGTTCGGTTCATGCGAGCCTGGAGGCGGCACCGAAACTGATCTCCGGCGCCAATAGCATTGATTTGCAAGTGATGTTCAACAACAAGGAACTGACCCTGACCCCACAAATGGTTGTGGGTGAAAGTGAGTCCAACGTGAACTATCGCGCGCCACTGAAAATCAGTGCGAAAGGTTCGTCGTTTGCGCCGGGCGATTATACCGGTGCCGTCACCATGACATTTGATGCGGTGCCACCGGTCATTACTCCTTGATCGCCTGATCAAGCGCTTCAGCGTCGACGTTCCCCGTCGCGTAACCCGGCGGACACCTCCAGCTGGCTAGTCCGCCGGATTTCAACTTGTCGAAATCAGAGTACGAGTTCATGTTCCCGATGACATCCATCGCGGCCGCGCTTGCGCTGTTGTTTTGTGCCAGCGCGGCGGCATCCGATCCCGCCGGTACGACACCGCGCAGTCTTCTGGCCCAGGCCAAAGGCCTGCCTGCGGATTTCGAGGAGCATTTCTTTGATGTGCCTCTGGCTGTTCGGGTGGAACTCGACCGCCAGCCGCTGGGCGAGGCGATGGTCGTGTTGTCCCGCGATGATCGCATCACCCTGCTCGAATTCACCGATACCAGCGAAAACCGTTTCGGCAGCGCCGAGAGGGAAAAATGGGCCGGTTACCTGAAACCGGGCGTACCGCTGGGCAACTGCTCCGGCTCGTGTCCGGACGGTGTGTTGGCCGTGCACTACAACCTGGAAAACTCGCTGGTCTCGATCCTCACGCAAAATGCCGAGCGGGACCTTGAAGCCAAGCGTTATTACGATCAACCCGAAGGCGGCAGCCACGGCTTGATGGTGCGTAATCAGCTCAATCTCAACGGCGGCCAGGATCAGGATCTGGGCGGGCGCTTCGGGTTGGAAGCGAGCGGCAGCCTGGGTAACTGGAGTCAGGCGTTGAACCTGCAAGTGGCGCGCCTCGGCGGCCCGGACGACAAGCTCTATCACGCAGTTCATGAGCTTTACACCCAGCGCGAACTGCGAGGCAATTTCTTTCGCCTGGGCTACTTCACTCCCACTTCCGAAGGGCTGACCCGCCAGCCGCGCACGTTCGGCACCAGTCCCGACACGGCGGTCGGCGTCATGGCCGGCAGTTCCGACAGCCTGGCCATCAACAGCGCGATGCCCAGTGTTTATCCGATTTACGTCACGGCCAACCGGCAAGGGTCGGTAGAGATTTATCGCGAAGGTTTACTGATCAACACTCAATCAGTGCCCGCCGGTTTGCAGACCCTTGATACCCGGCCATTGCCCGGCGGGATCTATGAAGTGGAAGTGCGCCTGATCGAAGATGGACAGATCACCTCCACCACTCAGGAGCTGGTGTACAAGCCCAGCAACTGGCGCAATCTCGATGACCGCTGGCGATATAACGTGTTCGCCGGTGAAGAGAGCAAGCTGCTCAGTAACTGGGATCAGCAGTCCAGCGGCAGCCCGACGGCAGGCGCCTCGGTGAACTACCTGATGCACCCGCGTGTGATCCTGGGCCTGTCCGCCCGGCAGATCCGCGAAAAGCTGCAATACGGCACGTCCATCGACTGGACGCTGGCCAACCACATCAGCCTGTTCGCCAATGTTTATCAAACCCGCGATCACGGTACCGGCCTGGATCTGCAAAGCCTTTATAGCTATGGCGCCGGTAGCCTTGTACTCAGCCATACCCGCAGCTGGCTTGATACCACTGACACTTACGACACATTGCCGGATGGCACGCGGGTGCGGCAACGCAATGTGTTTATCGGCCAGACGAGCAACTCTTCGCTGGCGCTCAATCACCGTATCACCAGCAAAAGCTCGATCAATGCGCGGGTGTCCCACAGCGAAGGCAACGTCGAAGGCATGGGCGTCGATCTCGGCTGGAACCAGCGCACCACGGTATTTGGCAGCGATGGCAACTGGCGCTTGTCGTTGTTCGACCGGCCCGGCAGTTACAGCAGTGGCGATGCGCGCAATCGCGGCGTTGATTTGAGCATCAACATTGCCTTGGGGGCTCCCGGCGAGCAGTTGACCGGCAGCATCGGCTCGCGCACCGACCGCGACGGCGGCCGTGACAACAACGCCTCCCTCGGCTGGCGCAAAAACCTCACGGATCACGTGCTGCAAAACGTTTCGGTGACGGCGTTGACCGACACCTATGGCTTCGGCCTGTCGAGCCTGGCCAATTTCCGCACCGATGCGGTTAATGGCGACGGATTCGTCCAGCGCTCGTCCTACAACGGCAACCTTACCGGTGGCCTGAACCTGGACAGCACACTGGTGGTCGGCGGCGAAAAGATGCTGATGACCAGCCAGCATGAAATGCGTGGCGCCGGCATGATCGTCGATGTCGAGTCCGATATCGAGAACATTGCCTTGCGCGCTGACGACTTCAGCGGTGGCAGCGCGGCACTGAAGCCGGGGCGTAATTTCATTCCGATCACGGCGTATCAAAACAGCTCGGTGAGTTTCGACTTTGAAGGCAACAACGTCCCGGCCGCCACCATCGCACCGGCCCGAACCCGCTACCACTTGAACAAGGGCGGCGTGGAGTATCGCAAGATCCGCGTGATGAAAACCCTGACCGTGCTCGGCCGTCTGGTCGATGCTCAAGGCCTGCCGCTCAAGGGCCATCACGTGATCAATCACGCCAGTCGCGGGGTAACCGAAGTCGACGGGTTCTTCTCGATGGAGATGAACGCCGGCTCACCGACGCTGGAAGTGCGTCAGGGCAATCAGTTGCTGTGCCAGTTCCGTCTCGAAGCGGATCGCCATCGCAGTGAAAACAACGTGTTGATGATCGGTGACCTGCGTTGTACGCCGGACACGCTGGCCGACGTCACGTCCACCGAACAGAAGGCGGGTTGAGCATGAAGAAATCCACAGCGTTGCTAGGGTTGCTGACGTTGATGAGCATGACCTCGGCACAAGCGGCGAGCCGCGAAATCCGGGCGTTGTTCCAGCCCGATCCTGCACAGCCCCACAAAAACGTATTCATCAACAAGACACCGAACAGCGGTTATTGCGCAGATCTGCCGGCCGAGTGCACGGAGAACGGCATGTTCAGCATCCAGCTACCGCTGCGCTTTGATTCCAGTGGCGAAATCGCGCCCGGTGACAGCATCGCGATGAAAGTGCCGGCCAACTGGCGGCAATTGACGGTCACCAACAGCGAGACCCAGGAAGCGGAAACCGTTGAGGTGCGCATTATCGGCTTCGGCTCTAAATACGTTTTGAGCCACAACGCCGCCGATCTGGTCGGGGTGACGGATCCGCTCGAAGGTCACCGAAAACTGTGGACGAGCAACAGCTGGGTTTATGCACCTGCGCCCTGTCGATACAGCGGTGTGGGCGTATTCGGCGACAACTTTTATCGTTTTTTCTGGAAGTCGCCGGTGGAAGCGCAATGCGCGAAAGAAGCCGCTTTCAAAATCCCGCGCATGGCTTTCGATACGCTGGATTTTGCCTACGAATTGCGCACACCCAATCCGTTGGCGATGTCATCGGGTCTATACACCGGGTCGTTGTTGTACACCATCGGACCGGGTATGGATTTCGATATGGGGTCGCAGATGCAGCCGAATGACTCCCAGTTGATGCTCGACTTTGTGCTGGACGTTCAACACACCTTGAAAATCACCTTGCCACCGGGCGGCGACAAGGTTGCCCTGGAACCTGAGGGCGGCTGGCAGCAATGGATCAATGGCGGTCGCAAGCCGGCCCGGATCTACCGCGACCAAATGTTCTATGTCTCGGCCTCGTCGCGATTCAAGGTGATGATGCAGTGCCAAAACTCCAACGGCGGCGAGCGCTGCAAGATGTATGGCGCCGGCGGCAACTCCACGGATGTGCGCACCTACCTCACCTTGCCGGCGGGCCTGACCAATGAAAGCGGTGGGCCGGTCAACCGGTATCCGTTGCGGCATAACACCTGGAGCATGCCGTTTCAGCCGACTCAATATCTGGATCGCAAGGCCGGTGTCCTGCATTTCGATATCCCCGGCGATGCCATCAATAACCTGCTCAAACCCGGGGTCAGCGGTGTGATGTCCACCAATATCACCATCATCTGGGACTCGGAAGTTTGAATCGCCGGGATCAGCCATCTGCATTTTTCTGGGAGTCGAAATCGATGAAACGTGGTTTTTTTCCGTGGGTATTCGCAGCGATGTGCGGTGTGGCGCAAGCAGGGCCGCAAATCAACGTCGGCGCGGTGTACGACTACCTCGATGCGGATAAAAGCACCTACCTGAAACGGGTGTTCAACAGCGGTGACAGTACCGCTTTCGTCAAGGTCAATGTGCTGGAAATCGTTTACGACGCCGAGGGCAAGCCGCAGGAAGTGCCGGTGCAGACGGCCGCCGATGGCGCCTCGCGCAACGGCGTGATGGCAAGCCCGGCGCGCTTGATCGTCCCCGCGAAAGGCATGCAGGGCACGCGTCTGTTGTACATGGGCGAGCGTGACCGCGAGCGCTATTTTCGCGTGCGTTTCGTGCCGGTGGTGCCGGAGAAGGAAGACGAGTTCATCGTCAGCCAGGAGGAGCGCGAGGACTACAAGAAGACATTGTCGGCGGGGGT
Source organism: Pseudomonas syringae (assembly GCF_021605415.1). Taxonomy (GTDB): domain Bacteria; phylum Pseudomonadota; class Gammaproteobacteria; order Pseudomonadales; family Pseudomonadaceae; genus Aquipseudomonas; species Aquipseudomonas syringae_S. Next base: position 80,956 of record NZ_WKEQ01000011.1, read on the forward strand.
CAACGTAATGACCGGGTTCGGCACAATTTTCTTCGTGCGGCCAAAAGATGCCCGATTCGCCACGGTTATCGAAGACACCGCCGAGCGATACGAGCTGCGCAATGATGGCAACACCGTGGTGATCGTCGATGAGTTCCGTAGCTGCTCGCTGACCAAGGAAACCGATTGCGGGCCGACCACCAAACATCATGTGCTGGCGGGTAAGCGTTTTGCTTTTGACAAGGAAAAGGGGCGCGAATACCGGTTCATGCTGGTGGAAGGCGCGACGAAGACGAACCTCAAAGTGGTGAGCCGCTGATGGCCGCTTTCAATGCAAGTGACAGGTAACGAACATGATCAAGCACAGCGCCGGTTTTGTGGTAGCAGCCATTAGCGCCTTGATAAGCGGCTTGGCCGGGGCGGCTCGAGAGGAACATACCTTTGAAGTGTCCCTGACCATCCCGGGCCGCGCGTTTTTCATCGTGCCGGCTGAGCCAGGCTGGATTCACCAGGCTCAACGCCTGCATTGGGATTACCCCACTTCTCGCCTGAGCAGCGTGCGCAAGTATTTCGATGTGCGGCACGACACCAGTGCCATTGAGGCGCGGCTGGAAAGTGCGGCTTATCTCTCTAATGGCCGGCAAAGCGATGACATTCCATTGCGGGTCAGCTTCAACGGTGTCGAGTTGAGTCCGGACATGATCCCCCGGCAGGTGGTCACCGCCGAGGATGCCGCAGCAGGCACGCGGGTGCTGCTTGATATCGAACCGCAGCAGCCCGTCAACGGTTACCGCGCCGGAGATTACCGCGGCAACGTGATGTTGCTGTTCAACGCCAAGGCCCCGGGCGCCTGAGATCGCTCAATGGGGCCGAGATGCCTGCGACGCGGTGCTGGCCACTTGTGCCGGTTCAGCCGGACGGCATTGCGAGTCACTGCCCGGTTGCAAATACGGCGTGAGAATCGGCGCCATGCCTTTGAGCACTTGCACGGGCAGCGCCGAGGTGAACTTGAAGTTCTCCGCCGAGGCGCCGGGCACGAACGCGGTGAGCGTGCCGAAATGGTTGTCGCCGATGAAGAACACGAACGTCGCCGTGCGGTTGATTGATTTCGAGCTGAGAATCCGTCCGCCGGAACCGAAGGCTGCGATGCGGTTGTCGCCGGTCCCGGTCTTGCCGCCCATGGCCAGAGGGCTGCCATCGGCCAGTTTGAAACTGCCGGACACCCGTTTGGCCGTACCGGCATCCACCACTTGCGAAAGCGCTTCGCGCATGGCCGTCGCGACTTCAGATGGCATCACTCGCTTGCCCACGTGCGGATCGTTGACCACGCGGGTTTCGTAAGGTGTGCCGGTGGCGAAATGCAGACTGTCGATGCGCAAGGTCGGCATGCGCACACCATCGTTGAGAATGGTGCCGATCAGTTCCGCCAGCGCCGCCGGACGATCGCCGGAACTGCCGATGGCGGTGGCCAGCGACGGTACGAGGTGATCGAACGGGTAACCGACTTTTTGCCAGCGCTGATGAATGTCGAGAAACGCTTCGATCTCCAGCATGGTGCGGATCCGGCTGTCGCGAGCGCCCTTGTGCCTGCTCTTGAACAGCCAGCTGTAGACTTCCTGACGCTCGAAATGGCTGGCCTTGACGATCTCGCCGAGGGTGGCGTCCGGGTGATTCAACAGATAGCCCATCATCCAGAGATCCAGTGGATGCACTTTGGCGATGAAGCCTTGATCCGGCAGGTCATAGGTGCCCGGGCCGTAGGCGAGGTAAAGCCGTTCAAGGCGTTCATCGGTGAGTTTTTCGTTGAGCTTGGCGCCTTTCAGGTGTGCCCGCACGAAGGTGTTGAATTCGGCCTGTTCGGCATGCGGAAACAGATAACGATGCACGGCGGCCATGCGGATCGGCGTCGGCCGCATGCTGTCGAGAAAGGTTTCCAGACGCGCCTGGGTGTTCTTGTTTTTGTATTTTTTCCAGAACTTGAGCTGGAACGTCGTGCCTTCGCGGTCGGCAAATGACGCCAGGTATTCCTGACGCCGTGGGTCGCGATCGTCCTTGAGCAGTTCGGCGCTGTTGTTCGGCCCGGAATAGGTGGTATAGCGCACCAGATCGCGCATCAGCCGAATGAACGGCAGGTTGATCGATTCGCGTAACGCATCGCGCAGGGTCGGTATGCGTCCGTTGTCTTCCTTGCGGAAGTTGTGGAACGTGTGCAGGCCGCCACCGGTGAAAAACGCCTCGCCGGGGCTGGCCGAGTATTTGCGATCCAGAGCGGCGCCAAGCAGGGTTTGCAAGTTGCGATCCTTGTTCTGGATCAGGTAATCGACGACCCAGCGGCTCAGTCGATCTTGATCCGGGACATCGACTTTCTTCAGCTCCGGTACGGACAGGCCGGCGTACTTGTCGTGCAACTCGGAAATGATCTGCAGGTACGTGGTCATCACGCGCATCTTCGCCGTTGAGCCCAATTCCAGCTTGCTGCCTTCGTTGATGTCGAACGGCTGATCGGTGCTGTCGGTCTGCACCCGCACCCGTGAGCCGTCCGGCGTCAGTTCGAACAGCGTAAAGCTGTAGCGCACTTGTGTGGTGCTGGTGGGGGTCAACAGGCGTTCGCCAAGCAAGCCGATCTGCGCGGCGAAGGCCGGGTCGGCGAGTTTTTTCAGGTACTCGGTGGCCTGGGTTTGCAGTTCGCCTTGCAAGGTGCTGGTGGCGGAGAGGTCGAGGCGGTCGAGGTCGTACAGCGGGCGATTGAGCATGGACGCCAGACGGGTGCGGGCGGCACTGATGCCCTTATTGGTTTCAATAGGCTGGATAGTCGGTTGAGTCTGCCAATCGCGATAACTGATGTTGCTGGCCAGTGCCGCATCGGCCAAGGCAGCGTCGATCACGCCGTTCTTTTTGAGCACGCGCAAGTGGCTGTCGGTGAGGTCGATGAGTTCTTCACGGCCCTTGTTGAGATAGTGGGAAGGGCGGCGCTGGGCAATCATCAATGAGAGCATTTCACGCAGGGCCAGGCCTTTGGCGGCCATGGTTTTTGCATCCGTCGCCGGGCTCGACAGTGCTTCGTTGGCCTTGTTGAAATCGGCGCCGTACCAGACGCGCAGACCTTCGGCCATGCCATGCACTTCACCGTGCCCGGGCACCGCCGACAATGGCACGCTGTTGAGGTAGTCGCGAACGATGTTCTGCCGCGCCACCAGGGTTTGCGGGCCGGCCTGATAGGCACGCACGCTGGCTGAAATCATCTGGCGAATCTTTTCTGCGCCGGACACCGTCAGACCCTCCGGCGAGTGCCGATACTTTTCAAGTTGCGTCGCTAATGTGCTGCCGCCGGCGGATTGACCGGGCAGGTGCAGCAACTTTGCCACTTGTGAATAGGCGGCCATGCCAAAGCGCGGCCAGTCGACCGCCGGGTTGGCCAGTGGCTGTTTGGGGTCGAGCAGAAAGCGGTTTTCGATAAACAGCAGGCTGCTGACCACCACCGGCGGAATGGCGGCAAAACTCGCATATAACTGTTGCGGGTATTTGTACTGATAGAGCGGGGCGGCGCGGCAGTCAGTGATCGTCAGGCCGGCCTGGATTTTCTCGGCGTACGGCACGAACAGACCCTTGTCGCTGTAACCCATCAAGGCCGGGGAGAATCGGGTCTGCTCGCTGATCACGTAATCGCGCTTGAGCAGACGCGGCAAGAATTCATCCATAGCGCTGTAGCCCAGACGCAGATCGAACGGGCCATTGCCGGGATAGCGGATCGCCTCGCTGGGGCCTGGTTGCAGTTCATAAGTCAGGGACGCCGCGTACTTGCTCGCTTCACGAGACTGAAAACGTGAAGTGCGCATTTCTTTGCTCGCCGCCAATCCCACCACAATCGCAATGATCAACACCAGCAACCAGAAGGCCTTCCAGCCATGCCGGTTGCGACGGGGTTTTTCAGGTGAAGGCGCTTCATCCATACGTTCAGTCGGAACCACGGTTTTACTCGAATCGGTTTGCCACAAAGCGCCCATAGTCGACTGATCCATTCACGCAGATTGATCGGACTTGTCTGAAGCTTAGACGGTGGTTGGCACTGGTGAAAAAATTGTGGCGCTTAACTGACGGCTAATCATCTGAAAAAACAGAAGTAAACATTGAGCTCTGGTGGCAGGAGAGTGCCTTCGGTTGCTGGCGCAGCGTTCGTTGATTCCGTTGGTGCGGCGAGTCAGGTGGTCAGGATTTGCCGGTTTTGGCAGTGCTTCACGCAACGGGGGCAAGCCCCTCGCTCACAGGCAAGCCCGCTTATCACCTGCACGTTCTATCACCACAGACATTTCGCCGTATATGTTCTCGACGCCCCGGTGTAGAGCCTTCGCACGATCATCGCCATCGGCGCTGGGGCATGACGCTGCACCAATGCTGTGCAATACTCGCGCGCCAATTTTCCCGTGAGTTTTCGGCTGGTAGCCAGGTGTTGTCATGGGTCATGCCGTTGATTCACGAGAATTAGTGCTGAATGCTTTTGTTTATAGAGTGAAAAATCCCGCGAAAGCCTTTTTATACTGAACGCCCCGCTGATCGTGCAGCTTGTCCTGCACGACGCGTTTGCCCACGAAGCAGGCGCGGTGACGGGAGGCGAAGGCTTATCGGTCGACGCCTCGACACTCTGTGGTCATATCCAATAACAAGACGAGGTTGTACCCCATGCCAGTCGGCAATCACCTGCCTCACGGCGAAACCGCTCAGGGCGGTCCGCTCAAACGCGAACTTGGCGAACGGCACATTCGCTTGATGGCGCTCGGCGCCTGCATCGGTGTCGGTCTGTTTCTCGGGTCGGCCAAGGCTATCGAGATGGCCGGTCCGGCGATCATGCTTTCCTACATCATCGGCGGTCTGGCGATTCTGGTGATCATGCGTGCCCTCGGCGAAATGGCCGTGCACAACCCGGTCGCCGGCTCTTTCAGCCGCTATGCGCAAGACTATCTCGGCCCATTAGCGGGCTTTCTCACCGGCTGGAATTACTGGTTTCTGTGGCTGGTCACTTGCGTCGCGGAAATCACCGCCGTTGCCGTGTACATGGGCATCTGGTTTCCCGATGTGCCCCGCTGGATCTGGGCCCTCGCGGCGCTGATCAGCATGGGCTCGATCAACCTGATCGCCGTGAAAGCCTTCGGCGAGTTCGAGTTCTGGTTCGCCCTGATCAAGATTGTCACCATCATCGCCATGGTACTCGGCGGCGTCGGCATCATTGCGTTCGGCTTTGGCAATGACGGCGTGGCGCTGGGCATTTCCAATCTGTGGATCCATGGCGGCTTCATGCCCAACGGTGTGCAAGGCGTGTTGATGTCGCTGCAAATGGTGATGTTCGCCTACCTCGGTGTCGAAATGATCGGCCTGACCGCCGGTGAAGCGAAGAACCCGCAGAAGACCATCCCCAGCGCCATCGGCTCGGTGTTCTGGCGGATTCTGCTGTTCTACGTTGGTGCGCTGTTCGTGATCCTGTCGATTTACCCGTGGAACGAAATCGGCACTCAAGGCAGTCCTTTCGTAATGACTTTCGAACGCCTGGGCATCAAGACCGCCGCCGGCATCATCAATTTCGTCGTCATCACCGCCGCGCTGTCGTCGTGCAACGGCGGCATCTTCAGCACCGGGCGCATGCTTTATAGCCTGGCGCAGAACGGTCAGGCCCCCGCCGGTTTCGCCAAGACGTCGAGCAACGGCGTGCCGCGTCGCGCCTTGTTGCTGTCGATCGGCGCGTTGCTGCTCGGCGTGTTGCTCAACTATCTGGTGCCGGAAAAGGTCTTCGTCTGGGTGACGGCCATCGCGACGTTCGGCGCGATCTGGACCTGGGTGATGATCCTGCTGGCGCAGCTGAAATTCCGTAAGGGTTTGAGTGCCAGCGAACGTGCTGCACTGAAATATAAAATGTGGTTGTACCCGGTCAGTTCGTATCTGGCGCTGGGGTTTCTGGTGCTGGTCGTCGGCCTGATGGCGTACTTCCCGGACACCCGTGTGGCGCTGTATATCGGGCCTGCGTTCCTGGTGCTGCTGACCGTGTTGTTTTATGTGTTCAAGTTGCAGCCCAACGAGGCGTCGCACGGTGTGGTGCGTTCTGCTTCTTGAGAGTGATGTTTGAAAGCGAGAGCCCCGGTCGGTTGATCGGGGTTTTTTTTTAAGATCAAAAAATCGCAGCGTTCCGCAGCTTCTGTAGGGGGCTGCATTTTGACTGTAGGAATTGCCGGAGGCTGCGATCCTTAGATCGTTGACCACTGGTCTGAAAGCCCCGCATACGGCGATTTCTGGCGCATCGTCATCTTCCAGGTTTCATCAACGCAGTTTCCAGCGCAGCAGTGAACAGAGGCGCAGGTATGAGGATGAGCGATTTTCTCGTTCGAGAACTCGGCCGCCGTCAGGTTGCGCTGTTTTTTCTGCTCGCGACCACGCTCTTTGTCCTGCCAATCATTTTCGCGGACTTCCCGTACATCGATGACAACTGGCGTGCGCTGGCCGCCGGCAACAGTTGGGCCGGCCAGGGGCGGTTGTTCGCCGACTGGTTTTACCAGGCGCTGACCTTTACCGGTGGTGCGCCGAACATCTTTCCGCTGCCATTGCTGTTGGTCACCGGGATCATCAGTCTGGCGCTCACCCGCCTGACGTTTCACTACTTCCCCGAGCCGACGCTGGCCTGTTGTCTGGTGGTATTGCCGCTCTGGTATAACCCGTTCCTGCTGCAAAATCTGTCGTATCAATACGACGGCCCCAGCATGGCGCTGAGTCTGGTTGCTGTCGTCTACGCGATGACGTTTTGTGGCTCCGGCCGGGTGCAGCGCTGGGTGGTTCCGGCGTTGCTGATCGCGCTGGCGTTGGGGCTCTATCAGATCAGTCTCAACGTCTTTCTCGGCTTATCTTGCGTGGAAGTCGTCAGGGCAGTCGAACGGCGCCTGTCATGGACGGTTGTTGGCAGAATGCTTGGCTTGAAACTGGCTCAACTGGCGCTGGGGATATTCATCTACGGCATCACTGCGTATCCGTACATGCAACCGCAACGGCAGGCGCTGCTGGATTGGACGGCCGAGCCGCTGCTGCAGATCAGCATCAACATAGGGCGAGTGCTGGAGAAAACCACACTGCTATTCCACGGTGGTTACGCGGGCGTTTCAGCAGTGTTGATGCTTTGTGCGCTGATCGGCGGTGCAAAGCTAGGACGATCGAATACCGGACGCTGGAAAAGCTTCGTCCCCGGTCTGATCTGCTTGCTGGCGCTGGGAACACTGGTGCTGCTGGTGCCGGGCATGTCCCTGTTTTTTCGCGATTTCAACGAAGGCGCCCGTACCCTGATGGGGTTTGGCGTGTTGCTAGTTCTGCTTTTCTATCTTGCTTTTTTTGCGCTGGCCTCGATGCATCGACGAATGCCGTTGCTGCTGGCGATCCCGCTATTGGCGATGCTTTCGCTGTCCTTCGCTTATGGCCGGGTGCTGTCGATGCAGAAAACCATCGCCGACAACGCCCTGTTCAGCCTGAGCCACGACATTTCCGCTTACCGCGAATTGCGAGAAGCCAAGCGGATTTATCTGGCGGTGACCTATTCTGATCATTGGCTGACGAGTGCTGCCGGGTCGTTCCAGCGCTTGCCGGTGTTGCGTTATTTGCTCAATGTCGACTATTTCATGCTCGCCGAAAATTTGCCGGCCGCCGGAATCACCAACGTCGTCGCCGAGCGCGAGCGGCGCAATGCCACTCACGTGGGTTATCAGGGCTTTCCACCGCTGCTGGAAACGCAGTACTACCGGATTTACCTGATCGGCGATTACGGATTCATCGTCATGAAAGAGCCGCCGCGCAATAGAATTCTGCGCTGGTAACAGACTTGACCGCTCGTCGGATACACCCCTTGACCTGTTATTTCTGTCAGTAGACCCACCCATCGGCATGACTTAGGTTGGAAGTCGGTGATGGTTTAGTCGAAAGCGTGACATATGACAAAAGTAACGGCTACTTATAACAGGGAAAGTAAAAATTTTCTTGGCCGGCCGTGGAGCCCGCTAGAGATTTATGTTTTCTTTCAGTTGATGACTATCTTGCATATAGTTCCGATTTTACTCGCTGACTACCCCTATAACGACGATGTGGGTCGTGGGATCTTTGGTATACAGGGCTGGGCGAGGGACGGACGACCTTTTGCAGATTTGCTGTATATCGTCCTGACATTTTCGACGTCGATGACCAATATCTTTCCATTACCTTTACTCATTGCAACCGTGGCTATGTCTTTCGCATTGCGAAGACTGGTGACGCATTATTTTTCGAGAGCGGGATTTATTGAATGTCTCGTAGTCTTGCCGTTATGGTGCAATCCTTTTTTTTTGCAAAATCTTTCTTATCAGTATGATGGGCCAAGTATGGTGTTTGGCCTTGTTGCCGTCATCTACGCGGTTACGATAAAAGGCGTCCATGCAGGTTGGTGCGTCGCGTTTTCAGCAATATTGATCGCGGTCGCACTTTCGTTTTATCAAATCTGCCTGAATGTTTTTATTGGTCTAGCGTGTGTCGAAATTATTCATTGTATTTCTTCAGGAGTGAGTTTACGTACCATCCTTAATACCGTCCAACTCTGTATAGCTCATTTGATAAGCGGTCTTTTCGTATATTACCTCACGGCGTATCAACTTATTGGCGGTGACCGTCAGGGGTTTGTCGAACCTGATAGTTCAGGTGTCAATCAAATACTGATACGCATTATTTCCATCACCGATAACATTTTTCTTGTGTTTACTGCTGGCAACGCCTGGATGTTTTTATCGCTAGCTATGGTGGCGATTTCTAGTTTTATATTGGTTGGATATCGGGTCGCTATTCGACAAAAAGGTAGCGTGGCTAAGTCGATAACGCTTGTCGTCTATTTGTGTGCATTGCTTGGGTTGCTGTTAGCGGTTTATGGGATTGATCTTTTCGTGCGGGTCTCTTATCCCGGTGCTAGAAATTTGATGGGTGTTTCGCCACTTCTGATTTTTTTGATGCTTTTTTGCCGAAAAGGATTGTTGAAGTTAAATCGTCATTTGACTTTTTTTCTAGCCGTTCCATTGTTGTTTATGTTGAGTTTTTCTTTTGCTTATGGGCGAGTGATGTTAGCTAAAAAGCAATTTGAGTGGGTGGTTATTCAAAGCTTGAGTTATGACGTCATGGGCCATGCTCGTCTTCGGGAACTGGAGACTATCTATTTGGTGGCCGACGTTAGTTATCTTTGGATTCCGGGGGCGCAGCGAACGTTGAAAAATAACCCGGCAATAGCCTTTATTCTTGGATTGGATTTTGTGTTACTGCCTGAAAGTGTGCGGGCAGCGGGATTAACAAACGTGGTGGGCGTCTACAATTACAAACACGATTTTACTGTTTGCAGTGATTGTCAGCGGTCGCTTAGTAGCCGATATTACGACATCTATGTGTCGGAGAAAACTGGCTATGTTGTAATGAAGCGATGGACAGAGATGAAAGATTACGATTATCGCTGAACATCGCTTCCGTTAGAAAAAAGCAATAATTACGACTAAGCCGCCGCAATCTCCTGCGGCTCAAAACTGTCCGCCCGCGCCATCTGCCACATCCGCGAATAGAACGCGCCATTCACTTCCCCGGTGAGCAATTCCCCCGGTTTCAAAAACACATGCAGTTGCGAGAACAGTTTGATCTCGGTCGCCGACATGCGTCGAACCAGGTGCTTGGCCGACAGTTGCGAGGGGTGATCGAGGCCGGCGGCGGCGAGCATTTCGGCCAACGCTTTGAGCGTATTGCGGTGGAAGCTGAAGACGCGCTGAGCCTTGTCCGGGACGACGAGGGCGCGTTGGCGCAAGGTGTCCTGAGTTGCTACACCGGTCGGGCATTTGTTGGTGTGACAAGACTGCGACTGGATGCAGCCGATGGCGAACATGAAGCCGCGCGCCGAGTTGGCCCAGTCAGCGCCGATGGCCAGGACGCTGGCGATGTCGAAGGCGCTGACGATTTTGCCGCTGGCGCCGAGTTTGATCTTGTCGCGCAGGTTAAGGCCGACCAGGGTGTTATGCACGAACAGCAGGCCTTCACGCAGCGGTACGCCGATGTGGTCGGTGAATTCCACCGGTGCGGCGCCGGTGCCACCTTCCTTGCCATCGACGACGATGAAGTCCGGGAGGATGCCGGTCTCCAGCATGGCTTTGGCGATGCCCATGAACTCCCATGGATGGCCGAGGCAGAACTTGAAACCCACCGGTTTGCCGCCGGACAGCTCACGCAGTTGCTGGATGAAGTGCATCAATTCGATGGGCGTGGAAAAGGCGCTGTGGCGTGACGGCGAGATGCAGTCTTCGCCCATCATGATGCCGCGCGTGTCGGCAATTTCCTGGGTGACTTTGTGCTTGGGCAGAATGCCGCCGTGACCAGGTTTGGCGCCCTGGCTCATTTTGATTTCGATCATCCGCACTTGCGGGGTCTGGGCCTGGGCGGCGAAGCGTTCCGGGTCGAAACGACCGTCGCTGGTGCGGCAACCGAAATAACCGCTGCCCAGTTCCCAAGTGAGATCACCACCGTGCTCGCGGTGATACGCGCTGATGCTGCCTTCACCGGTGTCGTGGGCAAAATTGCCGAGTTTCGCACCCTGGTTCAATGCCCGGATGGCGTTGGCGCTGAGCGAGCCGAAACTCATGGCTGAAATGTTGAACACTGACGCCGAGTACGGTTGGGTGCATTGCGGGCCGCCGACGGTGACACGGAAACTGCTCGGGTCGCTCAACGGCGCCGGGCGCATCGAGTGGCCGATGAACTCGAAACCGGACTGATAAACGTCAATCAGGGTGCCGAAAGGCTTGTCGGCGGTTTCGTTTTTCGCTCGCGAATACACCAGCGAACGCTGGGCCCGGGAGAAGGGCAGGGCATCGCTGTCGGATTCGAGCAGGTATTGACGGATTTCCGGGCGGATGGCTTCGACCAGATAACGGATGTTGCCCAGAATCGGATAGTTGCGGCGCACCGCATGAGGACTTTGCAGCAGGTCGAAAATACCGATCAGGCTCAACACGCCGGTGACAGCAGTGATCGGCCAGAGCCAGTCGTGTTCGAGGAAAGGCAGGCTGGCGAGGGTGAACATCACGCAGACGGCAAAGAAGGCGTAACGGCTCAGGAGGGACAGGCTCATACGGTTTCCTTGGTTCGGACTGTTTTGTGTAGGAGCCGAGCTTGCTCGCGATAGCGGTTTGTCTTTCAGCTATTGGCTGCCTGACCAGATGCTGTCGCGAGCAAGCTCGGTGCCTACGGGATTTCTGGAAGCGAAGCATACGCCTGTTGATTGATCCCCTCACTCATACCTTCCGGTGCGTCGTGCCAACCAAGGGGAGCAGATCGACAGGCAAAAGATCGCAGCCTCGTTTTACTCGACAGCGGCTACAGGGGTTTGGGATGCTTGGTGTTTTTCGTCAGGTCTTTTGTTATGTCGACTGTTCCGCTGATTCGTATCGCCGCTGCTTTGTTGATTCGCGCTGACGGTCAGACCTTGCTGGTGCGCAAGCGCGGCACCACGGCGTTCATGCAACCGGGGGGCAAGATCGAGGCTCACGAGCAACCTGTCCACGCGTTGGCCCGAGAGCTGGAAGAAGAGTTGGGACTGATCATCGACCCGACACGAGCGACGTTCCTCGGCCAATTTTCCGCACCCGCCGCCAACGAGCCGGGACACGTCGTACAGGCGGACATCTTTCTACTGACCCTCGATGTCGATGTCACCCCGGCCGCCGAAATCGACGAGGTGATGTGGATCGATCCGGCGACTGTCGGCGATGTCGTGCTGGCGCCATTGACACGCGACCTGATCCTGCCGTTTTATCGAGCCTCGCTGACGGCCATCGCCTGAACGTCACACAAGGATTTCGCCCATGGTTCCTCTGCCGGACTTGCTGATCTTCGCCGTCGCCGCGTTGCTGACGGTGCTGACGCCTGGGCCGAACATGATTTACCTGATCTCCCGTTCGATCTGTCAGGGGCGCAAGGCCGGGGTCACGTCGTTGCTGGGCGTGGTCGCCGGTTTTTTTGTGCATGTATTCGCAGCGGCGGCGGGGCTGACGGCGGTTTTTCTCGCCGTGCCCATGGCTTACGAAGTGCTCAAATGGGCCGGTGCGTTGTACTTGCTATGGCTGGCCTGGCAAGCGGTCAGGCCGGGTGCCCGCTCGCCGTTCGAAGCACAGCGATTGCCGCCGGACTCGTCGCGAAAGCTGATCACCATGGGTTTTCTGACCAGTGCGCTGAACCCGAAAATCGCTGTTTTCTATCTCTCGGTTTTTCCACAGTTCATCAGCCCTGAACACGGCTCGGTGTTCATGCAGAGCCTGATCCTTGGCCTGACCCAGATCAGCGTCAGTTTCTGCGTCAATCTGCTTATTGCCCTGTTCGCGGCGGGGATTGCGTCGTGGTTCGTGCACAACCCGACCTGGCTGGCGGTGCAGCGTTATTTCATGGGCTTCGTGCTTGGTGGCCTGGCATTGCGCCTGATGCTTGAACCGCGGCGAGCGGCATGACCATGTGGATCGAGCGGCTGGATGCCAGCCATGCCTTGGCCTATCGAGCACTGATGCTTGAGGCCTACGACCGCCATCCGCAAGCGTTTACCTCGAGCGTCCGTGAACGCGCGGCCATGCCGCTGGCATGGTGGGAAGGGCGGCTGACCAGCAAATTTGATGTCGTGCTCGGTGCCTTCGACGCTGGCCGGTTGGGCGGTATCGTCGGTCTGGCCTTCGAGCCACGGGAGAAGGCACGGCACAAGGCGACGCTGTTCGGTATGTACGTGTCAGCCGATTTTCGTCAGCAAGGGATGGGCCATCAACTGGTGCACAAAGCCCTGGACGAGGCCCGCGATCATCCGGCGCTGAAGGTTGTTCAACTGACGGTTACCGCCGGCAATGATGCGGCGTTCAAGCTGTACCAGCGTTGCGGCTTCGTTCAGTTTGGGCTGGAACCGCTGGCGGTGCGGGTGGGCGAGGATTATTTCGACAAGATTCATATGTGGCGGGAGATTTGAAAAAGATCGCGGCGAACCCTGTAGGCGCCGCCGAAAAGCCGCGATCTTTTGATCTGATTATCAGCGCACCGCGCTGACCCCATCCAGCGTTGAAAACGACGTGTCCTTGGCCGTCAGCAGAAAATCGCGCATGTACGGCGCGTCCAGCATGTCGGCGCGGATCCCGGCGTATAGCGTGGCGAACAGGCCTTTTTCGCCCAGACGCTTGCCCTTCACGTAACCCCGCGCACTGTATTCATGCAGCGCCCAATGCGGCATGCCGCAGACGCCACGGCCGCTCGCCACCAATTGCATCATCATCACCGTCAGTTCCGAGGTGCGCACCTGTGCCGGTTCAATGTCGGCCGGTTCGAGGAAGCGGGTGAAGATGTCCAGCCGATCTCGCTCCACCGGATACGTGATCAGGGTTTCGCTCAGCAGATCTTCGGGGACGATGTAGGGTTTGCTCGCCAGCGCATGCTGGTTGGCGACCGCCAGCATGGCTTCGTAAGTGAACAGCGGTACGTAAGTGATGCCGGCGATTTCCAGTGGATCGGACGTTACCACCAGATCCAGATCGCCGCGGGCCAGGGCCGGCAGCGGAGCAAACGAGAAGCCTGAAGCGAGATCGAGTTCGACTTCGGGCCAGGCGTCGCGGAACTGGTCGATGGTCGGCATCAGCCATTGGAAACAACTGTGGCATTCGATCGCCATGTGCAAACGCCCGGCGGTGCCTCCGGCAAGACGACTGATGTCTCGTTCGGCGGCACGCAGCAGCGGCAAGGTCGCATCAGCCAGTTGCAGCAGACGCAACCCGGCGCTGGTGAAACGCACCGGTTTGGTCTTGCGCACGAACAGCGGCATGCCCAGCCGTTCTTCCAGTTCCTTGAACTGATGGGAGAGGGCCGACTGAGTCAGGTGCAACCGGTCGGCGGCATCGACCAGGCTGTCGGCTTCACGCAGGGCATGCAGGGTTTTCAAATGGCGGATTTCAAGCACTGCAGGCTCCATGAAAATAACTAAAGGTTGTGACGGTGGCCGTGAGTTTGTCTCATGTTGGCATCGCTGTCGACAACGGGTCAACGCCGAGCATCGGTGACCGCTCGGCACTCTTCATCAAACTGTCACGCAACTGTGGCAGCGCGCTTGAACAAACTTCATCAGACTCGCGCTCTACTGGGGTTCTGCGTTTCGGTGTTTTTCATGGGTGCGTCATTTTTCTCGAAAATCGTTTTTATGGCTGTTCTGCTGGTCAGTCTGCCGTCGCTGGCGGCTGCCCGTTGTGATGTCGACGTACCGACCGAACGGGTCGATCTGTCGCAGGTGAGCCTGGCATATCAGAGCATTGGCCGGGCGTCGGATCCTGCCCTGTTGCTGGTCATGGGATTGGGCGGGCAACTGATTCACTGGCCGGATGAAGTGGTGGTCGCCCTGTGCCAGCAAGGCTTTCGGGTGATCCGTTACGACAACCGCGATGTCGGTCTGTCGACCTGGCGGCAGGCTCCGATCGACGCCAACCTGACCTTTGAAGTGCTGCGCTACAAACTCGGCTTGCCGGTGTCGGCACCGTACAGCCTGACCGACATGGCCGACGATGCGCTCGGATTGATGGACGCATTGCACGTGGAGCAATTCCATGTGCTGGGCGCGAGCATGGGTGGAATGATCGCCCAGCACATGGCGGCGATGGCGCCGCAACGGGTCGAAAGCCTGACACTGATCATGAGCAGCTCCGGCGCCGAGGGTTTGCCGGCACCGAATGCCGCGCTGGTGCAATTATTGGCCCGTCGCGGTGCGCCGAACCGGCAAATGGCTCTGGAGCAGCAGGCGGATCTGCTCGCGGCGCTGGGCAGCCCGGCGGTCACGGATGACCGGCAGGCCTTGCTGCATCAGGCCGCGCTGTCCTACGACCGGGCGTTCAACCCCGAAGGTGTGAAACGCCAAATCATGGCGATCCTCGCCGAACCAAGCCGTGTGGCACTGCTCAATCAGCTGCGGGTGCCGACGCTGGTGGTGCACGGCACCGCTGACCCGTTGCTGCCGGTGATGCACGGCGTACATCTGGCGGCGCATATTCGAGGCAGCCAGTTGAAACTGATTCCAGGCCTGGCCCATCGTTTTCAGGAAGCCTTCAAGGAACCGTTGCTGGCGGCGGTGTTGCCGTACCTGCGAAATCATCGTGAGGACACGTCGCACTGGGCGCAGATTGAACCGATGAAGTCGCGTGAACTGTTGTAGGAAGCGTCTGACAAAATTCAGTCGTCAATAAAATAGCAATGTGCCACTATTGTTTGGGATTCTGCTGCCGATAGAGGGAGCGACTTTTTCAAACATAGGGACATGCAACATGAATTTCCGCGCTCTACGCACTTGGGCCATGCTGACTGTGCTGGCCTGCCTCACCCTCACTGGCTGTGCCAACGTTCAGCCTCCCGTGCCGCTGGATCAACAGTTCTGGAACGCCAAGGAGCCGACTATCGGCGTGGCGATCACCGAGGTGCCAGCGCCGGTACTGGCACTGACCGGTAACCAGGGGATTCTCGATTACGCGATCAATTCGGGCATGAACAGCAAGCTCAGCGACAACGTCAAAACCTGGCAGGTCAAAGACTTTGAAACGCTGCCCGATGCCATCGTCGCCAAGCTTCAGGCTAAAGGTTACAAGGCCAAGCGCATCGACGAGCGGGTCAATTTGAAGTCCTACAAGGACATCAAATTCCGCGAAGGCTACATGACCAAAGACATGAGCCCGATGAAGGCTGCTTACGGTGTTGATCGTCTGTTGCTGGTGACGGTGTACACCACCGGTGCAACCCGCAGTTATTACAGCGTTGTCCCGACCAGTGCGCCAATGGCGCAGGTCAGTGGCCAGGGCATGGTGGTCGATCTGGCGGACAACAAACTGCTGTGGTTCCAGCCGTTCGCCGCTGTTCAGGCCGCGCAGGGCGAGTGGGACGAGCCGACGTACACCAACTTGAACAACGCGTTTTATCAGGCGGTGGATAACAGCCGTCAGCAAATGATCACCCCGTTCGCGCAATGAAATGTTCAGTGGCCGTCATCTGTGCGCTGGCCCTGTTGGCGCTACCCGGTTGTGCACAAAAACCGGCGCCCGAGGCCGGCTTCAAGGATCAAGGGGCGTTGCCCTATGTCCAGGCCCACGGGCTCAAGGTCGACGTGCAACTGCCGCCGGCATTTGTCGGCGCCAGCACCGTCATCGACAGTAAGGCTGCGCTGAAGGCAGCCTCGTCGAGTTACAACCTGGTGTCGAGTTCGGGCGCCGGGGCCGGAGCAGCGGGCTTATTGGTCGCCGCTTTGGTCAACACGCAAATGGGCAGCGGCACTTTGCAGCGTGACGCAGAAAAAGCCGCCCTCAACGACGCGCGGCCGATGGCCGATCTGCTGGCCGGCGTTCCTTTGCAGGAACGTTTGCAGCAACGCTATCAACAGGCTTCACAGGTCGCCGGGCTGAAACAGGGGCAAGGCCAGATCACTGCGCGTTTGTTGATAGAGCCTCGTCTGATGCTGACGCCGGATCGCGGCAGTTTTGTGTTGGTCAATCAGGTGCAGGTGCAGGACATCGCCGGTTCGGCGCTGTATCGCATGCGTATCGAAGTGGCGAGCCAGCCGATCCGTCGCTGCGGCCAGCAGTGCATTGATGACGGCAGTCTCGATCTGGCGAAAGTCAGCGCTGTGCTCGACGAGTGTATCGACGAGTCCATGCGGGTGTTGGCAACGGATCTGATGCTGCCGGCACCGCCGCCCGCGGCTCAGGAAACCTTGCGCTATGTGCTGGATGGTCAGCGGGTGGTGGAGCGCGGTTATCAACTGGCGCAAAACGGCAGTTATTCGCGCTACCGCAATCTGTATGGTGCGGTGAAGTCGGTGCCGGTGCCCTTTGAGGACGCATTGTCGGCGGCGCAACTGGCCAATGCTTACGGTCGCTAAGCCATTGGCTTTTTGCTCAGGCGTGCAGCCGCACCCAGACCGTCACCAGTACGGTCGCGGCAATCAGCCACGCCACCGCCGCCACGGCCAGCGACGCCTCCAGTCGTAACCGGTCGACCATCACGTACAACGTCGCCAGATAAACGAAATACGGAATGATCGACCACATGCCGAACACGATGGTGGTCTTCAGATCGTCCACCGAACGGCCCTTGCCGACGATGTAGTGGGCGATCAGCGCAAAGGTCGGGAACAGCGGCACGAGGCCGGCGATGTAATAGTTTTTGGTCTTCGACAACGCCGCAAGGATCAACACCACCGCCGCGCCGATTGCCGCCTTCAGAATCAAATCCACTTCAATCTCGCTTAATGGCTCAGGCCGTATTTTTTCACTTTGTCGAACAGCGTGGTCTTGGCCATGCCCAGCTCCAGACTGGCCTGGGTCAGGTTGCCGCCGCTGCGTTGCAAGGCGTCGACGAGCAGGTTGCGCTCGAATGCTTCCACGGCTTCGGCGAACCCCAGACCCTGTCCTGAACCCGCCGCCCCCGACTTCTTGAACGCCGGCAAACCCAGGGCGAAGCGTTCGGCGACGTTGCGCAATTCACGCACGTTGCCCGGCCAGTCGTGGCTCATCAGGTTCGACAAAGTCTGGTTGTCCAGTTCGGGAGCGATGCGGTCAAAGCGCAGGGAAGACTGCTGCAAAAAGTGCTCGAACAGTTGCAGGATGTCCTCGCGCCGCTCGCGCAGCGGCGGCAGTTCCAGCGTTACGACGTTGAGGCGGTAATACAGATCGCTGCGAAATTCCCCGGCCTTGCTCGACGCGTCGAGGTCGGACTTGGTCGCCGCAATCACCCGGCAATCCACCGCGACGCTCTGGTTCGAACCGAGGCGTTCGAGGGTGCGTTCCTGTAACACGCGCAGCAGTTTGATCTGCAAGGGTAACGGCATGCTTTCCACTTCATCGAGGAACAGCGTGCCGCCGTCGGCGTGTTCGATCTTGCCGATGCGTCGTTTGCCGGCGCCCGTAAACGCGTTGGCTTCATGACCGAAAATTTCGCTTTCGAACAGGTTTTCCGGCAGCCCGCCGCAATTGAGTGCCACGAACTGCTTGCTGTGTCGTCGGCTGAAATCATGCAGGCATCGGGCAACGAGTTCTTTGCCGGTGCCGGTTTCGCCCTCGATCAAGACGTTGGCGGAAGTGTCGGCGACGTTAGCGATCAGTTCGCGCAGGTTCTGCATGGCCGGCGAGCGGCCGATAATGCGCCCCTCCAGCGAATCGCGTTCAGCCAGTTGCCGGCGCAACGAGGTGACTTCCCGGGCCAGGCTGCGTTGCTCCAGCGCGCGGCGGGCGACATCGACCAGGCGTTCGGGTGAGAACGGTTTTTCCATGAAATCGTAGGCGCCATTCTGCATCGCGCCGACCGCCATCGAGATGTCGCCATGGCCGGTGATCAGCACCACAGGCAGGCTGCGGTCTCGGGCCTTGAGGCGTTTGAGCAGTTCCAGGCCATCGATGCCGGGCAAGCGAATGTCGCTGATGACGATGCCGGCAAAATTGTCGCCGACCCGCTCCAGCGCTTCTTCGGCGCTGCCAACGCCCACGCAGGGGATGTCCTCAAGGGTCAGCGCCTGCTGACAGCCCAGCAGGACATGGGGATCGTCTTCGACGATCAGCACACTAAGATCGTTGTTCATATTGGCTCGGCAGGAGAAGGGCTTACCAACGGTAAACTGAGGACGAAAGTGGTGCCGCCGCTGGCCGGGTGTTCAACACCCAGATGTCCGCCGGTGGCGGCGGCCAGACTGGCGGAAAGGGTCAGGCCGAGGCCGAGCCCCTGTTCACCGGGCTTGGTGGTGAAAAACGGTTCGAACAGATGCTTGCGCGCTTCGGCGTCGATACCGTGGCCGTTGTCGCGCACCCGCAGGCGGTATTTGCCATCGAAGGGTTCGCCTTCCAGCCACAGCGTCGGCAGCGGCTGAGCGTGCATGGCATCGAGGGCGTTCCCGATCAGGTTGACCAGAATCTGTTCGAGTCGAGTCTGGTCGATCTGCACCTGCACATCATCGAATTCACGATTCAGTTGCAGCGAGGCGTTTTCCACGCGTGCGCCCAGCACTTGCAAGGCAGCATCCACCGCTTTGCCGAGGCTGGCCTGGCCTTTGTCATCGCCACGCCTGGCGAAGGACCGCAGGTTCGCAGTAATCCGGCCCATGCGGTCGATCAGGTCGTTGATGGTCTTAAGGTTAGTGCTGGCGACATCGAGCTGACCGCGCTCAAGGAAGCGGATGGTGTTGCCGGACAGCGTGCGCATCGCCGCCAGCGGCTGATTCAGTTCATGGGCGATGCTGGTGGACATCTGGCCGATGGCGGCGAGTTTGCCGGCCTGCACCAGTTCATCCTGAGCGCGGCGCAAGGTTTCTTCGGCCTGGCGGCGTTCGCGGATCTGACTCTTGAGACGGTCGTTGCTGGCGCGCAGGTCGGCGGTGCGGTCGGTGATCCGTCGCTCCAGTTGATTGTTGGCTTCCTGCAAGGCTTCGCGGGCGGCGAGTCGCGTGGCGATCACCTTGCGTCGCTCGTTCCAGGCGATCAGCAGAAACGCCACCAGCGCGAAGGCCACGGCCACCAGAATGCCCTGATTGATTGCCTCGCGGCGCAAGTCCTGCAATGGCGTGAGCAGGGTGAAATTCCATGGGGTGTCGCTCAGCGGCCGGGTTTGCGCCAGGTAACTGATGTCATCGTCATCGGACTCGACTTCGCTGTTGGCCGGGAAGGTGAGTTTTTCCGCGCCTTCGGACAGGGTTTCCCGGGCCAGCGGCTGCAGTTCGTTGAGCGGGAACCAGTAGTACTGAAGGCTGCGGGCGAGTTTTTCCTTGGTGTCGTCGCTCAGCGGGATCACCGATTTGAGACGCCGCGCCGGATCGCTCGACAAGATGATGATGCCGTTCTCGTCGCTGACAAATGCTTCCAGCCGCGCGCGCTGCCAGCGTTCTTCCATGGCCTCAAGACGCACCTTGACCACGGCGACGCCGATGATTTTGCCGTGCTCTTCAAGGCCGTGGGCGAGGTAATAACCGGGCTCGCCGTTGGTGCTGCCGATGCCATAGAAACGCCCGGGCTGACCGCGCACGGCATCCTGGAAATAGGCACGGAAAGACAGGTCTTCGCCAAGGTAACTGTCGACATCGCGCCAGTTGCTGGTGGCCATGACGCGGCCGGTGGTGTCCATCACATAGATGGCTCGACTGCGGCTGCGCCGATTCAGGCCTTCCAGGTATTCGTTGACGGTCTTGCGGTATTCCGGGGACGGATCGGCGAGCAATTGCGGGACACTGGTTTCCAGTTCCAGCAGGCTCGGCAGATAGGTGTATTTGCTGATCTCGCTTTCGACCGCTCGAGCGTGGAGTTCGAGCTGGCGCTGACCGTTTTCGCCAAGGCTGCGGATGCCGAAATGTTCACTGGTCCAGAAACCGGCGTAACCCAGCGCGATCATCAACAGGATGACCAGCGGCGGCAAAAACAGATGGCGAATCAGGCGGGGTTTCACGGCAAGTGATGGCGGCGTGGCGCGATAGAGGGTGGGGTCGCATTTCATCACAGATGCCTTGGGTCAACCACAATACTTGTCTGAGGCCGCGCCGATCATCTGTAGGAGCGAGCCTGCTCGCGATAGCGGACTGACATTCAACTTTAACGTTGACTGTACGGACTTAATCGCGAGCGGGCTCACTCCTGCAGGGTGAAACGTCACTGCAACCGGCAAGCGTGTGACTTAGTGCTGCAGGATTTTTTCGAGGAAGTGCTGCGCACGTTCGGAGCGGGCGCTGATGTCGCCGAAGAACTCTTCTTTCGGGCAGTCTTCGATGATTTTGCCTGCGTCCATGAAGATCACGCGGTCAGCCACTTTGCGGGCGAAGCCCATTTCGTGAGTCACGCACATCATGGTCATGCCTTCGTGGGCCAGTTGCACCATGACGTCGAGCACTTCGTTGACCATTTCCGGGTCGAGGGCCGAGGTCGGTTCGTCGAACAGCATGACGATCGGATCCATCGCCAGCGCACGGGCGATTGCCACACGCTGTTGCTGACCGCCGGAGAGTTGGCCCGGATGCTTGTGGGCATGGGCCGACAAGCCAACGCGCTCAAGCAGTTGCAGACCTTTCTTGGTCGCCTCTTCCTTGCTGCGACCCAGCACCTTGATCTGCGCAATGGTCAGGTTTTCGGTGATGGTCAGGTGCGGGAACAGTTCGAAATGCTGGAACACCATGCCGACGCGCGAACGCAGTTTCGGCAGGTTGGTCTTCGGGTCGGCGATCGACGTGCCGTCGACCACGACGTCACCTTTCTGAAACGGTTCCAGCGCGTTGACGCATTTGATCAGGGTCGATTTACCCGAACCCGATGGCCCGCAGACCACGATCACTTCGCCTTTCTTGACCTCGGTGCTGCAATCGGTCAGCACCTGGAAGTCGCCATACCACTTGTTGATGTTCTTGATAGAGATCATACGGCGAACCTTTTTTGCAGACGCTTGACCAGCCGTGAGGCGGCGAAGCTGATGATGAAGTACACGAGACCTGCAATGATCAGGAACTCATTCGAACGGCCAATGATGTCGCCACTGGCGCGGGACGCGTTGAGGAAGTCGACCAGACCTACGGTGTAAACCAACGAAGTGTCCTGGAACAGAATGATGCTTTGCTGCAGCAGCAACGGGGTCATTTTGCGGAACGCCTGCGGCAGGATGATCAGGCGCATCATCTGGCCGTAGTTCATGCCCAGCGCTTGTGCCGCGCCCATCTGACCCTTCGGGATCGACTGCACGCCGGCCCGGACGATTTCGCAGAAGTAGGCCGCTTCGAACATCATGAACGCCACGACGCATGAGGTGAACGCGCCGATCGGCGTGTCTTCGCCGGTGATCCAGCGCAGCACGAACGGCACCGCCAGGTAGAACCAGGTGATTACCAGGAGCAACGGGATCGAACGGAAATAGTTGACGTACGCACCAGCGATGTTCGAAAGCAGTTTGCTGTGCGACAGACGACACAGCGCCAGGATCGTGCCGAGAATCATCCCGCCCACGACACCCATCGCCATCAGTTTGAGGGTCATCACCATGCCATTCCACAAACCGGGAATGGCCGGGACGATGCCACTGAAATCGAATTCCATTATTTACCCCCCACGGAGATCAGGCCGGGAACGGCGACTTTCTTCTCGACCATGCGCATCAGCAGCATCAAGCTCATGTTCAGGGTGAAATAGATCAGGGTGGCAAGGGTGAACGCTTCAAACAGGTTGGCCGAGAACTCGGCGGTCTGTTTGGTCTGCGCGAGCAGTTCCATCAGGCCGATCAGCGAGGCCACGGAGGAGTTCTTGAACACGTTCAGGAATTCCGAGGTGAGCGGCGGAATGATGATCCGGTAGGCCTGGGGCAGCAGAACGTTCCAGTAGATTTGCGGCAACTTGAAACCCATCGCGCGGGCGGCGGACTCCTGGCCGGGCGGCAGCGCCTGGATGCCTGTGCGCACTTGCTCACAGACGCGGGCGGCGGTGAACAGGCCCAGACACACGACAACGCTCAGATAGGCCGAGGTGGTCGGGTTCAGATCCTGTTTGTACCACTCTTGCAGATCTGGCGGCAGCAGATCGGGCACCAGGAAGTACCAGATAAACAGCTGAACCAGCAGCGGCACGTTGCGAAACAGCTCGACGTAGCAGGTGGCGAAACCCGACAAGAGGCGGTTCGGCACGGTGCGCATGACACCCAGGATCGAGCCCAGCAGCAGCGCGATGATCCAGGCCACGATGGCGATGGCGATAGTCCAGCCCAGACCGGAGATGAACCAGTCGAGATACGTCTCGCTGCCCACGCCGGTGGACTTGAAGAACACGCCCCAGTCCCAGTTGTAATTCATTAGGGTCTCCCCTCGGATTCAATCGATGTACAAGTGCCCGCCTGGGGAAACTCCGTTCCCGCCTGATCAAGAAGATCAGGCACACGCGATCGGCTCGACAGCCACCGGTTCGAGTGTTTCCAGATACTGCCAGCAGGGAGTGACCATCCCCTGAAAAGGCAGGCGCCCCTTCAGAGGATAAGGTTAGTCAGAAATCAGGACTTCTTGTCGTCAGCCGCTTTGTCGGTCGGATTGGCGATCAGTGCCTTGAGCTCGTCGCTCATCGGGAAATTCAGGTTCAGGTTTTTTGGCGGAATTGGCTGCATGAACCACTTCTCGTAGATCTTGTTGATCTCGCCCGACTTGTAAGTGGCGACGATGGCGTCATCCACGGCTTTCTTGAACGGGGCATCGCCCTTGCGCACCATGCAGCCGTAGATTTCGTACGACTGTGGCGTGCCGGTGACTTCCCAGTCGGTGGCTTTCTTGGCCTTTGCGGCTTCGCCGGCGAGCAGGGCGTCGTCCATCATGAACGCAACAGCGCGGCCCGATTCCAGCATCTGGAAGGACTCGCCGTGGTCTTTGGCGGAGATGACGTTCATGCCCATCTGCTTGTCGGCGTTCATCGCTTTGATGATGCGCTCGGACGTAGTGCCGGCGGTGGTCACGACGTTCTTGCCTCTGAGATCGTCGAAATCCTTGTACTTGGAGTCTTTCTTGGAGAGAAGACGGGTACCGATTTCGAAGATGCCGACAGAGAAGTCAACTTGCTGCTGACGCTCTACGTTGTTGGTGGTGGAACCGCACTCGACGTCCACGGTGCCGTTCTGCACCAGCGGGATGCGGGTTTGCGAGGTGACCAGGTTGTATTTGACCTGAAGGTTCGGGATGTCCAGGTCTTTCTTGATCGCTTCGACGATGGCCAGCTGGATATCGTGGGAATAACCGACCGGTTTGCCGGAAGCGTCTGCAATGTAGGAAAACGGGATGGAAGCGTCGCGGTGGCCCAGGGTGATGGTGCCCGAGTCTTTGATCTTCTTCAGGGTGCCGGTGAGTTCGGCGGCGAAAACTGGCGTGCTGATCAGAGCGGCAGCAATGGCTGCGCCCAGGATATGGGGAACGATACGCATCAAATTTTCCTCGACATTGTTTTTTTTATGGAGCCAGTTGAGTCGGCCCTTTTGTGCTTCGAATGCCTGACGGCTCCTGAGGTGTTGGCACAACAGACATTCGTCGAAGAGTGTAGAGCATGAGTCGTGCCAGACCAGTCGGTTATAGGTAACCTGCTGATTTATAACGAGATTAAAGTTTTATGGCGGCGAATGGAAAGTTGATTGATCCGGTTTACCGAATAGACTTGCGCGCCACGTTCGGAAAACCGAATGGACGATCACCCCTCTAGGAGCTGCCGCAGGCTGCGATCTTTTGATCTGGCTTTTAAAAACAAAATCAAAGGATCGCAGCCTGCGGCAGCTCCTACTGAAGGCTGCGTTTTGCGCAATATCGCGCTATATGCAGCGCAATATCACGCCGCTTCAATCTTGCTGCGGTTCTGCTCGACCTTGTTCAGATAGACCATCAATTTCTGCTGCTCGTCCGCCGTGGTGAACAAGCCGAGCTTGCTGCGCCGCCAGAGAATGTCATGCGCCGCGGTCGCCCATTCTTCGGCACACAGGTAATCCACCTCACGGGTATAGAGCCCGCCGCCGATGTGTTCACCCATGTCGGCCAGGGTTTCAACGCCTTCAAGCATCCGCCAGGTGCGGCTGCCATACGTAGTGGACCAGCGTCGTGCGATCTCGGTCGGCACCCAGTCGAACTTGTCGCGAATCAGTGCGCACAAGGCCTGCGGAGTCGTCATGTCTTCACCGCCGGGAAGCGTGGCGCTGGCCGTCCAGCTCGGGCGCATCTGCGTGAAGAACGGCATCAGCTGCGCCATCGCGGACTCGGCCAGTTTGCGGTAGGTGGTCAGCTTGCCGCCGAACACCGACAGCAGCGGCGCCTCTTCGCCACCACCGGACAACGCCAGGGTGTAGTCGCGGGTCACGGCCGATGGATTATCGGATTCGTCGTTGCACAGCGGACGCACGCCGGAATAGCTGTGAAGAATGTCGTCGCGGCTGATCTGCTTTTTGAAGTGGGCGTTGACCACTTTCAGCAGGTAATCGGTTTCGCCGTCAGTGATCGTCACTTTCGCCGGGTCGCCGGTGTACTCGCGGTCGGTGGTACCGATCAGGGTGAAGTTATTCAGGTACGGAATGGTGAAAACGATGCGCTGATCTTCGTTCTGCAAGATGTGCGCGTGGTCGCCTTCATACAGTTTCGGCACGATTACATGGCTGCCTTGGATCAGGCGGATGCCATATGGCGATTCCATCTTCAGGTCATCACGAATGAACTTGGCGACCCACGGGCCGGCGGCGTTCACCAACGCCTTGGCGCGAATTGACAGCAGGCTGCCGTCGGCGCGCTCCAGATGCAAATGCCACATACCTTTGCTGCGACGGGCGCTGACGCAACGGGTCTGGGTGTGAATGTGCGCGCCTTTTTCGCGCGCGGCCATGGCGTTGAGTACAACGAGGCGGGCGTCATCGACCCAGCAGTCGGAATATTCGAAGCCTTTGGTTATTTCGCTTTTCAGTGCGCTGTCGGCCCCGAATTTAAGACTCTTCGAGCCGGCCAGTTTTTCCCGCTTGCCAAGGTTGTCGTACAGGAACAGACCGGCGCGAATCATCCAGGCCGGACGCAGGTGCGGGCGATGCGGCAACACGAAACGCATCTGTTTGACGATGTGCGGCGCCTTGGCCAGCAGCACTTCGCGTTCAGCCAAGGCTTCGCGCACCAGACGGAACTCGTAATGTTCGAGATAGCGCAGGCCACCGTGAATCAGCTTGCTGCTGGCTGACGAGGTATGGCTGGCCAAGTCATCCTTTTCGCAAAGGAACACCGAAAGACCGCGACCGGCGGCATCCGCTGCGATCCCCACACCATTGATCCCACCGCCAATGACGGCGATATCGTAGACCTCGGCGAGAGGGGGCGTAGGCAAGGTAGAAGTGGGCATCGGCTGGCCTCTGGCTTTTTTGATTTTCGTATTTGAATTCGAACATTAATGTTCATTTGCGAAAATGGTAGCCCATAAAGACGCGCACGGCCAGTCGACTTCGATTGAAAAAACTCATTGAAGGGGGGTTAAAGGAATATTTTCGAACATGAAAGCAAAAGATCGCAGCCTTCGGCAGCGCCTACAGGTTCACATCCAACTGTAAGAGCTGCCGAAGGCTGCGATCTTTTGATCTTGAAAAACTAAACGACTTCCAGCCGAATCTTATGCTGGCTCAACAACTGCACAAGGGCCGGCACAGGCTGCTGATCAGTCACCAGACAATCGACCAGGCTGATCGGCCCCAGGCGAATCATCGCATTGCGCCCGAATTTGCTGGAGTCAGCCGCCAGAATCACCTGGCGTGCATTGGCAATGATCGCTTGGGAAACCCGCACTTCCTGGTAGTCAAAGTCGAGCAGGCTGCCATCCTCGTCGATGCCGCTGATGCCAACCAGCGCAAAGTCGACCTTGAACTGATTGATGAAATCCACGCTCGCCTGACCTACAACACCGCCGTCGCGGCGCACGTTGCCGCCGGTGAGCAGCACGTCGAAGTCATCTTTGGCACTGAGCATCGAGGCGACGTTCAGGTTGTTGGTGATGATCTTCAGATGGCTGTGGTTGAGCAGGGCGCGGGCAATGGATTCGGTGGTGGTGCCGATGTTGATGAACAGCGAGGCGTGATCGGGAATCTGTGCGGCGATGGCTTCCGCGATGCGTTGCTTTTCATCGCGCATCTGATCGGCGCGCATTGCATAGGCGGTGTTTTCAACGCTGGAATCGTAAGCCGCGCCGCCGTGATAGCGACGCAACAGATTGGCTTCCGCGAGCTGATTGATGTCGCGGCGAATGGTTTGCGGTGTGACGACGAACAGCGTGGCCATTTCCTCGATGCTCACATAGCCGCGTTCGCGAACCAGCTCGAGGATTTGCTGCTGACGGGGAGGCAGATTCATGGGGCGTCCTTTGGGCTGCCGTGCAAAATTTGCCCATGATGCCGCAGGAATCAGCTCCCGACCAGTTACAACCCTATCCGGATGCCGAAGCTGGCTTATTCAGCGTCTTCACGATCCCAGTCTCGGGTGCGGCTGACGGCTTTTTTCCAGCCTTTATAGAGTTTCTCTTTCGCGGCTTCTTCCAGGGTCGGTTCGAATTCGCGCTCGATCACTGCCTTGTCGCGCAACTCGTCCAGACTGCCCCAGAAACCGCATGCCAGACCGGCCAGATAGGCGGCGCCGAGGGCGGTGGTTTCGCGCATTTTCGGGCGCTCGACCTGTGTGCCGAGGATGTCGGCCTGGAACTGCATGAGGAAGTTGTTCGCCACCGCGCCGCCGTCCACGCGCAAGGATTTGAGGCGTTCGCCGGAGTCCTGCTGCATGGCGTCGAGGACGTCACGGGTCTGGTAAGCGATCGATTCCAGTGCGGCACGGATGATGTGGTCGACGCGCACGCCCCGGGTCAGGCCGAACAATGCGCCACGGGCGTACGGATCCCAATACGGTGCGCCCAGACCGGTAAAGGCCGGCACCAGATACACACCGTTGCTGTCCTTGACCTTGCCAGCGAAGTATTCGGTGTCGTGGGCGTCGTTGATGATTTTCAGTTCATCACGCAACCACTGCACGGTCGACCCTCCGTTGAACACTGCGCCCTCAAGGGCGTAAGCCACTTCGCCACGCGGGCCGCAAGCGATGGTGGTGAGCATGCCATGTTGCGATTTCACCGCTTTGTCGCCGGTGTTCATCAGCAGGAAGCAACCGGTGCCGTAAGTGTTTTTGGCCTGACCTGGTTCGACGCACATCTGGCCGAACAGCGCAGCCTGTTGGTCGCCGGCGATACCGCCGATGGCGATGCCGCTTTTGGTGCGACCGTAAATTTCCGAGGAGGCTTTCACTGGCGGGAGCATTTCGCGCGGGATGTCGAGGATCTCCAGCATCTTCGAATCCCATTCCAGCGAATGGATGTTGAAGAGCATGGTGCGCGAGGCGTTGGTGTAGTCGGTGACGTGGACTTTGCCGCCGGTGAATTTCCAGATCAGCCAGCTATCGACGGTGCCGAACAGCAGTTCGCCATTGCGCGCACGTTCGCGGCTGCCTTCGACGTTGTCGAGGATCCACTTCAGTTTGGTGCCGGAGAAGTAGGGGTCGGTGACCAGGCCGGTGGTGTCGCTGATGTATTGCTCGTGACCGTCGCGCTTGAGTTGCTGACAGATCTCGGTGCTGCGGCGGCATTGCCAGACGATGGCGTTGTAGACCGGGCGACCGGTGGTCTTGTCCCAGACCACGGTGGTTTCACGCTGGTTGGTAATGCCGATGGCAGCGACCTGGTCATGGTGCAGACCGGCCTGAGCCAGGGCTTCGACCATGACCGCGCTCTGGGTTGCGAAGATTTCCATCGGGTCATGCTCGACCCAACCGGCCTGCGGGTAATGCTGGGCGAATTCGCGCTGCGCGGTGCAGACCACGTTAGCGTCGCGGTCGAAGATGATTGCGCGGGAGCTGGTCGTACCCTGATCAAGGGCAATGATGTAGTTCTTATTCTCGATGTCGGTCATGTCGATTGCCTTGGACGAAATAAGGGAGAGTGGGCCGTGGCGCGGGCTCGAAGGGCAGGAGCCCGCGCCGACTGTTTCAAGAAGTTCTTGGTTTGCCGTCAATGGCCGGTTCTGCATCCTTTGTAGCAGGTGTGGCGCCGGTCAGGTGACGGGCGATCAGCCCGCGATACCCGGCAGCGCCGAGGCAGGCACCGACAATCGGTGCAAAAATCGGAATCAGGAAGTACGGAATCTCGCGTGCACCGGTGAAGGAAATTTCACCCCAGCCGGTAAAGAAAGTCATCAGTTTGGGGCCGAAATCACGGGCCGGGTTCATCGCAAAACCGGTCAGCGGGCCCATTGCGCTGCCAATCACGGCAATCAGCAGGCCAATCAGCAATGGCGCCATCGGGCCGCGCGGCAAGCCATTGTTATCGTCGGTCAGGGCCATGATCACGCCCATCAGGATCGCGGTAATGATCATCTCGACCAGGAAAGCCTGGGCGGTAGACAGCGCTGGATTAGGGAAAGTGGAGAACACCGAGGCCAATTCCAGGCTCGCTTCACTGCCGCGAATCATCTGGTGAGTCTGTTCGAAATCGAAGAAGAGATTGCTGTACAGCGTGTACACCAGCAACGCGCCGCAAAAGGCACCCGCCACCTGGGACAAGATATAAAAGGGCAGTTTGCGCTTTTCGAAATCAGCAAAAATCGTTAGCGCGATACTCACGGCAGGATTGAGGTGCGCACCGGAAACCCCGGCGGTGAGGTAGATCGCCAGGCTCACGCCGACACCCCAGATGATGCTGATTTCCCACAAGCCGAAACTGGCACCCGCGACTTTGAGCGCGGCAACGCAGCCAGTACCAAAAAAGATCAGGAGCGCAGTACCCAGGAACTCGGCGATGCATTGGCCCGAGAGCGAAGGTTGCTGTAAAGCAGTCGTCATTGAAAACCTCGTTTTTTGTTGTTGTCTAGCGCGTTTGCCGACAGGGCAAGGCGCGATTTTCACCGAGGCAGGATCCCCATCCTGTTCCCGGTCTGCTGCTGGTACTGCAAGGTGACATTTTCGCATTATTCAGTTTCGAAAAAATATAGACAAGAAACACGGCTGTCAAAGGTCGAAAGTGAACAGTCAGTCACAATAAAACTATTAATCAGGTGAATGATGCTCCGGTTCCCTACGGTCGAACTTCGTGGCCGCCTCGGAAATACGGGGCGGGATAGAGCCTTTTACACTCTGATCGCCTAGAATCCGGTTCAGCCATTTTCCGTCACTGCCGAGTCTGGAGCTGCCATGACCCCTGCGTTGGACTTGTTGAAAAAAGTTCGTGCCGAACATCGCGTGCACAGTTACGAACATGACCCCAAGGCTGCGTCTTATGGCTTGGAGGCAGCGGAAAAGCTTGGGCTGGATCCGGCGCAGGTGTTCAAGACGCTGCTGGCGGCGAGTGAGAAAGGGGAGTTATTGGTGGCGGTGGTGCCGGTCGTCGGAACGCTCGACCTCAAGGGGTTGGCCCATGCTGCCGGGGTGAAAAAAGTGGAAATGGCCGATCCGGCAGCGGCGCAACGATCCACCGGTTATCTGCTGGGCGGCATCAGCCCGCTGGGCCAGAAAAAGCGCTTGCGCACGTTCATCGACAATTCCGCTCAGCCTTTTGCGTCTATTTATGTCAGCGCCGGCCGACGCGGGCTGGAGGTCGAATTGGCGCCAGCGGTACTGGCCGAGCACACCAAAGCCCAATTTGCCGACATTGGGCGGGCCTGATCCGCTGCGCTGTATGAAGAAAATTGGCCGGTTTTGTCACTGGCGCTGATCGGAATACCGCTGCATGCTTTGCCAACGAATTCAGGGAGAACGTCATGCAGCTAGCGTTTCATCAGGTCGACGCGTTCAGTGATCGGCCGTTCAGTGGCAACCCCGCGATTGTCTATCGGCTCGACGCGTGGCTGGCCGATGAATTGATGCAGAAGATCGCCGCCGAACACAACCTGGCGGAGACCGCGTTTCTGGTGCGTGAAGGATCCGCCTGGCATATCCGCTGGTTCACCCCCTCCACCGAAGTGCCGTTGTGCGGCCACGCCACACTGGCCAGTGCCTATGTATTGTTCGAGATCTTCAACGAAGACACCGAGCGCCTCGACTTCATCTGCAAGTCCGGGCCGCTGAGTGTTACTCGGGAGGGTGGACGTCTATGGCTGGATTTCCCGGCAATGGAACCCACGGAAGTCGGCGTGACTGTGGAGGTCGAGCGAGCATTGGGTGTGCAGGCTGTTGATGTGCTCGGCGCGAACACGTTGTTTGTGGTGCTGGAATCGGAGCAGGCGGTTCTCGACTGCAAACCGGATATGGCTGCGGTAGCCACTTTGCCCTGGCCGGGCGTCATCATCACTGCGCGCGGTAATCAGCATGACTTTGTCTCGCGCTATTTCGCTCCAGTCATCGGCATCAACGAAGATGCGGTGACCGGCTCGGCGCATTGCAACTTGATTCCGTATTGGGCGGCGCGGCTGGGCAAGTCGAGCCTGAGCGCTTATCAGCGTTCGGCACGGGGCGGGGAATTATTCTGTCGTCTTGAGGGTGATCGGGTGAAGATCGGCGGGAATGCGACGTTGGTCGCCAGTGGAACGCTGATGTTGGGTTGATATAAAACCACTGTAGGAGCGAGCCTGCGAGCAGGCTCGCTCCTACAAGGTCAACGCGCTGCGCTATACCGCCGCACACCGTTTTCCACTGCAGGAATTTGCGCCGCCGTGCTGCCGGAAGCCTGGAACAACACCAGATGCTCGGCCGCCACGCGAATCCCGACCTGTGCACCCACTGCATGATCGGCATGGCTCGGGAAAATCGATTCAAGCTGAGCACCGGTCGGCAATTGCAGGCGATACAGTGTCGACGCACCGAGGAACGTTTTGCCGGTGATGCGTGCCTTGAGCGTGCTGTTCGGTGCATAAACGATATCGTCCGGGCGCAGCAGCACATCCACGGCGCCACCGATCGGCCACGTGTAGGCACGATTGCCGCGCAGTTCGCCGAGTTCGGTTTGCACCGATTCCGGGCTACCGAGCTGACCGCGAATGAAATAACCCTGACCGATGAAACTGGCGACAAAGGGTGTCGCCGGTTCGTGATACAGGTTGTAAGGCGTATCCCATTGCTCCAGTCGACCTTCCTTGAACACGCCCACGTGATCGCTGACGGCGAAGGCTTCTTCCTGATCGTGAGTCACCAGAATCGCGCTGGTGCCACGGGCCTTGAGGATATCGCGCACTTCGTGGCTGAGCTTGCGGCGCAGTTCGCCATCAAGATTGGAGAAGGGCTCATCGAGCAGCAGCAATTGCGGTTCTGGCGCCAGGGCGCGTGCGAGGGCGACACGTTGCTGCTGGCCACCGGACAACTCGTGCGCAAACCGTGTGCCGAGGCCTTTCAGATTGACCAGTTCCAGCAGCTCTTCGGTGACGCGCTCCTTCTGCGGATGCTTGCGGATGCCGAAAGCGATGTTGTCCGCCACGCTCAGGTGCGGGAACAACGCGTAGTCCTGGAACACCATGCCGATCCGGCGCTTTTCCGGGGCCAAGGTGAAACCGGCGCTGGAAATGGTCTCGCCGCCGAGCTGGATCTCGCCTTCGTGCACCGGTTCAAAACCGGCAATGGCACGCAGGGTGGTGGTCTTGCCGCAGCCGGACGAACCGAGCAGGCAACCGATGTCACCGGCGTTGAGGTGCAGATTGAGGTTCTGCACCACGCGTTGATCCTGATAGCCGCAAGCGAGGTTGCGCAGGTTAAGCAGTAATGGCTGGCTCATGCGTGATGGTACGAAGGTGGCACGAGAAACTCGAGCAGCGCCTTCTGTGCGTGTAGACGGTTTTCGGCCTGATCCCAGGCGACGGAGCGCGGATCATCGAGCAGGTCGAGGCTGATTTCCTCGCCACGGTGGGCCGGCAGGCAGTGCATGAACAGCACGTCGTCGGCGGCGAGGTCGAGCAGGGCGCGGTTGACCTGGAACGGGGCGAACAGCTTGAGGCGCTTGGCGGTTTCCTCTTCCTGGCCCATCGAAGTCCAGACGTCGGTGCTCACCAGATGTGCGCCGCGCACGGCGTCCTGCGGATCGCGGACGATGGTCACGCGGTCGCCGGCCTTGGCCACGAATTCAGGGTTTGGTTCGTAACCTTCCGGGCAGGCAATGCGCAACTGGAAGTCGAACTGGATCGCCGCTTCTATATAGCTGTTGCACATGTTGTTGCCGTCGCCGATCCAGGCCACGGTCTTGCCCTGGATCGAGCCGCGATGTTCGAGGAAGGTCTGCATGTCGGCCAGCAATTGGCACGGGTGCAGGTCATCGGACAAACCATTGATCAGCGGCACGCGCGAGTTGGCGGCGAATTCGGTCAGAGTGCTGTGGGAAAAGGTACGGATCATCACCGCATCGAGCATGCTCGACATCACAATTGCAGCGTCGCCGATCGGCTCGCCACGGCCCAGTTGGGTGTCGCGCGGCGAGAGGAAAATCGCCTGGCCGCCGAGCTGGATCATGCCGGCCTCGAAGGAGATCCGGGTACGGGTCGAGGATTTCTCGAAGATCATCCCCAGTACGCGGTTTTTCAGGGGCTCGAACAGTACGCCGCGGTTACGCAGGTCCTTGAGCTCAACGCCTCGACGGATCACGCTGACCAGCTCTTCGGGCGTGCAATCCATCAGGGAGAGAAAGTGCCTTGCGCTCATCATTGACTACCTTTTTGCTACAAACCGCAGATGCTCAAAGCCTTGTTTAACGGAACAACGGGCGAGACCTGCGGCGTAAGCCGCACGGGGCGACGAAATAGGGGGAAGGCGCGATCTTATAATTAAATGTCGCGTCTTGCCAATCGGGCTACGGTTTCAGGGGATTCGAGCGGGGCGAAGGGTGCATCGAGATCGCGCTTTTCAAGCCTGTTTTATGACAGCAGCGACCCATTTGTACACTGGCGCCTTGTGGCTTGGCAATCGTGCAGGACGCAGCAGGCGTGACAAGAGTCGCTTCGCGGCTGCGCAGACCGGCGTTCGGCTCGTCGGATGGACGACCTGAAATATTTGCTAAAGCAAAGTGCTGAGTTATAACTACGCCACGAGCGACGCAGGAAGCCAACGCATGGAATCGAAAGAACAGTTGTTAATGGAATTGCTGGGCCACACGGCACGCTCATTGACCCACCTCACCGCTTCTGTCACCTCGATGTCTTTCGAGTTGTTACGCAGTGATGACGAAGTGACCAAGGCTGCCGGCCGACACATGATCGATCGCATGGCGACCATCAGCGCCGGGCTTGACGAGCATTGGCGCCTGATCGGCGAACTCACCGGCGTCCACGTCGCCCACGAGCAGATCGAAACCGTTCAGGAAATCCAGTTGGCCGCGCCGCCCCGGCTTCCGTCGAACTGAGGGTTGCGATCTATCGGCTCGCCTGATGGCGGCCGATTCACAAGACGAACGTCGCTGGCGCAGTACCGAGGCTCGGGCCATAGTTTTGATCCCGTGGGCGTCATTGCCTGCCCAGAACAAGACAGAGAATGGCCATGACCAAGACTCTTCATCACCGTGCGTGCCACCTGTGTGAAGCCATCTGCGGCTTGACCATTGAAACCAGCGAAACCGACGGCGCGGTTGCCATTACCTCGATCAAGGGTGATGCACAGGACACGTTCAGCCGTGGACATATCTGCCCCAAAGCCGTGGCGTTGCAAGACATTCAGAATGATCCGGATCGCCTGCGTCAACCGATGCAACGCGTGGGCAATGAATGGCTGCCCATTGGCTGGGACGATGCATTCCAGCTTGTCGCCGAACGATTGGCGGCGATCCAGGCACGTCACGGGCAGAACGCGGTGGCCGTCTATCAAGGCAACCCGAGCGTGCACAACTACGGGCTGATGACCCACAGCAATTATTTCCTGGGGCTGCTGAAAACCCGTAATCGTTTTTCGGCAACCTCCGTCGACCAGTTGCCGCATCACCTCACCAGCCATTTGATGTACGGCCATGGCCTGCTGCTGCCGATTCCGGATATTGATCACACCGACTTTATGCTGATCCTCGGCGGCAATCCGCTGGCGTCCAACGGCAGCATCATGACCGTGCCGGATGTCGAAAAACGCCTGAAGGCAATTCAGTCGCGGGGCGGCAAAATTGTCGTGGTCGATCCCCGGCGTAGCGAGACGGCGGCCATGGCCGATCAGCATCTGTTCGTACGTCCGGGCGGTGATGCGGCGTTATTGTTCGGGGTGCTCAATACCTTGTTCGATGAATGGCTGACCCGCGACAGCCATTTGCCCGTCGAAGGGCTGGACGATGTGCGCTCGGCAGTGGCGACCTTCAGCGCAGAGGCGATGAGCCCGCTGTGTGCCGTGCCTGCCGAACAGATTCGTCAGTTGGCCCGTGACTTCGCCGCCGCGCCAAGTGCCGTTTGCTACGGGCGTATGGGCGTGTCGGCGCAGGCATTTGGCACGCTGTGTCATTGGCTGGTGCAATTGATCAACCTGGTCACTGGCAATCTCGACCGGGTCGGCGGTGCGCTGTGCACGTCGCCGGCGGTGGATCTGGTGGCGTCCACGTCGGGTGGGCATTTCAACAAATGGCAAAGCCGCGTGTCCGGGCGCCCGGAATATGGCGGTGAGCTGCCGGTGTCGGCGCTGGCCGAAGAAATGCTCACCGACGGCGAGGGCCAGGTACGTGCGCTGATTACCGTGGCAGGCAACCCGGTGCTTTCGACGCCCAATGGCCGGCAGCTCGAGCAGGCGCTCGATGGGTTGGAGTTCATGGTCAGTATCGACCTGTACATCAACGAGACGACCCGATACGCAGATCTGATTCTGCCGTCCACATCAGCGTTGGAGAACGATCATTACGACACCACGTTCAACCTGTTCGCGGTGCGCAACGTCAGCCGTTTCAATCGCGCGATCCTTGCCAAACCGCAAGGTGCGCTGCATGACTGGGAAATCTTCGTCGGCCTGGCCAAAGCCTTTGCAAAGCTTACCGGCAAGGAACTGAAGCCGACCTTGCCGCCGGCGGAGA
The DNA here is from genome assembly GCF_021605415.1 of Pseudomonas syringae. Taxonomy (GTDB): domain Bacteria; phylum Pseudomonadota; class Gammaproteobacteria; order Pseudomonadales; family Pseudomonadaceae; genus Aquipseudomonas; species Aquipseudomonas syringae_S. Next base: position 116,463 of record NZ_WKEQ01000011.1, read on the forward strand.
TGATCGACATGGGCTTGCGCATGGGGGACTACGGCGATCAATCCGAGCACAAGTTGTCGTTGGCGACGCTGTTCGATCATCCGCACGGGATCGATCTCGGCGCATTGCGGCCCAACCTGGCGGCACGATTGAAGACGGTCGACGGGCGCGTTCAAGCTGCGCCGCCACAGATTCTCGCGGATCTGGCGCGATTCGCGAGGTTGCAGGCACCTGCCGCCGATGAGCTGCTGATGATCGGACGTCGCCATGTGCGCAGCAATAATTCATGGATGCATAACTATCATCGGCTGGTGAAGGGCAAGCCGCGCCATCAGTTGCTGATGCACCCGGATGATCTCGCCAGTCGTGGTCTCAGCGATGGGCAACGTGTGCGCGTCAGTTCGCGGGTCGGGCAGATTGAAGTCGAAGTGCTGGGCAGTGTTGACATGATGAAGGGTGTGGTCAGCCTGCCGCACGGTTGGGGCCATGCACGGCCGGGTGTGCAGATGACCATCGCCAGCGAGCAGCCGGGATCCAGTGCCAATGACCTGACCGATGAATGCCAATTGGATGAGCTGTCGGGCAATGCGGCGTTGAACGGCGTGCCGGTAACCGTGGCAGCGGCTTGAGCGTGTCTGTCGGGGAGACCAAGCATGGCGCTCGGGATTCCGTTACAATGCGCCACCGTGCCGACCCATGAGTCGGAAAGTTCAGCCGAGGTGCTCCATGGATATCATCGAAACGATTAAAGAGCAGATTGCCAACAACACCATTCTGCTTTACATGAAAGGTTCGCCGAATGCCCCGCAGTGTGGCTTCTCCGCGAAAGCCGCGCAGTCCGTGATGGCATGTGGCGAAAAGTTCGCCTACGTCGACATCCTGCAGAACCCGGAAATCCGCGCCAACCTGCCGAAATACGCCAACTGGCCAACCTTCCCGCAATTGTGGGTCGGCGGCGAGCTGGTCGGCGGCAGCGACATCATGACCGAGATGGCTGCAGACGGTTCGTTGCAGAGCACCATCAAGGCTGCTGTCGAAGCGGCTGCTGCGAACAAGTCCGAAGCCTGATCCGTTTGTAGGAGCAGAGCTTGCTCGCGAAAAACGGTAACGCGGTGCACCTGTTGGATCGCGGCGTTTGCTTCGCTGGCAAGCCAGGCTCCTACAACACCGGGCAGTAAAAAGCCCCGCCACTCGAAAGAGGGCGGGGCTTTTTAGTGTCTCGAATTCAGCGGGCGCCGAATTACTCTTCACCCATCTGCGACTGCAGATAGTTTTCGATCGTGATTTTATCGATCAGGCCCAGTTGCGTTTCCAACCAGTCGATGTGTTCTTCTTCGGATTCAAGAATGTCTTCGAGCAATTCACGGCTACCGAAATCGCCGACAGTTTCGCAATGCGCGATTGCGGCTTTCAAGTCGGCATGGCCGGTTCGCTCGATACGCAAATCGCACTCGAGCATTTCCCGGGTGTGCTCGCCGATGTGCAGCTTGCCCAGATCCTGCACGTTCGGCAGGCCTTCAAGAAACAGGATGCGCTTGATCAGCTTGTCCGCATGTTTCATCTCGTCGATGGATTCTTTGTACTCGTGCTTGCCCAGCTTGTTCAGGCCCCAATCTTCATACATGCGCGCATGCAGGAAGTACTGATTGATCGCGACCAGTTCATTGGCAAGGATCTTGTTGAGATGCTGGATGACTGTAATGTCGCCTTTCATGATGGGAGTCCTGCCCTGTAATAGCTGTATATAGGGCGGAGTTTGAGCCGAGTACTTATAAGTGTCAAACCTAAGTTGTTGAATAATAAATGAAAATTAATCGGAATAAGAATGTTTGTGTTCCGCGTCTGGATGCTAACCAATTGATTTTCGGACATAAAAAAACCGGACATAAGTCCGGTTCTTCAAAACAGGGTTATTTAAGCGGCAGTAAATTCTGCAGGGTAGGGGATCGCAGCCTGGACGAATTGCGACTTGGCCAGCGTTTCACGCACCACTTCTTTGGCGAGGCAGGCGCATTTGCCACATTGGCTGGCTACGCCGGTGGCCAGGCGCACTTCCTTGTAGCTGCAGCATCCTTCGTTGATCGCATCGCGGATTTGGCCGTCGGTGACGCCAGTGCAGAGGCAGACATACATAAGTGAGAACCGTCGCTGGTTGTGACTCAATTGCGATGGATCTTAATGTTAACGAGAATGATTGTCAAAGTGCTTTCTGGTCTTGATCAGCTGACGACTGACGAACGGTATTTAAATGGCGAAGTAATAGGCTCCGCTGGTCGGCAGGACGCGTTCAACGCGTGATAAAAAAACGGTTGAGGACAGTCCAAACTCGCAGTGTATGATGGTCGGCCCTTGCGAAGAGGGTTCATGTCACAAGGCTTTCGCCTGAGGATGACAGGCTGGTACGAACCCTGAACTTCAAGTTTTTACACCAGGAGATATCAATGAGCGTACTCGTAGGCAAACAAGCCCCTGACTTCACCGTTCCGGCCGTACTCGGCAATGGCGAAATCGTTGACAGCTTCACCCTGTCCTCGGCCATCAAAGGCAAATACGGCCTGGTGTTCTTCTACCCGCTGGACTTCACCTTCGTCTGCCCGTCCGAGCTGATCGCTCTGGACAACCGCATGGCTGACTTCAAGGCACGTAACGTTGAAGTGATCGCCGTATCGATCGACTCGCACTTCACCCACAACGCCTGGCGCAACACCCCGGTGAACAATGGCGGCATCGGCCAGGTGAAATACACCATGGCTGCCGACATGAAGCACGACATCGCCAAAGCCTACGACGTTGAATCCGAAGGCGGCGTGGCTTTCCGTGGCGCGTTCCTGATCGACGACAAAGGCGTTGTCCGCTCGCAGATCATCAACGACCTGCCGCTGGGCCGTAATATGGAAGAGCTGATCCGTCTGGTCGACGCTCTGCAATTCCACGAAGAGCACGGCGAAGTCTGCCCTGCCAACTGGAAAAAAGGCGACAAAGGCATGAACGCTTCGCCAGAAGGCGTTGCGGCTTACCTGACCGAGAACGCTGCAGCCCTGTAAGGCGCATGTTCTAAAAGCAGGTACAAAAAAACCGGCCTACGTGGCCGGTTTTTTTATGGGCGGGATTCGAGCCTGTGACGATCAGTCGTCGAAGTCTTCCCAGCCGCCCATTTGCTTCCAGCGGTTGACGATGCCGCAGAAGAGTTCGGCGGTCTTCTCGGTGTCGTAACGCGCCGAATGCGCTTCACGGCCATCGAAGTCGATACCGGCGGCCTGACAGGCCTTGGCGAGCACGGTCTGACCGTACGCAAGCCCTGCGAGGGTGGCGGTGTCGAAACTGGAGAACGGGTGAAACGGATTGCGCTTCATGTCCAGTCGCGCAACGGCGGCGTTGAGAAATCCGAGGTCGAAGCTGCTGTTGTGGCCGACCAGAATTGCCCGCTTGCAGCCGTTGGCTTTCAACGCCTTGCGCAGGCCACGGAAGATATCGGTCAGCGCGGTTTCTTCACTGACGGCCATACGCAGCGGATGATCGAGCTTGATCCCGGTAAATTCCAGGGCAGCGGCTTCGACGTTGGCGCCTTCAAACGGCTCGACACGGAAGAAATAGGTGTGATCCGGGTACACAAAACCCTTTTCGTCCATGGCGATGGTGGTCGCGGCAATCTCCAGCAACGCATCGGTGGCCGAATTGAAGCCACCGGTTTCTACGTCGACAACTACTGGCAGGTAACCGCGAAAACGCGCTGCCATCGGATGACGGGAACTGCCGCCGCCACCTTGACCGTCCTGTTCGTCGTCGAAATGGTCTTCACTCACGCGTGTTCCTCCAGCAGGCGCCAGCGCAGTTTTTCACCGGCGCGCAGCGGGATAACGGTCAACTCGCCGAATGGCAGGCTGGTTGGGGCAGTCCATTCTTCGCGAACCAGGGTGATGCGGTCGGAATTGGTTGGCAAACCATAGAAACGCGGGCCGTTGAGGCTGGCGAATGCTTCGAGCTTGTCCAGCGCATTACGTTGTTCGAACGCTTCGGCGTACATCTCGATGGCGGCGTAAGCGGTGTAGCAGCCGGCACAGCCGCAAGCGGCTTCCTTGGCGTGCTGGGCATGCGGCGCTGAGTCGGTGCCAAGAAAGAACTTCGCGCTGCCGCTGGTGGCGGCGTCGAGCAGGGCTTCCTGGTGCGTATTACGCTTGAGGATCGGCAGGCAATAGAAGTGCGGTCGAATCCCGCCCACCAGCATGTGGTTGCGGTTGTACAGCAAGTGATGCGCCGTGATGGTCGCGCCGACATTGGCCGGGGCCTCGTTGACGAACTGCACGGCATCGCCGGTGGTGATGTGTTCGAAAACGACTTTGAGCGTCGGGAAGCGCTCGACCACGCGACGCATGTGTTCGTCGATGAAGATTTTCTCGCGGTCGAACACGTCCACGTCGCCGCGGGTGACTTCGCCGTGGATCAACAGCGGCATTCCGACTTCGGCCATCGCCTCGATCGCCGGGAAAATCTTGTCGATGCTGGTCACGCCGGAATCGGAGTTTGTGGTCGCTCCGGCCGGGTACAGCTTGGCGGCGTGCACAAATCCGCTGGCCTTGGCTTCGCGAATTTCTTCAGGCTGGGTGCGATCGGTCAGGTACAGCACCATCAACGGCTCGAAACGACTGCCGGCCGGGCGGGCAGCGAGAATCCGCTGGCGATAGCCGTCGGCTTCAGCGGCGTTACGCACTGGAGGTACCAGGTTGGGCATGATGATGGCGCGACCAAACGTGCGCGCAACATCGGCAACGGTATTGGTCAACACGGCACCATCGCGAAGATGAATATGCCAGTCGTCGGGACGCAGCAGGGTCAGGCGGTCGGACATGAGGGGATTCCAGGCGGGTCAAACTGAGGCGAATCCTACCGGAAAAGACTCTGACAGGCACCCGCTATCAAGTTTTGCAGCAAGCGTCCGATACCCATCAGGTATGCCGTAATCATGTGTGTGTCGGTCTTTTTGTTGCAGAAGCCAATGGGAGCCTCCCGTGCGCCAGCGTTATTTAGTCTTGCTCAGTGTGTTTGCCAGCCTTCCCGCGATGGCGCTGACTTACCAGACCCGTCTGGAGAACATTGAGTGGACGGTCGAAGGCGACAAATTCGAATGCCGTCTCACCCAGCCGATTACCGATTTCGGCTCGGGTCAGTTCGTGCGCCGCGCCGGCGAGCAGGCGACCTTCCGTCTAAACGCTTATAACGCGATGCTTGGCGGTGGTTCGGCGACCTTGTTGGCTGCGGCGGCACCCTGGCAGCCGGGGCGCGGCGATATAAACCTCGGTACGGTCAGGCTCGGCAGTGGCAATGTGCTGTTCAATAGCTCGCAGGCTCAGGCGGCGAGTCTGATGGGAGGCTTGATGGACGGCCGCAGTCCGGTGGTTCGCCGATCCGGAGACGGCCGCATGTCGGAAGTGCGCTTGCTGCCAGTTAAATTCAGCAAGGCTTTCAATGAATACCAGACGTGCGTGGCGAAATTGCTGCCGCAGAATTTCGAGCAGGTGAAACAGTCGCAAATCGGCTTTCCGGGCGAAGGCATCGAACTGGATGCCGCCGCCAAGGCCAAGCTGCAGGTCATGCTCGAATACATGAAGGCCGATCCGACGGTGAACCATATCGAACTTGACGGCCACTCCGACAACAGCGGCAATCGCCTGACCAACCGCGAACTGTCGCGCCGCCGCGCGTTGGCGGTGGTGGACTTCTTCAAGGCCAACGGTATTCAGGAATCGCAGATCACCGTGCGCTTCCATGGCGAGCGTTACCCATTGGTGCCTAACACCAATGCGGCCAATCGGGCGAAGAACCGTCGCGTGAATGTGCACTTGGCGAAGGTGGCACCCGTCGAACAGACAGCGCCGCAAGTGAGTGCGCCTCCCAGCCCGGCGGCGACTTCCTGACCTGCCGGTCATCGTCGCGCTATCGAAACAATCTGTCGCTTCATCGTCAGAAGCTGTCGCGCCTCTGTAAATTATCGCGTCGGAGCGGTAGACTCCTCGGCTTTCCGTATTACCCCGTGGAGTGATGGCATGGCGGACGTAAACAAGGTCGTTCTGGCGTATTCCGGCGGCCTGGACACTTCGGTGATCCTCAAGTGGCTGCAGGATACTTATAACTGTGAAGTGGTGACCTTCACTGCTGACCTGGGTCAAGGCGAAGAGGTCGAGCCGGCACGCGCCAAGGCTCAGGCCATGGGCGTCAAAGAAATCTACATCGACGACCTGCGCGAAGAGTTCGTGCGTGACTTCGTGTTCCCGATGTTCCGCGCCAACACCGTTTACGAAGGCGAGTACCTGCTGGGTACTTCCATCGCGCGTCCGCTGATCGCCAAGCGTCTGATCGAAATCGCCAACGAAACCGGCGCCGACGCCATTTCCCATGGCGCCACCGGCAAAGGCAACGACCAGGTTCGTTTCGAACTGGGCGCCTACGCCCTCAAGCCGGGCGTGAAAGTCATTGCCCCTTGGCGCGAGTGGGATTTGCTGTCCCGCGAGAAGCTGATGGACTACGCCGAGAAGCACGCGATTCCGATCGAGCGTCACGGCAAGAAGAAATCCCCGTACTCGATGGACGCCAACCTGCTGCACATCTCCTATGAGGGCGGCGTGCTGGAAGACACCTGGACCGAGCACGAAGAAGACATGTGGAAGTGGACCGTCTCCCCGGAGAACGCTCCCGACAAGCCGCAGTATCTGGAACTGACCTATCGCAATGGCGACATCGTCGCGCTGGACGGCGTTGAAATGACTCCGGCCACCGTACTGGCGACGCTGAACAAGATTGGTGGCGCTCACGGTATCGGTCGTCTCGACATCGTCGAGAACCGTTACGTCGGCATGAAGTCCCGTGGCTGCTACGAGACTCCGGGCGGCACCATCATGCTGCGCGCTCACCGCGCCATCGAATCGATCACTCTGGATCGCGAAGTCGCTCACTTGAAAGACGAGCTGATGCCCAAGTACGCCAGCCTGATCTACACCGGTTACTGGTGGAGCCCGGAGCGTCTGATGCTGCAACAGATGATCGACGCTTCCCAAACCAGCGTAAACGGTGTGGTGCGCCTGAAACTCTACAAAGGCAATGTGATCGTGACGGGCCGCAAGTCCGACGATTCGCTGTTCGACTCCAACATCGCAACCTTCGAAGAAGATGGCGGCGCTTACAATCAGGCCGACGCAGCGGGCTTCATCAAGCTCAACGCCTTGCGTATGCGTATTGCAGCCAACAAGGGCCGCAAACTGTTCTGAGTCTTTCTGATTCAGCGCGAAATGGCAGCCCTGTCGCCCTGACAGGGCTGCCATTCAATACGAAGTCCTGGTCTATAGGCTTGACGAGTCAGCATCCTTGATCGTTCGATCCGCCACCTCACTCTCCCCCGATTCACGCCCGTCCCATCATCGTGACCGTTTTCTCGCACACATTGTAGAAAATACAAGTCGGCGTATTTAGATCCCTTTTCAAAACCTTCACTGGTTTGAAAGAAGTTTTGTCTAGAAAATTCTCTGACATGTAGTCGACCAATATGATGATCACGACAGGACCGTCCCCTTCAGGTTGTAAGATTTTTTTCAACAACGTTTCAAGTTTTGTTCTGGTCTTAAGTCGTCGCGTGTCGATGGTGTTAATACACGTGATCGAGCCGGGTAACTTTATACGATGCCGGGCTAAAAACTTTTTGACGTCACCAGCAAAAAACGGCGGATCCTGGGCGCTGGCCGGGGTTTTCGAATCGGGGCATGATTTCGTGGTTTTTTTTGAGTGTGGCGCGTTTGAGAGTTTGAAGGTTTGGAATAATCCGTCTTCGTCCATTGGGTCGGGATTTATGGGGTCTTCGTTTTCCGCAGCGTTAAAAGCTTTTAGAAAGGCCTCGTCCGTTTCGAAGTCAGAAGGGGCGTACAAGGATCGATAGTTGAAATTAAGCGTCAGGAAAAAAAGCAGCAGTAGATAGAAAGGGAAGCTGATCAGGAACCATATGTAAATTTCACGCTCGTTGTTATCCAGAAAGGGCAGCGAAGCCGCCGCCGATCCCTCAGAAATAACCGCGAAGATGGCGATAACGGTCATTGGGTTAGTGATTTTTTTTGTGGTTTTGAACATCGTTTATTGCTCGCTGAATAAAGTTGGTCTTTGATTTGTTGACACTTGGAGCTGGATTGAAAAGTACGTGTCTTTAACAAAGGTTTAATTGCAAACAACAGTATCGTGTTTTTCGAATTTTTCGAATGATCCGGGCCGTGTGAAGTTGTAACGTCTGGAGGCCGACACTGCGCTTGGACGCTGTTCTGTTTAAAAGTCGGTGGTGGTGTTTAAGTTAAGCGTCGAGAAATTACATCGTTTAGCCTGCCAATAAACTGACCGGGCTGAATGACATGATTGGTAGAGAGATTTTTTGTAGGATTAATCTTTATTGCGCGTAGGAGATGTCTTTAGCTGCAAGTGTATCCAGACTTCCTTGTGCCACGGGTGAAGTGACTAGGATATTGTGCCGGTTCTAAAAATTCGAACAGCGAAACTGGACTTGCCCATGAATAAAGTGCTGATCGTGGATGATCACCCCGTCATTCGTCTTGCGGTGCGTATGCTGATGGAACGTCATGGCTACGAAGTCATTGCAGAAACGGATAACGGTGTGGATGCATTGCAACTTGCCCGTGATCAAATGCCGGATATTGTCATACTGGATATTGGCATTCCGAAACTCGACGGCCTGGAAGTTATTGCCCGTCTGACTTCAACGGCGATGCCACTCAAAGTCCTGGTGTTGACTTCCCAGGCGCCGGGTCACTTTTCGATGCGATGCATGCAATCGGGAGCGGCAGGCTATGTATGTAAACAACAGGATCTGACCGAACTGCTCAGCGCCATCAAGGCTGTGCTGTCCGGTTACAGCTATTTTCCGAATCAAGCCTTGCACACGGTGCGCACCAGCCTTGGTAACGCCAGCGAGGCCGATATGGTGGATCGTCTTTCCGGCCGGGAAATGATGGTTTTGCAGCAACTGGCGAGGGGAAAGACCAATAAGGAAATTGCCGATGGCATGTTTTTAAGCAATAAAACCGTGAGCACCTACAAGACTCGCCTGTTGTTGAAACTCAACGCCCGCTCGCTGGTGGATCTGATTGAGCTGGCGCAGCGTAACGGTCTGGTTTGATCGCTGGGTAGTTGGCGGGGTCATGGGCGATCTGTTTCAACTTGCCTGAAAAAGCAAAAAGCCTCCCGGACGGAGGCTTTGATTTATTTGCGTGGATGCTCAGAGATCAAAATCGTAATCGGCCAAACGCTTTTGCAGGCGACGTTCTTCCAGCAGATTGTCGATGGTGCGACGTTTGCTCAGATTGGTTTTTGCAACTTCAACCACCGGTTCGGCGTCGTCAGCCTCTGCTTCTGTGGCAACAAAATCGTCGTCTGTTTCCAGTTGCTCTTTGCTGGTGCTCATAAGGTTAACTCCAGGCGAGGACGGCCTTTGGCGCTCCTTATATCGATATTCCAGCGGCGGGTAAAAAAGATTTTTTCAATCGATAATCGTAAATCCTAATAGCGGGTCAATCGTCCGACGTTTTGTGTTTGTACTCGCACAGGTCTTCGATCCGGCAGCTGCCACATCGTGGCTTACGCGCGAGGCATACATACCGGCCATGCAGGATCAGCCAGTGATGGGAGTCGAGGAGGAATTCTTTTGGCACAAACTTCATCAGCTTCTGTTCCACTTCAACAACATTTTTGCCCGGTGCGATACCAGTACGGTTGCTGACGCGAAAAATATGCGTGTCGACGGCCATGGTCAGTTGGCGAAAAGCCGTGTTGAGCACCACATTGGCTGTCTTGCGCCCGACGCCGGGCAGCGCCTCAAGTTCTTCCCGAGTCTGCGGGACTTCACCGCCGTGACGCTCGACCAGCAGCCGACAGGTCTCGATAACGTTCTTCGCCTTGCTGTTGAACAAACCGATGGTCTTGATGTACTCGGACAATCCCTCGACACCCAGCGCATGAATGGCCGCCGGCGTGTTGGCCACCGGGTACAACTTTGCCGTGGCCTTGTTGACGCCAACGTCGGTCGATTGCGCCGACAGGATGACCGCGATCAACAACTCGAAAGGTGAGGAGTACGCGAGTTCAGTTTTTGGCTCGGGGTTGTCCTCATGGAGTCTGCGAAATATTTCCAGGCGTTTTGCGGCATTCATGGTCGATGCGTTTCCTCGGGGTGGAGCGACTTGCGCGTAAAGGCCTGCCAGATTGCGAGCAACAGTCCCAGCAGAATGAACGCGCCGGACATCTGGGTTGCCCACTGAGCACCATGACCCAGCCACTCACGCAGCAGGGCCAGAACGACCATCAGTGCGGCGAACAATCCGCACAGTTTCAGCCGTTCAATCCAGGGCTGACGGTAGAAACCGTTATGTTCCAGCACGACGCACTGCAAAGCGATCAGCCCGGCATACAGGCTTGAATGTTGGTACCACGGCAAGGACAGGCGTTGCGCCGCGATCTCGGCGCAACTGGTCAGTGTGGCGGCGATCAGCACGCTGGCCAAGGTGCTGGTCATTTCTCTGAGACGCAGTGGCAACCTGCACAAACCGTAAAGCCCGTTGACGATGGCGAACATCACCAGCATCCCCAACGCGCCAGTCAATGTGTCGCTGGCACCGAGCAGCAGCATTAACATCAAAGAATTCGACAGCGTCGCGAATCTGTTCATGGCTTACCCCCGAGCAGTGCCGCGCGATGTTCATCAAAGTAGCGCAGGGCATCGTGGATGGCGTCGATCGTCGCGCGGGATGTGATTGTCGCTCCCGCGATCTGATCGAATTGCCCCTGATCCTTTTTCAACGCCCAGCCAGCGCTCACAGGCTCATCGAGCGACTTGCCGGAAAACGCTTGCAGCCAGTCATTCGGCCAGTCGCCAAGATGGCCGCCAAGCGCCGGGGTTTCAGATTGCCGTAAGGTTTTGACGCCGAGCAGTTTGCCGTTGGCATCAATGGCTATCAGCAGTTCGATGAGTCCGTCATAACCCTGTGTCTGGCTGCGCAGCAACACGGCGACCGAGCGGCCGTTTTTGCTGGCCAGATAACCGCCCGCCAATGTGCTGTGGCTCAAGGCGATATCGTGCACTGGCAGCGTTTGTTCCAGCGGCTGATTGTCATAAGCATCCGCCGGCAACATGTCCAACAGTTTGCGACTGTCGAGCAGGCGCTGCTCGGCGGCGATGTGCGGTGCGTTGCTGCGTTGCGCCCAGTAGGTCAAGCCCGTGCCGAATGCTGCGAGCAATAACAGAACAGTCACGTTTGCGGCGCGGTTCATGGCATCGCCTGCGCTTGCCGGGCAGCGACAACACGTTCGAGCATCGGCACGCAGAGATTCATCAGCAACACCGCAAATGCCACGCCATCTGGATAACCGCCCCATGTGCGGATCACATAGGTCAGTAATCCCGCGCCCACTCCGAACAGCAATCGTGCAAGACGACTTTTCGCGCCCGAGACCGGTTCGGTGATGATGAAAAACGCCCCGAGCATGGTCGCGCCCGTCAACAGGTGAAACAGCGGCGAGCCATGAGAGTCGGAGCCCGAGCCGTTCCAGCACAGCAGGCTGACGAGAAACAGGCCGGCGAGCATGCCGACCGGCGCGTGCCAGTCGAACACTTTGCGTTGCAGCAGAAACAGCCCCCCTGCAAGAAACCCCAGATTCACCCATTCCACGCCATGCCCGCCGAAACGGCCAAACGCCGTCTGACCGGCAAACAATTCGTCCATGGTCAGGCTTTTATTGATGCGCAAGCTGTCCAGCGCCGTGGCCTGAACCCACGCATCCGGCGCCTGTCCGAAGCCGAACACATGCTGTAGCGCCGGCCACAGATCCATGCCGTGAGCCGGCCATTGAGTCATTGGTTGCGGGAACGTCACCATCACCAGTGCAAAACCGAGCATGGCCGGATTGAATGGATTTTTGCCGACGCCGCCATACAGATGCTTGCCAAGCAACAGCCCGGAGGCAATTGCCGAGACGGTCAGCCACCACGGGCAATAGGCCGGTAGCGCGGCGGCCAGCAACGTGGCACTGACCACTGCGCTGCCATCGGTCAACGTTGGCAGCCAAGGTTGTTGACGCAGGCGAGTGACAGCGGCTTCAACGGTCAATGCGGTGGCAATCGACAGGATCAGGTTGATCAGCACGCCCCAGCCGTAAAACCAGACCAGTGCCAGCAGCCCCGGCAATGTGGCGAGGAGCACAAGCTTCATCGCCTGTTGCAGTCGCTCGTCCGCGCTCTCAAGGGGCAACATGGGCTTCAACCTGGCGTTCGGCTTCCTGCAACCGGGCGCGGGCTTCGTCGAGGTCGGCATTCGGCGTGTCGGTTGCCCGTTCGAGTTTGCTCAGTTCGGCGCGGCGCATGGCCAGCTGGATTTTCGCCCGTTTCAGCTCCGCATCCTTCGCGGGAGGGGCAACGTTTATCGGCGCAGGCGCGGCGCTGTGTTCCAGCGCAGCCAGCGCCTGTTCGGCCGCTTCGAACTGTTGTTGAAGTACGATCAGTTGCGACTGCTGTTCGAATGTCGGCGGGTGACCGAACGCTTTCAAGGATTTATGCAGTTGTGCGCGGCTCATGGCCACGTCGATTTTGGCTTTTTTCACCGCCGCATCGGCGTTCGCCGTTTTTTGTGCGCGCACACGCTCCAACGCGGCCTGCACCGGGTTGAGTGCGGTGATTGCGGTCTGTGCTGCCCGTTGCGCGCGGGCTTCACGCTCGGCTTGTTTCTGTTGCTCTTCGCGTAGCAGTCGGGCATTGCGTCGCTCGAAGCGTTGACGTGCATGATTGCGTTTTTCCGCGCGGGCCTGAATCTGCGCAAGATCGGCCGCCAATCCACCGACGACCGGTAGCGTTCCGATCGGTAGCGGGTGCATCTCGATGCAATCCACCGGACAGGGCGCCACGCACAGGTCGCACCCGGTGCACTCGTCGATGATCACCGTGTGCATCAACTTCGCCGCACCGACGATGGCATCCACCGGGCAAGCCTGGATGCATTTGGTGCAGCCAATGCACTCGGCCTCACGGATAAACGCCACTTGCGCAGGCGCTGAACCGCGACTGATGTCCAGCTCAAGCACGGGTATTTTCAGCAGTTCGGCCAGGGCTTGAATGGTTTCGTCGCCGCCCGGAGGACACTTGTTGATTGGTTCGCCGCTGGCAATGCCTTCGGCGTAGGGTTTGCATCCGGGATGTCCGCACTTGCCGCATTGGGTCTGCGGCAGCAGGGCGTCGATGTATTGGATCAGACTCATGTTTTGATCAATCCACTGAATCCGAGAAAAGCCACGGCCATCAGTCCAGCGCCGATCAACTGGATCGGCAGGCCGCGAAAGGGCAGTGGGATATCGTTGTCGTTCGTGCGTGCGCGCAAATCATTGAACAAAATCAGCACCAGCCAGAAGCCGAGGCCGGCGCCAAGACTTGTCGCCAAGACATGCAGCAAGCCTTGATCGTTTTGCGCGTTGGTCAGCGCCAGACCCAGCACGCCGGCATTGCCCAGCAACAACGGCCACAAGCCATCGAATGACAGCGTCGGCAGCGCGCGGCCCAACCCCCTGAGCAACGGCGCGATCAGCAAGACGCTCAACGGCAGAAACACGAACAGCCGCAGCGCTTGCAGTTGTAACGGCACCAGCAGCCAGTGAAACACCACGTAACCGAGCGTGCCGACGATCACCATCAGGCACAGTGTCGCCAGCCCCAATGCATGCATTTGGCGCCGCTCGCCGGCCAATAGCGGATCGACGCCCAGCGGCGTATGCAACACGAGGTTGTTGATCAGCGCAGCACTGATGAGCGTAAGCACGATGTCGGTCATGGTTCTGCCGGCAGGAAGGCCCGTTTCATTAAAGGTTAGGCATTATCCGGCGTGCGTGGAGAGCGGGCCAGATATGAAAAATCCCACAGGCGCACGGGGTACGCCTGTGGGATCGCTGTCGCGCAAAGCCTTACTTGATGCGCTGGCCCGGCTTGGCGCCGCTGTCCGGGCTCAGCAGGTAAATTTCTTCACCGCCGGGGCCGGCTGCCATCACCATGCCTTCGGAGATGCCGAACTTCATTTTCCGTGGCTTAAGGTTGGCGATCATCATGGTCAGGCGACCATCAAGCTTGGACGGATCCGGGTAAGCGCTCTTGATCCCCGAGAACACGTTGCGTTGCTCATCACCGATGTCCAGGGTCAGGCGCAGCAGCTTGTCGGCGCCTTCCACGTGTTCAGCCTTGACGATCAGTGCGACGCGCAGGTCGACGGCAGCAAAGGTGTCGAAGTCGATTTCCGCCGACAGCGGATCCTTGGTCAGTTCGCCATTACCTGCCGGGGCGGCTGCACTGGTGTCGGTCTGGCTGGCGGTCAGGTCTTCTTTCGAGGCGTCGGACATGGCTTGTACTTTTACCGGGTCGATGCGGGTCATCAGTGGCTTGAACTCGTTCAACTGATGATTGGCCAGCAGGGTGGTGTGATCGTTCCAGGTCAGCGGCGCGACGTTGAGGAACGCCTCGGCATCGGCGGCCAGCAGCGGCAGCACCGGTTTGAGGAAGATCACCAGTTGGCGGAACAGGTTGATGCCGGTGGCGCAGATCGCCTGGACTTCATCCTGTTTGCCTTCCTGCTTGTTCAGCGACCACGGTGCCTTATCGGCGATCCACGCGTTGGCGCGGTCAGCCAGGCCCATGATTTCGCGCATGGCACGGGCAAAGTCGCGGGCTTCATACGCATCGGCGATGCTTGGCGCGGCGGCGAGGAACGCTTCGGTCAGTTCAGGCGCTGCATTGCTGTCGACCATCACGCCGGCATTGCCTTTGTTGATGAAACCGGCGCAACGGCTGGCGATGTTGACCACTTTGCCGACCAGGTCAGAGTTGACCTTCTGCACGAAGTCTTCAAGGTTCAGGTCGAGGTCATCGACGCCACGCCCCAGTTTGGAGGCGTAGTAGTAGCGCAGGTATTCCGGCGACAGATGATCCAGATACGTGCGGGCCTTGATGAAAGTGCCGCGGGATTTGGACATCTTCTGGCCGTTGACGGTCAGGTAACCGTGCACATTGATCCCGGTCGGCTTGCGGAAACCGGCGCCTTCGAGCATCGCTGGCCAGAACAGGGCGTGGAAGTTGACGATGTCCTTGCCGATGAAGTGATACAGCTCGGCGGTGGAATCCTTGCCCCAGAACGCGTCGAAATCGAGTTCCGGCGTGCGGTCGCAAAGGTTCTTGAAGCTGGCCATGTAGCCGATCGGCGCATCCAGCCACACGTAGAAATACTTGCCCGGCTCGCCCGGGATCTCGAAACCGAAGTACGGCGCATCGCGGGAGATGTCCCACTGTTGCAGGCCGGCGTCCAGCCATTCGGCGAGCTTGTTGGCGACGGCGTCCTGCAAGGTGCCGCTGCGTGTCCAGGTCTGCAACATCTGCTGGAAATCCGGCAGCTTGAAGAAAAAGTGCTGGGAATCCTTGAGTACAGGCGTGGCGCCGGAAATCGCCGATTTCGGATCCTTCAGATCAGTCGGCGCGTAGGTCGCACCGCATTTTTCGCAGTTGTCGCCGTACTGGTCTTCGGTACCGCATTTCGGGCAGGTGCCCTTGATGAAGCGATCGGCCAGGAACATTTTCTTTTCCGGGTCGAAATACTGGGTGATCGAACGTTGGGCAATGTGCCCGGCATCACGCAGCTTCAGGTAGATCTGGCTCGACAGCTCACGGTTTTCTTCAGCGTGAGTGGAGTGGAAATTGTCGAAATCGACCAGGAACTCGGCAAAGTCGGCGCTGTGTTCAGCCTGTACGTTGGCGATCAGTTGTTCAGGGGTGATGCCTTCCTTTTCCGCGCGCAGCATGATCGCCGAACCGTGGGCGTCGTCGGCGCAGACGTAAATGCATTGGTTGCCACGGTGTTTCTGGAAGCGCACCCACATATCGGTCTGGATGTATTCCAGCATATGGCCAAGGTGAATCGAACCGTTGGCGTAGGGCAGGGCGCTGGTGACGAGGATCTTGCGTGGTTCGGACATGTGGGGCTTCGCTACTTGATGAAACGGAGGTCGGCCACTATAAAGCGCTGGCGCATATTTTTCACCCTGTGCACCTGTTTCACTGGATGAGCAGACAGAAAAGATCGCGGCCTTCGCCAGCTCCAGCAGATGTGCGCCGATCTCCCAAGGAGCTGCCGAAGGCTGCGATCTTTTCAGGTACGATACCCGCCATCATTTCCCAGAATTGTTATCGGAGTTGCCCATGAGTGCCGTCACTCGCGCAGCGGTGGAAGCCGTCCTCAGCCAGTACACCGACCCTTATCTGAACCAGGATCCGGTCAGCGCCGGTTGCGTGCGCGACATCCAGATCGAGGGCGACCGCGTCAGCGTGAAGCTGGAAATCGGTTATGCCGCCGGTCTGTTCAAGAGCGGCTGGGCGCAACTGCTGCAATTGGCCATCGAGAACCTTGAAGGCGTCGTCATCGCGCGGGTCGACGTCACCAGCGTGATCGCGGCGCACAAGGCTCAGGCGCAAATCCCTGGCCTGGCCAACGTGAAGAACGTGGTCGCCGTGGCGTCCGGCAAGGGCGGTGTGGGTAAATCCACCACCGCTGCCAACCTCGCGCTGGCGCTGGCCCGTGAAGGTGCCAAAGTCGGCATTCTCGACGCCGATATCTATGGCCCGAGCCAAGGCATCATGTTCGGCATTCCCGAAGGCACGCGTCCACAAATCAAGGATCAGAAGTGGTTCGTGCCGCTCAAGGCCCACGGCGTCGAGGTCATGTCGATGGCGTTTTTGACCGACGACAACACGCCGATGGTCTGGCGCGGGCCGATGGTGTCCGGCGCGTTGCTGCAACTGGTTACGCAAACCGCGTGGGGTGATCTGGATTATCTGGTCATCGACATGCCGCCAGGCACTGGCGACATCCAGTTGACTCTGGCGCAGAAAGTCCCGGTCGCCGGCGCGGTCATCGTCACGACGCCACAGGATCTGGCCCTGCTCGATGCGCGCAAAGGCGTGGAAATGTTCCGCAAGGTCAACATTCCGGTGCTGGGCGTGGTGGAAAACATGGCCGTGCACATCTGTTCGAACTGCGGCCATGCCGAGCATCTGTTCGGTGAGGGCGGCGGTGAGAAACTGGCGACCCAGTTCGGCGTGGAACTGCTGGCCTCGCTGCCGCTGTCGATGCTGATCCGTGAACAGGCCGATGGCGGCAAACCGACGGTGATCGCCGAGCCGGACAGCCAGATCGCGATGGTCTATCAGGAACTCGCCCGCCACGTGGGCGCGCGGATCGTCTTGCAGGAAGCCGCGTCGCCGGCGATGCCGAACATCACCATCAGCGACGATTGATCAATCCGTAATACGCAATACCCTGTGGGAGCGAGCAGGTTCGCTCCCACATCGGTTTTGCGGTGGGGTTAGATGCGCAACCCGCCATCCATCTCCAGAATCCGGCCGGTGTAGTAGTCGTTCTCGAAGATATACGCCGCCGAATGGGCGATTTCTTCCGGTTTGCCCATGCGCTTGAGCGGAATTCCCGAAGTCATCTTCTCCAGCGCCTCCGGCTTCATGCTCAGGGTCATCTCGGTTTCGATAAAGCCCGGAGCGATGCCCGCTACGCGAATGCCGTAACGCGCCAGCTCTTTCGCCCAGGTCACTGTCGCCGCAGCAACACCAGCCTTGGCAGCGGAGTAGTTGGTCTGGCCGACGTTCCCTGCGCGGGAAATCGACGAGATGTTGATGATCGCACCGCTGTTTTTAAGCTCGACCATTTTCGCCGCGACTTCACGGGTGCACAGGAACACGCCGGTCAGGTTGACGTCGATGACTGCCTGCCATTGGGCCAGGCTCATCTTGGTCATTTCGCCGTCCTTGACCTTGAGCAGCAGACCATCACGCAGGATCCCGGCATTGTTGATCAAACCGTGGATCGCGCCGAAATCTTCAGCAACCTGCGCAACCATGTGCTCGACCTGTTCTTCATTCGCGACGTTACACAGATAACTGCGCGCTTCGACGCCTTTGGCTTTGCACGCCGCGACAGCGTCGTCGAGTTTTTCCTGGTTCAAATCCACCAGCGCCAGTTTCGCGCCTTTGCCGGCGAAATACTCGGCCATGGAGCGGCCCAAACCCTGGCAACCGCCCGTGATAATGATTACTTTGTCGTTGAGTTGCATTGGCATGCCCCTTTAGCAGGTCTGAGTAGTGTCCTTTAGAGAGCCTCTCGATCTGCGCCCGACATGGCCTGGCTGCACATGAGAATTGCCCCGATGGCGCGACTGGAAACTTATCGCCAGGCGCCTGTCCGTTTTTTCGACGGATTCTATTTAAGGAGTCATAAATTGAGCGTTGAAGCGGCCAAGAATGCCCGAGAATTGCTTCTCAAGGAATACCGTGGGGTGTTGTCGACCCACTCCAAATCAATGCCCGGTTTTCCGTTTGGCTCCGTGGTGCCTTACTGTCTCGATGAGCAGGGTCGACCACTTATCCTCATTAGCCGCATTGCACAGCACACGCATAACCTGCAAAAGGATCCGAAATGCTCGCTGCTGGTCGGTGAGCGCGAGGCTGATGATGTGCAGGCCGTAGGCCGCCTGACCTATCTGGCGCAAGGAAAAAAACTTGAAGAGCCGGCCGCCATCGAGGCCGCCGCCGAGCGTTACTACCGCTATTTCCCCGACTCGCAAAACTATCACAAGGCCCACGATTTCGATTTCTGGGTGCTGACACCGGTACGCCACCGCTACATCGGCGGTTTCGGCGCGATCCACTGGGTCGATCAATTGACCCTGACCAATCCGTTCGCCGGCAAGACCGAGATCAGCATGGTCGAGCACATGAACAGCGATCACGCCAAAGCCATCGCCCATTACGTCGAACTCGCCGGTCTGCCGAACACCGTGCCGGCGCAAATGGCCGGGATCGATACTGAAGGCATGCATTTGCGTATTGGTCAGGCGCTGTACTGGCTGCCGTTTCCGGCGCCTTGTAATACGCCGACACAAGTGCGCGAAGCCTTGGTTTCTCTGGCTCACGCCACGCATTGGCCAAAAAATGAAGTGGCCGACGCTTGAATTCACGAAAGGGCGACGTCATCTAAGGCTTACTGCAAGGCATTTCTTGCGTTGAGGAAACTTTGATGCGCCCTTTTTTGTTGCTCTTTCTGCTGTTTCCGGTGCTGGAGCTGTTCGTATTCGTCAAGGTGGCAGGCTCTATCGGGTTTTTCCCGGCCCTGCTGCTGGTCATTCTCGGCTCGATGTTCGGCGTTTTCGTGCTGCGCGTCGCCGGCCTCGCCACGGCGCTGCGTGCCCGTGAAAGCCTGAACCGTGGCGAACTGCCGGCGCAGACCATGCTTGAAGGTTTGATGCTGGCATTGGCTGGCGGTCTGTTGATCCTGCCGGGCTTCATCAGCGATGTGGTCGGCCTGGTCATGTTGCTGCCGCTCAGCCGTCGCCTGCTGGCCAATAAAATGCGCCAGCGCGCCGAAGACGCCGCCATGCGTCAACGCGCCTTCGCCGACGACCTGCAACAACCTCGCGGCGGTCCCGCTCCGCGTCAGCCTTTGGGGCGTGAGGGTGATGTGATCGAAGGCGAATTCGAGCATCGCGATTCCAAGTAACATCGGTTTCGACACGGCACCTTCGGGTGCCGTGTTCGTTTCGGGCGAAAAATTTTCCATCCTCGCCCTTGTAATAAGCTTATGCGCCCTTATGTATCGGTCACCGCAAGGTTTCTGGCATTTGCCAGACAGACTTTCGCGACTCGCTCGACGAGTCGCAACCGGCGAAGGCCGGATTGTTAAACCCGCCGGGGACTACACCGGCCGATGAAAACCACAATTAGGAGAGATCGACAATGAAGCTTCGTCCTTTGCATGACCGCGTCGTCATCCGTCGCAGCGAAGAAGAAAAGAAAACCGCTGGCGGCATCGTCCTGCCAGGTTCGGCTGCTGAAAAAGCCAACCACGGTGTGATCGTCGCTGCAGGCCCGGGCAAGACTCTGGAAAACGGTGACGTACGTGCGCTGGCCGTGACAGTCGGCGACAAGGTCGTGTTCGGTCCTTACTCCGGAAGCAACACTGTGAAAGTCGACGGCGAAGACCTGCTGGTCATGGCTGAGAACGAGATTCTCGCCGTACTGGAAGACTGATTCCCCGCTCATTTTCCCGTTACTACAAAGTATTTAAGGAATATCGATCATGGCTGCTAAAGAAGTTAAATTCGGCGACTCCGCCCGCAAAAAAATGCTCACCGGTGTCAACGTCCTGGCCGACGCAGTAAAAGCGACTCTGGGCCCGAAAGGCCGTAACGTGATCATCGAGAAGAGCTTCGGCGCTCCGACCATCACCAAGGACGGCGTTTCCGTCGCCAAAGAAATCGAACTCGAAGATCGCTTCGAAAACATGGGCGCGCAGCTGGTCAAAGACGTTGCCTCCCGTGCCAACGATGACGCTGGTGACGGTACTACTACCGCTACCGTTCTGGCTCAGTCGATCGTCAACGAAGGCCTGAAAGCCGTCGCTGCCGGCATGAACCCGATGGATCTGAAGCGCGGCATCGACAAGGCGACCATCGCCATTGTCAAAGAGCTGAAAAACCTGTCCAAGCCATGCGCTGACACCAAGGCAATCGCTCAGGTAGGCACCATCTCCGCCAACTCCGACAACTCCATCGGCGACATCATTGCCGAAGCCATGGAAAAAGTCGGTAAAGAAGGCGTGATCACCGTTGAAGAAGGCTCGGGCCTGGAAAACGAACTGTCGGTTGTAGAAGGCATGCAGTTCGACCGTGGCTACCTGTCCCCGTACTTCGTCAACAAGCCGGAGACCATGGTTGCCGAGCTGGACAGCCCGCTGATCCTGCTGGTCGACAAAAAGATCTCGAACATCCGTGAAATGCTGCCAGTGCTGGAAGCCGTTGCCAAAGCCGGCCGTCCACTGCTGATCGTTTCCGAAGACGTTGAAGGCGAAGCCCTGGCGACTCTGGTCGTGAACAACATGCGTGGCATCGTCAAGGTTGCAGCCGTCAAGGCGCCAGGCTTCGGCGACCGTCGCAAGGCCATGCTGCAGGACATCGCCGTTCTGACCGGCGGTACTGTCATCTCCGAAGAGATCGGCCTGAGCCTGGAAAGCGCCACCCTGGAAAACCTGGGCAGCGCCAAGCGCGTGACCATCTCCAAGGAAAACACCATCATCGTTGACGGTGCCGGCGTTGAAACCGACATCCAGGCGCGTATCGCTCAGATCCGTGCACAGGTTGCCGAGACTTCGTCCGACTACGACCGTGAAAAACTGCAAGAGCGTCTGGCCAAGCTGTCCGGCGGCGTTGCAGTGATCAAGGTTGGCGCCGGTTCCGAAGTTGAAATGAAAGAGAAGAAAGCCCGCGTTGAAGACGCCCTGCACGCAACCCGCGCAGCCGTTGAAGAAGGCGTGGTACCTGGCGGTGGCGTAGCGCTGATCCGCGCTCTGGAAGCCATCCTTGACCTGAAAGGCGACAACGCCGATCAGGACGTGGGTATCGCTGTTCTGCGTCGCGCCGTTGAAGCACCGATGCGTCAGATCGCTGCCAACAGCGGTGACGAGCCAAGCGTTGTGGTCAACGAAGTCAAGAACGGCAAAGGTAACTTCGGTTACAACGCTGCGACTGGCGAATACGGCGACATGATCGAAATGGGCATCCTGGATCCAACCAAGGTGACTCGTTCCGCGCTGCAAGCTGCATCGTCGATCGGCGGTCTGATCCTGACCACCGAAGCTGCAATTGCCGAAGCACCGAAGAAAGACGGTGGCGCTGGTGGTGGCATGCCAGACATGGGCGGCATGGGTGGCATGGGCGGCATGATGTAAGCCAGCCTTACCCGTAACGCAAAACCCCGCTGGCGAAAGCCAGCGGGGTTTTTTATTGCCTCCGACTTGATGTTCACCTTTACCCGAGGCGCGGCCATCGCTGGCAAGCCAGACTCCCACAGTGTTCACAGATGCTATGAGCAACAGTGAACACTGTGGGAGCTGGCTTGCCAGCGATGGCATCAGTTCAGACGCTGACCGGTTGTGCGTTGACCACCGATTCGTCTTTCGCCGCCGGGCGATACAGCACCCAGTAATACGACCCCAGACAAATCAGCCAGCAGAAAATCGCCGTCCACACGTTGTGCGAAAAAAAGTGCGCGCCTTGCATCATCCGGCTCACGGAAAAGACTGTGCCCAGCGCAAAGGCAAAGATAAACGCCTTGCGCGCCAGTTTCGGTTTGCGGTCACGCAGGACGAAGAACAATGCAAACAGGGTAAACCCGGTGGCCGCATGTCCGCCCGGCCAGCAACGTCCGGGCTTGTCGGTTTCGGGGCGATGGTCGAGCAGTTTGCTATAAGTCTCATGCCCGCCGAATTGTTCCAGGCTCCATGGGCATTGCACCGCCGTCACGGCCTTGACCGGCGTGACGAACGAAGTCGCCAGGCCCAGTGACAACACCAGGCAGCCCAGTTCCCGTTTGAACGGTTTGAGGCGTTCCATGAAAAACGAACCGACGAAACCGACAATGGCCAGCACCGAAAAGCCAATCACGAGCTGTTTGGCGCGGTCGTGGAGGATGTCTTCGAGGAAATAGCTATGGCGCCCGATGAAGTCGCCAGCAGCCGGATCGTAAAATTTTGTGGCGAGGAACATGTCCAGATCGGTCATTTCCAGCAGCAACAGAATGATTGCTGCTGCAACGGGTATCCCCAAGGCTAGCCAGAAGTTCAAAGGCCTGGGAGCGGGGCGGGCAATGGTCGACGCCATGGGCGATTCCTTGATCGGTAGATGTGTGCTGAAGTGCGCAACCGCGCGGATTCTGCTCGCGCCTCTGTAGGTGATTTGTCGACCGAGAGTGAAAAAAACGTGAAGCGCTGCAAAGTGCATGAATGCGCTCAAACAACCCATACACGCCTAGCCCTGAGCCACGCTTGGCCTTAAGCTGCGCGGGCCACGACGGCCGTAACCGTGAACGGAGGAGGTGCCGATGCGAATTTTATTGGTTGAAGACAACCGCGACATTCTGGCCAATCTGGCCGACTACCTGGGCCTGAAAGGCTATACGGTCGATTGCGCCCAGGACGGTCTGTCGGGCCTGCATCTGGCGGCCACCGAACATTACGACCTGATCGTGCTCGACATCATGTTGCCTGGCATCGACGGCTACACCCTGTGCAAGCGCCTGCGCGAGGACGCCCGCCGCGACACGCCGGTGATCATGCTCACCGCCCGGGATCAACTGGACGACCGCTTGCAGGGCTTCAAGTCCGGGGCTGACGATTATCTGGTCAAGCCGTTCGCGTTGTCCGAGCTGGCGGCGCGGGTCGAAGCGGTCATGCGCCGTACCCAGGGCGGTGGGCGCCGGGCCTTGCAGGTTGGCGACCTGAATTACGATCTCGACACACTGGAAGTGACTCGAGAAGGCAAGTTTTTGAAACTCAACCCGGTCGGCCTCAAACTGCTTGCCGTGTTGATGCAGAAAAGCCCGCACGTCTTGCGTCGGGAGATTCTCGAAGAAGCGCTGTGGGGCGACGATTGTCCGGACAGCGACAGCCTGCGCAGCCACGTCCACCAATTGCGCCAAGTGATCGACAAACCGTTCGCCAAGCCTTTGCTGCACACCGTGCACGGCGTGGGTTATCGCTTGGCCGAGGGTCGTGATGGAGTTTAAGCAAAGCCTTTCTCAGCGGATCATCATCGCTTTTGCGCTGATGAGCGCTCTGGTGGCCGGTGCTTTCGCGATGGGCATTGTCGCGACGGTGCACCTGGTGGAGGAGAAACTCATTTCCGCCGGTCTTGGTGGCGATTTGCAGCGTCTGTTGTTGATGGACAACGTGTCCGACTGGAGCCATCGCCCGGAGCCGGATCAGTTGTTTTATTTCAGCGGCGGGCCGGGCGATTTCGATCTGCCCAAGGATCTGCGGCACCTGGATCCGGGTTTCCATGAAGTCTTTCGTGAGCAGCTGTCGTATCACGCGATGGTTGAGGTGGTCGATGGCCGGCGATACGTACTGCTCCAGGATCAGAGCGATTTCGAAGAGCGTGAGCGAGTTTTGTTCGCCGTGGTGCTGGTGGGTTTCGTGCTCAGCCTTGCATTGGCGGTGTTTCTTGGCTGGGGGTTGGCGCGCAAGGTGATGGCGCCGGTGGTGCGACTGGCCCGGCAGGTGCGTCATCGTGACCAATTGCTGGGGCTGGCGCCGCCGTTGGCGCCGGACTATGCCGCCGACGAAGTGGGTGAACTGGCAGTGGCGTTCGACGCCACGTTGGGCCGCCTGCGCCAGGCGCTGACTCGCGAGCGTCTGTTTACCAGCGACGTCAGCCACGAACTGCGCACGCCGTTGATGGTGCTGGCCAGTTCCTGCGAGCTACTGCTGGTGAATCCAGGCCTCGACCAGCGCGGACGGGCGCAGGTCGAACGCATCGCCAGGGCCTGCGAGGAAATGCGTGAGCTGGTGCAGACCTTCCTGATGCTGGCCCGCGCTCAACACGAAGATGCCGGGGTGGCGCCTCAGCAGAATCTGTCGCAGGTGGCCGATAATCTTTTATGCCTGTGGCGCACGCCGATCGAAAACAAGGGGCTGAGTCTGGGTTTCGAGCCGGGTAACCCGCCCGATACTCGATACAACGCGACGTTGCTGAACGCTGTGATGGGTAACCTGTTGCGCAACGCGTTGCACTACACCGAGCACGGCTTCATTCGCCTGACGCTGACCAGCAGCGGATTCGTCGTCGAGGACTCGGGCGTTGGCATTCCCGAAGAAAAACGTGAAGCAATGTTCGAACCTTTCGTGCGCGGTGCGGAAAAGCGCGGTGAGGGTCTGGGGCTGGGATTGTCGCTGGTGCAGCGCATCTGCGAAAACCAGGGCTGGACGGTGAGCCTGAGTACCATGGAGCCAAATGGCTGCCGCTTTGAAGTGAACCTCGGCGAAGGTTGATGGCGTCTGTAAGCAGGCATGACCCGGTTTGCTGTCCGCATACTGCATAACGTTGAAATAATTGCGCCGTTTACATGACGTTTTTTTCACAAAGCGATGACCTGACGCTGACACGCTGCTGATTAAGGTAGCGCCATCAGTAATTCAGGAGTCCTGGTAATGGCCGGCCCGATAAAGCTCGATTTTTCCGAAAAGTATGACGATCAGCATGCGCAGAAATATTTGCGCAAGCACCAGGACGGATTGGGTCGTAAGTTGTCCCATTGGCGGGACGGGCAGTTGGCGCGTAAGGCTTTGGCACTGGTGGGTGAGCCAGGATTGGTGCTGGATCTGCCGTGCGGCGCCGGGCGTTTCTGGCCCTTGCTGGCGGAAAAACCCAATCGGGTCATCATCGGCGCGGATAATTCCGAGTCAATGATCAAGATCGCCATGCAGGCGCAACCGGCGGATGTAGTGAAACGGGTACAACCCTTGCACACGTCTGCATTCGACATTGCCTTGCCTGATAACGCCGTCGATAGCATTTTCTGCATGCGTTTGCTCCATCACATCGGTGAAGCCGAGCATCGACGGGCCATCCTGCGTGAGTTTCAACGTGTCACCCGTGACAGCGTGATCATTTCGCTGTGGGTGGACGGCAATTTCAAGGCCTGGAAGCGCAAGCGCTCCGAGGCAAAACGTGGGCAGGAAGGTTACCAAAACCGTTTTGTGTTACCGGCTGCTACGGTCGAAAAAGAATTTGAGGAAGCCGGTTTCCGAATTCAGGAACAACTGGACTTTATTCCGCTCTATGCCATGTGGCGGGTTTACGTATTACGCAAGAGGTAGGAAATGGCGGTGCAATTAGCAGCAGAAACGGACGTCGCTCCCCAGGATCGATTCGACTACTACTGGAACCAGCACGGTGAATGGGTAGAAGAGCCCAATGTTCGCCGTGGCGGAGAAAGTGGTGTGCAACGAGTCGTGGGCCGTGATGGCCAGTTACTGTATGCCAAGCGCCAGACCGGGCATATTTACCGCAGTTGGTTGCACCCGTTCGGCCGTCCGACCGTGTTGCGCGAGCTGGATGCGCTGACCGGCGTCAGCAAGCTCGGCGTGCGGGTACCGGAAATCGTCTTTTGCGGTGCGCAGGCCGATCCTGTGCACAAGTGGCGGGCACTGCTTGTCACCAAATCCCTGGACGGCTTTCAGGAATACCAACACTGGCTCGCCGCAGGCGGTCGTGAGCAGTACGGCGAAGCAGTGCACGAGCGTGTCCTGAAAGACATGGCCGACAACCTTGCGCGCATGCACAAGGGCCGCTGGCAGCACAGCTGCATCTACATCAAGCATGTCTTTGTGCGGGTTACCGGAGAAGGTGATGCCGCGAACGTCGAGGTAGCGCTGATTGATCTCGAAAAGTGCCGGCAACGTCTGACCGCTTATCGCGCCGCTTCCCACGACATGAAGCAATTACGTCGCCATTCGTCGTTCAGCGATAGCGACTGGAAAAAACTCGTCTACTTTTATGAGACGGCGTTTGGCAGCGCTATCAAAGGTTTATAGCGATGAAACTCGAAATTGCACGAGGTGTGTTTCTGGTAGGAGCCTTGGCAGTTGCGTCATTGGCGATGGCTGCGTGGGAGCAGCCTCGTATGCAGGTAATCGGCGCCGATGCCCATTGCCCGGCACCACGGGTAGCGAAAGCTTCCGCGGCGACCCAACCGGATCATGATCTGTTGCTGTTCATGTTCGGGCTGTCCCAAGGGATGAGGCCGCAAAGTTGAAGCGGTTGAAACCCACATAAAAGGCCTCACATCTGCGAGGCCTTTTTTTTCCGCATTTTGAATGCTCCAAGAACCATTGTAGGAGCGAGCCTGCTCGCGAAAGCGCCAGCTCAGGCAACAGTGATGTTGAATGTGCCGGCCTCTTCGCGAGCAGGCTCGTTCCCACGGGTTATCGATGGTCCTTGGCATCCGGTTTCGCCAGCAGCGTGTAAACGCAAGGCAATACAAACAGGGTGAACAGCGTCCCGATCGACATGCCCGTGGCAATCACCGTCCCGATATCGAAACGGCTGACCGCTCCCGCACCACCGGCGAGAATCAGCGGCACCATGCCGAATACCATCGCCGCCGTCGTCATCAGTACCGGGCGCAGGCGAATCGCCGCCGCTTCCTCCACAGCCTCCCGGGGCGTGAGACCCTTTTCCTTGCGCAACTGATTGGCGAATTCGACGATCAGGATCCCGTGCTTGCTGATCAGCCCGATCAGCGTCACCAGGCCGACCTGGGTATAAATGTTCATGCTCGACCAGCCCAGGAACAGCGGAATCAAGGCCCCGCAAATCGACAGCGGCACAGTCACCAGAATCACCAGCGGATCCCGGAAACTCTCGAACTGCGCTGCCAGCACCAGGAAAATGATCGCCAGCGCCAGTGCAAACGTGACCCACAATGCACTGCCTTCCTGCACGAACTGTCGGGACGCACCGCCATAGTCAAAGGCAAACCCCGCCGGTGCTTCTTCCTGGGCGATCTGCAACACGCTGTCGATGGCTTCGCCCATGCTCACCAGCGGGAAGCCAGACAGCTTCGCCGCGTTGAGTTGCTGGAACTGATTGAGTTGACGCGGTCGGGCCCGATCCGTGACGGTGATCAAGGTCGACAAGGCCAGCAACTCACCCTGAGTGTTCTTCACGTAATAGTTGTTCAGCCAGTCCGGATTGTCGCGGTAGGGCCGTTCGACCTGAGCGATGACTTTGTAGCTGCGTCCTTCGATGGTGAAACGGTTGATTTCGGCCTCACCCAACAGCGTCGCCAGCGTGCCGCCCAGATCCTGCATCGACACGCCCATCTGCGCCGCTTTTGCGCGGTCGATATCGACCACCACTTCCGGCTTGTCGAATGCCAGGTCGATATCGACGAAGGCGAACTTGCCTGATTCCATCGCGCGCTTCTTGATCCGGTCGGCCACCTGGAGCAGGGATTCGTAATCGTTGGCGGTGTTGATTACAAATTCGAACGGTAGACCTTCGCCGGTGCCGGGCAGGGAGGGCAGGTTGAAACCGAAGATCTGCAGGCCGGGAATGCTTTCGAGCTTGCCCTGCACTTCTGGAAGGATCTGCATCTGCGTGCGGTCACGCTCGTTCCACGGTTTGAGCAGGAACCCGCCAATGCCGGACTGCACGCCGTTGTAGCCGTTGATCTGGAACGATGAGTAATACTCGGGAAACGCTTTGAAGATATTGATGAACTCGTCGGTGTACGCGTTCAGGTAATCAAGGTTGGTCGGCTGTGGCGCGTTGGCAATCATGAAAATGATGCCCTGGTCTTCGTCCGGTGCCAGTTCCGACTTGGTGAATTTGAGCAGCACGGGAATCAGGCACAGCACGATCACCGCAAACACCAACACCACCGGCCGCGTGTCGAGGGTGCCATGCAACATCGAACGATAGCGGCGCTTGAGACTTTCGAAAATCAGATCGAGGCGATGCGCCAGACCGCTGGGGTTTTCATCATGGCGCAGCAACAAGGCACACATCATCGGCGACAGGGTCAGCGCGACGATGCCTGAAATTACCACTGCACCCGCCAGCGTCAGGGCGAACTCCTTGAACAGCGCGCCGGTCAGTCCCGTAAGGAAACCGATTGGCGCATACACCGCCGCCAGCGTGATGGTCATCGACACCACCGGCATGGCGATTTCCCGGGCACCTTCCAGCGCGGCCTCGAACGGCGTCTTGCCTTCCTCCATGTGTCGGTGAATGTTTTCCACCACGACAATGGCGTCGTCCACCACCAGACCGATGGCCAGCACCATTGCCAGCAACGTCAGCAGGTTGATCGAGTAGCCCATCATCTGCATGAAGAACATCACGCCGATCATCGACAGTGGAATGGTCACCACCGGGATCACCACCGAGCGCAGCGCACCGAGGAACAGAAACACCACGACGATGACGATCAGCACGGCTTCGAACAGGGTTTTCACCACCTCGTCGATGGATGCCTGAATGAACAGCGTGGCGTCGTAGGCGATCTCGCTCTTGAGATTCGGCGGCAGCTGGGCTTCCAGCTCCGGCATGATCTTGCGCACTTCCTTGATCACCTCCAGCGGGTTCGCCGCCGGGGTAGCCTTGATGCCGATGTACACCGACGGCGTGCCGCCGAAGGAGCTGATGGTGTCGTAGTTTTCCGCGCCCATCTCGACCCGCGCCACGTCGCTGAGCAAGACACGGCTATCGCCGTCGACTTTCAATGGAATGGCGGCGAATGCTTCGGCGGTTTTCAGTTCGGTGTTGGCGTTGATGCTGGTGACGACATATTCGCCTTTCACTTCTCCGGCGGCGGAGAGGAAGTTGTATCGGCGCACCGCATCGGTCACGTCACTGGCGCTGAGGCCAAAACCGGCGAGCTTCACCGGGTCGAGCCACAGGCGCATGGCAAACACCTGGTTGCCGAGAATTTCCGCCTCGGCCATGCCCGGCAGCGTCGCCAGTTTTGGCTGGATCACCCGTGACAGGTAATCGGTGATCTGTGGGTTGTTCAGTTCTTTGCTGAAGAAACTGATGTACATCAGCGCCGAGGCATCTGCGGATTCTTTGCTCAGCACCGGGTCTTCGGCGTCCTGAGGCAGCTTGTTCTTGACCTCGTTGGCCTTGGCGAGCAGTTCGGTGAACAAACGGTCGCTATTGGAGCCTATGCGCGCGTAGATCGAAATCACCGAAAAGTTCTGCCGACTGACCGAGGTCATGTAGTCGATGCCTTCGGCGCTGGCCAGGCTCTGCTGCATCGGCTGGGTGATGTAGCCCTGAATGGTTTCGGCGTTGGCCCCGGGATAAGCGGTGGTCACCGTGATCAGGGCGTTTTCCATTTGCGGGTATTGGCGTAGCGGCAGCTTGCTCCACGCCTGAAAGCCCAGCAACACAATCAGCAGGCTGACCACGGTGGCGAGCACCGGGCGGCGGATGAACGGGTCGGTAAAAGCCATGGGGATTCCTTGATCAATCCGCGCGAGGCGGACTGTTCTGCTCGCCGAGGGTCTTGTCGTCGCTGATGGCGATGTGGGCGCCGCTGTCCAGTTTTATCTGGCCGGCCGTCACCACCTGTTCGCCGCTTTGCACGCCCTTGTTGATCATCACCAGGCCATCGCGGCGCTCGCCGGTTTCGATGAAACGACGTTCAGCGATGAGTATCGGCTGGCCCTTGTCATCGTTCTGGACAGTGCCATCCTCGGCTTTCTTCTGCCCGACCACGTACATGGAGTTGCCGTAGAGGGTATAGGTGATCGCGCTTTCCGGCACCACGATGCGCTGTTGCGGATTGGGCAGCAGTACTTCCAGGCTGGTGAACATGCCCGGCAACAATTTGCTGTCGGGATTGCCCAGTGTGGCGCGTACCAGCACATTGCGCGTGGTGCTTTCGACGATGGGGTTGATCGCGCTGATCTTGCCGGGGAAGTGTTCGCCGGGGTAGGCCGCCACACTGATCTGCACCGGTTGGCCAATCGCCAGTTTAGGGACAGATTGCTCGGGGACGTAGAAGTCGGCGTAAAGACTGCTCAGATCCTGCAGCGTGGCGATGCGGGTGCCGCTGGCGAGATAGTCGCCGACATCCACCTGACGGATACCAATGGTGCCGCTGAAAGGCGCGACGATGCGTTTTTTCGCCAGCGAGGCGTTGAGTTGATTGACCGTGGCTTTATTTTTTTGCAGGACGGCGGAGAGGCGATCGAACTCACCCCTGGAAATGGCGCGGCTGTCGACCAGTTGGCTGCCGCGACCGAAATCCACTTGCGCCAGGCCCAGATCAGCCTTGGCGGTTTCCAGCAATGCACGTTCGACGGCGCTGTCGAGTTGCAGCAACGGCTGTCCGGCTTTGACCTTCTGCCCGGACTCGAACTTCAGCTCCGTGACCGTGCCGGCGATTTCCAGGCTCAGATCGACGCCTTGCAACGCCTTGAGCGTGCCGACCGTGGGCAGACGCATCTGCCACGGGCGTTCGGCGGCTGTGGCAACGGCAACACTGATCGGTGGTTTCGGCTTGGAGAAACCCTGGATCATTGTGTAGATCGAGAAGGCTTTGTACCCGGCCAGCACCAACACAATCAGCAGTACAACACCCAACATGATCAGCATGCGGCGACGCAGCATATTTTCCATTTCCTTGGAGAAAATCAGGTGAGACAGGCGGGCACATTACTCCGAGTAGAGGGGGGATTCCAACTGGCACTTTTCCCCAGGAATACAAATGATCGCAGCCTGCGGCAGGTCCTACAGTAGAAATCGAATCCCCTGTAGGCGCTGCCGAAGGCTGCGATCTTTCAAAGGTGTATCACGCCATCAAATGCAGATGGTTGTCCCAGAGCCCCGCCGGCAATTCCAGCGGTTTGGCGAGCAAGGTGTCCTGCCGACAATCGTAGTAACGGCAGCGTCCCTGGCCCGAGGTCACGACAAAACCGTCCTGCACCGCACCGACGCCCGCGCAATCGGGCAGCGGCGCATCGAGGCGCACTTCGCCGCTGTCCAGATCCCAGATGAAGAAGCGATTGCCACGCGGCGCAGTCAGTGCGACCAGGCGCAGATCGCTATGCACCGCGACGCTGGCGGTGTAATGACCCATCGCCTGCAACTGATGCTCCGGCACCGGGAACGCCACGAATGGCTGGCCCGGGCGTTTGATCGCGAGCAGTTCCGACGATTCATCGGACGGCCCCATGAATTGCTGACCGGCGACGATGGTGCCGTCGCTGGCGATCCCCAGGTGACGCACGCTGTTCATCTGCTGGGCGAGGGTTTCCTTGCTCAGCAGCGTACCGTCACGTTGCATCAGCACCAGGCTCGGCTCCATGGCACTGAGGTTCATGTCGACGCGGCTTTCCGCCTCGGTACGAATCCCGCCGTTGGCCACCACCAGGGTTTCGCCGTCGGGCATCCATGACACCTGATGCGGGCCGAGCCCGTGGGTGGAAATCTCGCCGCTGTGCACCAGCCGCTCGCCTTCAAACCGGTACACCCCGAGCAAGCCGCGCCCCGGATCGGTGGTGTCGTTCTCGGTGGCGTAGAGAAATTCGCCGTCCTTGTGAATCACCGCGTGGCCGTAGAAATGCCGGTTCGGTTGCGACGTCACGGTTTGCAGCAACGCACCATCGCGCAGGTCGATCAAGTAACTTTCTGTGCCCGGTCGGCGGGCAACGAACAGCGCAACCGACAGCGTCGGGTGATTGATGATGTCGTGGCAGCGCTGGCCGACTTCGGTGGCAAACACACGCGTGCCGTCCAGGCGATACCCGACGGCGTAGTGCTTGCCGTCGGTGTCGTCGCGAGCCGACAGCAGCAGCGGGCTTTGGTCCTTGCGCTTGAACAGCGTCCAGCCGCCCAATGTCACTGCTCCCAGCAGCAAACTACCTAAAGTCAGAGCCTGGCGTCGCAGCATGGCTGTTGCCCTCATCAGTCACCGTCGTTGGCGTTGAAGCCCAATTGGATGTTCAGTGCCTTGGCCAGTTCGCCTTCGTGCAGGCGATGGACGACGTTGAGGCTGTCGTAGATGTCGTTGAGTTGCTGGCGACCGGCATCGTCGTCAAGCATTTCGCCCAGCGAGCGCTGGGTGCTGTCGAACAGTTTCAGCGACGCGGCATAGGCGGCATCGATCTTGTCCGCCAGCGGCTTCTGCTCGCTCGGCAACAGACCGCGCAGGCCTTTGTTGTCGACGCCTTCCCAAACGGTTTTGGCGGCGGCGAGGCTGGCGCGCAGGGCGGTCATCGACGACTGGCTGCGCCAGGCATCGGCCTGGAACGGCTGCGGTACGCCTTTGCTCTGACGCCCCATCGGGGTGCCGAGTTTTTTCTTCAGGGTGTCGAGGGCGGTGACCTGCACGCGCAGCAAGTCGGCAATGGCTTCGTGGGAATCGGCATAACGCTGGTTCGGGAATTTGCTCATCTGCGCGAGCATGCCATCGGTGTTGTTCCAGCCCGCCAGGATCTCTTCGGCCAGTTGCTTTTGACGCTCGCCGATGGCGATCAGCAGTGGGCAGTATTTGGCTTTCTGTTCGTCGTTGGCCACATCAGGTTTGGCATCGAACAGGATGTATTCGTAGGCGGACAGGCCTTGCACCACGACGCTGGACTTGGTCAGCGCGGCGGCGTCGATTTGCGGCTGGGCCACGACCAGTTGTTCGACCTGACGACCGACCAGGTTTTTCTTGTCCGGCCAGAACTGCACCTGCCACGCTCGGTTGCCTTCGGCCAGCGGGCCGATCAGCAGCGGTTGCAACTCCGCCCAGGCTTTCTGCGCGTGGAGGAAGTCGGCACGGGCGGTTTCCAGGGTTTCTTTGCCCTGGCAATAGGCGAGGGCGCTGACGGCCAATTGTTTGTCAGCTTCAACCCAGCGGCTGTAAGTCGGCAGGATCACCGATTTGGCGATGGCGGCCGAGGTAACGGCTTGCGGATCCTGCGGCGAACAGGCGGCCAGGGCGATGGCGGCAAGGCTGGTGAACAACAATTTGGGACGGAACATGTCGGGCTCCCGCTATGGAAAACGTTGTTAAAGGGAATTCAAAAACGCCAGCAGCGCATCACGCTGCCCGGCATCAAAAGACAAAATCTGTTGCTGCGCGGCACTCGCTTCGCCGCCATGCCAGAGCACGGCTTCAAGCAGATTGCGCGCGCGGCCATCATGCAAAAACTGAGTGTGGCCACTGACCGCATGCGTCAGGCCGATGCCCCACAGCGGCGGGGTGCGCCAGTCGCGGCCAGAGGCCTTGAATTCGGTACGGTTGTCCGCCAGGCCTTCACCCATGTCATGCAGCAGCAGATCGCTGTACGGGCGAATCACTTGATTGGCCAGTTCAGGTTCGGCGGCGTTGGCGGCGGTGGTGTATTTGGGCGTGTGACAGGATTGGCAGCCGGCCTTGAAGAACAGGTTTTTGCCGGCGATCACTTGTTCGTCATTGACGCCACGGCGCGCCGGAACGGCAAGGTTTCGGCTATAGAACAGCACCAGACGCAGGATGTTGTCGCTGACTTCCGGCTCGCCATTCGGGCCGTTGCCGTTGGGGGCTTGTTTGCAGGCGGTTTGCGTGTCGGTGCAGTCGTCGATGGGTCTCAGGCTCGTCGTCAGGCCCATGTCCCCGGAAAACGCGTGAACATTCTGTTGATTGAGGTTTGGTTGTCCGGCTTTCCAGCCAAATCGACCGATGACCGTCTTTTGCAGCGCATCGTCCCAGACCTGATTCGGCCGCCCGGCGATGCCGTTATTTTCTCTGGCTTGCGCGGCGGCATTGGCAAGGATCGCTTCGTCCGCAATGGCTTCGAGCAGGCCGAGGCCGATCATGGGCGGGGCGATGCGTGCCGAGAAACGTGTGTCCGGGTGCATCGGGCCGTAGCCCAGTTGCGTGATGTTCAGGCTTGGCTTGCGCAGCTGGATTTCAGTGCCGTCCTTGAAGCGGATCGGCACGGGGGTGTAGTCGACCCGTACCTTGCCTTCCGGGACGATGCCGGGGATGGCCATGTCCTGGAACTGGCCGCCATAGACGGGTTCCGGGACCACGCCGAGGGTTTTGATGATATCGGCATAGGCCGGTGCGTCGGGGATCGACAGGCGCACCAGCATCGACACTGCGTTGTTGGCGCCCGGCGGTGGTGGATGACCGCGACCGTCCTTGATGTGGCAATTCTGGCAGGCGTTGGTGTTGAATAATGGGCCGAGGCCGTCGCGGGCGGTGGTGGTTGCCGGGGCGATGACCCAGGGGTTGCGGAAGAAGCTGTTACCGACGCTGAAATCCACCCGGCGCGAAGGGGGCAGGTTGGCCGATGGCAGGGAGAATGCGTTCTGATCGCTTTTGCGCACGGTCGCGCTGCCGCCGGAGCGTGCTTCACCAGGCTCGGCCTTGGTAAAACGCGGGGCGTCATCGCAGGCACTCAGGCTCAGGGCCAGAAACAGTGCAGACAAGCGAAGCAGCAGCGGGGGCATCAGACATCCTGCAAGCGGGGGTAAATCGAAGGCGCGCAGTTTAACAGGGCGGGGGAGATTGAATAAGAGGAATTATCGTTTCTGTTGGGACAGGCGGGGCTGCAGTTTTTTGATTTTTTGATCGTGTGCTTATCCGTTGCTGCGGTGATGGCCGCTTATGGTTTCGCCCGACGGTCGACTCCCTTCGGGGTGGATCAAGATCAAGATCGGCAGCCGAGCTAACGCTCATCCTGTTGAGTGG
Source organism: Pseudomonas syringae (assembly GCF_021605415.1). Lineage (GTDB taxonomy): Bacteria > Pseudomonadota > Gammaproteobacteria > Pseudomonadales > Pseudomonadaceae > Aquipseudomonas > Aquipseudomonas syringae_S. Next base: position 151,579 of record NZ_WKEQ01000011.1, read on the forward strand.
TGAAGCGCATATGTGCGGCAGCTCAAATCACTGTGGGAGCTGGCTTGCCAGCGATGGCGGCCTGGCAGCCGACCAATCCCTTCCGTTGTGCCCATTTCCCGTCCTGCACGAAACTCCGTTCTCACGCGATTTTTGCACCGCTGCAACAGGAATGAAAAAAGGCGACACGGAGGTCGCCTTTTTCAGTCCGGCAGCGTTGATCAGAATTCGTGATCGGCGGTGTCCGGGTTCAGGTCGGTGATGCCCAGTTTGCCCGCAGCGGCTTCGATCGAACCGGTCTGCTTGACCAGGGAGGCGATGGCGTCGCGCACGATCTGGTTGCCGGCGGTGTTGCCCGCAGCGATCAATTGGTCGTAGTGCTCACCCTTGTTGGCGTGATCGACGATGACCTGCATCTTCGCTTCGGTCGCTGCCAGGTCGGCTTTCAGCGCGGTGTCGGCGGCGGCATCGGCTTTGGCGATCAGGGACGACAGGCTGGCGCCGGTCATTTTGCTGCCGTCGGCGCGGGTGTATTCGCCCAGGTACACGTTGCGGATGCCTTTGGCATCGTAGAACTGCGAGTTGTGGGTGTTATCGCTGAAGCAGTCGTGTTCGTCTTCAGGGGAGTTGGCTTCCAGGGAAACCTTCATGCGCTCGCCCGCCAGTTCGCCCAGGGACAGGCTGCCCATGCCGAACAGCATTTTGCGCAGGCCCGTTTCAGCCGGTTCGGCTTCCAGGGTGGCGCGGTAGTTGTCGGCCACGTTCGGCTTCCAGTTGCCGACCATTTCTTCGAGGTCGCTGACCAGCAGTTGGGTCACGGCTTTCAGGTAGGCACGACGACGGTCGTTGTGGCCACCGGTGGCGCCGGCGCCTTCCAGGTAGTCGGAAGCAGGACGGTTGCCGGCGCCAGGGCCGGTGCCGTTCAGATCCTGGCCCCAGAGCAGGAATTCGATGGCGTGGTAACCGGTGGCGACGTTGGCCTCGGAACCGCCCAGCTCGTTGAGGCTGGCGAGTTTTTCCGGGGTGATGTCTTTGACGTCGACCTTGTCTTCGCCGACCTGGATTTCAGTGTTGGCGATGATGTTGGCGGTAGCGCCCGGGTTACCCAGTGCGTGCTCGTAGGATTTGTCGACGTAGTCGATCAGGCCTTCGTCCAGGGGCCAGGCGTTAACCTGACCTTCCCAATCGTCGATGATGGTGTTGCCGAAGCGGAACGCTTCGCTTTGCAGGTACGGCACGCGGGACGCGATCCAGGCAGCCTTGGCGGCTTTCAGGGTGTCGGCGTTCGGCTTGGCGAGGAAAGCGTCGATGGCGGTTTGCAGGGTTTTCGCAGTGGATTCGGCATCGCTGTAAACGGCGTAGACGATCTCGGCGTAGTGCGAGACAACGGCTTTGCCGGCGGCTTCGTCGATTTTACCGGCAGCCGTCGCTGCAGCAGGTGCAGCCGGAGCAGCGGTGCTGGCGGCTGGCGTCGGCGTGGCCGGGGCGGCGGCTTTGTCTTTGCCTTCGCCGCAACCGGCGAGGGAAATAGCGATGGCCAGCAGACTGGCGGTAGCCAGAGGCATACGAATCATGGCGAACATCCTGCTTCGGTGATTGATCGGTCAGGCGCGGGGGTGCGCAAACGTGCGACATAATGCAAATCTTTCGCATTATGTGTAAAGGGTTGTGGCTGGAAATATTTCTTATTTACACACAGCAAAAGATCGCAGCCCGTAACGGCTCATGTTGGAGCTGTTGCGGGCTGCGATCTCTTGAACTTATAAAATCGCCGCGTCGGTACGCTGCGCCTGCTTCAGATAAGCGCTCAACTCCCGCGCCGGCAGCGGCTTGCTGTAGAAGTAGCCCTGACCTTCATGGCAGCCTTCGGAAATGATGTACGCCTCCTGCTCGGCGGTTTCCACCCCTTCGGCAATCACCTGCATGCCCAGGCTTTTTCCGAGCTGAATGATTGCGCGAACGATGGTCGCGTCATCATCGTCATCCAGCAGATCCTGGACGAAGCTTTTGTCGATCTTGATCTTGTCCAGCGGCAGGCTTTTCAGATAGCTCAGGGATGAATAGCCGGTGCCGAAGTCGTCGATGGCGATCAAAGCGCCAGAGCGGCGCAGGCTCAGCAGGTGCTGTGCGGCGGTGCTGATGTCTTCCATCAGGCCGGTTTCGGTGACTTCCAGCTCAAGACTGCGCGGCGGCAAGCGGTAGATTTGCAGCAGGTTGTTAACCACCCGTGGCAGCTCGGCGTGGTGCAACTGCACGGTTGAGAGGTTCACCGCCATGCGCAAATCGGCGAAGCCCTGATCGTGCCAATCGCGCAATTGCTTGCAGGCCTGATCCAGCACCCATTCGCCGATGGCGATGATCGTGCCGTTCTGTTCGGCCAGCGGGATGAACAGATCCGGCGGCACCAGACCGTGTTCCGGATGTTGCCAGCGGATCAGCGCCTCGACGCCGACCACGCGGTGATCGCGGTAGCTGATCTGCGGCTGGTAAACGAGGTAAAACTGATCGCGCAACAGAGCATCACGGAGGTCTTTTTCCAATTCGCGACGTCGGCGCATTTCGCTGTCGACGCTGGCGATATAAAACTGATAACGGTTGCGCGATCGGGTTTTGGCCAGGGTCATGGTCTGTTCGGCTTTTTGCAGCAGCTTTTCGGTGCTGTCGCCGTCTTCGGGAAAGAGTGTGATGCCGATGGTCGCGCGCAGGCGGATCTCTTGCTGGTCGAGGGCGAACGGTGCTTCGAGGTCATCGAGAATGCTTTGCGCCAGTTCCGCCGCTTCATAGGGTTGCTCGATATCGGCCTGCACCAGCGCGAACTGATCGCCGCCCAAACGGGCAAGGGCACCCAGGCGACCGCTGTGGCCGCGCAGTCTGTCAGCGAGGGCGAGCAACAGTTGGTCGCCGGTCTGGTAGCTGAACTGCTCGTTGATGCTTTTGAAGTCGTCCAGCCCCACGCACAACACCGCAACCCTGCGCTGCAACTTGCCCGCGTCGACGAGGATCTTGTCCAGTTGCGTCTGCAACTGCTGGCGATTGGGCAGGCCGGTAAGGAAGTCGTACTGGGCCATGCGCAGCAGGCTGTTTTCCGCTTCGTGGCGTAAATGGGTGTTGCGTTCGATGGATTCGAGCAACTGATTGGCGGTATTGATCCAGATCCCCAGCTCGTTTTTCTCATGACCCTTGAGCTGCGGAATCTTGTGTTCGCTGGGGCGATCCGGATTGATTTCAGTCAGATGCTCGATGATTCGCGACAGCGGTTTGGTCAACAGCCAGTGATAGACCAGATACAGCACCAGTCCCATGGCCAGGGCGCGCAGCACACCGGAAATGAAAATGATCACCGAGTTGACGATAAACCCTTCGCCATAGGTGGCGGTGTCGAGGGTGATGCTCAAGTCACCGTAATATTCGCTGTACGGGCCGCGACCCACCAATTGTGTGGTGAAGGTGCGTTCCTGGCCGAGGATCAGGTCAGTCAGCCAGCGGCTGTTGGAATGCTGCAACTCGCGGCTTTTTTGCGCGAGCATGGCTTCGTTGGGATGGCCGATGGAGGCCTGGCGCACTGCGTCATCCTGGAACAACCCTTCGATGACTTGCATGCCCATCTCGCGATCCAGGCTGTAGACGGCCTGAGTCGAGGGGTCGCGGAACATGTCGAGGATGCGCTCGGCATCGCTGGCTACGGCCTGACGTGTTTTATAAGCATCGAAAACGATCTGCGCGCAGCTCAAGACGACGCCGACGATCAATGCCGACAGGAGCACGACCCGGAGCAACTTCACCGACAAGCTGTTCTTGAGTTCCAGCTTCAAAGGGTTATTCCTTAATCCGTGCGGGTAGCGTCAAGTTGCCATGAGTATTGGCAATCCCGTGGTGGCAGTCAAAGGGACAATCAGGTACCGGGTGATTTGCCTGAAGGCCTGGCCAAAATGCTGCTTTCTGAAGTATTTGCCCTAATCGTACTGTTTCGGTCGTTCCTGCCTCCAACTTGAGGCGTAACGGACAATTATTCCGCTGGTTTGAAGGGTAGCGCGCCGTGGCTCGGGATCAAGGTGTCAAAGTCGCTATTCTGAGTAGGACCTGCGGCATGGATCACAGGTAAATTGGCGGGACATAAAAAACCCGGCACTTCAGGCTGTGTGAAAACCTAGCAATCTGCTGGCCGGTTGAAGAAAATGCCCGTATCGCAAGATACGGGCATTTTTCTTATGCGCTATATCCAAGGTGAAAACCGCTCCCAGAGCGCGCTGTTTCCACTCTCGCTAGACGAACTCATTCCCGATGAC
>NZ_WKEQ01000012.1 GCF_021605415.1 Pseudomonas syringae
GAGTGGGGTCCGGGTGGCGAAAACGTAAGAAATACTCGTCGAATTGATTGTTTTTTGATCATTTGGCGAGTTTAAAAGTTGCGCTAGGTGGTATGCCGGGGAAATACATGGCTACTTCAGACCATCCTTAAATTCTTAGATTTAGATGACTATGAAGTGAAGCATCCGCTCACAGGGCGGGCCTGCCTGAAATACTGGAAAGAGCGTTCCGACGGCGAGAAGCTGATGCAGCTTGATATTTTTGATGCTGAAATTGCCTGGCTGACCACATCTCAGTCAAAGGCGGTTGCTCAAATATTTGAAGATGTCAAAGCGCTGACTGCAGACATCCGCGATGCTGCGCCAAAGGATATTCGCAATAAACTCTTTATTTGGCAGTCAAGCGCGCCACGAACCTTCCTGAAGATTAAGTCTCTCGCGACCTCAAAAGTTGGGATTGTTCCTGTGCTGTTCTCCTCTTACTCCCAGCGCAAAGGTTTGGTTGATGATGGCGGAGCACCGCTTAGTCTGACACCCTCACGCCTGAGGCCTAGTTTCATCAGCGAACTGGTCGAGCGGGATGTACCTCCGCGTGAGATCCAGCTGATCTTGGGCCACAAGCACATCTCCACGACCTTGGCCTACCTAGATCGTATGGACTTCAACTCCATTGCACGTTCCAAGCTGGATGTGGCTCTCCAGGAGCTTCTCGAGCGTGCTGTTGAGTCTGGTGACCAGCCTAACGCGGCTTCGCAGACCGAAGGCGAAAAGGCCAGCTTGATTGACGCTGTTCAGATTTACACTCCACAAGTGGTATTCAAAACGCCGCTGGCAAGCTGCCGCAATATTTTCAACCCGCCAGATTTCGTCAAGAAGCTCAGCACTTATGTGCCTGGCAACCCCTGCGCCATGTACAACATGTGCTTGGGTTGTGAAAACGTGTTGCTTACAGCTTCCAACTTGCCTGAGCTGTTTGCAATGGAGAGGGATTATCTGAAGGCCGTTGAGGTCTCCCGTGTCATGGACACTCCTTATAGCCGAGTGGTGCGCGAAAACTTGGCTCTGCTCGATAAAGTTCTCAACGTGAACTCTGATTTTTCGGATGAAGAGTTGGCCGAAGGGCGCCGTCTCGCGGAGTTTGTTGATACCACTATCTTGGTTGACGGGGTGGGGTTGTAACCATGGAACAGATCAATTTTTCAGCCCTGCTTACGTTCGCCAGGTTTCGCTCGAGCTTGTCTCTGCTGTTAGGTCAAATACCTCCGCAGGATGTTGAGGAGACGCAACAGGAGACGCTGACCTTCCTCACCTACCTGCAGACATTGCATGTTTCTGAGCTCTCTATGTTTATGGAGGGTAATTGGGACTTCAATGCAGATTATCCGAATGCGTCTCGGTTCATTCGTGGATCTAAACTCAGGATCGACTTTACGAAGTATCCGAACATCCCAGACCTAGCGATGCTTGAGCTTAAGGCTGCGTTCATGCTCCATTTGAAGGCCTTGAGTGGAATTCCTGCGGAGGGGGATTCCATGAATGTTTCTCAAAAGCTATCCAAACCTAATACCGTGATCTCGAGATTTGAAAGTGGTATGCGGTTTCTGGATAAGGTCTTCTCAGTCGCGACTGAGGAGCTCGGAAAAGAGCACATTGAGCGCGAGATGGCATCTGTTCAATCACTGCCAGCGCACTTTTATGACTTGGCTGCTGAGAACTTTGATTACGTATTCGATAACTCGCTGATTACTTTTTTCCGGTATCTCCGATCTGGCTATCTACAAGAAAACGTATTTGGCTCAAACCTACCAATCGTAGATTTGGTAAAGCTTAACTGGAAGTCGGTTGGTACTACACACCTGCCTGCAGAAGAGGTAAAAAAGAAGACGCAGGTTTTACCAAACGAGGTGTTTGAGATTTCTTCGCTGGCTGCTTCGCTTACTATCGTCGATTTTTTGGATGTGATGGGCGAAGAAGTAGTAGATACTGGTAGCTTAAGTCGGCGCAACGCCAAGAATTTTACTGCCGCCCAAGAACATGGGGTGTGCCCATTGAAATTCAATTTGTATATTTACAAGAGGCTTGCTCAAAAGGGATTTTCAAGGCCTGAGGTTGCCAAGGTTATCGGCGACGACATTATGAAATCAAGTGAATATTTCACTGTTCCTGCGCCCGAAGCGGTAACTATGTATGTAGATGATACGCGTTCAACCTTTGATGATAAATTTAGGCTGTATCTAAACTTTTTGAATTACTCGTGCCTTTACTTAATTGGCCAGTACACGGGGATGAGACCTTCAGAGTATGCCGAGCTGCTTGCAAGTTCATGCTTGCGCTTTGATGGTCGATATTGGTTGCTGCGCAGCAATGTCAGTAAGCAACAGGATAACTTATTTGAGTTGTTCGACGATTTTTGGCTTGCAATTCCCATTGTGCGCGATGCTGTTCGTGTATGTCAGTTAATTAGTAAGTATAAAAACAACGATCACATTTTCTCCAATGTGGATACCGTCAAGTTTGGAAAAGTAGGCCAGCCGTTTTCAACTGGTGGAACCAAGTTGACACTCGATAAATTTTTCCAAAATGTGCTTCCGCCTGAGCAGTTTTCTAAGCTGGAATTCAATGCGTACATGATGCGACACACGCTTGCATATCAGCTATACCGCGCCGACGTGGGCCTTCCCTTTATCTCACACCAACTCAAACACTTCGGCGATATCGTAGGGGTGGGACATTCTGATCGTGGTTTTAGTAAGACCACCTTGGCCTACGGTGAGATTGGTGACATGCTCTCAAAAGGCGGAAACAAGAACGCCATCGGAAAGTCGTTCCGGCGTGTGGCTGAGGTGGAGAGTATCAAGCAGCGGTTTGATCCAGACGGCAACTACGCCGGTGTGAATGCTGCTGCCCATAAGGAGAACCTATGGAAGGCGTTCCGGGGTTACATGGCTTCTGGGTACACCAAGGACGACATCTTTGAGGCTATGGCCGAGCAGCACATCGCTGTGATCAACGTTGGGCAGGGCTTCTGCTTCGGTGGCTCGTCCAATGAGTTTGACAGCTCGATTCCATGCATCGGTGGGCTTCGCTGCAACCCGAACCGTTGTAGTAATGCCATTGTCAGCAAGGCCAATGCTCCAAGCTGGCGAGAGGTGTATTACCAGAACAAGACTATGCTTGGGAATCCAGAATATTCCCACATACACGCGCAAAGCAAAGCTGCCATGGAGGAAGCTTTCGGCGTTCTTCAACTGTTAGGGGAAGATCTCTGATGTCTGATCTAAGTGCTTTTAATCAAAAGAATAAAGAGGATTTTGATCGCTATTCAGAAATGCTCTCCCAATCACTTCTTGATATTGCTGGTAACGAATCTCTCAAAGCTACGGTTGCAGAGTTAAGCCGACTCACGGGTATTCATCGTAATACAATTCGTCAGCGGGTGTGGCCGTTAGAGCGTCTGGAATCCATCAAGGAAAACCGGCGCCTCGAAGTTTTGCGTCAGCAAGTGTCGAAGAAGAACCCAGTCGATCCTGTGGTGCTACTAACCGAAAAGTTGGAGGCCGCGAGAGTTGAAGTTCTACACTGGTTTACCCAAGCCAAAAGAGCTGAAGACGAATCTCGGGTACATGAACAGAAGTATGAAAATATGGTAGGCTCGAGGGATACCTACGAGAGCCTTTTGGCGGATGCTAACAAGCGGCTCTTGGACTCACAGAAAGAAATTGATAAACTCAAGCAAGTTATCAGTATCCTGGAAGCTGCCCAGGTGGGGAAAAGTGCATGAAAAGCTATCTGGATTTACTGACAGATGTTCTTGAAAACGGTGCGGTCAAAGGTGATCGAACGGGAACTGGAACTATTAGTGTTTTTGGTAGGCAATATCGTCATGATCTATCAAAAGGCTTTCCTCTTCTTACAACGAAGAAACTTCACTTTAAAAGCATCGTAAATGAGCTTATCTGGTTTCTCAGTGGCGATACTAATACCAAGTGGCTTAACGAAAACGGCGTAAAAATTTGGAATGAATGGGCCACCGAAGAAGGTGACCTCGGGCCTGTGTACGGTAAGCAGTGGACTGCCTGGCCAACCAAAGATGGTGGCACAATTAACCAGATTGACTACGTCGTTAATGCCCTGAAGACCAATCCTAATAGTCGGCGAATCCTGTTCCATGGTTGGAACGTGGAGTACCTGCCAGACGAGAAGGTGAGCCCGAAGGAAAATGCCAGGAACGGCAAGATGGCCCTTCCGCCGTGCCATCTGTTGTATCAGTTCTACGTAGTGAACAAGAAGCTGTCCGCGCACCTATTCATTCGTTCGTCCGACAGCTTTTTGGGTCTCCCGTACAACACGGCATCGTTGGCATGCCTGACTCACATGTTGGCCCAGCAGTGCGATCTTGATGTCGGTGAGATCGTGATCTCACTGAGCGATGTCCACATCTACTCCAACCACATGGAGCAGGTGAAAACTCAGCTCGCTCGTGAACCACGTCAGCTTCCCGAGCTGAAACTGCTTCGTAAGCCAGCGTCTATCTACGACTACAAGTTCGAGGATTTCGAACTGGTGGGTTACGATCCGCACCCGCATATCGCAGCTCCTGTATCCGTTTGATCTCCACGGCGCATTTGGCGCTAACACCGGCCTCAGGGCCGGTTTTGATGCCTGCTTATCGGGATAAGTCCCTATACGACCTCCGAATGCCTCAAACACAAGCAAGTGCCCATCTCAACTCAGAGCTCACATACCGGGGTGCAGGCTCGGCCCACACCTGGTCACTTTCAGGATGGTTCGTTGGCCGTGGTACGTAAGACCGCTGCGTTGGCAGATTAAGTCGATTGAAGGTTGCCTCGGGGCGCCATCAACGTTCTTAAACAGGTTCTTAAGTCGCGTGGGTTCATGCCCCAGAACAAGGCTGATGGCGTGCTTTATGTTCAGTTTGAAATCTGGCATCTGTGCATTTCCAAAGCACTTGAGTGGTGCCCCCCGAAGTCACTTCCTAGGAAGCTTCGCGGCATGAAGGTTGAGGCTGAACTGGGGTTGTAGCGGGAATGTGGGGGCGATTTACTCACCATGGCTCTCAGGTTGGCAGGTTCTCCTGAGCCTGATCGTTTAGCGTCACAGCTAACAAATCCTGTTGTTTGTGCGTGCTCCTTTCGGGGAGCGGCTGTCGTGAACCGAGCCATGGCAAAGCCACGTCTCGGCCCTGCGGCCTCCCATCCCGCACGCCTGCGCGCTCCGCTTGCTTTTTGCGTTTAATCACAGACTGTAACGTAACTTTTGACTTGTAACGTAAGCAGCGTTACAGAGCATGGAATTACGTTACAGACCAGTCATAACCGACCATATGGTGGAGCATGGAATCCGCTTCGAGCGCTGAAAGCGCTGTACTTAGCAAAGCATTTATCAGGGCTGGCGAAGGACTGGGGCTTGCTGACGCTGAACTATCAGCTGTCTTAGGCGAGGATGTTTCCTCGATGCAGCTTTTACGCCATGGACATGAACTGCTTCGACCGAGCAGTGATAAGGGGAGCCGTGCTCTGCTTTTAGTTGAGGTGTATCAGTCCTTACTCGCAGCCGTGGGTAACGAGCGAAATGCAAGAAACTGGCTCGGCAGCGAGAATTGTAGTTTGTGTAGTCGACCTCGTGACCTCATCAAAAGCAGAACGGGTCTAGAGCAAGTTGTCCAATATCTAGCGGCTAATCGCTCACTCATCTAACACCTCTGGTGAAGCCAGTCAGGTGGCCAATGCATGACGATTTACCATCGCGTTCTGAGTTTTTATGGCCCAGCACATCAGCTCCCGTCGCTGAGGGTAGTAGAACCCAGATATCATTTGCTGAAGCTCTGTGATGAGCAGTCGACGTCAATGGAGAGCGTTATGAACTTGTTTAGGAGATGCGTTGAATTCGTTTGGCCTGACAAAAGATCTGGCTCAGAGCAAGCGAGAGATCGCGCGTTCATAGCTGCCCTGAATAAACTGCAGTCGCTCCGCGTGACACCTGACGGCGGCATGTCGATAAACCCAGACGAGATACGAGAGCAAGTGATAGCGAGTCGACGGTCACTCAAACGATTCGTGCGATGATCATCTGCGGGTTTGCTGGCGGAATGAGCCGAGCCGTCGGCTCGAAGGAGCCACGGTAGGTCAGCATTGAATCGTGCTCGACTACCGCCTTGTGAGCTACACCAGCTCCCCCATTTCTCCATTTCCAATCGGCTATGCCAGCGTTCAGAGGATGCAATGATGAAGGTGTTCATAAGCTCCGTAGTAAGAGGTTTCGAGCAGTTCAGAGCCGCCGCCAAAGACGCGGTGGAGACACTGGACATGAAGCCGGTCATGAGCGAGCACTTCGGAGCGCGAACCTATTCCTCGGAGCACGCCTGCCTGACAGAGGTCGACCAGTGCGACGTTTATATACTGATTCTTGGCGCTAACTACGGCTATGAACCTCAGCCAGGTCTCTCGGTTACGCAGCAAGAATTCCACCAGGCGGTGAGCAAGCGTAAACCGATTCTGGTCTTCATCCAGCAGACTGACTTTGACGCGCAGCAGGCCGTGTTCGTCAACGAGGTGTCTGACTACAAACAAGGTTTTTTCAGAGCTTCATTCTCAGATCCCCAAGAGCTGTTGAAAGCTATTGTCCAGGGCCTGAGTAGAATGGAGAAATCCAAAAGCGCAATTTCTGAGAAAGCCTTTCACGAGCGCATTACAGAGGCATCAAGCTCTCGCTCCTACGGCGGTCACTCCTATGCGCCACAGCTTGAGTTCGCGTTTCTGCCACAGCCCGTTGAGCAGCACGCTGTGCACGGAGCGGCCCAGCGCCGTGATGAGATTTTCCATAGCTTCCATAACCTGGGCTTGGCGAAGTTCAAGCAAGGTTACGAAGACTGGGATGACAAGTTGTTCACAGGACTGAAGTCCGGAGATACGTCTTGGCGCGCTTTTGACGACGGGCTCGTCCTTTTGGAAACTGACGCAAGTGTGCCAGTCGAGGGGCGTACGGCTGGTCTCTATTTCGTGTCTCCGGCCAACCTATCAAAGCTAATTATGTCCTGCTTCGAGGTGGCCAGGTTCAACAGTGGTTGGTATCGCATTACCTTGAAGAATTTAGACATGGCGAAGATAGAAGAGCCGCCAGCGACTGCCCCCAGCAGCTATTCGATGCCTATGCGCCGTGAAAAGCTCGTTAGTGAGTCACGACTGTTCATCCCTGCCACACGGCCCATCGTGGAGCAATGGATACAGGAAAGCATCGTAAGAATGGCCAGAAGTTTGGCTTATTGATCAGTGACACCCGTGCCTCTGTCACTTTGAGCCGATGGGGGCTTTTAATCGTCAACGTGCCACAGGCGCCCAACAGTGCTTCTGGGTAATTCCAGGTGCCGGCAGACCTCTGCCTGAGAAAGACCTTCTGCCTTTAGTTTGCGTACTGCCTCGAGCCTTTCTGCGGCTGCGATTCTCTGTGGTGTGGTGATCTTCTGCGGCTCGCCAGGCAGCGCTTCATCAAGAACTCCTAGCCGCATGAGTTCTCTCATCGATTCATTCAAGACAGAGCGTGCTGTCTTGCCCTCATCGGCTGCGGCCACCAGAGTGAGCAGCGACAAAGGCGTTAGGCCCAGCGCGTGCGCCAGATCCGCACTCAGATCAATAGTCGGTGTCGTCGTCGCAGCCTCCAAGCGGCTTATGTGAGCCTGGTCAGCTTGATGCTGGAGATCTGCTTGCGATAAGCCATTTCGAATCCTCAGCCACTGTAGCGTCGCCGCATAAGCCTTCCGCAGGGACATCCAACCTACCTCTCCCAAAAAGAGACGGTATGACGCGTTTGATAGATCCCACACAAATGCATATAATCATATCGATGGGATTTCTGGCTTGTCGCCCGGTATTTTGCGTGTTCGCAGAGCCTGATTTTTGGGCTCGCACCATGAGGATCATCAATTTATGGGTAATTCTTCGGAGCATGAGTTGCTCCGCGAGGGTGAGATATCGTCCTTTGGAACAGAGCTACCTCAAGCCGAAATAGAGGCATTGGTGTCGGATCGTTTCGGTCGGAAACCGTACTGTTTGGTCGAGGATTGGCTGATCTTTCATGTGGACGAGCCTCCTGAATCGCTCGCCAGGGTGCGCGCCATAGGCCTGCAGACAATGTTCCTTTATTCCCATTGCGTGACCTACGACAGCCAGGGCCGGTTCCCTCCAGGGGGCTGGGTACGCTCGACCCTGTGTAAGTCGTTCGACGGCGTTTGCCTGTTCGAGACCCGAAATACGGTGTACGCCTTGGTAGGTAAAGGGCGCGAGATGACTGCCTCGCTGAAGACAATATTTGGCTTATGTTAATCGCAGGCGCACTTCGCGGGCCTGCTCAACACGAGATACACGATGTTCAGGATTAGCATGCAAGACCAGGCCGGCCCGGTGGGTATGTTCGGGGATGGTCTCGCTCACTTTCACGCCATGTCGCGATCCTTGGTTACCCATTGGTATCACGTGAGCCTCAAGCGCCGGCATGAGGGGCGATTCGTAGCTTATGAAGAGATGCTGAACGATGAGCCTCGCTTGGTGGAGCTGCTGGTCTCCCAAGACGAGAGCATGGTCATTCAAGATGTCCAGGTCGTTACCCCGGCATGGATGAACAAAGGGTCAGGCTGGAAGATGGAAAAGCTGAAATCGCTCTCCATGGGGTTCAACCAGGCAGAAGTGCCAATCTGTGTTCTGCAGGTCGAGAGTGGTGATGTGTACGTCAATACCCATCAGCGCGACCTCGATGTCGATACCTTGGTTGGGGTCAGGGAGCTATATCGGCGCCGTTCTGAGACCACCGACGTAGCCTCAGCGTCGGAGGCTGTGTAGCCATGGAAGACATCAATACTATTGCAGTCGATTTACACGAAAAGCGCTACTCGGACTTCGACCTCCTTCGCATCGCCAAGGCAGTGAACCAAGACTACGACGGCCTGGTCACGGCCTACCTGGTGAATGTCCATATTCATGCGTGCAGTGCTGTTGGTGTGGTGTTCGGTCACATTTGCCCTGGGCCGTACCAACGATTTGCAGATGGTAGGCTGATTCGGACATCAGACATTCAGTCCGTTACGAAGGAAGGCAGGTTTTGGGTGATCAACACGGTCAACTCGAAGTACGTCATTGCGACGTTTAGGCGTGATGTCGGGTGGCGTAGCCTCCGGGAGTTCATGCGTATCGCGGGAGACACGTATCTGCCAACGCCTGATCGCCTTCAGTAGTCGCTGATCGTTGTTTTGGGCTTGCCCCGTTTCGGGGACAGCTGTCATAAACCAATCCCGCTGTTGCGGGACTTGGCCCCTTCGGGCTTCCATCCTCAAATCTCCGGCCCTGATCGGGCCTGCGTGCTCCGCTTGTCATTTCGCACGCCAGCACAATGTTGCCTGCTCGATCCCAGAACCGTTGTCACTGAACCCGGTCGCCGAGATTTTGAACACTTCTTCGGGCGCAGATAGTTATTGGACACTTTCAGCGATATCGTATGCTCGGTTCCCTATGCTTAGCCAAGGACGTGTGGCATGCCGAAGATCAAACCACTGGATATGAAGCTAATCGACCTTCTTTTTGGGATGGAAGGGGGTTACGTGTTGGACTTCTCAGACCGCACCATGTCCCAGTTCTTCCTCGGAGAACTGGAGATCGATATTGATGATCCGCTGTTCACTGCGGATGGCACATCCAAAGCTAAGCGCCTGCGGAGCTTCCTCACGCTTGCCGATACACCGACTTGCGTGCGAGCGCTCAAAGCACTCTGGCAATATCGCCAGGCAGCGCTGGCCAACCAACACAAAGATGAGCCTGTGGTTAACGCCGAGGGGCGCTTTCTGACTTTGATTCAAGGCTTGGAATCCGTCTCATCTGCCGACGTCATCAAGGGCGATCCTTTCGCAGCTGTGCGTCCGGTAAATGTTGATCAGGCAGCTCAGTTGAAGAGGGCCCTATTGGACATTCATAAGCTCGCTCCTCAAGCACGTGGCTACGCATTCGAGACGTTCCTCCAGCAGCTGTTTGAGGCATCCAACCTCCAACCTCGCGCACCATTTAGGAATACGGGGGAACAGATAGATGGAAGCTTCCAATGCCGAGGGGACATCTACCTTGTTGAGGCGAAGTGGGTAGTGAACCCTGTTGGTGCAGGAGAGCTGCACATTTTTCAAGGCAAGATCAGCCAAAAGGCAGCTTGGACACGAGGTGTTTTTATCAGTTACTACGGATTCACTGACGTTGGGCTGGAGGCATTCGGGCGCGGCAAGAGCCTGATATGCATTTCGGGAAAAGATATCAACCATGCTTTAGACAAGCACATACCATTTGCGGATGTAATCGACCGCAAAGTGCGGGCGGCTGCTGAGACAGGTTCAGTATTCGTACCTTTGGATAAATTGTTCTAAGCCCATGCGGCAACGCTAAGGGAAATTTCATCAGGGGTTCCAATGTACCTAACCATCATGAAGCCCGAAGTGCTTCAGGACGTTGCATTGCTCGGTCGTGGTCTTTGGATTGTAGAAGGCCCTGATGGCCCAGCGCTCGTGTTCAAAGCGGGCAAAGAATTTATCCTCGCCGCACGTGAGAAGCGCGAGCTGAAGTTCTATCTTGCGCCATACGAGTGTGATGAGGCGCAAGGCCTGACGCTGTTGACGGCCTGCTTTGATGATCCGATTAGTCCGCTGACTGTTAAAACACCTCTGATGGGTAGCGATCCTTTTACGGAGGGCCTGAAAAGTCTTCCTGACCGTTTTAGCGTCTGTTTTTTTGATGAACACAATCGCGAGCTTCTCAGCAGTACAGCGCACGCTAGTCTTGAAGGGATCCGAAAGTATGCAAAGGCTGTCAATCCCTTGGGGAAGGAGCATTGGCATCTCATGATGGAGCAGGCAGATCACTGGTTCAGCTTTACGACTAGGGAAGACGACAGCCGAGCAGTAACGTTGACGCTCTTGGAGGATCTATTTCCAAGCGACTTCCTGATCACCGACCTCACTCGCCAAGGCTTCCAGGGTTCCAGAGGTTTCTCAAATACTCACCTTGAGCGACCGGAGCCAGGACACCTCCAGGAGCTGGATATCATCTATCTGCTCCAGCGTGCTTACTCGGCGGAGCAAATCATCCATGGGCCAGTGAAAGTCGCCGACGGGGAAGAGTTGACCGATGCTGTTGTTTTGGGGACGGAGGTCACGCTTTTACTACAGGCTAAGGACAGCCCAAACACAGCTGAGATGATGGGGACAAAGCTTGAACGAAAGCGTAAGAAGGCCCTGAGTCAGTTGAAAGGAGGCCTATCGCAGCTACGTGGCGCAGTTTCAACTATCGAGCGTGAGGGAAATCCCGCGCTGCGGCTTGTTGATGGTACTCCCCTCAAAATCGATCTTGCAGCACGTCCCCTTGTAGGAGTCGTGGTGGTAAAAGAGCTGTTTAGCGACACCTATGAAGAGTACGGGGCCATGATCTTGGATTTCATGGATGATGTAGGTGTTCGTGTGTTGGCATTTGATTACAACGAGTTCGAGGTTATGACGAGGCACTGTCCCTCAGAGCAAGCACTCCTTTCGGCATTCTGGCAAATTTCCGAGTGCGCGGTTGAACAGAGGATCTATCCCAGACTTCGCTTCACTGAGCTACCCCCACGCTGATTCACCACCATGGCCAGCCCATGAAGCGTAACCTCAACGAACTCCTGCACTGAATTAGAGGTTTAGACGTAACTTCACTATCGAAAAGGTTAGCGATCCGCAACAGTGCCCTGCCATCACTGAGCAAACATGCCGGCAATGATCCTGGCGTCGAGCAAGGCGTGGTGAGGCAACTCTTCACCCTCGCTGGTTGGAGCAAGCGTCGTCGCATCGGTAGGAAAATTGCGAACGATTCGGGGCCATCGTCCGCCGTCATAGACTAGATCGCAAAAAAGCTCCCAATCGTACTGAGGGGCGTCAGTGACGATCTCGACCTCGTTTTTGAACGACGTCAGAAACTTGAGCAGAGACAACCTGGCTTCAACAGTGGGCAGCGCGTAGCTGCCACCCCACAGCTGCGGAAGCACGATTTCCTTTACGAAATCACTGCAGTCTTCTTCTCGCCATGTGTCGAGCAATTCCACGTAGAGTTCGCGCCCATCCTCAGCCACTAATGCGAGTGATATCAGCTTCGCTGCTGCTGATAACCGGGTAAACTCGCAATCAAGAAAGAGTCTCATGTTGGTACAACTCCGCAATGACTAGGGGTCGCCTGGATATGGTGCAGGAAGGTCAGCTGTGGGAAATGGCTCTCAAGCATTTTGGCTCAGACGGGCTCCTCAAGGTAGTCATAGAAATGTGGAGTCACGCTGCGACTCCGCCCAAGCCAGTCGTGGAATACCTGTCCACCAAACAGGTGAGCCAAGAAGTCCTGAATATACTGAAAATTGCCCAGGAGCGAGTGGGTGCATTCGTTGCGGATCGGACACCGGTTCCAGACACCGTAACTCTGTACTCCCGCCACGCCAGTGACCTAGCAGACGGGCTCATTACGCGACTGCCGAAGGTGCATCTTTCCCTAGCCTGGAGGGGTTTGTGTCTTGAAATTGACCTAGGCATTTGAAATCTCCTCCTGCTCCATAGGGCATCTTGGCGTAAGCCTTCCCAAACAACTTGTTGAGTTAATTGCTGTTCTATAGAGACAATTTATGAAAGCTGATTTTACTGAAGAAGAAATGCGCCGCGCCTTGTTCGGTACAGCTCAGCCTGAAGAGGTTCTTGCATCTCCAGCACCGGAATCTGTGACAGAAGTCGTCTTCACGAAGCCGATTGCTGAGTCTGCAGCCAAGAAGAAACCGGCGAAACCGTTCACGCCTAGGCTCAGGGTCACGCTTCGAGTTGGAAACGAATTTGAGGGGAAGATGCACGAGCTGATCCATGAGGCCGACACGCTGAGTTCGTTGCTTGCTGAGCAAGAAGCTGTGAAGGCTGCTAGGAAGAAATACAAATACGTGGAAGTGGAATCCGTTAAGTCAATTTAAAAGACACAGCTGTAAGGATTGGCTACTTGGTAAAGATCGCTGAGCAGCCTCGGGGGATATTCTGATTGTTGATCGAAGCGTCGATGCGGCCAATGGAGATGTCGCTATCGCACCGCTTGGCGATACTTGAACTGCAACCGACACGACGAACCGTGCCGGTTTTTTATCATCGCAGGCTCATTTTCTTATAGAAACGATTGTGGCTTTGCCACCCTCTAGACGAAAGGTAAACGAGACACGGTCTCCGGCTGCCAGCCCTTTCAACTGATCCTCTGTCGCGGAGAACGCCATAGTCATCGGTGGCCATTGCACTGATGGAACAGCGCCATGGGCAATGGTCACGGTATGCTTCGTAGGATCGATAGCCTTGATCGTTCCGTCGGCGGTGGCTACTGGAGCCTGCTTTGTTTCTTGCTTCATTTCCATACTCTCCATTTTCATGCCCGGCATGTCCTCTGCTAGGGCAGAAAAGGACAGCGTAAGTACGGTGCTAGCAGCTGCAATCAGGGTCAGTTTCATACGACTTTTCCTTGAGGGAGGTTGGGTTCATCTTGGAGGTGACGGCGACGCATCAGGCGATACGCTGCCGGAATGACAAACAGGGACAGCAAGGGTGCCGTGACCATGCCGCCGACCATGGGTGCGGCAATGCGGCTCATGACTTCGCTGCCGGTGCCGCTGCCCAGCAGGATGGGTAACAGACCGGCAATGATCACGGCCACGGTCATGGCCTTGGGTCGAACGCGCTGCACAGCGCCTTCACGAATCGCCGCCACCAGCCCGCGCTCAGTGCTGTCGCCGAGGTCTTCACGCTCGGCCCAGGCGTTTTTCAGGTAGAGCAGCATAATCACACCGAACTCGGCAGAAACCCCGGCCAAGGCGATAAAGCCGACTCCGGTGGCGACCGACAGGTTAAATCCCAGCAGATAGAGGAACCATGCTCCGCCCGTTAGTGCGAACGGCAGAGTGGCCATGATCAGTAAGGCCTCATCGAAGCGGGCGAAAGTCAGGTAGAGCAGCACGAAGATGATCAACAGGGTGGCAGGCACCACCAACTTGAGCCGTGCGTTGGCCCGTTCCAGAAATTCGAACTGCCCTGAGTAACTCAGACTCATACCGGGCTGCAACCTGACCTGCTCATTGACGACCCGGCGTAGATCGGCGACCACCGAGGCAATGTCTCGACCACGCACATCGATGTACACCCAGCCTGAAGGCCGTGCGTTCTCGCTCTTAAGCATCGGCGGCCCTTCGCTGACCTTGATCTTCGCCACCGTACCAAGGGTGATCTGGGTGCCTAGCGGGGTGTAGATTGGCAACTGCTCCAAGGCGCCGAGCGAGTCTCGCCACTCACGAGGGTAACGGACGTTTATCGGGAAGCGTGCAAGCCCTTCAATGGTCTCCCCGACGTTTTCACCGCCGATAGCACCAGCCACAATGGACTGCACATCAGCGATATTCAGTCCGTAACGGGCGGCGGCCTTGCGGTCGATATCTATATCGATGTAGCGGCCACCGGTCAGTCGCTCGGCCAGAGCCGAGCTGACACCGGGCACATCCTTGGCCACCCGCTCGACCGCCTGAGTTGCCGCATCGATCTCCGTCAGGTTTGTGCCGGCAACCTTTACTCCGATGGGGCTTTTGATCCCGGTGGCCAGCATGTCGATACGGTTGCGAATCGGCGGTATCCAGATATTGGTCAACCCTGGAACTCGTACCACTCGATCCAGTTCCTCCACCAGTTTCTCCTGGGTCATGCCTGGGCGCCATTGCTCGTGTGGCTTGAACTGGATAGTAGTTTCGAACATCTCCAGCGGTGCCGGGTCGGTAGCGGTTTCGGCACGGCCTGCTTTACCGAAGACGTGTTCAACCTCTGGAACGCTCTTGATCAGGCGGTCGGTCTGTTGCAGCAACTGCGCCGCTTTCTGCGCCGACAATCCCGGCAGAGCAGAAGGCATATAGAGCAAGTCGCCCTCATCCAACGGCGGAAGAAATTCTCCACCCAAGCGCGACATTGGCCATAGCGCGCTGACGAAAACCAATAGCGCCACCAGCAGCGTGATCTTTGGTCGACGCAAGACTGCGTCCAGAGCTGGCTGATAGATCCGAATCAACCACCGGTTCAACGGGTTCTGTTGCTCACTGGGGATTCGTCCTCGAATCCAGTAACCCATCAGCACTGGCACCAAGGTCACTGACAATCCTGCCGCTGCGGCCATGGCGTAGGTCTTGGTGAAAGCCAGTGGGCCGAACAAACGCCCTTCCTGAGCTTCTAGGGTGAACACAGGAATGAACGAAAGGGTGATTATCAACAAACAGAAGAACAGCGCCGGGCCGACCTCTGCCGCCGCTTCGGTCATCACGTGCCAATGACGCTCCCCATTCAGTTCTTCCCCTGGGTTTGCTACATGCCACGCCTCAACCTTCTTGTGGGCGTTCTCGATCATTACCACGGCAGCATCCACCATGGCGCCGATGGCGATGGCAATCCCACCCAAGGACATGATGTTGGCGTTGATGCCTTGGTAGCGCATGACGATGAAGGCAATCAAAACTCCCACCGGCAGGGAGATGATCGCCACCAGCGACGAGCGTAAGTGCCAGAGGAAGATCCCACAAACCAACGCGACAACGATGAACTCTTCGATGAGCTTGTGGCTGAGATTTTCCACAGCGCGGTCGATCAGCTTACTGCGGTCGTAGGTGGTGACGATTTCCACCCCAGACGGCAAACTTTTTTTCAGCTCGACGAGTTTGGTCTTGACCGCAGCAATGGTCTCGCGAGCATTCTTGCCGCTGCGCAAAATCACCACGCCGCCGACGGTCTCGCCCTCACCGTCGAGTTCGGTGATGCCACGCCGCATTTCCGGCCCCAGCTGGATCGTGGCGACATCGCCAAGGGTCACCGGCACACCGCCCGAGCCCAGCTTCAGTGGGATCGCCCGAAAGTCATTGAGTGTCTTTAAGTAGCCGGAAGCACGCACGATGAACTCGGTCTCTGCCATCTCCAGCACCGCGCCACCGGTTTCCTGATTGGCCTTGCCGATAGCATCGGTCACCTCAGACTGAGTGATGCCGAGGCTGGCCAGTTTGAGCGGATCAAGCTGCACCTGGTATTGCTTAACCATGCCTCCCACGGTGGCCACTTCCGCAACGTTCGGTAGGGTCTTGAGTTCAAACTTGAGGAACCAGTCCTGAAGAGCACGAAGTTGTGCCAAATCGTGCCCGCCACTGCGATCCACCAGTGCGTACTGATAGATCCAACCCACCCCCGTCGCATCCGGCCCCAACGCCGGTTTGGCGCTGGCCGGCAAGCGGCTTTGTATCTGACTCAGGTACTCCAACACCCGCGAGCGAGCCCAATACAAGTCAGTGCCGTCTTCGAACAGCACGTAGACAAAACTATCGCCAAAGAAGGAATAACCACGCACGGTCTTGGCCCCCGGCACCGAGAGCATGGTGGTGGCCAACGGATAGGTGACCTGGTTCTCGACGATCTGCGGCGCTTGTCCTGCATAAGGGGTGCGGATAATCACCTGTACATCGGAGAGGTCTGGCAACGCATCAATGGGCGTGCTTTGAACCGACCAGATACCCCAAGCGGTGACAAACAGTGTCGCGAGTAGCACTAGGAATCGGTTGGCCACTGACCAACGAATCAGGGCAGCAATCATGGCTGGCCCCCCGATTTATCCAGGCGTTCAACACGCAAGCCATCATCGGTCTGGCTCACCGCGACCCGAACCTTGTCACCAGCCTTGAGACCCTGCATCAGCGCCGGACTAGCGAGAGGGAAAGTCATCGTCATGCCAGGCATACCGAGCGTCTTGAAAGGGCCGTGGGCGAGCGTGACTTCTTTGTCGTCGATCTCAACGATCTGACCATCAGCCTCATGAAAACTGGAGGCTGTTTCACTGGGTGGCGACTCTTCCTCCGTGCGAGCAACAATGCCTTTAAGACTGGCCTCCGAGTCGAGCAGGAACTGGCCAGAGGTAACCACCTTCTGGCCTGCTTCCAGACCTTTCACTATCGCCGTTTTGCCATCGCTTTCCTGCCCAAGGAGCACCTCCACGGGACGGTAGCGCCCAGCGTCTTCGGCGAGCATCACCAGCGCTCGTCGGCCAGTGCGAATCACCGCCTCACTCGGCACCCACAATACACTTTGCTCGGTCGAACGATTCAGGCGTACTTGCGCCGTCAAACCCGGCCTGAGACGCCCGTCCGGATTGGGTAACTCGACACGTACCCGAAGTGTGCGGCTGTCCGGATTGGTCTCGGGCAAAATCGCGCTGACGTTGCCGCTAAGTGTTGTTCCTGGGAAGGCTGGCAGACGCGCTTCGACTGCCTGCCCCACGGTGATAGCTCCGGAATCCGATTCTGGAACGGCCACAGCTAACCAGACACTGCTCAAGCCATTGACGCGGGCCAGAGTATCGCCAGCCGACACGGTCATACCCGCACGTACATTCAGCTCTTGCAGCACGCCGCTGATAGGACTGGTGAGGGTCAGGTTCGGCTGGACTTTGCCACTGCGCTCTACCTGGGTGATCAGCGCAGCTGGCATCCCTGTGAGCCGCAGTCGCTGTCGGGCCGCAGCCAATAGGTCAGCATCACCGTTGTGCTTAATGGCAAGGAACTCTGTCTGGGCAGCCGCCCATTCCGGCACCAGGATATCTGCCAGGGCCGCGTTGGCCTTGAGCGCATCACCGGGAGCATGGGCATAGACCCGTTCCACAAAGCCAGGGGTGCGTGCCTGTATCACCGCAACATCTCGTTCGTTGAACGCCAAGACACCCGTCACATCAAGGCTGGAGTCAAAGATTCCACGGGTGACTGTTGCAAAACGCAGACCGAGATTCTGGGTCAGACTCGGATCGATACTGACGGTCGCACGATCTCCTGCGCCACCGGCGTACAGAGGAACCAGCTGCATGTCCATGAAAGGGGATTTACCCGGCTTATCGAACTTTTGCTGCGGGTACATGGGATCGTACCAATACAGAGCCTTGCGTTCCTCTGAGGAGTTGGGACTCTGCTCCGGGCTGGCACCAGGTACTCCGCTCACACGTTGATGCGCGAACCAGTAACCTCCGGCAACCCCGAATGCCAGCGAGACGCCTACCAACAATGCCCCGCTCCATTTTTTTAGGATCATTGGCTGGACTCCCCATAAGCGAAGTACAGACGTGCACTGGTCAGCGCTCGCTGCTCTTCTACGTCGATCTGTTTAAGGCGGGCTTCGATGAGTTCACGTCGGGCGGCAACCACCGCGTTTAAATCGCCCTTGCCTGCACGGTAACTGGCCATGCTGAGTTCGACCTTTTCCTTGGCCAGCGGCACCAGGCTGTCCTGATTTCTGCGCACGGCACGATCCAGACGCTCATAGTCAGCCAGTTCATTTTCCAGCTGCTGGGTATGCTCGCGTGACAGCGCTTCGCGTTCGGCCTCCAATTGGTTGAGTTCAGCCTGCTTGGCCGCAATCCTAGGGTTTTGGCGAGAGTCGGGAAATAGCGGTAAATCCCAGGAAAGTTGAACGCTGACCATGTCGCCGAACTGACGGTCACGATGCTGATAATCAAGCTCCCAACTCCAGTCCGACTGCTTTTCCGCTTCAGCTTCACGAACTTTGGCTTGCGCTTCGCGGGTCATCGGCGCAAACGCTGCCAACTCGGGGTGGTGTTGCAGCTTATGAGAGTAACTTGAGGTGTCGACGGGCCATTCAGGCAAGCTGCCTACAGGCTTGTCGTTGGCGGCGGAGCCAATCCAGCGTTTGAGGGCCGCACGAGCCTGCGCTCTCTGGAGAATCAGATCGTCCTGCTGCTCCGCCAGTTGAGCTGCTTCCTGCTTGGGTGTCACCGCATCGGCGGGTTGAGCGCGGCCACCGGCAATTTGAGCCCGGACGGTATCGCTCAGCAGGCGGTTTTCTTTGTAGAAGTCCTGGAACAACACATCTTTGCGCTCAACCGAGTAGCTGCTGATCCAGGCCAACGCCGTGGACTGGCGCACCTTCAGACGTTCGACTCGACGCTCCGCAGAGGCACGATCAATAGCTGCATCGGCGACTTCGATACGCGCTTTGCGCTTGTCGCTATTGGGCATCTCCTGCCTGACCCCGACCATCTGCATGGTCATGAAGTCCTGGTTGATACTCCAACGATCCGGGCCGCCAATGGGGTAGTTCTGCACGCCCACCAAGAGTTTGGGATCAGGTAATTCACCAGCAGGGATGGCTGCACTGTTGGCAGCCTGAATTTTCGCGTCTTGTGCGGTCAGCGACGGCGCATTGTTTTCTGCCAGCCGCAACGCTTCATCGAGCGTCAATGCGGCAGCGAAACTCGGCAACGCCAGCACGCTTGCCGCTAGCCCGGCCACGAGAGACCAGCCTGTGCAATTGCACTTGGAGTTCATGTTTACGATTCCTGTAATCATCCACTGCACGCGTCAAAAGACATGCGCGCAGCTAGTCCATCCCGCTAATGCAGAATGAGGCTCAATGTCGGACAGGAATTAAACGCGAGGGGGTCGCCATACTCCGGACGGGGTATGTACAGGCAATGAATCGCTAGAAAAGGAAAGGACTACAGGATCAAACAGTGTGAGAGGGGGCTTAAACACCGAAACTTCCAACATACCGCCTGTTTTGCATTCTTGGCCCGGCTTACAAGGCTTTCCGTGCTCAGAAGGGCTTTTCATGTCGTTGCAGCAGTCCATCTTCATGTCGTCCATCATTGCCATGCCCATGGTCTTCATGGGGCAAGGTTCTGTGGGTGCCTGGACACCCGCCATCCCGGACAGGGGAAGCGTCAAGCTGATGATGAGGAGAATGCAAAGCCGTAGGTAGCGTTTCATAGAGGTGGAGTGTAGTTGGTGCAAACCGTCCTTACAATTGAACAAGCCAAACGTCAAAGCTTCGACTTGATAGCTCTGACTTTGGAAAGATTCATAGCGTTTCATCCCGAGCAATAGACCAAGCAGGCAGGCTTATCGTAAAAGTCGTCCGACCATCTACGGAGACACACCCAACGGTTCCGTCATGCGCATCTACCAGCGATTTTACGATTGCCAAACCCAGCCCTGCATTGTTTGTAGAGCTTTCCCTTCGCGCAGGGTCAACCCTATAAAACCGATCAAACAGCCGAGGTAGATGTTCAGCGGCGATTTCTTCACCAGGATTTTGCACTGATAAACTGATCATGCTGCCGTACGACTCGATTTTTACAGAAATGGTGCCACCAGAGGGCGTGTACCGGATCGCATTCGATAGCAAATTGGAAACCATCCTGTCCAGCATAGTCCTGTCACCACGCACCTCACCGTGTCCAATGACCTGTAGCTTCAAACCGGTGTCATCTGCCAGCAGTTGGTAATACTCCAAGAGTTTCTCCACCACTGACCGGATTTCGACTTTTTCTTTCGCGGGTAGAACCAGGCCGTTATCAGACTTTGCTAAAAAGAGCATGCCATCGATGATGCTTGAAAGTCGGTTGAGATCTTCCAGATTGGAGTAAAGATTCTCCTCATATATTTCTGGCGCACGCTTTTTTGTGAGAATCACTTCAGTATGTGTTCGCAGATTACTAATTGGCGTACGTAGCTCATGGGCGATATCGGCTGAGAAATTAGATAATCGAGAAAACGATTCTTCTAGCCGAGCAAGCATGGCATTGAACGAAGTGACGAGTAGCTCAAGCTCACGGGGCACAAAATCCATCGGAATTCGCTCTTTCAGCGATCCAGCTGACATCGAAGCGGCAACCTGCGTCACCCGTGCGACGGGTTTCAATCCGCTACGCGCAACCAACCAACCCAAGCCGGCGCTGACCAACGCACTGATCGCCAAACCTATCACCAACCACCAACGTAAAGTCTCCACGAAATGCATGTGGCTTGTGATATCCATACTCAGCCAGGCCGTCAGTGGCTCTGATTCATTCACCAAATGAACTTGGGCTTTCATCCCTCGGTACAGATGGCCTCCGTCTGTCCACTCCCACATATCATCATCAGGGGCATCAGGAGGAATAGAAGGATGCTGAGCTGCGTTAGAGGTTGCGAAGATCGTTTTTCCCCCCTGCATGACAATCGAGGCTGAGAGTTCCTGGTGCGCCCCCAACAACGCTTGTAACTGAAGCAATACATCCGAACGGTCAGCTGAGCCAGCTTCACCATCCATGATTTGACGAATTGATTCGAGCTTTTCTGTCATAGCTTGCCGGTCGAGTGCCTTGAAGTGATGCCGGCTGAAACCGTCGAAGGTAAAGCCTGCTACCACGAGCACTGCGACTACAGCGCACACAAACATCAGGCTTAGACGAAGCGTTAGAGACGGGCGCTTCATTCTGCGTCCGGGGCATCAAGCATGTAGCCCATGCCTCGCGAGGTCTGAATCAGCTTTGTATCGAAATCATCATCAATCTTGGCCCTAAGCCTGCGAATGGCGACCTCAATCACGTTGGTATCGCTGTCGAAATTCATATCCCAGACCTGGGATGCGATGAGCGACTTTGAGAGAACCTCCCCCCTGCGGCGCATCAGCAGTTCCAGCAAAGCAAACTCCTTGGCTGTCAGGTCAATGCGTTGACCTGAGCGCGAGGCCCGACGTTTGAGCAAGTCGACTTCAAGATCGCCGATTTTGATAGACGTCAGATTGGGAGCACCGGCACCCCGACGCAGCAGGCTTCTGACGCGAGCGAGTAGCTCAGAAAACGCGAACGGCTTTACTAAATAATCATCTGCACCAAGCTCTAAGCCTCTAACTCGGTCATCGACTCCGTCCCTGGCTGTAAGGAACAAAACGGGAACCAAGCTTCCCGCTGCGCGAACACTTTGAATGACGTCCCAGCCGTCAATCCCAGGCATCATCACGTCCAGAATCAGAAGGTCGTAACTCTCGTTCAGCGCCTGATGCAAAGCCTCCGTGCCTGTCAGCACCCGGTCGACGTTAAAGCCCGCTTCCAAGAGTCCTTGCTGGAGATACATTCCGGTTTTGGGTTCGTCTTCTGCTACCAGGATTTTCATGGTGGAACTCCAGCTGGGCGTACCTCAAGTGTGCTACGAAACCGACAACGATGCGCAAGCTGACGCAAATGTAATCGCTCTGACAGGTGGCAGAAAGCGCCTAGGCACCATGGCATGGAAGGGCGTAAGCAGTTAGACGGCAGCTTACGAAAATGTAATCGGCAATGATCAGTTGTTGCGCTTAACCTACCTTGGAACGGTGCGGATGCGAGGTCATGAGTCCGGACAAGGAATACATAGCAACCGCGCTACGAAATGTTAAAGAGGTGCATCAAAATGATGAAGCGTAAGTTATTCCTCGCTACGGGGCTGATGCTCATGGGCGTTGCACAAGCTGCAGAGCAGCTCAGCATCGATGTCCACCGTGACGCGAATTGCGGATGCTGTAAGGAGTGGGTCAAGCACTTGGAATCCAATGGATTCAAGGTGACTGACCATGTGGAAAGCGATATGAGCGCTATCAAGAAAGGGCTGGGTGTGCCGCAGGGACTAGCGTCCTGCCACACGGGAGTTATTGGCGGTAAATTCGTAGAAGGCCATGTTCCGGCGGATGAAATTAAGAAGTTGAATGACCGTCCCGACCTTGCAGGGATTGCAGTGCCAGGCATGCCAGCAGGTTCGCCTGGTATGGACTATGGTCAGAAACATCAACCTTACAAAGTCTTGGGCCTCACTAAGGGTGGTGCGCAAGAGGTGGTCGCTGACTACCCGAAATGATCGTCACGCAGATCTGAGCGACCAGCGTTGCTCAGATCTGCACGGGCATTACCCTTGAGCCATCTCGATTGAAGGGCTTAGCGTTCCTAGCCAAGCCACCAAGCAAACAATGACAACTGCACAGGTCGATTCGAGCAGCACGCTCTTCTTCAAAGCAGTGACTGCGACAGAATAATTACCCCCGCTCACAGAGCGTTCCAGTGAGGGGCTCAGGTAGAAACGATTGAGGGTCGCGAGTCCGAGCATGCCAGCGAACAATATGATTTTCGCTAGGAGGAGAATGCCATAGGTACTGGTCACTACATCTGTAATGGTCGGCCCGACAATGAAAAGATAATTAGCGACTCCTGTGAGTATGATCGTACCCACAATGAACCCGCCCGCTGTTTCGAATCCTTTGAGCGCTCGAGTCAAAACCCGTACGAGTTGCTCAGGATTACCTCCCCTCATGCTCAGCATCAGAGCAAAGGCTGCCAAGGCTCCAATCCAACCGCCAGCAGCCAGTAAATGGAGAATATCCGCTGCGAAATGCCAGAACCGTCTAGCCCCCTCATCCATCGCCCCGTGACCTGTCCATGGGAGCGTAGCTAAGGCAATACTGCCCGCTAGGGTAGCAATCCAAAGACTAGCAGATGGCAATCGAGTGCTTTGGCTTGCAGCGATTATCACCACCGCAAGCGAGACCATACGTGCCATCCAGCTGTAACCGACCTCGGTCTCAGACAGCATCATTTCCAGGTGAGGGAACAGCTCCGCCCAATCGGACGCACCGCTCATGTTTTTCGTCATGACCAAGAACGTGGCCATAGATAGAAGAATGCCTATAACGGCAGCCCCACTCAGCAGCGACCCAAAATGCAACACCGTTCCCGATACGCGCTCTTTCCCGCGAAAGCTGTACAGCCCGAACACCGCGAGTCCGAACAGGAGCATCAAATCCAGATAAAGCGCGAGGCGCAGCGCCACATTCAAAGGGTCGCTCATGCTTATTTCACTTTGAAAGTTACGGCACCGGTAATTGGATGAGTGTCGGACGATACTGCCCGCCATTCTACTTTATAGGTGCCCGTTGTCAGGGGCGATGAAGGCGTGATTACCATGGTCTTCGGATCATTGCCGCCTGCTACGCTGGCTTTGACACCCATAGGTGAATTCGGCATGCCTGGCATATCAGTCATGATCAGCTTGGCTCCGGAAAATTGGGTGACCAGGTTTTCGGAAAAGTGCAGTTCAATTTTCGAGGGGGCCGCACCGGAGTCGCCTTCTGAAGGAGTCGAAGACAACAGTTTCGGATGGGCTTGAGCGACCGAGCTCAGCAAAATACCGGATGAAAGAGCGACGGCCACAACACAGGATTTCAAGAACGACATGCAAGGCTCCTCACAGCGAATAGCTGTTGTAATGAGGTTAAGTAATTATTTTGGTGCTATTAACTTGGTCTAGAACCAGACCCGAACGCCAAGCACCAGGCGAGCTTCGTTACTGTCTTCGCCTTCCTCCTTGGCATAGTCAGCGGTCTTTCCATAACTACGGTTCCATGTCACTCCCACGTACGGAGCGAACTGTGGACGGATCTCATACCGTAGCCGCAGTCCAATCTCACTCTCCGATAACCCAGAACCAACGCCACGCTGGGGATCGTTTTTTCCGTAGAAATTGAATTCTGCCGTCGGTTGCAAGATGAGCTTATTGGTCAGAAGGATGTCGTAGTCTCCTTCCAGCCGCGCCGCAGTCTGGCCACCTTCGCCCAGATAAGCAGTAGCCTGGGCTTCGAAGTTGTAAAGCGCCAAGCCCTGGATGCCGAAAGCCGCCCACGTTTGAGGGTCACCAGGCTTGAAGTCTTGACGAACACCACCGACCAGATCCCACCAGGGACTAATAGAGTGACCCCACAGCGCTTGCACCTCGGCCTCCTCTGTTTTCCCATTGGTGCGCTCGCCCTCAGAACGCAGCCATAAACGGTCAACGTCTCCGCCTATCCAACCTTGAGCTTCCCAATTCAACGCGCTCCCTTCATCAGCGTCCTGCCATTCCAGTTTTTCAAAAATGAAGTACGAGTTAAGAGCTGTGTCATGAACCTCATGACCACCAGGCGCGTTGTAAACTGCGGCTCTCTCCGCATCTGTAATTGGCGGTATGGGGGTTCGGCTTTCACTACGAGCCTGCTGCTTGGCGGGCTGCATCCCCTGCATCTGGCTATGATCCATGCCCTGCATTTGGGAATGATCCATGCCCTTCACCTGGCTGTGATCCATGCCCTGCATTTGGGAATGATCCATGCCCTTCATCTGGCTGTGATCCATGCCCTGCATTTGGGAGTGATCCATGCCCTTCATCTGGCTGTGATCCATGTTCTGCATCTGCCCGTCTGCAGGCTGAGTGGTGTCAGCGGCTGCCGGCAGAACAAAGCCAAGGCTGAGAGCGACCGTAGCTACAACTGTGTGAATGCGAGTGCCACAAAAATAGTTGCTCATAGTCGATCCCTTATTCCTCTACTCGCACTTCTCGGAACATACCCATTTCCATGTGATATAGAAGATGGCAGTGATAGGCCCAGCGACCTAGCGCATCGGCGGTGACTCTGTAGCTGCGCTTCGATCCTGGCGGCATGTCGATGGTGTGTTTACGAACAAGGAATTGGCCATTCTCGTCTTCAAGGTCGCTCCACATCCCATGCAAATGGATGGGGTGCGTCATCATGGTGTCATTAACAAGCACGATCCGAACTCGCTCGCCATACTTCAGCTTCACTGGCTCGGCATCAGAAAACTTCACCCCGTTGAACGACCAAGAGAACTTCTCCATATGCCCGGTCAGATGCAGTTCGATAGTTCGGCTTGGCTCACGGCCATCAGGATCCTCAAACGTGCTCCTGAGATCGGAATATGTCAGCACCTTGCGACCGTTATCACGAAGGCCCATACCAGGGTCGTCAAGCTTCGGTGAGGTCGACATTGCTTGCATGTCTACGAGAGGGTTGTTGGCTTCTGTCTTGGGGTGCGACTGCATGTCCCCCATCCCACCCATGCCTTCCATAGACATTTTGCTGTGATCCATTCCGGCCATGCCTTCCATGCCGGAAATATCCTGCTTAGCGCCATGGTTCATCGATGCCATGGAGCCGCCGTCCATTCCCGACATGCCATCCATTGAGCTGTCACCCATGCTGGCCATTTTGCTGTGATCCATTCCAGCCATGTCGCCCATTCCGCCCATCGAGCCATGATCCATACCCGCCATACCCATGTCGGCCATGGTGACGAGAGGACGAGGATCGAGCTCGGGTACAGGTGCGACTAAGCCTGATCGAACAGCCAAAGTACCTCGGGCATATCCCGACCGATCCATCGACTGTGCGAACAACGTGTAGGCTTCCTGGGTGGGCTCGACTATTACATCGTACGTCTCAGCTGTGGCTATTCGGAACTCATCCACGCTCACGGGTTTTACATACTGGCCATCGGCGGCAACAACGGTCATTTTCAGCCCAGGAATACGGACGTCGAAGTAGCTCATTGCCGAACCATTGATGAATCTCAACCTCAGTTTTTCGCCAGGTTTGAAGGTGCCTGTCCAGTTCGAATCAGGAGCTTGGCCGTTCATCAAGTAGGTGTAGGTCGCACCACTGACGTCTGCGATGTCAGTGGGGTTCATCTTCATTTCTGCCCACATCTTGCGATCAGCAACGGTGGCTGACCAACCTTTGTCAGCGACGTCATTGATAAAGTCGCTAACCGTGCGCTTGTGGGTGTTGTAGTAGTCAGCCTGTTTCTTCAGCGTTTTCATCAACGAGGCCGGATCTTCATCCGTCCAATCGGTGAGCATCACCACGTAGTCACGGTCATACACAAACGGCTCGGGGTCTTTCGCTTCAATTACTAACGGGCCATATACACCGACCTGTTCTTGAAAGCCGGAATGACTGTGATACCAGTATGTTCCGTTCTGCTTGACCTTGAACTGATAGACGTAAGTTCCGTCAGGCTCAATCCCGTGAAAGCTAAGGCCGGGTACACCATCCATATTGGCGGGAAGAATGATCCCGTGCCAGTGAATGGAAGTCATATCCTTCAGGCGGTTTTTGACGCGCAAAGTAACAGTGTCACCTTCACGCCAGCGCAGGAGGGGCCCCGGCAGCCCTCCATTGATCGTCAGCGCTGTACGGCGATTGCCAGTAATGTTTACCGGCGTTTCTCCAATAAACAGGTCGAACTCCGTTCCTGACAGGACATTCGCTTCCCCAAGGCCAGGTGCAGCCCATACAGGGGTACGCCAGAGCCCTAACCCTGCAAGAATTCCGCCTGCGGTGAGTCCTTTTACGAAGGTGCGCCGAGAGGTGTTGGAGTGCATACCGATTCGTGTCCCGTCAGTCGGAGGGAGGCGCGCACTACTGCGCACATTCCAATGGTCAATCACTTGATCGCCTGCGCGATTTCATACATCGAAAGATGCCACAGGCCAGCAAACGAGGTAATTACATTTCCGTAAGCTGGGCGACTCAGCAGTGATGGTTTGGCTTTTCAGCCACAGGTTTTTCCTGCGCAACGTCCCCCTTTGGCTGTGTTCCCGAACTCGGGGTAAGCGTGGACATCGCCGTCTCACGGGCTCGCTCCATACGCTCAGCGGCGCGGTCGCCACCGCCCTCAGCAAACGCCAGCGACGATATAGCCAAACTGAACGTAAGAATCAGAACATTGGTTGCTTTCATGGCGCATCTCCTCAACAGAATCAGCTCTCAGGTAGTCCAGAGAGATTGAGCATCGGCTCAGTGAGGATGATGGGGGCTCGCACCTGTCAGCAGGCTTAGCCTGCGATTACAACTTTGACAGCGGCGTTGGCCGGGACTGATCAACATAACGGGAGCGCCAAAGATGGCTTAGATCGCTGACCGTCTACTCCAGCCGTCCACCTGCTCCACGCATTGCCTACGCCTGCATGGAAAGCTGAACTTTTCAGACCTATGCCTAAAAGCGACTGCTCGATGAGGCGAGCTAAGATGCGGAGGCGTGCCTACCTTACGAAACTGTAATTATTTTCACGAAACCCGGCCAATCTGCTTGGGTCGGACTGAGTGTACCTCCAAGAAAAGTACATCAACTGAATCGACCGTCGACCTCGGAGAATTGGTTATGAACAGTAGCTATGAAGATTGCATTTCGGAATGCCTACGCTGCGCATTGGCCTGTGAAACCTGCGCATCAGCCTGTCTGGAAGAGCAGGACGTTAAGATGATGGCGAACTGCATAAAGCTCGATAGGGATTGCGCAGATATCTGTAGGCTCGCAGCGACCCTAATGGCACGGGGAAGCCCCTTCGCGAATGAGATTTGTATGCTTTGCGCAAAGATTTGTAGAGCATGCGGTCAGGAGTGCGGCGCTCACGAAGCAGAACATTGCCAGAACTGCTCAAAAGCGTGTTTAGCTTGCGCACAAGCATGCGAATCAATGGCTGCTTGAGCTTCCCTTCGGCCAATAACTTATCAACCTAGTGGCCAACCATTGAATGATGGGGTGGCCACTAGGTTGAAAAACCGACACGGCGTTTTTTGGGGGGCATCCAAATCATTGCATGCTCCAACCCACTACAAGGAAGCGCGGAAGAATCGAATATTTGCTCCGCAAAATGTACTGTTAACGCTTTCCATCATGGACGACCGATATGGCTTTAAAGATCCGCACGGCGGTGACAGCAGATGCAGAAGCCATTCAGCGCATTTATGCGCCAATAGTTTCGAACACGGCGATTTCATTCGAAGAGACGCCGCCAAGCGTTGAGGAGATTTCTCAGCGGATTGCGACGACACTTCAGACATATCCCTACCTTGTGGCTGAAGAAGGTGGTGAGATCAAGGGCTATGCATACGCAAGTCAGCATCGTGCACGTGCAGCTTACCGATGGGCCGTAGACGTGACGGTGTATATAGCTGAATCAGCTCGCCGCCAGGGTGTTGGCCGCAAACTCTACGAGACTCTACTTCCAATACTTGAGAAACAGCGGTTTCGCGCCGCTTACGCTGGAATTGCGCAGCCCAATGAAGGCAGCGTGGGCCTGCACGAGTCGCTAGGATTCACCCATATAGGGATGTATTCAGAGGTAGGCTTCAAGCTTGGGAAATGGCACGACGTCGGCTATTGGCGGCGCGGGCTGTGCCAGGCAACCCCTCCACTGGAACCTATTCTCTTCCCCCAGGTTGAAATCAAGCCAGTGATGGGGTGAAGGCTCGTAGTTTGGTGAATGCGACCAAAGCGCCGATGCCCAATATCCCGGCCATGATCCAAATTAGCCAGTTTGGGCCAAGCTGCACTAGGATGTATGCGCATGCCATGGGCGCTACCGCTTGTGCAACCAACACTGGGCGAGCGATCAGGCCAAGGTGGATGCCCAGGTTGGTGCTGCCCAACAGTGTAAGTGGGACTGTTCCTCTGGCGATGGTCATGATCCCATTTCCACCGCCGAAGGTAATCACTGCGATAAGGGACAGCATCACCATCCCCGGCACCAAGGCCAACAGTCCGACGATGCAAGCCAGAATTCCTAGCCTTGCTATCCATACCGGATGAGCGTTGCGGCCAAACGCATATTCCAAAAGCCGAGCGACAACTTGAGACGGCCCCATCAGCGCTCCGAGCGTTACTGCCATGGCGGCGGAAATTTCATGGCTACGCAGGAGTGCTATTAGATTGACCGCCAACGCTGACATCACGAACGCATGTAATGTGAACAGCAAGGAGATCCACGCTAAGCATGGATCAGCAGGCGCGTACGATGTTTTGGCGATCTTGGCGGACTCACTTGCTCGCGGCGTAGGGACTGGAACCGTTAGCAGGTGAAGGGGCAAACCTACAGCAAGATGGATTAAGGCGAGCACCCTGCAGGTGGTTTGCCATCCATGGCTCGCATCCATCGACGCCAGGAAAGGCCAAGCGACCGTGCTTGCGAAGCCCGCTATGAGTGTCAGTCCGGTCATCGAGCCTCTCGCCCTTGCCCCCATCAGTCGGCCCAGTGTCGCGAATCCAGCGTCATACAGGCCTGCGGCCATGCCCAAACCCAAAACTGTCCATGCGATGTAGTAGACGAACAGCCCTGATGCGAAAGACATGGTGATTAAACCAAGGGCCAGCAAAAGCGAACTGCTGGCGAGCACCCATTTTCCGCCATGCTTATCAATAGTCCTGCCGACTACAGGCGCGCATATTCCAGCGACAAGCAGAGACCACGATAAGGCGCCCACTACAGCGGGAACGGATATATTTAGTGAGTGCGAAACGGGTTCAGCTAGAACTGCCGGCAGATAAAACGTGGAGCCCCACGCAAGAATTTGGTTACAACCCATTGAGCCAATCAGGGTCGCATGCTGCCTTGTCGTCGGGGCTGCGGTAGACATCAGTCCAACTCAGCAAGATATCTTTGCACTTGCTTGACTACATCTCGAGCGGTGCGGGTTACTCCGATCAATGTCGCGGAGGCGAGCCCCGTCCAATCGCCGTAACCCACCAGCCACAGATTGGATGAAGCAACACTCCGGTTTTCGTCCACAGTCACTTTGCCATCCTGGCCTACAATGCCCAGGCTGTTTAGGTGGTCGAGCGCAGGAGAAAACCCAGTGCACCAGATGACGACATCCACCGCTGTTTCGTCTCCTGATGACCAGACAATGCCTGTTGAAGTGAAGTGCGTGAATGGCCGTACAGCGCTCAACACACCGCGTTCACGAGCGTCCTTCACCGATGGCACCATTACGATGTCGCCCAGCCCTCCAACGGGTTTTTCAGGCTCCACGCCATCCTGTTGCGCCTTCAATCGAGCAGTAGCTCGTGCGAACAGGACACGCCCATCAACCTCATCAGGTAGAAACTTTGGGGCCTCTTGAGTCACCCAGGTTGCCTGAGCCACTTTAGAAACCTCGGCGTAAATCTGTGCTCCCGAGTTGCCACCACCCACGACAAGGACGGTTTTACCCTCAAACTCATTCGGCCCAACGTAATGAGCGGAATGAAGCTGCTCCCCTACGAACAACTCCTGTCCGGCATAGCTCGGGGTAAATGGGCGGCTCCAGGTGCCTGTTGCACTGATAACCGCCTTGGCATCCCAGTATCTATCCCCGGAGACAACCCGTAACCCTTCTTCGACTTTTTCGACACGGGTCACCCTGGTGGATCGGATGATGGGGAAGTCATATCGACGCTCGTACAGAGTCAGATAGTCGATAACATCATCACGGTGAGGCGTTTCTTCTGATACGGCAGGCATCGGCCAGCCCGCAATCGAGCTCCATGCCGATGGAGAGAAGAGTCGCAGCGAGTCCCAGCCATGCCGCCAGGCTCCTCCTGGTGCCGACTCCGCATCGAGCAGCACGTAAGACAAGCCTGACCGCTTCAAAAAATAGGCGACTGTCAGCGCTGATTGACCACCGCCAATGACCACAACATCAAGTTTCGAATTCTGACTCACCAGCATCCTCCAGGCTCAATCGCGGCACCTCACCGTTGTCGTATCAGACTCTGCGACCGTGCTCATCAATGACGACTTGTCCGTCTTCTTTGACGAAGCTGCCGCGCTGCTCCTGCGGTAGAAGGTCGAGGACTGCCTCTGACGGACGACACAAGCGTGTACCCAAGGGCGTCACGACGATGGGGCGATTGATGAGGATAGGGTGAGCCATCATGGCATCGATGAGCTGTTCGTTCGTCAGCGATGCATCGCCCAATCCCAGCTCTTCGTACGGAGTGCCTTTGATACGCAAAAGAGCCCGCACCCCGATACCCATATCCTCTATGAGTCTGACAAGTGTGGTGCGATCAGGCGGGTTCTTCAGGTACTCGATAACCGTCGGTTCTTCCCCGCTGTTACGGATCAACTCCAAGGTGTTGCGAGAGGTGCCGCATTCGGGGTTGTGGTAGATCGTGATCTGGCTCATATCGCTTCCTCGTACTGACGTTAGATGGAGCGCTGGTTGACGCGTTTGGAAAGCTCTTCGGCGGACTCTTTACGCTCGGAGTACCGATCAACCAAATAATCCTGGCGATCCCGCAACAGCAGGGTGAACTTCATCAGCTCTTCCATCACGTCCACGAGACGGTCGTAGTACGAGGACGGCTTCATACGACCTGCCTCGTCGAACTCGGTAAATGCCTTGGCCACCGAAGATTGGTTTGGGATGGTGAACATTCGCATCCATCGACCCAGTACGCGCAGCTGATTGACCACGTTGAAAGATTGCGAGCCGCCGCAGACCTGCATCACAGCAAGGGTTTTGCCTTGCGTAGGTCGTACAGCGCCAATCGCCAGCGGAACCCAGTCAATTTGGGCTTTGAATACTGCACTCATGGAGCCGTGACGCTCAGGGGAGCACCACACCTGTCCCTCAGACCATTGCATCAGCTCGCGCAGCTCAGCGACCTTGGGATGTGTATCGGGAGCGTCATCCGGAAGCGGCAGACCCGATGGGTCAAAGATCTTGGTTTCAGCACCAAACTCATTCAGCAGGCGTGCCGCCTCTTGCGTGACTAACCGGCTGAATGAGCGTTCTCGCGTTGATCCGTACAGCAGAAGAATACGAGGTTTATGGAGCAAAGGCGTACGAGGCGACAGTTGCTCCAGCGAAGGAATGTCGATCAGGTCGGCGTGTACGTTCGGCAATGTGTCTTGCATATAAACTCCTACGGCGGCGCCTGGTTGGGTGCCGCCTCGGTAGATCTTTAAAGCGAACCGATGCGGTTCAGTTCAGCTTTCAACTGGTCAGTGCTGATGGTCTTCAGTGGCAGCGCAAGAAATGCGCTCACGCGCTCGTGAATTTTGGCTAGTGTGGTTTCAAACGCAGCGGTGATCTCGGCGTCCGACCCGCTAGCCTCAGACGGGTCGGCCAGCCCCCAATGCGCCTTCAAAGCTGGCCCGAAGAAGATTGGGCATGCCTCACCCGCAGCCCGGTCACAGACAGTGATCACGATGTCGGGAGGCGAGCCTTCAAAAGCATCCGAAGCCTTGCTGCTCAAGCCCGCAGTGGAGATACCCGCCGCCTCCAGCGTTTGCAATGCCCGTTGATTCACTCGGCCACTGGGAAAGCTTCCTGAGCTGACGGCTTCTACACCCTCGGGCGCCAAGTGGTTGAAAAGCGCCTCGGACAGAATGCTGCGGCAGCTGTTGTGGGTGCACATGAACAAGACTTTCATCAGACGATTCCTTGATTCAGAAACTGAGGCGCAGTGCCAGGGCGGACAATGTGGCAACGAGGATGGGCACGGTCAGCACGATCCCGGTCTTGAAGTAATAACCCCAACTGATCGTTATGTTTTTCCGGGCCAGCACATGCAGCCACAGCAGCGTGGCCAGACTGCCAATTGGAGTGATCTTCGGGCCGAGATCGCAGCCAATGATGTTGGCGTACACCATCGCTTGCTGTACGACGCCATCAACTTCGGCGGCATGAATGGATAAGGCACCAACCAGAACCGTAGGCATGTTGTTCATGATCGAAGACAGCAATGCTGTCAGCAGCCCTGTACCAAGGGACGCGCCCCAAACGCCATAACCGGCGAACACGTTCAGGATCTGCGCGATGTGGTCGGTCAGGCCGGCGTTCTTCAGGCCATAAACAACCAGGTACATACCCAAAGAAAAAATCACCACCTGCCATGGCGCCTCTTTGAGCACCTTGCTTGTGTTGATGGCGTGACCACGAGCCGCGATGACATAGAGAATGAATGCACAGACCGCTGCAATGGCGCTGATTGGCACCCCCAATGGCTCAATGACAAAGAAGCCGATCAGCAGTAGTGCCAGCACCCACCAACCGGCTACAAAAGTGGCCCGGTCGTGGATTGCCTCGTCCGGATTGTCCAGTTGGTTGAGGTCATAGGTCTTTGGTAGATCTTTGCGGAAAAACCACAGCAGCATGGCTAACGTCGCCGCCACGCTGACGATGTTTACCGGCACCATGATCGAAGCATATTCGTTGAAGCCGATATCGAAGTAGTCGGCAGAAACGATGTTGACCAGGTTGGAAACCACCAGCGGTAAGCTCGCCGTATCGGCGATAAAACCGGCTGCCATAACGAATGCCAACGTAGCAGCAGGAGAAAAACGCAGCGCCAGCAACATCGCGATCACAATGGGTGTGAGGATCAATGCTGCTCCGTCATTGGCGAACAGGGCCGACACCGCTGCCCCCAGCAGGACGATAAATGCGAACAGCTTGCGGGTGCTCCCGCTTCCCCATCGGGCTACATGCAACGCAGCCCACTTGAAAAAACCTGCCTCATCAAGCAGCAGACTAATGATGATGACCGCGATGAAAGTCCCAGTGGCATTCCAGACAATGCGCCAAACCTCTGGTATGTCGGCAAGGGTAACGACACCTGCCAGCAACGCGACGATGGCACCGAACATCGCACTCCAGCCAACCCCAAGCCCCTTGGGCTGCCAGATGACAAGGACGATGGTGGCGATAAAGATCAATACGGCAATCAGCATTTCATTAATCCGGTTGGGCGTGAATCAGCTACACACGGCTTGGTTGATCGGACGGTCGTTCATGCCGCAGAGGCGCTTCGCCTCGGTTTCCAGCCATTGCTGATTGGCGTCTACCACTTCCTTCAAAACTGCAGTCACCCACGCGGGCAAATCAGGATTCAGTCGGTAGTACACCCATTGGCCTTGGCGACGATCCAACAACAAACCGGCAGAGCGCAGCAGCGCCAAATGACGAGAAATCTTCGGCTGACTCAGGTCGAGTGCTGCCGTTAGCTCGCAAACACACAGCTCACCTTCACTCACGACAAGCAGCGAAATTTTTGCTCGGGTGTCATCCGCCAGGCACTTGAATAAGGTGGTGGGGTTCATGGGTTCTGTCACAGATCCTCCAGGTGTTTGGTCTTGACCAAAACGAAGAGCTTGATGCGCTCGTGGATGTCGTGGAGCGTGTGGCGAAATGCGCCAGGATCATCGCTGGTTACTGGATCAGGAAAATCCCAGGCAATGACTTCACCTGCACTGGGCGTTGGTAGGCACTCGCTTGCGGATTTATCACAAAGAGTGATTACGTAATCGAATCGATCAGCTTGAAACTCGCTGAGGGACTTGCTGCGCAGGCCCGTTGCATCGACTCCAACTGCCTCCAATGCCTGAGTGGTGCGCGGATCAACCTCAGACGGTTCAGATCCTGCGCTGAAGGCCTCGAAGCGCGGGTCGGTGTGCCGCAGCAAAGCCTCTGCAAGCAGGGAGCGGGCTGAGTTGGCAACGCACACGAAAAGCACTTTGATAGCAGGGCTCATGGTGGAACTCGACGCATATGGAAAATCGAATATACGCTTTGGCGAATATTCGGTAAAGCGAATATGATGCCTGCTATTTAGGCATGTGCCCTAACGTTCCATGCGTGTCGGCATAACGGAGATGAGAGGATGGAGGGGGATATGATGATCCAGGCAACGGAAATAGCCGGAGGGCAGTCGAAGCGATTTCGCGATGCGCTGAAATTTGCTGACCTTCCAGCAGACGATATTGATCTTCCAGGCCGAACCTTTTTTGAGTTCACACTGGATGGCGAGACGGTCGCATGGGGAGGATTCGAAACGCATGGTACGGACGGGTTGTTGCGTTCTCTGGTCGTAGTGTCGACATTCAGATCGAAGGGAGTCGGTGTCGCGGTGCTTCGGGTCATTGAAGCGAAAGCCGCCGAGCAGGGAATCGCTCGATTTCATTTGCTGACAACAACTGCTTCAGGCTTTTTTAAGCAGCAGGGCTATGCAGTAAATCAACGAGGCTCTGCGCCACCTCTTATTTCTCAGACGGAACAGTTCAGGGGGCTTTGCCCTGGCTCGGCTTGCTACATGTGCAAGGCATTATCTGCGAATGCACGGAAGTAGCTGATCACCTTGGTGATGGCTTTTAGCCTCGATGCCAGCTAGATTTGGAGCTTTCTACGATCAAGGATGGATATGAAAAAGCTCATCGCAGTAATAGGGATCTGTGTCGCACTTGGCGGTTGCGCTACGTCCCACTACACCGCAGGGCGAGACTTTCCGTCGGCCAGTGTAGCGAGCATCACCAAAGGTAAAACGACGACTACTGAGTTGAAGTCGCTGTTTGGTGAGCCCTACGCTAAGAGCGCAGTCAGCGAGACTGACGAGAAGTGGATCTACACCTACACCAATGGCTCAGCGCATGCCCAAAGCTACGTGGTCACCATGAAGGTGACGACTACGGGCACTCAGAAGACCCTCGACGTCTTGATCCGAAATGACGTGGTCATCAACTACACGTTCAGCGAAGGCCCCGCTCCAGGCACTACCACTGCGACGAACTAAGTTCGCCACCTTGTCATTGGGCGACCCGCCGCGCTCAGTACGTTGTTGATGGAGCAAGCTCATGGACAGAACATATGCCTTCGTGGATGAGTCCGGGAATTCCGACCTAGATACGTCAAAGGGTGGAAGCTCGAGCTTCTTCATCGTCTGCTCCATTCTAGTGGCAGAGAAAGACCTGGAGGCTGCTTATGCCCAAGCTGAAGCACTCCGCGAGCGGCATTTTCAAACGGGCGAGATCAAATCCAGCAATCTTAAGCCCAAGGATTCAGATCGCCGTGCCCGGATCCTAAACGAGCTAGCCGATCTGCCATTCAGGCTCTATTTCACCGTCGTTGATAAGTCCCGAATTCACAAAGACGGTGGCCTCCGTATCAAGACCTCGTTCATAAAATACGTGAACGGGTTGCTCTATGAACGTTTGTTCCGCGCATACCCTGACCTCCAGATGATCGTAGACGAGCATGGTGGCCAGGAATTTCAGGAGAGCCTCAAAAGCTACGTTTCAGAACGGTTCGTCGATGACCTATTTGGCGATAAAGATGCCTTCCAGACGATGGCCAGTAAGGACAACGTCTTGGTTCAGGTTGCAGATTTTTTTGCTGGCTCAGTCGCTCAGATCTACGAAGAGAAAGCATCGGAAGAAGCAGTTCTTGCCTACAAAAAGATTCTACGAAGCCTGACCCTTGGAATGCTTGAGTGGCCATCCAAGTACCAGTCTCTTCTGCCGCCGCCGGCGGATGAATCTGGGTATGCAGACTACCAGGTACACCAAGAAGCTCTCCGCCAGGCTGACCTTTTTAGCGAAAGGGCTGGTGAGCACCCTAATGAGGATGAGCGCCTGCAGCTGAGCATCTTGCGGTTCCTGAGATTCCAAAGCGAATTCGTCACCAAAGACTACGTGCCAACCGCAGAAATAGTCGGCCACCTAAAAGATAGCGGCTTCGGAGATATCAACGACCAGAGGATCCGCTCCAGCGGCATCGCCAAGCTTCGCGATTCGGACGTGATTATCACAAGCGCGGCCAAAGGCTACAAAATTCCTCAGACACGGGCTGACATCAACGAGTTTCTGGAAAGGGCGTCAGGCATAGTCGTCCCTCTGCTGGAACGTGTCAAAAAGGCTCGAGAGGTGTATCGGCTGAGTAGTCGAGGAGAATATGACATCGTGACTGCAGCCAACCTGACTGAGCTTGCCAAGCTGCTCACTGCGCTCGAGGCGTTTGCAGATGACTGAACTCAGTCATGGCAACGAACCTCAGCAGGCTGCATTGATCCAGGATGAAATCCTAGAGATCTTGAAAGAAGCCAAGGTGCTTGCGCGTAGATTCTATCGTCTGACCGGCAAGCCGCTGGGCGTAACAGGCGAGATCGCAGAGTACGAAGCTGCTACTAGACTCGGCCTGTTACTACATCCTGCAAGGCAGGCAGGTTACGACGCTACAGAGACGCTGGAAGATGGCGTCGCGAGAATCCAGATCAAGGGTCGCTGTATCCTGAACCCGCAAAAGATTACGGGACGTATGGGGGCAATTGATCTACGACAACCCTTCGATACTGTGCTCTTGGTGCTGCTTGACTGTGAGTTCAACGCATTTGCAATGTACGAAGCGAGTCGTGCCAAGGTAGAGGTAGCACTGACCTTGCCTGGGTCGAAAGCCAGAAATGAACGGGGAGCGCTGGCTATTAGACAATTCATGTCGATAGCTAGGTTGCGCTGGTCTCGCCATGAGGCCAGCGAATCAGAGAATCAATTACCGTCCTAGGGTCTAGCGATGGGGTACGTGGCTATGACTTGCAAAGTCAATGTTCCCAATACGGCACATTAACCATCGTTTTTGGGCTTAATGGCCGTATTTGGGTACATTACGATGAGAGAAAGATTGCGCCGACCA
The DNA here is from genome assembly GCF_021605415.1 of Pseudomonas syringae. Lineage (GTDB taxonomy): Bacteria > Pseudomonadota > Gammaproteobacteria > Pseudomonadales > Pseudomonadaceae > Aquipseudomonas > Aquipseudomonas syringae_S. The sequence continues at coordinate 37,925 of NZ_WKEQ01000012.1, forward strand.
ATGACGATTGCTGCTGCACGGGCACGAAAGCGTCATTTGATATCGCGCCCTAGCTCAAGGATTTGGCGCTGAATGCTCCACGCTAACAGATGGTCTGGGCGATTGAACCACTGAGATCAAAGAGCGAGATTTCAGTTCATACTGCACATACCAAGGTAGGCATTAGCACTGACATTGGAAAACGGTTCAGTCGGAAGCATTGAGCGTTCGGCGCTTTAGGCTTACCTGTTTCGCTCCATTAAAAAGTCAGCGAAGGCATTCGCAGGATTGTGCCCACCTTCATCACCCCCCCTCCCAAGTGCTTCTGGGGTGACATCTGTCGTGGGCCAGACACAACCGCTGACAAAATCATGTAGAAAGCCTAGGCCGTCTAGCTTCATGAAGAACTCATCATTCGTTTCGCCCTTCTGCCGTTTGGTGTAGTAGTACGAAAGCGCGCTGGTGAGAACGTCGGTAAGCTGGATACCATCAGAATCGTGTGAGGCACTGAAGGCCAAAGTATTCAGCCTAAGGGGCAACTCAATCTGGGCGTTTCCGAATCCAATCACTTGTTGCTCTTCAGCCTGTTCTTCGAGTTCGGCGACTGCGGTAAAAAAATCGGCCTGCCGCTCCAGTGGCTCCGAGTCATCGCATATCGCGTCGAACCGGGCGTGCTGCCTTCCCCACTCAACACACAGCGAAAAGAAAGCCGGTATCGCAGGGTTGAAGGTACTCTTGGGCAAATCTTCGAGGGCATCCCGGACAATCTCCGAGGTCATGGACAGCACTTCGAGCTCCCATTCCATCGGCAGCGTGCTCTGTGCGGCAGCTTCTTTCATCACCTCCAAATGCTCGTAGAACGCCGTGATTGCTTCCTCGCTCTTTTCGCCACACATGTCGTAGTAGACGGAGAGGAATTGATCGAAGCAGGCATCCCCCACTGCCAGGGGAAGACAAGCGAAGAGCATGTTGCTCAGAGCGATGTTTTGGCCGTTCTCATAGAGGTTGAAGTCGAAGTGGTAGTAAAGCAGGGGCTCCAGTAGGTCATCGATCACCTTGGTCAGCAGCATAAACCGCTTGTGAAACACCTGTGCTTTGAAACGCTCAGGCGTCACCAAGTCGGACTGGAATAGCTCAATGATCCGATCTTGTCCTCGCCCAGACTTTCGAAGTTTTTTAAAGTGGATTTCAGCCGCCTGCCTGGAGCGCAGTGGGTGGAGAAGCTGCTCGCACTCTTCAGCGCTGAAGTCACACGAGCCGAGGATAAACAGTGGTTGGTCGAGATCGGCCAGCTGACGTCCTGTGTTACCTGATTCGTCGAAGTAGATTGTTGTCATTTCGCTACCCTGCGTTTCTGCCTTAGTGGAGTATCAGGTTAAAGTCAAAGGGAGGGAAATATGGACTAGCAGCCTATGTTGGGAAGTCTAGGTATCTCAAGCCTTTTGAATGGCCAGCGTAAAGCTGGCCACCACCTCATCAATCTCAGAACTCGTGATCAACATCATCGAAAAAGTTTGGGTCTAGCTCGTACTCCAGAGAGCCGAATCGCGCGATCAGGTCTGCTCTTAACTCACCCTCGGCTACGGGTTCAAAATTGATCCAGTAGCTGTATACGAGCCCCTCATCCGATTCATTAGCCGTGACTTCCGCATCGGACAGAAGCTCTGCATCTTCGACAGATATGCCCAATTCGCTCGCCAAGGCTTGGGCCATGGTTTTGCGGTCGCCGCGTTCAGCTTCTTCGACTTGGGCCCAGTGCTCCCATTCAGATCTACGGTCGCGATCAGCATCAGACTCACTGCTGGAGATGACCACGCCTTCGTCAGCAAGTAGCCATATACCATCACGGCGTAGCAATTCGACCGAGGCTTTGAGATAGAACGCTGCACCGTGATACATCCTCTCCTGATCTTGCTGCCCCTGGTAGGTCAGGGAAACTTCCAAAGTAAGCTTCCCAGTTGCGTCGCTGTAGTCAGCGGTTTCCACTTCAAGAGCATCAATAGTGAATCCGCTCGCATTAGTATCCGCAATCGCGCCGGAGAGCTGATCCTCCAACTCTAGATCCAGGTCGGCGTAGACATCATCCTCATTGATCGCTTGGGGAAAGTCTTTGATCCCAAATACAGCCACCATCAGGCGCGGATCCTTTGGGTTCCGTTGGGCGACTACAGAAAACTCATGGTAATCAGCGAAGCCCGCTTTTTGCACCAGGGCTTCTTGAGCGACAGAAAGCTTAAGGCCCTTATCACGAGCAAGCTCTTTAGCTTGGGATTTGAAGATGTTTAGCGGAGAAAAATCAGACATGGCAAAGGTTCCTAAATCAACGACGCTTAGGTGTCCGATTGCCTGTTCACCGGGCAGCGTCTGGTTAGGGACATGCCGATGTAAAACTGAAGGGTGTCACCGATGGGCTATTGCTTCGCGAAACAGGCGCCAGGCGACCATCACCGCCTGACCCGATCATAGGTCAGGAAAATTCACTTCGCAATAGCCAGCGGGAAGGGCATCGTCGGGCTGGTTTCGCAGGAAGTGGCTTGGAGTGTTGCTCAGGTATCGGTCGCGACCGTAAGCGGAGCGCGCCGGCCCAGGGTGGGCCAAAGGCCTGATGATGGACGCCCGAAGGGCCCAACCTTAGCGAAGCCAACATTGGGTTCACGACAACCGTACCCCAACAGGGGGCTGGCCCAAAACAGGAATACTCAATGGCCTCGCAAATCAGTCGCGAAACCATTCCCGAGGTTAGGCCTAGTGAACAGTGCTACTGGTTTTCGGCAATCCGACTCCATATGCCAAGGACGTATTCACTGAGTGGTGGCCCATCCTCACGCCCATTTCGCGCAAAAAATCGGCGTAATTGTTCGTGGTTTTGCGGATGCCATAAGGTGTCAGCAAGCTCGCATCAATATTCCCTTTGCGAGTCCAGGAGAAACAGATCTTTCTCAGAGTTATAACCGACAGCGGACGCCCAGAGGCATTACCCGCACGGAAAAGATAATCCCCGTCTGACAGCCTTGAGACCTTGATGTACTCCTTAAGTATCGACCTGTACCTATCAGGAATCGCATCGAGTACATGCTTGGTATCACGGCTTTTCACGCTATACACCGCAGCACCCTGTTGCATCCTCGCCGATAGGAACTCGTTTGCCCGCAGCCCACCCAGCATGCATGCAAACAGCGCCCGATCTCTCAAGTCGCCCGATTCGGCAAGGATCTTTTCCAAGGTCTGAACATGTTCTTTAAGCAACCCTTGCTGAGTCTGGATAACCAGTTTGGGTAGTAGGCCATGATCAGCAGCGGGAGAAACCTGCACACGTTTAAAGGCTACGAGTTTTTTCAGGAAGAGATCGTTCACGAGCCGTTCCAGCTTCTGTCGATCCACAGGCGGCGATGTTTCTGCCTGCAGGGTAGCTTTGATGGCTGAACCAATTGCCTTCCTGACATCGGCTTCATGCGGCACAGGCTCATCTGGCGGGCAGACTTTTGAGGTCTCGGTGAGATCGTGGAAGCTCAGATAACCCAGTCCCTGCGCGAGCGCTTTTTGAGCATCTGCAAGTGAGATTGGGGCTGGGCCACACCAGTGCTGCTGCAACTGCTTGGACAGGCTTTTGAAACCACGATTTCGGATCAGGTCGTCTGGATAGACTGGGACGCGCATAGCAATTCTCCGGTCGCCAGGGTGTCGGCTGCCCGCTGACTTTCGTCGAAATGCGTGCGATAAAGAGGTGTTACAACCTGTGGCATTTGAGCCTTCACGAGCCGACCGTTTGATCCAGGAAGATCAGAGGCGGCGAAACTAGCATGCCAATCTGCAGGGCGTCTACGCTAGCTCCAAAATATGGAACTGGGTTGGTCGAGTCACGGAACTGCGTGATAGTGCGGTTTGGGGCATATTATTAACTGACTTTTCAACGTGATCTTGGCTTGGCATCTGATGTCGGGCAAATGAATGACTGAGGGCAGGCGTGGCGAATTTCAAATCGACTGAGATGCGGTTCCTTGATTCGATCTTCGACATGGGGGGCGGATATGTTCTCGACTTCTCTAACCGCACCATGGACGAGTTTTTCCTAGAGGAGCTTGAGATCGACATCTCCCACGAGATGTTCTCTAAGGACGGCACTTCAAAGGCCAGGCGACTCAGATGTCTTCTCCAGAACGCCGATCAACCCACGGTAACCCGAGTGCTCGAAGCTCTCTGGAAGTACCGGCAGACCAGGCAGGAAGAGACAAAGGCCGAAGAGGCTGTCGTGAACGCCGAGGGCCGATTCCTTTCCCTGCTCGAGTCCATAAGATCGCCCGGACAGCATGCAGAAGTTGTACGAAATCCTTTCGCTGCGGCAGCGGTCATTGATCAGGGCCAAGTCCTCGATGCTTTAAGGCAGCGGCTATACGATCTGCGGGATTTACCGCCCCAGAAGCGTGGCTACGAGTTCGAAGGATTTCTCAAGGAGCTCTTTGACTCATCCAAGCTCCAGGCGCGTTCGCCATTCAGCCTGGTTGGCGAGCAAATCGATGGTAGCTTCCAGCTCGGCCATGAAACGTATTTGATCGAAGCCAAATGGGTCAGAGATCCGATTGGGGTAGCTGAACTACACACGTTTCACGGCAAACTGGATCAAAAAGCGGTCTGGGCACGTGGGGTGTTCATCAGTTACGGCGGGTTTACGCAAGAGGGCCTTTACGCGTTTGGAAAAGGCCGGAAAGTGATTTGCATGTCCGGCGAGGATATTTACAAGGCGCTGGGGCAGCGGATTCCCATCGCTGAAGTGATTGACCGCAAGGTGAGAGCAGCCGCAGAAACAGGTGCTGCATTCGTGCCATTGGATGACTTATTCAAGTCATGACTGATTGAAGTGAACGATCAACCGAAGCCGTCAATCGGACTTTCCGACCAGGCTTCACGCAACAGCAAAGTGGAAGTTTTGATGATGGATCTGGGACAGTCAGGCGAATTACAAAAAGCGTTTTACCCTTAAGGTAATTGATGTTTTTCGATACTACGTACAAGCGTTCAAGGGTGCTAACCAACTTTCCCGAGCTCTAGTAATATGATGTCACTTCAATATTAAAATGGAATCACTACTTTGTAATTTGATGGCAAAATGGAAGCATTTTAATATTGCAAGAAGTGGAATATGATGGCACCGCTTCGCCATCGGTGGCGGACAGGAGCCCGGTTCTAAGCTATTAAATTTGGCTTGGTCGGGGCACGCCATAGACATATAATTACGGGATGTTCAATGCAGACGATCATTGTTCGGTACTTCGAGACCGTGATCGATCAGGCGTCAGGAAAAGAGATTTCCAGACTGCTTGGAAGTGAATCCTACGAAGGTATTCGTGAGGCGCTCATCCCTGGCCTACCCATGGCGAAGGCAGGGAAGACGCCGCCTCCAGTCTTCGTCACCAAATGCTTCTCAACCTCCCAATGCCACCGTTGGGAATTGGTGTCGGTTGCCAGTACGCCGGCCACTGGCGACGCTCCGGCTGTTTTCACGATTTTGCTCAAGTCTGTCGATATTTCCAACGAGGTGTTCCTCTATCAGACTCTGAAGAAGGACAAGAACCAGACGTTGAGTAAACTTGTGTGGCCTGGCACGTTGGTCGAGGTTGATTACGGCTTCGTTCAGCATACAGGGCGCACGGATGCGAGTACGAAGACCAACAAGCGTTATAGCGATACGCTCCTGGCCGGAGAGATGTACAAGCGTCGACTTGCTGTCGTAGTGAAAGTGGTATCGAGCAATCTGGTTCAGGTCGCTCCCGTGACATCCATCGCTCCATCGGCTGGCGACAAATCGGTCTTCCAAATATCGCAGGTCACTTTGGATCGGATGCCGCGATATAAATACAGCGGAAAGTCCAGCTATGTGTTGTGCGGCAGGACGGAATCTGTCTCTATTCAGCGTCTGTTGCCGCCTGTGAGCTTCGGTACGAGCATCCCCTCGCGGAACGTGCGTTACACGATTAGGCTTTCAAGAGGCGAGGAAAAGCTTCTCAAAGCAGCACTGATGCACGCGGTGGGCGTCACCAACCATGTGCCTCACAACCAATTCCTGCAGGAAAAACTTAAGGCCGACCAGCTCCAGCAGGAAGTTGAACGTCTCAATCTAGAGCTCGGGACATTCCGTACTGCCCTAGAAGCGCTAACGACAGTCGAGAGAATGGCAAAACGGTGGGCGTCGGAGTGGGAGCTGGACTATGATGAAGACCTTGGGATCCAGCGGGAAATGGATCGCGCTTGAGTTGAGTCAGATTAAGTTAATATTTTGTCAATTCGATTGACACGTACCGCACCTTTTCTCTATAATTCGCCCACATGGTCGAGCTAAGAGTGCAGGACTCCACCTCGGCGACACGGCTAAAACCGTCTCCTGTGAAAGTAATATGTTCAAAGAAACCGCCCCCTAAAGGCGGTTTTTTTGTGCCTGTTTTTCAGCGAGCTATGCCTTTTGGGGCGTTATGCGATGTAGCACAAGCTGGTCTAAGCGGACTCAGGTGGAGGCTCTGCATACTTTTCATCCTCCCCCAGCACGCTCTCAATTTCGAAGCGAGTGTCGAATCCTGGGTAGGCCCCGTTCACATCATCTAGGATGGCATTCACTAAATGCAGTGCATCAGCCATGGTGGGTTCTAGCATGCGATGCATCGGCAGCGGAATCCTGTGGAACCGATGCAGCGGATTCAGGCAATGAGTGAAGTTACTGTCTCTCATCGCTCCCCACTGGCCATGGACGAAGCCCGAAGCCCAGCCATAGTACCGGTCGTAATCGTCCTTCGTGCCTGACTCCTCTGCCAGCCGACGGAGGTCTTTCCCGCACCAGTGGCCCAGATCAATCTCCACGTATTCCTGGAAGTAGTCCTCGTTCGCCAAGGCTTCCAAGGCTTCCTGGGTCACGAAACGAGGCTTCTGACCAGACATCTCCTCATGCTTAAGTAGAGCTAACTTGGCTTGGCCAGCACCGTATGAACGGAATTTTTTCCACATCTCGTCATTGCCGCGCCGTACCAAATAGGCCAGAGATATTCGACATTCTGTAAGGGCGCGAAGCAGCAGCCTGCCTGTAATAGCAGAGTTCAACGGGCCCACGCTCAACTCGACCAAGCAGGCCAGAGCAAAGAATCCGAATCCAAAAACACCATCATGTTTTGGATTCAATGCGGTAGTGCTTAGGCTATTGAACCAGTGTTCCAGCAGAGCTTCCCGAACATCGTTGATCGCCTTGCCGAGGACTTTTGAGTCATGGGTGGACTTGCCTCTTGCCTTCAATGGGGCTGGCAAGCAATGGGTATGCTCCAGCGTGTAAGCCCAGAAAGACTCGGGCCACGGGTTAGGTTCTTGATCAGGTTTGAGGCTGGTTACAGCCATTTCCATCGATCTAATGGAGGGGCGAACAGATCTCATATCCCCACGATTGGGATAGTCGATAATTTCCTGAACCTGCTCCCTCATGCCCTCAAATACAAAGAGCTCACCTAGACCCAGCTTGAACAGTACGCTTAGCCAACGTACATCCGTGGCCGATTGTGATTGATGATCAAATGTTTTTTGTACAGCTTGTCCAAGGGTCTGCCAGTCATCATCGGTCGGTTCAACGGCAATTGCGGCCTTCCACCACGCCAAGCCTGGTAAATTTTCGAGCAGTAATAGTGGGCGTAAAGCCTGCACGCCTGCGGGGCAGCGCAGCACGCGAGAAGCCAATCCGTTGAAAAGCTCTCTCGGCTGATTTGGCAGGTCTGAATGGCGGAGTGACCAGCCTCGTGCCTTCTGCTCCTGCTCTTCACCATCTTCCCGCCGATAGCGGATGCCGATGGCGGCGATGTCCCGGAAAGCATCAATTGCCTCCTCTCGCGGGAGGACAGTTATGACTAAGCAGGCCCAAAGCATCTCTGGAAGGCGATCACTGGCCCAGGAAGAGAAACTCAGGCCAGATATCTGCATGAAGGGAGGCACTAACGCTTTACCGACCTTTTTGTGGTCGGCCAGCGGCGAAGTAATTTTTCCTGGTCGATAAGGCTTTTTCTTTTTAGACATGAGCTCTTCCTTGTTTCTATGATCTGTAACCCCTGCCAATTTGCACTTGCAGACCTAGCTGGTCAGTCTTCCGAAATGCTCAAGCTCACGACTCAAGGTCGTGCGGTTCCTCTGCATCCTCCCCTTTGTCGTAATCGTTTTTCCAGTGATTGATTTGAGGCTTATTGTTTTTAAGCCACACGAACCCTTCGGATCGACGCCAAGAAGCGTGCCGGTTCCCCCCGCCTGGCCAAGCTCCTCGTTCCGCGACAAAAACCCACACACAGGACAGCCCATCGTTCTTAAGGAATGCATCGAAGAGCTCCTGGTCGAGAAACGCATGCGAGCCATCACCAGGGCTTCGACCACTAACAAAACAAGGGTTGCCGGAGTTGTCTACGTAAACATTCGGATCGTCATGGTGAGGAACTAGGCCAAGCCTGTGAGCTAGCCAAGGCGCGGGTATAAGCGCTTGAGCTCCTTCAGGGAGAGAGGCGTCCAAGTGCGACTCCCAGTAATATCGGTAGCATGGATAGGCAATTTCTACCTCCCCAACCTTGTGGAAATCCATGGCCGACCATTGCTCTTGATCCCACACAGACCGCCATGGAGCCTCCAGAAGATAACCGGCGCCCGTCGCCTCACGAGTCGAGTAGCGGTTAACATCGATGTCCTTTTTGGCAAGTAGATATTTGATGAGCCTTTTCTCATCTCCTTGCCTCACGATCACTGGCAGCAGGAATCGCCACTCTTGTTTCCTGAGCCCATGCTCGCGTTTGGACTTGTCCTTGTAGTATTCGGACACTGAGCGGTGTTCATGCAGAACCATCCACCTGCGGCCTTCGGAATCCTCTCTGGCGATGAGGCCTTTCATGCTCATAGCGGGATCCGCTTCGAATGGCCACTTGCCCAGCTCCTCTTCAGAGGTTTGGCGCATCAATATCTCGTGCTTCTGGATCGATCTCCCCCGGGTAGGCTTCGCGTCATCGGTTAGCAATACCGTTGGATCTATGTCTCGATGGAAACCAATGTCTACTGGGCCAGCGTACTGGCGCGATCCATGGGAAGCCCTCTCGGACATCCAGTTGTTGTCGGCCAGACTGCAGAGAAGCTCATCCAGAGCAAGCCACTGGTACTTCTTGCCTATTCGCTCGCCGGCAGGGCGCTCGCGGCCATGCGCATGGCGAAAGCTTTGATCATGAGGAAACAGCTTGCTTGTCCAGCCGTAGCTATAGGCTCGCTTGGCAATCCAGCGCTGTGCCGATGCAGTATTTATAAGTGGCCGCTTTTCAGGGCGGGTCGTTGAGATGCCAAAGCGTGGTTTGTATTCCTTTTTGTACCTCAGCTTTTCAGAGGGGCTCAGAACAGAGAGCAGCAGAGCTTCACATTCCATGAAGTCCTCTAGGCTCTCGTCCGGTTCATCATCTTGGGCACGGTTCAGAAGATTTCGAAAGGGGTTGGGACTGAACGCATGCATCAACCGAAGTATCTCAACCCTTTCCGCGCAATGGTTGATCACCTCCTGTTTAAACCGCTCATAGATCTCGGATGAGGTGAATGGCTCAGGTTGCTTCAGGGATACGTTCAGGAAAGAGCTGACTCTCGGTTCTATTTCGTAATTTGCAAAATCACCCATCCAGCCAGTGCAAGAGCGACTGATCTGTGAGTCTCCGGCCTGAAGGGCAACCTTTTTTAGCGCCTCTTCGGTGACGGATAGTCGAATTGCTTTCGTTGCATAGGGGGGGCGGGCTTTCCCAACATCAATACTTGCCGGTAGGCAGCCACGAACATGGGCCAATTCGATGATACCTAGTGCTGAATCCCTCAAGAGTATCGACGGTGGGACGATTTCTTGGTCGAAAACGGATTTATAGGCTACCTCTGCGAAGGCGGATAACCGTTCATTACTCAGATCTTTGCAGCAGGAACCGTAAGCGGCGGCATGAAGCCGTTCATGGATATATAGGTCATCAACGGTGTGGAAATCCTCACATAGCTGTTCATACAGGCTTGGGTTGCGACGCAGGAGAGCGGCGATGGCCTTGGTCGCTTTGTCTCGTAGTTCCCTGAAAGTGCTCGAGGTGAACCAGGTAAGGGTTATAGAACAAAGATGTTGAATTTTGGGATCTGTTTGGTCGCTCTGTTCATGTGCGCTCCAGTCGATCAATCGTCTAGCTATGCTTCCCTCTTCCATGGAAAGTTCATTGATTTGGCGAGTCCAGAATTCATCGCGTTTTGGCATCTTCATACTCAAAAGCTTCTTGTGCATAAACTTTGCGTTGCAGGGATGATCTGGGTTGGCGCTCAGCTGAATGATTACATCGAAGTAATTGTTGAAATTTGACTGAAATGCATCATAGATTTCTATGGTTCGCTCAGTAAACGCTTTGTTACTACGCCATTTTAGACTTTCGATGAAAGATTCACGAAGATCGTAATCATTAGCCCAAATGTTAATGTCACCGGGTAATAAGTCTAAAAGTTCTTCGCCAAAGCGTTCAGGTAGTTGTACTGCGAGAGCCCCCGCCAATCCAGCCCATTCCCAGTCTAGCTGCTCGTCGTTATGAATAAAGCTAAGTGCACCGTTCTCCAGCGCCGCTGAAGGGGCATCGATGTTTTTAAGTAATGCATCTGCCATCAGGTGATCTTGCAACCGCTGGAAGCTGAATCTAATGATGTCTTCCGGGTAGCCAAACAGATCATCTTCACTGGCTTGAGGGTTTGGGTCTGTTCGGAATAGACCATTTCTATGGAGCACTTCAAGCCAGCTGGCATCTGTTGGGGCAGGATGACCACTAAATTTCTCAGCAATGATCTGCATAGCCTCGGTTTGCGGAACGAAGTCCCGTCGCTTGGCGGCCATTTCCAAGGCTATGGCTGAAAGAGCTAGTGTGGTGGGTTTTACAAGAGTATCGGAGCCGTCTTGGCCAACCCCTAGGTTGCGTGCAATGCTTCTGAGATAAAAAAGAAATACTTCTTTGGTGCCAGATAAACCTTGAGGGAAAAATTTCTTGCCATCTTTTTGAAGAGCGATACAAGCACTTCGTAAAAAAAGGGGGTTCACGAATTCTGCAGATAGCCATGGACTGTTAGGCTGAGATATTCCGCGTTTCCCTAAGTAGACTTTGGCGGCTCTCGACTGCTCTTTGGGTGTCTCAAAGCCACGAACTTCAAATGACGGTAGGTTTGTGAGTAATGACTCAGGAATTACAACTTTTTTGTACTCAGTCCTGCAACTAATTACCAATACTAAGTTGCGATATTTTTCAACTCTGGCAATGAACTCAGCCAATTCACTGTGCCAGAGTTTTCTTCCTGCGCCTTCGTTGATGGCGTCGATTAAAATTAAGCCTCGTTTACCTGTGGCCTCAACGGCAGCGCTCAGAGTTTGCAAGAATACATCGGCAGTAATATTGCCTATCTCTAAGCGTGTCGTAATTTGATGCCAAACATTATCGTTTGAGAGATGCTGGCCCAAAATTAAGATAGCTTTTCTATCTCCTGAAATAGCCTGCTGGGCGATATTGCCAAGTAGATGAGACTTCCCAGTACCTGCTTTTCCGTATAACAAAATAGTGCGAGAGTTTTCGCTGGAAAAATATTTATTTTCTAGCAGTGAGCTGAGCGAGTAGGCCTCACTACTGATCTTGCCAAGCCTGTACTCCAAGTTGCTAGAATCTTGGTCGTGCTCATTTTTTAATTTGCTCTTGCCTTCTTGGGCTTTCCGTTTAAGGTCGTACAGTTCGTATACATGATTAGAGATGTTGTTCGCGCACTGTAGGCACTCCGCAATAGGCCATGTGCTCCACGGATCTGAAGTGATAGTTAGCGCCAGCGATTCGAGTTTTTGCGCTTCACCTCGGATTTTGTTCGTAATGCTATTGCTCTGATCGCCTAATAATCTTTCAACTTTTTCAAGGTCTATAGCGTCACGGATTTTGGCGATTTGATCGTGAACTTCAGTAATTATAACTTGGTCGTGAAGCGCGACTTTGAATAGTCGCTCAATACTTACTTCAACATGATCATCCGGGTGGTAGCGCTCTTCCAGTGATCTAACAGCAAGATCAATCTTGTCTTTAAACCAGAGCTCCGAAAGCTCAACATCTCCAAACCAAAAATTGCGGAGACCTTCAGCGTTTGGATGGATCAGACGGTCGGTTATATCTGAGGCTGTCCAAGTGGTGAACTCTACTTGATTACCCTTCGGGACAAGTTTCTCCCATTTGGCCTTATGGGTGTCCCAATGCTCCCACCCTGTTTTTCCGCCGCCTTGACGGCCTGTTTTATGCGTCAGGTCACAAGGCAGGGCGACTACATATTTGGTTAACGATGGATGAGACTCAAGCGCACTCTTTACCGAGTCGTCGATATTGGCCCAATTAATTTCGCTGGACTTTAAATAGTATTTTGCTTGGTAGCCGATCTCACTTTTGTCTTTAAGCAACCAATAAGCCTCGATTCCGCCGTCTCCACCGGCTCCCTCAATTCGCCTGAATTCTGCGCCAGCGGCTTGTGGTTCACGCCGGGCTAGCTGGCAAATGAGTTCTTCGAAAGCGAGGCGCTGTCCTGATTCCATGCCCCTGATGCGTCTGTAATCCATGGGGTGTCCGTTGCATGAGCTGGTTGGTGGCAGAATGCCTCGGCGGAGTGTATCCGTTTCCAGGGCATAGGGCTGAGCGCCACTCTGGCTAGGCGAATCCATTGAAAGTCCCGCAAAGCCGCATGGGCAGCGGACTTCAGTTAACTCGCTAATTTGTATGAAGAAAAGATGGACATGTATTCTCGAAATGTGCATAATTTGAACTGCACATAAGTGATATTGCCTACAGACGTCGAAACACGCTGGATTGGGCAATATATGGGGGGCATGAAAGGGCTCGGCACGCCGTTCAACCTCACCGAAGGCGCCGCGCTGCTGAGCCTTATCGGTCGCCTGACCGGTTACACGCCGCGCTGGTTCACCTATTTCATCGGTGATGCCCACGTCTACGAAAACCACTTGGACATGCTCAACGAACAGCTCAAGCGCGAGCCATTCGCCATGCCGAAGCTGAAAATCTCGGATCGCGTGCCGGAGTTCGCCAAGACCGGCGTTTACCAGCCGCAATGGCTGGAGTTGGTCGAACCGAGTGACTTCTCACTGGAAGGCTACGAGCATCACGCGCCAATGACCGCGCCGATGGCGGTTTGATCGCTCGATCTCGCGCTCACCTGATCAGGCACGCCCGACGTTAGATCGAGCGTGCCTGCGTCCTCTCAACCCGTTGGGTTGCCTATGCCAAATCAGTCTAATCGACCTGTCATAACTGACAGTGCCGTTGCCTTGCCGCGCGTGGTTATCTGACGTTTTCGACCGAGGAGACGTTCATGGCACACCTCTCAATGTCATCAGGGGAAGGATTTTGCGGCGCTCCGAACCCGGAGGTCAGCCCGGCCCTGATTTCCGACGTCACATCGCCGAGGGTGGTGAGCGATTTCGATGCGCCGCTGATTCACTACTACTACGCGGTAGAGGACAAATACTTCGGATTTGGTGCAACCGAGCCGGAAGGTGTTGTGATCCCGATGGAAATATTCGAGCCCGGTTCGCCCTTTCGTAATGCCGTGACCGCATGGGTCGATCCGCAACCAGCAGAAATCGCCCTCGGTGATGAGATACGCGTGGACTGGACGCCGCTTGATGGCTCAGCGCCGTTTCAGTCGCTGCCGATGGCGGTGGACAGCAAGGAGCATTTTATTCTGGTGGGTATCCCGGACGCCGTCATCAGCGGTTTTGAAGGGAAAACGGTTGAAGTCATTTTCGTCCATCTGCCGCAATCCGGTGGCGCCAGGCCTTCGCGATCGCGGTTTGTGTACGTTGCGCCTGCATTGGGCAGCAAGCCGCCACTGGAAGTAGAAGGTGTGGTGAATGGTGTGCTGCAGGCTTCGGCGTTTCCCGACGGGATCAAGGTGAGTGTCGCGCCCATTGCCAACATGCGCGCATATAACGCGATGGAAATCCTGTGGATTCACGAGCCGGATCACTGGGTCGAGCGCCAGCGCCGGATCACGGTGTCAGCGCAGAAAACCACGGAGTTTTCGGTTGATCCGGCGGTGTATCAGTCCCATGTCGGTCGTCGGGTGACGGTGCTGTACCGGCTCTACCTGGGCGCCCGGTTAAGCCCCAATTTCTACTGGAATCCGGGCGCGGTCGGCGAAGTCAGCTTCGAAATCATCTAAACACCCGTGTAGGCGCTGCCGCAGGGGGCGTATCAATGGCCATGGCTGCGACCGACGTGGGACGGTTCGTTTTCGCTCGCTACAACGCCGCCGCTCACTTCCAGCCGCTGCAAAATCCCGCAATGGTCCGCATCCGGCCCTTCGCCGCAGCGTTGGCGCAGGTCGAGCAATTGCGTCTGCAACGCGAGCAAGCCATCGATCCGTGCCTTGACGTGGAGGATGTGTTCGTCGATCAGCGCGTTCACGCTTTCGCACTGATCCTGCGGGCTGTCGCGCAAGGCCAACAGGCTGCGAATTTCTTCAAGGGTCATGTCGAGGGTGCGGCAGTTGCGAATAAAGGTCAGGCGCTCGGCGTGGGCCTGGGTGTAGACGCGGTAATTGCCGTCGCTGCGGGCCGGTTCCGGCAGCAGGTTTTCGCGTTCGTAATAGCGGATGGTTTCCACGGCGCAGTCGGTCAACTTCGCCAGTTCTCCGATCTTCATGACGGCCATCTCCAGAAACGGTGCTTGACCCTATAGTGGCTACAGGGTCTTTACTTGGCAACAGGCACCTTTATGGACGCGACCGATGAGCGATTCACTGCACACCCACAAAACCGGCGGCGGGCACGATCACAGCCACAAATTGCAGCCTGTGCATAAGCACGACCATGGCGGCGATAGCTGCTGTGGGTCGAACGTTGTTGCGCCTGCGCCCGTCCAGACGAGCGAAGGCGCCTGCTGCTCGTCAAAAGCCGCTGCGCCGTCGCTGGTGCAACTGAGCGAAGCGCCCAGCGCCGACGCCCGGTTGAGCAGTTTCCGCATCGAGGCGATGGACTGCCCGACCGAGCAGACGCTGATCCAGAACAAACTCGGCAAACTCGCCGGCGTTCAACAACTGGAATTCAACCTGATCAACCGCGTGCTCGGCGTCACCCACAACCTGGCGGACACCGCAGCCATTATCGAGGCGATCAAGTCCCTTGGTATGCACGCCGAACCGATGGAGGCGGGCGTTGAAGCCCCCGCCGCTGCACCTGAGCGCAAACCGTGGTTGCCACTGGCGCTGTCCGGCGTCACGGCGCTCGGGGCGGAAGTCATCCATTTCACCAACGCTGCGCCCAACTGGGTGGTGGCGATCGTTGCGCTGGTGTCGATCCTCAGCGGCGGCCTGAGCACCTACAAAAAGGGCTGGATCGCCCTGAAGAACTTCAACCTCAACATCAACGCGCTGATGAGCATTGCCGTGACCGGTGCAATCCTCATCGGCCAATGGCCGGAAGCGGCGATGGTGATGTTCCTGTTTACCGTGGCCGAGCTGATCGAAGCACGCTCGCTGGATCGCGCGCGCAACGCCATCAGCGGCCTGATGCAGATGAAGCCGGAACAAGCCACGGTGTTGCAGGCCGATGGCAACTGGATCGAACAGGACGTAAAAGTTGTCGATCTCGGCGCGCGAGTACGGGTTAAACCGGGTGAGCGCATTGCCCTGGACGGTGAAGTCGTCGCTGGCAATTCAACCATCGATCAGGCGCCGATCACTGGCGAAAGCCTCCCGGTGGAAAAAACCGTCGGCGACACAGTCTTCGCCGGCACCATCAACCAGGCCGGATCGCTGGAGTACAGCGTGACCGCCGCAGCAAGCAACTCGACCCTGGCGCGGATCATCCACGCCGTTGAACAGGCGCAAGGCGCGCGGGCACCGACCCAGCGTTTCGTCGATCAGTTCTCGAAAATCTACACCCCCGCCGTGTTCGTCCTGGCATTGGCAGTGGCAATCATTGCGCCGCTGTTCATGGGCGCAGTGTGGTTCGACTGGATCTACCGCGCGCTGGTTTTGCTGGTGGTCGCATGCCCGTGCGCACTGGTGATTTCCACCCCGGTGACCATCGTCAGCGGTCTGGCAGCCGCCGCGCGCAAAGGCATTCTGGTCAAGGGCGGCGTGTATCTGGAGGGCGGGCACAAACTCGACTTCCTCGCACTGGACAAGACCGGCACGATCACCCATGGCAAACCGTTGCAGACCGATTACATCGCGCTCGATCCGACGGCCGATGCCACGGCGCCGACGATTGCCGCCGCGCTGGCTGGCCGTTCCGATCACCCGGTGTCGCTGGCCATCGCCACTGCGGCTGTGGACAAAAAGTTTGCGCCGCTCACTGTGGATAACTTCCAAGCGCTGGCCGGTCGTGGCGTGAAAGGCGACATCAACGGCCAGACTTACCACTTGGGCAACCATCGATTGGTTGAAGAGCTGGGTCTGTGCTCGCCGCAACTGGAAGAGAAACTGTTCGCGCTGGAGCAGCAGGGTAAGTCTGTCGTGCTGCTGCTCGACGCCTCCGGTCCGCTCGCGCTGTTCGCCGTGGCCGACACAGTTAAGGAAACCAGCCGCGAAGCGATCCGCCAATTGCACGACCTCGGCGTGAAAACCTTGATGCTCACCGGCGACAACGCTCACACCGCACAAGCGATTGCGGCGCAGGTCGGCATTGATGAAGCCCGTGGCGATCTGTTGCCGACGGACAAGCTGCAAGCCATCGACGACCTGTATGCCCAGGGTCACCGGGTCGGCATGGTCGGCGACGGCATCAACGATGCGCCAGCGCTGGCCCGCTCGGAGATTGGTTTCGCCATGGCCGCTGCGGGCACCGATACCGCGATTGAAACCGCTGATGTCGCCCTGATGGACGATGATCTGCGCAAGATTCCTGCATTCATCAGCCTGTCGCGCGACACGGCGAGCATCCTCAAACAGAACATTGCGTTGGCGCTGGTGATCAAAGCGATCTTTCTTGGAGTAACCTTCGCCGGACTCGCCACCATGTGGATGGCGGTGTTCGCCGACATGGGCGTGAGCCTGCTAGTGGTGTTCAACGGGTTGCGCCTGTTGCGCAAATAGAAGAGAGGGACGGTTGTGCTGAGTGCCGAGCTGAAGGCGTTTTACATGGTGGCCCGCCTGGGCAGCATCACCCTGGCGGCCAAAAAACTCGGCCTCAGCCAACCGACCGTGACCACGCAGATCCGCAATCTGGAAAGCCAGTATTCGGTGGAACTGTTCTATCGCGGCGGTCGCCGCCTTAGCGTCAGCGACGAGGGCGCGCGATTGCTGCCGATGGTCAAGACGCTGATGCAGCAGGAAGCCGATATCGAATTTTTCTTGCGCAACAGCGGCCAGGTGCAGGGCACATTGCGCATCGCCGCCACCGCGCCGTATTACATCCTCGATCTGGTGAAGACCTTCCGCGAGCGGTTGCCGCAGGTGGAGGTCTCGGTGGAAATCGGCAACTCCCAGCAAGTGCTCGAAGCGCTGGAAGATTACCGGGTGGACGTCGCCGCCTCGTCGCAAATGCTCGACGATGCGCGGCTGATTCGCCGGGTGCTGGGCACCGATCCGCTGGTGCTGGCGGTGCATCGCAATCATCCGCTGGCGGCGCACGACCATGTGGCGCTCAGTGCCTTGGCCGGGCACACCTTGTTGATGCGCGAAACCGGTTCGACCACGCGGCGCCTGACCGAAGAATTTCTGGCGAGCGCCGGGGTGAGTTCCGGCCCGCTGCTGGAGATCGGCAGCCGCGAATCGATCCGCGAAGCGGTGTTGCGCAACATCGGCATCAGCATCATTGCGCGACAGGAAGTCCCGCACGATCCGCAGTTGCGGGTGCTGACGCTGGAGAATGCACCGCAGCTTCCCGAGTATCTGTATTGCCTCAAGGAGCGAAAAAGCGCCCGGTTGCCGGCGGCGTTTCTCGGGTTGGCGCAGGAAATGTCCCCGGCCTGAGATTTTGGGTGTCTGTGCCGGCCTCATCGCTGGCAAGCCAGCTCCCACAGGTTTCTCTGGTGGTCAGAGAATCCAGCCTCACTGCAAAACCCTGTGGGAGCTGGCAAGCCCTTCTCCCACAGGGCTCTCTGGTGTTTGGCGAACCCAAGTGCACTGCAAACCCCTGTGGGAGCTGGCTTGCCAGCGATGGCGGCAGTTCAGGCGATGCATAACCTCAAATCTGCCAATACCACTATCAGAGGATTTTGCCTCACTGCCACATGACGGACGCATTACAACCCTAGGATGGCCTGCATCTGTTCGATGAGGCCTGTCCATGAACCGCGCAATTGCCACTGCCCTGACCCACCCCGGCGCACCGATGAAAGTGCGCCACGTGCACAAACGCTTCGGCGCCTTCACCGCGCTGGATAACGTCTCCCTCGATGTGGCGGCCGGTGAGCTGGTCTGCCTGCTCGGCCCCTCGGGTTGCGGCAAGACCACGCTGCTGCGCTGCATCGCCGGGCTGGAGAAACAGGACAGCGGCGAGTTGTACCTCGGTGACCGCGATGTGTCCGGCCTCGCGCCCCAGGCGCGGGACTACGGCATTCTGTTCCAGTCCTACGCGTTGTTCCCCAATCTGACCGTCGAAGCGAACATTGCCTACGGACTCGCCGGCAGTGGTCGCGACGAAGTGCGCCGTCAGGTCGGTCAGATGCTGGAATTGGTCGGCCTCATCGGCAGTGAGAAAAAGTACCCCGGCCAACTCTCCGGCGGTCAGCAACAACGCGTCGCGCTGGCCCGCGCCCTGGCGCCAGCCCCTTCGTTGCTGTTGCTGGATGAGCCGATGTCGGCCCTCGATGCTCGGGTGCGTGAGCATCTGTGCACCGAGTTGCGCCAATTGCAGCGCAACCTCGGCATCACCACCCTGATGGTCACGCACAATCAGGACGAGGCCATGCTGATGGCTGACCGCATTGCCGTGATGAACAACGGCAAGGTTGAGCAGTACGCCACGCCCCAGGAAATCTACAACCGCCCGGCCACGCCGTTTGTCGCGGAGTTCGTCGGGCAGGGCAACTGGCTGCCGTTCCAGCGCAGCAGCGACACCCACGCCCGGGTTGGCGGCATGGATTTGCGTCTGGCCGACGGCAGTGCCAGCAGTGCTTCGGGCCGACTGTTTTGCCGCCCGGAGGCGATCAACGTCAATCCGCTGGTGCACGAAGAAAACCTGTTCCCGGCCAAGGTTCGTGAAATCACCTTCCTTGGCAATCGCTGCCGCATGAGCTTCGAACTCGATCACTTGCCCGGCCATGCGCTGCTTGCCGAACTGGCGCCAGAAGCGATGCCGCGTCTCGGCGCCCAGCACATCATGGTCGCCCTCCCGCCGCGCAGTCTGCAGGTGTTTGCCTGATGAGCGCGAACCTCGCCCTGCCGCTACCGCACAAGCAGGCGCGGCCAATGTCCCGAGCCGAAGTCGGCGACCGGATCTTTGTGCTCGGCGGCAAAATTCTGCTGCTGGTGCTGCTGGGTATGGCGGTGTTATTGCCGTTGCTGGCGATCTTCTGGCGCGGTTTCAGCAGCGAAGCCGGGCAGGGCGGTGGCTGGCTCGCTGCAAAAGAACTGGTGACCAGCGACAACTTCCACTGGTTGCTCGGCAACAGCCTGAAGGTTTCTCTCAGTGTCGCGGCCATCGTCGTACCGCTGGCCTACCTGTTTGCCTACGCCTTGCAGCGCACGCTGATTCCCGGCAAATCCATCTGGCGCGGGATTTCCCTGTTGCCACTGATGGCGCCGTCGATGCTGCCGGGGATTGCTCTGGTGTATCTGTTCGGCAATCAGGGCCTGTTGCGCGGCTTGCTTTCGGACAACATCTACGGTTTTTGGGGCATCGTGCTGGGTGAGGTGATCTACACCTTTCCGCATGCGCTGATGATTTTGCTGTCAGCGCTGTCGCTGGCCGATGCGCGATTGTTCGACGCCGCGTCGAGCATGGGCGCCAGTCCGGCGAAGGCGTTTCGCAGCATCACCTGGCCGGGGACTCGCCAAGCCGTGTTTGCTGCGTTCTGCCTGGTGTTCACCCTGACCATCACCGATTTCGGCGTGCCCGTGGTGGTCGGCGGCGACTATCAAGTGCTGGCGCTGGAAGCCTACAAAGCCGTGGTCGGCCAGCAACAGTTCGGTCGCGGCGCGTTGATCGGCATGGTGCTGTTGCTGCCGGCCCTGTTCAGTTTCGGTGTCGATGCCTGGTTGCGCCGCCGTCACGGTGACTCGATGAGCGGCCGCGCTCAAGTGTTCAAACCGGCGCCGTCGACAGTGCGCGATGGGTCTTATCTGGCGATCGTGACGTTAATCAGCGCAGCGCTGTTGCTGGTGTTCGGCATGGCGGTGTTCTCGTCATTGGTGAAATTCTGGCCGTACAACCTGTCGCTGTCGCTCAACCACTATCAATTCAACGAAACCGCCGGCGGTGGCTGGCTGGCCTATGGCAACAGTCTGAAAATGGCTGTCGGCACCGCGTTGATCGGCAGTGTGTTGATTTTCACCGGCGCCTATCTGATGGAGAAAACCCGCACCCAGTGCGGCCTCAACCTGACTCTGCGCATGCTCAGCTTTATTCCGATGGCGGTGCCGGGGCTGGTGCTGGGGCTGGGTTACGTTTTCTTCTTCAACTTGACCGGCAACCCGTTGCACGTGCTGTACGGGACGATGACGCTGCTGATCGTCTGCACCATCGCTCACTATTTGACCACCGCGCAAATGACCGCGACCACCGCGCTGCGCCAACTCGACGCCGAGTTCGAAGCCGCCGCGCTGTCGCTCAAGGCACCGCTGTACCGCCACTACCTGCGCGTCACCGTGCCGATCTGCCTGCCGGCGCTGCTGGACATCGTGCGCTACCTGTTCGTGTCGGCGATGACCACGGTTTCCGCTGCGATTTTTCTCTACAGCCCCGACACCATCCTCGCAGCGGTGGCGGTGCTGAACATGGACGACGCCGGCAACGTGGGCGGCGCGGCGGCGATGTCGACCCTGATTCTGTTCACCTCGGCGGGCGTGTCCCTGCTGCTGGCGTGGGCTTCGCGCGGCGTGCTGCGCCGTTCCCAGGCCTGGCGGCAAACCGCGCCCGGCCACTGATTCCAGCAACCCCACTTCAACAACGACAGGAAACCGATCATGTTCAAGCCCTTGGCCCTGGCCGCTGCTGTGCTCGCTACGTTCAGCCTGAACGCCTTCGCGGCGAAAACCGAATTGACGGTGTACACCGCCCTCGAAGCCGAACAGCTCAAGTCCTATAAAGAAGCCTTCGAAAAGGCCAACCCGGACGTCGAGATCAAGTGGGTTCGTGACTCCACTGGGATCATCACCGCCAAACTGCTCGCCGAAAAGGCCCGCCCACAGGCTGACGCGGTGTGGGGGCTGGCGGCGTCGAGCCTGGCGATTCTCGATCAGCAAGGCATGCTGCAAAGCTACGCGCCGAAGGATCTGGAAAAAATCGGCGGCAACTACCGCGACGCCGCCAATCCACCGGCGTGGGTCGGCATGGATGTGTGGGCGGCGACCATTTGCTTCAACACCGTCGAGGCCGAAAAACAGGGGTTGAGCAAACCGGTGAGCTGGCAGGATCTGACCAAGCCTGAGTACAAAGGCAAGATCGTCATGCCGAACCCGGCGTCGTCCGGCACCGGTTTTCTCGACGTCAGCGCCTGGCTGCAAACCTTCGGCGAGCCGCAGGGCTGGGCCTACATGGACGGCCTGCACCAGAACATCGGCCAGTACGTTCACTCCGGCTCCAAGCCTTGCAAACTGGCGGCGTCGGGTGAATTCCCGATCGGCATTTCGTTCGAGTACCCGGCCGTGCAGCTCAAGCGCCAAGGCGCGCCGCTGGACATCATCCTGCCGAAGGAAGGCCTGGGCTGGGAGATCGAAGCGACCGCCGTGATCAAAGGCACCCCGCATGAAGAGGCGGCGAAAAAACTCGCCGACTTCTCCGCCAGCACCGAAGCGATGAATCTCTACAAGGAGAACTTCGCCGTGCTCGCGCAGCCGGGCATCGCCAAGCCGCAGACCGAATTGCCCGCCGACTACGAACAGCGTTTGATCAAGAACGACTTTGCCTGGGCTTCGAAGAATCGCGACGACATCCTGAGCGAATGGCGCAAGCGCTATGACGGCAAGTCCGAGAAAGTGGCGGCCAAGTAAGAGTGGTATTGGCTCCATGGGGCCCATCGCTGGCAAGCCAGCTCCCACAGGTTTCTGAGTGATTACAGTATTAATGTACACAACCAACCTTGTGGGAGCTGGCTTGCCAGCGATGGCGGTTGTGAATTCATCCCGGGGTTGGCCAGGCAAATGTTGCCACATTGCTGGAGGAAATCTGATGCAGGGTCACGAGCAGGTCATCGCCGAGGTCTTCGGTTTGTATGAGCGCTTCGGCGCCAACGATTACATCGGCGAACCAGTGTCGCAGATCGAACACATGTCCCAGGCCGCCGAATGGGCCATGGCCGAGGGCTTCGATGATGAGGTGGTGCTGGCGGCATTTTTCCATGACATTGGCCATTTGTGCGCCGAAGGCGCGCAGAACATGGGCGGTTATGGCGTGGTCAGTCATGAACGGCTGGGGGCCGATTATCTGCGTCGCGCCGGGTTCAGCGAACGGCTGGCGCGGCTGGTGGAATATCACGTGCAGGCCAAGCGTTATCTGACGCTGAAAGATCCCGGGTATTACGCACGCTTGAGCGAGGCCAGTCGGCGCACACTGGACTATCAGGGCGGAGTGATGACAGTCACTGAGGCTGAAGCATTTGAACGTGATCCGTTGTGTGCGGTGAGTTTGCGCATGCGTCAGTGGGATGAGTTGGCGAAGGAGATGGACGTGGCGGTGATGGATCTTGGGGTTTTGAAACAGAAAGCGCTGCGATTGTTGGCTTCATAAGGCTACAAACCAGGTTGCTGCAATCGCTGGCAAGCCAGCTCCCACAGGTTGGACTGCACCCAAAAACTTGTGGGAGCTGGCTTGCCAGCGATGGCGGCGGGTCAGACGCTACAACTCTGCGGCCAACACCTCAATCTGCTCCTGGCGCTCCGCCTGACTCAACTTCGGGTGTGGATTCAACGATGACCACTGCGGGTACGCCCGCGCCTTGTTCAGCGCCTCCGGCAACTTGCCCTCGCGCCAGCTCTTGTCCTGCGGCGTCGCCACCTGAATGCTTTCCATCGCCGCATGCCCGCGAGCATTCAACGCTTGCAGCAACTGGCGCTGACGCAACGCCAACAGCCGCAGCACGTTGTCATCGACGGTCAATTCGCGCTGCCCTTTGATCTTGCCGAGCAAGCGGTTGCCATAACTGCGCGCGGTTTGCAGCGCGCCGCCGGCAATCGCGCCAGCAATGGCGGCGGCGCCCAACGTCAGGCCGCCGACCAGCAAGTCCACACCCGCGCCGGCCGCTGCACCGGCAGCAATTCCGCCACCGACCCGCACGCCGAGTTGCTTGAGGGTTTCCGGGTTGAACAGGTCATCGCCCCAGCGTCCGTCGAGAAGCGGCAGATCGCTGGCCGCCGCGTCTTGCGGGCGGAAGCCGTAGAGTTTGAGCAGCGCCTCGACGCAACGCTGCTCACGCTGGCGCACGGCTTTGCGCAGCTCACTGATCGCCTGTTGTTCTAGCTCCGCCTCGCTGGACACACTGCGCCGACACGCCGCGCAATCGATCAGCAGCTCGGCGATCAAGCGTGCCGCACTCTGCTGACGGGCGATGCGCTGGGCCTGTTGACCGGCGATCAGGCGCTCCAGTTGCGGGCGCGCGTTCTCCAGCAACAACGCGAGGCTTTCATACAGCCGTCGCTCGCCATCCTCCGGCGGCGCGACGCTGTCGAAACGTACCAGCGCATGCAGGCCAAGCCGCGCCAGCGCTTCACGCCAGTCCGGCTCGCGGTGGTTGGCGCTGCTGACGAAATTGAGCACCGGCAGCAACGGTTTACCGCAACTGGCCAACACTTCCAGTTCATCGCGGTACTTGGCGAGCACCGGTTCGCGGGTATCGATCACATAGAGGCCGGCGTCCGAGGCGAGCAATTGCCGCAGGACTTTGGCTTCCTGTTCAAAGCGCTGGCGTGCTTCGTTGCCGTCGAGGAATCGCGCCAGCCGTGCCGGGCCGTCGAGGCGTTCGCCGGGGCGCTCCAGGCGTTCGAGAAAATCCAGCAAGGCGATGGCATCTTCCAGTCCCGGCGTGTCGTACAGATCGAGCAACGGTTCGCCATCCACCGACAATCGCGCGCCTTCGACGTGCCGTGTGGTGCTCGGGCGATGCGAGACTTCGCCGAAGCCGACGTCACGGGTCAGGGTGCGCAGCAACGAAGTTTTGCCGACGTTGGTGTGGCCGACCACCGCGAGTTTCAGCGGGGCTTTCCAGGCATCAGTCATGACCGCTCTCCAGCCAGTTCAGCGGGGCGCTATCGGCGAACGGCACCTCAAGTTGTTGCAGCGCCACATGCCAGTCGCCGAGACGTTCGCCATCCAGTGCCTGGCCGGGCGGCGCCTGCAACAACCACACGCGGGTGGCGCCAGCGTTGCGCGCCAGTTCGGCGATTAACGAGAGGCTGCCGCGATCCGGCGAACGGCGCGGGTCGCAGGCGATTGCCAGGCGCGCCGGGGGAAAGCGGCTCAATTGCTCAAGGAGTTTGTGGCGTGATTCGCGGCTGTCGAGGATGCCGGCGTTGCTGACATTCTTCGGCAGTTGCGGAGGCCATGGACGCTGATCGTCGAGCTCGATCGCCACCAACAGCGCACCGTCGGTGGCGTGTTCGCTGACGGCGCTTTCGACCCGATGCAATTGCGCAGGGGCCGCATCGTTGATGCCGAGGCGTTCGCTGGTCGGCATCAGGCGTTCGCGCAGTTGCGCATAACCGGGCAGGTTCAGATCCAGACGCAGCGCCGCTTTGCCGCTGTTCCAGCGCCAGAAGCAGAACATTGCCAGCAGCAAACGCGGCATTACGCCGTAGACCACCAGCACGCCGACCAGCCAACTCGCCCAGGCCTGACGGGCGCTTTCGATGTCGAGCGCGCCGTCGCCGCTGGCGCGGATCATGTCCACGCTTGGCACGTTGAAACCGAGCAGCGCCGGCAGCGCGCCGAGGGTATGGGTGACGTGGATGAACGTGTCGGCACTGAGAATTGTGGTTTCCCAGACGAAGCCATAGCGTCGGGTCGCCATCAACGTCAGCAGAAAAATCAGTGCGCTGAGCATCGCCAGCAGCCAGAGTCCATTGACCAATGTGCCGAGCGCCCAGCGATTGAGTTTTTTGCGTTGCAGCATCAGCAGCAGGGCAGGCGCCAGTTGCGCGGCTTTGGCATCACGGGCGAGTTTTTCGCTGAGCCAGAGCCACAGACGTCCGAGCGTCGCGCCGTGTTCACCGGCAAACACCAGCCCCAGCGCCCAGCTCAACAGCAGAATCAGATTCAGCCCGAGCAGACTGCCCAAAGCCCAGAACACGTTGACCGGCGACTGACCGAGGGCGGCGAACGCCAACCCGGCGCCACTCAACACAGCGAAAATCATCAACAACACCAGCGCCAGACGCGCCCCTTGCAACCAGTGTTGCAAGGCGTCGGTCAGGCCATCGCGCTCGGCCAGCCACAGGTTGCGGCGCTGAACGCGGCTCGGCAGATCGCCGCCGGCCGCACGGGCCAGACGATTGGCTTCCAGGTCATCCAGCGCGCCTGCGTGTTCTTCGCGCAGGCGCACGGTTTCGGTCAGCCAGAGGTTTTGCAGTGGAGTCAGTTCAGTCACGCGGCATCCCGTCGCTCAATTGAGCCGTGAGCATAACCGCTGTGGCGCTTATCGGGGTAAGCAAGGCTCTGGTATCCTCGCCGGCATGACTAAATCACTCCCTCTCAGCCTGATCGCAGCCCTCGGTGAAAACCGCGTGATCGGCGTCGATAACAGCATGCCCTGGCACTTGCCGGGGGACTTCAAATACTTCAAGGCCACGACCTTGGGCAAGCCGATCATCATGGGTCGCAAGACTTGGGATTCCCTCGGACGACCGTTGCCCGGACGCTTGAACATCGTGGTCAGCCGTCAGGCGGATCTGGTGCTGGAAGGCGCGGAGGTTTACCCGTCGCTGGAGGCTGCTATCGTTCGCGCCGAAGAATGGGCGAAGGCGCAGGGCGTTGATGAGTTGATGCTGATCGGCGGGGCGCAGTTGTATGCGCAAGGGCTGGAACAGGCTGATCGCTTGTACCTGACGCGCGTGGCGTTAAGCCCGGAAGGGGATGCATGGTTTCCGGCGTTTGATTTGAGCCAGTGGAAGCTGGTGTCCAACATCGAAAACCCGGCCGAAGGTGACAAGCCTTCGTACAACTTCGAAGTCTGGGAAAAAGCCTGAAAGCATCGCTGGCAAGCCAGCTCCCACGGTGTCCGAGGTGAACGCAGATTATGCGTACGCTTCGATCCTTGTGGGAGCTGACTTGCCAGCGATAGCTGTCTGTCAGGCGCTACTTAGGTGTGCGCCAACTGCGCATGCACATCCGCATCCAGCAATTCTTGATCGGTCTGCTGCATCACCTGACTGGTAATCGCCCCCGCCGCAATCGACCCGCTGACGTTCAGCGCCGTCCGGCCCATGTCGATCAGCGGCTCGACTGAAATCAGTAACGCCACCAGCGAAACCGGCAAGCCCATCGCCGGCAGCACGATCAGCGCCGCGAATGTCGCGCCGCCGCCCACCCCCGCCCCACCGGCCGAACTCAGCGGCACAATCCCCACCAGCGGCGCGATCCACAGCGGATCCAGCGGGTTGATGCCAACGGTCGGCGCGACCATGACCGCGAGCATCGCCGGGTACAGACCGGCGCAACCGTTCTGGCCGATGGTCGCGCCGAACGAGGCAGCAAAACTGGCGATGGCTTGCGGGATGCCCAGACGGCTGGTCTGCGCTTCGATGCTCAGCGGAATGGTCGCGGCGCTAGAGCGGCTGGTGAACGCAAACGTCAGCACGGGCCAGATCTTGCGGAAAAAGCGCAGCGGGTTGATCCCGGCCGCCGACACCAGCACGCCATGCACGACAAACATCAGGCCCAGGCCGAGGTATGACACCACGACAAAACTGCCGAGCTTGATGATGTCTTGCAGGTTGGAGCCGGCGACCACTTTGGTCATCAACGCCAGCACGCCGTACGGGGTCAGTTTCATGACCAGACGCACCAGCCGCATCACCCAGGCTTGCAGGGTGTCGATGGCGTTGATCACTTTCTGGCCTTTTTCGACGTCATCCTTGAGCAGTTGCAGCGCGGCGACCCCGAGGAAGGCGGCGAAGATCACCACGCTAATGATCGACGTCGGCTTGGCGCGGGCCAGGTCGGCGAACGGGTTTTGCGGAATGAACGACAGCAGCAGTTGCGGCACATTCAGGTCGGCGACCTTGCCGGCGTAGTCGGTCTGAATCGTTTGCAGACGCGCCATTTCCTGAGCGCCGGCCACCAGGCCTTCGGCGGTAAGGCCGAACAGGTTGGTCAGGCCGATACCGATCAGCGCCGCAATCGCCGTGGTGAATAGCAGCGTGCCGATGGTCAGGAAACTGATCTTGCCCAGGGATGACGCGTTGTGGAGGCGGGCGACGGCGCTGAGGATCGAGGCGAACACCAGCGGGATCACGATCATTTGCAGCAACTGCACGTAACCGTTACCGACCAGATCAAACCAGCCGATGGACGTTTTCAGCACCGGATTGCCGGCACCGTAAACCGCGTGCAGCGCCACACCGAACGCCACGCCCAACACCAGCGCGAGCAGGACTTTTTTCGCCAGGCTCCACGACGTGTGGCGGGTTTGCGCCAGACCGAACAGCAGGACGAGGAACACCAGCAGATTGAGGATCAGCGGCAGATTCATGAAAACTCCGATAAGACGTGTGCCGGTCGCATCCTTGGGCGACCGCGAACGGGGAAGCCTAACAGTTTGATTTGCAATGAATTAATACCAAAAGAGCAGCTTGTCCGTCGTTTTTGGAATAAGCCGGTGTCGCTCTCGGGGATGCAGTTGACGCAAAGGGGACGCGGGCAGTCGCTGACAGGCGAGGGTTGTCACACTAATTTGTTAGCGTCGATCGCTTGATCATGGATTTTTACAAGGGGAAGCCTGCCGATGAGGTTCGCACCGAAATTTCTCGCTGTAGCACTCTGCCTTGGCCTCGCCGGCCAAGCGTTCGCCACCGATCTCAAGCACTGGCCACTGGATCAGGCTAAGGCGCTGGACGCGATGATCGCAGCCAACGCCAACAAGGGTAACTACGCGGTGTTTGACATGGACAACACCAGTTACCGTTACGACCTCGAAGAGTCGTTGCTGCCATTCATGGAAAACAAAGGCCTGATCACTCGCGACAAACTCGATCCCTCCCTGAAACTGATGCCGTTCAAGGACACCGCCGAGCACAAGGAAAGCCTGTTCAGCTACTACTATCGCCTGTGCGAAGTCGACGACATGGTCTGCTACCCGTGGGTGGCGCAAGTGTTCTCCGGTTTTACCCTCAAGGAACTCAAAGGCTACGTCGATGAGTTGATGGCCTCGGGCAAACCGGTGCCGACCACGTATTACGAAGGTGACGTGGTCAAGAACCTCGACGTGAACCCGCCGAAAATCTTCACCGGTCAGCAAGAGCTGTACAACAAGCTGATGGAGAACGGCATCGAGGTCTATGTGATGACGGCCGCTTCCGAGGAACTGGTGCGCATGGTCGCGGCGGATCCGAAGTACGGCTACAACGTCAAACCGCAGAACGTCATCGGCGTGACCACGCTGCTGAAGAACCGAGAAACCAATGAACTGACCACCACGCGCAAACAGATCACTGCCGGCAACTACGACGAGAAAGCCAACCTCGGCCTCGAACTGACGCCGTACCTGTGGACACCGGCGACCTGGATGGCCGGCAAGCACGCAGCGATCCTGACCTACATCGATGAGTGGAAAAAACCGGTGCTGGTGGGCGGCGACACCCCGACGAGTGACGGTTACATGCTGTTCCACGATGTCGACGTGGCGAAGGGCGGCATCCATTTGTGGATCAACCGCAAAGACAAATACATGACCCAGCTCAACGGCATGATGGCCAAGCACTCGGCGGCGCAGGCGAAAGAAGGATTGCCGGTGACGGCGGACAAAAACTGGGTGATCGTCAAACCGGAGGAAATACAGTAAGAGCAGCTACAAGCTACAAGCTACAAGCTACAAGCGGTAAGCAAGAGCGCCTTTGCCCTTTCTTGCCGCTTGTGGCTCGCAGCTTGCTACTGATTTAAATCCCGTCCAGCATCGCTTTGTTACGCACTGCACCCTTGTCGGCGCTGGTTGCGAGGAGGGCGTAGGCCTTCAGGGCGGTGGTCACTTTACGTGGACGCACTTCCACCGGTTTCCAGCCTTTTTTGTCCTGCTCGGCACGGCGTGCGGCCATTTCTTCGTCGCTGACCAACAGGTTGATCGAACGGTTCGGAATGTCGATCAGTACTTTATCGCCGTCCTTAACCAGACCGATCGCGCCGCCGGCCGCTGCCTCTGGCGAAGCGTGACCGATGGACAGGCCCGACGTGCCGCCGGAAAAGCGGCCGTCGGTCAGCAGCGCACAATCCTTGCCCAGGCCTTTGGATTTCAGGTAGGAGGTCGGGTAAAGCATTTCCTGCATGCCCGGGCCGCCTTTCGGGCCTTCGTAACGAATGATGACAACGTCGCCAGCCTTCACTTCGTCGGCGAGGATGCCGCGTACGGCGCTGTCCTGGCTTTCGAAGATCTTCGCGTTGCCCTCGAAGACATGGATCGACTCGTCGACACCGGCGGTTTTCACCACGCAGCCATCCAGCGCGATGTTGCCGTAAAGCACGGCGAGGCCACCTTCTTGCGAGTAAGCGTGCTCGAAACTGCGGATGCAGCCGTTTTCACGGTCGTCGTCGAGGGTTTCCCAACGGGTCGACTGGCTGAACGCGGTCTGGGTCGGAATGCCGGCGGGACCTGCCTTGAAGAAGTGATGCACGGCTTCATCGGTGGTCTGGGTGATGTCCCACTTGGCGATGGCTTCTTCCATGCTGCGGCTGTGTACGGTCGGCAGATCGGTGTGCAACAGGCCGCCACGGGCGAGCGATCCGAGAATGCTGAAGATGCCGCCGGCACGATGCACGTCTTCCATGTGGTACTTCTGGATGTTCGGCGCCACTTTGCACAACTGCGGCACGCTGCGGGACAGACGGTCGATGTCGCGCAGGTCGAAATCGATCTCGGCTTCCTGGGCGGCGGCCAGCAAATGCAGGATGGTGTTGGTCGAACCGCCCATGGCGATGTCGAGCATCATGGCGTTTTCGAACGCCTTGAAGTTGGCAATATTACGCGGCAGTACCGATTCGTCGTTCTCGCCGTAGTAACGCTTGCACAGCTCGACGATGGTGCGGCCGGCCTGCAGGAACAATTGTTCGCGGTCGCTGTGGGTCGCCAGTGTCGAACCGTTGCCTGGCAGCGCGAGGCCGAGGGCTTCGGTCAGGCAGTTCATCGAGTTGGCAGTGAACATGCCGGAGCACGAACCGCACGTCGGGCAGGCGCTGCGCTCGTACTCGGCAACCTTCTCGTCAGATGCGGTGGAGTCGGCGGCGATGACCATCGCATCGACGAGATCGAGGCCGTGGCTGGCCAGTTTGGTCTTGCCGGCTTCCATCGGGCCACCGGAAACGAAGATCACCGGGATGTTCAGGCGCAAGGCGGCCATCAACATGCCGGGGGTGATCTTGTCGCAGTTGGAGATGCAGACGATCGCATCGGCGCAGTGGGCGTTGACCATGTACTCGACGGAGTCGGCGATGATTTCGCGGCTCGGCAGCGAATACAGCATGCCGTCGTGGCCCATGGCGATGCCGTCATCCACGGCGATGGTGTTGAATTCCTTTGCCACACCGCCGGCACGTTCGATTTCCCGGGCGACCAGTTGACCCAGATCCTTCAGGTGTACGTGGCCCGGAACGAATTGGGTGAAGGAGTTGGCAATCGCGATGATCGGCTTCTTGAAGTCGTCATCTTTCATCCCGGTGGCGCGCCACAGTGCGCGGGCGCCGGCCATGTTGCGGCCGTGGGTAGATGTTTTCGAGCGGTAATCAGGCATGGAGCACTCCGGGCGGCTAATCGGGTATCAAAAGGGAAGTGAGCTTCTATTGACGTCTGGAACACCTCGAAAATGGCCGAGTGTCCGGAAGTTGCCGATGACTTTGCGGGATCGCCGCTTGCCTCAGCTTGAGCTCATAAACCCGCCGGGGGATGAATGGCGATGAATAGCGCGATTCTACACCGCTGGCGTCAGGAGGGAATGACGTCGAGGCGTTTAACACGACGGTTGACCCGTCTGTTGAGCAGTAATGCCATGCCGCTGAGCAGGACAAAGCTGTAGCCGAGGGTCGATTGCAGGTTGGCCGTGCTCAGACTGATCAAGGCGCTGATCAGTCCGCCGCAGATGAAAATCAGCAAGGTGCCGGCCGACGCAGCGGTGCCGGCGTTGTCCGGAAACATGTTCATGACCCGCGAGGTCACGATAGGACGGCTGATCGTCGTGCCGGCGGTGCAGATCAACATCGGCAGCAGTACCGTGGCCGGGGCGAGTGTGAAATGGGCAGACAGGTACAGCATGCACAGGCCCGAAAGCAGGATCAGGCTCAGACCAACGAGAATCTGCCGCCCCGGCGCAATCCGTCGGCTGAGCACCGTGGCGATGATACCGCCGATGATGTAGGCGACACCGTATAGCAACAAAATCAGCGAAAACTCATAGGCTGGCAGTTGCAGTTGATCCATAAAGATCAGCGGTGAAATCACGATGAAAGAGAAGTGGCAGGCGAAGGCGAACGCTGAAATCAGCCAACAGCTGACGAAGTCGGAATTACTCAATACCCGCCAGTAGGACTGGATGAAATTCACGCTCGCGACGCCAGGGGCCGGTCGAGTGTTCTCCAGAAGCCGCCAGGCGCTAAACATCACCAGTGCCGCCAGCAGGGCGAACCCCCAGAAATTGGCTCGCCAGCCAAGCGTTGCCTGCAACACGCTGCCGGCCAGGGGGGATACCGAAATGAAGATGCCGCCGGCGGTCACCAGCAAAATGCGCAGACGATTGCGCTCCTCACTGTCGAACAGATCCTGCAGCAATGCCTGGGACAGCACGAAACAACCGCAGCCCGTTGCCTGCATCACCCGAAAGATGAGAAAGAGCGTGTAATCGTCAGTCACGGCGCACCCGATCGCGCCGAGCATGGCCACGGCCATGCCCGATATGAGCAGGCCTTTGCGTCCGATCACATCGGAAAGCGGGCCGATGAGCAATTGGCTGAAGGCGATCCCGATGGCAAACAGGCTGATCGACAGCGCGATGTCCGCCGGGGTACGTTGAAAATGCTCGGCCATGGCCGCAAACGAGGGGAGCAGGACATCCAGTGGAAACACGCCGAGCAACGTGATGGCGAATAACAGTCTGGCGGCTCCCCGACGACGTGAAGCGGTTCTAGCGGACGATCCGTTAGTCATCTATCAGGCCTGCCTTGGCGAATAGTTTTTTATTGTGGGCCAACGTAAAAAAACCGGCCTTTTTCAGTGCATTCAACGTTGCGACGGAACCTGCGCGGGCACGCAGACGGTTTGCCGCAACCGTTGCCATCGAGCCGACAACGTCTGCGACTACGCCCTCGGCGATACCAGCCCCGCGCAAGCTCTGCCTCAGCCAGCGTTCATCGGTTTCGAAGAAAATGCCGAGGATCTCCAACAGCGTTCTGGCTGCGAACGTGCGCTGATGGCTGTTCAAGGTCTGCCACAAATAGTGAAAGACTTCGGCAAAGTAGCGACTGTGGCGGGCTTCGTCGGCGAGGTGGTCGCGCAACATATCGTTGACGCAGGACACAAGGCTGTCGCGACAGACTTCCAGCAGCTCCCGCGCGATGATCGTTTCCGACACGAAGCCGAGCAAGAACCACCCCAGTGAACGGTGCTTTTCGGGAACACGCTCGATCAGAGCATTAAGTCGAATGATGCGCTGGGGCATGGCCGGACGATCGGAGATGCCGTGGATTCTGGCGATCTGCTCGGCAAGCGAGTTGGAAAACAGCGCGTGGTAACCCTCGTCCGTATACAGCTGGAGCGCGGCAGTTTTCATGCGCTTAGGCACGTAGGCCGGCAATTCGCCGTGGACGAGGGTTTCCACGGCACGATTGACGATGCGGTGTTCGAGCAGGGTGGTGTAGTCGAGGAAATGCACCAGGTGATTGGCACTGAGGCGGTGGATCAGCTCCCGGCCAGCCACCTGAATGTCCGGATGCGCAAGATAAGGGAGGAAGGTCGGCGGAAACCAGTGTCGAGTTTCCAGTTGCTGCTCAAGATCGTCCGGCAGTCGGTAATCATGGGTGCTGGTGCGCACCGAGGCGCGGCTGTTCCAGTCACCGAGCGTGTATTGATGCTGGCGCGAGGCGGTGACCGGGTCTGGCAGCGGCATCGTCATTGTTGCGCCTCCTGTCGGTGCAACAGGGCTTTGATCTCCTGACACATCGCCTGACCCTCGCTGGCGCCGCAGCCGACGAAAAACAGTGGCTGCTCGGACGAGCCTTCGAGGACGAGCAAGCGTTCGACCTGGTCATCGGCGAATGCACCCGTCAGCCAGGTGTGCAAGCCCAGCGCAGTGGCCACCAGTTGAAAGGTTTGTGACAGATGCCCGGCCTCGACAAGCGCCATCCGATAGGCCCGTGAGTGTTTATATTTCCACCAGAGTTTGTCGAATCGTGCCGTGATGAACAGGCCCAGCGGCAGGTTATTGATGAAATGCTGGCCGCTCAGGATCTGGCCGAGCGGTGTGTCGGGCAGTCGACAGACCCGGCTAATGGCGTGGCTGGAGGGAAGATAGGCATAAATGCCAGGCGTAACGCCCTCGACGTTGCGAATCCAGACAAAACCGTCACAGGCATTCAGTCCACCGCCGGAAGGGCTGCAGCGGCGTGCGCCAAGGCCTTGGGCAACGCCCTCATCCGGTTGCAGCGCGCGTTCGTGGAGGTAGCCGAGCGACAGATAAAGCAGTGTGCCGAGATCCTCGAGCGATAGGCCGTCATCGGTAAACGAGCGACAGGTTTTGCGATGGGTCAGGGCGTAAAGCAGGTCGTCATGACACAGCGCTGAAGAAGGCGGCAGAGCGATAGGCCGACCGCGCAGCGTTTTCGGTCTTGCATGGTGAGGAGCAGCCGTGGACAAAACATCGTTGCAATGCTCCAGATATTGACTGGACCACTCATGGATATTTCGCGGTATATGTTCGAAAGGAATATTTTGGGTGCCGATATGGAAAATTTTCGACAGTTCATCCCAACCCCATGGCGGGCTCTCTATTTTTGAAACAGTCAATATTCCTGCGCTCAGCAAATCTGTATCTATTATGTTTTTATTATTGAATGAATTTGGGTTGTTGATGAGTTGTGCCAGTCTGGATGCATAACTCAGATCAAGTTCGTGTTGGGTATGTTCTTTATAATTCCAGATTATTTGTCCGGGCGGACGAGGCAATATGAACAGGTATGGATTGATGTGCATGACAATTCACTCTGGCAGGCAAGGGCGCTGGAGTGCCGGCGTGTTCCAGCGCCCGGACTTACTTAACGGACTTTAGGAGCAACCAGAAAAGCCAGGTTGGCGAGGGTGTTGTTTTCCAGAATGATTGTTTTCATGACATGAACTCCTTGTTCATTAATGGTTCGTTAAAGTCACCTCGTGGCGACAACTTGATAATAGTTTGTAATGGAATATTGGCAATAGGAAATTGAGTAGGAATATTCCAGTAATTTGTCGGAGTGATCTTGTCGGGAAGTTTGAGTTGTAAGTTATATGTATTAAAGTCTGAGGCGAACAGAAACATCCTGCATGCCGGTAGGACGAAAGTGTAGGACGGGCGACTAGAGAAAGGGGCGTGCAGGGGTGTAAGCAAACGGGGAGCCCAGTGGGCTCCCCGTTAAGTCTGATAGCAGCGTCAAGTCGAGCTTTGAGCTCCGAGCGTTTAGCTGTTTGGCAGAAGCCGACAGGTGATGCTCTTGATGTAACGGGTTTCGGCGATGGCCGGGTGCACCGGGTGATCCGGGCCCTGACCGCCGCGCTCGAGCATCTGGATGTTGCGATCCAGGTGACGGGCGCTGGTCAGCAGGATGTTTTGCAGGTCGTCTTCCGGCAGGTGCATCGAGCACGAGGCGCTGAACAGGATGCCGTCCTTGTTGAGCAGACGCATGGCTTGCTCGTTCAGACGACGGTAGGCGCCTTCACCGTTTTTCATGTCTTTTTTGCGTTTGATGAACGCCGGAGGGTCGGCCACGATCACGTCGAAGCGCTCTTCGCTGGCCTTGAGTTCTTTCAGGGCTTCGAACACGTCGCCTTCGATGCAGGTCATTTTTTCGGCGACACCGTTCAGCGCGGCGTTGCGCTCGACGCCGTCCAGGGCAAACGCCGAGGCGTCGACGCAGAACACTTCACTGGCGCCGAATGTGGCGGCTTGCACGCCCCAGCCGCCGATGTAGCTGTAGAGATCGAGTACACGCTTGCCTTTGGCGTAGGGCGCCAGACGCGCGCGGTTCATGCGGTGATCGTAGAACCAGCCGGTTTTCTGACCCTGGATCACCGGGGCTTCGAATTTCACGCCGTTTTCTTCCAGTGCGACCCATTCCGGCACCAGGCCGAATACGGTTTCGACGTAACGGTTGAGGCCTTCGGCATCGCGAGCGGCGGAGTCGTTCTTGAACAGGATGCCGCTCGGCTTGAGCACTTGGGTCAGCGCTGCAATCACATCGTCCTTGTGGGCTTCCATGGTCGCCGAAGCGATCTGTACCACCAGAATGTCACCGAAACGGTCGACCACCAGGCCCGGCAGCAAGTCGGAATCGCCGTAGACCAGACGATAGAACGGCTTGTCGAACAGACGATCACGCAGGGACAGCGCCACGTTGAGGCGGTGAACCAGCAGCGATTTGTCCAGCGGCACCTTGATGTCACGCGACAGCAAGCGTGCGCAGATCAGGTTGTTCGGGCTCATCGCCACGATGCCCAGCGGTTTGCCGCCGGCGGCTTCGAGGATGGCCTGGTCGCCGGCCTTGAAACCGTGCAATGGCGTGGCGGCCACGTCGATTTCGTTGCTGTAGACCCACAAGTGGCCGTTTCGCAGGCGTCGGTCGGCGTTGGCTTTGAGGCGCAGGCTAGGCAGGGACATGACGTCGCTCCGGAAAAAAGAGCGGGAGTATAGCGTGTTGAGGGTTGTGCAGGGTTCGGAGGGCGATGAAACGCTGATGACGCTTTCGCGAGCAGGCTCGCTCCTACATTGGGTTGCGTTTCAATGTGGGAGCGAGCTTGCTCGCGAAGGTGGTTACGCCGACATCAAGTTGATCAGTTCACGATTGAATGCCGGAATATCGTCCGGCTGGCGGCTGCTGATCAGGTTGCCGTCCTTGACCACTTCCTGGTCGACCCAATGAGCGCCGGCGTTGGTCAAGTCATCCTTGAGCGTTTTGTAACTGGTCATGGTCTTGCCGTTGACCAGTCCCGAAGAAATCAGCAACCAGCCGCCATGGCAGATCACCGCAATCGGCTTGCCGGCCGAAACAGCGGTTTTGACCAGATGCTGGGCGTCCTGATCGATCCGGATCGTGTCGGAGTTCTGCACGCCGCCGGGCAACACCACCGCGTCGTACTGCTCGATGCTGCTGGCCTGAAAGGTCTGGTCGACCTTGAAATCATCCGCCGGTTTGTCATGGTTCCAGCCTTTGACCTGTCCCGCTTCGGCCGACAAGATGTCGACCTGCGCGCCGGCCTGTTCCAGCGCTTCTTTCGGGCCGGTGAGTTCGGCTTGTTCGAAACCATCGGTCACCAAAACGGCGACGCGTTTGCCTTGAAGGGAAGTAGCCATCGATAAGCTCCTGAGTCTGTGGGAATTTGTCGTTGCTCGAGTGCGAATTGATGCGCTCGGCATTACCAATTCCGAAGCCTGAGCTTGAATGAAAGTTCCTCCCGTGCGCCCGTCGGTGTGTCAGATCACTGACCGGACGGGTTAGAATCGCCGCCTGTCCCAGAGTGTGTACTTATGTCCCAAGAGCTGACCACCGAACAGATTCAACAGTCCCTGCAAGGCATCAGTGTGCCCGCGCAGCCGCAGATCATGGTGGATCTGCAAATGGAGCAGTACATGCCCGATCCGGATCTGGAGACGATCGCCAAGCTGATCTCCCAGGATCCCGGCCTGTCCGGCGCCTTGCTGAAAATCGTCAACTCGCCGTATTACGGCTTGAGCAACAAGATCACTTCGATCCAGCGTGCGGTGAACCTGTTGGGCAGCCGTTCGATCATCAACCTGATCAACGCGCAGTCGATCAAGGGCGAGATGAATGATGACACCATCGTCACCCTTAACCGTTTCTGGGACACCGCCCAGGATGTGGCGATGACCTGCCTGACACTGGCCAAGCGCATCGGCACCCAGGCTGGTGATGAAGCTTATGCACTCGGCCTGTTCCACGATTGCGGCGTGCCGTTGATGTTGCAGCGGTTTCCCAATTACATGTCGGTGCTGGAAGAAGCCTACGCAAGTGCCAGTGCCACCTGCCGGGTTGTGGACACTGAAAACAGTGTGTTCAACACCAACCACGCCGTGGTCGGTTATTACACTGCCAAGTCCTGGCGTCTGCCGGAGCATGTCAGCGCGGCCATCGCCAATCACCACAACGCCCTGGCGATTTTCAGCGATGAAACGTCGCGCAACAGTCAGCTGAAAAACCTGTTGGCGATCCTGAAAATGGCCGAGCACATTTGCGCGTCTTATCGGGTTTTGGGCAACCAGACCGAAGACCACGAGTGGAACAGCATCGGGGCGCTGATCCTCGATTACGTGGGGCTGTCGGACTACGATTTCGAAACCCTGAAGCAAACGATCCGCGACCTCGGCGCTCACTGATGCGTACCTGATTCGAGAAACCCATGCCTGAACTGCCAGAAGTCGAAACCACCCGCCGGGGCATCGCCCCGCACCTGGAAGGCCAGCGTGTCAGCCGGGTGATCGTGCGCGATCGGCGCTTGCGCTGGCCGATTCCGGAAGACCTCGATGTGCGGCTTTCCGGCCAGCGCATCGTCTTGGTGGAGCGGCGGGCCAAGTATTTGCTGATCAACGCCGAGGTCGGGACGTTGATCAGCCATTTGGGCATGTCGGGCAATTTGCGTCTTGTTGAGGCCGGGTTGCCAGCCCTTAAGCATGAGCATGTGGATATCGAGCTGGAATCGGGACTAGCCCTGCGCTACACCGATCCGCGTCGTTTCGGCGCAATGCTCTGGAGCACCGACCCGCTCAATCACGAACTGTTGATTCGTCTCGGGCCGGAGCCGTTGACCGATCTGTTCGATGGCGAGCGGCTGTTCCAGTTGTCACGTGGCCGTTCAATGGCGATCAAGCCGTTCATCATGGATAACGCGGTGGTGGTCGGCGTCGGCAATATCTACGCGACGGAAGCGCTGTTCGCTGCCGGCATCGACCCGCGTCGCGAGGCTGGGGGGATTTCCCGGGGGCGTTATCTGAAACTGGCCATCGAGATCAAACGCATCCTCGCCGCCGCCATCGAGCGTGGCGGCACCACCTTGCGCGATTTCATCGGCGGTGATGGTCAGCCGGGGTATTTTCAGCAGGAACTGTTCGTTTACGGGCGCGGTGGCGAGCATTGCAAGGTCTGCGGCACCGGCTTGCGGGAAGTGAAGCTGGGGCAGCGTGCCAGTGTCTGGTGTCCACGTTGCCAGACGTAAGGGGCTGAAAAGTCCGACGGTCTATAGTGAGTTATCTCACTGCTCAGCCCGAAGGATCGTGCCATGAAATCCCTGCAAGTCCTGTTACTCGCACTGCTGCTGTGTTCCAGCCTGCCAACCCTGGCAGCGGAAAGCGGCAGCGGCGATCCTCGCTATACGATTCAAAACCCACCGGCCTACGCCATGCTCGGCGATTTGCTGATCGCACGCCCTTTGCTGGTGGTGGCGACGGTGATTGGTGCGGGAGCGTTTGTGGTGTCGTTGCCGTTTACCGCGCTGGGTGGCGGTATTGGCGATGCGGGCCAGGCGCTGGTGGTGGACCCGGCGAAGGCTGCGTTTGTGCGGTGCCTGGGGTGTATTGGCGAAGGGTTTGAGCAGCGCGAGTGAACTGATCGGGATTTTGTTGCGATGTTGATGCCTCATCGCTGGCAAACCAGGCGCTCACACGATTTGTGTTTCAACTCGAAACCTGTGGGAGTCTGGCTTGCCAGCGATGGCGTCGGAACGGGCGCTAGAGATTTCAGGCCTTGCCGGTGATCAGGCGGTACTTCTGCATCAGCTGTTCTTCGGTTTCCGGGTGGGCTTCGTCCAGCGGAATGCAATCCACCGGGCAAACCTGCTGGCACTGCGGTTCGTCGTAGTGGCCGACGCATTGGGTGCACAGGTTCGGGTCGATCACGTAGATCTCTTCGCCCTGGGAGATGGCGGCGTTCGGGCACTCGGGTTCGCAGACGTCGCAGTTGATGCAATCGTCGGTGATGATCAGGGACATGCTCACTCCAGCCGGGGCGGCAGGCCCGGGCGCTATAAATCAATGCGCGCAATTGTGCCGCATTGGGGCGCGCAGTGCACGCCGAGGGTGATCAAGGGTGGTTTGGCTGCTATTTGAAGATCAAGATCAAAAGATCGACCGATCGCGGCCCGAGCCTACGGCAACTCCTACCGTTTGAAGCGCTGGGTCAGGGCTTCGGCCACGGCTGGGTGGACGAATTTGCTGATATCGCCGCCCAGGGCCGCGATTTCACGCACCAGCGTCGAGGAAATGAACGAATAACGCTCGGAGGGCGT
Source organism: Pseudomonas syringae (assembly GCF_021605415.1). Classification (GTDB taxonomy): domain Bacteria; phylum Pseudomonadota; class Gammaproteobacteria; order Pseudomonadales; family Pseudomonadaceae; genus Aquipseudomonas; species Aquipseudomonas syringae_S. The sequence goes on from NZ_WKEQ01000012.1 coordinate 77,755, forward strand.
GAGAAACAGGCTCTCGACGTCCGGCGCCAGTTGCCGGTTCATGTTGGCCAACTGGAATTCATATTCGAAATCCGACACCGCGCGCAGGCCTCGCAGGAACACATTGGCATTCTGCTCTTTGGCGAAATGCGCCAGCAGCGTCGAAAAACCGACCACTTCCACGTTCGGCAAATGCTTGGTGACCTCGCGGGCCAGCGCCACCCGTTGTTCCAGCGGGAACAGCGGATTTTTCTTCGGGCTGGCGGCGACGGCAATGATCACGTGATCGAACAGGCGCGAGGCGCGTTCGACCAGATCGCCATGGCCCTTGGTAATAGGGTCGAAGGTACCTGGGTACAACACTCGGTTCATCGCGTCGTCCTGGCGGGAGTCCGTTGGGGAGTCGGATGGTATCGCAGCCGTCCCGGTCGGCCAAGTCGCCTGTTGGGTAAGAAAGCACTATAGACGATAGGAATGGTCCGTTTTTTTAGGGATTTCTTAACCGTTCGCCGAGAGAATTCGTCAGTTGCGCCGTCAGACCGTACACCGACAATTGTGGATTGGCACCAATGCTGGTGGGGAACAAAGAGCCGTCGTGGATCGACAGGTTGGTGAGCTGATGATGCCGGCCCAGACTGTCTGTCACCGCGGTTTTCGGGTCTTCACCCATCGCACAACCGCCCATCACATGGGCGCTGCCCAGACGTGTGCGATACAACTCAAGGCTCAAGCCGTCGATCAGCGAGCGCGCCTCGGCGAGGGAGTTCACGTAGCGGGCATCGGCGTGCATCGGCATCACGGCTTTGGCGCCGCCGGCGAACTGAATCTCGGCCATGCTGTGAAATGCCCGGCGCAATCCGTCCCAGGCATAGGGCGAGACTTGATAGTCGAGCACCGGCGAGCCGTCGCCGCGCAATTCGACGCTGCCACCAGGACTGTCCGGGTGAAAACCGTCCCGCAACAACGCCAACATCGCGTGAGTGTGGGGCAGATCCGCCATGTGTTGCGCGCTCTCCTGGCCGAAACCGCCGAGCAACGTAGCGGCCAGCGCCGGGTGCAGCGGTGGCACTTCAAGTTTGTAGCCCATCTGGCCAGTGGCGCCGTCTTGCCACTGGAAATAATCGGAGTAGATCGACTGAGGTGCGCCGTAAAACGGGTTGATCACTTCGTCGAAGCGCGCGGCCGACATGTTCACCAGGTGCAGAAACGTGCGTTTGCCCACCCGTTGATGCGGATCCGGCGCGTCCGAGCGCAACAGCAGCGCCGGGCTGTTGATGCCGCCGCCTGCCAGCACGTAATGCCGCGCCTTCACCGTGATCGTGCGGCCCGTCGGCGCGACGCAGCGCTCATCCATCGCCACGCATTGCAGGCTCGAGATTTTGTCGCCGCTGATCAGCAGTTTCTCCGCGCGGGCCAGATACAACAACTCGCCGCCCTGTTCCAGGGTCGCCGGGATGGTCGTGACCATCATCGATTGCTTGGCATTGGTCGGACAGCCCATGCCGCAATAACCGAGGTTCCAGCAACCGCGCACGTTGCGCGGAATCACATGCCAGCTGTAGCCGAGTTGTTCACAGCCCTTGCGGATCACGTCGTTGTTGGCGTTTGGCGGCACCAACCACGGGGCGACACCGAGGCGCTGTTCCATTTTTTCGAACCACGGCGCCATGTCGGCGGCGCTGTGACCTTTGACGTTGTGTTCTGCGGCCCAGTGTTCGAGGGTCGGCTCCGGGGTGCGGAAACTCGAGGTCCAGTTGATCAACGTGGTGCCGCCAACGGCGCGCCCCTGAAGGATGGTGATCGCGCCATCCTTGCTCATGCGGCCGATGCCTTCCTGATAGAGACTGCTGTAGGCATGATCTTCGAGCAATTTGAAATCGCTGCTGGTTTTGAGCGGGCCTTCTTCGATCAGCAGCACTTTGTAGCCCGCCGCGCTGAGAATTTCCGCTGTGGTGCCGCCGCCGGCACCGCTGCCGATGATTGCCACATCGGTTTCCAGCGTCAGGTCGTCGGTCAGTCGGGCGCCGTTGTAGGTTTTCCAGCCACGGGCGAGGCCTTCTCGGAATGGGTCGGGTACGGGCATCGTTCGGGCTCTCTTTTTGTTATATGCCGGATTTTTGGTGTTTGGGCTGATCCCATCGCGAGCAGGCTCACTCCTACAGGGTCGGGTTGGGGTTTTCAAACTGTCGGCGGGCCGGGGTAGCCGCAATGGGCCCAGGATTCGGCGCGGGTGTACCAGGCCATCATCACCATTTGTTGCAGGGAGCTGTGGCCCATGCGCAACAGGCTCAACGAGCTGTTTTCCCAGCGGTCGAGGAAGTGGCGCATGGCCTCAGGGCTGGCGTTTTCCCAACTGCCCCAGATTCCGGTCAGCGGCCCGCGCGTCACGGCCATGCCCAGCACGTCGAACAATTGTCGGGTGAGTTTGAGCATTTCCGGCGACAGGTGATTGAGGCTGACATCGAGGGATTTCAGGGTGCCATCGACGGCGGCGGGCATGTTCCCGGCAGCCACGGCGCCGTCGAGCATCACCGGAATCAGCGCACGCAGAAACAGCAGATCACCGTCACGCAAGGTGACAAATCCCTTGGCGGACACGCTCGATGAACAGCCGCTGAGGCTGGCGCCGAGCCCGGCGGTGGCAAGGAACGCCGTCGCGCCGAGGCTGAATTTCAGCAGGCCACGGCGCGACAGCGCAGGTGTTTCGGTCAGGCTTGGGTGCATTGTTTTTATTACCCGGCGATGACGAACGTTAGCGAATGAACAGCTTCTGGATCAGCTTCTGAAACGGTTTTCCGTAAGGCGGATAAATCAGCTTCGCCGCGTTGAAGCGCTGTTTGATCAGCACGCCCTTGGCCTTGCTGAAGGTGAGAAATCCTTCGTGGCCGTGGTAATGGCCCATGCCTGATGCACCGATGCCGCCAAACGGCATGTCGTCCTGGGCAACATGCAGCAGCGTGTCGTTGAGGCAGACGCCACCGGAATGGGTTTCGTGGAGCACGCGTTGCTGTTCGCGCTTGTCGTAGCCGAAGTAGTAAAGAGCCAGAGGACGTGGCCGCTTGTTGATGTAAGCAAATGCCTGTTCCAGATCGCGGTAAGGGACGACGGGCAACAATGGCCCGAATATTTCGTCCTGCATCACCGTCATCTCTTCGCTGACATTCAACAGCACGCTGTGGGGCATGCGCCGACCCTGGGTTTCGTCGAACAGCGGCACCAGCAACGCACCCTTACTGGTGGCATCGCTGATGTAATTATTGAGCCGCGCCTGCTGTCGGTCATTGATGATGGCGGTGTAGTCCGGGTTGTCCGTGAGTGTCGGATAAAACCCGCGCACGGCCTGACGATAGGCTTCGACAAATGCGCCGACGCGATCTTCCGGCACCAGTACATAATCCGGGGCGACGCAGGTCTGGCCGGCGTTGAGGGTTTTGCCGAAGGCGATGCGCTCGGCGGCGTCCTTGAGCGGCACGTCGCGGGATACGATGGCCGGGGACTTGCCGCCCAGTTCGAGGGTCACCGGCGTCAGGTTTTCCGCCGCCGCACGCATCACATGTTTGCCGATGCTGGTGGCGCCGGTGAACAGCAAATGGTCGAAGCGCAGCCGCGAAAACGCCACGCCGATGTCAGACTCGCCGAGCACTACGCAGACCAGGTCTTCGGGGAAGATTCGCGCGAGCAGTTCCTTGAGCAGCAGCCCGGTGGCCGGAGTCGATTCGCTGAGTTTGAGCATCACCCGATTGCCCGCCGCCAGTGCGCCGACCAGCGGCCCGATGGCCAGATACAACGGATAATTCCACGGCACGATGACGCCCACCACGCCCAATGGCTGATACACCACTTTGGCCGATGCGGGCTGAAACGCCACTCCGACCTTGCGCCGCGAATCTTTCATCCAACCCTTGAGATGACGGCTGGCGTAGTGAATGCCGTGCAGACTGGGCATCAATTCCGCGAGCAGGGTTTCGTCGGCGCTGCGGTGGCTGAAATCCGCACTGATGGCGTCGATCAAGGCCTGACGCTCATTGCTCAGCAAATCGCGCAATGCCTTCAGCCACTGCTGGCGCTGGGCGGCGGGCGGCATCGGGTTGGCGGCATACGCGGCCCGTTGCTGATCGAACAGTCTTTGGAGCTCATCCAAAGGCTGTTGCAGCGTTTGCAGGTAAGCAATGTCGGCAGTCATCAATGGCTCCGGATTTTATTGTAATGAGGCTATTTCTAGAGTCTATGCTCTAGAAAGTCAAACGGCTTTGCGACCCGGTCGTGTTTTATCCAATGACCGATAGGTCGTAAGATGGCCGCCATCGCACTCTGAATTTAAGCTCAAGCCATGGCCCCACGAATAAAAACCAGCGAGCGCATCGTGCAGAACAGCCTTGAACTGTTCAATCAACAGGGCGAACGCAGCATCAGCACTAATCACATCGCGGCCCATATGGAGATTTCTCCGGGCAACCTCTACTACCACTTCCCCAACAAGCAGGCGATCATCGCCGTTTTGTTCAGCGAGTATGAAACCCTGGTCGACAGCTTCCTGCGTCCGCCCCAGGGCCGCGCTGCGACGGTTGAAGACAAGCGCTACTACCTCAAGGAGTTGCTGTCGGCGATGTGGCGTTACCGCTTTCTGCACCGGGATCTTGAGCATTTGCTCGACAGCGACAGCGACCTGGCCGAGCGTTACCGGCGTTTTTCCCAGCGTTGCGTGATCCAGGGAGCGGCGATCTATGAAGGATTCGTCGCCGCCGGGATCCTGAAAATGGATCGCGTGCAAATCGAATCCCTGACCCTCAATGCCTGGATCATCCTCACCTCCTGGGTGCGTTTCTTGTGCACAACCCGTGAGAATTCCAACTACCTCAGCGAACAAGCGGTCAAGCGCGGCGTCTATCAGGTTCTGGTGCTGGAAGCCGGGTTCGTCACCGAGCAAGCTCGGGACGAGGTGAACGCCTTGTTCGAAGAATTTTACGTACCGCTGGCCCAAGCCCTTGAAGAAGGGCGCTGAATCCCTACGATCCTCACGTTTCAGGAGCCCGTTATGCCGATTGCGCAACTGATCAGTCCACAAGCGCTGGATGCCCGCAAAGACCAGCCGGGTCTGGTGATCCTCGATTGCCGTTTTGCCCTGGACGATCCGGATTACGGGCAGCGCAGTTATGCCGAAGGGCATATCGCCGGCGCGAGTTTCGCGGATCTGGAGCGTGACCTCAGCGGCAAGGTCATCAAAGGCGTGACCGGGCGCCATCCGCTGCCCGAGCCGGGCACGTTGATCGAGCGCCTGCAAGCCTGGGGCATCAATGCCGACAGCGACGTGGTTTTGTATGACGACGGCCCGGGAGCTTACGCAGCGCGGGCCTGGTGGTTGCTGGCCTGGCTGGGCAAGCGTGATGGCGTGTTCATGCTCGATGGCGGTCTCAAGGCCTGGCACGAAGCGGGTTTGCCGCTGAGTCTGGATGCGCCGACCGTGGCGCGCGGCACCTTCAGTGGGACGCCTGACATGTCGCTGCTGCTCAGCGCCGACGCATTGCAGCAGCGCCTCGGCCAGTCTGACTTGACGTTGCTGGACGCTCGCGCCATGCCGCGTTTCAAGGGGGAAGTCGAGCCGATCGACCCGATTGCCGGGCACATTCCCGGTGCGCAATGCGCGGTGTTCACCGACAACCTGGGCAGCGACGGGCGGTTCCTGCCGGCGGATCAGCTCAAGCAGCGCTTTGCCGAAAAGCTTGGCGCACGTTCACCGACGGATCTGGTGGCTTACTGCGGTTCCGGCGTAACGGCGTGCCATAACCTGTTTGCCCTGTGCCTGGCGGGTTATCCGTTGGCGTCGCTGTACGCGGGGTCGTGGAGTGAGTGGATCAATGAGCCGGCGCGGGGCGTTGCGCTCGGCGAATAAACACCCCTGCAGGAGCGAGCCTCATCATTGTCCTGCCTGGGCAAGCCATTGCGGAATGCGTCGTTCGAGGTAGTAACCCGGCCGCCGAAACGTGCCGTCGACAAAGCCGACATGCCCGCCCCGTGATTGCAGTTCAAACTGCGTGGTCGCCGACAACTCGGCCGCTTGAGGCAAGCTGTGCGCAAACACGAACGGATCGTCCGCCGCCTGAATGATCAAGGTCGGCGTGCGGATCTCGCCAAGAAAATAACGGCTCGACGCGCGGCGATAGTAATCCTCGGCATCGGTAAAACCGTGCAGCGGCGCCGTCACCCGGCCATCGAAATCCCAGAAAGTGCGCATGTTTTCCAGCGAACCGAGCGCCGCCAGCGCCGCGAGGCCATCTTCTCGCCCGTCGTGCTGAAACTGGCGCTGCTTGTTCTTGATGTAGGCGACCATTTCGCGCATGAAGTGCGCCTGGTAGACCTTTGAAAAACCCCGGCCGATCCGATCGGCACACTGATCGAGACGAAACGGCACCGACACTGCCACCGCGCCGAGCACGCCGCTGGCACTGCCAGTTTCACCCAAGTGCTTGAGCAGCACATTGCCGCCCAGTGAATAACCGATCGCATACAGCGGTGCCAGTGGCCGCTTGGCGCGCAGATGCTTGATGGCTTCGGCGAGGTCTTCGCTGGCGCCGGAATGGTAGCTGCGTGGTAGCAGATTCGGCTCGCCCGAGCAGCCTCGCCAGTTCAACGCGACGCTGGCCCAGCCCTGCGCTGCCAGCGCGGCCTGGATGCCGGCGACATAGGGCGAATTCGAGGATCCGGTCAGCCCGTGCAGCACCAGCACCAGTGGCGCATCGGCCACGTGCGGGCCATGCCAGTCAAGGTCAAGGAAGTCACCATCGTCGAGCCACAGGCGCTCGCGTTCACGCTCAAGGTGTACGGTTTTGCGCCACAGCGGCCCCCACAGCGTCTGCAGGTGTGGATTGCCGAGACCGAAGGCCGGGGTGAAAGGCGAACTGGGCGAAGCGGACGGTGGTTGCACGGAAGATCTCTGAAAAGTCATGCACACAGCAGCAGGCAAGAAGGTTGCCTGCTGCGTTCAGCAAAAAAACCTAACTTGCCACAAAGCCCGCATCGGCGCGACACATGCTCTGGTCCGGGGTGTCGATCGGTTCAGGTAACGGCCGTTGCTCGACGGTTTTTCCAACCGTCACCACGCGCCATTTATCGGCTGCGAGGTGGTTGTTGAGCGCTGCCTTGATGTCAGCCAGCGTCAGGCGCTGTGCCTGTTGTGCGGAAAAGTCCAGATCGAGGGGCAGGTTGTGACGGTTGATCTCGACCAGTCGCGCGAGTATTTGCTTATTACTCGCGCTGGTCAGCGCGCTGGTATTGGTCAAATAGCGTTTGTACTGATCCAGTTCCTGCTGCGTCGGCCCATCACGTGAATAATCACGCCACATGGACTCGATCAGTGTGTGCGTTGCCTGATGCCATTGCGGGCTGATCTGCAGCGAAATCGTCATCAGACCTGTGCCCGCCCAGTCTTCAATGTCCGAATACGCCCCATACACCAATCCGCGCTTTTGCCGCAGTTCAGCCATTAATCGGCTGTTCGAGGTTCCGCCAAAAATCATGTTTGCGGTGTGCAATGCCAGGTAGTCCGGATGCTCACGCGAGACGCCGAACTGCCCCAGCAGCAAGTGCGTCTGATCCTGCGCCAGTTCGATATGACTGCTCATTTCGGTGCCTGTCCGCTGCGCTTCTGCAATCCGTGCAGTGGCCGCAGAGGGAGGTGGTAGCGCGTTGCTGATCTGCAGACTGATGCGCTGCGCCTGTTCCACTGACAAGTCACCGACCAAGGTGATTTGCGCATGCCGCGCCGAATAGGCCTGTTTATGAAAGTCTTGCACCGCAGTTCTGGTCAGCGCTTGCAACCCCGCTTGCGTCCCATAAATCGGCGATGCGTAGGGCGACCGGGGCATCATCAAGCTGTGCATGCGTTGCTTTGCAAGATGTCCCGGGCTTTTCTCTTGGGACTTTAGTTGATCTTTCAGGTCATTCTTCATCCGCTGCAAAGCCCCCTCGCTGAGCAGCGGTTCACCGAGGATCTGCGCAAACAATTGCAACGCGGGTGCGCTTTGCTTCGCATCGCTCAAACTGCGCAATGTGTAATGGCTGCGCTCGTGATCGAGGGCGAAATTCATTTGCGCACCGAGGCCGTCGAAGGTTTCGAGAATGGCGGAAACGTCTTTTCCCGGCACGCCTTCATTGAGCATGCTGAAGGTGGCGGCAGCGAGACCGGGCGGGCCGTTGTCGTATGCGCTACCCGCCGGGAAGCTGACGTGCACATCGAACATCGGCAATTCCGTCGTGCGGATAAACAGAACCTTGGTGCCGGCCGGGGTTTTCCAGCCCTTGATCGCCAGCGTACGCGGAGTGGATTTTGCGGTGCCCGGAGCGGACAACGATTCGAGTCGTGAGGCAGGGAAATCGGCGGCGGCCTGGGTGCCCGCCAGGCAACCGAGAAATCCGAGGCAGACGAACATTGGGCGAACATGACGCAAGAATTCACTCATGAGCAGTCTCCTTGAGGACGTGCGCAACGCTCAGGCGATCTCGCGTCAGGTAGGTCATGGCGGCTTGGCGAATGTCTTGGGGTGTCACCTTGCTCAACTCGTCGGCATCTTCATCGTTCAACGCCAGCGGCAGGTCGACGATTGATAGCAGGGCCAGTTCGGTGGCCTGCTGGACGATGGAGTCCTGTGCATAAACTTGCCGGGCGAACAATTGCGTGCGCGCACGATCCAGTTCATCAAGAGCGGGCGGGGTGGATTGCAGTTCTTCGATCAGTTGCCAGATTCGTGCTTGCGCCGCGTCGAGGTCGGCGGTGTAGTTGCCCGCGAGTTCGGCACTCACTTGCAGCAAGCTGTCGCCGCGGGTCAGAGGATTGTAAAAAGTTGAAACTGTGCTGAAGACCTGCTCGGTGTATTGCAGGCGTTTTTGCAGGCGGGCGCTCAGGCTGCCGCCGAGCATGACGTCGATCAGGCGCAAGGCATGCACGGCGCGGCGGCTTTCAGCGGTGGCCATTCCGGGCACGTTGAAGGTCATGATCAAGCGCGGCGACGCCACCGGCAGTTGCAGCGTCAATTTGCGTTCGCCAGGTTGTGCCAGTTCCAGAGGCCTGGGTGGCGCCGGTGCAGCCGTTCTGGCCAGCCCGCCGAAAAAGCGTTCCGCCAGTGGCTTGACCTGATCCGCCGTGACATCGCCTGCGATCACCAATGTCGCATTGGCGGCCATGTACCGGGTTTTATACCAGTGGCGAAGCGTCGTGACGTCCATGCGATCAAGGTCATGCATCCATCCGATGATGGGCGTGCGATAGCTGCTGGCGGGATAGGCCAGTGTCAGCAGGCGTTCTTGCGCCAGATCGTCGGCATCATCCGAGTACATGCGGCGCTCTTCGCGAATCACCGCCATCTCTGTGGTCAGGTCTTCTTCGCGCAACAGTGCGGTGGACATCAAGTCAGCCATGAGTTCGAGCGCGACGTTCAGGTAACGCGGCTCAAGCGTCTGGTAGTAGGCGGTGAAATCCTTGCCGGTGAAGGCATTTTCGCGGGCGCCCAGTGTTTGCAGGATGTGCGAGGCCTCGCCGCGACACGTCTTGCTGCTGCCCTGATAAAGCATGTGTTCGAGGGCATGGGAAAGACCGGACTGGCCCGGCGCTTCATCGCTGGAACCGACCTTGAACCAGAGCTGTGACGTCACCAGCGGCGCGCGGTGATCCTCGCGCACGATGACTTTCAAGCCATTGTCGAGCATGAATGAGTGAGTGGTCGGTGGTGGCGCGGCCCGGGCCAGCATCGGCGTCAGGCAAAGAAGGAGCAGCGTCCAGCTGCGCAGAATGTCCATGTATCGTCCTCGTGGATTAACGCAAATTGCGTTGATCCACGATGGCGATTTTCAGCAAGCAAGGTGCGGTAACTATTTACCGCACTTCCATCGCGATTTCAGTCCAGACCCGTGACAGGTCATGCGCTGCGTTGCCACAGGGCGTAAAACACCTGTCCGGATTTCTGCTCGCGATGCAGGCGCCAGTTGCCGGGCATGCCGAGGGTCGACGGCGCTGTTTCGCTTTCGGTATAGACCCATGCATCGTCGGCCAGCCAGTGTCGCTCTTCGAGCAGCGCGCACACGGTTGGCAACAGGTTCTGGTTGAACGGTGGATCGAGAAACACCAGATCGAAAGGCGTTGCAGCTTGGGTTTCGAGATAGCGCAACGCGTCAGCGGTTTGTACCTGGCCGGTGGTGCAGCGCAACGTGCCGAGGTGTTCTTTCAGGCTGGAGACTGCAACGTTACTGGCGTCCAGCGCCTGGCCCATGGCCGCGCCGCGAGACAGCGCTTCGAGAAACAGCGCGCCGCTGCCGGCGAACGGGTCGAAGACTTTCGCCCCTTCCACGTACGGCGCAAGCCAGTTGAACAGCGTCTCGCGCACCCGATCCGGCGTCGGGCGCAGGCTTGGAACGTCAGGAAAGCTGAGTTTGCGGCTGCGCCATTGGCCGCCGATGATGCGCAACTGGTTCACGCCGTTATGCACGTTGTGAACCGGTTTTTTTGGACGAGTCGCCATTAATGCTCCGGAACCCCGAGCGGTTGCTCGGCAGGTTTATCAGATGGGGCCGGTAACGGCTTTTGCGGCACGGTCGGGCCAGCGCTGACGATGACCATTTTGTCCGTGCTCAGGTGTTTGTTCAGGGCGTTCTTGACCTGTTCGACGGTCAGGCTCTGGGACTGACGCATGAAGTCATCCAGGTAGCTCAGCGGCAGATTATAGAAGCCCATCGCGCCGAGTTGACCAACGATGTCGGCGTTGCTCGCGGTGGACAGCGGGAAGCTGCCGGCCAGTTCGCGCTTGGCGTCGTCGAGTTCTTTCTGGGTCGGGCCGCTTTTCAGGTAATCGGCGAGGACGTCCTGCACCAGTTTCAGGGTGCCTTCGCTCATCTCTGCGCGGGTCTGCAGGTTAATCATGAAGGGGCCACGGGCCTGCATCGGGCTGAACGCCGAATACACGCCGTAAGTCAGGCCGCGTTTCTCGCGCACTTCGCTCATCAGCCGCGTACCAAAGCCACCGCCGCCGAGGATCTGGTTGCCCATCGACAGCGCCGCGTAATCCGGGTCGTCGCGGTTGATGCCCAGTTGCGCGAGCATCAGGTTGGTCTGCTTGGAGGGGAATTCGATGTGACCGACGCTGGCTTTCGGTTCTTGCGGCGCAGCGATTTTCGCCAGTGCCGGGCCTTTCGGCAGCGCACTGGACACCTGATTGGCAATCGCCTCGGCCTCGGTGCGGGACAAGTCGCCGACCAATGCAATCACTACGTTGCCAGTGGCATAAGCCTTGGCATGGAAGTCACGCAATTGCGCGAGGGTGATCGCCGGGACGCTTGTCGGCGTGCCATCGCTGGAGTGCGCATACGGATGATCGCCGTACAGCCGCTTCATCAGTTCGATGCTGGCGAGCTTGCCCGGGTTCTGCTTCTGGTACTCGAAACCGGCGAGCATCTGGTTTTTGATGCGCGCGAACGAGTCGGCAGGGAAGGTCGGTTTGCCCACGACGTCAGCGAACAGCTTCAGCGCCGGCTCACGCTTGTCGGTGGTACTGAGGCTGCGCAGCGAAGCGATGGCCATGTCCTTGAACGCGCCGTTGCCGAAATCCGCGCCGAGGCCTTCAAAGCCCTGGGCAATTGCGCCGACGTCCTTGCCTGCCACGCCTTCGTTGAGCATGGCATTGGTCAGAACGGCCAGGCCGGGCGCGCTGCCGTCCTGACTGCTGCCGGCGGCGAAAATCAGGCGCATGTCGAACATCGGCAGCTCGCGGGCTTCAACGAACATGACCTTGGCGCCTTCGGCGGTGCTCCAGGTCTGCACGTCGAGCTTGCGACTGCTCGGTGCCTTGCCGTCCAGCTCGGCCAGCGATTGCAGCTTTTGACTGGTCTTGGCGTTGTCCAGCGCTTCGCTCGCGACGGATTTATCGCTCGGCGACAGGTAGAACGCGGTGGCGCCGATCACGGCAGCGGCCACCAGGCCGAGCAGCAACAGACGTGGGGTTTTGCGCTCACTCATGAGTCGTCTCCAATGGCAGGACGTGGGCGACGCTGAGACGTTCGCGGGTGAAATACAGCTTGGCGGCGTTCTGGATGTCTTGCGGGGTGACGCTTTCCAGGTCGGCGAGTTCGGTGTCCATCAGCTTCCACGACAGACCGACAGTTTCGAGTTGGCCGATGGCGGTGGCCTGGCTGGTAATCGAATCACGCTCGTAGACCAGGCCGGCAATCACTTGAGCGCGCACGCGTTCCAGTTCTTCGGCGGACGGCGCGGTGGTTTTCAACTGCTCCAGCAGTTTCCACAGACCGGCCTCGGCCTGCGCCATGGTCTTTTTCTTTTGCGTATTCGGCGTGGCCGACAGGGTGAACAGGCTGTCGCCACGGGTGTAGGCGTCGTAGCTCGACGAACCGCCGGACACCAACTCTTCGCCGCGTTCCAGTTGCGTCGGGATGCGACCGCTGTAGCCACCGTCAAGCAGCGCTGAAATCAGCCGCAGGGCATTGACCGAACGTTTGTCTTCAGCGGTGGCGATGCTCGGCACATTGAAGGCGAGCATCAGGCTTGGCAGTTGAGTCTGCACGCGCAGGGTGATCTGGCGTTCGCCGGGCTCGGCCAGTTCCAGCGGTTGCTTCGCGGGCGGCACGTCACGTTTGGCGATCGGCCCGAAGTAGCGCTGGGCGAGGGTTTTGACCTCGTCCGGGGTGACGTCGCCGACCACCACTAGCGTGGCATTGTTCGGCACGTACCAGGACTGATACCAGTGGCGCAATTCTTCGACCTTCATCCGGTCCAGGTCAGCCATCCAGCCGATGGTCGGCGTGTGGTAACCGCTGGCCGGGTAAGCCATCGCCTTGAAGCGTTCGTAAGCCTTGGCCATCGGCTTGTCATCGGTGCGCAGGCGCCGTTCTTCTTTAATGACTTCGATTTCCTTGGCGAACTCGTCGGCCGGCAGACGGAGGCTGGCCATGCGGTCGGCTTCCAGTTCGAAAGCCACGCCCAGACGGTCACGGGCCAGCACCTGGTAATACGCGGTGAAGTCGTCACTGGTGAAGGCGTTTTCTTCCGCGCCCAGATCGCGCAGGATCAGCGAGGCTTCGCCGGGGCCGACCTTCTCGCTGCCCTTGAACATCATGTGCTCAAGGGCGTGCGACAGACCGGTCTGGCCCGGGGTTTCGTAGCTGGAGCCGACTTTGTACCAGACCTGCGAAACCACCACGGGTGCGCGATGGTCTTCGCGCACGACGACCTTCAGGCCGTTGTCGAGGGTGAATTCATGAGTCGGTTGCGGGTCGGCCGCCAGGGCCGAAAGGGGCAGGCAGACTGTGCTGAGCAGCAGGCCAGCGGCGCGGCGGGCAAGAGCATTCATTCGTTTTTAAACCTGTTGGGCGGCCCGCTTGGTCTTAGCGTCGGCGGGCGAGAGGGTGCTAGGATACTGATCCGTTTTACTGGCGGCCACGCCTATCGGGTCACTGATCGGTCGATAGGTTGAATGGGTTTCCGGAAGAAGCTTTGGGTTTGTCAGCTAAACTCAGCGTTTTCGCCGATGATGCCGTTCCAGTCCTTCGTAAAAATCGACCTTTGAGGTGCCTCCGGTACCTCGACAAAATGTTGCGCGTGAACAAGCTGGATGAAACACAGTCTGTTCTGCATCGAATATTTATTTGCCGGGGCGCCCTGTGGCGCTTCGCTACCGTGAGATAGCCGTCCTCCATGTTTGGTTCCAACGACGACAAGAAGACCCCAGCTGCGGCTGGCGAGAAGAAAAGCCTGTTCGGATGGCTGCGTAAGAAACCGCAGGAACCCGTCGTCGAACAGCCGCCTGCGATTCCTGAGCCGGAGCCTGCGCCCGCTATAGACGCGCCGATTGTGTTGCCGCTCACTGAGCCGGTTCTGCAGCCGGCTGTCGAGCCGGAACCTGCTCCAGAAGCGCCGATGGCCGCCGAACTGCCGCTGACTTCCGTCGCCGAACCATGGCTGACATTGCCAGTAGCGGAAGAGCCGGTTGCGTTTGTCGAAGAGACCACGTCGCATGTGACGCCGCCGATTCCCGAGCCGAACCCGTTTGCGCCTGCGCCCGAGCCGCTGCGAGACCCCGTGGTCGAGCCAGTGATCGAAACCGCGCCGGTTGCGCTGGAACCCGTCGAGCCGGTATTCGTTGAACCGATCGCCCCTGAACCTGCACCGATCACCGCTGCACCCGCTGCCGGGGTCGAAGCCCTCGTTGATGCTTCGGTAGTCGAGGCGCCGCGCGTCGAAGAAACCAAATCCGGCTTCTTCGCCCGCCTTAAGCAAGGCTTGTCCAAAACCAGCGCCAGCATTGGCGAGGGCATGGCCAGCCTGTTCCTCGGCAAGAAGATCATCGACGACGAGTTGCTCGAAGACCTCGAAACCCGTCTGCTGACGGCCGACGTCGGTGTTGAAGCCACGTCGGTGATCATCCAGCGACTGACCCAGAAGGTTGCCCGCAAAGAGCTGGCCGACGCCGATGCGCTGTACAAATCCCTGCAAGCCGAACTGGCTGCCATGCTCAAACCGGTCGAGCAGCCACTGAAAATCGTTTCGCAGAACAAGCCCTTCGTGATTCTGGTGGTGGGCGTCAACGGCGCAGGCAAGACCACCACCATCGGCAAGCTGGCGAAGAAGCTGCAACTGGAAGGCAAGAAAGTCATGCTCGCCGCCGGTGACACCTTCCGCGCCGCGGCGGTGGATCAATTGCAGGTCTGGGGCGAGCGCAACAAGATACCGGTGATTGCCCAGCACACCGGCGCCGATTCGGCTTCGGTAATCTTCGACGCCGTGCAAGCCGCCAAGGCCCGTGGCATCGACGTATTGATCGCCGATACCGCCGGTCGTTTGCATACCAAAGACAACCTGATGGAAGAACTGAAAAAGGTTCGCCGGGTCATCGGCAAACTTGACGAAGATGCGCCACACGAAGTGCTGCTGGTGCTCGACGCCGGCACCGGTCAGAACGCGATCAACCAGGCCAAGCAATTCAATCAGACCGTCACGTTGACCGGCCTGGCGCTGACCAAACTCGACGGCACCGCCAAGGGCGGGGTGATTTTCGCCCTGGCCAAGCAATTCGGCCTGCCGATCCGCTACATCGGGGTCGGTGAAGGCATCGATGACTTGCGCACCTTTGAAGCCGAACCCTTTGTCCAGGCACTGTTTGCCGAGCGGGAGCGTTCATGATTCGTTTCGAACAGGTCGGTAAGCGCTACCCGAATGGTCACGTCGGCTTGCATGAGCTGAGCTTTCGGGTGCGTCGCGGCGAGTTTCTGTTTGTAACCGGCCATTCTGGCGCCGGTAAGTCCACGTTGCTGCGGCTGTTGCTGGCCATGGAGCGTCCGACCAGCGGTAAACTGCTGCTCGCCGGGCAAGACCTGAGTACCATCAGCAACGCACAGATTCCGTTCCTGCGCCGGCAAATCGGCGTGGTGTTCCAGAATCACCAACTGTTGTTCGACCGCACCGTGTTCAACAATGTCGCATTGCCGTTGCAGATCCTCGGTCTGTCCAAGGCCGAAATTGCCAAGCGTGTGGATTCGGCCCTGGAGCGTGTCGCGCTGTCGGATAAAACCGATTTGTATCCGGGTGATCTGTCCACCGGCCAGCAACAGCGCGTTGGTATCGCCCGGGCCATCGTCCATCGCCCGGCCTTGCTGCTGGCGGATGAACCGACCGGTAACCTCGACCCGCGTCTGGCGGCCGAAATCATGGGTGTGTTCGAAGACATCAACCGCCTGGGCACCAGCGTGCTCATTGCCAGTCACGATTTGGCACTGATCGCGCGTATGCGTCACCGGATGCTCACCCTGCAGCGTGGCCGATTGATCGGCGACGGGGAGGCCGGGGTATGAGTGCGACTCGCAGTCCGAAGGTTTCCGAGCGCGTGGCCCCGAAAGCCGCCGATCCGCAGCCGCAAAAGAAGAAAAAACACGACGATGATGATGGCCCGGACTTCGCCACGCTGTTCCGCGCCTGGATTGAAAGCCATCGCGCCAGCCTGCTGGACAGTCTGCGTCGTCTCGGCAAGCAACCCATCGGCAGCTTCTTCACCTGCATGGTGATGGCCGTCGCGCTGAGTTTGCCGATGGGACTGTCGCTTCTGCTGAATAACGTCGAGCGTCTGGGTGGTTCGTGGCAGCGTGCGGCGCAGATCTCGCTGTATCTGCAACTCGACGCCAGCCCGGAGCAGGGCGAGTCGCTGCGCGAGCAGATCAAAGGCATGCCCGGTGTTGCTGATGCCGAATATGTCGGCCGCGATCAGGCTCTGGAGGAGTTCCAGCAGCAGTCCGGCCTCGGCGAAGCCCTGCGCGAGCTGCCGGAAAACCCGCTGCCGGGGGTTGTGCTGGTCACGCCAAACGAGGTCGACAAGTCGACTCTGGAAGCATTAAGACAAAAACTGTCTGAATTGCCCAAGGTACAACAGGCGCAACTTGATCTAGTCTGGGTCGAACGTCTGGCCGCCATCCTCAAGCTCGGTGATCGTTTTGTCTTTGGTCTGACGGTGCTTTTGGTGTCTGCATTACTTTTGGTGATAGGCAATACCATTCGTCTTCATATTGAAAACCGCCGCACAGAGATCGAAGTGATTAAACTCGTCGGCGGCACGGACAGCTATGTGCGTCGTCCCTTTCTTTATATGGGCGCGCTGTATGGCTTCGGTGCGGGGATTCTGTCCTGGGGTGTTTTGGCGTTCGGCCTGGACTGGCTGAACGACGCGGTGGTTGGACTGGCCGGCTTGTACGGCAGTGATTTCGCCCTGGCCGGAGTGCCAGTGGCCGATGGTCTGTCGCTCTTGCTTGGCGCGGTGCTGTTGGGTTATATCGGTGCATGGATTGCAGTCGCACGCCACCTCAGGGAGCTGGCGCCGAAGTAGATTCTTTTTGCGCGTGATTGACCTCACGGTTTTTATGGGAACTTGTCTTTTGGTTTCCGGTCAATTTTTCGCAGTGCTGAGAAGCACGAGTATTGTAAGTCGGAGGTTTTTTCGTATGACCAATTCTTTGCAACCTGCGTACGCGTTGGTTCCAGGCGCAAACCTGGAAGCCTATGTGCACACCGTCAACAGCATCCCATTGCTGACGCCGGAGCAGGAGCGTGAACTGGCCGAGAGTCTCTACTATGAGCAGGATTTGGGGGCGGCTCGGCAGATGGTGCTCGCCCACCTGCGTTTTGTCGTACACATTGCCCGTAGCTATTCCGGCTACGGTCTGGCTCAGGCTGACCTGATCCAGGAAGGCAACGTCGGCCTGATGAAGGCGGTCAAGCGCTTCAACCCGGAAATGGGCGTGCGTCTGGTTTCCTTTGCGGTGCACTGGATCAAGGCCGAAATTCACGAGTTCATCCTGCGCAACTGGCGCATCGTGAAAGTCGCGACCACCAAGGCCCAGCGCAAGCTGTTCTTCAACCTGCGCAGTCAGAAGAAACGCCTGGCCTGGTTGAACAATGAGGAAGTCCACCGTGTGGCGGAAAGCCTCGGCGTTGAGCCGCGTGAAGTGCGCGAGATGGAAAGCCGTCTGACCGGCCATGACATGGCCTTCGACCCGGCTGCGGAAGCGGACGACGACAGCGCTTTCCAGTCGCCGGCCAACTATCTGGAAGACCACCGGTACGACCCGGCCCGTCAACTGGAAGATGCCGACTGGAGCGACAACTCCAACAACAACCTGCACGAAGCACTGGAAGTGCTGGACGAGCGCAGCCGTGACATTCTCTACCAGCGCTGGCTGGCGGAAGAGAAGGCCACGCTGCATGATCTGGCGCAGAAGTACAACGTGTCGGCCGAGCGTATCCGTCAGCTCGAGAAGAGCGCGATGAACAAGCTCAAACTGTCGATCGCCGCGTAACCGGCCTCGGTAACAAAAAAACGCCCCGATCAGCGATGATCGGGGCGTTTTTGTTTTTGCATTCACAATGTGTACACAAAACCCTGTGGGAGTCTGGAAGATGGTTTGCCACTATCGCGACCACAACGCCCGGCGCGAATCATTGATCCCCACCAGATACCCGGTGCCACCCAACTGGCTCATCTGCTGACGAATCCATCCGGCCCGGCGCAATACATACGGCGATGGACGCCCGGCGCTCCACACGCGTGGATTGGGCAACACCGCCGCCAACAAGCTCGACTGCTGGCGACTCAACCCCTTGGCGCTGGTCTTGAAATGATGCCGCGCCGCCGCCTCGGCACCGAACACGCCGTCATCCCACTCGACGCTGTTCAGGTAAACCTCAAGGATCCGCTGCTTGGGCCAGAGCACTTCGATCAACGCGGTAAACCAGGCTTCCAGGCCTTTGCGCAACCAACTACGGCCCGACCACAGAAACAGGTTTTTCGACACTTGCTGGCTCAGGGTGCTGGCGCCGCGCACGGTGCCGCCGAGTTCGTTGTGGGCGAGGGCGGCGCGGATCGCGCCGAAGTCAAAACCCCAGTGCTCCGGGAATTTCTGGTCTTCGCCAGCAATCACCGCCACTTTCAGGTCATCGGAGATCTCGTCCCACGGCTTCCAGGTGCGTTGCAGGTCAATCGGCTCGCCGTCGATCCAGGATTCAATCTTGCGCTCGACCATCAGTGCGGTGCCCGGTGGCGGCACGAAACGAAACAGCAAGACCAGCAATACACTGCCGCCCGCGAACCAGAGCAGGGCTTTCGTGAGATGACGGAAAAATATACGCAGCATAGAGATGGCTTGGCCGAACCGTTTGAGCGCGCCATTATACAGACCCTGCCGTTCGAGTCTGACTGGAGTTGCACATGCTGCGTGGCTTTCTGATGCTGGCCGCTTTTTTCGGTTTCACCGGTGTTGCGTTGGGCGCCTTTGCCGCCCATGGCCTGAAAAACCGCCTGACGCCCGAATACCTGACGATTTTCCATACCGGCGTCACCTATCAATTGGTACACACCTTGGCGCTGTTCGGCGTGGCGCTGCTGGCGACGCAGATTCAAGGGCGGCTGATCACTTGGGCAGGCGTCTCGTTCGCCATCGGCATTGTGCTGTTTTCCGGCAGCCTCTACGTCCTGACCACCACGGGCATCAGCAAACTCGGCATCATCACCCCGTTCGGTGGCCTGGCCTTCCTGATCGGCTGGATCTGCCTCGGTCTCGCCGCCTGGCGCCTGACCTGACGCCAGGCCTGCGATCCGAATGCTTGCAGCTCACCACTTGACGCTTGGTACTGACCTTTAGGTCATGATCGGGCTAGAATGCCAGCCCCTAAAAATGATGGCGGCATTTGGCATGCGCATTCAGTTGAACGGCGAATCCCTTGAACTGCCCGACGGTGAAACCGTTGCGGCCCTGCTGACCCGTCTGGAATTGACCGGACGCCGGGTAGCAGTCGAACTCAATCTGGATATCGTCCCGCGCAGCCTGCACGCAGACACTGCGCTGAACGACGGCGACTCCGTCGAAGTGGTGCACGCCATCGGCGGCGGCTAATCCGCGCAGCAGCATTGTGCAAGACCCTCACCCCAACAGAGGATTCCCCATGAGCATCGTTCGTAGCGACAAGCCGTTCGTTCTGGCCGGTCGTACTTACCAGTCGCGTTTGCTGGTCGGTACCGGCAAATACCGTGACATGGACGAAACCCGTCAGGCCATCGAAGCCTCGGGTGCCGAAATCGTCACCTTTGCCGTACGCCGCACCAACCTCGGCCAGATCGAAGGCGAGCCGAACCTGCTCGACGTGCTGTCGCCGGATCGCTACACCTTCCTGCCGAACACCGCCGGTTGCTACGACGCCATCGAAGCCGTGCGCACCTGCCGTCTGGCCCGTGAACTGCTTGATGGTCACAACCTGGTGAAGCTGGAGGTGCTGGCCGACCAGAAAACCCTGTTCCCCAACGTGATCGAAACTCTCAAGGCCGCTGAAACGCTGGTCAAGGAAGGCTTCGACGTGATGGTTTACACCAGCGACGACCCGATCATCGCCCGGCAACTGGCGGAAATCGGCTGCATCGCGGTCATGCCGCTGGCCGGTCTGATCGGTTCCGGTCTGGGGATCTGCAACCCGTACAACCTGCAGATCATCCTCGAAGAAGCCAACATTCCGGTGCTGGTCGATGCCGGTGTCGGCACGGCCTCTGACGCCACCATCGCCATGGAACTGGGCTGTGACGCTGTGCTGATGAACTCGGCCATCGCTCACGCCCAGCAACCAGTGATGATGGCCCAGGCCATGCAACACGCAATCGTCGCGGGCCGCTTGGCGTACCTCGCCGGCCGCATGCCGAAAAAACTCTATGCCAGCGCGTCTTCGCCGCTGGATGGTCTGATCAAGTAAGAGCCATTGATGACTGAATCGAACGACACGCCTATCCAGACGGAAGAGGGCGACGAGCGCCAACACCGCCGCATCAAGAGTTTCGTGATGCGCGCCGGGCGCATGACCGAAGGCCAGCAGAAAGGTCTGGATCAGGGCACGCCGCTGTTCGTGCTACCGCTGGCGGATGCGCCGGTGGACTTCGATCAAGTGTTCGGCCGGTCGGCGCCGCGCTCGCTGGAGATCGGTTTCGGCATGGGCCACTCGCTGCTGGAAATGGCGGCAGCGGCGCCGGATCAGGATTTCATCGGCGTGGAAGTACACCGTCCGGGTGTCGGCGCGCTGCTCAATGGCGTGCTGACCCAAGGGCTGACGAACTTGCGGGTCTACGATTGCGACGCGATCGAAGTGCTCAACCGCTGCATCGCCGACAACAGCCTTGATCGCCTGATGCTGTTCTTCCCGGATCCGTGGCACAAGAGCCGCCACCACAAGCGCCGTATCGTTCAGGCGTCGTTCGCCGAACTGGTGCGCAGCAAGTTGAAGGTTGGCGGTGTGCTGCACATGGCCACCGACTGGGAACCGTACGCTGAATACATGCTGGAAGTGATGAACGTCGCGCCGGGCTATCGCAACCTCGCCGAAGACGGCAAGTGCGTGCCGCGACCGGCCGAGCGGCCGATCACCAAGTTCGAACGCCGTGGCGAACGTCTTGGGCATGGCGTTTGGGATCTGAAGTTCGAAAAACAGTCCTGACGAATATCGATCGTTCCCACGCTCTGCGTGGGAACGATCAACATCAACAAACGATCATCACCCTTCAGCGGCGGTCGGCGACGACGCCGATCAACACCAGCACCACCAGCAACACCGGCGCCAGGCTGTAGTTGTTGAACTGGCTCAGGCCTCTAATCACCCACGGCGTCGCATAAATCAGCGCCGCGCCGCTGCCGATCATGCACAGCAAGGCCATCAGCGGGACGCGCAAAGCGCCGGCAATGCTGCCCAGGCGTTGCTCGACCCAACCTTTGAAATCCGCGCCGAACAGCACCAGCAAACACCCCACCAGCGCCAGGGCAATTTCCGACAAATTGCTGCGGCTCCAGCGCGACACGGTGGCGAGCAGGTCGAGTATCAAATCCATGGGTTTTTCCTTAGGGCTGCCGTTTGGGGTTTCAGCTCAGAAATTTCTGTAGCAAGTCGTTGAGAAACAGTTGTCCGCGCTCGGTGGCCGCCAGACGTGACGGTTCGACCTGCAACAGCCCGCTTTGTTCGGCCTCTAGCCGGTGTTCAGCGAGACTCTCCAGCGGCAGGCCAGTGCGTTCCGGATACAGACGCGATTCCACGCCCGCCGTGAGCCGCAAAGCGTTCATCAAGAATTCGAACGGCATCTCATCATTGGTCAGCGCCTTCTCGCCGGCCTGAAAGGCTTTCGCCGGGTTCAGGTAATCCTTGGGCAGTCGGGTTTTCCAGGTGCGGACGATGCGCCCGTCCGGGTGGCTGAGCTTGCCATGGGCCCCCGCGCCGATGCCGATGAAGTCGCCGAAACTCCAGTAATTGAGGTTATGCCGCGCCGGGCGACCGGCCTGGGCATACGCCGACACTTCGTATTGCGCGTAGCCGTGTTCGGCCAGCAGGGCTTGCCCGGCCTCCTGAATGTCCCAAAGGGTGTCGTCTTCCGGCAGCACGGGCGGCTGGTTCCAAAACACAGTGTTCGGTTCCAGGGTCAGTTGATACCAGGAAATGTGCGTCGGGTTCAGCGCGATGGCCTGGCGAAGATCGCCCAAAGCGTCATCAAGCGACTGATCCGGCAAGCCGTGCATCAAGTCCAGGTTGAAGTTATCGAACCCGGCCTGACGGGCCATACCCGCAGCGCGAATGGCTTCGTCACCGTTGTGAATGCGGCCCAGGGCTTTGAGTTTTTCCTGCTGGAAACTCTGGATGCCAATCGACAAACGATTGATCCCCAGCGCGCGATAAGCGACGAATTTTTCTTGCTCGAACGTGCCGGGGTTGGCTTCCAGCGTGATCTCAATGTCGCTGGCAAATGGAATCCGCTGCTCGACACCTTTGAGCAAACGCCCAAGTGCTTGCGCGCTGAACAGGCTCGGCGTACCGCCACCAAAGAAAATCGAACTCAACTCACGGCCATAAACGGCGTGCAGATCCTGATCGAGATCGGCCAGCAACGCGTCGACGTATTCCTCTTCCGGCAGCACCGGGCTGGCGGTGTGGGAATTGAAGTCGCAATAAGGGCATTTGCGCACACACCACGGGATGTGGATGTACAACGCCAGGGGCGGCAGCGTCGGCAGCGGCGCCCGAGGCGAGGAGGCGGCGCCGCCGATAATCAGCGGCGACGCAGAGGCATCACCGGTCATTTCGAGCCCAGACGCTGGCGCAGCAGATCCATTGCTCGGGCGCGGTGACTGATTTGGTTCTTGTCGGCCGGGCTCAGTTCAGCGCTGGAGACGTTGCGCTCCGGCACCCAGAACAGCGGGTCGTAACCGAAACCGTGTTCGCCACTGGCAGCGGTCAGGATGCGCCCGTGCCACAAGCCTTCGCAGAGCATCGGCAACGGATCCTCGGCGTGACGCACCAGCGCCAGCACGCAGACGAACTGGGCACCGCGCTCGTGTTCCGGCACATCCTTCAAAGCGTCGAGCAATTTGGCGTTGTTCGCCGCATCGCCCTTGCCGTCGGCGTAACGCGCCGAATAAATGCCCGGCGCACCGCCGAGGAAATCCACGGCCAGACCGGAATCGTCGGCCAGCGCCGGCAGTCCGGAAATACGTGCGGCGTTGCGGGCCTTGAGAATCGCGTTCTCAACGAACGACAGGCCGGTTTCTTCCGGCTCGATTTGGCTCCATTCGCCGATCGAACGCAGTTGCACCGAGTCGCCGAGCATGGCCTGGAGTTCTTTGAGTTTGCCGGCGTTGTGGCTGGCCAGTACGAGTTGCTTGAGGTTCATCATTCGCCGGGGAAAAGCTCTTGGTTGAAATTGATGGTGTTGATCTTGTCGCCGTTCTGCACCTTGATTTCAAAGGTGCGGGTTTCCTGCTGATCGACCGGGTACTGGGCGATGTAGTAGATCGCGCCTTGCTCGGTGATCTGGCGGAACGCCAGCGGGAACATCTTGCCGGTCAGGTCTTTCACCGAGCCAGAGACCTGAGACATCAACGGTTTGCCATCCTTGATCACCGAGACGTTGATCACGCCCTGGTTCTTGCTGCGAATCAGCTCGGCAGCCTTGGCGATGTCCGGTGTCAGGAACGTCGAGTTGAAGGTGTTGTAATGCACGGTGACATCGCCGAACACTTCCTTGCGCTCGCCCTTGATGACATCGGCGGCCACGGCCGACAGGCTCAGGCAGGCGGCCAGCAGTGCGGTAATCAAGCGTCCCATGATCGATCTCCTCGAAATGTCGTGGCTCAGACCGCGACTTTGTGGTCTTGCAGCAAAGGGCTACTGACGCGGTAGATGCCAATTTCACCTAACAGATTAGGCCATAGCTTACTGGCCCACCCGTGGCGGTGCTGTTGATCCACGGCAAGCCGATCAATGACCTTGGCATCGCGTTCGCGGCACAGGGCTTCAAAGTCTTCGAAGGTGCAGAAATGGATGTTCGGCGTGTTGTACCAGGTGTACGGCAGAAACTCCGACACCGGCATCCGCCCTTTGCTCGCCAAGTACCAGCGGCAGCGCCAGTGGCCGAAGTTGGGGAACGTGATGATGCACTGACGACCGACCCGCAGCATTTCGTCGAGGATCTTGTCCGGGTAATGCACGGCTTGCAGGGCCTGGGTCATTACCACGACGTCGAAACTGTTGCTGGCGAAGTTGCCCAGGCCCTTGTCCAGATCCTGCTCAATGACGTTGATACCCTTGGCCACGCACTCGGCGATGTTGTCCGCATCGTTTTCCAGGCCATAACCGGTGACTTGCTTGTGATCGCGCAGCCACGTCAGCAACTCGCCGTCGCCGCAGCCGAGGTCGAGCACGCGGCTGCCGGCGGGGATCCATTCCTGGATGATTTCCAGATCAGCTCTCATGCTTTTCTCACAACGTGATTCGGTTCATGTAATTGCCGAACGCCTGCAAGTAACGCGGGATCGGAATCAGGAAGGCGTCATGGCCCTGCGGTGCGTCGATTTCCAGATAGCTGACGTCTTTACGCGCGGCCATCAGTGCGTCTACCAGTTCCCGCGAACGGGCCGGGGAGAAGCGCCAGTCGGTGGTGAACGACATCACGCAAAATTTCGCCGTGGCGCTTTCGAAGGTTTTCGCCAGGTTATCGTCGAAGTTGGCCGCCGGATCGAAGTAATCCAGCGCTTTGGTCATCAGCAGATAGGTATTGGCGTCGAAGCGCCCGGAAAACTCTTCACCCTGATAACGCAAGTAGCTTTCGACCTGGAACTCGACACTGTGAAAGTCGTAGTTGAGCTTTTCGCTTTTCAGGCCCCGGCCGAATTTCTCGCCCATGGAGTCGTCGGACAGATACGTGATGTGCCCGACCATCCGCGCCAGCATCAAGCCGCGCTTGGGAATCACGCCCGCCTCCTGGAATGAACCGCCATGGAATTCCGGGTCGGTGAGGATCGCCTGGCGCGCCACTTCGTTGAACGCGATGTTCTGCGCCGACAGCTTCGGTGCCGAGGCGATGGCCAGGCAATGACGGACGCGATCTGGATAAGTGATCGTCCATTGCAGCGCCTGCATGCCGCCGAGGCTGCCGCCAATCACAGCCGCCCATTGCGCGATGCCGAGCCGGTCGGCCAGGCGCGCCTGGCTGTGTACCCAGTCTTCCACGGTGAGCACCGGAAAGTCGGCGCCGAAGGGCTTGCCGGTGTCCGGATTGATGCTGCTCGGGCCGGTGGAACCGTTGCAGCCGCCGAGGTTATTCAGGCTGACCACGAAGAATTTGTCGGTGTCGATGGGCTTGCCCGGGCCGATGCAGCTGTCCCACCAACCGGGTTTGCGGTCGTCGGCGCTGTGATAACCGGCGGCGTGATGGTGGCCGGACAGGGCGTGGCATATCAGCACGGCGTTGCTCGCTTGCGCGTTCAGCGTGCCGTAGGTTTCGTGGATCAGGTCATAAGCGGCCAGCGAACGGCCACAGGCCAAGGCCAATGGTTCGCTGAAGTGCGCCGTTTGCGGCGTCACCAGACCAACAGAATCGGGGGGGAAGGCAGCTGGCATCGACCCTGCTCTCGTTGAAATGAGGCGTAAGTCTAAAGACCGGCGAGGTCAGCGGCAAGCAACGAGCCGTGAGCGTTCCCACCAGGTCGTGGGAACGCTCACGAAGGGGCTACATCAGTACGCGCAAGATCTCCGGCATCATCGTCATCGCCGCCAGATTGTTGATCACCAGCATGTCGATCAGCTTCAGTACCAGGAATGCGAAGATCGGCGACAGATCGAGCCCGCCGAGGTTAGGCAGGATGCGACGGAACGGCGCCAGCGCCGGTTCGCAGATCTGATTCACCAGTTCGGCGCCCGGGTTGTGGCTGCCCGGTGCAACCCACGACAGGATGATGCTGATGATCATCGCGAAGAAGAAAATCTTCAGGAACAGCGCGGTCACGCCGATGATCGACCAGATCAGCAGTTGCAGCGGGTTGCCGGTGGTGCCGTAGGTCAGCAGCAGCGTCAGCGCCATCAACGCCAGTTGCACCAGGATCGCCAGCACCAGCGACGACATGTCGAGGCCGAACAGGCTCGGAATGATCCGGCGCAGCGGCTTGAGCAGCGGCTGAGTGGCTTTGACGATGAATTGGCACAGCGGGTTGTAGAAGTTTGCGCGTACCAGTTGCAGGACGAAGCGCAACAGCACGATCAGCAGGTACAGACTGCCGAGGGTTTGCAGCACGTAGACCGCTGCGGTGTTCAGACCAATCATGTAAGGCTCCTTATTTGCCCAGTTGTTCGGCCATTTCGGCCGAGCGGTGCGCGGCGGCGCCGAGTGCTTTTTCCACCAGAGCTTCGAAGCCGCTGGCCTGGAACGATTTGATCGCAGCTTCCGTGGTGCCGGCTGGCGAGGTTACGCGGCGGCGCAATTCGGCGGCATCGACATCACTGGCAACCGCCATATGCGCGGCGCCAAGGGCGGTTTGCAGGGTCAGCTGTTCAGCGGTTTCTTTTGGCAGGCCGAGTTTGACGCCAGCAGCGGTCATCGCTTCGATCAACAGAAAGAAGTACGCCGGGCCGGAGCCGGACACAGCCGTCACGGCATCCAGTTGCTGCTCTTCATCCAGCCACAGGGCGATGCCGACGGCGGACAGCAGTTCTTCGGCCTGTTGACGCTGTTCGGCAGTCACTTCGGCAGTGGCGAACAAACCGCTGACACCCTGACGCAGCAGCGCCGGAGTGTTGGGCATGCAGCGCACGATGGGCTGTGCACCGAGCCACGCCTTCATGCTGGCGCAGGTGATGCCAGCGGCAATCGACACCACCAATTGATTCGGTTTCAGGCTTGGGCGAATCGCCTCGCACACGGCTTTCATCGCTTGTGGCTTGACCGCCAGCACCACCACGTCGACACCGTCGATGGCCTGGGCGTTGTCGGCGAAGGTTTCGATGCCGTGTTCGGCGCTGACGCGGGCGCGGGTGTCTTCGCCCGGATCGCTGGCGCGGATGTGTGCCGCTTCCAGACCCTTGGCCCGCAGGCCGCCGATCAGGCTGGCGGCCATGTTGCCGGCGCCGATAAAGGCGATTCGTGTGTCGCTCATGTCAGATCCTTATCTGGTTCAAGACTGGGAATAGTCGCGGGCGCCAAACAGTGCCGTACCAATGCGTACGCACGTCGCGCCTTGGGCAATCGCCGACTCGAGGTCGTGGCTCATGCCCATGGAAAGTGTGTCGAGCGGCAGATCGAGGCTGGCCTGCAAACGTTGCACGGCAGCAAAAGCGGCATCCTGGGCGGCACGATCTTCGGTCGGCTCGGGAATGGCCATCAATCCGCGCAATGTCAGACGCGGCAAGGTGCTGATGGCGTTGGCCAGGGCGGGCAAGTCTTCGGGTGTACAGCCGGATTTGCTGGCTTCACCGCTGACGTTGACCTGAATGCAGATGTTCAGTGGCGGCAGATCCGCCGGGCGTTGCTCGGAGAGGCGTTGTGCGATTTTCAGACGATCCACGGAGTGCACCCAGTCGAAATGCTCGGCAATGGCGCGAGTCTTGTTCGATTGAATGGGGCCGATGAAGTGCCAGATCAAGGGCAGGTCGGCCAGTTCGAGCTGTTTGGCCAAGGCCTCTTGCAGGTAGTTCTCGCCGAAGTCGCGCAGGCCGGCGGCATAGGCTTCGCGCAGGGCCTCGGCGGGCTTGGTTTTACTCACGGCGAGGAGCTGAACGCTGTTTTCGTCACGCCCGGCAGCCTGGGCGGCGGCGCGGATACGCGAACTAACCAACTGAATGTTGTCTGCTATCGTGGACATCAAGAGGCGCCGGCGGTCTGAAGGTTCGCGGCATTCTACTGGAATTGAGGAGCGCAATGGATATCACCGAACTGCTGGCCTTCAGCGCCAAACAGGGAGCTTCCGACCTGCACCTGTCGGCCGGTCTGCCGCCGATGATCCGCGTGGACGGCGATGTGCGACGGATCAATTTGCCGGCGCTGGATCACAAGCAAGTGCACGAATTGATCTACGACATCATGAACGACACCCAGCGGGTGGACTTCGAGAAACATCTGGAAACCGACTTTTCCTTCGAAGTCCCCGGTGTAGCCCGCTTCCGGGTCAACGCTTTCAATCAGAATCGCGGCGCCGGTGCGGTGTTTCGCACCATTCCGTCGAAAGTGCTGAGCATGGAAGACCTCGGCATGGGCGACGTCTTTCGCAAGATCACTGACGCCCCGCGCGGGCTGGTGCTGGTGACCGGGCCGACCGGTTCCGGCAAGTCGACCACGCTGGCGGCGATGATCGATTACCTCAACACCCATCGCCACCACCACATTCTCACCATCGAAGACCCGATCGAATTTGTCCACGAATCGCGAAAATGCCTGATCAACCAGCGCGAAGTGCACCGCGACACCCGCAGCTTCGCGACCGCTCTGCGCTCGGCGCTGCGCGAAGACCCGGACGTGATTCTGGTGGGCGAGATGCGCGACCTGGAAACCATTCGCCTGGCTTTGACGGCGGCTGAAACCGGGCACTTGGTGTTCGGCACGCTGCACACCACCTCAGCGGCGAAGACGATTGACCGTGTGGTGGACGTGTTCCCCGGTGACGAGAAATCAATGGTGCGTTCGATGTTGTCCGAGTCATTGCTGGCGGTGGTGTCGCAGACGTTGATCAAGAAAATCGGCGGAGGTCGGGTGGCGGCGCACGAAATCATGCTCGGCACACCGGCGATCCGTAACCTGATCCGCGAGGATAAAGTGGCGCAGATGTATTCGTCGATTCAGACAGGCGGGTCGCTGGGGATGCAGACACTGGATATGTGCCTGAAGGACTTGGTGATCAAAGGACTGATCAGCCGCGAGCATGCGCGGGAGAAGGCGCGTACGCCGGATAATTTCTGATAGGGCCGGCTATCGCTCGCACGCGCAACGTGGGAACGATAGCGGACGGGATCAGCGCTGAACGACGCGCATCTGGCCCTGTTCTTTCGGCAATACACGCTTGGCAACGACGTAATGCTTTTTCCAGTACGGTTTGTTCAGGGTGTCGATGCTCACCGATTTGCCTCGACGAGGCGCGTGGATGAAGCGGTCGTTACCCAGGTAAATGGCAACGTGATTGACCCGGCGGCTCTTGAGGTTGAAGAAAATCAGGTCGCCCGGTTTCAGATCCTTGCGATCGACTTTCTCGCCATGCCCGCTGGCCATTGCATTGGAGGTGCGTGGCAAATCGAACGTGGCGTCGTTGAACGCATATTTCACCAGACCGCTGCAATCGAAGCCTTTACTTGGGCTGCTGCCGCCCCAACGGTACGGTGTACCGAGGACGTTCACGGCGCGGCTCAGGACGTTACTGCTTTCCTTGCTCGCCATCGGCGGCACCAGTTTGCTGTGGCTTTTGCTGCTCAGCGTGGTGGTTTTGCTTTGTTTGCTTTTGCTCGATGGAGCAGAAACATGGGATTTAGGGGTGAAACCGTTAACGTTGGGAAGACGTTGCTCACGATTGGTGGCGTGGGCAGCCAGTGGCATTAATAGGCAAATAGTTAGCCATGTCTTGAAAAATGGACGCATTCGGCAGGGCTCATATGGGTTAGCGCGCAACTTTATAACAGCTTTTTTACTGTTTCCGGGGCCGTTGGTCGATTGCGAAAGCCCCGGGCCAGAGCCCAACGAACGAAAATCTGCACAGGTTGTCGGACAGAACCTAACGAGGACAAGGACTTACGAGAGTTCCCCTAAGTGTTAGCCACTTGTCGGCTGAACATAAAAAAGTCACAGAAAGTCAGAACATATTTATCTATTGAGGCAAATGAGGTCATTCATGAACACCTATCGGAACGATGCTCCCGCCCATGACACTCACAGCAAAGTGGTGGGTTATCTGCTGTGGATTTTTGGTTTTACCGGTGCTCACCGCTTCTATTACGGCAAACCGGTGACCGGGACGATCTGGTTCTTCACCTTCGGCTTGCTGGGCATCGGCTGGCTGATCGACTTGTTCCTGATCCCGGCGATGGATCGCGAAGCGGATCTGCGCTTCACCTCTGGGCCGATCGAATACAACGTGGCGTGGATTCTGCTGACGTTTCTCGGCGTGTTCGGCGTACACCGGATGTACCAGGGCAAATGGATCAGCGGATTGCTGTACCTGGTGAGTGGTGGGTTGTTCTTTATTGGCGTGCTGTATGACTTCTGGACGCTGAACGATCAGGTGTCGGTGCGCAACGCGCAGAATCGCGGCGCTTTCCAGTAAACCATCGCTGGCAAGCCAGCTCCCACATGGATTTGCGTTGTCACAAATCCATGGTTACACACAGAACCTGTGGGAGCTGGCTTGCCAGCGATTGGCCGTTACGCGGTATCAAACCTGGTGGCTGATCCGTCCATCCACCAAGGTGTAACGCACCACACCCGGCAAGCTATGGCCGAGGAACGGGCAGTTCTCACCCTTCGACAGCCAGGTCTCACCCGCAACGGTCGAGGCCTTCGGGTCGAACAGCACGATATCCGCCGCGCCCCCCACCGCCAGTTTGCCCGCCGGCAGGCGCAGCGCCTCGGCCGGTCCGGCGCTCAGGCGTGCCAACAGAGTCGGCAGGTCCAGCAAACCATCCTCGACCAGCGTCATCGCCAGCGGCAATAGCAGTTCAACGCTGCTGATGCCCGGTTCGGTCGCGCCGAATGGCGCCAGTTTGGCATCACGTTCGTGGGGCTGGTGATGGCTGGAAATCGCCGAAACCACGCCGGATTTCACCGCCTCACGCAGGCCATCGCGATCCGCGCGGGTGCGCAGCGGCGGCTGGACGTGATAGAGGCTGCTGAAATCGATCAGCGCTTCATCGGTGAGGATCAACTGATACAGCGCAACATCCGCCGTCACCTTCAAGCCACGGGCCTGCGCCTGAGCAATCAACGCGACACCACGAGCACTGGTGAGTTGGCTGAAATGCGCGCGCACGCCAGTCTGTTCGACCAGCAGCAGATCGCGGGCCAGCGCTACGGTTTCAGCGGTTTCCGGAATGCCCGGCAGGCCGAGGAAACTGGCCGTCGGGCCTTCGTGGGCCAGACCGCCGTCAGCGAGGTCGTGATCCTGCGAGTTGAAAATGACGGTCAGATCGAACGTCGCCGCGTAATCCAGCGCCCTGCACAGGGTGCGGGTGTTGCGGAAACTGTCGAGGCCATTACCGAACGCCACGCAACCGGCGTCGCGCAGGGCGACCAGTTCAGCGAGTTGTTCGCCGTCCAGACCTTTGCTCAGTGCGCCAATCGGAAACACTTTGGTGTTGCCGGATTCGCGGGCGCGGTCGAGGATCAGTTCGGCCACGGCAGAGGTGTCGAGCACCGGTTTGGTCTGTGGCGGGCAGCACAGGCTGGTCACGCCACCGGCCGCTGCGGCACGGGTTTCGCTGGCAATCGAGCCTTTGCGGCTGTAGCCCGGCTCGCGCAGGGCGACGTTGAGGTCAACCAGGCCCGGAGCGGCCACCAGCCCTTGAGCGTCGATGGTTTCCAGCGCGGTGAACCCGGCCGGTGCCGCGCCGAGGGCGACGATCTTGCAGGCTTCAATGTGGATGTCGGTGATTTGATCCAGGCCACTGCTTGGATCGATGACGCGGGCGCCGAGAATGCTGAGCTTCACTGGGCCTTCTCCTGCTCGAATTGACGTTGCGCCGTTTGCCCGCTCATGGCCATGGACAGCACGGCCATACGAATGGCGATGCCATAGGTCACTTGATTGAGGATGACCGAATGCGGGCCGTCGGCCACGGCGGATTCGATCTCGACCCCCCGGTTGATCGGCCCCGGGTGCATGACGATGCAATCCGGCTTGGCCCCGGCCAGGCGTGCGGTGGTCAGGCCGAACAGGCGATAGAACTCGCCCTCGCTCGGCAGCAGGCCGCCGGTCATGCGCTCGCGTTGCAGGCGCAGCATGATCACCACGTCGACGTCTTTCAGGCCTTCGGTCATGTCGGTGTAAACCTTCACGCCGTATTGCTCGATGCCGACCGGCAGCAGGGTTTTCGGCGCGATCACGCGGATGTCCGGGCAGCCGAGGGTTTTCAGGGCGAGCATGTTCGAGCGCGCAACCCGTGAGTGCAGGATGTCGCCGACGATGGCCACCGAGAGGTTCTCGAAGCTGCCCTTGTGCCGGCGAATGGTCAGCATGTCGAGCATGCCCTGCGTCGGGTGCGCGTGACGGCCGTCGCCGCCGTTGATGATCGCCACTTGTGGGCAGACATGTTCGGCGATGAAGTGCGCGGCGCCGGAATCACCGTGGCGCACGACAAACATGTCGGCGGCCATGGCTTCCAGGTTGCGCAGGGTGTCGAGCAGGGTTTCGCCCTTGCTCGCCGACGATGTCGACACGTTCAGGGTAATGACGTCTGCCGACAACCGCTGGGCCGCCAGCTCGAAAGTGGTGCGGGTGCGGGTGGAGTTTTCGAAGAACACGTTGCACACGGTCTTGCCGCGTAACAACGGGACTTTCTTCACCGCCCGGGCACCGACCTCAAGGAACGAGTCGGCGGTGTCGAGGATTTCCGTCAGCAACTCACGGCGCAGGCCGTCGAGCGAGAGGAAGTGTTGCAGCTGGCCCTGATCATTGAGCTGCAGCGGGCGCTTGGTATCTAGAGGCGTCATCGCGAGGGGGACTCTCAATAGGGCGGATTAAAGGGCAAGGTCTTGCAGTTCGAGAGCCAGCGGCTCGGGACCGGACAGCTTGACCCGTTCGTGGGCGGCCAGGCTCAGGGTCGCGCCGACCACATTCGGGCGGATCGGCAACTCGCCGGCATCCAGGTCGAGCAGGCAGACCAGGGTCACGCTGGCCGGGCGGCCGTAGTCGAACAGTTCGTTGAGGGCCGCGCGAATGGTGCGGCCGCTCATCAATACGTCGTCGATCAGCACCAGGTGCTGGCCTTCGATTTCAAAGGGCAGGGCGGACGGGCGCACTTGCGGGTGCAGGCCGTTCTGGCTGAAGTCGTCGCGATAGAAGGACACATCGAGGGTGCCGAGCGGCGCATCGCTGCCCAATTCTTTGAGCAATGCCTGGGCTACCCACACACCGCCGGTGCGAATACCGATGTAGCGCGGTTCGCTGATGCCACGGTTTGCAAGGTGCGCCTTGAGGCGGGTCGCCATCTGAGTGATCAGTTCGGCGGGGTTTGGCAGGCTCATGGTTGCTCCTTCTTGGCCCGAGCCTCGTTGTCCGGATACAAAACGGGTCGCCGGCTCGGGTTATCACTTAAAAGAGAAGCGCCGTAGCGCTTTTCAGAATTCAAACAATGCGGTGTTTTCGTCGAGCCAGCCTTGCAGCAGCAGGGCGGCGGCGATGGCGTCCACGGGGTTGTCGCGGTAACTGCCTTTTTGTCCGCCACGCACCAGTCGCTCGCCTTTGGCTTCAAAGGTCGTCAGGCGCTCGTCGTGGGTATAAAAAGGCAGGTTGAAACGGCCGTTGAGGCGGCGGGCGAATTTTTCGGCGCGCTCGCACATGTCGCTGCGGGTGCCGTCCATGTTCAACGGCAGGCCGACGACCACGGCGTCAGGCTTCCACTCTTTAATCAGCGCTTCGACCTGATTCCAGTCCGGAACACCGTTTTGCGCTTTCAGCGTGCAGAGTTCGCGGGCCTGGCCGGTGATCACCTGGCCGACCGCAACGCCGATCTGTTTGGTGCCGTAGTCGAAGCCGAGGATCAGGCGCAGGGCCATCAGGCGTGCCCCGCCTGACTGGTCAGCAGGCTGAGGTTGATGCCCAGATGCCGTGCCGCCGCTTCCAGACGCAGTTCGCTGCTGGTGTTGAACAGGATGTCGGCGTCGTAAGGGCAGGTCAGCCAGGCGTTGTCGGCCATTTCCGCTTCAAGCTGCCCGGCTTCCCAGCCGGCGTAGCCAAGGGTGATCAAGCTTTTCTCGGGGCCGACGCCATCAGCGATGGCGAACAGCACATCCTGGGACGTGGACAGCGAGAGTTCGCCGTCGAGCTCGACGGTGGCCTGGAAGCTTTTGCCCGACGGATGGAGGACAAAACCACGATCAGTCTGCACCGGGCCACCGATGAAAATCGGCACGTGCTGGCAGAGTAGTGGCGGGTCGATCTCCGGGCGCAACTGCTCAAGAATATCGGCCAGATTCAGCTCTTGCGGACGATTGACCACCAGCCCCATGGCGCCATTGGCCGTGTGCTCGACGATGTAGGTCAAAGTGTGGGCAAAATTCGGGTCGGCCATGTGTGGCATGGCAATCAGGAAGTGATGCTTGAGGTAGCTGGGGCTGACGTTTTTCATGTGCGCTAGTGTGGCGTTGCAGGGGCGAACTGACAAGCTGGAGATCAGAGAACAACACAGAACAAGTGTAGGCGTGAACCTGCTCGCGATGAGGGCGCCACATTCAACATTGAGGTGTCAGAAAGAATGCTATCGCGAGCAGGCTCGTTCCTACAGGGGATTGTGCTGTGTCAGTTGCTTGAGAGTCGGTCGCCCCGGGCGAATTTCCAGGTGCGGATGATTTCCAGTCGGTCGATGTCCGACAGATCCCCGGTAAACGGTGCAAAGGGTGCCGCCAGTCGGACGATGCGCTGCGCCGCTTGGTCCAGCAGCGGTTGCCCGGAGGATTCCAGCACCAGCACGTCATACAGCGAGCCGTCGCGGTTGATCGACACCATCAGCCGCAGATTGCCGTAGATCTGCTTGCGCCGCGCTTCTTCCGGGTAATTGAGATTACCGATGCGCTCAACCTTCTTGCGCCAGTCGTCCTTGTACCAGGCGCCCTTGTCGCGCATGGTCGAGGCCGCGCTCAAGCGGTGAATGCGCGGGCGCTTGGCGTAGAGCTGTTGCTCCTTGGCCAGTTCCGCTTCGAGACTGGCAATGTCGCTGGACAACTGCGAACTGTCGAACGTCGGTGCATCCACCACCGGCTTCTTCTCGGTTTTGATCTCTTCGCGCTTGGTCGGCGCTTTTTGCTGTTTGGGCGCAACGGTGGTCACCGCAGCCTTGGGCGCGGCGTCCCGAACCTGCGGCTTGGCGGCCGGTGGCGGGGTGACTTTCTTGACCTGGTTGTCCTGGAACGGCGCGACCTCGGTGGTCTTGGGGGTCGCCTTCTTGTCGAGGGTGCCGCTGCCTTCCTGATTTTCCTGGGCGAGGAAATCGGCCTTCTTCGGCTTGGTATCGCTCTTGAAGGTGGCCAAAGTGATTTCGAGGGTTTTGCTGATCTGCTTGGGCTCGACCATGGTGAAACCGACGCCGAGCAGCAGCGCCAAATGAATCAGCGCCGCGAGAAACAGGGTAAATCCGAGGCGATCGGCCGGGCGCACGCCACGGTGGGCGAGTTCGAGGGGCAGATCGGACGGAAGGGTCATGACAGAAAAACCAACATCGCGTTTTTACGGGCCCGGCATGATAACGCAATGTTGGTTTTTAGCCTCAAGCTGCAAGCTTGAAGCGACAAGCTGCATGTGATCGAGATCAAACTTATGGCTTTACGCTCGCAGCTTTCAGCTTCTTCTCAATGGCCTCCATCAGCATGCCGCCGATGTCGGTGCCGAACGCGTTGTCGATTTCGCGGATGCAGGTCGGGCTGGTCACGTTGATTTCGGTCAGGTGTTCGCCGATCACGTCCAGACCTACAAACAGCAGGCCTTTCTCGCGCAGGGTCGGGCCGACCTGGGCGGCGATCCAGCGATCCTTGTCGGTCAGCGGACGAGCTTCGCCACGGCCACCGGCGGCGAGGTTGCCACGGGTTTCACCGAGTGCCGGGATCCGCGCCAGGCAGTAATCAACCGGCTCGCCATCGATCATCAGGATGCGCTTGTCGCCATCGACGATGGCCGGCAGGTAGCCCTGAATCATGATTTGCTGCTGACCGTGCAGGGTCAGGGTTTCCAGAATCACCGACAGGTTCGGATGGCCGGCGGTGTGACGGAAGATCGACGAGCCGCCCATGCCGTCCAGCGGCTTGAGGATCACGTCGCCGTGGTGGTCGGCGAATTCGCGCAGTACGTCCGGGCGACGGCTGACGATGGTCGGCGGCGTGCACTGCGGGAACAACGTGGCAAACAGCTTTTCGTTGCAGTCACGCAGGCTCTGCGGCTTGTTCACCACCAGCACGCCAGCGGCTTCGGCTTGTTCGAGCAAATAGGTGGAGTAGACGAACTCCATGTCGAACGGCGGATCCTTGCGCATCAGGATCACGTCCAGGTCGCTGAGCAGCGAATCCTGTTCGGCGTCCAGTTCGAACCATTTTTCCGGGTTGGCGAAGACCTTCAGCGGACGCATGCGCCCCCGAGCCTGACCTTCAGCCTGATACAGGTCGCGCTGTTCCATATAGAACAGTTCCCAGCCGCGCTTCTGCGCGGCCAGCAGCATGGCCAGCGAGCTATCCTTTTTATAGGAAATGCTGGCGATAGGGTCCATGACAATCCCGACGCGAACGCTCATTGGGTTTTCCTCGAAAATGGGTGACCGGAACGGTACGTAAAAAGTGCCGCCAGAGTGGCGCCGGGCGGGTTTTCGGTCAAGGGAAAACCCGTCGATAGATTGGATTTGGAGACTGTGCTAAAAAGGCTGCCAAGTCATGCTGGCCCTTGAGCATCAAGGGTTTCGAGCGCAAAACGGACAAATTGATTCGCAAAGGCGACGGTAGAGCCCTCTTATGGAACAGCAGTCCAGCGCCTTGAAAGTGATGGTGATCGACGACTCGAAAACAATTCGCCGTACGGCCGAAACCTTGTTGAAGAATGTGGGGTGCGAAGTCATCACGGCGATTGACGGTTTCGACGCCCTGGCGAAGATCGCCGACCACCATCCCGGGATCATCTTCGTCGACATCATGATGCCGCGTCTGGATGGTTATCAGACCTGCGCTTTAATCAAGAACAACAGCGCATTCAAGGCCACGCCGGTGATCATGCTGTCGTCCAGGGACGGGTTGTTCGACAAGGCCAAGGGGCGGATTGTCGGCTCCGATCAATTTTTGACCAAGCCGTTCAGCAAGGAAGAACTGCTCGACGCGATCCAGGCCCACGTTCCGGGCTTTGCCGCCGTTTTGTCGCAGTAAGACACGCACAATGACGCTCGGCCAGCGGGCCCGGTGTCGACAAGAAAAATGGGGAAAACCATGGCACGTATCCTGATCGTCGATGATTCGCCGACCGAAATGTACAAACTCACTGGCATGCTGGAAAAACACGGCCATGAAGTGTTGAAGGCCGAGAACGGCGCCGACGGCGTGGCCCTGGCCCGACAGGAAAAGCCTGACGCGGTGCTGATGGACATCGTCATGCCCGGCCTCAATGGTTTCCAGGCGACCCGGCAGCTGACCAAGGATGCTGAAACCAGTCACATTCCGGTGATCATCATCACCACCAAGGATCAGGAGACCGACAAGGTCTGGGGCACGCGTCAGGGCGCCAAGGACTACCTGACCAAACCGGTCGATGAAGAAACCCTGATCAAAACCCTGAACAACGTGCTGGCCGGCTGACCGCGCCGCCATGAAGGAATTGCTGACCGCGTTCGAACTGTTGTTGCAGATCGACCAGCGCTGCCGTTTGCTGGCAGCGGACTTGCCGTCACAACCCGGACGGCAGGATCGCTGGAGCGGGATCGGCTTTCGCCTTGGCGAGCAATGGTATGTCGCGCCCATGGGTGAAGTCGGCGAAGTGCTGCACGAACCGCGATTCACCCAGTTGCCCGGGGTCAAATCCTGGGTGAAGGGCGTGGCCAATTTGCGTGGAAGGCTATTGCCGATCATGGATCTGGGCGGGTTCTTCGGCTATGAACTGTCGCCGGTGCGCAAGCAGTGCCGGGTGCTGGTGGTCGAGCATGGCGATGTGTTCGCCGGGCTGATGGTCGATGAGGTCTTCGGCTTGCAGCATTTCGAGCAGAACAGCTACGAAGCGCTTCCCGTCGACAACCGACGAGGCCCGATGGCGACGTTCGTCCAGGGCCGTTTCCGGCGCGAGCAGGACTGGCAAGTGTTCAGCCTGTTTGCGCTGGCGCAATCCCAGGCCTTCATGAACGTAGCGATATAACCAATACAACACCGAACCCTGTGGGAGCGGGCTTGCCCGCGATGGGGCCGGCACATCCGATATAGATATCGACTGACCTGACGCTATCGCGGGCAAGCCCGCTCCCACAGGTTTCTCGGTGAGCTTCAAGTTCGCGGGTTAAGGGCGAGAACCGATGATAAAAGCAATAACAGGCACACCCGGGGAAGGGTCGCGCAGCCGCTCGCAGATCATTGTGCTGTTTATCGCGCTGATCGTGTTCATCATGCTGCTGTTCGCCAACTTCGCGTACCTCAACACCCAATCCAACTACGACAAGCA
This sequence comes from Pseudomonas syringae, assembly GCF_021605415.1. Taxonomy (GTDB): domain Bacteria; phylum Pseudomonadota; class Gammaproteobacteria; order Pseudomonadales; family Pseudomonadaceae; genus Aquipseudomonas; species Aquipseudomonas syringae_S. The sequence continues at coordinate 115,921 of NZ_WKEQ01000012.1, forward strand.
GTACATCGGCCACGCCGGTGAGTTGCGCGTGTTGTCGCAACGTATCGCCAAGAACGCCACCGAAGCTGCCGCCGGCAAGGCTGCCGCGTTCAAATTGCTCAGCGATGCGCGCAACGATTTTGCCCAGCGCTGGGGTTATTTGAAGAAGGGCGATCCGGTCACCGGCCTGCCACCGGCTCCGGCCGCCGTACGCCCGGAAATGCGCGCCGTGCAGCTGGACTGGGAACGTCTGCTGAAAAACACCGACGCCATTCTCTCCAGCGAACAGACCGTGCTGTCTCTGCATCAGGTCGCGGCAACCCTGGCCGAGACCGTGCCGCAGTTGCAGATCGAATACGAGAAAGTCGTGGAGATTCTGTTGCAGCGCGGCGCCCCGGCCGGTCAGGTGGCGATGGCCCAGCGTCAATCGTTGCTGGCCGAACGCATTCTCGGCGCGGTCAACACCGTGCTGTCCGGCGACGAAAATTCCCAGCAAGCCGCCGATGCCTTTGGCCGCGATGCCACGCGTTTCGGCCAGGTGCTCAACGGCATGCTGCAAGGCAATCCGGCCCTGAAAGTCAGCCAGGTCGAAGACCGTGACGCCCGGGCGCGCTTGAGCGAAATTTCCGAGCTGTTCCAGTTTGTCTCCGGCTCCGTGGATGAAATCCTCGAAACCTCGCCGGAGCTGTTCAAGGTGCGCGAGTCGGCAACTAATATTTTCAGCCTGTCGCAAACCCTGCTCGACGAAGCCTCGCACCTGGCCACCGGTTTCGAAAACCTGGCGGGCGGGCGCAACACCGACACCATCGGCGGCTACGTGCTGGGCTTGCTGGCGCTGGCCTCGATCATCCTGATCGGCATGGTCATGGTTCGCGAAACCAACCGTCAGCTACGCGAAACCGCCGAGAAGAACGAGCGCAACCAGAACGCGATCATGCGCTTGCTCGACGAAATCGAAGACCTCGCCGACGGCGACCTCACGGTGACCGCTTCGGTGACCGAAGACTTCACCGGCACCATCGCCGACTCGATCAACTATTCCGTCGATCAGCTGCGCGATCTGGTGGCGACGATCAACCTCACCGCCGGCCAGGTTGCCGCTGCCGTGCAGGAAACCCAGGCTACCGCCATGCACCTGGCACAAGCTTCGGAGCATCAGGCCCAGCAGATTTCCGAAGCGTCCACGGCGATCAGCGACATGGCCGAATCCATCGACCAAGTGTCGGCCAGCGCCGCCGAGTCCTCGGCGGTGGCCGAGCGTTCGGTGAAAATCGCCAACAAGGGCAACGAGGTGGTGCACAACACCATCCACGGTATGGACAACATCCGTGAACAGATTCAGGACACCGCCAAGCGCATCAAGCGTCTGGGCGAGTCGTCCCAGGAAATCGGCGACATCGTCAGCCTGATCGACGACATTGCTGACCAGACCAACATCCTCGCCCTCAACGCCGCCATCCAGGCGTCCATGGCCGGTGATGCCGGACGCGGGTTTGCCGTGGTCGCCGACGAAGTGCAGCGGCTGGCCGAGCGTTCGTCCGCCGCCACCCGGCAAATCGAAACACTGGTGCGGGCGATCCAGACCGACACCAACGAAGCCGTCATTTCCATGGAGCAGACCACCACTGAGGTGGTACGCGGCGCGCGGCTGGCGCAGGATGCCGGAGTGGCCCTGGAAGAAATCGAGGGCGTGTCGAAAACCCTGGCGGCGCTGATCCAGAGCATTTCCAACGAGGCCCAGCAACAGACGTTGTCGGCGGGGCAGATTTCCCTGACGATGAACGTGATCCAGCAGATCACGACGCAGACCTCGTCCGGTTCCACGGCCACTGCCGAGAGCATCGGCAACCTGACGAAAATGGCCAGTCAGCTGCGCCGCTCGGTGTCCGGTTTCACCTTGCCGGCGGCGCCCGCGCAAACGACAGGCAAAACGTAAAGCATGTTGAGTGGAGCGGTTATGGGCGATCGGCACGACTACGTGGCCCTCGAATGGGTCAAGGGCGAAATTGCCGAAACGCTGAAACAGGCGCATCAGGCGGTGGAAGCCGTGCTTGATGACCCGCAGGCGTCGCCCGCGCTGGACGATTGCCTGGCCTGCATCCATCAGGTGCACGGCAGTTTGCAAATGGTCGAGTTCTACGGCGCGGCATTGCTCGCTGAAGAAATGGAGCACCTGTGCGCGGCGCTGCAACAGAATCGGGTCAACCATCGCGATGAAGCCTTGCACCTGTTGTTGCAAGCCCTCGGCCAGTTGCCAACCTACCTCGACCGCGTACAAGGCGCCCGGCGTGATTTGCCGCTGGTGGTGCTGCCGCTGATCAACGATTTGCGCAGCGCCCGGGGCGAAACATTGCTGTCGGAAACCAGTCTGTTCAGCCCGCAACTGCCCGAGCTGCCGCCGTTGAGCGATGAAGCGCTGGCGCTGCTCGAACCGGCGGAGCTGCCCAATGTGCTGCGCAAATTGCGCCAGACGCTGCAAATGGCCCTGGTCGGTCTGCTGCGTGAACAGGACGACCTGACGCATCTCGGTTACCTGGCCAAAGTGTTCACTCGTCTCGAAGCACTGTGCGCCGATGCGCCGCTGAGCCCGTTGTGGCAAGTGGCCTCGGCACTGGTCGAGGGCATGCGTGAAGGTAAGATCGCCAACAGCCCGGCCCTGCGCAGTCTGTTCAAGGATGCGGATAAAGAACTCAAACGCTTGCTTGACCAAGGCATGCCGGGTATCAACCGGCCGCCACCGCCGGAGCTGCTCAAAAGTCTGTTGTTCTATATTGCCAAGGCCGAACATCCCACCGGGCAGATGCTGACCATGAAAGACCGCTACTCCCTGGACGACGCGTTGCCCGACAGCGCGATGGTCGATGAAGAACGCGCGCGCCTCGCCGGCCCCGACCGCGACGCCATGCGCTCGGTGCTCGCGGCACTTTGCGAGGAACTGGTGCGGGTCAAGGAGCGGCTCGACCTGTTCGTGCGCAGCGACCGCCAGCATGCGTCGGATCTGGACAGTCTTCTGGCGCCTCTGCGCCAGATCGCCGACACCCTCGCGGTGCTCGGTTTCGGCCAGCCGCGCAAAGTCATCATCGATCAACTGGCGGTGGTGCTGAGCTTGGCCCAAGGACAGCGCGAACCCAACGACGCGATCCTGATGGACGTTGCCGGCGCCTTGCTCTATGTCGAGGCGACGCTGGCCGGCATGGTCGGCACAGTCGAACCGGAGAGCCGGGAAGACGCGCGGCTGCCGACCACCGACCTGACGCAGATCCACCAGATCGTCATCAAGGAAGCGCGTATCTGCCTGCAACAGGCCAAAGACATGATCATCGATTACATCGACGCCGATTGGGATCGCCAGCAACTGCAAACGCTGCCAGCCCTGTTGACGCAGGTGCGCGGCGCGCTGGCGATGATTCCGCTGAACCGTGCCGCCAGTCTGGTCGAGGCTTGCAACGGGTTTATCCGCGAGCATCTGCTGCTCGATTCCCGCGAGCCGGGCTGGCAGCAACTGGAGCACCTGGCCGACGTCATCACCAGCCTCGAATATTATCTGGAGCGCCTGAACGACGATCCGCTCGCCCCCGGCGAATCTCTGCTGGACGTGGCGCAAGAGGGGCTGGCGAGCCTCGGTTACTTCCCCAGCGAACAGCACGTGCCGGTGCTCGAAGATGTGCTCAGCCCGAGCGAAGCGCTGGTGATGCAAGAGGTGCAGGCACTCGACGATCCGCACGCAGTACAGTCTCTGGCCGATGTGCTGGCGAGCCCGGTGTCGGCGCTCAACCCGCCGGCGCTGACTACGCCCGGCAGCCTGATGCCGCCGCCGGACGGTGAAGAACCGGTGGACGATGAACTGCGCGAAGTGTTCCTCGAAGAAACCGAGGAAGTCCTGCAAGTGCTGCGCGAACACCTGCCACGCTGGACGGCTGACGTCCGTGACCGTGAAGCCCTCAGCGAACTGCGTCGCGCCTTTCACACCTTGAAGGGCAGCGGGCGCATGGTGCGTGCGCTGATCCTCGGTGAGCTCGCGTGGGCGGTGGAAAACCTGCTCAATCGCGTGCTCGAAGACAGCGTCGAAACGGTCGCGGCGGTGCAGCAATTGCTCGCCGATGCGCTGCATCTGCTGCCCGACTTGATCGACGAATTTGCCAACGACGCCCAGCGCCAGCGCAACGACGTCGATCAACTGGCGGCCCGCGCCCATGCGCTGGCCAAGGGTGATGCACCGCCCGCCGCCGAAGACGTGGAAGACGTCGCCGCGCTCGATCCGTTGTTACTGCAGATTTTCCGCAACGAGGCCGAAATCCATCTGGCCAGCCTCAACCGTTTTCTCGATCAGGCCGCCGAGCATGTGCCGTTGGCGGCCAGCGACGAATTGCAACGAGCGCTGCATACGCTCAAGGGCAGCGCGTCGATGGCCGGCGTGCTGCCGATTACCGAACTCGCCGCGCCGCTGGATAAACTGGCGCGGGAATACAAAGCACACCAGATGAATCTGGATCTCGACGAAGTAGAGATTCTGCTGGAAGCCGAAGGCCTGTTCCGCGTCGGCCTGCGCCAGCTCAAACACGATCCATTGGCGCCGATCCCGGGCGCGCAAGCGTTGATCGAACGCGCCGCAGCGCTGCTTGCCGAACGCCTTGAATCAATCCTCAGCGCGCCCAGCAGCGGCCTGCGCATCAAGCGCGATCCGCAACTGATCAACAACTTCCTCGCTCAAGGCATGGACATCCTGCTCGACGCCGAAAGCCTGTTGCAACGCTGGCAACAGCACCCCGGCGAGCGTCAGGAATTGAGCGCACTGCTCGATGAATTGACCACGCTGGGCGAAGGCGCACACCTGGCGGATCTGCTGCCGGTGGACGTGCTCTGCGAAGCCTTGCTCGACCTCTATGGCGCCGTGGAAGAAAGCAGTCTGGCGGTCAGCGAGCGGTTTTTCCGCGAAGCGCAAAGCGCCCACGAAGCGCTGATCAACATGCTCGACGAACTGGCCGCCGGCCAGGAAATCACTCCGCAACCGCAACGTATTCGTGCCTTGCACGAACTGCTCGACGAGAGTCTCGACCCTTCGGCCATGGGCCTGATCCGCAGCGACGGCAGCCGCACGACGAGCATTCGCGAACTGGGCAGCGTCACGTCGGAGCTGGCGCACAGCGCCGGCGACATCGAGCAGGACGATGAAATTGTCGAGATCTTTCTTGAAGAGGCGGTGGACATTCTCGACAGTGCGGCCCAAGCCCTCGATCGTTGGCTGAGCGATCCGGACAACACCGCGCCGCTGTCATCGTTGCAGCGTGATTTGCACACGCTAAAGGGCGGCGCGCGGATGGCCGAGGTCGATGCTGTCGGCGATCTCGCCCATGAGCTTGAAGGCCTTTATCAGGGGCTGGCGGATCGTCGTCACCGTTACGACGAGGCATTGGGCTTGTTGCTGGAGCAATGCCATCAGCGCTTGGCGGCGTTTCTTGAACACCTGCGCAACCACCAGGCGTTGCCCCCGGCAGAAGATCTGGTCGAAGCCATCGAGCAATGGCGTTCGGGCAAGACCGAGACGGCCCAGTCCCCGCCATCCACCGCCAGCCACGACGGCCCCGGCGCCGATCCTGAACTGCTGGACATTTTTCTCGAAGAAGGCTTCGACATCATTGAAAGCTCCGGCGCCGCGCTGCTGCGCTGGCAGGCCGAGCCGGGCAACCGCCAGGAAATCGAAACGCTGTTGCGCGATTTGCACACGCTCAAGGGCGGCGCGCGAATGGTCGAAATCGGCCCGATTGGCGACCTCGCCCATGAACTGGAATACCTTTACGAAAGCCTGTCGGCCGGCACGCTGAAACCCAGTGCCGAGCTGTTTGCGCTGGTGCAGCGCGGCCAGGATCGACTGGCGCAAATGCTCGACGGCGTGCGCGCCGGCCAGCCGTGCCCGCCAGCGGATCGCCTGATTAACGCGATCCAGACGTTCAGTCATTCGCTCACGCCCGAGCCGCCGGTTGCGTTGCCGACGGCGCCGGTCAAGGCAGAGCCGGCGGCACCGGTGGTCGACGCCGGCGCCGACATGGTCAAGGTGTCCGCCGAACTGCTCGACGACCTCGTTAATCTCGCCGGGGAAACCTCGATCTTTCGCGGGCGCATCGAGCAACAAGTCAGCGATGCGCAAGTGGCGCTGAATGAAATGGAAACCACCATCGAGCGCATGCGCGACCAGTTGCGTCGCCTCGACACGGAAACCCAGGGGCGCATTCTCAGCCGTCAGCAAGTGGATGCCGAACGTTCCGGTTACGAAGAATTCGATCCGCTGGAAATGGACCGCCACTCACAGTTGCAGCAGCTGTCCCGAGCGCTGTTCGAATCGGCATCCGACTTGCTCGATTTGAAAGAAACCCTCGACCGGCGCAACCGCGATGCGCAAAACCTGCTGCAACAGCAGGGCCGTATCAACACCGAATTGCAAGAAGGCCTGATGCGTTCACGCATGGTGCCGTTCGAACGGATGCTGCCGCGCCTCAAGCGCATTGTTCGCCAGGTCGCCGAAGAGCTGAACAAAGACGTCGCGTTCATCGTCGGCAACGCCGATGGCGAGATGGATCGCAACGTTCTGGAACGCATGGCCGCGCCGCTGGAACACATGCTGCGCAACGCCGTGGATCACGGTCTTGAATCCGCCGAAGCGCGGCTGGCGGCCGGCAAACCGGCGCAGGGGCGGATCACTCTCGACCTGTCGCGCGAGGGTGGCGACATCGTCTTCGACATCCGCGACGACGGCGCCGGGGTGCCGCTGGAGGCGGTGCGCAACAAGGCGATCAAGCGCGGCTTGCTGGTGCCGGACGCCAACATCAGTGACCGCGAAGTGCTGCAATTCATCCTTCAACCGGGTTTCTCGACTGCCGAAAAAATCACCCAGATTTCCGGGCGCGGCGTTGGCATGGACGTGGTGCATGAAGAGGTGCGGCAACTGGGCGGCAGCATGAGCATCGACTCGGTGCCGGGGCAGGGCGTGCATTTCCGTATTCGCCTGCCGTTCACCGTCTCGGTCAACCGTGCGCTGATGGTGCAGTGTGGCGAGGATCAATATGCGATTCCGCTCGACATCATCGACGGCATCGTTCGCGTGCTGCCCAACGATCTGGAAGGGTATTTGCGCCTCGATCCGCCGAGCTACGACTACGCCGGCCAGCACTATGAATTGTGCTACCTCGGCGAACTGCTCAATACCGCGTCACGGCCGACATTGCTCGGCGAGAATCAGGCGCTGCCGGTGCTGCTGGTGCAATGCAACGAGCGGCACATCGCCGTGCAGGTGGACGCGATGGCTGGCACCCGCGAGATCGTCGTGAAAAGCCTCGGCCCGCAATTCGCGGCGGTGCAGGGCGTGTCCGGCGCGACGATCCTGGGCGATGGCCGGGTGGTGCTGATTCTTGATCTGCTGGCGCCGATTCGCGCGATGCAGGCCCGGGCGCCACGGCGGCCGGCGGGGCTTGAGGTCGAGGTCGAACCGTACAAGCCGTTGCTGGTGCTGGTGGTCGACGATTCGGTCACGGTGCGCAAGGTCACCAGCCGCCTGCTCGAACGCCATGGCATGCAAGTGCTGACCGCCAAGGACGGCGTCGACGCCATGTTGCTGCTGGAAGAACACACGCCGGACGTGATGCTGCTCGACATCGAAATGCCGCGCATGGACGGCTTTGAAGTCGCGACCCGGGTGCGCAGCGACGAACGTCTGCAACACCTGCCGATCATCATGATCACCTCGCGCACCGGGCAGAAACACCGCGACCGCGCGATGGCCATTGGCGTCAACGACTACCTCGGCAAGCCGTATCAGGAATCGGTGCTGCTCGAAAGCATCGCCCAGTGGAGCAAGAAACATGCATGAGCGGCGCCACAACCCTCGCACCAGCCAACTCACCGGGCTGCTGCTGCCGCTGGCGGATCGCAACTTGATCCTGCCCAACGTCGCCGTGGCCGAGTTGATCGACTACCAGCCGAGCGCCTTCGATCTGGACACACCGCCGTGGTATCTGGGGCGAGTGATGTGGCGGCAGCGGCAGATTCCGTTGCTGAGCTTCGAGTCGGCGTGCGGCAACAAAATCGTCATCGGCGAACGCGCGCGAATCGTCATTCTCAATGCCCTTGGCGGGTTGCCGGAGTTGAAATTCATTGCGCTGCTGGTACAGGGAATCCCTCGGTCGTACAAACTCGACAGTCAACTGAGCTATGTCGACGTGCCTTTGTGTGCGCTGGAGCAGGCGGCGGTGCAGGTCGGCGAACAAGTGGCGAAGGTCCCGGATTTGTTGGGGTTGGAGCGGTTGTTGGTGGAGGCTGGGTTGGCGGGCTGATCCGGAGTGTGTGTTGCTTTTACCGGCCTCATCGCTGGCAAGCCAGCTCCCACAGTGTCCGCGGTGACGCACAAATCCGTGAACCACACAAAACCCTGTGGGAGCGGGCTTGCTCGCGAAGGCGTCAGTCGCCGCACCCAAAGCCGACAGACAAATCACCATTTTTTGCAGCGCATTAAACACCCCCGCAGCACGCCTGTTTAAAGACACTCGGTGTTACGCCCCACCGGCCTACAAATCCTTGCGCCGCTGCCTACCACTAAGCCAGAATCCGCCGGCTTGTGCCTCTGGGGCTTGCTGCGTAACTTGGATCGGGTCACTGATTCGCAGTGATCGGGTTTAGCAGCCCGGCTTCGTTCGCTCCCGGTCGTATAAGTGTCATCCGGTCAGGCATTTGCCTGTGCTTGATGGTGGCTGTGCGCTTGGCACCTTCGGGTGCGCCGGGTTGGGAGTGACCGGTCTGCTAACTTGCGCATAGCCGCCACCCTACCGTTTAGCAGCGGGAAGGTGAGGCTTCACAGAGGAACACTTCCATGTTCAAAGTAACCCCAAATCCGCCGCCCACCGACCCAACATCCCCCTACGAATCCACCGATTCAAAGAAACTCCACGAAGCCGCCGAACGCGCCCTCGACCACTATCTCTGCCCGGCGACCGCCGACATCATGGCCGCGCCTTATAAAGCCAACACGCTGTACATGGCCAGCCCCGAAGCCGATACCGAATCCCTGCTGGTCGACGCCAGCGAAACCCTCGGTTCAGCCACCGTCATGCTCAACAACCACGCCGCGCTGCTCGAAGGCACGCACCGCAAAACCGTGCAGGGGATTGCTCAGGTGGTGATGGTGGCTGAGATGGCCGTTAATCGTGTGTTGGATCGATTGGTGCCGACCGCCTGATTTTTCAGTGAGTTCACCGGCCTCATCGCTGGCAAGCCAGCTCCCACAGTATCTGCGGCGATTCATGAGTTTTTGAACGCCCACATAACCCTGTGGGAGCTGGCTTGCCAGCGATGAGGCCGGTGACCATTACGCTCACCGTAATGATTCACCGCCGTGCTTGATTGATGCCTTCCCCGACCACGCCTACGGTAGCTCCCACGACAGCGAACCCGTGGAGTGGTCATGACAACAACAATATCCCCCGACTCGCGCTGGACGCGGCGGCGTGACGAGAAGCAGCGCCGTCTCGACAAGGTGCGCGGCCTGGCCGACGGAGCGGTGCTGCCCACCGACAAGATCGTCGCGGCGCTAGAAGCGCTGATTCTGCCCGGCGACCGTGTGGTGCTGGAGGGCAACAACCAGAAGCAGGCGGATTTCCTGTCCCGCTCGCTCGCCAAGGCTGATCCGCAAAAACTGCACGACTTGCACATGATCATGCCCAGCGTCGGTCGTTCTGAGCATCTGGATCTGTTCGAACGCGGCATCGCCCGCAAGCTCGATTTCTCCTTCGCCGGCACCCAAAGCCTGCGCATCAGCCAGTTGCTTGAAGACGGCTTGCTGGAAGTCGGCGCGATTCACACCTACATCGAACTCTACGCACGACTGGTGGTGGATCTGATCCCCAACGTCGTGCTCTCGGCCGGTTTCATGGCCGACCGCGCCGGCAACATCTACACCGGCCCCAGCACCGAAGACACCCCGGCATTGATCGAACCGGCCGCGTTCAGCGACGGCATCGTCATCGTTCAGGTCAATCAACTGGTCGACGACGTCAGCGAGCTGCCGCGCGTGGACATCCCGGCTTCGTGGGTCGACTTTGTGGTGGTCGCCGACAAGCCGTTCTACATCGAACCGCTGTTCACCCGCGATCCGCGCCACATCAAGCCTGTGCATGTGTTGATGGCGATGATGGCGATCCGTGGCATCTACGAAAAACATAACGTGCAGTCGCTCAATCACGGCATCGGTTTCAACACCGCCGCCATCGAATTGATCCTGCCGACCTACGGCGAATCCCTCGGCCTCAGAGGCAAGATCTGCCGCAACTGGACGCTCAATCCGCACCCGACGCTGATCCCCGCCATCGAAAGCGGCTGGGTCGAAAGCGTGCATTGTTTCGGCACCGAACTGGGCATGGAGAAATACATCGCCGCGCGCCCGGACGTATTCTTCACCGGCCGCGACGGCTCGCTGCGTTCCAACCGCATGGTCTGCCAACTGGCCGGGCAATACGCGGTGGATTTGTTCATAGGCGCGACGTTGCAGGTCGATGGCGACGGCCATTCTTCGACCGTAACCCGTGGCCGCCTGGCCGGTTTCGGCGGTGCGCCGAACATGGGCCACGACCCGCGCGGTCGCCGCCACGGCACCCCGGCGTGGCTCGACATGCGCCACGGCGACGCCGAACAACCGATGCTCGAACGCGGCAAAAAACTCGTGGTGCAAATGGTCGAGACGTTCCAGGAGGGCGGCAAACCGACCTTCGTCGAAACCCTCGACGCCGTGGAAGTGGCGAAGAAAAGCGGCATGCCGCTGGCGCCGATCATGATCTACGGCGACGACGTCACCCACCTGCTCACCGAAGAAGGCATCGCCTACCTGTACAAGGCGCGCTCGCTGGAAGAGCGTCAGGCGATGATCGCCGCTGTCGCCGGGGTGACCGCCATCGGCCTGCGCCACAACCCGAAAGACACCGAACGCATGCGCCGCGAAGGCCTCATCGCGTTGCCCGAAGACCTCGGCATCCGCCGCACCGACGCCACCCGCGAACTGCTCGCGGCCAGGAGCGTGGCCGATCTTGTCGAGTGGTCCGGCGGCCTCTACAACCCGCCCGCGAAATTCAGGAGCTGGTAATGCACGCACTCAACCTGCAAGCGAAACCGCTGTCACTGAGCGAACGCCTGGCGGATCTGGCCGTGGACGCATTGATCGACGAGGCCGATCTGTCGCCGAAACCGGCACTGGTCGACCGTCGTGGTAACGGCGCTCACACCGATCTGCACCTGGGCCTGATGCACGCGTCGGCGCTGTCGTTGTGGCCGGCGTTCAAGGAAATGGCCGAGGCTGGCGGCGTTACCGGTGAGATCAACGTGACGCTGCGCGAGAGCATCGGGCGCATTGGTCGCGAAGGTGAACTCGCCATGATGACCACCACCGACGGCGTGAACACTCATCGCGGCGCAATCTGGGCGCTCGGTTTGTTGGTCACTGCCGCCGCGCTTGAGCCGCAATCCACCGGCGCCCGCGCTGTCGCGTTGCGCGCCGCACGTCTGGCCTTGCTCGATGATCGTCACGCCCCGCGCCCACTCAGCCACGGAGCACAAGTTGCCGCGCGTTACGGCGCACGCGGTGCCCGAGAAGAAGCGCAACTGGCCTTTCCGTCCGTGTTGCAACGGGGTCTGCCGCAACTGAACAAAAGCCGCGCCGCCGGCCACGGCGAGCAGAACGCCCGACTTGACGCCTTGCTCGCGATCATGACCGGCCTGGCCGACACCTGCGTGCTCTATCGCGCCGGTGAACAAGGCTTACAGGCCATGCAGGCCGGCGCCCAAGCGGTGCTGGATGCCGGTGGCAGCGCGAGCCTCGCCGGTCGCCGTCGCCTGCACGCACTCGATCAACAACTCATCGCATTGAATGCCTCGCCCGGTGGCGCGGCCGACTTGCTCGCCGCCACCCTTTTGCTCGACCGCATCGAGCACGACGGCACCCTTCAGGGAGCGTTTTGATGGAAACCTTATCCTTTGAATTTCCCGCCGGGCAGCCGCCACGGGGCCGGGCGCTGGTGGGCTGTGTCGGCTCGGGCGATCTGGAAGTGCTCATCGAACCGGGGCTGGCCGGCAAGCTGACAATCAACGTACAGACGTCGGTCAACGGCGCCGAGCAGCGCTGGCAGCACCTGTTTGCGCGGATGTTCGACGGTCAGACGCCGCCGGCCATGGCCATCGATATCCACGATTTCGGCGCGACCCCGGGCGTGGTGCGCCTGCGTCTGGAGCAAGGCTTCGAGGAGATCGCTCATGACTGATCACGCCGCGCTGCTCAACAAGCAATCCTTCGTCGAACTCGGTGCACGGCAACGGGCGAAAGCCTTGCTCGACGTCGGCACCTTTCGCGAACTGCTCGATCCGTTCCAGCGTGTGATGTCGCCGTGGCTCGAACGCCAAGGCGTAGTGCCCCAGGCCGATGACGGCGTGATCATCGCCAAAGGCAACATCGACGGACTGCCCGTGGTGATCGCCGCGATCGAAGGCGCGTTTCAGGGTGGCAGCCTCGGCGAAGTCGGCGGGGCGAAGATTTCCGGTGCGCTGGAACTGGCCGCCGAAGACAACCGCAAAGGCATTCCGACCCGCGCCGTGTTGCTGCTGGAAACCGGTGGCGTGCGTTTGCAGGAGGCCAATCTTGGTCTCGCGGCGATTGCCGATATTCATGCGGCGATTGTCGATTTGCAGCAATACCAACCGGTGGTTGGCGTGGTCGCCGGCAGTGTCGGTTGCTTTGGCGGCATGTCGATTGCCGCCGGGTTGTGCAGTTATTTACTGGTGACACAGGAAGCACGCCTGGGCCTCAACGGCCCGCAGGTGATCGAGCAGGAAGCCGGGATCGAAGAATACGATTCCCGTGACCGGCCGTTCATCTGGAGCCTGACCGGTGGCGAGCAACGTTTCGCCAGCGCACTGGTGGATCGCTATGCCGCCGATGACGTTGCGCAGATCCGCAATCAGGTCAGCCAGTTGCTGCAACAGGGCTTGCCCGCGCAGCCGCGCAGTCGCCAGTCGGCGCTGTTTCTGCAACGTCTGGCGCAACTGGACACCGAACCGCAAATCGAGCCGTCGACGGTTCGCGATCTGTATCAAGGAGAGCGCTCATGAGTGGCTATTCCCTGCGGGGCCTGAACTGGTTCAACGCCTTGAGCGCCGGTGCCGCGACCGTCGATGGCCTGCCGCCGTCGCTGAAAGCCGCCGACGTGTTGCTCGGTGATCAGCGCGTGCGTTTGCTCGCCGTGGTCGCCGATCCTGAAAACCGCTTCCCGCGCGCTCGCCATGGCGAAGTCGGATTGCTCGAAGGCTGGGGCCTGGCCAAAGCCGTCGACGACGTCATCACGGCCGATCACGACAAAGGCCGGAAACGCCCGATCATCGCCATTGTTGACGTGCCGAGTCAGGCCTATGGTCGGCGCGAAGAAGCCCTCGGCATTCATCAGGCGTTGGCGGGTGCGGCAGACAGTTATGCGCGGGCACGACTGGCCGGGCATCCGGTGATTGCGCTGCTGGTGGGCAAGGCAATGTCCGGGGCGTTTCTCGCCCATGGGTATCAGGCCAATCGCTTGATCGCTTTGCGTGACCCGGGCGTCATGGTGCACGCCATGGGCAAGGCGTCGGCGGCGCGGGTGACGTTGCGCAGTGTTGAAGAACTGGAAAAACTGGCGGCGAGCGTGCCGCCGATGGCCTATGACATCGACAGCTACGCCAGCCTTGGTTTGCTCTGGGAAACTTTGTCGGTGGAGCAAATCGAGCAACCGACGGCGCAGGATGTGGTTCGCGTGAGTGAATGCCTGGGCCTGGCGATCAGTGATGTGCAGGCCAGCAGTCGCGACTTGAGCAGCCGTCTCGGCGCGAGCAATCGTGCCGCCTCCAGCCGCGTACGTGAACTGTTGAGGGCGCAGTGGTGAACGACGTGCTCGCCCACGATCTGCTCTGGGGCATGACCCCGGAGCAGTTGCCCGTGGACGCGCCGTTGTGGGCGGTCGAATCGCTTGAGGCCGGGCATCCGGTGGTGGTTCGCCGTGCGCTGGCCGCTGCAGGATTAGTGGCTGTCGGTTTGCGCGGACAGACTCGGGATCAGCGGCTGGCGGCGTTCATGCGAGTCAGCTCGATCGCCTGTCGCGTCAGTCCGGAAGCGCTTTGCCAGGTTGAAAGCCCTCGGGATTTGCCCGTGGTTCACGCCCTCGCACAATTGCGCCCGATGCTCGATGACTGCGGTTGGGTCTGGGGCATCAGTGGCAGCGCCGGGTTTGAACTGGCGAGCGGCGTTGCAGCGATGCATGCCGACAGCGATCTCGATCTGATCTTGCGCGCACCGCAAATACTGACGCGCAGTGAGGCGCGCAAAATGGTGGCCGCTTTTGATCAGGCCGCCTGCCGGGTCGACCTGCAACTGCAAACGCCGTTCGGCGCTGTCGCCTTGCGTGAGTGGGCGGGGAATGCGTCGCGGGTGCTGCTGAAAAACGCCCATCAGGCTTGTCTGGTCAGCGATCCGTGGAACCCGCAGGAGCAAGCGGCGTGAGCAGTCTTCTGGTGTTTCCCGGCCAGGGTGCGCAGCAACCGGGCATGCTCCGGTCGTTGCCTCGGGAAACCCTCGATGAAGCGAGCGATGCGCTGGGCGAAGACGTCTCGCTGCTGGATTCGGCCGAGGCCTTGCGCGCAACCCGAGCGGTGCAGCTTTGCCTGCTGATCGCCGGGGTCGCGGCCTCGCGGCGCTTGTTGCAGGACAGCTTGGCGGTGGACTGCGTCGCCGGGTTGTCCATTGGCGCTTATCCGGCGGCGGTGGTGGCGGGAGCCTTGAGTTTCAGTGATGCGCTGCACTTGGTCAGCCTGCGCGGCGAGCTGATGCAGCAGGCGTATCCACAGGGCTACGGCATGACCGCGATCATCGGTCTGGAACTGGCGACGGTCGAGGATTTGCTCGCGCAAGTTCACGGTGCAGAGACGCCGGTTTATCTGGCCAATATCAATGCCGATAACCAAGTGGTAATCGCCGGCAGTGAGGCGGCGATGCACGCCGTGGCCGAGTTGGCGCGGCGTTGCGGTGCGGGTCTGGCCAAGCGTCTGGCAGTGAGCGTGCCGTCGCATTGTCCGTTGCTGGACGCCCCGGCGCAGACCCTCGCCGAGGCCTTCGCCCAGGTGCCGTTGCAGGCACCGAAGATCGGTTACTTGAGCGGCAGCCGTGCGCGGCCGGTGCTCAAGGTCGAGGCGTTGCGTGAGGATCTGGCCTTCAACATGTGCCGCGTGGTGGACTGGCGCGGCACCGTGCAAAGCGCCTACGAGCGAGGCGTGCGACTACAGATCGAACTGCCGCCCGGTGCCGTACTGACCGGGCTGGCGCGCCGGGTATTCGAGCAGGGCACCGTCATCGCTTTCGACGGTGCGCGGCTCGATACCTTGCAGGCGCTGTTGCGTGAGGAGGGCCGCCGCCACCTCTGAACCCGCCGACTTGAAGCTTCGAACAACAAAAACAACATTCGACGATGCACTTTGAGGACAACAACAATGATTATTTACGGTGTGGCGTTTCTCGCCTTTTGTACGCTGGTGGGCATTTTCATCGGTGAATTGCTCGGCAAGCTGATCGGCGTGCCGGCCAACGTCGGCGGTGTCGGTATCGCGATGCTGCTGCTGATCGGCCTGGGCAGTTATCTCAACAAAACAGGCTGGCTCAAGGGCAAGACCGAGCAGGGTGTGGAGTTCTGGAGCGCAATCTACATTCCAATCGTGGTCGCCATGGCCGCCCAGCAAAACGTCTACGGTGCCTTGAAGGGCGGGCCGATGGCGATTCTCGCGGGAACGGCGGCGGTGGTGATCGCGTTTGCCTTGGTGCCGGTGCTCACGCGCATGGGTAACAAGGATCCGGCCCCGGTCACTCCAGCCAAGACTGCGGGGTAATCGCCATGTACGAATCCATGATGAAAGCGATCACCGGTTACGGTTTGATCAGCGGGTTTCTGATCGTCGGCGTGACCATGTGGGTGTCCTACTGGATGTCCAACACCTTCACCAAGGGCCGTTTGCACGGTTCGGCCATCGCCATTCTGCTGGGGCTGCTGCTGTCGTATGTCGGCGGCGCGTTGACCGGCGGCCAGAAAGGCGTGGTGGACATTCCGTTGCTCTCCGGCATCGGCCTGCTCGGCGGCGCCATGCTACGGGACTTCGCCATCGTTGCGACGGCGTTCGGTGTGAGTGTCGATGAACTCAAGCGCGCCGGGTTCGTCGGCGTGCTGGCCTTGTTTGTCGGCGTAGGCACCTCGTTCATTGCCGGTGTCGGCGTGGCGATGGCGTTCGGTTACACCGATGCGGTGAGCCTGACGACCATTGGCGCGGGCGCGGTGACGTACATCGTTGGCCCGGTGACTGGTGCGGCGATTGGCGCGAGTTCCGAGGTCATGGCGCTGTCGATTGCGGCGGGGCTGATCAAGGCGATCCTGGTGATGGTGATGACACCGTTCGTGGCGCCGATGATCGGCCTGAACAACCCACGCAGCGCAGTGATTTTCGGTGGCCTGATGGGCACCTCCAGTGGCGTGGCCGGCGGGTTGGCGGCGACGGATCCGAAGCTGGTGCCTTATGGCTGTCTGACGGCGGCGTTCTATACGGCGCTGGGTTGTCTGCTTGGGCCGTCGGTGCTGTTTTTGGTCATGCGCGGGCTGATGGGCTAAGGGCGTTGGTGTTTTGTTGTCTGAGCTGACGCCATCGCTGGCAAGCCAGCTCCCACAGGTTTTGTGTTAGAGCATGATTTTTTGATCGACACAAAACCCTGTGGGAGCGGGCTTGCCAGCGATGGCGTCGCCTCGGTGTCAGGCCTGGCGATTGGCATACATCCGACACTCCGCCAGCAACGCCAACAAATTCGGATCGCGCTCTTTGGCTTTTAAAAACACCACGCCGATGTGCTGCTGCAACCGGTACTTTTCCTGCAACGGGATCAGCTTCACCCGGTTCTCGTACACCGCCGCAATCCGCCCCGGCAGCAACGCATAACCCACCCCCGAACTGACCATGCTCAGCAGCGTGAAGATGTCATTCACCTGCATCGCCACTTTCGGCTCGAACCCCGCCTGTTTGAACACCCGGTTGCCGTCCTGATGGGTAGCGAAGCCTTGGGTCAGGGTGATGAAGGTTTCATCGCGCACCTCGGCGAGGTCGACTTCGCTGCGCTGGGCGAAGCGTGAATCGGCCGGGGTGGCGAGAAAGATGTCATCGGAAAACAGCGGAATCTGCTCGCAGTCCGGGTCGTTGACGCTGTCGTCCAGGGACACGAGGATCGCGTCGACTTCCATGTTTTTCAGCTTGTAGAGCAGGTCGATGTTGGAGCCGAGGATCAGGTCGATGTTGAGTTCGCTGCGGCGGATTTTCAGGCCCATGATCAGCTGCGGCACGGTCTTCACCGTCAACGAATACAGCGAGCCGAGCTTGAAACGTTCGGCGGAGAACCCGGCGGCTTCACGGGTCAGGCGCACGCTTTCGAGCACATCGTTGATCAGCTTTTGCGCGCGTTCTTCCAGCACGTAAGCGCTTTCCAGCGGCGTCAGGTTGCGCCCTTCGTGTTTGAACAGCGGGCAGCGCAGGGCGCTTTCCAGCGAATGAATGGCGCGGTGCACGCTGACGTTGCTGGTTTGCAGTTCAGCGGCGGCGCGGGCGAGGTTGCCGGTGCGCATGAAGGCGAGGAACACCTCGAGTTTTTTCAGGGTCAATTCTTCGTCGATCAGCATGGCGCGGACTCTTATTGGAATCGCTCGATTGTATACGCGGTTTCTGTAGGCGCTGGCGCAGGCTGCGATCTTTTGATCGGGTGAGGAACGCGGTGCGTTCCGGCTGCATTCCCACGCGGAGCGTGGGAATGATCAACGTTGAACAGAAACATTGCGCTTTTACGCGCAAGGCCCGAGCCTTGCGCGCTGCAGTGATGAACTTGAGGTGGGCAACACATGTATCACGGAGAACGATTGAACGCCTGGACGCATCTGGTCGGGGCGGTGGCCGCGTTTGTCGGCGGAATCTGGATGGTGGTGATCGCCAGCCTCGACGGCGACCCGTGGAAGATCGTCAGCGTGGCGATTTACGGATTTACCCTGCTGGTTTTGTACAGCGCCTCGACGGTGTATCACAGCGTGCGCGGGCGCAAGAAGGCGATCATGAAGAAGGTCGATCACTTTTCGATCTACCTGCTTATTGCCGGCAGTTACACGCCGTTCTGTCTGGTGACCCTGCGTGGCGTGTGGGGCTGGACGTTGTTTGGCATCGTCTGGGGGCTGGCGCTGATCGGTATCTTGCAAGAAATCAAACCGCGCTCGGAAGCGCGGATTCTGTCGATCGTAATCTATGCGGTGATGGGCTGGATCGTGCTGGTGGCGGTCAAACCGTTGATCGCAGCGCTGGGCAGTACGGGATTCGCGTGGCTGGCCTCGGGCGGCGTGTTGTACACGGTGGGAATCATCTTTTTTGCGCTGGATCATCGCCTGCGGCATGCCCACGGGATCTGGCATTTGTTTGTGATTGCCGGAAGCCTGCTGCACTTCGTGGCGATTCTGTTTTATGTCCTTTAACCCCGGTTGAGCACAATTCCAATGTGGGAACTGGCAAGCCAGCTCCCACATTGGAATGCGATCCCCTGTGCAAGCTTGCTCGCGAAGAGGCCTTAGAAATCTCCCCACAGTTGTTGGGCAACTGACAGCGCCACCACTGGCGCAGTCTCAGTGCGCAGCACCCGTGGGCCGAGGCGGGCGGCGTGGAAACCGTTTGCCTTGGCCTGTTCGACTTCGGCGTCGGACAAGCCGCCTTCCGGGCCAATCAGGAACGCCAGCGTCGAAGGCCTGGCGTGGCTGACCAGCGGCTCGGCTACCGGGTGCAGCACCAGTTTCAGATCGGCTTCGGTCTGTTTGATCCAGTCGGCGAGCAATACCGGCGGATGAATCACCGGCACCCGCGAGCGGCCGCATTGCTCGCACGCGCTGATCGCCACCTGGCGCCAATGCAGCAAGCGTTTGTCGGCGCGTTCGTCCTTCAGACGGACTTCGCAGCGGTCGCTGAAGATCGGCGTGATGTCGTTGACGCCCAGTTCCGTGGCTTTCTGAATCGCCCAGTCCATGCGCTCGCCCCGCGACAGACCCTGGCCGAGGTGGATGTGCAGCGGCGATTCGATCTGCCCGGCGAATTGTTCGTCGAGTTGCACGGTGACGCGTTTCTTGCCGACATCTTTCAGCGAGCCGAGAAACTCATGCCCGGAACCGTCGAACAACTGCACCGCGTCGCCGTCGGCCATGCGCAGCACGCGGCTGATGTAATGCGCCTGGGCTTCCGGCAGTTCGTGTTCGCCGATGCTCAGGGGAGCGTCGATAAAGAAGCGGGACAGTCTCATTTCGGGTCTCTCAAATTGGATCGTTCCCACGCTCTGCGTGGGAATGCCTCATCAGACGCTCTGCGTCAGCTGTTGGGACGCGAAGCGTCCCGGGCTGCATTCCCACGCGGAGCGTGGGAACGAGCCGTCACCCTTAGCCCGGATCGCGGAAACCGGGATGGAAATCTTTCGGCACCGCCACACTCACGCTCTCGCGGGTGGCGATGTCGATGCCTTCGCTGGCGACTTCGGCGAGGAAGTCGATCTGCTCCAGCGTCACCACGTAAGGCGGCAGGAAATACACCACGCTGCCCAGCGGTCGCAACAACGCGCCGCGCTCCAGCGCATGCTGGAACACTTTCAAGCCACGGCGTTCCTGCCACGGATAGGCTTCCTTGGTGGCTTTGTCCTTGACCATTTCGATGGCCAGCACCATGCCGGTCTGGCGCACTTCGCTGACGTTCGCGTGATCGACCAGGTGCGCCGTCGCCGACGCCATGCGCTGAGACAGGGCCTTGTTGTTCTCGATGACGTTGTCTTCTTCGAAGATGTCCAGCGTCGCCAGTGCCGCCGCGCAGGCCAGCGGGTTGCCGGTGTAGCTGTGCGAATGAAGGAAGGCGCGCAGGGTCGGATAGTCGTCGTAAAACGCGCTGTAGACCTCGTCGGTGGTCACCACCGCCGCCAGCGGCAGGTAGCCACCGGTCAGGGCTTTCGACAGGCACAAAAAGTCTGGACGGATGCCGGCCTGCTCGCAGGCAAACATCGTCCCGGTGCGGCCGAAGCCGACGGCAATTTCGTCGTGGATCAGGTGCACGCCGTAGCGGTCGCATGCCTCGCGCAGCAACTTGAGGTAGACCGGGTGGTACATGCGCATGCCGCCGGCGCCCTGGATCAGCGGCTCGACGATCACCGCCGCGACGCTGTCGTGGTGCTCGGCGAGGGTCTGTTCCATGGCGGCAAACATGTTGCGCGAGTGCTCTTCCCAGCTCATGCCTTGCGGGCGCAGGTAGCAATCCGGGCTCGGGACCTTGATGGTGTCCATCAGCAGCGCTTTGTACGTCTCGGTAAACAGTGGCACGTCGCCGACCGCCATCGCTGCCATGGTTTCGCCGTGGTAGCTGTTGGTCAGGGTGACGAAGCGCTTTTTATTCGGCTGGCCGCGATTGAGCCAGTAGTGGAAGCTCATCTTCAGCGCGACTTCGATGCAGGACGAACCGTTATCGGCGTAGAACACCCGGTTCAGGCCTTCCGGCGTCATCTTCACCAGACGCTCGGACAACTCGATCACCGGCTGATGGCTGAAGCCGGCGAGAATCACATGCTCCAGTTGATCGACCTGATCCTTGATCCGCTGGTTGATGCGCGGGTTGGCGTGGCCGAACACATTGACCCACCAGGAGCTGACAGCATCGAGGTAGCGCTTGCCTTCGAAGTCTTCCAGCCAGACGCCTTCGCCGCGTTTGATCGGGATCAGCGGCAGCTGTTCGTGGTCTTTCATCTGGGTGCAGGGATGCCACAAAACCGCGAGATCGCGTTGCATCCACTGGTTATTCAGGCCCATTTACAGTCTCCTCGAGGCGGCTCGCGTCAGGCGCGGGCGAACAATCGGGCAAGCCTATGCAATGCATCGCGCGGGGACAACCCATTGTGTCGATTGAGCTACTTTGTCTGGGCGGACAGACGTCGCTGGCGGCGTTTTGATGGCTGACGTATTCTTCGCGGTTCTTGAGCCGTCTGGCCCGTAAGAACTGCTTTTTTCTCGTGTATTTCCGGAGTTCGCTGAATGTCTGTCGGTTGGCTGCGCGCCTGTGCGCTGGTGATGTTGGGGCTGTTCAGCGTGACCGCGCTGGCCAAGGATAAAACCGCGATCGTGATCGGCGGCGGCCTGTCGGGCCTGACGGCGGCTTACGAGCTGCAAAACAAAGGTTGGCAGGTCACCCTGCTCGAAGCCCGGTCGAGCCTCGGCGGACGCTCCGGCATGGCCACCAGCGAGTGGATCGGCAACGACAAGACGCAACCGGTGCTGAACAAATACGTGTCGACGTTCAAGCTCGGCACCACGCCGGCGCCGGAATTCGTGCGTACACCGGGTTACCTGATCGACGGCGAATATTTCAGCGCCGCCGACCTGGCCACCAAACAGCCGGCTACCGCCGACGCCTTGAAGCGCTACGCGAAAACCCTCGACGATCTGGCGCGCTCGATCGATGACCCGCAGAACCCGGCCGCGACCAACACCTTGCATGCACTGGATCAGATCAACGTGTCGAGCTGGCTCGACAAGCAGAACCTGCCGGCCACCGCGCGTCAGTTGATCAATCAGGACATCCGCACCCATTACGACGAGCCGTCGCGCCTGTCGCTGCTGTATTACGCGCAACAGAGCCGCGTCTACCGTGGCGTGTCCGACCGTGACCTGCGCGCTTCGCGTCTGGTCGGCGGCAGCGCCGTGCTGGCTCAGGCATTCGTCAAGCAACTGAAGATCATCAAGACCAACTCGCCGGTTTCGGCCATCAGCCAGGACAAGGACGGCGTGACCGTCAAGGTTGGCCCGGTGGGCTATCAGGCTGACTACGTCGTACTGGCTGTGCCATTGCGTGCCCTCAACAAGATTCAACTGACCCCGGCGCTGGATGCCCAGCACATGGCGGCGATCAAGGGCACCAACTACGGCTGGCGCGACCAGATCATGCTCAAGTTCAAGAACCCGGTGTGGGAGAGCAAGGCACGGATGTCGGGCGAGATCTACAGTAACGCCGGCCTCGGCATGCTCTGGATCGAACCAGCGCTGAAGGGCGGCGCGAACGTGGTGATCAACTTGTCCGGCGACAATGCCCGCGTGATGCAAGCGTTCGGCGACAAGCAAATGGCCGATCAGGTGCTGATCCGCCTGCACGCGTTTTATCCACAGGCCCGTGGCTCATTCACCGGCTATGAAATCCGTCGCTACAGCACCGATCCTTCGACGGGGGGCGCTTACCTGGCATTCGGCCCGGGGCAAATCAGCAAGTTCTGGCGTCTGTGGGAACGTCCGTTGCAGCGCGTAACCTTCGCTGGCGAGCACACCGACACGTTGTACCCGGGCACCCTGGAAGGCGCACTGCGCACCGGTCAGCGCGCGGCCAGCCAGGTTGAAGACCTGGCGGCCGGCAAGTCGTTTGAACCGGCCAAAGTGGTTCCAGCGGCAGCAGCCGGCGCGGCAGGTGCCGTGGCGGCGAAGAAGGGCAACTTCTTCAGCAACCTGTTTGGTGGTTCGGATGATGAGAAGAAACCAGAGCCGGTGAAGACCCCTGCGCCTGCTCCTGCCCCCGTGACTCCAGCACCTGCGCCGACGCCGGCCCCTGCGCCAGCGCCGGTTGAAGCGCCGAAACCAGCGGCCCCGGTGAAAGCTCAGCCAGCCAAGAAAGCAGCGGCCAAGCCTGCGGCGAAAAAGCCTGCGGCAAAAACCGAAGCGAAAAAGGCTCCGGCGAAGAGGGCTGAACCGGCGAAGAAGCCAGCGGCCAAACCGGCGGCGAAACCAGCGGCAAGCACCGAGGCCAAGGGGCAGTAAGGCTCAGGTGAACAAAAAACGCGGCTTTAGAGCCGCGTTTTTTTTGAATCAGTTAGGCAGCGGTACATCACACAGATGTATCGGACACTTCCTACAAGTGAATCGGAATGAAATGGTAGAGATGGCCTGATTCTGCGTTTTATGCTCTTCAAAAAACGGGAGAGTACATGAAAATCTTCATGCTGACGGTTTTGTTGTTAACAACCTCTGGCTGTATAAATGGCCAATTCAAGCTCAAGGCGCATAACTCGGAACTTGCTCATAAGTGCAAGATTGATCCCTATAGTCCTGATTGCTTGCAGCCGCCTCCACTCTTTAAAAGCTCCTAAGTGGAAAGCTGCGGGTGACTAAAAAATCCACTCAAAAACCGGAATGCCGGCCGGCAGGTTTTTCATCCATCTTTGCTTGGGTTTAGGGATACGTCCAGGAGCGAACCCATAGCGAGCCCAGCATAGCCTCCCCGAACGCTGGTCGTAGATGACCAAATTCCCATCATCCTGGACGACCAGGCAGGTGTTGTACCAAAGGGCTTTGTCAGTGCTGTGGGTGCTTTCGGCAATCCACAAGCGACGCCTGGACGGATCATAAAGAAAGCCACTGTTGCTGATGACAAACTGTAGAGGCTCGCGCATTCTTTTTTGATGTAATGTTCTGCTGTAAGGCTGACTGCTATCTGCTATCCAGACTACGGTTTCACCTTCTTTAATTACCAGGTTTCCATCGCCCTGCAATATTAAGCGGAAGCGGCCGTTTTCGGATTGAAGGTATTGCCCCGGTGACATCGTTTGATTTGGCGGTAACACGGGTGAGCCATTTGCCTGGAATGGGGTATAACGAATAGCCATATATTTCACCTGTTCATTGAGTTGTTGAGGGCTCATTTGATCAAGTTCAAATACACGAGTGGCAATATATATTGCTTGGCTGAAACAATTTTTTGCTATGTGATCTATTTGTTAAGGGCTGCTTGCTCTGATCAGGAAACGGCCGGATGACGAGCAGAAAATGAGCAAGTCCACGGCCTACCGCGGCGACAGAATTGCCTTTAATCTTTCCTTAACTCACCTGTTCAACACTCTTCATCGTATTTCTCGATATTTCAAAGCAAAATTTTCCGCTTTAATTCGATAGATAACTCGCTAGTCTTGGTTCGCAGTTCTCACAGGATTTGGGCATGCAGCTACGTAACTCTTCTTCAAGCTATGGTTGGGTCAGCATCTTCATGCATTGGGTCGTCGCGCTGGCGGTCTTCGGACTGTTCGCGCTTGGCCTGTGGATGGTGGGGCTGGATTACTACAGCACCTGGCGCAAAGACGCGCCGGATCTGCACAAGAGCATAGGTCTGGTGCTGCTCGGTGTGATGGTGTTACGGGTGTTATGGCGCTTCATCAGCCCGCCGCCGTCTACGCTGCAAAGCTACAGCCGCATGACGCGCATGGGCGCCAAATTCGGCCACGCGTTTTTGTATCTGGCGTTGTTCGCCGTGATGATTGCCGGTTACCTGATTTCCACCGCAGACGGTGTCGGGATTCCGGTGTTTGGCCTGTTTGAAGTCCCTGCACTGGTGTCCGGACTACCGGATCAGGCAGATACCGCCGGGGTGATTCATTTCTATCTGGCATGGGCGCTGGTAATTTTTTCCGGTCTCCATGCGTTGGCAGCATTGAAGCACCACTTTATCGATCGTGATGTGACCCTGACGCGAATGCTCGGTCGCAAAGCCTGAAATTCATCCTCGACTCAAAGGAAAACAAAGCATGTTGAAAAAGACTCTGGCCGCTCTGGCAATCGGCTCCGCCGTCCTGTCCGCCAACGTAATGGCCGCTGACTACGTGGTCGACAAGGAAGGCCAGCACGCCTTCGTCGACTTCAAGATCAGCCACCTGGGCTACAGCTTCATTACCGGCACTTTCAAGGACATCGATGGCAAGTTCAGCTTCGACGCTGCCAAGCCTGAAGACAGCAAGATCGAGTTCAACGTCAACACCGCCAGCGTGTTCACCAACCACGCCGAACGCGACAAGCACATCGCCAGCGCTGACTTCCTGAACGCCAGCAAATTCGCCACGGCGACGTTCAAGTCCACCAGCGTCAAGTCCACCGGTGCCAACACCGCTGACGTGACCGGCGATCTGACCATCGCAGGCGTGACCAAACCTGTTGTGGTCAAAGCCGCATTCCTGGGTGAAGGCAAGGATCCATGGGGCGGCTACCGTGCCGGCTTCGAAGGCACCACAAGCATCAAGCGTTCCGACTTCGGCAAGCAGAAAGACCTGGGGCCGAAATCCGATGCGGTGGAGCTGTACGTATCGTTTGAAGGTGTGAAAGCGAAGTAATTTTTCGCCAGCCTCATAAAAAATGCCCCGGCTCTTGCGAACCGGGGCATTTTTCATTGCAGCGTCAAATCAGCGATTGCGGGTCAGCAAGGCTGGTTTTTCACCACGAGGACGGCTTGGCAGTTGATCCAGTTGCTCGGGCGTCGGGAAGCGGTCGGCTTTCGACTCCTTGTGCATGATCTTCGGGCCATTGTTGCGCGGCTTCTGCACGGCCGGTTCAGCGCTTGGCTGATCGTCACGGGCCGGGCGGCGGTTGCGCGACTCGTCGCGACGACCTTGGCCATCACGCGGGGCACCGTTGCGCGGGCCGTTGCGTTTGGCTGGCGGCGTGCCTGTGCTCGAGCCGTTGTTGTTGCGTGGGCCGTTCTGGCGACCTTGCGGCTGACCGCCGCGTGGTGCGCCGGCACCTGCGCCCTGAGCCGGAGCGCCAGGACGACGACCACGGCCACCGTTAGGCGCTGGCTTCGGCACGTAATCAACGCGGTTACCGAAGTTATCGATATCGTCGTCGAGGAACTCGTCCGGCGCACGATCAGCGGCCGCGCGTGGCGGCTGGCTTGGCTGACGCTGTTCACGGGAAGGGGTGCCTTCGCGCGGCTTTTGCTGACGGGCTGGACGCTCGCCGCGTTCACCGGCCGGTTTTTCCTTGCCCTTGTCTTTGCCTTTGTCTTTACGACCACCGCCTCCGCCGCCGCCATTCGGGCCGTCGCCGCGTGGGCCGCGAGGATTGCGCGGGTTGCGGATGTCCGGACGCTCGCGCGCTTCCGGTTTCTCCGCTTCGATGGTGCTGGAATCGAAGCCCATCAGGTCGCCGTCGGCGATTTTCTGCTTGGTCATGCGTTCGATGCTTTTCAGCAGTTTCTCTTCGTCCGGCGCGACCAGCGAAATCGCCTCGCCCGAACGACCGGCACGGCCGGTACGACCGATACGGTGCACGTAGTCTTCATCGACGTTCGGCAGTTCGAAGTTGACCACATGGGGCAACTGGTCGATGTCGAGACCGCGAGCGGCGATGTCGGTCGCCACCAGGATGCGCACCTGATTAGCCTTGAAATCGGCCAACGCTTTGGTGCGTGCGTTCTGGCTCTTGTTACCGTGGATCGCCACAGCCGGCAGGCCGTGTTTGTCCAGGTACTCGGCCAGACGGTTGGCGCCGTGCTTGGTGCGGGTGAAGACCAGCACCTGTTCCCACGCGCCGGCAGTGATCAGGTGCGCCAGCAGCGCACGCTTGTGGCTGGCCGGCAGGCGGAAAACGCGTTGTTCGATGCGCTCCACCGTGGTGTTCGGCGGCGTGACTTCGATGCGTTCCGGGTTATGCAGCAGTTTGCCGGCCAGATCGGTGATGTCCTTGGAAAAGGTCGCCGAAAACAGCAGGTTCTGACGCTTGGCCGGGAGGCGGGCGAGGACTTTCTTCACGTCATGGACGAAGCCCATGTCGAGCATGCGGTCGGCTTCGTCCAGCACAAGGATTTCAACGTGGGACAGATCGACGCTGCCCTGGCCACACAGGTCGAGCAAGCGACCCGGGCACGCGACGAGCACGTCGACGCCACGGGACATGGCTTGAACCTGCGGGTTCATGCCAACGCCGCCGAAAATGCAGGCGCTGACGAATTTCAGGTCACGGGCGTAGACCTTGAAGCTTTCGTGAACCTGGGCCGCGAGTTCGCGGGTCGGGGTCAGCACCAGCACGCGCGGTTGACGCGGGCCGTGACGCTGGGACTTGTCCGGGTGACCGTTGGGGAACAACCGCTCCAGAATCGGGAGGGCGAAGCCGCCGGTTTTACCAGTACCTGTCTGTGCCGCGACCATCAGGTCGCGACCTTGCAACACGGCGGGAATGGCCCGCTGTTGCACCGGAGTAGGCTCGGTATAGCCCGCATCTTCGATGGCGCGGACTAAAGCCTCGGAGAGACCGAGGGAAGCAAAGGACATGAGTAATCCTGTATTAGTTAGGGCTTGGCCCAATGGGAGTCTTGCCTGGCGCGAATGGCGTTTAAGAGGACGCAATCCCGTCCGGTCCTGCTTCGGTCTCGAAGGCACGTCCGGAGCGCTCGCGCGGGCTGAAAAGCTGCGCTGTAGCGGGGCGGGGAGGCCTGTAACGATTCCGGGCGTCCGGGCGTGAGCCTGGCGGGAGGCCGGAGTATAACAGAGCAATCACTGCGCGCCGCTTTCCTGCTGCTCAACGGTTTTCCCGCTGGCGGTGGCCGAACCCATCGGCAGCGTCACGCCAGGGTCGGCGCCATAGCGCGCAATCAGCTGTGCATAGGCCGGCTCACGCTTGAAACGCTTGAGTTCTGCACCGAATCGCGCCACCAGCAGATCCATGCCGGCATTGCGCCGAACCGCCAGAAACTGGCTTTGACGGCTGATAACCACCGGGTTTTCAGTGATCAGGTCGCGGATATTCAGTTCATCCAGCAAGTGCTGCCCGACGCGGCGATCGGTGATTAACAGGTCAATGCGTCCGCGCACCAGTTTGCCGAAGTTGGCTTCGTGTGTGGGGGCGGGTTCGCGGGTAAACAGCGTCGACTCACTGAAATCCTGACTGTACATGTAGCCCGGCGAGGTGCCGATGGTCAGGCCTTTGAGGTCTTCGAGCCGGCTGAATGGGTGCGGGCGGTCGTTGGCATAAAACATCACGAACTCGACATCCGACAGCGGTTCGCTGGGATACAACAACGTCGCATCGCGCTCATCGGTGTGAAAAATGTCTAGCGCACCGTCGGCCTGGCCAGTTTCAAGCATGGACAGGCAACGCTTCCACGGCAGGAACTGCCATTCCACTTCAATGCCCAGGCGTTTGAACACGATTGCGGTGGTTTCGTAATCGAGCCCGAGGTTTTTTCCGCCGTCTTCATAGACGTAAGGCGCCCACGGTTCCGTGACAATGCGCAACTTCTCGCCCTGAGCGGCAAAGCTCAGGCAAGCAAAAACCAGCACCATGAAGAACTGCGGGATCAAAGGCATGGCTTGAGATTACGACGAGAAATGCGAAAGAGCCAGAAACTGCCTGCACAAGCTCTGTTTCGGGCATCAAAAGCAAAAGATCGCAGCCTTCGGCAGCTCCTGCACCGATCTCTGCAGGAGCTGCCGAAGGCTGCGATCTCTTGATCTTGCTTGAAGCTTTCAGCTAAAGGCTTGCAGCTGATTCAACGCGGCAACTTCAAGTTATTCCAGATCGCCAGACTAGGCTCAGCCTGATTCATGGAATAAAAATGCAGCCCCGGCGCGCCGCCTTGCAGGAGGCGCTCGCACATTTCGCTGACAACCTGCTCGCCAAAACGCTGGATGCTCAGGCTGTCATCGCCAAACGCTTCCAGTTGCTTGCGAATCCAGCGCGGAATTTCCGCACCACAGGCATCGGAGAAGCGCGCGAGCTTGCTGTAGTTGGTGATCGGCATGATCCCCGGCACCACCGGAATATCCACCCCCAGCGCCTGCAAACGGTCGACAAAATAAAAATAGCTGTCGGCGTTGAAGAAGTACTGGGTGATCGCGCTGTCGGCACCGGCCTTGGCCTTGCGCACGAAGTTGGCGATATCGTCTTCAAAGTTGCGCGCTTGCGGATGCATCTCCGGGTAAGCGGCCACTTCGATGTGGAAATGATCGGCGGTTTCTTCACGAATGAATTCCACCAGCTCATTGGCGTGACGCAGTTCGCCGCTGGTCATGCCCATACCGGAGGGCAAGTCACCGCGCAGGGCGACAATGCGCTTGATGCCGGCAGCCTTGTACTCGGTCAGCAGGCTGCGCAAGTCATCCTTGCTGTCGCCGACGCAGGACAAATGCGGTGCGGCAGGGACTTTGACTTCGCTTTCGAGCTGCAACACGGTGTTGAGCGTACGATCACGGGTCGATCCACCCGCACCATAGGTGCAGGAGAAAAAGTCGGGGTTGTACGTTGCCAACTGACGGGCAACATTCATCAGCTTTTCATGCCCAGCATCGGTCTTCGTCGGGAAGAACTCAAAGCTGTAGCGACGGTCTTGGGACATGGAGGGAACCTCCAGCTGAAAGCTGCAAGCTGCGAGCGGCAAGAGGGCGGGGCGCCGAAGTCTTGTGCCTGAAGCTTGCAGCCAACAGCTGCGTATTAGCGATGAAGAAGCAAGCGTCAAGCCGCAAGCTGAAGTAAACCAACCGCCCTTACTTACAGCTTGAAGCTCAAAGCTTGCAGCTGCTCTTAGTAGCGATAAGCGTGCGGCTTGAACGGGCCTTCGACGGTGACGCCGATGTAGTCAGCCTGTTGCTTGGTCAGCTGGGTGACCACGCCGCCGAAGCCGCGAACCATTTCCAGGGCCACTTCTTCATCGAGTTTCTTCGGCAGTACTTCAACGGTCAGGCGCTCGGCTTTTTGGGCTGGCGACAGGTCGGCGTACTTCTGGTTGAACAGGAAGATCTGCGCCAGTACCTGGTTGGCGAACGAGCCGTCCATGATGCGGCTTGGGTGGCCGGTGGCGTTGCCCAGGTTCACCAGACGGCCTTCGGCCAGCAGGATCAGGTAGTCGTCGTTCTGTGCGTCGAATGCGCCAGCACCGGTACGGTGGATCTTGTGTACCTGTGGCTTCACTTCTTCCCATGCCCAGTTCTTGCGCATGAAAGCGGTGTCGATTTCGTTGTCGAAGTGACCGATGTTGCAGACAACGGCGCGCTTCTTCAGGGCTTTGAGCATGTTCGAGTCGCAAACATTGACGTTGCCGGTGGTGGTCACGATCAGGTCGATCTTGCCCAGCAGTGCTTTGTCGATGCTCGCTTCGGAGCCGTCGTTGATCCCGTCGATGAACGGCGAAACCAGTTCGAAACCGTCCATGCAAGCCTGCATGGCGCAGATCGGGTCGACTTCGGACACTTTAACGATCATGCCTTCCTGACGCAGGGACTGGGCCGAGCCCTTGCCCACGTCACCGTAGCCGATGACCAGCGCTTGCTTGCCGGACAGCAGGTGGTCGGTGCCGCGCTTGATCGCGTCGTTCAGGCTGTGACGGCAGCCGTACTTGTTGTCGTTCTTGGACTTGGTCACCGAGTCGTTGACGTTGATGGCCGGGATTTTCAGCTCGCCCTTGGCCAGCATGTCCAGCAGGCGGTGAACGCCGGTGGTGGTTTCTTCGGTCACGCCGTGAACGCGGTCCAGAACGGCCGGGTATTTCTTGTGCAGCAACTCGGTCAGGTCGCCGCCGTCGTCGAGGATCATGTTGGCATCCCATGGCGCGCCATCTTTCAGGATGGTTTGCTCCAGGCACCATTCGTACTCTTCTTCGGTTTCGCCTTTCCAGGCAAAAACCGGGATACCGGCAGCGGCGATTGCGGCAGCGGCCTGATCCTGAGTCGAGAAAATGTTGCAGGACGACCAGCGCACTTCGGCACCCAGGGCAACCAGGGTTTCGATCAGCACGGCAGTCTGAATGGTCATGTGGATGCAGCCGAGGATCTTCGCGCCTTTCAACGGCTGTTCGCCGGAGTACTTGCGACGCAGACCCATCAGGGCTGGCATTTCGGATTCGGCGATGATGGTTTCGCGACGGCCCCAGGCAGCCAGGGACATGTCGGCGACTTTGTAATCGTTAAAATCTGCAGGCGTGATAACAGCGCTCATGAAGAGCCTCCATTCGTAAAGTATGCGAATGGGCGCCGTTGTGCGTTTAGTGTCCGGCAACATGGCCGGGCAACGCCCCATCCGAGCCTGACAGGTCGAACCTGCTGCAGCGCCCCTCGGACAGGTGGCGGGAAACGGTAGTCAGCCGTTCGAAATCGGTGGCGATTATAGCTTTCTTTGTCCGGCAAGTGGCAAGTGGCAAGTGGCAAGCTACAAGCGGCAAGTAACAGCGAAACTGCTTTTACTTGCAGCTCGTCGCTTGAAACTTGAAGCTGGGGGAGTAAACCTATCGCCCAAACACCTCGGAGTCCGTCCCCCATGAATTTCCACACCCGCAAATGGGTAAAACCCGAAGACCTCAACCCTAACGGCACGCTGTTCGGCGGCAGCCTCCTGCGCTGGATCGACGAGGAAGCGGCGATCTACGCCATCGTTCAGTTGGGCAACCAGCGCGTGGTCACCAAGTACATTTCCGAAATCAACTTCGTCAGCGCCTCGCGCCAGGGCGACATCATCGAACTGGGTATCACCGCCACCGAGTTCGGCCGCACCTCGATCACCCTGACCTGCGAGGTGCGCAACAAGATCACCCGCAAAAGCATCCTGACGGTTGAAAAAATGGTCTTCGTCAATCTGGGTGAAGACGGCCTGCCGGCACCGCACGGGCGCACAGAAATCAAATACGTCAAAGACCAGTTTCAGGAAGACGCCATCGACAGCGAGTAATGCGAGCCCTGTAGATACCGTCTTAAATCTCACCGCGCAACTGCAAGATTTGGGTCATATGGTTGACCCGATTTGAGCACTCCGTATACGAAGTGCAGCAGTTTGCGCATCGCTGCACAGATGATCTGCTTAGG
>NZ_WKEQ01000013.1 GCF_021605415.1 Pseudomonas syringae
CCAGGCCTGGTTGCGTTGAAGCATAACCAGGCGATCATCGCCATGAAGGATCGCCTGAAGGCCAACGGCAAGGCTCCTAAGCAGATCATCTGTGCAGCGATGCGCAAACTGCTGCACTTCGTATACGTAGTGCTCAAATCGGGTCAACCATATGACCCAAATCTTGCAGTTGCGCGGTGAGATTTAAGACGGTATCTACAAGGTATCGGCGCCGACACAATCTACTGTAGCTGCCGAAGGCTGCGATCTTTTGATCTTCGTTATCAGGCGCCCACACCCGAAAAAACATGTTTGGTGGTAAGCTCGCGCACCATGAATATCTATAGCTCACGCCCCGTTGTCCTCTGTCTTTCCGGCCACGACCCCAGTGGTGGCGCCGGTCTGCAGGCAGATATCGAAGCCCTGCTCGCTCAGGGTTGCCATGCGGCTCCGGCCGTCACTGCACTGACCGTGCAAGACACTGTCAACGTCACTGACTTCCGCGTCCTCGACCGTGAGTGGGTGATGGCGCAAGCCAATGCCGTGTTCAACGACTCCGAAGTTGCTGCCGTCAAACTGGGCATGCTCGGTTCGCTGGAGATGGTCGACACCGTCGTCGAGCTGCTGTCGGCGCACCCGCACTTGCCGGTGGTCTGCGACCCGGTGCTGCGCGCCGGCGGCGGCGGTCGCCTGGGCAAGGACGAAGTCGGCTACGCCATGCGCGAGCGACTGCTGCCGCTGTCGATCATCGCCACACCGAACCTTCCCGAAGCGCGGATCCTCGCTGAACTGCCTGAAGGCACCGCAGACGAGTGCGCTGAAAAACTCCTGCCCTTCGTCAAAAACCTGCTGATTACTGGCGGGCACGGCGATGAAACCGAAATCCACAATCGCCTGTACAGCCGCGACGGCCTGCGCGAAACCTTCTATTGCCAGCGTCTGCCCGGCAGTTATCACGGTTCCGGCTGCACGCTGGCCAGCGCCCTGGCCGGTCGTCTGGCGCAGGGCGAAAATCTCGCCAGCGCCGTGCGCAGTGCCCTCGATTACACTTGGCGTACATTGCGCGATGCCGAACAACTGGGCAAAGGCCAGTTTGTGCCGCGTCGCTTGCCGCTGGATTTTTGCTCGTAACGCGATGAGGCCTGTCCAATGAAACTACGTGGCCTGTATGCCATCACCGACAGCGAATTGCTGGCCGGTAAATTTCTGCCGTATGTACAAGCGGCGCTGGACGGTGGCGTCACCCTGCTGCAATACCGCGACAAAAGCAGCGACGAGGCCCGCCGTCTGCGCGAGGCCGAAGC
This sequence comes from Pseudomonas syringae, assembly GCF_021605415.1. Taxonomy (GTDB): domain Bacteria; phylum Pseudomonadota; class Gammaproteobacteria; order Pseudomonadales; family Pseudomonadaceae; genus Aquipseudomonas; species Aquipseudomonas syringae_S. Next base: position 1,284 of record NZ_WKEQ01000013.1, read on the forward strand.
GTTGCGCGATCTGTGCGAGCGCTACAAGACGCAACTGATCATCAACGATGACGCCGAACTCGCCGCGCGCCTGAACGTCGGCGTGCACTTGGGCCAGACCGACGGCCCGCTGTCGCCGACCCGCGCCCTGCTCGGCTCCAAAGCGATCATCGGCTCGACCTGCCATGCGCAACTGGCGCTGGCCGAGCAAGCGGCCAAGGAAGGCGCGAGTTATGTCGCCTTCGGCCGCTTCTTCAATTCGAACACCAAACCCGGCGCACCGACCTGCAGCCTTGATCTGCTTGATCAGGCACGCCGTACGCTGCACCTGCCGATCTGCGCCATCGGCGGCATCACCCTCGACAACGCCGCGCCACTCGTCGCCCATGGTGTCGACCTGCTCGCTGTTGTCCACGGCCTGTTCGGTGCCGACAGCACCGCCGAAGTGACCCGCCGCGCCCGCGCCTTCAACGAATTGTTCAAATCTGAAATTTGAGAGCCCGATCATGTCTCGTTCCGAAACCCTTTTTGCCAACGCCCAGAAACACATTCCCGGTGGCGTGAACTCGCCGGTTCGCGCCTTCAAAAGCGTCGGTGGCACACCGCTGTTCTTCAAACACGCCGAAGGCGCCTACGTCACCGACGAAGACGACAAGCGTTATGTGGATTACGTCGGCTCCTGGGGCCCGATGATTCTCGGCCACAGCCATCCAGACGTGCTGGACGCGGTGCGCAATCAGCTGCAACACGGCCTGTCCTACGGCGCGCCGACCGCCATGGAAACCGAGATGGCCGACCTGGTCTGCTCGCTGGTGCCGTCGATGGACATGGTGCGCATGGTCAGCTCCGGCACCGAAGCGACCATGAGTGCGATTCGTCTGGCCCGTGGCTTCACCGGTCGCGATAGCATCATCAAGTTCGAAGGCTGCTACCACGGCCACTCCGACAGCCTGCTGGTCAAGGCCGGTTCCGGCGCATTGACCCAAGGCGTGCCAAGTTCGGCCGGCGTGCCGGCGGCGTTCGCCAAACACACGCTGACCCTGCCATTCAACGACATCGATGCCGTTGAAAAAATGCTCGCTGAAGTCGGCCAGGAAGTGGCGTGCATCATCGTCGAGCCCGTGGCCGGCAACATGAATTGCGTACCACCGGCGCCGGGGTTCCTCGAAGGCTTGCGTAGCCTGTGCGACAAACATGGCGTGGTGCTGATTTTCGACGAAGTGATGACCGGGTTCCGCGTTGCCCTCGGTGGTGCTCAAGCCCACTACGGGGTGAATCCGGATCTGACCACCTTCGGCAAGATCATCGGCGGCGGCATGCCGGTCGGCTGCTTCGGCGGCAAACGCGAAATCATGGAGCGCATCGCGCCGCTGGGCCCTGTCTATCAGGCCGGCACGCTGTCGGGCAACCCGTTAGCGATGGCGGCCGGTTTGACTACCCTGCGCCTGATCAGTCGCCAGGGTTTTCACGCCGAGCTGACCGACTACACCACTCGCCTGCTCGATGGCCTGCAACAACGCGCCGACGCAGCGGGTATTCCGTTCGTGACCACACAGGCCGGTGGCATGTTCGGCCTGTACTTCAGCGGCGCCGACGACATCGTCACCTTCGAAGACGTCATGGCCAGCGATGCTGCGCTGTTCGGCCGCTTCTTCCACCTGATGCTGGACGGTGGCGTGTACCTGGCGCCGAGCGCCTTCGAAGCCGGTTTCACCTCGATTGCCCACGGCGAAGTCGAGCTGAAGCTGACTCTGGACGCTGCTGAACGCGCCTTCGCTGCGTTGAAATAATCGCTGCGCCGCTGACGTCGGCCATTGCCGGCGTCAGCATTCACCTACATCCAAAGGCTTTTTCCGACACCGTTGCGATAAATTGCCCCTGAATCGGGCGATATGTTTCCCATGCAGCAGAAAATCGAGTAAAGACTTTGTAAGGTTGGCCCCGCTTATTTCATAATGCGCGCTAATTGGATCCCTCGACGGGTCCGCGCGCCCTTCAGAGGTAAGTCGATTCCCATGAACCGCACCGGCCGCACCCTTGCATTGGGCTGCCTGTTGCTCCTTCAGCCCCTGCTCGCGCATGCACAAGCAGGCGGCAACTCGTTGTTGATCCCGGCGATGGGTCGTTGCACCCTCAATACTCAGCCGCAAGACGTCACGCAGGCCCTCGCTGCCTGCCAGAAAGCGGCGGATGAAGGGGATGCGCAAGCGCAATACGAGTTGGGTGAGTTCTACTACGAGGGCAAAAACGCGCCACGCGACCTCAATCAAGCCCTGAGCTATTTCGAAAAGGCCTCTCTGCAAGGCCACGCCCAGGCGCAATTCAAGCTCGGCACCATGTTCTTCCACGGCGAAGGCGTGCAGGCCAACAATGTTCAGGCATACATCGTCTTGAAGATGGCGGCGGTCAACGGTGCCGAAGAGGCGCTGGACACAGCCGACGAAGTCGCCGAGAAAATGCCTCGCGAAGATCTCGAGACTGCCACGCAGGTGCTCGGCCAGATCTTCCGTAAATACCTGATGGAATTGCAGAGCGCTGACGGGCGTACGCCGTTTGCGCCATTGCCCTGACCTCTGCATCAACGTGACCGGCCCCTTCGCGAGCAGGCTCGCTCCTGCAATGGGAATGCGTTTCCCTGCAGGAGCGAGCCTGCTCGCGATTGAGGCGCTGCGGTCTTGAGCCTTACTTCTCAGGCATCGGCATCGGAAACGGCATCACATTGCCGACCGCGCCACGGGCTTCGCTGATTTTCGGTGTACCCAGACGCTCGACCTCGTCGATACGCACGATCGAATGCATCGGCACAAAGCTGCGCACCACGCCCTCGAACTGCGCCTTGAGCTTCTCTTCGCTCGGGTCGACGACCACCTGCGTGCGCTCGCCAAAGACGAATTCTTCCACTTCCAGAAAACCCCACAGATCACTTTGATAGATCTGCTTGGCGTACATTTCGAACACCTGGCCCTGGTTGAGAAAAATCACTTTGTAGATTGGAGCTTCGCGTTTGGTCATGGCGGGCGGACAACATCGGGGTAAAAATGAGGGCGCGAACTATAGCATAGCCGCCGGACGCGCAACGGTAGGAACCTGAGGACATGTTCCCTATAATGCGCGGTTCTTTGAACCACGTGACGACCCTATTCCATGGCCAAGAAGCTTTACATCGAAACCCACGGTTGCCAGATGAACGAGTACGACAGCTCGCGCATGGTCGATCTGCTGGGCGAACATCAGGCCCTGGAAGTCACGGCGCGCGCCGAAGACGCCGACGTGATCCTGCTCAACACCTGCTCGATCCGCGAGCGCGCCCAGGATCGCGTGTATTCCCAGCTCGGCCGCTGGCGCGAGCTGAAACTGGCCAACCCGGACATGGTGATCGCCGTCGGCGGTTGCGTGGCCAGCCAGGAAGGCGCGGCGATCCGTGATCGCGCACCGTACGTCGACGTGGTCTTCGGCCCGCAGACGCTGCACCGCCTGCCGGAAATGATCGACACCGCGCGCATTACCAAACTGCCGCAAGTCGACGTTTCGTTCCCGGAAATCGAAAAATTCGACCACTTGCCCGAGCCGCGCATCGATGGCCCGAGCGCCTATGTATCGGTGATGGAAGGCTGCAGCAAGTACTGCACGTTTTGCGTGGTGCCTTACACCCGAGGTGAAGAAGTCAGCCGACCGTTCGACGACGTGCTGGCCGAGATCATCCACCTGGCCGAAAACGGTGTGCGTGAAGTGACGCTGCTGGGCCAGAACGTCAACGGCTATCGTGGCCTGACCCACGACGGGCGCCTGGCGGATCTGGCGGAATTGATCCGCGTAGTGGCCGCCGTCGACGGCATCGACCGTATTCGTTACACCACGTCGCATCCGCTGGAATTTTCCGACAGCCTGATCCAGGCCCACGCCGATGTACCGGAGCTGGTGAAGCACCTGCATTTGCCGGTGCAATCGGGTTCGGACCGGATTCTCGCGGCGATGAAACGCAACCACACGGCGTTGGAATACAAATCGAAACTGCGCAAATTACGCGCCGCTGTTCCAGGCATCAGCATCAGTTCGGATTTCATCGTTGGATTCCCGGGTGAAACCGAGAAGGATTTCGAACAGACCATGAAGCTGATTGCCGACGTCGGTTTCGATTTTTCCTACTCGTTCGTCTACAGCCAGCGCCCCGGCACGCCGGCCGCCGACCTTGCCGACGAAACACCGGAGGCGCTGAAAAAAGAACGGCTGAACGCTCTGCAACATCGTTTGAACCAACAAGGCTTCGAAATCAGCCGACAGATGGTCGGCTCGATCCAGCGGATTCTGGTCACCGATTATTCGAAGAAAGACCCGGGCGAGCTGCAAGGGCGCACCGAGAATAACCGTATCGTCAACTTCCGTTGCGACACGCCTACGCTCATCGGCCAGTTCGCCGACGTGCACATCGACGCGGCGCAACCGCACTCGCTGCGCGGCTCGCTGGTGCAATAGAGCCTTTCAGAAACAATGCAGAATATGTGGGAGCTGGCTTGCCAGCGATGACGGTGTGGCAGGCAACATCATTGCCGGACTTGTTGGCCTCATCGCTGGCAAGCCAGCTCCCACAGTGACTGCATTGTTCTCGAGAATGGCGTCATCCATTTAAGTGCTTTCGCCCCCAGGCCTCTGGCGTTATCCTTCATTTCATCCCAATTGCCTAAGGGCGGCTAAATACGACCTTGAACGCATCTATAGAACCCCATCGTTTCATGCTTGAGCCCTTTGAGGCTCGCCGCTTCGCTAATCTGTGCGGGCAATTCGACGAGCATTTGCGCTTGATCGAACAGCGCCTGAGCATTGAGATCCGTAACCGCGGAAACCAATTCGAGCTGATCGGCGACCCCAAACACACCACCTCCGCAGAAAACCTGCTGCGCCGCCTGTACCGGGAAACCAAGGGTACCGAGCTGTCGCCGGACATGGTGCACCTGTTCCTGCAGGAATCAGCCGTCGTCGAGCTGGACAATCACGCCCCTGCCGAAGCCTCCGTCGCCCTGCGTACCAAAAAAGGCATGATTCGCCCTCGCGGCCTGAATCAGTTGCGCTACGTGAAGGAAATCCTCGGCAACGACATCAATTTCGGCATCGGCCCGGCCGGTACCGGCAAGACCTATCTGGCTGTCGCCTGTGCCGTGGACGCGCTTGAACGCGAGCAGATCCGCCGCATCCTGCTGGTGCGTCCGGCGGTCGAGGCGGGTGAAAAACTCGGCTTCCTGCCTGGCGACCTGTCGCAGAAGATCGACCCGTACCTGCGCCCTCTCTACGACGCGCTCTATGAAATGCTCGGCTTCGAATACGTCGCCAAGCTGATCGAACGTCAGGTTATCGAAGTTGCGCCGCTGGCCTACATGCGCGGCCGTACGCTGAATAACAGCTTCATCATTCTCGACGAAAGCCAGAACACCACGGTCGAGCAGATGAAAATGTTCCTGACCCGGATCGGCTTCGGCTCAACCGCCGTCATTACCGGCGACATCACCCAGGTCGACCTGCCGCGCGGCACCAAGTCCGGGCTGCACCATGTGATCGAAGTGTTGAAAGACGTACCGGGCATCAGCTTCACGCATTTCATGCCCAAGGACGTTGTGCGTCATCCATTGGTGCAACGCATCGTCGAAGCCTACGAGCGCTTCGAAACTCGTGTGGCCGACGAAGCTTCCGCCAAGGAAAGCCGCCGCGATGCTTGAGCTGGATCTGCAAATCGCCACCGAAGCGTGCGCGCCGAGTGAAGCCGACTTCCGCCGATGGTGCGAACTGGCCTTGCGCCAGCGCACCGCCGACTCGGAAATGACCATCCGTCTGGTCAACGAGGACGAAGGCCGCGAGCTCAACCACACCTGGCGACAAAAAGATTACGCAACCAACGTCCTGTCGTTTCCCGCTGACGTGCCGGATGAGTTCCTCGACATCCCGTTGCTCGGCGATCTGGTGATCTGCGTGGCCGTGGTCGAACGAGAAGCCGCCGAACAAGGCAAGGAACTTCAGGCCCACTGGGCGCATCTGGTGATGCACGGCTGCTTGCATCTGCTCGGATACGACCATATAGATGACGACGAAGCCGAAGAAATGGAAGCGCTGGAACGACAGTTGCTTGCCGAACTGGGCTATCCGGATCCGTACGCGGACGACGAAACCGAACCATCCCCTATCGTTACAACAAAGGATTCAGAGTAATCGCTATGAGCGAAGATCGATCGAGCAACGGGCAGAAGTCATGGCTGGGTAAACTGACCCAGGCTTTTGCCCACGAGCCGAAAAACCGCCAGGAGCTGCTTGAGCTGCTGCGCGATGCACATCAGAACAAACTGCTGGACAGCGAAGCGCTGGCCATCGTCGAAGGCGCCATTCAGGTGGCTGACCTGCAAGTTCGCGACATCATGGTGCCGCGTTCGCAGGTGATCAGCATCAAGGCGACACAGACACCCCGCGAGTTCCTTCCGGCCGTGGTCGACTCGGCTCACTCGCGCTACCCGGTCATCGGCGAAAGCCATGACGACGTGATGGGCGTGTTGCTGGCCAAGGATCTGCTGCCGCTGATCCTCAAGGAGAACGGCGACAGCTTCAACATCAAGGATCTGCTGCGCCCGGCCACGTTCGTGCCGGAGTCCAAGCGCCTCAACGTATTGCTGCGTGAATTTCGCGCCAACCACAACCACATGGCCATCGTCATCGACGAATACGGCGGCGTGGCCGGTCTGGTGACCATCGAAGACGTGCTGGAACAGATCGTCGGCGACATCGAAGACGAGCACGACGTCGAAGAAGACAGCTACATCAAGCCGCTGCCCAGCGGTGACTTCCTGATCAAGGCCCTGACGCCGATCGAGAACTTCAACGAGTTCTTCGACAGCGAATTCTCCGACGACGAGTTCGACACCGTCGGCGGTCTGGTGATGAGCGCGTTCGGACACCTGCCCAAACGCAACGAAATCACTGAAATCGGCGCCTATCGCTTCCGCATCCTGAACGCCGACAGCCGTCGGATTCACTTGCTGCGTCTGACACCTATCGCTCGCTAAGGACTGAAATGCATCGTCTGACCCGCCCCGGCTGGCCCGGTAATCTGCTGGCCGTGGCGGCCGGTGCAATCACCACTTTCGCCCTCGCCCCCTTCAACATCTGGCCGCTGGCATTGCTGGCGGTCGGCCTGTTTTATGCCGGGCTGCGCGAGCTGAGCCCGCGTCAGGCGCTGGGCCGTGGCTGGTGCTTCGGTTTTGGTCTGTTCGGCGCCGGCACCAGCTGGATTTATTACAGCATCCACCATTTTGGCGGTGCCTCGGTGCTGCTGGCCGGGTTCCTGATGCTGTTGTTCACGGCGGCGATTGCCTGGTTTTTCGCCCTGCCCGCCTGGCTGTGGGCGCGCTGGCTGCGGCGTAACGAGGCGCCAGTGGCCGATGCACTGGCATTTGCTGCACTGTGGGTCGGTCAGGAAGCATTTCGTGGTTGGTTTCTTACCGGTTTCCCTTGGTTGTATTCCGGTTATAGCCAACTCGATGGCCCGCTGTCGGGACTCGCGCCGGTGGGTGGCATGTGGCTGGTGTCGTTCGTGCTGGCGCTGACCGCGGCGCTGATTTACAACGCACCGCGCTTGTTGCGCAATGGCCGCAAAGGTTTTGTCGCGGCTGGCGTCTTGCTGCTGATCGGGCCGTGGGTGGCGGGCATCGCGCTCAAGGGCCACGCCTGGACCAGCCCGGCAGGGCCGGCCCTGAGCGTCGCCGCCATTCAGGGCAACGTCGCCCAGAGCATGAAATGGGATCCTGCGCAGCTCAACGCGCAACTGGCGATGTACCGCGACCTGAGTTTTCGCTCCAAACCAGTGGATCTGCTGATCTGGCCGGAAACCGCCGTGCCGGTGCTCAAGGAGTCAGCCGAGGGTTACCTGAGCATGATGGGTAACTTCGCCGCCGAGCGGAAATCGGCGCTGATTACCGGTGTGCCGATTCGCCAGGTGGTGCATCAGGAAAGACGCTTTTTCAACGGCATTACCGTGGTCGGCGAAGGCGATGGCACGTATCTGAAGCAGAAACTGGTGCCATTCGGCGAGTACGTGCCGTTGCAGGACATCCTGCGCGGGCTGATCGCGTTCTTCGATTTGCCGATGTCCGACTTCGCACGCGGCCCGGCGGATCAGGCACTGTTGCAGGCCAAGGGCTACCAGATCGCGCCATTCATCTGCTACGAAGTCGTCTATCCGGAATTTGCCGCCAGCCTCGCCGCCCGCAGCGATCTGTTGCTGACCATCAGCAATGACACCTGGTTCGGCACTTCCATCGGCCCGTTGCAGCATCTGCAAATGGCGCAGATGCGAGCACTGGAGGCGGGCCGCTGGATGATTCGCGCCACCAACAACGGCGTGACCGGTCTGATCAACCCGTTCGGGCAGATCACCGAGAGCATTCCGCAATTCGAGCAGGGCGTGCTGTACGGCGAAGTGGTGCCGATGCACAACCTGACGCCGTACCTGCAATGGCGTTCATGGCCGCTGATTATTCTGTGTCTGGTGCTGTTCGGCTGGGCGCTGATGGCGAGTCGGATGTCCAAAACCGTCTAAGCCAAATAGATCGCAGCCTGCGGTCAGCTTCTGCAGGAGCTGCCGAAGGCTGCGATCTTTTGTTTTTCAGCGATAAAACATCGAATACCCGACCTGCCCCACCGCCTCGTTCAACAACTGCCCGCTCTGCCAGATCGACTTGAATTCCGGCATCCAGCCGCCCAACGGCCTTGCATTGTCAGTACCGAGAAATCCTACAGGCGCCGGCACCACATCAAATCCGGCCTGCTGAAAACTCCACACCGCACGCGGCATATGCCAGGACTGGGTCACCACAACGACACGCTTGATCCCCTGCGGCAACAGCAGGTCGGCAGTGAATTTCGCGTTTTCCCATGTCGTCCGGCTCGCGCCCTCCTGCCAGCGCACGGTCACGCCAAAATCATCGCGCAGCGAATCCGCCATCAATTTCGCTTCCGTCGGCGGCGTACCGTAATGCAGGCCACCGCTGGTGAGAATGGGCAAACCGGACGCCTTCGCCAGCCGCGCTGCGTAGCGCTGCCGCTCCAGCCCTACACCCGTCGGCTGATCCTCTCCCCAGGCCAGATCACCTCTTTCACGCCCCGATCCCAACACCACGATCGCATCGGCACGTTGCGCCAGCGTCGCCCATTCTTCCCGGGCCAGCGGCGGTTCACGCTCGAGCGCCTTGGCGCCCCACTGAACCACCACCGGCAAGCTCATCAGCCAGAACCCGCCCAGTCCGAGGGCGAAAAGCAGTCCGGCCAAGCGTGGGCGGGAGCGGCGTAGCCACCAGGCCGCCAGCAACAACAGCAAGAGAATGCCGGGCGGCAATAAAAGTTGTTTTATGAAGTAACGAAAAGGCATCGGGGCATCTCCAAAATGCCCCGAAGCCTAAATGGGTTAATGCTGTGCTTCAACAGTAGGTGGGATCCCTTTTTCAAAGGACCCATTTCAATGACCTGCCATGCGCTTACTTGGCCTGCAGCGAGCGGGCTTTCTCTACTTCTCTGCGCGGCGCCTTGTCCTTGAGCCAGATGACCTTGGCTGAATGTGCTGCGTCGAGTTGCTTCACTGCTTGCGACAAGCATCCCTGCGTTTCACGTTCGCTACGATCCAGATAGGCCTTGACCAGTTTGAACTCGGCGGGGCTCAAGCCACGCAATTCCAGTTCCAGGGGGCGCTCATCGCGCAGCCGGCCAGCGGTTTTTGCAGCGTCCAGGGCCACGCCCAGACGATCGATCAACCTCTCGTACAACTCGGGTGTCGTTACATTCTTTTGCCGTGACTCAACCATCCCTCACCTCATTGAAGATAAGACTCACTCCCCAGTTAGAGCTTAGCCTCGCAGAGCAAACCGGCTGTGCGCCGCGACAAACGGCCCCGCCATGGCTCCCTCGGGATGTAACCCATAAGCACACCGGCCCCCTGTAGGCGTTGCCGAAGGCTGCGATCTGCTGAACTTGAAAAGCCACATCAAAAGATCGCAGCCTGCGGCAACTCCCGCACGGATCGGGGTTGGGCATTGCAATCAGGGTTTCCCTAGGCCAAGCGCGGTCATGTATGCTACGGCGCTTCCTGTAACTCCACTTCCAGCTCTTCCGGGCCACCCGGAATGTCGCGTTGAAGAGGATTAGGCCACCCCTATCCAGTACAAAAGTAGCCATGCACGAACAATATCAGCCCCGTGAAATCGAAGCCGCCGCCCAGTCGTTCTGGGACGAGCAAAAGTCCTTTGAAGTCAGTGAACAGCCAGGCAAGGAGACTTACTACTGCCTGTCGATGTTCCCTTACCCCAGCGGCAAGCTACACATGGGGCATGTGCGCAACTACACCATCGGCGACGTGATCTCCCGCTATCAGCGCATGCTCGGCAAGAACGTCCTGCAACCGATGGGTTGGGACGCCTTCGGCATGCCGGCGGAAAACGCCGCGATGAAGAACAACGTGGCGCCCGCCAAGTGGACTTACGAAAACATCGCCTACATGAAAACCCAGCTGCGCAGCCTGGGCCTGGCGGTGGACTGGTCGCGGGAAGTGACCACGTGCAAGCCAGATTACTACCGCTGGGAACAATGGCTGTTCACTCGCCTGTTCGAAAAAGGCGTGATCTACCGCAAGAACGGCACCGTGAACTGGGATCCGGTGGATCAGACCGTTCTGGCCAACGAGCAAGTGATCGACGGTCGCGGCTGGCGCTCTGGCGCGCTGATTGAAAAACGCGAAATTCCGATGTACTACTTCAAGATCACCGCCTACGCGGATGAACTGCTGGAGAGCCTCGACGAGCTGACTGGCTGGCCTGAACAGGTCAAAACCATGCAGCGCAACTGGATCGGCAAGTCGCGCGGGATGGAAGTGCAGTTCCCATACAACGTCGATTCCATTGGCGCAGCCGGCACCCTCAAAGTCTTCACCACCCGTCCGGACACCCTGATGGGCGCGACCTATGTCGCTGTCGCCGCCGAGCACCCGCTGGCCACCCAGGCTGCGCAGAACAATCCCGAGCTGCAAGCGTTCATCGCTGAATGCAAGGGTGGCAGCGTCGCCGAAGCCGACGTCGCCACCCAAGAGAAAAAAGGCCTGCCGACCGGCCTGTTCGTCGAGCACCCGCTGACCGGCGAAAAACTGCCGGTGTGGGTCGCCAACTATGTGCTGATGCACTACGGCGACGGTGCGGTGATGGCCGTTCCGGCTCACGACGAGCGGGACTTCGAGTTCGCCCACAAATACAAGTTGCCGGTCAAATCCGTGGTGCGCACCAGCTCGGGTGATACCCATCCTGAGCCATGGCAAGACGCCTACGGCGAACACGGCACTCTGATCAATTCCGGCGACTTCGACGGTCTGGATTTCCCAGGCGCGTTCGACGCCATCGAAGTCGCCCTGATCAAGAAAAACCTCGGTGCTTCGCGCACCCAGTTCCGCCTGCGCGACTGGGGCATCAGCCGTCAGCGCTATTGGGGCTGCCCGATCCCGATCATTCACTGCGACACCTGCGGTGACGTGCCGGTGCCGGAAGACCAGTTGCCGGTCGTACTGCCCGAAGACGTGGTGCCGGACGGCGCCGGTTCGCCATTGGCACGCATGCCGGAGTTCTACGAATGCAGCTGCCCGAAATGCGGCCAGCCTGCCAAGCGTGAAACCGACACCATGGACACCTTCGTCGAGTCTTCCTGGTACTACGCCCGTTACGCCTCGCCGCATTTCGAGGGTGGCCTCGTCGAAAAATCCGCCGCTGACCATTGGCTGCCGGTGGATCAGTACATCGGCGGTATCGAACACGCGATTCTTCACCTGCTCTATGCGCGCTTCTTCCACAAGCTGATGCGCGATGAAGGCCTGGTGAGCTCCAACGAGCCGTTCAAGAACCTGCTGACACAAGGCATGGTGATTGCCGAGACCTATTACCGTCGTGAAGCCAACGGTGCCTACACCTGGTTTAACCCGGCAGACGTGGAACTCGAACGCGACAGCAAAGCCAAGGTCATCAGCGCCAGGCTGATCGCCGACGGCCTGCCGGTGGAAATCGGCGGCACCGAGAAGATGGCCAAGTCGAAGAACAACGGTGTCGACCCGCAGTCGATGATCGATCAGTTTGGCGCCGACACCTGCCGCCTGTTCATGATGTTTGCCTCGCCGCCTGACATGAGCGCGGAATGGTCCGACTCCGGCGTCGAGGGTTCGCACCGTTTCCTCAAGCGCGTCTGGCGTCTGGCGCAAGCCCACGTCACTCAGGGTCTGCCGGGGAAACTGGACATTGCCGGCCTGAATGACGAGCAGAAAGTCGTTCGCCGCGCGATTCACCAGGCCATCAAGCAGGCCAGCCATGATGTCGGCCAGAATCACAAATTCAACACGGCAATCGCTCAGGTGATGACGCTGATGAACGTGCTGGAAAAAGCCGCGCAAGGTACCGAGCAGGATCGCGCCTTGATACACGAAGGCCTCGAAACTGTCGTGCTGCTGTTAGCGCCGATCACTCCGCACATCAGCCACGAACTGTGGAATCAACTGGGTCACGCCGACCCTGTGATTGACGCCGGCTGGCCGGTACTGGATGAAAGCGCATTGGTGCAGGACAGCCTGACGCTGGTCATTCAAGTGAATGGCAAACTGCGTGGCCAGATCGAAATGCCGGCCAGCGCCACACGAGAAGAAGTCGAAGCCGCCGCCCGCGGCAATGAAAACGTGCTGCGTTTCGTCGATGGCCTGACGATTCGCAAAGTGATCGTGGTACCAGGCAAACTGGTCAACATCGTCGCCAGCTAATTGGATCGGGCGTCAGGCTTGCCTGGCGCCATGTAAAACCTTCCGGGCCGCATGACCGGCCCACCTGGTTTCAAGGGGAGCAACAAGATGATCAAACGTAATCTGCTGGTGATGGGCCTCGCCGTCCTGTTGAGCGCCTGCGGTTTCCAGCTGCGCGGCACCGGCACGACTGAACTGACGATCAAGGAGCTCGATCTGAGCGCCCGCGACGCCTACGGTCAGACCGTTGTCCAACTGCGTCAGATCCTGGAATCCAGCGGCGTCAAGGTTTATACCGGTGCGCCTTACAAACTGTTCCTGGCCAGCGAGCAGGAAAACCAGCGCATCCTTAGCTACGCCGGTGCCGGTCGTACGGGTGAGTATCAGGTCAATACTGTCCTGAGCTACGACATTCGCGGCGAGAACAATCTGCTGCTGCTGAGCGACAAGCTCGAAGTGCAGAAAGTGTTCATTCACGACGGCAACAACCTCGTCGGTTCTGACCAGGAAGCCAACGATGCGCGTCGCGAGTCGCGTACCGAGTTGGTGCAACGCATGATGCTGCGCCTGCAACAACTGACGCCAGGTCAGCTTGATACCTTGCAGCAAACAGCCAATGCCCGCGCCAAGGCAGAAGCCGATGCGCTCGAAGCGGCGCAAAAGGCTGAAGCGGAAACTCCGCGTCAGTCGCCGCTCGAAATTCCGCAGCAGTAAGACGCACGGGGCGCTCAGGCGCCCCGTTCGCCCTTTCCTATGAAGCTCGCTCCCGCCCAACTCGCTAAACACCTGCAAGGCGCACTGGCGCCGGTCTACATCATCAGCGGCGATGACCCGCTGCTGTGCCAGGAAGCCGCCGACGCCATTCGCAGCGCTGCGCGTCAGCAAGGTTTTGATGAACGTCAGGTTTTCGCCGCCGATGCCAGTTTCGACTGGGGCACGCTGCTGCTGGCCGGTGCCAGCATGTCGCTGTTCGCCGAAAAGCGCCTGCTGGAACTGCGCTTGCCGTCCGGTAAACCCGGCGACAAAGGCGCTGCCGCACTGATCGAATATTGCTCACGTCCCGCCGAAGATACGCTGCTGCTCATCAGCCTGCCCAAGCTCGATGGCAGTGCGCAAAAAACCAAGTGGGGCAAGGCTCTGGTTGAAGGCCAGCAGACTCAGTTCGTGCAAATCTGGCCGGTGGATGCCAATCAGTTGCCGAGCTGGATCCGCCAACGGCTGTCACAGGCCGGACTGGCGGCGACGCAGGACGCGGTCGAACTGATTGCGGCGCGCGTGGAAGGCAACTTGCTCGCAGCGGCGCAGGAAATCGAAAAGCTCAAGCTGATGGCTGACGACGGGCAAATCACCGTCGAAACCGTGCAGGCCGCCGTGGCCGACAGCGCGCGTTTTGACGTATTTGGTCTGACCGACGCCATCCTCAACGGCGAAGCCGCCCACGCGCTGCGCATGCTTGAAGGCTTGCGCGGCGAAGGCGTCGAACCGCCGGTGATCCTGTGGGCTCTGGCTCGGGAACTGCGCTTGTTGGCGAATATTTCGCTGCAGTACAGCCAGGGCACGCCGCTGGACAAAGCGTTCAGTCAGGCTCGTCCGCCGGTCTGGGACAAGCGCAAGCCGCTGGTGAGCAAAGCCTTGCAACGCTACTCGGCGCAACGCTGGGCGCAGTTGCTGCTCGAAGCTCAGCGCATCGATGCGCAAATCAAGGGCCAGGCGGCGGGTTCGCCGTGGATGAGCCTGAGTCGATTGTCGTTGTTGATGGCCGGTCAGCGCATTTCACTTCCCGCCGAATAAGATCAAAAGATCGCAGCCTGCGGCAGCTCCTATACAGACCCTGTAGGAACTGCGGCACGCTGCGATCTTTTGATCTTTTCTTCCTACACGTCACGCCTGCATTTGCACTATGGACAAGCGCACGACTTCGGCCGATGATTTCCCCCGCAAAATCCACCCAATCAAGAGAATCCCTCATGAGCAAAAAGCCATCAAAACATGGCCCCAACAAGGCCAAATCCATCATCGCCCAACCCCTGTTCCGCAGCCGCCAGGAACGGCCCACCAAGGGCAAAGGCAGCTACCGCCGCGAAGCCTTCCAGTCTGACAACTGGGAGGCTTCTTACTTTCTGGCGGCTTAAAGCAGAACCCCCCTTCGACATGTTAAGGTCTGCACCTGATTCGTATCCTCTGGACCTGTGCATGCCCCTTCGTCTTTCCCATCGTTGGCCCGTTCGCCAACTGATCGCTGCTTCCAGCTTCGTACTGCTTGTCGCCTGCGCGGAAAAACCCACCGCTGCCGACGCTCAACCGCTGCAAACCGCCCCCGTCTCTACAGCCCCGGCAATCATTCCGCCAGTGGTGCCGACCGGGGACAACCTGGATATCCAGCCAACCCAGACCTTCGCCGAATGGCAGGCGGGTTTTCGCAAGGATGCCCTGACCGCCGGGATTCGCGCCGATCTGTTTGATCAAGCATTCGCCGATGTCAGCTTCGATGCCAGCGTAATCCGCGCCGACCGCAGCCAGCCGGAATTCTCGCGCCCGGTGTGGGAATACCTCAATGGCGCCCTCTCACCGCTGCGGGCGCGCAAGGGCCAGGCGTTGATCGGCCAGTATTCCGACATTTTGCAAAGCATCGAGCAGCGTTACGGCGTTGATCGTCAGGCACTGGTGTCGGTGTGGGGCATGGAGAGCAACTTCGGCCAGTTCCAGGGCAGCAAGTCGGTGATCAATTCGCTGGCGACCCTCGCTTATGAAGGACGCCGCCCGGGTTTTGCTCACGCGCAATTGATCGCCGCTTTGCAGATCCTGCAACAGGGCGACATCACGCCGGACAAGATGCTCGGTTCCTGGGCCGGCGCCATGGGCCAGACCCAGTTCATCCCGACCACCTACAACACCCACGCCGTCGATTTTGACGGCGATGGCCGGCGCGACATCTGGGGCAGCCCTGCCGACGCCCTGGCCTCGACGGCGCACTACCTGCAGAGCTCCGGCTGGCAGCGCGGTCAGCCGTGGGGTTTCGAGGTGGTGTTGCCAGGCAGCTTCAACTACGTGCTGGCTGATGGCGTGATCCGCAAAACCGTCAACGAGTGGCGTCAGTTGGGCGTGAACTTGCCCAATGGCGCGCAGGTACCGGCCGGATCCGAACAGCTGTCCGCTGCACTGCTGCTGCCGGCCGGTTATCGCGGCCCCGCGTTCCTGGTGCTGGACAACTTCCGGGCGATCCTCAAGTACAACAATTCATCGTCTTATGCGCTGGCGGTGAGTCTGTTGTCCGAACGTTTCAGTGGCGGTGGTTTGATCAACGGCACCTGGCCGAAAGATGATATGCCGTTGAGCCGCACCGAACGGATCGAACTGCAAAACCTGCTAAGCGCGCGCAATTACGATGCGGGCGCGGCTGACGGGATTATTGGTGCGAATACCCGCAAAGCGATTCGCAGTGCACAGCAATCGCTTGGCTGGCCGGCGGATGGCTACCCCACGCACAAGCTGCTTGAGAGTTTGCGTTCGCAGTAAAGCATCGCGAGCAGGCTCGCTCCCTAAGTTGACCGAGTTCCTTCATGAAAACACGGTCAAATGCGGGAGCGAGCCTGCTCGCGATGATTGATTAACTGGCGACGAATATTTAGCGCCTGATCACCACATCCTGCTCCAGCATCAACTCCTTCTTCCCCGAATCCAGCCGTACCAGCGCGCCCATCGGTAACGTCAGGTTCGGATCGCAATGCCCACTGCGCCAGCCGGACAGCACCGGAACCCGCAACGGGGCGAAGGTCTGCTTGAGCAAGCGGTTCAGCGCCTCGCCGTCCACCCCTGCCACGTCCCCGACCAACACCCCGCGCAGCTTGTGCAACACACCGGCCAGGCGCAGTTGCGTCAGGAAGCGGTCGATGCGGTACAGCGGCTCGTTGATGTCCTCAATAAAGAGGATGACGCCTTCGGCATCGATCTCGAACCGAGTCCCCATCACGGCTGAAATCATCGCCAGGTTGCCGCCGAGCAGACGCCCATGAGCAATTCCTGGTTCAACCGTGGTCAGCGGATGCGCCGCCGGATGACTGATCACACTGCCGGCTTTCAGCTGCCCGCGCAGCATGGCGAAAAACGAAGTCACTGTCGGCGGCTCCTTGTCGCCGAGCAAGTCGGCATTGAGCAGCGGCCCGTGAAAGGTCACGAACCCGGCATAGCGGCTGATCGCCAAGTGCAACGCCGTGATGTCGCTGTAGCCGATGAACGGCTTGGCATGGCGATTCAGCAGGTCGAAATCGATCTGGTCGAGCAAACGAGGCGTACCGTAACCGCCGCGAAGGCAGATGATTGCATCCACTTGCGGATCGGCGAACGCCGCGTGCAGATCATTGAGCCGCACCTCGTCGCTGCCGGCCAGATAGCCTTCCTTCTCATACACACCGGGAAACACACGCAACTCATGGCCTCGTGCGCGCATCCACTGCACGGCCTTATCGGTATCGAGCGCAGCGGGGCCAGCAGGCGCGATGACGCCGATCAGCCCCTCGGAGGGCAGCGCCGGCACGGGCCGGTGAGGAATAAGCGTGTGGGTCGGTCGAACGGTCATCCATGAATCTCCCTGCGAAAGTCTTGCGCACACAGTAGTCAGGAACGGGAACAAACAAAAGAGGGGCAGCGCCCTCACCGCTTGCGGGAAAAGGTGATGCCGCCTGTAGGCCAGACAAAAAAATACCCGCCGGGCATTGAAGCCTCGGCGGGCATTTCTTGGTTCAGCGCCGGATCAGGAACCGAGCAGCTCGGCCTTGACCAGTTTCGCCTGCTCGTCGGCGTGGTACGACGAACGCACCAGCGGGCCGGACGCCACGTTCTTGAAGCCCATCTTGTAACCTTCCTCGGCGAACCAGGCGAAGGTGTCCGGATGCACGAAACGCTGCACCGGCAAATGGCTGCGGGACGGTTGCAGGTACTGGCCCAGGGTCAGCATGTCGATGTCGTGCTCGCGCATGCGTTTCATGACTTCGATGACTTCTTCATCGGTCTCGCCCAGACCCAGCATCAGGCCGGACTTGGTCGGAATGTGCGGCATCATCTGCTTGAAGCGTTGCAGCAGGGTCAGCGACCACTGGTAATCCGAACCCGGACGCGCAGCCTTGTACAGGCGCGGCACGGTTTCCAGGTTGTGGTTGAACACATCCGGCGGCTCGGCAGCGGTGATTTCCAGGGCGACGTCCATGCGGCCACGGTAGTCCGGGACCAGGGTTTCCAACTGCACGTTCGGCGACAGCTTGCGGATCTCGCGGATGCAGTCGGCAAAGTGCTGGGCACCGCCGTCGCGCAGATCGTCGCGGTCAACCGAGGTGATCACTACGTACTTGAGTTTGAGGTCGGCGATGGCGATGGCCAGGCTTTCCGGTTCATTGACATCCAGTGGCTTCGGACGACCGTGGCCGACGTCGCAGAACGGGCAACGACGGGTGCAGATGTCCCCCATGATCATGAATGTCGCGGTGCCGCCGGAGAAGCACTCGCCCAGGTTCGGGCAGGACGCCTCTTCGCAGACGCTGTGCAGCTTGTGCTTGCGCAGCAGGCTCTTGATACGGTCGACTTCCGGCGATACCGGGATGCGCACCCGGATCCAGTCGGGCTTCTTCGGCAGTTCGGTGGTCGGAATGATCTTCACCGGGATGCGTGCAACCTTCTCGGCGCCGCGCAGCTTGACGCCGGCTTCAACCTTGGGACGCGGGGCCGGGCGCTCGGTCACGTCGAGCGTCGGGATCATGGTTTGCACTGCATCAGTAGTCATATCAGTCGATTCCGCCCGTGAGGGTCGTCTGCTCAGCATAGTCGAGGTGTTTGACGAGCTGCGCGCGCAGCCGGGCACTTACCTCGGCAAATTCAATCGATCCTGCATGCTCGCTTAGCTGGGTCATCGCCAGCCCGGCATAGCCGCAGGGATTAATCCGTCGAAACGGTTCCAGGTTCATATCCACGTTCAGGGCCAGGCCATGAAAGGAACAACCGTGGCGAATGCGCAAACCCAGAGAAGCGATTTTTGCGCCATTGACGTAGACGCCGGGGGCGTCAGGCTTGGCCGCTGCGGTCACTCCGTAGCTGGCCAGCAATTCGATCAGGCATGTTTCCATGCGGCTGACCAGGTCACGCACGCCGAAACCCAGCTTGCGCACGTCCAGCAACAGGTAGGCGACCAACTGGCCAGGACCGTGATACGTCACTTGCCCGCCCCGGTCGACCTGAACCACTGGAATATCACCCGGCAGCAACAGATGCTCGGCTTTGCCGGCCTGCCCCTGGGTGAATACCGGCGGATGCTCCACCAGCCAGATTTCGTCGGCGGCATCGCTGCCGCGTTCGTTGGTAAAACGTTGCATCGCGTGCCAGACCGGCTCGTAAGCCATCTGGCCGAGCTCGCGAAAGCCCAGCACGCCAGGCATCACAACACCATGTGCACGAAACCGGTGGCGCGCAGTTCGCTGTTGATGTCGTACAACTGCTCTTGACCGGTCGCGACGATGTGCAACTGAATCGTGGTGTATTTACCGTTGGTGCTCTGACGTTCGTCGACGCGCTCATCGTTGATGGTCGCGTGTTTCTTGACGATGTCGATGATCTTGTCCTTGTTGCCAACTCCGGTATCGCTGATCACCTTAACGGGATAATCCGTCACCGGGAATTCGATCTTTGGCGCCTTTACTTCGGTATCGGTCATGGCGTAACGGCCTCGTAAGCGCAAGCCGTGATAACACGCATGGCCCCGCACCGGATCGGTGCGGGGCCATGCAGGTCAACACAAATCAGTTGAACAAGCCGTAGAAGAATAGACGGATGCTATCCCACATGCGACGGAAGATACCACCCTCCTCGACACCATCCAGAGCGATCAGGTCGGCGCTGTGCACGACTTTATCGTCCAGTTTGACTTCGACTTTACCGATCACGTCGCCCTTGGCGATTGGCGCGATCAGTTGCGGGTTCATGGTCATGCTGGCGGCAAGCTTCTTCAACTGGCCCTTTGGCAGGGTCATGGTCAGGTCTTCAGCCAGGCCGGCCTTGACTTGATTGGTGGTGCCTTTCCAGACCGGCGCTTGCGCCAGCTCAGTGCCCTTCTGATAGAAGGTCTGGGTTTCGAAGAAACGGAAACCGTAGGTCAGCAGCTTCTGGGTTTCAGCGGCACGGGCCACTTCGCTGTTGGTGCCAAACACCACGGCGATCAGGCGCTGGCCATCACGTACAGCCGAAGACACCATGCAATAACCGGCTTCTTCGGTGTGACCGGTTTTCAGACCGTCGACGGTCTTGTCACGCCACAGCAGCAGGTTGCGGTTAGGTTGCTTGATGCCGTTCCAGAAGAACTCTTTCTGCGAGTAAATCGCGTAGTGAGCCGGGTCTTCGTGGATGATCGCACGGGCCAGGATCGCCATGTCGTGAGCCGACGAGTAGTGCTCAGGGTTTGGCAGACCGGTCGGGTTCATGAAGTGGGTATTGGTCATGCCCAGTTCGGTGACCGTCTTGTTCATCAGGTCGGCAAAGGCGTCTTCGCTGCCGGCGATGTGCTCGGACAGCGCGACGCTGGCGTCGTTGCCGGACTGGATGATGATGCCGTGCAGCAGATCGCTGACGGTCACTTGCGAACCGACTTTGATGAACATCCGCGAACCGCCGGTGCGCCAGGCGTTTTCGCTGACGGTCACAGGGTCATTCTCGCCGATCTGGCCACGACGGATTTCCAGCGTCGCAATGTACGCGGTCATCAATTTGGTCAGGCTGGCCGGTGGCAAGCGCTGATCACCGTTGTTCTCCACCAGCACGTTGCCGCTGCTGGCGTCCATGAGTACATAGGATTTGGCGGCCAGTTGTGGTGCCGCTGGCATCATCTCGGCCGCGAACGCGGCAGGCGAGAGGAGCAGCGGAACTAGCAGGAATAGTCGTTTGGCAAAGGTAGTGATGTTCATCCGTCTCTCGAAATCGCTAATGGAAACTTGCCCGCAGGCAAAACTATTCAGACAGCCTTCTGATGAGCTGTCGCGTGTTCAGTTGCTCACTCCGGTCGCCCTTTGCCGGGCTTTTGTTTTTCGAAGAGCCCACAACCTGGTTCATCCCCCAATCGCTGATGAACCGTCAATCAAGTCTTACGTGTTGCTTTATTCAGTGACCACACTTGGCGAGCCAAGGTTGGCCAGGCGCACGCTGTTCTGCACCTGCTGGATTTCACCCGGCGAACCGATCGGCCCCAGACGCACCCGATGCAGGGTTTGCTGATTGCGCACGATCGAGCTGATGAACACCGGAGCGCTCACCATCCCGCTGAGTTTGGACCTCAGCAGTTCTGCAGCGTCCGGGTTGGCGAACGCGCCCACCTGCAGATACTGGCCAGACGCTGGTGCAGAAGCGTTTTTTTTTGCATCAACCTGCACGGGCACAACGGCGGCGGCATGTTGCTGCGGCGGTGGCGTCCATTGTTCGACGGTGCCCGTCGACGCGGTAATCACCGGCGCGGCATTTTGCGCCACTTTCGGCTCGTTGAGCATCAAAGGCGCCGGACGGCCCTTGGCGGCCCACCACTGTTGCGGGTCGATGCCTTCGACCTTGACCCGCGCGGTGCCGGTTTCGGCATAGCCGAGCTTCTTGGCGGCGGCGTAGGACAAATCGATGATGCGATCCGAGTAGAACGGCCCACGGTCGTTGACCCGCAGGATCACCGTGCGGTTGTTGTCCAGGTTGGTCACCCGCACGTAACTCGGCAGGGGCAATGTCTTGTGCGCCGCGCTCATGCCGTAAAGGTCGTAGACCTCGCCGTTAGCGGTGTTCTGGCCGTGAAACTTGGTGCCGTACCAGGACGCCGTGCCGGAAGCGACGTACGTCTTGGATTCCTGCAACGGAAAGTAGGTCTTGCCCAGCACGGTGTACGGATTGGCCTTGTAGGCGCCGGTGTGCAGGGTCGGCGTGGCGTCCGGAATGCGCGACACATCGACGTCCCACCACGGCGCGCCATCCTTGTGAGCCCGGTTAATATCCAGCCCCGGTTGAGCGCGCACGGCGGTCGACGATGACTTCTGGGCCGGCGAGCGGCTGGTCGAGCAACTGGCGACCAGCACCGCCAACGCGGCGAATGCCACCAGCTTCAGGGGTTTACTCATAGGCAGTGCCCGCATTACTTGACGCCCCGTGCTTGGACCAGCTGTTCAGACAGTTGATGTACGGCCATGGCGTACATCACGCTGCGGTTATATCGCGTGATCGCGTAAAAATTCTTCAGGCCCATCCAGTATTCAGGGCCATTCTCGCCTTCGAGGCGAAATGCGGTGACCGGCATGTCATCGCGCAGCGCATCATGACTCGACCAGCCCAGCGCTCGCAACTCCCCGACGGTTTTCGTCGGTTCGATGCCAGTGGTCAAGCCTTCGTCAACCTGCTCGCCACGCGCATCGGCGCGGCTGACCACAGGTTCTCCGGCGACCCAGCCGTGACGCTTGAAATAACTGGCGACGCTGCCGATGGCATCGTCCGGGTTGTTCCAGATATTGATGTGGCCGTCGCCGTCGAAGTCCACCGCGTAGGCGCGAAAACTGCTCGGCATGAACTGCGGCAAGCCCATCGCTCCGGCGTAAGAGCCTTTGAGGGTCAGCGGATCGACCTGTTCTTCACGGGCCAGCAGCAGGAACTCACGCAGTTCTTTGCGGAAGAATTCGGCACGGGGAGGATAGTCGAAACCCAGTGTGGACA
The DNA here is from genome assembly GCF_021605415.1 of Pseudomonas syringae. GTDB lineage: Bacteria > Pseudomonadota > Gammaproteobacteria > Pseudomonadales > Pseudomonadaceae > Aquipseudomonas > Aquipseudomonas syringae_S. The sequence continues at coordinate 23,758 of NZ_WKEQ01000013.1, forward strand.
AGGCATCGATGACCCGGAAATTGCCGGTATTGCGTCCGAAAAAGGTCTCGACGCCGATGATCGACACAATGACCTGGGCCGGAACACCGTATTCCTGCTCGGCACGGGCCAGCGTAACCTCGTGCTGGCGCCAGAAATCGACACCACGGGCGATACGCGCATCGGTGATGAACATCGGCCGATATTCTTTCCATTGCTTGACCCGCTCGGCAGGCCTGGAAATGGCGTCAAGGATCGACTGCTTGCGCTCGGCCTCACGGAACACACCCATCAGTTGCTCACCGGCGAAACCATAATCGCGGGTCATTTCACCGACGAATTCGGCCACCTGGGGCGAGCCTTCGTACTCGCCGGCCAGCGCTTCCTGCACGCTGCCAAGGATGCCTACCAGGCCGACCCACGGCGCATGTCGAGTCGCCCAGCCACGCATTACTTGCATTGAACTCTTCACCTTATTCAAACCTGTGCGATCCACTTGCGATGGGTATGGATCGACATCAAAACCCCAAACGCTGACAGTAGCGTCACCAGCGAAGTTCCTCCGTAGCTAATGAACGGCAACGGCACCCCCACGACAGGCAACAGGCCACTGACCATACCGATGTTGACGAAAACGTAAACAAAAAATGTCATCGTCAACGCACCGGCCAGCAATTTGCCAAACAAAGTCTGGGCCTGAGCGGTGATTACCAGCCCACGTCCAATCAACAACAGATAAATCAGCAACAGCGCGCAAATGCCCACCAGGCCGAACTCTTCGCCGAGCACCGCGATGATGAAGTCAGTATGACTTTCCGGCAAAAAATCCAGATGTGACTGGGTGCCGAGCAGCCAGCCCTTACCGAACACACCGCCGGAACCGATGGCGGCTTTCGACTGAATGATGTTCCAGCCAGTGCCCAGCGGATCGCTTTCGGGGTCGAGGAAGGTCAGGATTCGCTGTTTCTGGTAGTCGTGCATGATGAAAAACCACATGGCCACGGCCACAGGCACGGCGGCGGCGAGCACGCTGAGAATCCAGCGCCAGCGCAGCCCGCCCATGAACAGCACGAAGGCACCGCCGGCCAGAATCAGCAACGAGGTGCCAAGATCCGGCTGGCGCACGATCAGCGCGAATGGCACGCCGATCAGCAACAAGCTGATCCCGACATGCTTGAGTTGTGGCGGCAGAGTGCGTTTTGACAGATACCAGGCGATCGTCGCCGGCATCAGGATCTTCATGAACTCCGAGGGCTGGAAGCGGATCACCCCCGGAATGTTGATCCAGCGGGTCGCGCCCATGGCGTTGTGACCCATGATATCCACGACCAGCAGCAGCACCACGCCGACCACATAGCCCAGCGGCACCCAGCGGGCCATGAAGCGCGGCTCCAACTGGGCAATGACGATCATCGACACCAGGCCGATGCCGAACGAAGTGGCTTGTTTGGCCAGCAGATCCCAGCTTTTGCCACTGGCCGAATACAGCACGAAGAGACTGCCGGCGGCCAGAATCAGCAACAGGATCAGCAGCGGGCCATCGATGTGAATTCGTTGCAGCAGGGTCGCGCGGCGGCGCATCACATCCTCACTGGAGAGCATGCGATCAAAGTTATTCATCACGGGCCGTGGCCTCCGCACTGATTGGGCCGGCGTATTCGGCCTTCAATCGTCCATCCTGATCCAGAAGCCAGGCGTCCATCACCTGACGCACGACCGGTGCGGCGACGCCGGAACCGGACTCGCCGTTCTCGACCATCACCGACACCACGATTTTCGGGTCATCCGCCGGCGCAAAGCCGACGAACAAAGCGTGGTCACGATGGCGCTCCTGAACCTTGGAGCGGTCGTATTTCTCGCCCTGCTTGATGGCCACGACCTGCGCCGTGCCCGATTTGCCGGCGATGCGGTACTGCGCGCCGATCGCCGCTTTGCGCGCGGTGCCACGGGCGCCGTGCATCACTTGCTGCATGCCGTGGTTGACCTTGGCCCAGTCAGACGGGTCGCGCAGGATGATGTCCGGCATCGGGTTTTCATCCACCGGTTTCACACCGTCAAGACTCCTGGCCAGATGCGGCCGGTTCCACACGCCCTTGTTTGCCACCAGCGCTGTGGCTTGGGCCAGTTGCAACGGGGTCGCCTGCATGTAGCCCTGACCGATCCCCAGAATCAGGGTTTCGCCCGGGAACCACGCCTGCTTGCGGGTCGCACGCTTCCATTCACGGGAAGGCATCAGGCCTGACGACTCTTCGAACATGTCCAGCGAGACTTTCTGGCCGATGCCGAACTTGTTCATGTAGGCCGACAGCCGATCGATGCCCAGCTTGTGCGCCAGGTCATAAAAATAGGTGTCGTTGGAACGCATGATGGCCGTGTCGAGGTCGACGAAGCCGTCACCGGTGCGGTTCCAGTTACGGTATTTGTGGTCGTAGTTGGGCAGCATGTAATAGCCCGGGTCGAACACCCGGCTCGACGCCGTCACCACACCGGAATCGAGACCGGCGATGGCCACCGCCGGTTTGATCGTCGAGCCCGGCGGATACAGGCCGCGCAGCACGCGGTTGAACAGCGGCCGGTCGATGGAATCACGCAACTCGGCATAAGCCTTGAAGCTGATCCCGGTGACGAACAGGTTCGGGTCGAAGCTTGGCTGACTGACCATCGCCAGCACTTCGCCGGTGCTCGGATCGAGCGCAACCACCGCGCCACGACGCCCGCCCAGCGCAGCTTCGGCGGCTTCCTGCAATTTGATGTCCAGGCTCAGGACGATGTCCTTGCCGGGAATCGGATCGGTACGCTTGAGCACGCGCAAGACGCGCCCCCGGGCGTTGGTTTCGACTTCTTCATAACCCACTTGACCGTGCAGCTCCGGCTCGTAGAAGCGCTCGATGCCGGTCTTGCCGATGTGGTGGGTGCCGCTGTAATTCACCGGATCAAGGGACTTCAGCTCTTTCTCGTTGATCCGCCCCATGTAACCCACCGAATGCGCAAAATGCGCGCCCTGCGGGTAATGACGCACCAACTGAGCGACAACTTCTACCCCCGGCAACCGGAACTGGTTCACCGCGATCCGGGCGATCTGCTCTTCGGTCAGCTCGAACAGGATCGGCACCGGCTCGAACGGCCGACGCCCCTGGCGCATGCGCTTCTCGAAGATTCCCCGATCTTCCGGCGTCAGCTCCAGCACTTCGACGATGACGTCGAGCACTTGCTGCCAGTCGCCGGAACGCTCACGGGTCATGCTCAGGCTGAAGCTGGGCCGGTTGTCTGCCACTACCACGCCGTTGCGATCAAAGATCAGGCCACGGGGCGGCGGAATCGGCTGGACATGGACGCGGTTGTTTTCCGACAGCGTCGAGTGATAGTCGTACTGGATCACCTGAAGGAAATACAGCCGCGCGATCAGTACACAAATGAGTGCCACCACCGCAATTGCACCGAACACGACGCGGCCACGCACCAGACGGGCGTCTTTTTCGTGGTCCTTGATGCGGATCGGCTTGGACATGAGGGCTGGATTACTTGTGGTAAGGGTGACCGGACAACACAGTCCAGGCACGGTACAGCTGTTCGCCGATCAGGATCCGCACCAACGGGTGCGGCAGTGTCAAAGGCGACAACGACCAACGCTGATCGGCGCGGGCACAGACTTCCGGCGCCAGCCCTTCCGGGCCGCCGACCATGAAATTGACCGTGCGCGAATCCAGCCGCCAGCGATCGAGTTCGACCGCCAGTTGCTCGGTGCTCCAGGGCTTGCCGTGGACTTCGAGGGTGACGATCCGCTCGTTGGGCCCGACCTTGGCCAGCATGGCTTCGCCTTCCTGGCGGATGAAGCGGGCCACGTCGGCGTTCTTGCCACGGGTATTGAGCGGAATTTCCACCAGTTCAAGCGCCAGCTCGGACGGAAGACGCTTGGCATATTCATGCCAGCCTTCTTCCACCCATTTCGGCATGCGGGAACCGACGGCGATCAGTCGCAGTCGCACAGCGATCCCTTACAGCTGGTCTTTGTTGAGCTTGGTGAAATGCTCGTGAGTGTTTTCCGGGCTGTGGTGCTTGGCATCGGCCGCACGGCTCTGCTCGGCGCCGGCCCACAGGCGTTCCAGGTCGTAGAACTGACGTGCCGAAGCGGTCATCATGTGCACGATCACCAGATCGAGGTCGAGCAGTACCCAGTCGCTGTCGCCCTTGCCTTCTTCGCCCAGCGGCTTGGCGCCGTTCTTTTTGACTTCTTCGCGAACCTTGTCGAGCATCGCGTTGATCTGGCGGTTGGAGGTACCGGTCGCGATGATCATGTAGTCAGTGATGCTTTGCTTGTCGCGCACATCAATGACCTGAATGTCTTGCGCCTTGACGTCTTCCAGGGCAGCCACGGCAAGCTTGACCAGCTCGTCGCCCTTGAGCGGCTCATGGGTGTTGACCGGCTCTGGCAGCGGCGCACTCTTGAATGTGCCCTTGCGCTTTACTTTAGCTACGTCTTTGTCAGTCATATAAAACTCGTTTTGCTCATGTATTCGGCGTCTCGTCACACGGTGATCGTGTTACTTGAGCACGCCTTGTTCAGTTCGACGCACGATACAGATCGTGCGCATCGATGTAGGCCAGGACCGCGTCGGGCACCAGGAAACGTACCGACTTACCGCTGGCCAGCAGTTGACGGATCTGGGTGGCGGAAACCGCGAGCGGCGTCTGCCAGACGAATGCAATCTGTCCGCTCGGCCCTTTCAGGGCCAGCGGGTCGCTCACCGAACGCGCTGCCAGCAGGTTGCGCAAGGCATCCGGCGGCTCGCTGTCGGCGTCCGGGCGCTGTAGCACCAGGATGTGGCAATGCTGGAGCAACTCTTCCCAGCGGTGCCAAGTGGGCAAGCCGCAAAATGCGTCCCAGCCCAAAAGCAGAAAAACCTGGGTCTCGGCGGCCAGTTCGGCACGCATCAACTCCAGGGTATCAATGGTGTAAGACGGCTTGTCCCGCTGCAATTCACGGGCGTCCACCACCAGCGGCGGCACTCCGGCCACCGCGCATTCGACCATCGCCAGCCGATCCTGCGCCGACACCTGCGGCGTACCGCGATGGGGCGGCCGCGCGCTGGGCAACATGCGCAGCTCATCAAGAGCCAGCGCTTCGGCGACTTCCAGTGCGCCGCGCAAATGGCCGACATGCACCGGATCGAACGTCCCGCCCAGTACGCCGATGCGTAGGGGCCGGGGTTCGCTGCCCGATGGCGGCGTGGTCAAGTCAAGGTCGGTCAAGTCAGACCGTCGCCTGGCCGCGCAACTGGCCATCACCGACCACGATGTACTTCTCGCAGGTCAGCCCTTCAAGACCCACAGGTCCGCGGGCGTGCAGCTTATCAGTAGAAATGCCGATCTCGGCACCCAATCCGTATTCGAATCCATCGGCGAAGCAAGTCGGGGTGTTGATCATCACCGACGCCGAGTCCACTTGCGCCACGAACTGGCGGGTGTCGGCGAGGTTTTCGCTGACAATCGAGTCGGTGTGATGGGAGCCGTAACGGTTGATGTGTTCGATCGCCTGATCCAGACCATCGATTACACGGATCGACAAGATCGGCGCCAGATATTCAGTGCTCCAGTCATCTTCGGTGGCAGCAATGGCTTCGATGATCGAGCGAGTGCGCTCGCAACCGCGCAGTTCGACGCCCTTTTCGCGGAACTGGGCGGCCATCGACGGCAGGAAATCCTTGGCGACAGATTGATCGACCAGCAGTGTTTCCATCGCGCCGCAGATACCGTAGCGGTAAGTTTTGGCGTTGAACGCGATGCGCTGGGCTTTCGGCAGATCGGCATGGGCGCTGACGTAAACGTGGCAGATGCCGTCCAGGTGCTTGATCACCGGCACGCGGGCATCGCGGCTGATCCGCTCGATCAGGCCACGGCCACCGCGCGGCACAATCACGTCGACGTACTCGGGCATGGTGATCATGGCGCCAACGGCGGCACGGTCTGTGGTTTCCACCACTTGCACCACGGCGGCTGGCAACTCGGCTTCGGCCAGACCGCGCTGGATGCAGACGGCGATGGCGCGATTGGAGTGAATCGCTTCGGAGCCGCCGCGCAGGATGGTCGCGTTGCCGGACTTCAGGCACAGGCTGGCGGCGTCGATGGTCACATTCGGCCGGGACTCGTAGATGATTCCGATCACGCCCAGCGGCACGCGCATCTTGCCGACCTGGATACCGGATGGGCGGAAGCTCATGTCGCGGATCGCGCCGACCGGATCCGGCAGCGCGGCGACCTGGCGCAAACCGACGATCATGCCGTCGATGCGCGCCGGGGTCAGTTCCAGACGTTCCAGCAATGCGGGCTCCAGACCATTGGCGCGGCCGGCGGCCAGATCCTGTTCGTTGGCTGCGGCGAGCTCGGCGCGAGACGTGTCCAGGGCATTGGCGGCAGCGAGCAGGGCGCGGTTTTTCTGCGCAGTGCTGGCACGGCCGATAACGCGGGAAGCTTCGCGGGCGGCGCGACCCAATCGGGTCATGTAGTCAAGAACGGACTCAGTCATGGTCTGCTGGGGTCTTGGCAAAGAGGAAAGCGGCAGATTATAGCTGTCGCGTCCCGGGACTAACAGCGGTGACGGGCGGATGGTCGAAATGGACGTCGATTTGCCAACGTTCAGGCGTAATTAAGCTATGGATTGTTATCATCACGGCCTCATCATCGCGGATAAACACTGCTCGCCATGTCCGACCTGAACGTTAGCGCTTCTCCCGCGCGCCTGCCTGTGGGGCTGGCGGATGCTTTTTTCGACCGCGACGCCCAAGTGCTGGCGCGGGATCTGCTCGGCAAAGTCATTCGCCACCGGGTCGGCGACCTGTGGCTCAGCGCGCGGATCATCGAGACCGAAGCCTACTACTTCGAAGAAAAAGGCAGTCATGCCTCCCTTGGCTACACAGAAAAGCGTAAGGCTTTGTTTCTGGATGGCGGCCACATCTATATGTATTACGCCCGGGGCGGCGATTCTCTGAATTTCAGTGCCCAAGGCCCGGGCAATGCCGTGCTGATCAAATCCGCTTACCCGTGGGTCGATGAAGTCAGCGGCGAGGCCAGTCTGGCGCAAATGCTCTTGAACAATCCCGACGCTCAGGGACGACCGCGCCCGTCGCAGAAACTCTGTGCCGGCCAGACGTTGTTGTGTAAAGCGCTCGGCTTGAAAGTGCCGATGTGGGACGCCAAACGCTTCGACCATGAGCTGCTGTTAGTAGAAGACGCAGGGCCGGCACCAGGCCACATCATTCAAACTACGCGGCTGGGCATTCCCTTTGGCCGCGACGAACACCTGATGTACCGGTTTGTCGACGCGGCGTACGCCCAGTGGTGTACACGGAACCCGCTACGCCGGGGTCAGGTCGAAGGTCGCGATTATTTTTTGCTGTAACGCAATCCCCCTTCGGCAGCGCCTACAGGGTTAATCATTGAATGGAGTTTTTCGGTATGGGCCAATGGCTCGATAGCGTGACGGGTTGGCTGGCGGCCAATCCGCAGTGGCTGGCGGCGGCAGTGTTTCTCGTCGCCTTTGTGGAATGCCTGGCGATTGCCGGATTGATCGTGCCCGGAACGGTGTTGATGTTTGCCGTGGCGGTGATGGCGGGCAGCGGTGCGCTGTCGTTGAGCGAAACGTTGCTGCTGGGGTTTCTCGGAGGGATCCTCGGCGACGTCGTCTCTTACTTGGTGGGCCGTCACTTTCACCAAAACATCCGACGCCTGCCAGGCTTGCGTCATCATCCGGAATGGATTGCCGGCGCCGAGTCCTATTTCCAGCGTTATGGCATCGCCAGCCTATTGGTCGGGCGCTTTATCGGGCCATTGCGGCCGATGCTGCCGATGGTGGCCGGCATGTTCGACATGCCGTTCCTGCGCTTCGCTGCTGTCAGCCTGCTGGCCGCCGCCGGTTGGAGCCTTGCGTACTTGCTGCCAGGCTGGGCGACCGGTGCCGCGATTCGCTTGCCATTGCCTGAAGGGTTCTGGGCTGAAGCAGGCATTGTCGCTGCGGCCATTGCCCTGATGGTCGGTATCAGCGCGAACAGCAGCCTGCGCCGCCATCGCCGGGCAACGATCTGGATCAGCAGCATGAGCCTGTTGATCCTGATCGGCCTGTTCATCGGTTATCCGTACCTGACCGCGCTGGATCAAGGCGTCATGACCCTCGTCCAGGAGCATCGCAGCCCGGCGCTCGATGAAGTGGCGGTCGTGCTGACGCTGATCGGCGAATTCCGCAACATGCTGCTGTTCAGCGCACTGCTCACCGCCTTATTGCTGATGTGCCGGCAATGGCGGCAAGCGCTGTTCGTCGGTGGCACCTTGCTCGTCACGGCGATGGCCAACACCGGCACTAAGATGTTTTTCGCCCGGGTACGTCCAGAAGTGCTGACCGATCCGTTGACCAGTTACAGCATGCCCAGCGGTCATGCGTCGGGATCGTTCGCGCTGTTCCTGACGCTCGCCGTGCTGGCCGGGCGCGGCCAGCCACCACGGATGCGCCTGACCTGGCTATTGCTCGGGTGCCTGCCGGCGCTGTCGATTGCCTTGTCGCGGGTTTATCTCGGCGCGCATTGGCCGACCGATGTGCTGGCCGGCGCCATGCTCGCCGCGTGTGTCTGCGCCGCCGGCCTGTGGCTGAGCCAGCGTCGCGCACCGCTTGAGGCGATGCCGTTCAAGGTCTGGTGGCTGATTCTGCCGGCACTATTGGCGATGTTCGGCTTTTTCGTCTTGCGCCACTTACCGCACACGATGCTGCGTTACGCCTATTAGCACTGCAACCTATGACTTCGGCGCAGGTACACGCCGAAGTCATACTTTTCTGAGAACGAACGTGCAAGGCAACCCATTAAAAGCATGGTGAACCGTCTTGTTGGGATTTGCGTCCATGAAAAACCTGACGCTATTTTCATCACCCAGATACAACCCCCTGTTTCTTTCTTCACTGACCCACGAGAGTGACATCGGACTGAACTGAAAATCCTTGGCCGCCGTCAACTTTCCGTAAGTATTTTCCAGAGAGAAGTAACTTCCCAGGGTTTTCGTCCCCTGCGCCACTCTTAGCGCTCTCGGTTCTCCACTCATTTCAAGATGCCAGCCAAAATAGGCTCCCGGCGTTCTTGCATAAATGACATAGCGATTATTGTCCGGAACGAACTCCAACAATAACGGTGTTGCTTCATCGTCATCCGCGAGTGTCACGATTGGCCCACTTCGCGGATTATTGATCGCTATTTCTGCCTCAAGGCGTTGCCTTGTCGTCAATCGCGGACGCAGCAAGCGTTGTTCCATCACATATTTGTTTAACATCAACGGTATTCCGTTAACAAACAGCGTGGCCATGAACGGATCTATTTTATTACCTGCCATAACTACTTCCTTACTTACAAGTCCATTTGTAATACCGCTCAACCAACTGAAATACCCGCCGTCACGCCTGAGGATACCTGCGCTGAAACACTTGCCGCAGGCGCGCCCTTTACGCGCCTGCGTTTGCGTCGCTCAATGATTGCCGAATCAGCGTAATACCCGGCCGCTTCAACAATATTGTCGGTATTCGGATCCGTACTGGCGTATTTGAGAATATAGCGCCCGACAATGTCATCCCAAAAAGCCCATTCATCTTCATATATTTTCATGACCACTCCATTCGAAAAAACCAGCTCGCACTTCACGCTAAGTTGGAAAAACACAAAAAACAAACGCAAACCCATACAAAACAAGACTACACATCCGGACAAATAAACGTCCTGAACACTTGCTCGTCGCCATGCCAAATTAGATGACGACCCGGCCACCCAACAACGCACGAGCATGTTTTTGTGACTAATTTATCTACGAATGACAATCAGGCAATACAGTTGGTATCGCTTGTCAGGATTTCCGATATTGAAACGCCGTCTATTTCGGAAACAATCGATAATCCCCCGATGACAGGCAAGCCCCCTTCGCTGCGCAAGCTCGACAAACTCTTCGGCCCACTGCAAATCGGCGAAATCGCCGTCAGCCGTCGCGAGCTACAGGCGCTCGGCGGCAAATTCAACGGCGAGGCCATCAGTGCCGCCAATACTTATTTCTCGGAGCCTGGCCAGGACTTCATCGATGGGCTGTCGTTTGACCCGGTCAAGGTTGAGCACCGGATCAAAACGGCGAGTACGCAAGACAGCGAACTGATCACGACCCTGTTGTATGAAATCGCCACCCATCGCTCGGTGGACAGCGCGCCCCTGATGCGCCAGTTGCCGGCCGGCGCCGCTGCTGTGGAGATCAACAAAGTCGCCGGTTTGCTCAACTCCATCCAGCGTATCGATATCCACAGAAGTCCGTTGAGCGACCACTTACCGAGCTGGGTCGATAAAACCAAGAGTCGCGCCATGACTGGAATGGGCGTCGGCATGCAAGCCTATGGTTTTTACAGCGCCTATGTCGGCGCCGTCGATGCGTTGAAAAAAGGCGAGCTGGGCGAAGTGGCGATCAACGTCGGCGGTGCGGTGGCCGAGATAGGTTCACTGACCCTGGAATATTCCCTGAGCAAAGCCGGCGAGAAGATGATCCGCAATGGCATGACGACCTTCCAGCAGTTCGGCAAAACCACCACGGGACTGAGGTTGAGCCGAGGCGCGGGGCTGATCGCCAGCGCGCTGACGCTGCCGTTCGATTTGTACACCGCGATCACCGCGTTCAACGATGCAGCCAAGGCGCAAGGCAAAGCCGCGCAGGATCTCTACGTCACCGGCGGCCTCAGCGTATTCAGCGCGAGCCTGTCGCTGATGCTCGGCGGCGCGGCGCTGCTGGGGTTCAAGGCTGCCGGCCCGATCGGCATTGCCGCTGCGGCCATCATGATTGTCGGCGCGAAGATATACGCCGCCGCCCGCCAAGTGGATGACATCGACGACTACATCGAACTGAGCGTGCACGAGCGCTGGCGCGCGGGCTGGTTCGCGTTCACCGGACAGAGCCAGGATCAGGAATTGATGGATCGCTTCACCATCGCCAAAACCTGGAGCGATTACGCCAAGGCCTTGGAAAGCAAAAGCATCGGCTGGCTCAACAAGGAGCTCAAGGAAAGTGTCGAGGCGGTGGTGAACGGTCGTTTCGAAGTGACGATGCAACCCACGCGGATCTACAAGTACCGGTGGGACGAGGCACTGGGCGAGTCGTCGTTCACCACAACCAACATGCCAGCCATCCTCGAAGTCGATGACGATTACGATGCCACCCAAGGCCTGCCGTCCGGCGATACACGCGTCATTAACGGGCAGGCCGGTGCTGACAAGGGTGTGCTCTGGCAACTGGGCGGCGGCAACGACACGGTGAAGGGCCTCAAGACCAAGCCGAATTTTTTCAATTATGGCGCCGGCAAAAAAGGCCTCACGGGGGGCGAAAAGGATGACACCTTCGTCTTCCAGACCGCATCCGAGACGCTCGAGACAACCCCAAGCGGTGACCGGGTCAGTGCATTGCGAGGCGGCGACGGTAATGATCTTCTGTGGCTGCAGGGCAAACACTCGCGCAAAGATCATGGCGCGAACGTGCCTCCCTACCTCGGCTACGACATCGACCTGAACCTGGGAAAGATGAGTCTGCGCCCGGCCGACCAAACGGCCGAACCGGTGCTGCACACGCGGCTGGAAAGCATCGAAAAAGTCGAAACACTGGCCGGTGCGAAGAACCGCGTGACCGGCTCGGACAGGAATGAAGTGATTGCCGCCAATGGCGAGGACGTGATCGACGCCGGCGCCGGTGACGATCATGTCTTGACTCGAGGCAGCCACGTCATCGTCAACGGTGGCAGCGGCGCCGATGCCTATACGCTCGATCCGATGAGCAATTTCGTCTCCATCACAGAAGACGGCCAAGAGCAGAGCACGGTGTATCTGGGCGTGCCGCTCGAATCCATTCAGAGCTGGCGACTTACCGGCGACGCGCTGGTGATCGAATCGCTGCGTGACGATCATCCGCAAACCGCACAACGCCGACTGGCGATCGAATCGGTCTACGAAAGCCGTGATGGCGAACGGTCGCTGCATAACGACAAGTGGCTGTTCATCACCACCGATGGCTATCACCTGCAACCGGACTGGCCGCAAGCAAACGCCACCTTCACTGATCAGCCAGTCAACCTCATTGTCGTTAAGCCAGGCAATGCCAAGGCGTCCCCCGCCCTGCTGAATGGCCAACCGGAAAACATTCCCAAAGGCTTGAACTCGTTTTACTACGTCTCCCGCGCAACCCGACAGGCGACGGTCGTTGCGCGCCCTGAGGCGAAGGTGTGCAGAACTACGCTTTACCTGGATTTCGACAGCGCGGAAATCGCCGAGGTCCGGTTCATTTATGTCGTCGAGTCGACAGTACAGGGGGCGTTCAAAGTGCTCGGCTACGATCGCAGCCATTTCACGCTGACCTTCAAAGGAGGCGGCATGGTGAGCCTTCATGGCGGCATGTCCGAAGATACAAGCAAGAAAACCAACAGGGGCGCTGGCATTCTCGCTGGGCCGTGGGCAATCAATCACGAGTTCATTCTGGTGATGCGCGACGGTGTTTCCTACCGCCTCGATTACCCGGCGAACAACTACGCTGACGATGCCGCCCACAGCGGATACCGCTCAATTCAAAGCCCCACCTCATTGCGCGAGCGCGCCGGTAAATACCTGTTCGTCAAACCTTCTCGCGAAAAACGCGTACTCAAGCGCACCCCGCAACGGATCGATTTTGAGGTAGCGGCGCACAACGCGATGTATTGGCTTGAGGGACGCTCGGCGACTTATGAAATCTATCCGGCCAGCAATACCCGCATCGAACTGTCGACTGCAGCCGAAGACGCGGAACGTTCAGGCTCCAGCACCTGGAACATTCATCTGGGCCACCTCACGGAGCGGATCAGCCACGCCGACCTGAGCTTGAGCGACAATTTGCTCAAGATCGGCAGCATCCACGTTCAACTGCCGGACAGTAACGATCCGCTGCTACCGCTGGAAACCGTCACCGTCGTCCTCGCATCGGGCGATCGCTACGAGGTCGACGCCCTGTTTGAATTGATCACGCCCGTCGACGCACCAACCGAATTTTGAACACCCCGTCCAACCCGCCGCTCAATCGTCAAGGAATGACACGATGCGACCTAAACCACCCGTTACTCAGAACCCGCCCCGGATCACTCAGCCAACGGCCATCACCCCGCCCCACGGGCGACCGGACGGCGAAGCACCACTGGTGCGCCCGCCGCAGCCAAGCCATGCCACGCTGCGGCCCGGTGCAACGCCAGACATCAATCTTCACGGTTCCGCCGATCAACCTGCCGCCGGTACTTCGACTCGCTCAGGTGTGGCAATCACCGATTTGCCGGACTTTGTGACGAATCAATCCGGACTGACGCCGCCACTGAACCGTTATCTGCTCAAGCCCGCCATGCTGCGCGGCCTGCAACCGGCCGATGACGAAGGATTTCGCTACATCGTCGGGCGCAAGTTCGTCGATGTGAAGGATGTTGGCACCGTCTATGTCGAGTACGACGCCAGCGTTGAGGCGTATCGGGCGATGGATCTGTACAAAAAACTGCCGTCGGGCCCTGCGCTTTACAAAATCAGCGGTGAAGCGACGTGGAGTGCCGAAAAGCCGGGTACCAAACGCCCGCATCCGGATGGCGTCGGCATCAGCGACCCGCAGGCAAAACGAAGCAAAGCCATAGACCTGAATAAATTGCGAACCGAACTGAACAACGATTTGCTGCCACGGCTGTTTCCCGCAGAAACATCCGACCAAATCGCCCAGCGCTTGCGTGATTTCAACTTGTCGCCGGAACAACACGAGCGGCTTCGTCAGGATCTGCTGAAGGAATTGCGCATCCCGCAATGGGCCGAGCAACACAAAATCCTGTCGCTTGATGCCGACGCCACTGATCGCTTCGATCACCTGCATGCCGAAATCGAACCGCTGATATTGCATTTGCGCAACGGCACGGCCACAAACCGTGGCCTGACGGATTTTGAAGACAGCGTCAGCAGAGCGTTTCTGGACGCGTTTCTGGTCAAGCTGGGTTATCGGCGCAACAAGAACGATTGCCTGTACCGCACCGACATTCCCGGGTTGTTCCGCGCCGACGAGCGCACCCCGTTTGAGCTGGATGACAGTGGCCGGATGCTGCCGCGCATGAAGCATCCGCCGGGCGCAACCAGCGAAAAACCGATCAGCGCCACCATCAGTCTGGACTCGGTCAAAACTTACGCCAGCGGTACGCCCGATCCGCAATACCTGACCTACAACAGTCAACGAAACAAATACCCGGGGAAGAGTCCGGATGATTCCGACGACGGCTCAAGCTCGGACAGCAGTGAAAGCTCCGAGAGCGAATGGTCGGACTCCGCCGTATCGCTGGATTCGGAGCGAAATTACGAGACCACCCGACACAATCAGAAGGTCATCTTCACCTACGCCATCGACACGCGAGGCATGGAAGTGGTGTTGGCGGAAGAGAACATTTTTTTCAATCTCGGGGCGCAGCGCAGAGGCGCGTGGTTTCCGGAGGATGACCTGGAGGCGCTGATCTCTGCGTCCAGAAGCGGTATCACCACTGATCGCATCTGGCTGCTCGACTCCAGCCTCACGCGGGGAGCGAAAATCGACGATGTCGTCGCTCAGGCTGAAACCGGCTTTTTACGCAACAGCATCGAGGACAGAACCCACGCCGGCTCCCGCAACCAACACGAGTATGACGCCTTGATCGACGCGGCCGCCGACGCCGGCAAACCGATCCTTGATCTGCCAGCAGGCAGGCCCTGGTTCGCTAACGACATTGTCTGGCCCGAATAAGCAGCTCTGACGAGGTCGAGCGATGCCGCCTGCCCCGTCCTAGGCGAATAACTCGCCCTGCAACTCATCGAGCAGCGCCTGGATCGCATCCAGTCGCTGCTGCGGGTCATCCAGTTGCAGCAGATCGAGTTTGTCTTCTTCGGCAAACGGCAGCAGATACGCCAACTGATTGGCCAATGACTGCTGCCCTGTCGCTTCGATGCCCATGTGCAGCGCTTCGACCATCGGGTGTTCGGCGAGGGCCGTGAGCAATGCGACCAGATCGGCATCCTCGTCCTGCAGCGGCTGCTCGGGCTCGTCTTCCAGCCACTCGACATCGGCGACCATCAATTGATCGCGCAGAACCTCGGTACGCAGGACGTTGAAGCGCCGCCCGCCCTGCACGCGAATCCCCAGCAAACCGTTTTCCTGCTGCTGGAAATCGATGATCCGTGCCTCGCAACCGACCAGCGCAAAACCTTCCGGCGCGGCGCCGACTTCGCTGCCTTCAAGAATGCATACCACGCCAAATCCGCCGCCCTGCTTCATGCAGCGGCCGATCATGTCCAGGTAGCGCGCTTCGAAGATCTGCAAATCCAGGTTGCAGCCGGGAAACAGCACTGTGTTCAACGGGAAAAGCGGCAGGCTCATAGACATTTTCCTTAGACCACCATCGACACCGCCAACGGCAGGAATACTGCCGTGGCCACGCCCATCAAACTCATCGCCAGCGCCGCGAAGGCGCCGCATTCATCGCTTTCCTGCATCGCCACCGCCGTGCCGACCGCGTGGGCCGTCATGCCCAGCGCCATGCCGCGCGCCTCGGGGCTGTGCACGCCGAGTCGGGTCAGCAGCGTCGGGCCGAAGATCGCGCCGATCACCCCGGTGATCAACACGAACACCGCCGCCAGCGCCGCAACGCCACCAATCTGCTCCGCCACCAGCATCGCAATCGGCGAAGTCACCGACTTCGGCGCCATGGTCATCAATATCATGTGTTCAGCGCCAAACGACCAGCCCAGCGCCACACCCATGCCGGTGGCGACGACGCCGCCTATCACCAGCGTAGTAAAAATCGGCCAGAACAATTGGCGGATGCGTCGCAGGTTCAGATACAACGGCACGGCCAGCGCCACGGTGGCCGGGCCGAGCAGGATGCTGAGGATCTCGGTGCTCTTGCGGTATTCGGCGTAACTCAAGCCGCAACCCACCAACACACCGATCACCAACAGCATGGAGACCAGCACCGGTTGCAAAAAGATCCAGCGGGTTTTCTCGAATGCCGCCAGCACCAGTTGATAGGCGCCAAGGGTAATGCCGATGCCGAACAGCGGATGATGGA
This sequence comes from Pseudomonas syringae, assembly GCF_021605415.1. Classification (GTDB taxonomy): domain Bacteria; phylum Pseudomonadota; class Gammaproteobacteria; order Pseudomonadales; family Pseudomonadaceae; genus Aquipseudomonas; species Aquipseudomonas syringae_S. Next base: position 39,863 of record NZ_WKEQ01000013.1, read on the forward strand.
TCACCGAAGTCCAGGCGCCTTGCCAGTCAAACAGCATCAGGAGTCCTCCGAGCGCGGCGCGTGCCGCTTGACCATGCGCTGCATCAGCACGCCCGCGAAGGCCATCGACAGAATCAGTGACAACACCAGCGCGCCGACAATTGCCCAGAAATCGGCGGCAATGTCCTTGGCGTAGACCATCACGCCCACCGCCGGCGGCACCAGCAGCAACGGCAGATAACGCAGCAGACTGCCGGCCGCAAGATTCAGCGGCTCGCCGACCTGGCCGCGCACGATCAGGAAGGCCAGCAACAGCAGCAGGCCGATAATCGGCCCCGGCAGCACCGGCAACAGCAAATGATTGAGCGCCGTGCCGAGCAATTGGAACAGCACCAGCATGGTCAGGCCACGTAACAACATCCGACATCTCCTGTAAAAGGCGCCGCACATTATAAGCATGTCGGGCCAGCGCTCACCCACCTCCACCGTGCAGAGCTGCCGAACGCGCCCGAGCCTGCGGCAGCTCCTACAAAGTCCCTGCACGCCTATGCATCGGCATTCGCCAAAAGCATGGTCGGTTGACCGGAGCAAATCGCCATGTTGATCTACAGTGGTTCGCAGGATGGACGAATCCGTCCACTCAAAAACTATAAAACCGATGAACCCAAGGAGAGTCTCAATGCCCTATGTTCCCGTTGCAGAGCTCAAAGATTATGTCGGCAAGGAACTCGGACGTTCCGAATGGCTCACCATCGATCAGGAACGCATCAACCTGTTCGCCGAAGCCACCGGTGATTATCAGTTCATCCATGTCGACCCGGTCAAAGCCGCGCAAACCCCGTTTGGCAGCACCATCGCCCATGGCTTTCTGTCGTTGTCGCTGATGCCGAAATTGATGGAAGACATCCTGATCCTGCCCGAGGGCGTGAAGATGGTCGTCAACTATGGCCTGGACAGCGTACGTTTCATTCAACCGGTCAAGGTCAATTCCAAAGTGCGGCTCAAGGTCGACATGAATGAAGTGACTGAGAAGAAACCCGGCCAATGGCTGCTCAAAGCCACCGCCACGCTTGAGATCGAAGGCTCGGACAAACCGGCCTATATCGCCGAACCGCTGTCGCTCTGCTTCGTTTAAGCCTCTGGATGCGAAGCGGCGCACGCTGTTTCGCATCAGCTCTCTATATATGCGACGCATAGCTGCGGCATACTCGGTCGCCTAATTGCCCGGATCCCGCTATGCGCTCACTCGCCGCCCTTGCTCCCATTGCCCTGTCCCTTTTGCTCACCGCGTGCGGCGACGGCGAATCGCTGTTGCCCCCGGACGCGCGCCTGCCCGACGGCGGACGTTATCGCGGAGAACTGGTCGACGGCTTGCTGCAAGGCCAGGGCCGCGTCGATTATCCCAACGGCAGTTGGTACGCCGGGCAGTTCGACAAGGGGCAATGGCACGGTCAGGGCGAATGGCACGGCAGCAATGGCGAGGTCTATCGCGGGCAGTTCCAGCAGGGGTTGTTCGACGGCCAGGGCACGCTGACCACACCCGGCAGCAGCTACACCGGCGGCTTCAAGCTCGGTCGGCGCGACGGCGAAGGCACCCTCAAAGAAAACGCCATGAGGTATCGTGGCGAATTCAAGGCTGACCAATATTCCGGACTTGGCCGCCTCGAACTTGATGACGGCAGCTCGTATCAAGGCCAGTTCGCCCACGGCAAACCCAATGGTGAAGGCCAGCGTGGCGATGCCAGCGGCAATTCTTTCACCGGGCATTTCGTCAACGGCCAACTGGAAGGCAACGGCACGTTCAACAGCGCCGACGGCGACATTTATGTAGGCGGTTTCAAGAACAATCAACTGCACGGCAAGGGGCGCTACGAAAACGCTGACGGCGATGTCTGGCTCGGCCAGTTCAAGGAAGGCGCACTGACCGGCAAAGGCGAACTGATTGGCGCTGACGGCAGCCATTACATCGGCTCGTTCACGGACTGGCGTTTCAGCGGCCAGGGCCGTTTGAACCTGGCCGATGGCAGCTTCTATGTCGGCGGATTCGACAACGACACCTATTCGGGACGCGGCACCTTGGTGTTGACCGAAGGCACCGTGCTCAGCGGCACCTGGATCAATGGCCAGCGCGTGCGTGACGCCGACGGCAAATTACTCCCCGACACCCTCGAGATCGGGCTGCTGGCCCAAGGTCATCTACTCGAAGACGCATTGGCCAGCCTGCCGGCCTCGACGCCTGCGGTGGAGTTGTACACATTGACCCTCGGCGGCGATGGCAAGCAAAGCGTGTTCCTGCGCGAATCCGACTTCGTCGCCAACATGCTCGCCAGCCGTTTCGGCGCCTATGGCCAGATTCGTCTGGTCAACCATCGCGATCACCTCGGCGACCGGCCGATGGCCACCCGCGAGAATTTGCGTCGTGCAGCGCTCGCGCTGGCCGAGCGCAGCGGCCCTGAAGACTTGCTGTTCATCTACCTGACCAGCCACGGCACCGCCGAACATGAACTGGTGCTCGACCAGCCGCGCATGGAACTGGCCGACCTGCCCGCCGACGAACTCGCCGCCGTGCTGGCGCCGCTGAAAAACCGCGACAAGGTTATCGTGATTTCCTCGTGCTATTCCGGGGGCTTTATCCCGGCGCTGAAGGACGAACGCACGCTGATCATGACCGCTTCGCGCGCCGACCGCGTGTCCTTTGGTTGCTCGGAAGAAGCCAACTTCACTTACTTCGGCGACGCTCTGTTCGCCCAGGCGCTGAATCAGACCGACGATCTGGAGCAAGCCTTCAAACTGGCCAGGGCCACCGTCGCCGAGCGAGAGCTGGCGGACGGCTTCGAGGCCTCGGAGCCACAAATCTGGGCGTCAAAAACCGTGTTGTCACACTGGCAATTGTTGCGCAAACAACAAGCTCGAAAAGCTTTGCAAAGTGCCGCGTTGAACGACGGGACGATAAAGAGCAACTAAGCTGAACAGTATCAAGGGAGAGACACTATGTACTTGACGCCTCAGCATGTATTGCTTGCCGGAGCCACGGGGCTGACCGGGGAACATCTACTCGACCGGCTGCTCAACGAGCCGACCATCACTCGTGTTCTGGCGCCTTCACGCCGGCCGCTGGCCGAACATCCGCACCTGGAAAACCCGGTGGGTGATCCACAGGTGTTTCTGCCGCAGCTCGATGGCCGCGTCGACATCGCCTATTGCTGCCTCGGCACTACGATCAAACAGGCCGGCTCGGAAGCAGCGTTCCGCGCTGTGGATCTGGACATGGTCGTGGCGTTCGCCAAGCGCGCGCGGGAAATGGGCGCACGGCACCTGATCGTCATCAGCGCGATAGGCGCCGATCCGAAATCCTCGATTTTCTATAACCGCGTCAAAGGTGAGATGGAGCAGGCGCTACGCGCTCAGGACTGGCCGCAGTTGACCATTTGCCGGCCGTCACTGCTGTTGGGCGAACGCACCGAGCCGCGCTTGGCCGAACAGGTCGCCGGGCCCTTGTCGAAATTGATTCCCGGCAAATATCGCGGCATCGAAGCCTGCCAACTGGCCCGCGCAATGTGGCGTCTGGCGCTGGAAGAACAGGATGGGGTACGGGTGATCGAGTCGGATGATTTGCGCAAATTGGGTAAATAGATGGATGCCGCCCGGGCTGGCGCCATCGCTGGCAAGCCAGCCCCCACAGGATTTGTGAGTGAACAAACTTTAAGCGTACAACCCCGCCCCTTTGTAGGAGCCAGCCTGCTGGCGATGGAGTGCGCAGCACTCCCTTACAATCCCCCGGTCGCCTGAAAACTCACGCCGATCACCGTCAATAACGACAAAGGCAACAACAGCGTATCCAGCAGCGCACTGGCCGGCAGATCCACTCCGGGATAACTCGGCGCTTCAGCGCCGAACCGATCCATCGCGCAACAGCCGCCATTCATCGCATACAGATCCAGCCGCGTCCCGGCATACACCACCGGCGCGCCGGGTTTCGCCGCGTCGAGGGTGCGCGCCGTGGCGCAACCGGTCAGTTGCAGCGCCAGCACCATCGCCAGCAGTTTATTCATCGCTGCTCAAATGGTGCTCGCCCCAACGCGGCAGCATGTCCTGGGGAATGCCGAGCAGATTGAGAATCCGCGCCACGACGAAATCGATCAAATCATCAATGGTCTGCGGCTGGTTATAAAACCCGGGCGAGGCCGGCAGGATGGTCACGCCCATGTTCGACAGCTTGAGCATGTGTTCCAGATGAATGCTCGAATACGGCGCTTCGCGCGGCACCAGAATCAACTGGCGGCGTTCCTTCAACGTCACATCGGCGGCCCGCTCGATCAAGTTATTGCAGGCACCGGTCGCAATCGCCGACAGCGTGCCCGTGGAACAGGGCACCACCACCATCGCGGCTGGCGCCCCGGAACCCGAGGCTACCGGCGACATCCAGTCCTCCTTGCCATACACGCGGATCTGCCCGGCGGCGGCCCCGGTGTACTCGGTGAGGAACGCCTGCATCATCTGAGGTTTGGGCGGCAGCGAGACGTCGGTCTCGGTCGCCATCACCAACTGCGCGGCTTTGGAAATCAGGAAGTGCACTTCGCGATCTTCGCGCACCAGGCAATCGAGCAGGCGCAAGCCATACTGGGCGCCGGACGCGCCGGTCATCGCCAGCGTGATGCGTTCCGGGCCGTTGTTCATTGCAGCGCCTCGGCAAGTTTGCCGTGCAGGCCGCCGAAACCGCCGTTGCTCATGATCACCACATGAGTGCCGGGCTGGGCCTGGCTCTTCACGCGCTCGATGATGCCTTCAAGGGAATCGCTGACAATCGACGGCACGGTGCACAGCGCGGCGGTGCCGGCCAGATCCCAGCCGAGGTTGGCCGGGGCGTACCAGATCACCTGATCGGCATCGACCACACTTTCCGGCAAACCGTCACGGTGCGCGCCGAGTTTCATGGAGTTGGAACGCGGCTCGATGATCGCGATCAGCGGTGCATCGCCGATGCGTTTGCGCAGCCCATCAAGGGTGGTGGCGATGGCGGTCGGGTGGTGCGCAAAGTCGTCGTAGATGGTGATGCCGCGTACTTCGGCGACTTTTTCCATGCGGCGTTTGACGTTCTTGAACGCGCTCAACCCGGCAATACCCAACGATGGCACGACGCCAACATGACGTGCAGCGGCCAACGCGGCCAGGGCGTTGGCGACGTTGTGCTGACCGGTCAGATCCCACTCGACGGTGCCTTGGGAAACGCCCTCGAACATCACTTCAAATGCCGAACCGTCTTCGCTGAGCAACTTGACCTGCCATTGACCGCCGGCGCCCGTGGTCTGTACCGGCGTCCAGCAACCCATCTCGATCACTCGTTGCAAGGCAGGCTCGGTGGTCGGATGGATGACCAGGCCTTCGCTTGGAATGGTGCGCACCAAGTGGTGGAATTGCCGCTCGATGGCCGGCAGATCGGGGAAGATATCGGCGTGATCGAACTCAAGATTGTTCAGGATTGCGGTGCGCGGACGGTAATGAACGAACTTCGAACGCTTGTCGAAGAAGGCACTGTCGTACTCGTCAGCCTCGATCACAAAGAACGGGGTGCCGCCCAGACGCGCGGACACCGAGAAATTCTGCGGCACGCCACCGATCAGGAAACCCGGGCTCATACCGGCGTGTTCCAGCACCCAGGCAAGCATGCTGCTGGTGGTGGTCTTGCCGTGAGTGCCCGCGACGGCGAGCACCCAGCGACCTTGCAGTACATGATCGGCCAGCCATTGCGGGCCGGAGACGTACGGCAGGCCTTTGTTCAGCACGTATTCCACCGCCGGGTTGCCACGGGACATGGCATTGCCGATCACAACAAGATCCGGCGCGGGATCCAGTTGCGCCGGGTCGTAACCCTGCGTCAGCTCAATGCCTTGGGCTTCAAGTTGCGTGCTCATCGGCGGATAGACATTGGCGTCGGAGCCGGTGACGTGATGGCCCAGCTCTTTGGCCAAAACCGCCATCGAGCCCATGAAAGTCCCGCAGATACCCAGAATATGAATGTGCATAGTCGACCTCGTAAAACATGGCCGCAGGTTAGCGTAGGGAGGGGAAAATCGCACTCTTTAGGTGTGTCTCACACAATCCCTGTAGGAGCGGTACGGGTGATTCCGTGCTTGCGCAGTTTTCTATAGAGGGTATTGCGGCTGACGCCCAGTTGATTGGCGGTATGGGTCATGTGCCACCGCGTCTGCTCCAGCGCATCGAGCAGCGCTGAGCGCTCGGCATCTTCCAGCGGATGTTCAGACGCAGCAACTTGCGCAACGACCGGCCGCGCCTGACGAATCATTACCGGCAAATCCTCCAGCCCAATCACCCCGCCGTCACACAACGCCGCCAACGTACGCAACACATTGCGCAACTGCCGCACGTTGCCGGGCCAACTGAACGCCAGCAATGCCTGACGCGCCGCTTCGTCAATCACCAGCGTCTCGCCACCCGCCTCTTCGGCCAGCAGAAAATCCAGCAGCTGCGATTTGTCTGCACGCTCACGCAATGCCGGCAATGCCACTTCCAGCCCGTTGAGCCGGTAATAAAGGTCTTCGCGGAAACTGCCGTCCTCGACGCGCCCCAGCAAATGACGGTGGGTCGCGCTGATGATGCGCACGTTGACCGCTTCAGGCTCGCCGCCGATCGGCACCACTTGCCGATCTTCCAATACCCGCAACAATCGGGTCTGCAGGGCCAGCGGCATGTCGCCGATTTCATCAAGGAACAATGTGCCGCCGTCGGCCTGCTGCAGCTTGCCGCGCATGCCGTCCTTGCGCGCACCGGTGAAGCTGCCGCCGCGATAGCCGAACAGCTCGCTCTCGATCAGGCTTTCGGGAATCGCCGCGCAATTGAGGGCGACGAAGGCTTTGCCTGACCTTTGGCTGGCATTGTGCACGGCTTTGGCGAAGGCTTCCTTGCCGGAACCGGTTTCGCCATTGATCAGCAGCGGCACGTCACGCTCGAACACGCGCAGGGCTTTGCGGAAGTCGGCCTGCAGTTCGGGGTCATCCAGGCAAATCCCCGGCAGACGCGGCGCTTCGGCGGCGACCGGTAAACGTGCCGGCTGAATCGGCGAGGGTCGACGCGCTTCACCGCGCAACACAGCAAACAAGTGCCGACCGTCGCGGGTGCGCAGCGGCCAACTGGCGCTGGCATTGGCGCTGGCCCGACCAAGTAAGTCATCCAGGGAGCAATCGAAAAACGCCTCGACCGGTTTGCCCAGCAATCCGCCGCGAAAGTGCCCGAGCAGGTTCAGTGCGCTCTGGTTGACCGCACTGATCCGCCCTTCCCCGTCGAACGCCAGCAAACCCTCACTGAACAGGCCGACGGATTCGGCTTGCAGATGAAAACGCAGCAACCATTGGTTATCGAAGCAGCGCAGGAAATAACAGCTTTCGATCATCTTCGCCGAAAGGTTGACCAGCGCCATAGTGTGGAACTGGCTCTGGCGCGACACATCATGCCGCGCCGAGGACACGTCGAGCACCGCGAGCAACTCGCCGTGCGGGTCGAACACCGGGCTCGCCGAACAGGTCAGGCCAGTGTGGCGGCCGCGAAAGTGTTCGTCCTGATGGATGGTCAGCGCCTGACGCTCCACCAGACAGGTGCCGATGCCGTTGGTGCCCTCGCACGCTTCGCTCCAGTCGGCACCGAGCCAAAGGCCGGCGCGTTCGAAAATCTTGCGCTCGGCGGGAGCGGTGACGCAGTTGAGGATCACCCCGCGCGCATCGGTCAACAGCACTGCATGACCAGCGCCGGACAGCTGTTGATGCAGGCTGCTCATTTCATTGCCGGCGATCTGCAATACCTGTTGCAAGCGTTCACGACTTTCGAGGACGCGTCCGTGGTCGAGCACGGTCGGGGCGATGGCCAGCGCCGGGTCGAGGTGGTAATCCTCCAGACACCGCAGCCACGACCGGGCAATCGACGGATCCGCCCCGGGGCCATGCAGGTGCGGCTTGCCCTGGGTGGTGGTGAGAACCTGTTGGGCATGGCGACTCAAATGGTTGTCGTGCATTTCTTATTGTTCTCCCCCCCACTGCCGGAGCTGCCGCAGCCTTCGGCAGCTCCTGCATGAACCGGGTTTTCCTGGGCCATCAGTTCATTTGAGTGCCGAGCATCCTCCAGCCGTCGACGCATTGCAATGCTGGCAAGACCACCCGGTCACAGGCTGTGGCGGATACGGTACAAACTGTCACCCAAGCTGTACCGATTACGCGACAGCCGCACTCCGCCCGTCCGACAAAAATTCCTCAAGACCTTGATTTACCAGCCCTGCAAGGCAGTGGCCCGACCTTTGCTCTAAGCTTATAGCAAGCGCACTTGCGCCACTCCCTTATAAGCACAAAAGCCAAGGAGACATTCATCATGCGTTACGCTCACCCCGGTACTGAAGGCGCCAAAGTCTCGTTCAAGAGCAAATACGGTAACTACATCGGCGGCGAGTTCGTCGCGCCTGTCAAAGGTCAGTACTTCACTACCACTTCGCCAGTGAATGGCGAAGCGATTGCCGAATTCCCCCGCTCCACCGCCGAAGACATCGACAAGGCGCTGGACGCCGCCCATGCCGCCGCCGACGCCTGGGGCACAACCTCCGCGCAGGCACGCTCGCTGACGCTGCTGAAAATCGCCGACCGCATCGAACAGAACCTCGAACTGCTGGCGATCACTGAAACCTGGGACAACGGCAAAGCCATCCGCGAAACCCTCAACGCCGACATCCCGCTGGCTGCCGACCATTTCCGCTACTTTGCCGGCTGCCTGCGCGCTCAGGAAGGCAGCGCAGCCGAAATCGACGGCAACACCGTTGCCTATCACATTCATGAACCACTGGGCGTGGTCGGCCAGATCATCCCGTGGAATTTCCCGATTCTGATGGCCGCATGGAAACTCGCGCCAGCACTGGCTGCCGGTAACTGCGTGGTGCTTAAACCTGCCGAGCAAACCCCATTGGGCATCACCGTGCTGATGGAACTGATCGGCGACCTGCTGCCGCCGGGCGTGCTCAACGTCGTGCAAGGGTTCGGCAAAGAAGCCGGCGAAGCCCTGGCCACCAGCAAACGCATCGCCAAGATTGCCTTCACCGGCTCGACCCCGGTCGGCTCGCACATCATGAAGTGCGCCGCCGAGAACATCATTCCGTCCACCGTGGAGCTGGGTGGCAAATCGCCGAACATCTTCTTCGAAGACATCATGCAGGCCGAGCCGACGTTCATTGAGAAAGCCGCCGAAGGTCTGGTGCTGGCGTTCTTCAATCAGGGCGAAGTCTGCACCTGCCCTTCCCGTGCGCTGGTTCAGGAATCGATTTACGACGAATTCATGCAAGTGGTGATGAAGAAGGTCATGCAGATCAAGCGTGGCGACCCGCTCGACACCGACACCATGGTCGGTGCCCAGGCCTCCGAGCAGCAATTCGACAAAATCCTTTCGTACCTGGAAATCGCCAAGGGCGAAGGCGCCGAGCTGTTGACTGGCGGCAAGGTAGAGAAACTCGAGGGCAGCCTGTCGACCGGCTATTACATCCAGCCGACCCTGCTTAAAGGCACCAACAAAATGCGCGTGTTCCAGGAAGAAATCTTTGGCCCGGTGGTGAGCATCACCACTTTCAAGGACGAAGCCGAAGCCCTGGCCATCGCCAACGACACCGAATTCGGCCTCGGCGCCGGCCTGTGGACCCGCGACATCAACCGCGCCTACCGCATGGGCCGCGCGATCAAGGCCGGTCGCGTGTGGACCAACTGCTACCACCTGTATCCGGCGCATGCCGCGTTCGGCGGGTACAAGAAGTCCGGCGTCGGTCGTGAAACCCACAAGATGATGCTCGATCACTATCAGCAGACCAAAAACCTGCTGGTGAGCTACGACATTAATCCGTTGGGCTTCTTCTAAAACCTCTGGGGCGATGCAGTTAATCCTGTGTTGCCCTTTTAATAGCCATCGCTGGCTTGCCAGCGATGGCGCCCTCAATGACACAACCCAATGGTCTGGCCGCTCTGGCACGGCCTTTGCGTACCCGAAATCCACAATCTGCCGCTGCGTGAACAGCACCCATCCACCCCAACCGCTCCATCCGAAAGTCCAAAAAATCGAACAATAAAAAAGACAGCGAGGACTTATGACAACCACCACACAGCTCAAACCCACACTCGGCACCCTGCATTTATGGGGCATTGCCGTCGGCCTGGTGATTTCCGGCGAGTACTTCGGCTGGAGTTACGGCTGGGGCACCGCAGGCACACTAGGCTTTTTGGTCACGGCGCTGATGGTCGCGACCATGTACACGTGTTTTATCTTCAGTTTCACCGAATTGACTACCGCGATTCCCCACGCTGGCGGGCCGTTTGCCTACAGCCGGCGGGCTTTCGGCGAGAAAGGCGGATTGATCGCCGGGATCGCCACCCTGATCGAATTTGTCTTTGCACCGCCGGCCATCGCCATGGCCATCGGCGCCTACCTCAACGTGCAGTTTCCGGAGCTTGACCCGAAACTGGCAGCGGTCGGCGCGTATTTCATCTTCATGACCCTCAACATCCTCGGCGTCAGCATCGCCGCGACCTTCGAACTGGTCGTCACTGTGCTCGCAGTCGCTGAGTTGCTGGTGTTCATGGGCGTGGTCGCGCCGGGTTTCAGCTTCAGCAACTTCGTGCTCAACGGCTGGTCGGGTGCCAACGAGTTCACCCTGGGCTCGATTCCCGGGATCTTTGCGGCGATCCCCTTCGCGATCTGGTTCTTCCTGGCCATCGAAGGCGCGGCCATGGCAGCCGAGGAAGCCAAGGATCCGAAACGTACGATTCCCAAGGCCTACGTCAGCGGCATTCTGACCCTGGTGTTCCTCGCCATCGGTGTGATGGTCATGGCCGGCGGTGTCGGCGACTGGCGGCAACTGTCGAACATCAACGACCCGCTGCCACAGGCGATGAAAGCCGTGGTCGGCAGCAACTCGACATGGATGCACATGCTGGTGTGGATCGGCCTGTTCGGGCTGGTGGCGAGTTTTCACGGGATCATTCTGGGCTATTCTCGGCAGTTCTTTGCGCTGGCGCGTGCCGGTTATCTGCCCAAAGGATTGGCGAAACTGTCGCGTTTCCAGACGCCTCACCGGGCGATTCTCGCCGGTGGCGTGGTCGGCATTGCGGCGATCTACAGCGACGGCCTGGTCAATCTGCAGGGCATGACCCTGACGGCGGCGATGATCACCATGTCGGTGTTCGGCGCCATCGTGATGTACATCATCAGCATGCTCAGCCTGTTCCGCTTGCGCAAAACCGAGCCTGACCTGGAGCGCACCTTCCGCGCGCCAGGCTATCCGGTGGTGCCAGCGATTGCGCTGTTTCTGGCGGTGGTGTGTCTGGTGGCGATGGCCTGGTTCAACCCGCTGATCGGTTGCGTATTCCTCGGGTTCATGGCGGCCGGGTATCTGTATTTCCAGCTGACCGCCAAGCAACGGGCCAATGCCCCGGCCGACGCTATGCTTTCAGGTATTTAACCTTGCCACATTGAAGTGCACACGCCCCATGTAGGAGCTGACGAGTGAAACGAGGCTGCGGCAGCTCCTATAGGGTAGGGTTGATCTGTTTGGTATTCAGGAGAATTTAGCCCCATGGCTGCATTTGCCCATTCTGTCGGCGCCCAGACTTATCGCTTCGACAGCCTCAAGGCCGTCATGGCCAAGGCCAGTCCCGCGCGCTCCGGGGACTTTCTGGCCGGTGTCGCCGCGCTCAACGATGGCGAGCGTGTGGCCGCGCAAATGGCGCTGGCCGACATTCCGCTCACGCATTTTTTACAGGAAGCGCTGATTCCTTACGAATCCGATGAAGTCACCCGCCTGATCCTCGACAGTCACGACAAACAGGCTTTCGCTGCGGTCAGCCATCTCACCGTCGGCGGCTTTCGTGACTGGCTACTCAGCGATGCCGCCGACGAAATCAGCCTGCGCAGCCTCGCGCCCGGCCTGACCCCGGAAATGGCCGCCGCCGTGTCGAAGATCATGCGCGTGCAGGATCTGGTGCTGGTCGCGCAGAAAATCCGCGTGGTCACCCGGTTTCGCGGCACCCTCGGATTGCGCGGGCGCCTGTCGACACGTCTGCAACCGAATCACCCGACCGACGACCCGGCCGGCATCGCCGCGAGCATTCTCGACGGCCTGCTGTACGGCAACGGCGACGCGATGATCGGCATCAATCCGGCCACCGACAGCACCGCGTCGATCTGCGCGATGCTGGAAATGCTCGACGCGATCATCCAGCGCTACGACATCCCGACCCAGGCCTGCGTGCTGACCCACGTCACCACCTCTATAGAAGCTGCCAACCGGGGCGTGCCGCTGGATCTGGTGTTTCAGTCGATCGCCGGCACCGAGGCGGCCAACGCCAGCTTCGGCATCAACCTGAACCTCTTGCAGGAAGGCTATGACGCCGGGCTGAGCCTGAAACGCGGCACCCTCGGGCAGAACCTGATGTATTTCGAAACCGGCCAGGGCAGCGCGCTGTCGGCCAACGCCCATCATGGCGTCGATCAACAGACCTGCGAGGCGCGGGCCTACGCCGTGGCGCGACATTTCAAGCCGTTCCTGGTGAACACCGTTGTAGGATTTATCGGCCCGGAATACCTCTACAACGGCAAACAGATCATTCGCGCCGGCCTCGAAGACCACTTCTGCGGCAAACTTCTCGGCGTGCCGATGGGTTGCGACATCTGCTACACCAACCACGCCGAAGCCGATCAGGACGACATGGACACCCTGCTGACGCTGCTCGGCGTCGCGGGGATCAACTTCATCATGGGCATCCCCGGCTCCGACGACATCATGCTCAATTACCAGACCACCTCATTCCACGACGCGCTGTATGCACGCCAGACCCTGGGCCTGAAACCGGCGCCGGAGTTCGAGCAATGGCTGGCGAACATGGGCATCTTCACGCAAGCGGACGGCAAAATTCGCTTCGGCGACAACCTGCCACCGGCCTTCCGCCAGGCGCTGGCGCACTTGGGATAAACGAGCATATGGATAAACCGCCCATCGACCCACAAAATCCCTGGCTGGCACTGCGCCGCCTGACTCCGGCGCGCATTGCCTTGGGCCGCACCGGCACCAGCCTGCCGACGAGCGCACAGCTGGATTTCCAGCTTGCCCACGCCCAGGCGCGGGACGCGGTACACCTGCCGTTCGATCATGCCGGGCTCGGCGCACAACTGAGCGAACGCGGGCGTGAAACCCTGCTGCTGCACAGCGCTGCGGTGGATCGCAACAGCTACCTGCAACGCCCGGATCTGGGGCGCAAGCTCAGCGATGACTCGGCGCAAGCATTACGTGAATATGCGTTGGCCCATTCGGGCGGCGTCGACTTGGCCATTGTCGTCGCTGATGGTTTGTCGGCGTTGGCGGTACATCGCCACACCTTGCCCTTTCTCACGCGGCTGGAAGAACAAATGGGCACGGATGACTGGTCGGTGGCGCCCGTCATTCTTGTGGAACAGGGCCGCGTGGCCATCGGTGATGAAATCGGCGAACTGCTCGGCGCCAAAATGGTTGTCATGCTGATCGGAGAGCGCCCCGGCCTCAGTTCGCCGGACAGTCTGGGTCTGTATTTCACCTACAATCCGAAGGTCGGGCTCACCGATGCCCACCGCAACTGCATTTCCAACGTGCGGCTCGAAGGCCTCAGTTACGGCATGGCGGCTCACCGCTTGCTGTACCTCATGCGTGAAGCCTGTCGGCGGCAGCTCTCGGGGGTCAGTCTGAAGGACGAAGCAGAGGTTCAGACGCTTGAATCGGACGACGGTGTAGACATGAAAGGAAATTTCCTACTGGATCCGCCCACAACCTGAAGCGTTTCCGCATTGCGTTTCGGCGGCGGTTTCAGGCAGGATCGACGCACGGCCGCCCGGGTTTCCCATCGCCGTCAGCGCACGTGAAGACAGCCACTTGAAGGACGAGACCTAGCATGCGGATTATTCAAGCGACCCTGGAACACCTGGATTTACTGACCCCGTTGTTCGTCAAATACCGCGAGTTCTATGGTTCCTTGCCCTATCCGGACTCGTCTCGGGCATTTCTTGAAAAACGCCTGCGGCGCAAGGAATCCGTCATCTATCTGGCCCTTGCCGACGATGACGACAAAAAACTCATGGGCTTCTGTCAGTTGTACCCAAGCTTCTCTTCGCTTTCGCTCAAACGTGTATGGATCCTCAACGACATCTATGTCGCCGAAGACGCCCGTCGCCAGCTCGTGGCCGACAACCTGATACGCACTGCAAAAAAAATGGCCAAGGAAACCCAGGCCGTGCGCATGCGCGTCTCGACCAGCAGCAACAATGAAGTGGCGCAGAAAACCTACGAATCCATCGGCTTCAAGGAAGACACCGAGTTCAAGAACTACGTGTTGCCGATCAGCGACGAGTTGTAAGCTTTTAAAGGATCGCAGCCAGTGGTGGGCTGCGATCTTTCGCTCTTCACTGACAATTCCTCACACCCGACATTCCCCGCTACAAAACCAACACGCTTTCCAACGTTCAAACCGTATAATGCCGACCTTTCCGGCTTGTAAGAAAAACTACTCCTCTCTGTAGGCTTTCGCGAAGTCATCCGCACAGGCCTGCCGAGTCGGGCCGACACACAGGTGCCACCCATGGATTTCAACCCGCTCGACCTCATTCTGCATCTCGACGTGTACCTCGATTTGCTGGTGAATAACTACGGGCCATGGATCTACGCCATCCTGTTTCTGGTGATCTTCTGCGAAACCGGTCTGGTGGTGATGCCGTTCCTGCCGGGTGATTCCCTGCTGTTCATCGCGGGCGCCGTGGCGGCCGGTGGCGGTATGGATCCGGTGTTGCTGGCGGGGCTGCTGATGCTCGCGGCGATTCTCGGTGACAGCACCAACTATGTGATCGGACGAACGGCCGGCGAAAAGCTCTTCAGCAATCCGAACTCGAAGATTTTCCGTCGCGATTACCTGCAACAAACCCACGACTTCTACGACAAGCACGGCGGCAAAACCGTGACGCTGGCGCGCTTTCTGCCGATCGTCCGTACCTTCGCCCCGTTCGTGGCCGGTGTGGCGAAGATGCCTTACCCGCGCTTCTTCGGCTTCAGCATTCTCGGCACCATTTTGTGGGTCGGCGGTCTGGTGACACTGGGTTACTTCTTCGGCAACGTACCGTTTATCAAGAAAAACCTGTCGCTGCTCGTCGTCGGCATCATCCTGCTGTCGCTGGTGCCGATGATCATCGGCGTCGTGCGCAGCCGTTTCGGCGGCTCCAGCTCCAAAGCCGAATCGCGCTGAACCCATGTGGTCACTGAGCGCCTGGCGTCGCCGGCGCCTCTTGGCCAAGCACCCGATTGCCGACGACCTCTGGCAACGGGTGCGCCATCACCTGAGCTTTCTCGACGGCATCAGTGCCGCTGAAGACCATTGGCTGCGTGAAGCCTGCGTCCTGTTTCTCGAAGAAAAACACCTGAGCGCCCTGCCCGGCGTCGAGCTTCATCAGGAACAACGCCTGCTGCTCGCCGCCCAGGCGCAATTGCCGCTGATGTATCTGGGCGACTTGAACTGGTATCAGGGCTTTCATGAAATCGTCCTCTACCCCGACGACTTCCTCAGCCCTCAGCGCCACCGCGATGCCAGCGGCGTCGAGCACGAATGGGACGGCGAACACAGCGGTGAAGCCTGGCAACAGGGGCCGGTGATTCTCGCCTGGCCGGGCGTGATGGCCAGTGGTGGCTGGGAAGGCTACAACCTGGTCATCCACGAACTGGCGCACAAGCTCGACATGCTCACCGGTGACGCCAACGGTCTGCCGCCGCTGCACGCCGACATGCGCGTCAGCGATTGGGCCGAGGTGATGCAGGCGGCCTACGACGACCTTAACCGCCAACTCGACCACAACCCCGACGCCGAAACCGCCATCGACCCGTATGCGGCGGAAAACCCCGCCGAGTTCTTTGCCGTCACCAGCGAATACTTCTTCAGCGCCCCGGATCTGCTGCAAACCGCCTATCCACAGGTGTACACGCAATTGCAGTTGTTCTACCGCCAGGATCCGCTTGCCCGGTTGTTGCAACTTCAGGCGCAAGACCCGGTCTATCAGGCTCACGACTAAGGCCGGGACGACTTTCGGTGCATGGCATCGGCAGCGGAATGTGCCTATAATCGCCGCCACTTTTTGGTCAATCCGGCCAAGTGTTTTTGGTCAACTACGGGGGCAACGCCCAATGAGCTACAGCAAGATTCCGGCTGGCAAAGACCTGCCGAACGACATCTACGTCGCGATCGAGATCCCGGCCAACCACGCGCCGATCAAATACGAAATCGACAAAGACAGCGATTGCCTGTTCGTTGACCGTTTCATGGCCACCCCGATGTTTTACCCGGCCAACTACGGTTACATCCCGAACACCCTGGCCGACGACGGTGATCCCCTCGACGTGCTGGTCGTGACCCCTTACCCGGTTGCGCCAGGCTCGGTCATCCGCGCCCGTCCGGTCGGCATCCTGAACATGACCGACGACGGCGGCGGCGATGCCAAAGTCATCGCAGTCCCACACGACAAGCTGTCCCAGCTGTACGTCGATGTGAAGGAATACACCGACCTGCCGCCACTGCTGATCCAGCAGATCGAGCACTTCTTCGCGAACTACAAGGATCTCGAAAAAGGCAAATGGGTGAAAATCGAAGGCTGGGCCGGTGCAGACGCCGCCCGCGAAGCGATCACCAAGTCAGTCGCTGCCTACAAAGGCTAAGCGCTCAGACCCGCTGTTTGCTTGATGAAACCCCGGTTAGCCGGGGTTTTTTATTGCCTGGAATTTATTTTTTAAACACAAAGTTGAAGAAGCGCGGTTTGCGAATTAGCGACCGTTTAGGTTTCACAAAGACCGTCTTACATCCCGTCTCAAATTTCCATTCCGATTTGAACACCCGGTTTATTCAAACCGCTCTGGCACGCCCGTAGACTCCGTGTTTATGAGAAAGAACACTAGCGGTCCACGGTTCAGGGCTCTCCTGGACGAAGCGAAGATCAGCACCACCGGTTTCGCCAAGTTCTGGGGCACGGAAGCCCAAAACGTTCATAACTGGTACACCCGAGGTGTGCCCGCCTATCGTATGGAGGAAGTCGCGCGCCTCCTGTCGGTCAACAGCGAGTGGCTCAAAACCGGAGAAGGCCAGAAAGAAGCCGTGCGCATGGTCGCCGTCGACGAATTCGGCAACCCCATCGACGCCCATGCCATGCGCGGCAACTACACCGTCATCGACCCGGCCGACATCGACCTGCCCTTCTTCAAGGAAACCTCTGTCGGCGCCGGCCCCAACAAAACCCACGTCGTCCTTGACCCCGACAAAACACTGCGCATGGCGCGCAAACACCTCGACGCCCTGGACATCAAACACGGCGACGCCATTTGCTTGCACATGATCGGCAACAGCATGGCCGAACGCATCGAAGACGGCTCCATCCTCGCCATCGACCGCGGCCTGACCCAAGTCATCGACGGCGAAATATACGCCATCGAACACGACGGCATGCTGCGCATCAAATACCTCCACCGCATGCCTGGCAACGCCCTGCGCCTGCGCAGCCACAACCGAAACGAATACCCGGACGAAATCTTCCGCGCCGCACAGATTGATGAGCAAAGGATTCACATATTGGGCTGGGTCTTCTTTTGTTCGACGCTGAGCAAGCGACGGCCCGTGGTGCCGTTTCTCTAAGACACGGCCGTATTCCGAGACCAACATAAATCCCTGTGGGAGCTGGCTTGCCAGCGAAGAGGCCCGAATGACCACCGCAAATCACTAACCTGAGTCACCCGGATCGCTCTAATCCGCACTCCGGGCTGTAAATCCCGACCAAAAATCAGTATCCTGCGCCCCACATTTGCGCATCGACCCGCCCCGCGGCCCAGATGACGCCTGACGCGGCAGACCACTGTCTGAACAAGTCCCACAGCCGGACGCAAGATCCGGATGTACATTTTGAAGGCTGAAGCGGTTCGTCAAAAACGAACCAAAGCAGTCCCCGAGAAGCCGGCCACAAGCCGGCTTTTTAATGCCTGCTGGAAAACTGGCCACATCTCACGCACCCAACACGACAGCTTCTGCATATCAGGCAATAGGCTTACATACATGCATCGATGGGACACGAGAGTTGTGCTAAAGACGCTTGTCCGATTACCTTGCGTCCAGAGATAAGCCTTTTGGACGTGGACTGAGCATTATCGAAATCGTTATCAGAGGCAGCTCTGAATGACATCCGACAAGATCAGCACGAATGACGAAAAGAAGTGTTTCCGATCTCGGTAACTCCGTATCCGAAGACGCAACCCCCAGCGAACCAGACGAAGCACTCATTTCAGTAGCCATCGAACGACTCACTGCTCCTCAACGAGTAAAGCTCACTCTGAACGATCTTTAGCTTGAGTCCCCTCACGGATAACTAAACCCCTTAACCAACGTCAACTCCCCCGCCGTTCGCATCGGCACCACAAACGTTTCCATCTTCTCGCTCGGCGTGCCTTCCTCGGTAATCACCGTAATCTGCGCCGTCGTCAGCGCCTGCCCCGCTTCATCCCCGCCCTCGTCATCACTGCGATACCCGCCGCCGTAGTAATTCACATAGACCAGATACTGCCCCTTCATCGGTGCCGGCATGGCGAAGATTTCCGGGCCGTAGCCGGTGGTGACATCGACATCGAGGGCGCCGCCGTTTTGAGCGATGCGGTTGCCGTACCAGATGTGGCCGCCGTCGGGGGTGACGACGTGCAGGTCGAGGTCAGTCCCGTCGCTGTCCCAGGCGAGGAGGACGCGCAGTTTGGGTGGGGTGGCGCCGCCGCTGGTGTTGAGGAATTGGGTGCGGTGGCGCTGTTGGCCGTCGGGGCTGCGGACTTCGACGCTGTTGCTGCCGTTGGGGAAGGAGAACGGGCGGTCGAAGTGGCCGGCGGGGTCGATTTTGAGGGGCATGCTGACGCCGTTGATGATCAGTCGGCCGGGTTCGTTGTTTTTGGGGGCGGCGCTGATCTGGCCGCGAATGCGGGCGGTGTTGGCCTGGCCGACCGGGGTGTTGACCGAGCTGGCCGGGTAGTTGACGGTCTGGCGAAAGCTTTCGCCTTCGCCCTGGGCCGCGCCGGTTCGCCAGCCGCCGACCGGGGTGTCGATTTTGACCGCGTCGGCGGCGAATGTCGGCGACAGGGCGGTGATGGCGCACAGCAACAGCAAGACCTGTGGATAACGGCGTGTCATGGTCTATTCCAGCAAGAGGTGGCGGGCGAGCCCTTCGATGTAGGTTTCATCCTGGCCGTTGGGATGTGCTTCGAAGGCCAGGTGCAAGTATTCGTGTGTCAGGTCGAGGCGATCCTGCAATGTCAGCACGCCGCGCACGTAGATGCGCTGGCGTTCGCGGTCGACGAATGGCCGGCCGAAGGCGAGTTTGCAGACGGCGAAGGTGCTGACTTCGTTGTAGCCGGTTTCGCTTTCAAGGCGAGGACGCCAGCCGCGACGTTGTCTTTGCAGCCATTCTTGCGCGGCGGGCAGGGCCTCGCACGAGGCAACCGGGTTGTCCCAACGGCTGAGACTCGCGCGCGGATAGGCGTGCAGCAGAATCGCGTCGTAGCGCTGGCCGGCGTTGGCCTGTTCGACCGCTTGCTGCCAGGCGAGTTTGTCCGGGCCCGGAAGATCGGAGTGATAGGTGACGTTGCTGCCGGCCAGCACCAGATCCGCCGTCCATGCCGCGATGTCCCGCGACGCCGCCGAGGCCGGGCGCGGCGCGACTCGCTGGCGGGTGCTGCTGTCCTCGATGCTCAGGCAGTCGCCGTTGCGCGTGGCGTTTTGCAGCAGATACGTGCGGATCGCCACGGCCAGGGCTTTGGCGGCTTCGGCCGGTTCGGGCCTGGCTTCGCGCTCGAGGACACGGGCGACGTATTCTTCGCGATCGACCCGGGCGACAAGTTTGTCGTCGAGCAGAAACAGTTCGCCGTCGCTGTGGATGTCGAGGCCGTTGCCATTGGTGAATTCGACGCGGTAGTCGCCGCGCAACGGGCCGGATTTCACCACCTGATCGCCGGACAACACCCGCGCCAGCGGATAGCGTGAGAACAGTCCCACCTCGACGCAACGCCCCGCCTCCGCCGGCCAGGTCACCGGCAGCACCGTCGCCAGTGCCTGCCCGTAATGGCGCAAAACCGTTTGACTGGTGCCGCGCCCACCGGCCCATAAAGGCGTGCCGTCGGTTGTCCATCCGGCGAATCCGCCCTGTCGCGATTGCGCATCCTGGTCCGCCAGCCAGCTCCAGGTTTTCACCCGCAGCCGTCCGCCCAATTCACCGACCACGTTGCCATCCGCCGCACTCAGCACGACATCGAGCAATACGCGGCGCGCCTGATCCTGCGCCGGTAACGTCGCCAATACGTTGAGCAACTCAGCGATTGAAACGCGAGTGGCTGGTTGCATCGCCGGCAAATCCAGCAGCCATGACGGTGCTTGCCGCGCCTGCCAGTACGTGCGCCAATCGGTAGCGGCAATGCCCAGTCGCACAGGCTCGAAGTACAAACCGCAGGATTTCACCAACGCCTGATCGCGCTCGATCTTGCCGCCCGTTGTGCAGCAATACACTTCTTCCTTCGACTGCCCACGACAGGCATACGCCGGTTCCCGCGCGCCGGTATCGACCAGCCAGGCGTAGACAAACAACTTCCACAAACTGCCCAGCGGCGCCTGAAAACTGTTCTGCAACGGCTCGCGGGCGATCAGTTGCGAGTGGTTCAGCGACAGCAATTCGCCCTTGTAAGCCAGGCGCAGCGGCTCGTCCTGCGCCGTCGCCAGCGCAGGGGTCAAGCACAACAGCCACGCCAGCAGCCGCTTCATGTCAGTTGACCGTGACCTGGCCGAGAGCGGCTTTCGCTTCCCGGGCCTGATGTTGTGGCGCGTAGACCTGAGTGAAACGCACCGGCGGCAAGTTGAACTGGCCTTTCTGCGAGAAACGCACCAGATGACGCAAGCGTAACTCGCCGCTCAACGCATCCACTGGCACCGCGTAGGCAAGTTGCCCCGGCTCGAATCGTGCCTTCTCAAGCGACGTCGGTTCGGTGCCGGGCTTGCCCTGCAACTTGATGCCCCACGTCGTGCGCTCGACATCGGCGCCCGGCGGCAGCGGCACTTCGAGCATGCCGTAACGCAGGGGGGTCGGCGCTTTGCTGGTGAGGATCACTTCGTCCAGATACAGGCTGTCGCTGGACAGCGGCTGAGTGCCGACCGGCTCCAGTTTGAAGGTGAACGCTTCGTCACCCGGCACCAGCCGCGACAGGCGACGGGTGATGGTCACGGCCATCGGATCGACTGCCGGTTGCTGGCTCTGGAAGCTCAACGACGCGCGCAACGGACGCTCTTGGGTGCCCGCCAACGACAACACACTTGGCACGGGCGTCGGGCCCTGCCACGTCCAATACATCTCGCCGGTTGCACCGTACTGTTTTTTCCAGCCGTCACCCGGCGCCAGCGCAATCGTCGGCGAGGCCTGTTCGATGCTGCGTTGCAGCCAGGTCAGGGCCAGTGCGCGTTCGAGGGTCGATTGCTGCGGCAACAGGCGTTGCAACAACGTTTGCGCATGAGCTTGATCGAACGGTTGCAGCGACAGGTTCAAGGCTTCGGCGAACGGCTGCGAACTGACGGCCAGACGTTGTTGCGCGGCATCCACCTGACGACTGAACGCGTCCGGCAGCGGCACCTTCACTTGCTTGGCCAGCGGGGCGGTCAGCGCCCGCGCCGCCGCCAGACCCAGTGCCGAATCCGGCGCGCTCATCACCAGACTGTCTTCGCCGTCGTCCATCAGGGTGTCGGCATTGCCCTCACCGGCCCGAGCGAGGTCGTCCATCAGACCGCTGAGCAGCGTGTTGACCGGCAGGTGCATGTGTTTGGCGAACGACAAAATCAGTGCCCGTTGGAGCAGCGGCGTGGTTTTCGCCTGTTTGGCATAGACCTCCAGCACGCGTTGCCAATGCTCCGGCGGCAGCGTCAGTTCCAGCACTTGGCTGGCGTTCCAGTCAGCGTAATAGGCGTAAGCGGTGAGGAATGCATCCGGCTCGCCGTCGTAGCCCCACCAGGTGAAGCTCGCCGATGGCCCGGCCATTTGCACAAGGCGCAGGCGACTGTTCTGCATGATCAGACGCAAGCGATCGCGGATCTGCAGGTTCGACGCCAGCGACGGATAGGCGATGCTCAGCGGCAGCAAACGACTCGCGGTTTGCTCGACGCCGCCGTACGGATAGCTGAGCAAATCGTCGAGCGCCGAGCGGAACAGCGCTTGCGGGCTGTCATCCAGACGCAGGCGAATGTCAGTGGCGTCCGCCGGCAGATTCAGCGCGGTGTCGCCGCTGGCCGCATCGAGACTTTGAGTCTGGGTGACTTGCCAGCCTTCACCGGTGCTGGTCAGGCGCACCGCAAGGGCATCAGCGGTCTTGCCGTCCTGTACCAGTTCGGCTGTCCAATCGCCAGTCGCGAGTGCAAACGCCGGCAATGCCACGTAGTTGATGCCGCTGTTCAGCGTCACCGGCAGGCGTTGTTCGGTGCCGGCGTAATGGGTCACCAATTCGGCCTTGACCGGTTTGTCGGCCTGACTGAAGGCAAACACGCCGAGTTGCGGCTGATCGCCCTTGCGGAATTTGCTCGGGCCGCTCCACTTCAGGTACAGCGGTTTCTCCGAGCGAACAAACTGCTTCTTCTGCCCGACCTGACCGTCATCGGCGATGGCGCGAGCGGTGATGCGCCAGCGGGTCAGCGAGTCGGGCATCTTGAAGGTGAAGCGGGTTTTGCCGTCGGCACCGGTCAGCAATTCCGGTTGCCACGCGGCGGTGTCGACGTCTTCGCGACGCGGCCGCTCCAGCACTTTCACCCCGCGTTCGCTGCGGTTGGCCTTGCCCGGCGCGCCGGGGCTGCCCGGCAACGCGACGTCATAACTGATGAACGACAGGCTGGCGCTGGTGCGCACGTTATTGCGGCGCGGATGGTAGAAAAACTGGTCAATGGTCGGCGCGACTTCCGCTTGCAGCGCGTAGACCATTTCGTCTACGACACTGACGGTCAGGTGCGCCGGCATCGCTTTGCCGGCGAACTGGGTGGTCAGATCGACCGTCACCGTTTCGCCCGGCTGGTACGTCTCTTTGTCGGTGCTGATTGTCACGTCGATTTGCGGCGCGACCACTTTGATCCCGGCGTTTTGAAAGCTGTACTGGCCACCCTTGGTGTACAGCACCGAGAAGGTCAGGTTGGGCGCGAAGCTGTCTTTTACCGCAATGCGCGCGCGGTATTGGGTGTCGCTGAGTTTTTCCAGCTTCAGCCAGTCGCCACCCTTCGCCAGCAGGGCCGTGGCTTCGACCTTGTCGCGCTCAAGCGACAGCAGCGCATCGCTGACCGGCTCCGGAAAGGTGATCAGCGCCAGCGCTTCATCGCCGGCCTTGTACTCGGGTTTATCGAGGACGATTTCCACGGTGCCCGGTACGGCTTTGACGCCGTCGCCCGTCACAGAATGCCCGGTAGCGCCGAGGACGCGACCGTGCTGATCCTTAAGCGTCAGGTTGTAAGTGCCCGGGCGTTCGAAGACCAGGCTGAAACCCTGGTCGGTCGCCGCGAGTCTGCCTTCGCCGATGCTCTGATCTTCCAGACGCACCCAGCTATAACTGCTCGGCGTGACCGCTTTGTTCTGCTCGCTGCCGCCTTCGTTCGCGTAGCTGAACGCGACTTTTTCACCGCTGGCACTGAAACGCTGCGGCGCGCTCAAGCGGAAACTCGCGGCGCCCCGGTCGATGAGGATTTCCTTGGTGGTCTTGACCCGGTACGCCGCGCCGTCGCTGGCAAACACGGTGAGCATGTAGCGGCTCGGTTTGTCGGCGGCGGGCAGGTCGAGCGTGGCGTTGCCCTTGCTGTCAGTGGTCAGTTGGGTGCTGGTCAGTTCTACCGGGAATTGCCCGAGGTATTGCAGTTCGTTGTCGACCATCGACAATTGCTGGGCACGCAGGCTCAACGTCAGTTTGGCGTTGGCCACCGGTTTGCCGTCCGGGTACAGCAGCACGAGACTGCCCTTGACCGGCTCGCCCGTGCGGTACTCCTGCTTGGCCAGGTTCAGCGAAATTTCGAAGTGCGGCTTGATGTACTCAGCCACCCGAAACGCGCTGCTGTAAGCCTGATTCTTGTAGCTGAAACGCAGCTCGTAACCCCCGGCCACAGCGTTGTCCGGCAACTGGAACCGGCCCTGGCTGCCGGCCTTCGAATCGAGCTTCAGGTCGAGGGTTTGCAGTTCGGTGCCGGTCGCATCGAGCACGCTGACATTCACGTCGGCGGCGCCGGGTTGCACCGAATCCCGGGCATTTTTGAACTCGCGGCCGATGATTTTCAGCGACACCCAGTCGCCCGGACGGTACAGCGGCCGGTCAGTGAAGGCATAGAGTTTGGTGTCGTAGATTTCGCTGTCGTAATAGAAGTTTTCCGAGACGAACACCCCACCCTCTTCGTCCTCGCCGATCACGAACGAACGCTCCGGGCTGACGTGTTTGAGCCGCAGCAAGCCATCGGCATCCGTGGCGCCGCTGCTCATCACGCCGAGGCCATCCGTCCACAGCACATTGACCTTCGGCACCGAACTGCCTTCGTGTTTGCGCGCGGCCCACACCAGCAATTCGTCACCGGCAATCTTGCTCACCGCCACGGTGTTCGACACGAAAACCATGGTGGTCGCGCGGTACTTGCCGATCAGCGCTTCGACCAGGTACAGACCTGGCCTCATCTGACCCAACGGAATGTAAACGTTACCCGGCGCGACGCTGATGAAGTCGCTGGAAGACCCGGCCAGATTCACCCCGGCTGGTGGCTGGATGGGTTTGGCCTGCCACAGCGGATAACGGAACTGGCTGACCACCGGCAAACCCGGGATCAACGCGAATTGTGGCTGTGCATCGTAAGGTGTCGGCGCGACCATGGCGTCGCCCATCTTCAGTTCCGGGACTTCTTCGGTGACTTGTTTGCGCGATTCATAGGAGAACGCACGCTGCATCACTCGACGGGATTTGCGGTACCAGTTGTCCCACAGGTACGCGAGGGTGTTCGACAGGCCTTCGCCCTTGAACTGGCCGTCACTGACCACGCGGTGCAGGTTTTTCTGGCGCTTGAGGAAATCCAGCGGCTTGTCGATGCGGTACACGCGGATGTCGGCGCCGCCGTAAGGCTCCATACGGAAACGGCGGTAATCGCGGCCCGGCGCTTCGAGGCGCACCATTGCCTGCTCATCGGCGGCGAAGCTGCTGTCAGCCAGCAGGAAAAAACTTTCACCGGCCACCGGCGCGTAGTTGCTCGGCTCGACCGAGTCGTCGGCGTTAACCGGCGCCAGCGGCAACAGCAAGGCCAGCAGCAATGGAATTCGGGAGCAGATACGCAACATGCGGGCACCGGTCATTGGGAGAGAAAGTTCAGTCGATAGACGCCGATGAAGTTGGGGTTGGCTGCGTCGGGTATCCATCGGGTGTCCTTCCATGTCATGAGTTGTTGCAGGCTTGCGGAGCGCATGCCGTTGTCGGTGGGGGTGGTGGTGCCGGTGTGATAGGCGATGTAGCGGCCCATCCAGATCATCAGGTGCTGGTCGTCGCCCTGATCGAAAAACATCAGATCGCCGGGGCGTGCCTGGGACACGTCGCGCCCAACCAGACGACTGTTAAACTGGATCAATTTGATTGCGTTGACGTACGGCCCGACCTTGCCGCCGCCCTGCTGCCATTGCTGGGCAAGGCGACGTTGCTCGGTGGTCAATGACGATTCCGGCGGCAGATAGCGATTGGACAAGCCATTGCTGCGCAGCCATTTATCGTCGTGGACTTTCAGCGCTTCGTTGGCGGCAAAGCGCACCAGCCCCGCGCAATCCTGCTGATACCAACGCGGACTCGGGCCTTTGCTCAGCTGCTCTTCGGCGATGCGCACAAACCAGGCGCGGAACACCTGGGATTGCTGCGGATCGAGCGCCGGTGCTTCAACTGCGCGCGCCATAGTGCTGAGCAGCAACGCGAGCACGCCAAGGCAGCGGATCAGTGCGCTCACAGCGCTTTCCACTCCAGTGGCAGCCATTGCCAGTGGCCGTCGGGCTCGCTGCCTTCGGGCAAGGTCAGGGCGTATTTGCCGTAGCCGCCGAGGGTACGCAATTTTGGGATCAGGTAGGTTTGCGCAGCGTTGTAGAACACCGGTTCCATGTCTTGCGGCAGGCTGTCGAGGGTTTCCTGCTGCATCAGCTTCGCCATCGAATCCGGGCCGAAATAGATTGGCATCAGCACGTCTTTGGGCAGTACGTCAGCCATTGGCGGGAAGCGTTTGTCGAGGGTGCCGAGGGCTTTGTCGACCAGTTTGTCGTCGAGGGAAAACAGCAGCGTCGAGCCGTGGCGCGCGAGGCTGACCTTCATGAAAGCCTTGCCGGTGACCGCATCCGGATTCTCGGCGTCCTTGGCCGCGTAGGGGCCGAAGTTCGAACTGATCTGACGCTGCCACAAGTGACTTTGACCTTCCTGCTTCTCGACCATCGGGAATACGTTGCCTTCCACGTTCCTTTCGAACGCACCGACCATCGAACCGAAGAGTTTGCCGATATCGGCGTCGAGCTTGTCGCTGTCGTCGTCATTCAGGCTGGCGACCAGCAACGGCGTGTACAGCCGCGAATCGGCGTACCAGCACAGGCCCGCCGCGCCCGCGACGTGTTCGGTCAAGGCCTGGGCGACGGCTTCGTCGGCACCGAGTTTCACCAGCAACGGTTTCTGCGGCTCGGCGGCCACGGGCAGCGTTACACACGCACTGGCGCCTGACGGCATGGCTTGCCACACCGGTTTAAAGTCGAAATCCGGCTGGTTGTCCAGCTCGTCCATGGCCAGGAAGCTGTGCCAGCCCTTGTCGTCCATGTCGAAACGCAGCCCGGCGAAGTTCGGGATGAAACGCTGATAACCCATGGCAAGTACGCTGGCGTTCACCGACAGGCGCTGTTTGATTTCAGGTTTCTTGTCAGCCAGGCCGAAGGCTTCCGGGAACAGTTTCTGTCCGCCCAACAAGGCTTCCAGCGACTGGGTGGAAACCATGCCGTGCTCATCGGTCGGGCCGTGGCCGGTGTCGTAGAGCTTCGCCGGATTGGACAGCACCACCAGTTTGTCGCCGTGGGAAGCGAATACCAGGGATTTGCTGGCGTTGAAGTTCAGTTGATACAACGGCACGGTGTCACCACCGACTTTGATCTCGCCGGTCTGGTTCAACTGGGTATCGTCCAGTGCGACTTTTGCCAACGGTTCCAGTAGTTTCGCGAGTCCGCCGCGATCCATCACCAAGAGGAAATCCTTGAGGCGACCATCCACTCCGCGCCACAGCGCCACGTCTGCCGGCTGATCGAAAAGCTGCTCGATCAGGGTGTCCTGCAGCTTCAGGTCATGCTCGTAAATGATCCGGCGCAAGCTGCCGATCAGCCCGAGACGGTCAGCATGGGTTTCGTAATAAAAGACGAAATCTTCGGTGAGGGTGGCCTTGAGGAACGGCACCGTCAGCAGGTCTTTGGGCAACTGGCTCAGGGAGCGGGTTTCCAGCAACGCGTCCGGCCGGCTCATGCCCAGTTTGTCACTGGCCAGCGCCGCCTCCGGCACCTTGGGTTTGCAGCCCACGCCCGCCGCGATGCCGACGATCAGGCACAACCCGACCAGCAGCGCCGGCCAGCGCCGGGAAGGATTGCCGGCAGGCGTTTCGCAGGCCGGAGAAACGGCAGGTGCCACAACGTTATCGCTCATCTTCACAAAACCCGATGTTCATCCGTGGAGCGGGATGCTTAATAGTTGAAAGTCTTGACCAGCAGCAGATCACCGATGGCCCGCAGGGGCACGATGAACGTCTCGCGTTTTTCGTCGACGGTGTTTTCGTTGAGCACCAGCGTGATTTGCGAAGTGATGACCTCGTTCTGGTTGCTGGTCTCCTCGAAGTTATAGCCGCCGCTGCCGTAATTGCCCCAGTAGTTGACGTAAACCAGATAGGTGCCATGCAGCGGCGCGGTCATTGTGAACATTTCGGGGCCGGGGCCATCGACGCCGTCCGGGTCGAGCCCGCCGCCATTGCTCAGCGCCGGGTGTGCCCAGAACGCATGCTGGCCGTCGGGCGTAACGATATGCAGGTCAAGTTCGGCTTTAGGATCGTCCCAACCCAAGACAAGACGAATCCGCGCCGGGGTGCGCAAATCATTGGCTTCATAAAATTGCACACGCTTGAGCGACTGACCGTCGGCGCTACGCACTTCGACACTGTTTGAGCCGGCACCGAACGCATAGGGCCGGGCGAAACGGCCCTGGTCGTCGGTGTACAGGTTCAGAGGATTGCCGTTCACCGCGAGGCTGTGCGGCGGACGCAAATGGCCGATGGCCTTGAGCTGGCCCAGGATCATCGTGCGATTGCGCTGGACGCCGCGATCGATCGGCGGCGTCGGATAGGCGACCTGCGGGTTTTCGCTGCGGTCGAGCAAGCCGTGATAACGCCAGCCACCCACCGGTTCCGACAGCTCAGCCGTCGGCGCCGCCCATAGCGCTGGCGCGCAGGCGAGTCCGATCAGCAGCAACAGAAATGAACGCATGCAATGCCTCCTGCCATGCCTGACGAAACCTTGCACCCGATCCTCGGTGCTTCACAGCGGTGAAGTGCTGCGTTCGTCTGAATGACCCGTGACTGTCGGGCCGTAGAGATGGCGCGAAGGGTAGCGATTTGGCGGTTTTTTAACAATCGGATACATCTATATTTTCGGTAGGAATCATGCGTCTGCAACGGCGTGAGCCGAATATCGACATCATTCGGCTCACCCGATGAGCCGAATAGGAGGTTTATTCGGCTCACGGCTCAGAATCGATGCCTGATGATCGATCTGGCGGCTGCTCCTACATTGGGCGCGATGTGGCTTGGATTCGGGTGCTCATTTGCCCATAACCCCCCTATCTGCTAGTGTCGCGCCGGTTTAACGTCTACCGGAATTGCCACCATGGCCCGCAAAAAAGCTGCACTGGATTTCGAACAGTCCCTCGCTGACCTGCAAACGCTGGTGGAGCGTCTGGAGAACGGTGAATTGTCGCTGGAAGATTCGCTGACCGCTTTCGAGCAGGGCATCGGCCTGACCCGTGACTGCCAGGCGGCGCTGGCTCAGGCCGAGCAGAAGGTTCAGGTGTTGCTGGAGCGCGATGGCGAGCTGGCCGAGGAACCTTTCGACGCGGAACAGCCGGAATGATTGCAGCGTATTCCGCCACCAGCCAGGCCCGTGTCAACGCGGCTCTGGAAACCCTGTTCACTGCCCCGCTCCCCGAATTGACCCGCCTCTACGACGCCATGCGCTACAGCGTAATGAATGGCGGCAAACGCGTGCGTCCGCTGCTGGCCTATGCCGCGTGCGAAGCGTTGGGCGGCAAGGTCGAGCAGGCAAACGGTGCGGCGTGCGCGGTGGAGTTGATCCACGCCTATTCGCTGGTGCATGACGATCTGCCGGCGATGGACGACGACGATTTGCGTCGCGGCCAGCCGACCACGCACAAGAAATTCGATGAAGCCTGCGCGATCCTTGCCGGTGACGGCTTGCAGAGCCTGGCGTTCAGCGCTTTGCTCGACCCGCGCTTGAGCAATCCTGAAACCGAAATTCGCTTGCAGATGGTCAGCGCTCTCGCGTTGGCGGCAGGTTCGGCGGGCATGGTCGGTGGCCAGGCCATTGACCTCGGTTCGGTCGGACTCAAGCTCGATCAACAGGCGCTCGAACTGATGCACCGGCACAAAACCGGCGCGTTGATCGAGGTCAGCGTCAAGCTTGGCGCCCTGGCCAGCGGCCGTGCCGAGAAAGATGAACTGAAGTCTCTGCAAACTTATGCACGGGCCATCGGTCTGGCGTTTCAGGTACAGGACGACATTCTCGACGTCGAAAGCGACACCGAAACCCTCGGCAAACGCCAGGGCGCCGACATCGCCCGGGACAAGCCGACCTACCCGGCGCTGCTGGGGCTTGATGCTGCCAAGGTTTACGCCCTCGAACTTCGCGATCAGGCCCTGCACGCGCTGCGACCGTTTGACGCGGCGGCCGAGCCGTTGCGTGAGCTGGCGCGGTATATCGTCGACCGTCGCAGCTGACGGCGTATCGGCCAAAAAAGACCAACGCGTGGGCAGGGGGCCAAGCATCAGGTAAACTGCCGCCTCTTCTATACCTATAACGATTCGCCTGATGCCCACGACGTTTCATGAGATTCCCCGCAAGCGCCCGACCACGCCCCTGCTCGACCGCGCGAACACGCCGGACGGCCTGCGCCGGTTAGGCGAAGCCGAGCTGGAAACCCTGGCCGATGAGTTGCGCCTGGAATTGCTCTACACGGTCGGCCAGACCGGTGGGCATTTCGGTGCCGGCCTGGGCGTGATCGAGCTGACCATCGCGCTGCATTACGTCTTCGATACGCCGGACGATCGTCTGGTGTGGGACGTCGGTCATCAGGCTTATCCACACAAGATCCTCACCGGTCGCCGCGAGCGCATGAGCACACTGCGCCAGAAGGAAGGCGTCGCCGCATTCCCGCGCCGCGCCGAGAGCGAGTACGACACCTTTGGTGTCGGCCACTCCAGCACCTCGATCAGCGCCGCACTGGGCATGGCGATTGCCGCCCGCCTGCAAAACAGTGATCGCAAGGCGATTGCCGTGATCGGCGACGGTGCCCTGACCGCCGGCATGGCTTTCGAAGCGCTGAACCACGCGCCGGAAGTCAACGCCAACATGCTCGTCATCCTTAATGACAACGACATGTCGATCTCGCGCAACGTCGGCGGGCTGTCGAATTACCTGGCGAAAATCCTTTCCAGCCGCACTTATGCGAGCATGCGCGAAGGCAGCAAGAAAGTACTGTCACGCCTGCCCGGTGCCTGGGAAATCGCCCGCCGCACCGAAGAATATGCCAAAGGCATGCTGGTCCCCGGCACGCTGTTCGAAGAACTGGGCTGGAACTACATCGGCCCGATCGATGGCCACGACCTGCCAACCCTGATCGCGACACTGCGCAACATGCGCGATCTGAAAGGCCCGCAGTTTCTGCACGTCGTCACCAAGAAAGGCAAAGGCTTCGCCCCGGCGGAAGTCGACCCGATCGGCTACCACGCCATCACCAAGCTTGAACCCGTGGACGCCCCGGCCGCTGCGCCGAAGAAAACCGGTGGGCCGAAGTACTCCGCCGTGTTCGGCGAGTGGCTGTGTGACATGGCGGCGGCGGATGAGCGCCTGGTCGGGATCACCCCGGCGATGAAGGAAGGCTCGGACCTGGTCGAGTTCAGCGAGCGCTATCCGCTGCGCTACTTCGACGTCGCGATTGCCGAGCAACACGCGGTGACCTTCGCGGCCGGCATGGCTTGCGAAGGCGCGAAACCGGTGGTGGCGATCTACTCGACATTCCTGCAACGCGGCTACGACCAGTTGGTGCACGACGTCGCGGTGCAGAACCTCGATGTGCTGTTCGCCATCGACCGCGCCGGCCTGGTGGGCGAAGACGGCCCGACCCACGCTGGCAGTTTCGATCTGTCGTACCTGCGCTGCATCCCGGGCATGGTCATCATGACCCCGAGCGACGAAAACGAACTGCGCAAAATGCTCACCACCGGCCATCTACACGAAGGCCCGGCGGCGGTGCGTTACCCGCGTGGCAACGGCCCGAACGCGACCATCGACAAAGACCTCGAACCGATTGAAATCGGCAAGGGAATCATCCGTCGCCAGGGCAGCAAAGTCGCTCTGCTGGTGTTTGGCGTGCAACTGGCTGAAGCGCTGAAAGTCGCCGAAACACTGGATGCGACCGTGGTCGACATGCGCTTCGTCAAACCGTTGGATGAGGCATTGGTGCGCGAGATCGCCGGTGGCCACGAACTGCTGGTGACGATCGAAGAGAACTCCGTGATGGGCGGCGCCGGTGGCGCGGTCAGTGAGTTCCTCGCTCGGGAAAACATCCTCAAGTCGATGCTGCACCTCGGTTTGCCGGACGTTTACGTCGAACACGCCAAACCGGCGCAGATGCTGGCGGAATGCGGATTGGATGAAGCGGGGATCGAAGCGTCCATTCGCCACCGCTTACAACTGCTGTAACCCCCCTTGTAGGAGCTGCCGAAGGCTGCGATCTTTTGATCCTGCCCTTCGGCGGTTCCGAACATTTCAACAATCAAATACAGAAATCAAAAGATCGCAGCCTCCGGCAGCTCCTGCATGGTTTTGTATATGCCATGGATTCACCATGAAACTCTCCCGCCTCGCCCTGCCCCTTCTCCTGCTGCCAACCGCCAACACCTTCGCCGACACTTTCGAACGCGATCAGGCCCTGAAGCTGCCCGACGTATTGATCAGCGCCAACCGTCAGGTTGAAGCGCGCAACGACAGCAGCGCCGCCAACACGGTGTTCACCCGCGATGACATCGAGCGCCTGCAACCGGCGAGCGTGACTGATCTGCTGCAACGGGTACCGGGCGTGCAGGTGGCGCAGACCGGCGGGCGCGGTAGTTTGCCCGGCATTTACATTCGCGGTACGCAATCGGCGCAGAGCCTGGTGCTGGTGGATGGCCAACGCATCGGTAACTCGACGTCCGGCGACAGCAACCTGCAACACATCAACATCGAACAAGTCGAGCGCGTGGAAGTGCTGCGCGGTTCGCGTTCGGTGATTTATGGCAGTGATGCGATTGGCGGGGTGATCCAGATTTTCACCCGACGCGGCAGCGACGCGGGTTTGCAGCCAAGGCTGCACATGGGTTTTGGCAGCAACCAGACCTGGGAACGCAGCCTCGGCCTGTCCGGCGGCGACGACAAAACCCGCTTCAACCTCGGCGCCAGCCTTGATGAAACCGCTGGCATCGACCGCACCAATGAGTCGTATCCCAGCGACAGCGATCACGACGCTTACCGCAACCAATCCATTAGTCTGAGCCTCAGCCATGCGCTGACCGATGACATCGAAATCGGCGCCAATCTGCTGGATAACCGTGGCAAAAGCGAGTTCGACAACCCGTTCGGCCGCTTCGACCCGGTCACCTTCGATTCAGTGCAACAACAGCCCTACAGCGACTTCAACGTCAGTAGCCTCAGCAGTTACGTGGACGCGCGGGTCAATGAGCGCTGGAAAACTCGCCTGGAGCTGGGTCACAGCGAGAACCGCGAAAAGACCTTCGACAAGCTCAGTGACGAGCGCACGGTGTTCAATACCTACCGCGACTCGGTGAACTGGCAGAACGACCTGACCCTGGATGCGAGCAACAGCCTGATACTCGGCGGCGACTGGTACGAAGACCGGGTCAACAGCAGCACCGCATTCGACGAAGACAGCCGCTGGAACCGCGCAGCATTCATTCAGCACCGCTATCAGGCGGACAGCTTCTCCACCGAACTGGGCTTGCGCCACGACGACAACCAGCAGTTCGGCAGCCAGAACACCTGGAGCGGCACCTTCACACTACCGCTGAATCCGGACAACGATCTGCTGCTCAGCTACAGCGAGGGCTTCCGCGCGCCGACCTTCAACGATCTGTATTACCCGGATTTCAGCAACCCGAACCTCAAACCCGAAACCTCGAAAAGCTACGAGCTGCAATGGCGCAGTCAGTTGAGCGACAGCGCTCGGCTGGAAGCGTCGCTGTATCGCACGGATCTTGAAGACGCGATTATCTTCGGCAGCAATTCGCGTCCGCAGAACGTCGCGTCGGCGCGGATCAATGGTTTCGAAGCGGCGCTGAAGCAGGAACTGTCCGGCTGGCAAAGCAACCTTGGCGTGGCGATCATCGACCCGCGCGACCGTGACACTGGCCATACTCTGGCCCGTCGCGCGCGTCGCACCCTGAGCTGGGATCTGGATCGGCAATTCGATCAACTGGGCTTCGGCGCGAGTTGGCAAGCCGTGAGCGGCAGCTACGACGACCTCGCCAATCAACAGACACTGGGCGGCTATGCGTTGCTCGGTTTACGCAGCAGTTGGGCGCTGAACCGCGAGATCAAGCTGGAGTTGAAGGTCGATAACCTGCTGGACAAGGGTTACAGCCGGGCGAACTACAGCTACAACGGCGACCCGTATGGCTATCGCGAAACAGGCCGGGCGTGGATGTTCGGCATCACCTGGACACCTTAAATCCAGTTCGGGACTTTCGGTGGCCGAACCGGCCTCTTCACGGGCAAGCCCGGACCCTACAGGGGTCGCGGTGAACCTGCAGGAGCCGGGCTTGCCCGCGATTGAAGCCACCTCGAATTCAACGGTCGGGCGCGATCAACTGGCACAGTTTGGCCGTCGCTTCGATCATCTGCCCGCTCGGCCGCTCCAGGCCTTTGTCGGTGACCATCAACAATTGTCCCTGCTTTACCGCCGCCACTTGCGGCCAGGTTTTCCAGGCATCCAGCTGCGCTTGGTCACTGGCCAGAATCACTTCGGGATCGCGCTGCAACACCGCTTCGACACTCACTTGCGGCGCCGGCAAAGTCAGCTCGGCAAACACATTGCGCGCACCGCACACCTCAAGCGCATCGCTGATAATTTGCCCGCCGCCGACGGTGTACAGCGGCTTGTCCCAGACCTGATAGAACACCCGTAACGGTGCCTCCCGGTGATAGCGTCGGCGTAAGTCGCCGAGCTTCTGGCGCAGATCGCTCGCCAGATTCACGCCCCGCTCGGGTCGCCCAAGCTGTGCCGCAATGGCTTCGATCTGAGCGCTGAGTTGTTCGAGGCTATGGGGCTCGGCGACGTAGGTGGGAATGTTCAGGCGCTGAAGCTGATCGCGTTGCGCCGGGCCGACGCTACCGGGCCAGAGCAGCAGCAAGTCAGGTTTGAGGCTGAGCAGGCGCTCCATGTCCAACTGGCCGTAGCGACCAACAGATGGCACGTTTTGAATGGCGGCCGGGCGCTCTCCGGCATCGAGCACGCCGACCAACAAGTCCGCTGAATCCAGCTCGACGACAATTTCAGAGAGCGATGGCGCCAGGCTGACCACGCGCAGGTCCGCCAACACCGCACCACTGGCGGCCAGCAGCAGAACCGCCAGCCAGAAGCGACGCATCAACCGAGTTGACGCGGGATGCGATAAAGGTAGAACAGCACGGCGGTGGACAGCGCCAGCAACATCAATGGCACGGCTTCAAGGCCGACGAACACCGCCAGCGCACCGATCCAGGCCGGCAACGCCGCTGCAAGAAAAGACGCGCGACGTTGTGCTGCAAGGGCAATCCAGGCAGCGGGTTCTTCAGGCGTATCGAGGGATTTCTGCGTGGCAATCAGCGCATGTTTGTAGCGGCCGAAAAACTTCAGGCTGACAAACATCGAGGCCACGCCGGCGATGAACATCGGCATCGCCAACACCGGCAGGATCGCCTCGCTCTGGCCGAACACACCGTTGATGACGAACAGCGGCACCAGCGCCAGCGCCAGGTATTGCCACCAGGCGACTGACAATCGACGGCGCACCTGACCTCGTGTCACGCCCGGTCTGCCTCGCCCTGATGTTCATTGCCCATCATGTGGTCGAGCTTGCTGGCCTTTGTCGCCAGGTAGAGTTTGTTGTGCGGATTGTGGCCGGTGTGCAGCGGTACGCGCTCGGCGACGACGATGCCCATGTCGGTCAACGCCTTGACCTTGCGCGGGTTGTTGGTCATCAAGCGCAGGGATTTGACGCCCAGATGCTCGAGCATCGGCAGGCACATCGCGTAGTCACGCTGGTCAGCGGCGAAGCCCAGACGCTCGTTGGCTTCAACAGTGTCGGCGCCACCGTCCTGCAATTCATAGGCGCGGATCTTGTTGAGCAGACCGATGCCACGACCTTCCTGACGCAAGTACAGCAACACGCCACGCCCTTCACGGGCAATGGCCTGCAGAGCGGCTTCGAGTTGCGAGCCGCAGTCGCAGCGCTGGCTGAACAAGGCATCGCCGGTCAAACATTCGGAATGCAAGCGACCGAGCACCGGGGCGCCGTCGGCAATTTCACCGAGACTCAGCACAACGTGCTCGCGGCCGGTGGCCTCATCGAGAAAGCCGTGCATGATGAATTGCGCAAAAGGCGTTGGCAGCTTGGAAGCGGCGACAAAAACGACAGGCACCGGTGTGCTCCTGATCTGAAAAGTCTGAAGATTCGCTGGGCGGCATTGTAACAGCAGGTTCGGAGAGACGCTTAGGCTGAATTGTCGGGCATAACGATCAAGAAGTTTGATGAGACACCCCACTCCTACACGTATGGCGTTTAGAACGGATAGGGTTGATTCCAGCGCTGGAAGATCGGCTTCAGCTCGCCGCTTTTGACTAGAAGCTCCATGCGCTGGTCATACACGGCCATCAACGCCCGGCCATTGGCGGTGTCGGCAAAACCGAGGAACAGCGGCAACTCCGCAAGATGCGAGTAGCGGAACTGCGACGGATCGGCTGCCGTCTTCACCACCGATTCGATTTCGGTCAAGGCATCGATGTAGAAATCCGCCCGCCCCTGCTTGAGCATCAGCAAGATACCGTTACGCCTTTCGATCTGGTTAAAACGTTTAACGTTGGGCAGGTACTTTTCATAGCGATAGCCGCGCACCCAGGCGAGGCGATAGCTGCCAAGCGTGGCTTGGGTCGCTGGCGGATTGCTTGCCAGGCCTAGCGCATAAATGTGGTCGGTATCGAAATGCCAGCGCGGATAAAGCACCTTGTCAGCCTCATCGCGGTAGGAGCCGACCATCGCGTCGGCTTCCTGCAATTGCACCAGACCGATGGAGCGGGTGTAAGGCACGGTGCGGATGTCGAGCTTCACGCCCGCCGGTTCAAAGACTTTGCGCAACACGTCCCAACCCAGGCCATGGCCATCGGCGGCGGTGTAGTCTTCCCAGTCTTCGCTGGCCAGATGAATGACCGATGGCGCGGCGTCCTGCGCCCAAGCCACCGAACCGGTCACCGCACCCATCAGGGCAAAAACCGTCATTGCCAACCAGCGTCGAGCCATCCCTGGTTCCTCGTATCCCTGCGGGCGCCTTCGGATCAAGCGAACATCCACACCAGCCCTTGCATCGCCAGCCAGGCAAAAACGCCGGCCAGCACGTCGTCGAGCATGATGCCGACGCCGCCGTGTACATGCCGGTCGATCCAGTGGATGGGCCACGGCTTGAGAATATCGAAGAAGCGAAACACCAGAAAACCCGCCAGCAGCCAATACCAGCCTTCCGGCACCAGCCACAACGTGATCCACATCCCGACCATCTCGTCCCAGACGATGCCTTCGTGGTCATGCACGCGCAAATCGTCGGCCACTTTGCCGCACAGCCAGAAGCCGAACAGCATGGTGATGCCGAGCATCAGCCAGTAGCCCCAGTCGGGCAGCATCTGCCACAGTGGGATAAAGGGTAGCGCAACCAGCGAGCCCCAGGTGCCCGGCGCTTTTGGCAACGTGCCCGAGCCGAAACCAAAGGCGAGGAAATGCCACGGATTGCGCCACACCGATGGCGGAACGAACTCGGCCGGAACCTGGTTGGGATGATCTGTCACGGTGTCTCCCGAAAATGTTGATAGCCGCGTGTTTGCGGGGTGATGTCGTGTCCGTCGCGATCCAGCAGCACCACGCCCTGCCCTCCGGCCACACGTCCGATCACGTGGATCGGCCAGCCGTCGGCGAGCAGCGCGGGCAACTTGGTGGGTGGCAGCGTGAACGCCAGCACGTAATCGTCACCGCCACTCAACGCCGCACGCTCGGCGCCAGGTTGACCGAGAAACGCCACCAATGCGTTCGACAGCGGTACGCGCTCGCGTTCAACTTCAAGTCGAACCTTCGACGCGAATGCGATGTGGCCGCAATCGGCCAGCAGGCCGTCGGAAATATCCAGCGCTGAAGTGGCTTTGCCGCGCAATGCCTGACCCAGCGCGAGTTGCGGTTGCGGCGACCAATAATGAGCGAGCAAGGGTTCGGCAACCTCGGCCGGCGCCTCGCGTTGCCGCAAAACCAGCGGCAAGGCACCGGCGGCATTGCCCAACTCACCGCCCACGCACAGCAAATCCCCCGGTTGCGCGCCGCTGCGGGTCAACGCTTGCCCGGCCGGAACGCGACCGAACACGGTCACTGTCAGGCTGAGCGGCCCGCGCGTGGTATCGCCGCCGACCAGCGCCACGCCGCAGTTCTGCGCCATGTGGTTCAAACCACGGGCATAGGCTTGCAGCCAATCGGCGGTCACCGTCGGCAAGGTCAGGGCAAGGGTAAAGGCGACGGGCGTGGCGCCCATGGCGGCCAGGTCGCTGACCGCCACGGCCAGCGAGCGCTGACCGAGCAGAAACGGATCGCAGGGATCGGCGAAATGCACGCCGGCCACCAGCGTATCGGTGGAAACGGCCAACTGCTCCCCGAAAGGAACCGCCAGCAAGGCGCAGTCATCGCCGATTCCGAGGGCAACGCCGTCGCCGCCCTGCGCACAGGGCGCGGCGGCGAAGAAATTGCGGATCAGCTCAAACTCGCCCATGGCCGGGTCAAAGTATTCAAGCGCAAATCAGCGCTTGAACGCCTTCACTTCGGCTTCACGCAGGCGCGGGGCCAGCTTGTCGAGCACGCCGTTGACGAACTTGTGGCCGTCGGTCGAACCGAACACCTTGGCCAATTCGATACCTTCGTTGATCACAACGCGGTACGGCACGTCGACGCGCTTGAGCAGTTCCCAGGTGGACAAGCGCAGAACCGCCAGCTCAACCGGATCCAGTTCTTCGATGGTCAAGTCCAGGCAAGGCGTGAGCGCGGTGTCGATTTCGGTCTTGAACTGCGGAACCCCGTGCAGGATTTCGCGGAAGTAGGCGCCGTCGACATCGGTGAAATCGTTATCGACCCGGAACTGCGCTTCGATTTCGTTCAGCGAAGCCTTGGCCATGTGCCATTGATACAGGGCCTGAGTCGCGAGCTGACGGGCTTCGCGGCGCTTGACGCTCTTCGATGGCTTGCCAGCGTCCGCAGGTTTCGGATCGCGCGGGTTGAAACGATCGCTTTCGTCGCTAATCACTTGGCCTCCAACTGCGCCAGCAGGCTGACCATTTCCAGAGCGGACAGGGCAGCTTCGGCACCTTTGTTACCGGCCTTGGTGCCGGAACGTTCGATGGCTTGCTCGATGGAATCAACGGTCAGGACGCCGAAAGCGACTGGCACGCCGAACTCCATGGACACTTGGGCCAGGCCCTTGGTGCATTCGCCCGCGACGTATTCGAAATGCGGAGTACCGCCACGAATGACCGCGCCCAGAGCGATGATGGCCGCGAATTCGCCTTTCTGGGCGACTTTCTGGGCAACCAGCGGGATTTCGAAGGCGCCAGGTGCGCGGATGATGGTGATGTCGTTTTCGCTCACGCCGTGGCGAACCAGGGCATCCACTGCACCGCCAACCAGGCTTTCAACCACGAAGCTGTTGAAACGGCCCACTACCAAAGCGTAGCGGCCTTTAGGGGCGATGAAGGTACCTTCGATGGTCTTCAGGGTCATTCGTCAGATCTCTTAAAGAGCCGGGACGCGTCTTTTACGCGTCCCTCAGTGATTTATTTGCCGCGAATTCAGTTCCGGAAATACCCGGGCATTATTCGGAGGGCACGTATTCTACAACTTCCAGATCGAAACCGGATATGGCGTTGAACTTCATCGGCGCCGACATAAGGCGCATTTTGCGCACGCCCAAGTCACGCAGGATCTGCGAACCGGCACCGACGATGCTGTAAGTGGTCGGTTTTTTCACCACGGCCTGATCGGCGGTTTCGCGGATGTGCGCCAGCAGCACGTCGCCATCGAGCGGGTGACCGAGCAACAGCACTACGCCGCTGCCCGCCTCGGCAACCGCCGCCATGGCGGCGCGCAGACTCCAGCGGCCCGGCTGCTTGACCATCAACAGGTCGCGCAGCGGATCCATGTTGTGCACGCGAACAAGGGTCGGTTCGTCGGCGCAGACATTGCCCAGCGTCAGGGCCATGTGCACGTCGCCTTCCACCGAATCACGATAGGTCACCAGGTTGAATTGGCCCAGTTCGCTGTCCAGTGGCTGCTCGGCAATCCGCTGAACGGTACGTTCGTGGATCATCCGGTAATGAATCAGGTCGGCGATGGTACCGATCTTGATGTCGTGTTCGGCGGCGAAAGTTTCCAGTTCCGCGCGACGGGACATGGTGCCGTCGTCATTCATCACTTCGCAGATCACGCCGCTCGGCTCGAAACCGGCCATGCGCGCCAGGTCGCACGCGGCTTCGGTGTGGCCGGCCCGTGCGAGGGTGCCGCCGGCCTGAGCCATCAGCGGGAAGATGTGGCCGGGGCTGACGATGTCTTCAGCCTTGGCGTCCTTGGCGGCAGCGGCCTGCACGGTGCGGGCGCGGTCGGCGGCGGAGATACCGGTGGTCACGCCTTCGGCGGCTTCGATCGACACCGTGAATTTGGTGCCGAAACCGGAACCGTTGCGCGGCGCCATCAGCGGCAGCTTCAACAGTTCGCAGCGTTCGCGGCTCATCGGCATGCAGATCAGGCCACGGGCGTGCTTGGCCATGAAGTTGATGTGCTCGGGCTGGCAGCATTCGGCGGCCATGATCAGGTCGCCTTCGTTCTCGCGGTCTTCGTCATCCATGAGGATGACCATCTTGCCTTGGCGGATGTCTTCAACCAGTTCTTCGATGCTATTGAGCGCCACAAGGCACCCCCTTCAGTCAGGATTTGAGGTAGCCGTTGGCGGCCAGAAAACTTTCGGTGATGGTGCCGCCAGCGACGGACTCTGCCGCCTTGTCACCCATCAGCAGGCGCTCCAGATAACGCGCCAGCAGATCAACTTCCAGATTGACCCGGCGACCTGGCTTGTACGACGCCATGATGGTTTCGCTCAGGGTGTGCGGAATGATCGTCAACATGAATTCGGCGCCATCCACCGCGTTCACGGTCAGGCTGGTGCCGTCGACCGTGATCGAGCCTTTATGGGCGATGTACTTGGCGAGGTCTTTCGGCGCGCGGATACGAAATTCCACGGCGCGGGCGTTATCGGAGCGGGAAACGATTTCGCCGACGCCGTCGACATGGCCGCTGACCAAGTGGCCGCCGAGGCGAGTAGTCGGTGTCAGGGCTTTTTCCAGGTTGACCGGGCTGCCACTTTTCAGGTCGTTCATGGCGGTGCAGTCGAGGGTTTCGCGGCTGACGTCGGCGGCGAAGCCGTTACCCGGCAGCTCAACGGCGGTCAGGCAGACGCCATTGACCGCGATGCTGTCGCCGAGTTTAACGTCGCTGAGGTCGAGCTTGCCGGTTTCGACATAAACCCGCACATCGCCGCCCTTTGGGGTCAGTGCGCGGATGCTGCCGATGGATTCGATGATGCCGGTAAACATGGGGTTCTCCTTGAGAACAGGGCCAAGGCTGGCGCGATGGCCGGGAATTATACGCGCGCCGATTGCACAGGGATGGCAATGACTCGCCAGTCATCGCCAACCGCGCGGATTTCGGTGATTTTCAGCTCGGGCGCGTCCTTCATATAGGCCAGCGGCCAGTCCAGCAAAGGACGCGCCGTCGAGCCGAGAAACTTGCCGGCGATGAATATCTGGAATTCGTCGACCAGGCCGAGTTGGGCAAACGCGCCTGCCAGACGGGGGCCGGCCTCGACCAGCACTTCGTTGACGCCACGGTTGGCCAGCTCGATCAGCAATTGATGCAAATCGACCTGACCGTCATCGCCCGGCACGATCAGGCATTCCGGCCCGTTGGCGTATTGCTCCTCGACTGCCACGCAGGTGGCGACCAGCGCCGGCCCGGCCTTGAAGAAAGGCGCATCCAGCGGCACCCGCAAGCGTCCGTCGATCAGCACTCGCAACGGTGGACGGCTCAAGGCCAGCGCCGTGTGTTCGGCATCCAGCCCCAACTCGTCGCCGCGCACGGTCAAACGTGCGCCATCGGCCAGCACCGTGTCGGCACCGGTCAGCACGACGCTGGCCTGGGCGCGCAACCGCTGCACCGCCGAACGCGCGGCGGGGCCGGTGATCCATTGGCTCTCACCGCTTTGCATGGCCGTGCGGCCATCGAGGCTCATGGCCAGTTTCACCCGCACGAATGGCAAGCCGTGTTCCATGCGCTTGAGGAAACCTTCGTTGAGCTTGCGCGCCTCGCCTTCGAGCACACCGCTTTCGGTAGCGATGCCAGCGTCGGCCAAACGCTGCAAACCGCGTCCAGCCACTTGTGGGTTCGGATCACGCATCGCTGCGACCACCCGCCCGACGCCAGCAGTCACCAGCGCTTCGGCGCAGGGCGGCGTGCGCCCGTGGTGGCTGCAGGGCTCAAGGGTGACGTAGGCGGTGGCGCCCCGGGCCAGTTCACCGGCGGCGCGCAGGGCGTGGACTTCGGCGTGGGGTTCGCCGGCGCGTTCATGCCAGCCTTCGCCGACAATCTGCCCGTCGCGCACGATGACACAGCCGACCCGTGGATTGGGGTGTGTCGTGTAGTGCCCCTTGCGCGCCAGCTCCAGGGCGCGAGCCATGAAGTGCGCGTCGAGGATGGCCTGCTCGGCGCCGGTCATTCTTGCACCGGTTCGCGGGCGAGGCGGTCGATTTCTTCACGGAACTCGTTGAGATCCTGGAAACGTTTGTAGACCGAAGCGAAGCGGATGTAGGCAACCTCATCAAGCTTTTGCAACTCGGCCATCACCAGTTCGCCGACCACCAGGGACTTGACCTCGCGTTCGCCGGTGGCGCGCAGCTTGTGCTTGATGTGTACCAGAGAGGATTCGAGGCGCTCGACGCTCACCGGACGTTTCTCCAGCGCGCGTTGCATGCCGGCGCGCAGTTTTTCTTCGTCGAACGGTTGGCGACTGCCATCGGTTTTGATCAGGCGCGGCAACACCAGTTCGGCCGTCTCGAATGTCGTGAAACGCTCGCCGCAGG
This sequence comes from Pseudomonas syringae, assembly GCF_021605415.1. Classification (GTDB taxonomy): domain Bacteria; phylum Pseudomonadota; class Gammaproteobacteria; order Pseudomonadales; family Pseudomonadaceae; genus Aquipseudomonas; species Aquipseudomonas syringae_S. The sequence continues at coordinate 82,725 of NZ_WKEQ01000013.1, forward strand.
CCAGGCATTCACGCCGGCGGCGCACCTGTTCGCCCTCGGCGACCAGACGCGAGTCGATGACCTTGGTGTCGTTGGCACCGCAGAAGGGACAGTGCATGGTGGCTGGCAACAAAAAAAGGGAGGGCCATGGTAGCGCATCCCCGTGGCAAGACAAGCCATAGGGTTTGCGGTATACAGAACGGCATGATCGATTGATCCACGGATTTCATTTTGCTGGAGCTTCCAATGCCGTTTCGTCCGCTCGTTTTGCTCAGTTTTTTCAGCCTGCTGGTGGCTTGCAGCAGCGACGCGCTCAAGCCTCAGCCGCCCACGCCGGGCCCTGCACCGCAACAGGCGGAGAAAAAAGCCCGGGAAGCCGCGCAACTTGGCCCCCTGCCCGCGTTTCAACGTGAACTGAGCGGCACGCTGCAAGGTGTGCCGGCCGGTGCCGAAGTCGAACTGGCGCTGCTGGTGATCGACGAAAAGGATCGCCCGCAACAATTGCTCGCCAGTTCCAGCCTGATCGGCAACAACCAGATTCTGCCGTTTCACGTGCGTTTCAATCCGGAAGCCTTTCCGGTCGGTGCGCGGGTTGAATTGCGCGGCCGCGCCAGCCAGTCCGGGCAACTGATTCTGCATCTGCCGCCGCAAACCATCACTCAGCCGACCACCCAGGCACTCGGCCAACTGCAATTCGTCAAAGCGCCGTGAATGCACCGCTAGACCTGCAACAGGCGTTAGGTGAGTTGCTGGGTGATGCGCGGTTGATTGCTTGTCCATTGCCAGACACGGACTTGAAGCTGTGGCTGATCGACGGCGACAACATGGATCGCGCCTTCAGCCCCGATGAAACCCGGCGAATTCTGCATGAGCCGCCCTACTGGAGTTTCTGTTGGGCCAGTGGTTTGGCGGTCGCTCGATATCTGGCGGCATTTCCCGAGTGGGTCAAAGGCAAACGCGTGCTGGATTTCGGCGCAGGTTCAGGGATTGCCGGGATTGCTGCCGTCAAGGCCGGAGCATTGGAAGTGGTGGCTTGCGATCTCGATCCGCTGGCGATTGCGGCGTGTCGAGCCAATGCCGAGCTTAATGATGTGCAGATGGGCTATTCGACGGATTTCTTTGCCGAGGCTGATCGCTTCGATCTGATCCTGGTGGCCGACGTTTTGTATGACCGGGAGAACCTGCCGCTGCTTGATGCCTTCCTCAGTCGAGGCCGCGAGGCATTGGTGGCGGATTCGCGGGTGCGGGATTTTCGCCATCCGTTGTATGAACGCATTGAGATGCTGGAGGCGATGACGTTGCCGGATCTGGCTGAGCCGGAAGAATTTCGGCATGTCAGCCTCTACCATGCGCGGCGTTAGCTAAAAGCATCGCGGGCAAGCCTGCTCCCACAGGGCCTGATGTCGTCCGCAGATTTTGCGTGACACCCAAAACACTGTGGGAGTGGGCTTGCCCGCGATAGCGTCCTTCCAGGCGACACATATCTCAAAACCCGCCCCGCTTCCGGCCAGACCCCGCCAAGCCGTATAGTTGCCCCATTCACGCTTTTACGAGATGCCCCATGAGTCAGCAAACGCCGTACATTTTCGACGCCACGACCGCCGATTTCGACCAATCGGTGATCGAAGCCTCTTTCAACAAACCGGTGCTGGTGGATTTCTGGGCCGAGTGGTGTGCGCCGTGCAAGGCGCTGATGCCGATGCTGCAAGGCATCGCCGAGAGCTACCAGGGCGAACTGCTGCTGGCCAAGGTCAATTGCGACCTCGAACAGGACATCGTTGCCCGATTCGGCATTCGCAGCCTGCCGACCGTGGTGCTGTTCAAGGACGGTCAACCGGTCGACGGTTTTGCCGGTGCGCAACCGGAATCCGCCGTGCGCGCCCTGCTTGAACCCCATGTGCAGATGCCGCCACCGGTCGCTGCCGATCCGTTTGAACAGGCTCAGACATTGTTCGACGACGGGCGATATGCGGATGCCGAAGCCACGCTGAAAACCATCCTTGATGAAGACAACAGCAACGCCAGAGCGCTGATCCTGTATGCCCGCTGCCTGACCGAGCGTGGCGAACTGGACGATGCCAAAGCCGTGCTCGATGCGGTGAAAAGCGATGAGCACAAAGCCGCGCTGGCCGGGGCTAAAGCGCAAATTCATTTCCTTGGCCTGGTGAAAGATCTACCGGACGCCGCCGACCTGAAGAGCCGTCTGGCGCAAAATCCGCAGGACGATGAGGCGGTGTATCAACTGGCGATCCAGCAACTGGCGCGCCAGCAATACGACGCGGCGCTGGAGGCGATGCTCAAGTTGTTCATTCGCAATCGTAACTATGGCGAGGGTCTGCCGCACAAGACGTTATTGCAGGTGTTTGAGTTGCTGGGCAACGATCATCCGCTGGTAACGGCGTACCGACGCAAGATGTTTGCGGCGCTTTATTAAGATCAAAAGATCGCAGCCTGCGGCAGCTCCAACACGGATCTAGCGTTACCCCTGGAGCTGCCGCAGGCTGCGATCTTTTGCGTTTTACTCGATCCAGCTGTAAAGGGGCGTATCCCCGCCACTCACCACTTTCACTTGCGCACTGTGCCGCAACCGCACCAGCAATCGCTTGCCCGACGCAGCGCTGCCGGTCAGGCCTTCCAGTTGCTCCAGCAAATCCGGCCCGCTGAGTTGTCCGGCCTTGCGCAGCAAATCTTTCGCCACTTGCCACTGGGCATCGTCCTGATTCAACGGCGTCGTTGTCGGCGTCGTTTCGGCCGGCGTTGCTGGCACCTGCGAATGCACGCTCAGGTGCGAACCCAGCCGCGCCCAGTCGCTTTCATCCAGCTCCAGCGTGAGATCCACCGGCAGGTCGCCGATGCTTCCGCGTATACGCAACATTAGGCCTGCTCCCGCACATATCCGATCCGCATGCTCCCACGGGACTTGTGCAACGCCAAGGGTACGGGCAAACTCTTCGCACTTTCGTTATAAGATTACATAACAAACTCTTCACTTTACTTCCGGAGTTCCGTCATGCGCCGTTTGCTGCTCGCTTTGCCGTTTGCCCTGTTGCCGCTGGCCGTCGCCCAGGCAGCCGATGATCACGACCATGAACACGGCAGCCTCGGCGCGCACGAACATGGCGTTGGCCGTCTCAACGCCGCACTGGACGGCCAGACCCTGGAACTGGAACTGGAAAGCCCGGCGATGAACCTGGTCGGCTTCGAACACGCGGCCACCAGCGACGCCGACAAAGCCAAAGTCGCCGCCGTCCACGCGCAGCTTGAAAAGCCGCTGACCCTGTTCAACCTGCCGACCGCTGCCGGTTGCAAAGTCACCCGTCAGGAACTGGAAAGCCCGCTGTTCGGCGATAAACCCGATACCGATCATGAGGAAGCGGACAAGGACGGCCACGAGCATCACCACGATCACAGCGAAATACACGCGCATTACCAGTTCAGTTGCACAGCCCCAGGTGCGTTGAAAACGCTGGATCTGGCAAACATCTTCAACACCTTCCCCGCCACTCAGAAGATTCAGGTACAACTGATCAGCGCCAGCGGCCAGCAAGGCACCGAAGTGACGGCCAAGGCTGCGGCCCTGAAATTCTAAATCCACTGAGATCCCCTTGTGGGAGCGGGCTTGCTCGCGAAGGCGGTACGTCAGGCGCCAATGATGTGACTGATCTAATGCATTCGCGAGCAAGCCCGCTCCCACAGAGTTTGTGTTCAACCATGAAAACGGCGCCATGACCCAAGCACTCATCGAACTGTCCGACCTGGGCTTCAGTTGGCCCGGTCATCCACCCTTGCTGGACATCCCGGCGTTTCGCCTGGAGCCCGGCGAAACCCTGTTCCTCAAAGGCCCCAGCGGCAGCGGCAAAACCACCCTGCTCGGGCTGCTCGGCGGCGTGCAGAAACCGGATCGTGGCAGCATCCGCCTGCTCGGCCAGGAACTGAGCGAACTCGGCGCCGGTGCTCGCGACCGTTTCCGCGTCGATCACACCGGCTACATTTTCCAGCAGTTCAACCTGTTGCCGTTTCTGTCGGTGCGCGAAAACGTCGAACTGCCCTGCCACTTCTCCAAGCTGCGCGCTGAACGGGCGAAGCAGCGCCACGGCAGTGTCGATCAGGCCGCCGCCACCCTGCTCGCTCATTTGGGTTTGAAGGATCAAAGCATCCTCGGCCGTCGCGCCGACGCCTTGTCGATCGGCCAACAGCAACGCGTTGCCGCCGCCCGCGCCTTGATCGGCCAACCGGAATTGGTGATCGCCGACGAGCCGACCTCGGCACTGGATTACGACGCCCGGGAAAACTTCATTCGCCTGCTTTTCGCCGAATGCCGTGAAGCCGGTTCCAGCCTGTTGTTCGTCAGCCACGACCAGAGCCTGGCGCCGCTGTTCGACCGTCATCTGTCCCTGGCCGAGCTCAATCGCGCCGCCACGTCTGCCGAGGTCTGAGATGTATTTGCTCCGTCTGGCCATGGCCAGCCTGGCCAACCGCCGCTTCACCGCCCTGCTCACCGCGTTCGCCATCGCCCTGTCCGTCTGCCTGTTGCTGGCGGTGGAACGGGTGCGCACCGAGGCCAAAGCCAGTTTCGCCAGCACCATCAGCGGCACCGATTTGATCGTCGGCGCGCGTTCCGGCTCAGTAAATCTGCTGTTGTACTCGGTGTTCCGCATCGGCAACGCCACCAACAACATCCGCTGGGACAGCTTCGAACACTTCGCCGCCAACCCGAAAGTGAAGTGGGCGATCCCGATGTCACTTGGCGACTCCCATCGCGGCTACCGGGTGATGGGCACTACGGAAGCCTATTTCGAGCATTACCAGTATGGTCGCCAGCAGCACCTGGAACTGGCCGACGGTCGCCCTTTCGCCACCGATCCGTTCGAAGTCGTGCTCGGCGCCGAAGTGGCCGAGGCGCTGCATTACAAGCTCGGCGACAAACTGGTGCTGTCCCATGGTGTGGCGGTGATCAGCCTGGTCAAGCACGACGACAAACCGTTCACCGTGGTCGGCATTCTTAAGCGCACCGGCACTCCGGTGGATCGTACGTTGCACATCAGCCTCGGCGGCATGGAGGCGATTCACATCGATTGGCACAACGGCGTGCCTGCGCAGGGCAAGGGCCGGATCAGCGCCGATCAGGCGCGCAACATGGATCTGACGCCGCAAGCGATCACCGCGTTCATGCTCGGCCTCAACAGCAAGATTTCCACCTTCGCGCTGCAACGGGAAATCAACGAATTCCGGGGCGAGCCGATGCTGGCGATTCTGCCGGGCGTCGCGCTGCAAGAACTGTGGAGCCTGATGAGCACCGCCGAAAAAGCCTTGTTCGTGGTGTCGCTGTTTGTGGTGCTGACCGGGCTGATCGGCATGCTCACGGCGATTCTCACCAGTCTCAATGAGCGCCGTCGCGAGATGGCGATTCTACGTTCGGTCGGCGCGCGACCGTGGCACATCGCGAGTCTGTTGGTGCTGGAAGCCTTTGCGTTGGCGTTGACCGGCGTGCTCGCCGGGTTGGCGTTGTTGTACATCGGCATCGCGGCCGCGCAAGGTTACGTGCAGGCCAATTACGGTTTGTTCCTGCCGCTGGCGTGGCCGAGCGAGTATGAATGGACGCTGCTCGGTGGCATTCTGGCGGCCGCCGTGCTGATGGGCAGCGTGCCGGCCTGGCGCGCTTATCGCCAATCCCTGGCCGATGGCCTGTCGATCCGTTTATGAGGAAGTTGTCCATGCCCCGCGCCGTGCTTGCGCTGTTGTTGCTGGTCGCCCTGCCCGTGTGGGCGGCGGCGCCGAAAGACCTGACCTGGTCGGAAATGATCCCGCCCGACGCCGCGCCGGAAGTGCCGAACATGACGCCGCTGCACGATCTGTCGAAGATGGGCGATGCGCTCTCCGCCGAATCGGCACCGGCGGCGAAACAGGATCTGCCCAATGCGCCAGTGGTGCAGACGCTCGACGGCCAGAACATTCGTTTACCGGGGTACATCGTGCCACTGGAAGTGAATGAAGAGGGCCGCACCACGGACTTTTTACTCGTGCCGTATTTCGGCGCCTGCATCCACGTGCCGCCACCGCCGTCGAACCAGATTGTGCATGTGAAAAGCGAGTTGGGTGTGAAGCTTGATGAGTTGTATCAACCATATTGGATCGAGGGATCGATGCAGGTGAAAGCGTCGAGCAGTGAGCTGGCGGATGCCGGGTATCAGATGGAGGCGGACAAGATTTATGCGTATGAATTGCCGGAGTGAATCCCGGTGGTTTGTGGTGTTTAGTTAATCGCCATCGCGAGCAGGCTCACTCCTACAAGAGAACGCATTCAAATGTAGGAGTGAGCCTGCTCGCGATAGGGCCGGTGAAGATCACGCAAAAATCAGGGGCATAACGGTTTCATTGAGCTGAGTCAAAAGACCGGATCAGACGGCTTCGTACCATAGGACATCAAACATTTTTAACGTCCTTTGGGAGTTCCGATGAACACGTCCTTGCTCAGCGCTTCGCTGTTTGCCCTCGCACTCGCTGCCCCGCTCGCCCACGCCCACCAGGCGGGCGACATTCTGATCCGTGCCGGTGCGATCACCGTCAACCCGAAAGCCGACAGTTCCAGCGTCAAGGTCGACCAAGGCCCATTGAGCGGTGCCGATCTGGGCGGCAAGGCGACCATGAGCAGCGACACTCAGTTGGGCCTGAACTTCGCCTACATGCTGACCAACCACGTCGGTATCGAGCTGCTCGCGGCCACGCCGTTCGAGCATGACGTGAAAATCAAAGGCACCGCCCTGCCAGCCGCCAACGGCAAACTCGGCACCCTCAAACACCTGCCGCCAACCCTGAGCGTCGTGTACTACCCGCTTGAGGCAACCTCGCCATTCCAGCCTTATGTCGGCGGCGGCATCAACTACACCTGGATCTACGACGAGCACGTCGGCAGCGAAGCCCAGTCCAATGGTTTCAGCAACTTCAAGGCGAAAAACTCCTGGGGCCTGGCCTGGCAGGTCGGCGCCGACTACATGCTCACCGACAACATCATGCTCAACGCCCAAGTGCGCTACATCGATATCGACACTCAGGCGACCGTGGAAAACAACGCCGTGGCGCCGGGCACCCGGGCCAAGGTCAACGTGGATGTCGATCCGTTCATTTACATGGTGGGCCTGGGTTACAAGTTTTAAGAACGTTCACGTGGTGGTGAACCTGGCCCGAGAACACACATCGCCCCAGAGCGATTTTCCGGCCACAAAAAAAGGCGTCCCGATGGACGCCTTCTTTGTCTTCGCCAGAAACTCAGCGACCGAGCAATCGCGCCAGGCCGACGTTCATCGGCGTAGGCTGCGCGCATTTGAAACGCGCCAGCAATCGCCGGTTATCCGCCCGGGAATGGCGAATATCCCCCGAACGCGCAGGGCCATAACTGACCGGCGGCAGCTCACCGACCACCTGTTCCAGCGCCGCCAGCATCTGTTTGAGGTTGGTCGCCTGATTCCAGCCGACGTTCACCGCCCCCTCTTCAACCTGAGGTTTTTCCAGCGCTTGCACCAACACATCGACCAGATCCTCGACGTAGAGGAAATCCCGCGTTTGCTCGCCATCGCCAAACACGGTGATTGGCAGACCTTTTTGCGCGCGCTCGCTGAAGATGCTGATGACCCCGGAGTACGGCGAGGACGGATCCTGGCGCGGGCCGTAGATATTGAAGAAGCGAAAAATCACCGGTTCCAGACCGTGCTGGCGGCGATAGAAATCGAAGTATTGCTCGCCCGCCAGTTTGTCCGACGCGTACGGCGTCAGCGGTTGTTTGGGCGTATCTTCGTTGATCGACTCGCCCTCGCCATTGTTGCCATACACCGCTGCACTGGAGGCATACAGCACGCGTTTGACCCCGGCCTGACGCATGGCTTCGCAGACATTGAGCGTGCCAATGAAATTGCTCTGATGGGTTTTCACCGGGTCGTCCACCGAGGCCTGCACCGACGCCACGGCCGCCAGGTGCGCGACGGCGCTGCAACCGTGCATGGCCCGGGCGACCAGTGCGGCGTCCGCCACGTCGCCGACGATCAATTCAACGTTGGGATTGTCCAGCGGCAGGTTGGCGCGATTGCCGGTCGACAGGTCATCAAGGATCCGCACCGAATGACCCTTGGCGAGCAACGCATCGGCCAGGTGCGAGCCAATGAAACCGGCGCCGCCGGTGATTAAAACAGGGCCTTCAGCCATGGCGATAAAACCTATCCAGTAAGCCCGGGAGCGCGGCACGCCAGGCGCGCGGCTTGATCCCGAAAGTGTGCAGAATTTTCTTGCAGGCGAGCACCGCATGTTGCGGCTCTTCGGCAGCGTCCGGTCGCGCGGCGTGCGCCTGGGCGGTCGGCGCTTCGATGGCCAGCGGATGCAGCGTGCGCGCTTCAGTCAAGATCGCCTGCCCCAGCGCCAGCGGCGTGGTCGCCTCGTGGCCGGCGTAGTGATAAGTGCCCCACAGCGGCGCGGCGCAATCGAGTTGCTTGAGCACCGAAATGATCACCCGCGCAGCATCATCGACGGGTGTCGGATTGCCGCGACGGTCGTCCGCCATCAGCAATTCTTCCGGCTGTTCGGCACGGCCGAGGAAACGCCCGAGCGTGCCGTCCGGGCTGTCATCGAGCAGCCAGCCGAAACGCAGCAACACGTGTTGCGGGCAGGTCGCGCGAACGCTTTGTTCGATGCGCCACAAGGCCTGACCGCGCAGGCCCAGCGGCACCGGCTCATCCTTTTCGCTGTACGCCGTGGCCCGGGAGCCGTCGAACACGCGATAGCTGGAGGGTTGCAACAAAACAATGTTGTGGTGCTGGCACAGCTCGGCGAGGCGCTCGACGGCGTGCTCTTGCCCGGCCAGACGACTTTCGCCGACCGTCTCGGCCTGGAACCAGTCGAAATAGTAAGCCAGGTTGATCAAGGCATCCGGGCGGGTATCGTCGAGCAGTTGTGTCAGGCTCGCGGCATCCCAGCCGTTTTCTGGCGGGCGGGGGGCGAGGAAGCCGATGTCTTCCTCCGCACCGAGGCGAATCAGCGCTTGCCCAAGGGCATTTCCGCCGCCCAGTAACATAAGGCGCATTCGCATAAAGTCAGCAGGCCCAGTCTGATAGGAACGATGGCTTTGGCGACGAACCGTGTGGATCTGTCGCCGATCATTGCCGGAATCGTTGCATTTTGCGGGTTTAGTGCGCAACCGTCATCCGTAAAGTGTTGATACAGCGGATTTGGGGGGTGGCGACCGGCGCTTTCGCAAGCAGGCTCGCTCCCACAATTGATCGCACGCCCCCGTGGGAGCGAGTCTGCTTGCGAAGACGCCCGAGCGGTACTTGCATCTTCGTGCCTGCGCCCGCATAACTTTAGCCATGAATCTGCCCGTCCCCGCCGTCAGCGCCCTGAATGGCTTTCACCCCGCCGTCAGCGCCTGGTTCCGCAACACCTTCCCTTCGGTGACGCCCGCCCAGGCCCGCGCATGGCCGTTGATACGCCAGCGCCGTTCGACGTTGATCGCCGCGCCGACCGGTTCGGGCAAGACCCTGACCGCGTTTCTCGCCGTGCTTGACGACCTCGTCCACCGAGGCCTGGAAAATCCCGAAGGCCTGCCGGACGAAACCCTGGTGGTCTACGTGTCGCCGCTCAAGGCGTTGTCCAACGACATCCGCCTCAATCTGCAAAACCCGTTGGCCGGGATCACCGAACAGTTACGCCAGATGAATCTGCCGCAACTGCAGATCACCACCGCCGTGCGCACCGGCGACACCCCGCAAAAAGAACGCGCGGCCATGCGCAAAAACGCGCCGCACATTCTGGTGACCACGCCGGAATCGCTCTACGTACTTCTCGGTTCCGAGTCCGGCCGCAAAATGCTCGGCACCACGCGCACGGTGATTGTCGATGAAATCCACGCCATGGCCGCCGGCAAACGCGGCAGTCACTTGGCCCTGAGCCTTGAGCGCTTGCAGGCGTTGTGCCCGGAACCGCTGACGCGCGTCGGCCTGTCAGCCACGCAAAAACCGATCGAGGCGGTGTCGCGGTTTCTCGTCGGTCGCGACCGGCCGTGTGAAATCGTCGATATCGGCCACGCCCGCCCACGGGATCTGGGCATCGAAGTGCCGCCGGTGCCGCTTTCGGCGGTAATGGCCAATGACGTCTGGGAACTGGTCTACGACCGCCTCGCCGAACTGGCCCGCGAACACCGCACCACGCTGATTTTCGTTAATACGCGGCGCCTTGCCGAACGGTTGAGCCGGCACTTGAGCGAACGCCTCGGCAAACAGGCCGTCGCCGCCCACCACGGCAGCCTGGCCAAGGAATTTCGCCTCGATGCCGAGCAGCGCCTCAAGCGCGGCGAGTTGCAAGTGCTGGTTGCCACGGCGTCGCTGGAGCTGGGGATCGACATTGGTGAAGTCGATCTGGTCTGCCAGATCGCCTCGCCACGTTCGATTGCCGGTTTCCTGCAAAGAGTGGGTCGTTCGGGGCACCAGGTTGGCGGCACGCCCAAGGGGCGCCTGTTCGCGACCAGCCGCGATGACCTGATCGAATGTGCCGCCCTGCTCGACTGCGTGCGCCGGGGCGAACTCGACATCCTGCACATCCCCGTCGCGCCGCTGGATGTGCTGGCCCAGCAGATCATCGCCGAGGTCAGTTGCCGGGAATGGCAGGAAGAAGCGCTGCTGGCGTTGATCCGCCAGGCCCAGCCTTACGCCACACTCGACGAAAAACACTATCGGGCGCTGCTGCACATGCTCGCCGAAGGCTATAACGGTCGACAAGGCATCCGCAGCGCCTATCTGCACCGCGACGCCGTCACCCGCAGTTTGCGCGGGCGTCGTGGCGCGCAACTGGCGGCGGTGACCAGCGGCGGCACGATTCCCGACAACGCCGATTACAGCGTGCTCCTCGAACCCCAAGGGTTGAATATCGGCAGCGTCAACGAAGACTTCGCCGTGGAGAGCATGGCCGGCGACGTGTTCCAGCTCGGCAATACGTCCTACCGCATCCTGAGGGTGGACACCGGCAAGGTGCGGGTCGAAGACGCCCAAGGCCAGCCGCCGAGCATTCCGTTCTGGCTCGGCGAAGCACCGGGGCGCAGCGCGGAACTGTCCTGCGCCGTCGCCCGCCTGCAAGCGATGCTCGACGAACTGCTCAGCACTACACCGGGCGACCTGCAAACGGCCCTCGCCTGGCTGACCGGCACCCTCGGTCTGAACCTCGCCAGCGCCGAGCAACTGGTGGATTACCTGGCCCCGGCACGCCTGACCTTCGGCGCCCTGCCGTCCCAGGACACCTTGCTGATGGAACGGTTTTTCGACGAGTCCGGCGGCACCCAACTGATCATCCACACGCCGTTCGGCAGCCGTATCAATCGCGCCTGGGGCCTGGCCCTGCGCAAGCGTTTCTGCCGCACGTTCAACTTTGAATTGCAGGCCGCCGCCAGCGAGGACGCCATTGTCCTGTCGCTGTCGACCAGCCACAGCTTCGAACTCGATGAAGTCTGGCGTTACCTGCACAGCAACAGCGCCGAACACATCCTCATTCAAGCGGTGCTCGATGCGCCGCTGTTCGGGGTGCGCTGGCGCTGGAATGCCGGGGTGGCACTGGCGTTGCCGCGCTTTACCGGTGGCCGCAAAGTCGCGCCGCAAATCCAGCGGATGAAAAGCGAAGACCTGATTGCCAGCGTGTTTCCCGATCAGATCGCCTGTCTGGAAAATCTCGCCGGCGAACGGGAGATCCCCGATCACCCGCTCGTTGAGCAAACCCTCGACGACTGCCTGCACGAAGCGATGGATAGCGACGGCTGGCTGAATCTGTTGCGGCGCATGGAGGCCGGTGAAGTACGCCTGATCGCCCGTGATTTACCGGCGCCGTCGCCACTGGCCGCAGAAATCCTCAGCGCCCGTCCCTACACGTTCCTCGATGACGCGCCGCTGGAAGAGCGCCGCACCCAAGCCGTGCTCAGCCGACGCTGGAGCGATCCGCAGTCCACCGACGACCTCGGCGCGCTCGATGCCGAAGCGATCAAAGGCGTGCGCGAGGAAGCGTGGCCGGCGCCGAGCAGTGCCGATGAAATGCATGAAGCACTGATGAGTCTGGCGTGTATCAGTGACGGCGAAGTGCAGGCCAATGCCCATTGGCGCGAATGGCTGGAATCGCTCGCGAACAGTGGCCGCGCGTGTCAGTTGCAGATTGATTCGCCGCATTCGGTCTGGCTGGCACGCGAGCGGCAGACGTGCCTGCAAGCGGTTTATCCACAGGCGTCGTTGCTGCCGCCGCTCGATCCGCTGCCCGGGTTCGACGAGCCGTGGGAAAGCGATGAAGCGATGGTCGAAGTGATTCGCTCGCGCCTGGGTGGTTTCGGGCCGCTGTCGCTAGATGCGATCGCCGGCCCGCTCGGTTTGCCGAGTTCGAGCGTCAATCAGGCCTTGGCGCAACTGGAACGCGAAGGTTATGTGCTGCGAGGTCATTTCACCCCGGGCGAAAGCGCCGAGGAATGGTGCGAGCGGCATTTGCTGGCGCGGATTCATCGCTACACCGTCAAGCGCTTGCGGCGGGAAATCGAACCGGTGGCGTTGCAGGATTTCATGCGTTTTCTATTCGACTGGCAGCATCTTTCGAAGACCAGCCAAGGTCAGGGCAGCGCAGTGTTGCCGGCGATTGTCGGCCAGTTCGAAGGCTATCCGGCCGCAGCGTCCGCCTGGGACAGCGACATTCTTCCGGCCCGGCTCAAGGATTATTCGCCCGCGTGGCTGGATGATTTGTGCCGCAACGGCAAACTGGTGTGGACGCGCCTCAGTGCCCGGCAAAAAGTCAGCGGCACGGCGTTGCGCAGTACGCCGGTCGTGTTGCTGCCGCGCCCTCAGGTCGGCTTGTGGAGCGCACTCGCCGAACAGACGCCGGTCAGCGAACTGTCACCCAAGACCCAAAAAGTCTACGAAGCACTGAGTCAGCATGGCGCGCTGTTTTTCGATGAGTTGACTCATGAAGCGCACCTGCTGCGCGCCGAACTGGAAATCGCCTTGCAGGAGCTGGTCGGCGCCGGCCTGGTGAACGCCGACAGCTTCGCTGGTTTGCGTGCGCTGATTACCCCAGCGAGCAAACGCCAGCAGCGCAGCAGCCGTCGTGGACGCGGGGCGTTCATCGGCGGCATGGACGATGCCGGACGCTGGGCATTGGTGCGGCGCGGCCCGGCGCCAATGGCCAAGGACTCTTTAGAGGCACTTGAACACATTGCGATGACCTTGCTGCGTCGCTACGGCGTGGTGTTCTGGCGTTTGCTGGAACGTGAGGCGGACTGGTTGCCGAGCTGGCGTGAATTGCTGCGCATCTTTCATCGACTGGAAGCACGCGGCGAGATTCGTGGCGGGCGGTTTGTCAGTGGGCTGGCGGGTGAGCAATTCGCGCTGCCCGAGGCCATTGCGTTGTTGCGCGAAGTGCGTCGGCGCCCACATGACGGCAGCTTGATTGCGGTGTGCGGGGTTGATCCGCTGAATCTGGCCGGGACGTTGTTGCCGGGAGTGAAAGTACCGGCACTGGCGAGTAACCGGTTGGTGTATCGGGACGGGATTGCGGTGGCGGCGGTGATCGCCGGTAAACCGCAGTTTTGTGGAGAGTTGGCACCGGAAGTAATGGTGGACGTGCGCGAAAAACTGTTCCGGCACTGATGTCGTCTTTGCTGGCCCCATCGCGGGTAAGCCCGCTCCCACAGGGATTTGTGGCGTAACCCATACTCCGGATCACGCAGAAACCTGTGGGAGCGGGCTTGCCCGCGATGAGGCCAGCCAACCCAGCACAAAATTTATTGTGTCCGGGGGGGCCCGCAGGCTGCGATCTTTTGATCCGAAAAAAACAACATCAAACGATTACAGCCTGCGGTAGTGCCTGCAAGGAAGGCGACCATCGGTAGGGTTGGCGAAACTTTACGGCCCTCACCGAAGTCATCCACAGACAGACGCATTCAACGGGAGGGCGGCATGGCGGCGATCCATATCGGTATTTCAGGCTGGCGCTACGCACCGTGGCGAGGGGATTTCTACCCGAAGGGACTGACTCAGAAACGCGAATTGCAATTCGCTTCGCGGGCGGTCAACAGCATCGAAATCAATGGCTCGTTCTATGCCCTGCAACGGCCCGAACGCTACGCCCAGTGGTATGACGAAACCCCGGATGGCTTCGTGTTCAGCGTCAAGGGCCCGCGTTTCATCACCCACACTCGTCGTCTGCGGGAAATCCACAAGCCTCTGGCAAATTTCTTCGCCTCCGGCGTGCTGGAGCTCAAGGAAAAACTCGGCCCGTTCCTCTGGCAATTCCCGCCCAATTTCAAATTCGACGCCGAACTGTTCGAGAACTTCCTCGGGCAATTGCCGCGTGATACCGCAGCGGCCGCCGCCCTCGCCCGCCAGCACGACGAACATTACAAAGGACAGGCGAGCACAACGGCGTGGCGTAAAAAGCCGCTGCGCCACGCAGTGGAAATCCGCAACGAAAGCTTCATCGATCCGGACTTCGTGCGCCTGCTCAAGCGCTATAACACCGCGCTGGTGGTTGCTGACACCGCCGGTAAATGGCCTTATCGGGAAGACCTGACCAGTGACTTCGTCTACGTGCGCCTGCATGGCGCCGAAGAACTCTACGCCAGCGGCTATTCGCCCCAAGCCCTTAACCGCTGGGGTGACCGGATTGATGCCTGGCATCACGGCCACCAACCCGGTGATGCGCACCTGATTGCGCCGCGCCTGAAACCGCGCGCACGTAAATCCCGCGAGGTGTTCTGTTACTTCGACAACGACGTCAAAGTCCACGCGCCCTATGACGCACGCCAGTTGTTGGAGCGCTTCGAACTCGACAAAGACCTGGCAGTCGCCCCCGGTGAACCGGCTGCCGAAGGAGTGCTGTCATGAACCTTCCCGATCCGGTCGGCATGACTGACGAGCAGGCCACCATCGACCCTGTCGTGCACCGTTTTACCGTGCTGACGGTCAACACCCACAAGGGCTTCACCGCGCTCAACCGGCGATTCATCCTTCCGGAATTACGTGAAGCGGTCCGCAGCGTGTCCGCCGACGTGGTGTTCTTGCAAGAAGTCCATGGCACTCACGAACATCATCCCAAGCGCTACACCGAGTGGCCGGCGATGCCGCAGTACGAATTCCTCGCCGACACTTTGTGGCCGCAGTTCGCCTATGGACGCAATGCGGTGTACCCGGCGGGCGATCACGGCAATGCGCTGCTGTCGAAATTCCAGATCATCCGCCATGACAACCTCGACGTATCGATCAGCGGCCACGAAAACCGTGGCCTGTTGCACTGCGTCTTGCGTCTGCCCGGCGATGGCAACGAAGTGCACGCGATTTGTGTGCATCTGGGGCTGAAAGAAACGCATCGCAACGCGCAGCTGAAACTGCTCGGTGAGCGTCTGGCCGAGCTGCCGCCAGACGCGCCGGTCATCGTCGCCGGAGACTTCAACGATTGGCGCCAGCGCGCCGACGCATTGCTCAAACCCTGCGGCCTGCGCGAGGTGTTCGCCGAGCACCATGGCAAACCGGCACGCAGTTTCCCGGCGCGTCTGCCGGCCCTGCGACTGGACAGGATTTACGTGCGCAACCTCAAGGCCAGCCAGCCGAAAGTGTTGGCGAATCGTCCCTGGTCACACCTTTCCGACCACGTGCCGTTATCGGTGGAGATCGAACTATGAGCAGCGCACCGCTGGAGAAAACCGCCGTAGAGCACATCAGCACTACGGCGTCGGTACGCGAACCGGGCATCGTTGATGTCGAGTACGGTTGGCAGGGCAACAATCGCGTGGAGTTGCTGGAAAACGGCGAGGAATATTTCCCTCGGGTATTCGAGGCGATGCGTGCCGCGCAGAGCGAAATCCTTTTGGAAACCTTCATCGTTTTCGAAGACAAGGTCGGCCTCGAATTGCAGCAGATTCTGATCGATGCGGCGAAACGCGGCGTGCGCACCACCGTCAGTCTGGACGGCTTCGGTTGCGGCGAATTGACCACCGGCTATCTCACGGCGTTGAGCGAGGCCGGTGTGCATCTGCAAATGTTCGACCCGGCGCCGAAACATTTGGGCATTCGCACCAACTGGTTCCGACGCCTGCATCGCAAGATTGTGGTGGTCGATGGCACGATTGCATTCATTGGCGGGATTAATTTTTCCGGTGATCACCTCGCCGATTTCGGCCCGGAAGCGAAGCAGGATTATTCCGTTGAAATCCAGGGCCCGGCAGTGGCCGACATCCATCATTTCGCCTTGCTGCAAAGCGGTCGTCAGGGCCGCGCCAAATACTGGTGGCAGCGCCGAAAGCAGCGTCACTCAGAGTTGGCGATCAACGATCACGACGGCCAGGTACGCCTGGTGTTTCGCGACAACGATCAGCATCACAACGATATCGAAGAGGTGTACCTGCAAGTGCTGCGTACCGCGCAACGGCGCGTGGTGATCGCCAACGCCTATTTTTTCCCCGGCTATCGCTTGCTGCGCGAGATCCGCAACGCCGCGCGCCGTGGCGTCGAGGTACGCCTGATTTTGCAAGGTCAGCCAGACATGATGGTGGCCAAGCTCGCCGCCCGCCTGACGTACGACTATCTGCTTCGATCCGGCGTGCAGATCCACGAGTACTGCGAACGGCCGCTGCACGGCAAAGTCGCCCTGGTGGACGAGGACTGGAGCACTGTCGGTTCCAGCAATCTCGACCCGCTGAGCTTGTCGCTGAACCTTGAAGCCAATGTGCTGATCCGCGACCGCGCCTTTAACCGCAAGCTGTTCAACCGCCTCGAAGACCTCAGCGAAAACCACTGCAAGGCGATGGATCCGGCCAAGGCACCCAAGGGGCGTCTGTGGCGCATGACCGTGGGTTTTCTGGTGTTTCACTTTCTGCGGCACTTCCCGGCAATGGCCGGTTGGTTGCCCGCGCATAAACCACGGCTCAAGCCGTTTGGCGGAGACGGCCTATGAGCCATACTGAAGTTCACGCTGCACCTGCAACCCAGTCGCGCTGGAGCCGGTGGAAACGTCCGCTGACGCTGTTGTTCTTTTTGGCCCTGATCGTGTTGCTGACGATGTTCGCCACGCGCATCGAATGGGCCGAAGTGCTGGAAACCCTTGCAGATTTCAAGGTGCGCACGCTGATCATCGCGTCGAGCCTGACATTGGTGAGTTTTCTGGTGTACGCCAGTTTCGACCTGATCGGCCGCACCTACATTCGCCAGGATCTGACCTGGAAACAGATCCTGCCGGTGGGTGTCATCAGTTACGCCTTTAACCTCAATTTGAGCGCCTGGGTCGGCGGCATCGCCATGCGTTATCGCTTGTATTCACGGCTGGGCGTGAGCAAGGCGAACATCGCCAAGATTCTCGGCTTGAGCCTGGCGACCAACTGGTTTGGCTACATGACCATCGCTGGGGCGATTTTCAGCAGCGGCCTGGTGACCATGCCGCCGGGCTGGAAAATCAACAGCGTCGCGTTGCAGGGCATCGGCGTGTTGTTGCTGTTGGTGAGTGCGGGGTATCTGGCGGCGTGCCGCTTCTCGAAAAAACGCGAATGGTCGATTCGCAATGTGGAAATCAACCTGCCATCGTTGCGCATGGCGGTGTTGCAACTGCTGCTCGGGGCGTTGAACTGGTCGCTGATGGCGGCGGTGATTTTCACCTTGTTACCGAGCAAGCTCGACTATCCGTTAGTGCTCGGCGTGCTGTTGATCAGTGCGATTGCCGGGGTGATCACGCATATTCCGGCAGGTCTTGGCGTGCTTGAAGCGGTATTTGTGGCGCTATTGCAACATGAGACTTCGCAAGGGAGTCTGGTGGCGGGGTTACTGGCGTACCGGGCGATCTATTTTCTGCTGCCGCTGTTGATTACGTTGGTGATGTATCTGACGGTCGAGGCGAAAGCCAAGGCGTTGCGGATCGAGAAGAAACCCAAATGATCGTTGTTGCCGATTAGTCAGTCTTCGCGAGCAAGCTCGCGAAGGTGTCGCAGGCTGCGATCTTTTGATCTTCAGGACTGGATAATGCTCAACCGCTCGCCCACCACCATTTCGGTGATCCAGTCCACCAGGATGCTGGTGTAGGCCTGTTGGGATTGTGGCTCGCTCAGCGCGTGGTCGGCGCCGTCGATGATGCGATGGGTCAGCGAGTGCGTCTGCTGGCAGGCCGCGCGGTAGCTCATGATCGTCGCGTGGGGCACGAATTCGTCAGTTTCCGACTCCACCAGCAACACATCCCCGGTGAAATTCGAACAGGCATGCAGTGCGCGGTTGTTGTCGGCGCGCACCAGCGAGCCGCGATAATCGCGCAGGTCGGCTTTGTCCAGTTCGCGTTTCGGCGTATTCCACTGCTCATCGCGATATAGCGCAGGCACGCGCAAAGCCAGCCAACGCACAGGGCGCAAAGAGGTGAGGATCGAAGCGAGATAACCGCCATAACTGGTGCCGACCACGGCGATGGCCGAGGTGTCGAGCGCCGGGTGCGCCAGCAAGCGGTCGTAGGCCGCGAGCAGGTCGCGCAAATTGTCTTCACGCGTGACTCGGGTAAGCGGGATGCCGGTGCCGCCGGTGTGCCCGCGCAAGTCAAAGGTCAGGCACACGCAACCGAGACCGGCGATGCCTTTGGCCCGTTCCAGATCCCGCTCCTGGCTTCCGCCCCAGCCATGGACAAACAACACCCCCGGCACTTTCGATTTGGGACTGAGAAACGTCCCGCTCATCTGTTCATCATCAATGTCGATTTGAATGCTTTCGCTTCTAGCCGTCATAGGATTTGACCGTTACGTATTTGAGAAGGAAGTCGCTGTTTTCCGCAGGGCCGCGATATACCTCGATGGCATCGGCCGGCAACGCCTGATCCGTGTAGGTTTCCACCGACGACACGCGGATCGCGCGCATGCCCGGGTCGTTGACGAAACTCTGCAACGCTGCCACTTCGGCGCTGCTGGCACCGCCCATGCGCCAGGATTGCTCAAGCACGCCGCTGCGGGTGTTGCCTTCACTGTCCAGGCCTTGGGCGATGTCGTAGTTGCGCCGCGAGGCATAAAAACGTGGATACGCCTCGTTGGCCGCCGCGTCGAAAACCTCTGCTTGCTGGATGGCCAGTCGTACGTCGTCGGGCAGATCCAGCGCCAGCAGATCCTCATAACCGCCCTGCACCACCAGCAGATTCGAGCCGCCGTAGACCTCTTCACCCTGACCGTCCTTGGTCAAGTATTGATCACCGCAGTAACTCAGCACCCTGCCACCGATGAATGACTGGCCAACGCTATGGGTGATGACCTTGCTCAAGTCCTGCTCCAGCACCACGCCTTCGCCGAAGAGCTTGTCGGCATCGGGGCGCGCGATGATCGCGTCGAATTCGTCAAGGCTGTTGACGACTTCCTGACCCCGACCGGCGCAGGCGTGAATCGGTTTGAGACGGATCGGCCCGCTGTACAACAAATGCTCGGCGGCGGGCCTTGCATCCTCCAGGGCAAACACGCTCAAGCCATCAAGCACCACGTTGCGTACTCGCTCGGAAAACAGCGGCGACCAGCCGTCAGGCGCGTGGGCCAGGTGGCTGCGCAAGCCATGGCTGATGGCTTTGGTGCAGATGAAATCGTGCTCGACGTAACCGCCCCACAAATCGTCCGGGCCTGTGACACCGAGTGTCTGCGCGGCATCGGCACCGACGATGGTTTGGGTCGGCAGCAGATAGAGGTCGCGACCGTGGTGGGTTTCGGGGTCGTAACTGCCACCGAATTTGAGTCCGAGAATCTGCGCCAGCCAGCGGGCCAGCGCCTTGTTGGTGTCTATTTCGTGTTGCGGCGCCTCGGCGCGCACGGAGTGGGCGACGACGATTTTCTTCGGTATGGGGGTCATGCGTTCCCCTTTATCAGCTCGTTGGATGTAGAACAAAGATTGCAGGGATCAGGCCAAGACGCGGGTGCCCGGAAAGCGCAGCCGGCAAGTCCTGCGACCGTTTCAATCTGCACGACCGAACCTGGATGCCCGGCAATTTGCACGATTCCCGCCTCACGAATCCCCCGTTAGCAGCTGCCGCAGGCTCCTACACCCGGGGCGGGGTCACGCCAAACTTTGCGCGGTAATCGCTTGGTGCAAGGCCGGTGATTTTCTTGAAGGTCGCACGAAACGCGCCGGGATCTTGATAGCCCACCGTCCAGGCGATGTGGTCGATGGTGCCGTTGGTAAACTCAAGCATCTCCCGTGCCTTGCCGACGCGCAGGTGCTGGCAGTACTCGGTCGGTTTGAGCCCGGTCGCGGCGCGGAACCGGCGCAGGAAAGTGCGTTCCTCGAGCCCGGCACGCTCGGCCATCATCGCCAACGAGACATCGGTCGCCCCGCTGCCTTGTAACCAATGCTGCAACTTGAGGATCGCCGCATCGCCATGGTTGAGAATCGGCGCGAAATTACTGCCGCACGCGCTGGCGCTGTCGCTGTGTTCCACCACCAGAAATTTTGCCGTGCCGCTGGCGACACTCGGCCCGAGCAACCGATCGACCAGGCGCAACCCCAACTCGGACCAGGCCATCAGCCCGGCCGTGGTGATCAGGTCGCCGTCGTCGACAATCGGCGTATCAGCCTTGAGCTGAATCGCCGGATAGCGTTCGGCGAACGCTTTGGCCGATGTCCAGTGGGTGGTGGCGCTGCGGCCATCGAGCAAACCGCTTTCGGCCAGCATCAGCGAGCCCACGCACACACCACCAAGGGTTGCGCCGCTCGCATGCTGTTCGCGTAACCAGCGCAACAATTCGCCCGACGCCTGACCGGCAGAAAAGCCGCCGATGGACGGCGGAATCAGCACGGCGAGCAAACCGTTCTCCGCACCCGGGTGGCTGTCGTAAATCCGCAACGGCGCCTGATCGCCTTCAGCCTGCCAATGGCTGACGCGCAGCAACGGCAGGCGCGCAGACGGATGTTCGGCGGCGATCCGGTTGGCCACCGCGAACAGATCGGTCAACCCGTGCACGGCCGCCAGTTGCACACCGGGATAGACCAGCACACCCAACTCAGCAACCGCCGGCCCGGTGACTGTCCTTTCTGCGCCCATTGTCAGTTTTCCCCTGTTTATTGTCGGTGCGGCCAATCCCTCAAGGCAGCGCAGGCGTCAATACTGACGCCACACCCCAACAACATTCGAGGACACACCCATGGCCAAGCAAGCGCTCATCGTAGTCGATATCCAGAACGACTACTTCCCACAAGGCAAATGGCCGCTGGCCGGTGCCGAGGCCGCCGCCGACAATGCCGCGAAGCTGATCGCGGCTTTCCGCGAGGCGGGCGATTCGGTGGTGCATATCCGTCACGAATTCACCTCGCCGGACGCGCCATTTTTCACCCCGGGCTCGGACGGCGCCAAGCTTCATCCGAAAGTACTTAACCGCGAAGACGAACCCGTGGTGCTCAAACACTTCGTCAATTCGTTCCGCGAGACCGACCTGCAAGCGATCCTTGAGCAGAAAGAAATAAAAGAACTGGTGGTGGTCGGCAGCATGAGCCACATGTGTGTCGACGGCATCACCCGTGCGGCGGCGGACATGGGTTATGACGTGACGGTGATTCACGATGCCTGCGCCAGCCGTGATCTGGAATTCAACGGTGTGACCGTGCCGGCAGCGCATGTGCATGCCGCGTTCATGGCGGCGCTGGGGTTTGCTTATGCGAATGTCGTTTCGACCCAGGCGTTCCTCATCGAAACGCGCTGAGCCGTTTATCCAAACACCCTGCAAAACCATCGGCCATTCTGCTTAATCGCCGAAAAAGTCGACATCGAATCACGGCGTATCGATATCGAAGACCTCAGCCTGATCACTGAAGACTTCAGCCGTTTTCTATCGGATCTGATTCTTGCCTGAAAATCACCACTCACAAAAAAGGCCCTGCGTTTTACAGCGCAGGGCCTTTTTGTTCAGAGCGGATTCAGCGGCGAATTAGAACGGAATGTCATCATCGAAGCTGTCGAAGTCCGGAGCCGGTTGCGGTGCGGCCTGCTGAGGGGCCGGGGCCGAACGCTGTTGAGGCGCCGACTGCTGAGGGCGCGGAGCCTGTTGGCGAGGCGCCGACTGCTGGTAGTTGTTGCCGCCCTGCTGCTGGTCACCCTGTGGACGGCCGCCCAGCAGTTGCATGGTGCCTTGCATGTCGACCACGATTTCAGTGGTGTAACGCTTGATACCGTCCTTTTCCCACTCGCGGGTCTGCAGCTTGCCTTCGATGTAGACCTGCGAACCTTTGCGCAGGTATTCACCGGCGATTTCCGCGACTTTGCCGAACATCGATACACGGTGCCATTCAGTCTTCTCGACTTTCTGACCGGTTTGCTTGTCGGTCCATTGTTCGCTTGTCGCCAGACTCAGGTTGGTCACGGCGTTACCGTTAGGCAAGTAGCGAACTTCGGGATCCTGGCCGCAAGTGCCGACCAATATGACTTTGTTAACCCCACGGGCCATAACGTTCTCCTAGGCTACGCACTCTGCCCCGGCCGGGTTGTTCACCAGGCGCTCAAGGGTGGTGCGATCCAATAGTTCTGTGTCCAATTTGATATAGATAGCGGCTTCGTCTGGAACGATGACAGCATCTGTTACCCCAGTGACCGCCAAAAGGCGCTCGACCAGACCCGCTTCGCGGATCGCCTCGGGCGACAACGGCAAGCGCAGGCTCGTCACATAGGGAGGTTCGCGCATGGTAACAGCAAAGGCCAGCCAGAGGGCAGCCAGCCCGCTGCATCCAAGGAACACAGCCGACAGACCGCCATGCTGGAACATCCAGCCGCCGAGAATCCCGCCGAGTGCAGAGCCAAGGAACTGACTGGTGGAGTACACGCCCATGGCCGTGCCCTTGCCGCCTGCCGGTGAAACCTTGCTGATCAGCGACGGCAGAGAAGCCTCCAGCAGATTGAACGCGGTGAAGAACACCACCGTACCGATCACCAGAGCCCTCAGGCTGTCGCCGAACTTCCAGAAGAATAGCTCAGTGAGCATCAGCGTCAGGACGGCGCCGAGCAAAACTCGTTTCATTTTGCGTCGCTTCTCGCCATAGATGATGAACGGAATCATGGCGAAGAAAGAAATCAACAGGGCGGTGAGGTAGACCCACCAGTGCTGTTCCTTGGGCAAACCGGCCTTTTCGACCAGCGCCAGCGGCAATGCGACGAAGCTCGACATCAACATCGCATGTAACACAAAGATGCCCAGATCCAGGCGCAACAAATCCGGATGCTTGAGCGTCGGCAGCAACGCCTGACGCGCCACGCCGGATTCACGGTGAGCCAATGGCCCGGTGGACTTGGGCACCATGAACATCACGATGACGATACCGACCAGCGCCATGCCACCCGTGGCGAGGAACAGGCCGGACAGACCGAAGGCGCGGGTCAGCAATGGCCCGACGACCATCGCCACGGCGAACGACAGACCGATGGTCATGCCGATCATGGCCATCGCCTTGGTGCGATGCTGCTCGCGTGTCAGATCCGAAAGCAGCGCCATGACCGCAGCGGAAATCGCCCCGGCGCCCTGCAGGATCCGGCCGGCAATCACGCCCCAGATCGAATCGGCTTGAGAGGCCAGCACGCTGCCGAGGGCGAAGACGATCAACCCCAGGTAAATCACCGGGCGGCGGCCGATGCGGTCGGAAATGACGCCGAACGGAATCTGGAAAATCGCCTGGGTCAGGCCGTAGGCGCCAATGGCCAAGCCGATCAGCGCAGGGGTCGCACCGGCCAGGTCCATCCCATAGGTCGCCAGCACCGGCAACACCATGAACATGCCGAGCATACGAAAGGCGAACACAAGGGCCAGACCGCTCGCTGCGCGGGTCTCGCTGCCACTCATGCGTTCGCTGTGGGGATCATGCATGGAAAAACCTCGTGTGAACCGGCGGCGATTCTACCAGTCCCAACGATTGACGGGGTACATCGCGACGCTTTGACGCGTACAGATGAAACTCTCTTCATGTAGGTCACGCAATCGCTGGTTTGATAGTGTGCATCCATCCAGTATTTGCCCGTATACTCCTACGTTTTCGACGCCCGCCGAGCGAGGCCACTTTGGACAAGATCCTGATTCGTGGGGCCCGAACCCACAACCTGAAGAACATCGACCTGACCCTGCCACGGGACAAACTGATCGTCATCACCGGCCTGTCCGGATCCGGCAAGTCATCGCTGGCATTCGACACGCTCTACGCCGAAGGCCAGCGCCGCTATGTTGAATCCCTGTCGGCCTATGCCCGGCAGTTCCTGTCGATGATGGAAAAACCCGACGTCGACACCATTGAAGGCTTGTCGCCGGCGATTTCCATCGAACAAAAATCGACCTCGCACAACCCGCGCTCGACAGTCGGCACCATTACCGAAATCTACGATTACCTGCGCTTGCTGTATGCACGTGTTGGTATGCCGCGTTGCCCGGATCACGATATTCCTTTGGAAGCGCAGACCGTCAGCCAGATGGTTGACCTGGTGCTGGCCCAGCCTGAAGGCAGCAAACTGATGCTGCTGGCGCCGGTGATCCGCGAGCGCAAAGGCGAACACCTTTCCGTCTTCGAAGAATTGCGCGCCCAGGGCTTCGTCCGCGCCCGGGTCAACGGCCGGCTCTGCGAGCTGGACGAGTTGCCGAAGCTGGATAAACAGAAGAAGCATTCGATTGAAGTGGTTGTCGACCGCTTCAAGGTGCGTGCCGATCTGCAGCAACGTCTGGCCGAATCGTTCGAGACCGCGCTGAAACTCGCGGACGGCATCGCACTGGTGGCGCCGATGGACGACGAGCCGGGCGAAGAGATGATCTTCTCCGCGCGCTTCGCTTGCCCGATTTGCGGCCACGCGATCAGCGAACTGGAACCGAAGCTGTTCTCCTTCAACAACCCGGCCGGCGCCTGCCCGACGTGTGATGGCCTGGGGGTTAAGCAGTTCTTCGATATCAAACGACTGGTCAACGGTGAGCTGACCCTCGCGGAGGGCGCGATTCGCGGTTGGGACAGGCGTAACGTCTATTACTTCCAGATGCTCGGATCACTGGCTTCGCATTACAAGTTCAGCCTGGAGGTACCGTTCAACGAATTGCCGAGCGATCAGCAAAAGTACCTTCTGCACGGCAGCGGCTCGCAGAACGTCGATTTCAAATACCTGAATGATCGCGGCGATATCGTCAAACGCTCACATCCGTTCGAGGGCATCGTGCCGAACCTGGAGCGCCGTTATCGTGAGACCGAGTCGGCTTCGGTGCGCGAAGAACTGGCTAAATTCCTCAGCACGCAGTCGTGCCCGGATTGCCGTGGCACCCGCCTGCGTCGGGAAGCGCGGCACGTCTGGGTCGGCGAGAAAACCCTGCCGGCGGTGACCAATCTGCCGATCGGGGATGCCTGCGAATATTTCGGCAAGTTGAAACTGACCGGCCGCCGCGGAGAGATTGCCGACAAGATCCTCAAGGAAATCCGCGAACGTCTGCAATTTCTGGTCAACGTTGGCCTGGATTACCTGTCGCTGGATCGCAGCGCCGACACGTTGTCCGGCGGAGAGGCGCAGCGTATTCGTCTGGCCAGCCAGATCGGTGCCGGTCTGGTAGGCGTTCTGTACATCCTCGACGAACCGTCCATTGGCTTGCATCAACGGGACAACGACCGATTGCTGGGCACGCTCAAGCATCTGCGCGATATCGGTAACACGGTGATCGTGGTCGAGCATGACGAGGATGCTATTCGCCTCGCTGACTACGTTGTGGACATCGGCCCGGGCGCTGGCGTCCACGGCGGACATATCGTGGCCGAGGGCACGCCGGACGAAGTCATGGCGCATCCGGATTCCCTGACCGGCAAATACCTGTCGGGGCGCGTGAAAATCGAAGTGCCGGCGAAACGTACACCACGCAACAAGAAACTGAACCTGTCGCTCAGAGGCGCACGCGGCAACAACCTGCGCAACGTCGACCTGGATATTCCGATTGGTTTGCTGACATGCGTGACCGGGGTTTCCGGCTCGGGCAAATCGACGCTGATCAACAACACGCTGTTCCCGCTCAGCGCGACCGCGCTCAACGGTGCAACGACACTGGAAGCCGCGGCACACGACAGCATTAAAGGCCTGGAGCATCTGGACAAGGTTGTCGACATCGACCAAAGCCCGATTGGTCGGACGCCGCGTTCCAACCCGGCGACCTACACCGGGCTGTTCACGCCGATCCGCGAGTTATTCGCTGGCGTGCCGGAATCCCGCTCCCGTGGTTATGGCCCGGGACGTTTCTCCTTCAACGTTAAAGGTGGGCGCTGCGAGGCTTGCCAGGGCGATGGCCTGATCAAGGTGGAAATGCACTTTCTACCGGACATCTATGTGCCGTGCGATGTGTGCAAGAGCAAGCGTTATAACCGCGAAACCCTTGAGATCAAATACAAGGGCAAGAGCATCCACGAAACCCTCGAGATGACGATCGAGGAAGCGCGGGAATTCTTTGACGCGGTTCCTGCATTGGCGCGCAAGCTGCAAACGTTGATGGATGTCGGTCTTTCATACATCAAGCTCGGCCAGTCGGCGACGACGTTGTCCGGTGGTGAAGCGCAACGGGTCAAGCTGTCCCGTGAGCTGTCCAAACGCGATACCGGCAAGACCCTGTACATCCTCGATGAGCCGACGACCGGTCTGCACTTCGCTGATATCCAGCAGTTGCTCGATGTGCTACATCGCTTGCGCGACCACGGCAATACCGTGGTGGTGATCGAGCACAACCTTGACGTGATCAAGACCGCCGACTGGCTGGTGGATCTCGGCCCGGAGGGTGGCTCGAAAGGTGGACAGATCATTGCCACCGGAACGCCGGAAGAAGTCGCCGAGATGAAACAGTCCCATACTGGCTACTACCTTAAACCCTTGCTAATCCGCGACCGGGCCTGACCGACGCCCATGAAAAAGCCTCTGTCACTTCATCCGTGACAGGGGCTTTTTTTCATCGTTTTGCAATCAGGCTTGGGATTGCAGGTAATTCTCGAGACCGAGCAACTTGATCAGGCCCAACTGCTTTTCAAGCCAATAGGTGTGATCTTCTTCGGTGTCGTTGAGCTGAACCCGCAGGATCTCGCGGCTGACGTAATCCTTGTGTTGCTCGCAAAGCTCGATGCCTTTGCACAACGCGGCACGAACTTTATATTCCAGACGCAGATCGGCTTCGAGCATGGTCGGAACCGTAGTGCCGACATCCAGGTCATCCGGGCGCATGCGCGGCGTCCCTTCGAGCATCAGGATCCGACGCATCAAAGCATCGGCATGACCGGCTTCTTCTTCCATTTCGTGGTTGATGCGCTCGTAGAGCTTGGTGAACCCCCAGTCCTCATACATCCGCGAATGAACGAAATATTGGTCACGCGCGGCCAGCTCGCCGGTCAGCAACGTGTTGAGGTAATCGATTACATCTGGGTGGCCTTGCATCGCCCTACATCTCCCTGCCTGAAAGCCTGTAGTTTGAACCAACATGACTGGAAGGTCACCCTTCATGCGCAATAAAAGCGAAGAAAGTCTGAGAAAAGTAGCCGAAATAACGCAAAAACCGCCCGAATGAGGGCGGTTCTGCTTCTCGTTTAGACTTCGTTAAGCTGTACGTTAAGCAGCTTTGCGATTGCTTCTCCATACGCCGCATCGGCCTTGAAGAAATGCTGCAGTTGACGATCGACCACGTCGCTCGTTACACCAGCCATCGCACCAGCAATATTGCTCACCAGCAACGCCTTCTGATCTTCATTCATCAGTCGGAACAACGCTCCGGCGTGACTGTAGTAATCGGTGTCTTCGCGGTGATCGTAGCGATCTGCAGCGCCGCTCAAAGCCAATGCCGGTTCTGCGTAATGCCGCGCCTGCTTCGGCGATTCGACATAGCTGTTCGGCTCGTAATTCGGTGCTGCGCCGCCATTGCTGCCGAACGCCATCGAACCGTCACGCTGGTAAGTATTCACCGGGCTACGCGGCGCATTCACTGGCAATTGCTGGTGATTGGTGCCGATGCGGTAGCGGTGTGCGTCGGCGTAAGCAAATACCCGACCTTGCAACATGCGGTCAGGCGACAGACCCACACCGGGAACCATGTTGCTCGGCCCGAACGCGGCTTGCTCGACTTCGGCAAAATAGTTCAGCGGATTGCGATTCAGTTCCAGCTCACCGACTTCAATCAGCGGGAATTCCTTCTGCGACCAGGTTTTAGTGACGTCGAACGGGTTCTCGTAATGAGCCGCCGCCTGCGCTTCGGTCATGACCTGCATGCAAACACTCCATTTCGGGAAGTCGCCGCGCTCGATCGCTTCAAACAGGTCGCGTTGTGCGTAGTCCGGATCGGTACCGGCCAAGCGGGCAGCGTCTGCTGGCGCGAGGTTTTTGATGCCTTGTTTGGTCTTGTAGTGCCATTTCACCCAGTGACGCTCACCTTGGGCGCTTATCAGGCTGTATGTGTGACTGCCGAAGCCGTGCATGTGACGGTAGCCGTCGGGAATGCCGCGATCGGAAAACAGAATGGTGACCTGGTGCAGCGCTTCGGGTGAGTGAGACCAGAAGTCCCACATCATCTGGGCACTTTTCAGGTTGCTCTGCGGGAGACGTTTTTGCGTGTGGATAAAATCCGGGAATTTAAGCGGGTCACGGATGAAGAACACTGGGGTGTTGTTACCAACGATGTCCCAGTTACCTTCTTCGGTGTAGAACTTCAAAGCGAAGCCACGCGGATCGCGCTCAGTATCAGCCGAACCACGCTCACCACCCACCGTGGAAAAGCGCAGGAACGTCGGTGTTTGTTTACCGACTTCAGAAAACAGCTTCGCACTGGTGTATTCGGTGATGTCGCGGCTGACAGTAAAAGTGCCGTAGGCGCCCGAGCCTTTAGCATGAACGCGGCGCTCAGGAATGTTTTCACGGTTGAAGTGAGCGAGCTTCTCAATGAGGTGGAAATCATCAAGCAGTAACGGGCCGCGAGGGCCGGCGGAGCGGGAATTCTGGTTGTCAGCGACCGGCGCGCCACTGGCGGTCGTAAGCGTTTTGTTTTGGCTCATACGATTTTCTTCCTCTGTCAGTCTTGAACTGCCGGCTAATCGGCTTGGCGGGAGTATTGACCATCAACGTTACAGCTACAAATTCATTAACTCGCAGCTATCAATAGAAAAATACTAACGATCGATTCCAGCACATAGTGGCAACAGAGTCAGGAGGAAGCTTGTATGAATGAGGCTTTTCCTACAGGCACAAAAAACCGGGCACAAGGCCCGGTTCTTCGTTTCAGACTGACGTCTTACTCAGCGGATACAGCTTCACCGCCGGTAGCACGATCAACCAACTCGACGTACGCCATAGGCGCGTTGTCGCCAGCGCGGAAACCGCACTTGAGGATGCGCAGGTAGCCACCCTCACGGGTAGCGTAACGCTTGCCCAGGTCGTTGAAGAGCTTACCAACGATAGCTTTCGAACGAGTACGGTCGAAAGCCAGACGGCGGTTAGCCAGGCTGTCTGTCTTGGCCAGAGTGATCAGCGGCTCGGCAACGCGGCGCAGTTCTTTGGCTTTTGGCAGAGTAGTTTTGATCAGCTCGTGCTCGAACAGCGACACCGCCATGTTCTGGAACATAGCCTTGCGGTGCGAGCTGGTGCGGCTCAGGTGACGACCACTTTTACGATGACGCATGGTTCATTCCTTACCAAACACTACGTTCGGTGATTACGACGATCAGGCAGTCGCCTTGTCGTCCTTCTTAAGACTTGCAGGCGGCCAGTTGTCGAGGCGCATGCCGAGGGACAGACCGCGGGAGGCCAGAACGTCCTTGATTTCAGTCAAGGATTTCTTGCCCAGGTTCGGAGTCTTCAACAGCTCTACTTCGGTACGCTGAATCAGGTCGCCGATGTAGTAGATGTTTTCCGCCTTAAGGCAGTTAGCCGAACGTACAGTCAGTTCCAGATCGTCAACCGGGCGAAGCAGGATCGGATCGATCTCGTCTTCCTGCTCGATAACCACTGGCTCACTGTCACCCTTGAGGTCGACGAACGCAGCCAACTGCTGTTGCAGAATGGTTGCAGCGCGGCGGATAGCCTCTTCAGGATCCAGGGTACCGTTGGTTTCCAGATCAATAACCAGCTTGTCCAGGTTGGTACGCTGCTCGACACGGGCGTTTTCCACCACGTATGCGATACGGCGAACCGGGCTGAACGAAGAGTCGAGCTGCAAGCGACCGATGCTGCGGCTTTCGTCTTCATCGCTCTGACGCGAGTCGGCTGGTTCATAACCACGACCACGAGCTACGGTGAGCTTCATGTTCAGGGCGCCGTTAGACGCCAGGTTAGCGATTACGTGATCGGGATTAACGATCTCGACATCATGATCCAGCTGAATATCGGCAGCGGTAACCACCCCCGAACCCTTCTTCGACAAGGTCAGCGTAACTTCGTCACGACCGTGCAGCTTGATAGCCAGACCTTTAAGGTTCAACAGGATTTCAATTACATCTTCCTGTACACCTTCGATGGCGCTGTACTCATGGAGTACACCGTCAATCTCGGCCTCGACTACTGCGCAGCCGGGCATTGAGGACAACAGGATGCGTCGCAGCGCGTTGCCCAGGGTGTGGCCAAAACCACGCTCGAGAGGCTCGAGAGTGATCTTGGCGCGGGTTGGACTGACAACCTGCACATCAATATGGCGGGGTGTCAGGAACTCATTTACCGAAATCTGCATGGATGCACCTATTTTCTAGCCCTTACTTGGAGTAGAGCTCGACAATCAGGCTTTCGTTGATGTCGGCGGACAGATCACTGCGAGCTGGAACGTTCTTGAAAACGCCCGACTTCTTCTCAGTGTCTACTTCTACCCATTCTACGCGGCCACGTTGGGCACACAGATCGAGAGCTTGGACAATGCGAAGTTGGTTTTTTGCTTTCTCGCGAACTGCGACCACGTCACCAGCACGAACCTGGTAGGACGGAACGTTTACGGTCTGACCGTTAACGCTGATCGACTTGTGCGATACCAGCTGACGGGATTCGGCACGAGTAGAACCAAAGCCCATACGGTATACAACGTTGTCCAGACGGCATTCGAGCAGTTGCAGCAGGTTTTCACCGGTTGCACCTTTCTTGCCAGCAGCTTCTTTGTAGTAGCCGCTGAATTGACGCTCGAGAACGCCGTAGATACGACGTACCTTCTGCTTTTCACGCAGTTGGGTGCCGTAGTCGGACTGGCGACCGCGGCGTTGGCCGTGGATACCAGGTGCTGCTTCAATGTTGCACTTCGATTCGATCGCGCGCACGCCGCTCTTCAGGAAGAGATCGGTGCCTTCGCGACGAGCGAGTTTGCATTTTGGACCAATGTAACGAGCCATTCTTTACAATCTCCTGGATTACACGCGGCGCTTCTTCGGCGGACGGCACCCGTTGTGCGGGATTGGCGTCACGTCGGTGATGCTGGCGATCTTATAGCCACAGCCGTTCAAAGCACGGACAGCAGACTCACGACCTGGACCTGGACCTTTGACGTTGACGTCGAGGTTTTTCAGGCCATATTCCAGCGCAGCTTGACCAGCACGTTCAGCAGCTACTTGAGCAGCAAACGGGGTGGACTTGCGGGAACCGCGGAAACCCGAACCACCGGAGGTAGCCCAGGAAAGAGCGTTACCTTGACGGTCGGTGATGGTCACGATGGTGTTGTTAAAAGATGCATGGATGTGGGCGATGCCATCAACCACTGTCTTTTTAACTTTTTTACGAGGACGAGCAGCAGGTTTTGCCATGATTAAATTCCTGTCGATTCGCTGGGGCGATTACTTGCGGATCGGCTTACGCGGACCTTTACGGGTACGCGCGTTGGTCTTGGTACGCTGACCGCGTACTGGAAGACCGCGACGATGACGCAGACCGCGATAGCAACCGAGGTCCATCAAGCGCTTGATTTTCATGTTGATTTCGCGACGCAGGTCACCTTCAGTGGTGAACTTCGCCACTTCGCCACGCAGCTGTTCAATTTGCTCGTCGCTCAGATCCTTGATCTTTGCGGCTGGGTTTACCCCAGTCTCTGCACAGATTTTCTGTGCAGTTGTGCGACCAACACCATAGATGTAGGTCAGCGAGATAACAGTATGCTTGTTATCTGGAATGTTAACGCCTGCAATACGGGCCATTCAGTGGGACTCCAATTGACAGCTACCTACGCCCCGGAAGCCAAGAAATAGGGCGCGAGATAATATCGCTGTAATAACAAATAATCAACCCGGCAGCGCACTAGCTACCGGGCTTGAAGCACAATCACACTCAGCCTTGGCGCTGTTTGTGACGCGGTTCCGCGCTGCAAATTACTCGAACAACACCTTCGCGGCGAATAATCTTGCAGTTACGGCACAGCTTTTTCACCGATGCACGAACTTTCATCACCAACTCCTCGAACCTTATGGGTACTCAGCGCAACATGCCGCTGCCGTAACCCTTCAGGTTGGCTTTCTTCATCAGGGATTCGTACTGGTGCGAAACGAGGTGCGATTGTACTTGGGACATGAAGTCCATCACAACCACGACGACGATCAGCAACGAGGTCCCGCCAAGGTAGAACGGAACGTTTGCTGCAACCACCAGGAACTGGGGCAACAAGCATACGGCCGTCATGTATAGAGCACCGAACATGGTCAAACGAGTCAGAACGCCATCAATGTAGCGCGCAGACTGCTCACCTGGACGGATACCCGGAATAAAGGCACCGGACTTCTTCAGGTTTTCCGCTACGTCTTTCGGATTGAACATCAACGCCGTATAGAAGAAGCAGAAGAAAATAATCCCTGCACTAAACAGCAGAATATTCAACGGCTGACCAGGAGCGATCGACTGCGAGATGTCCTGCAACCAGCCCATACCTTCAGACTGACCGAACCAGGCACCCAGCGAAGCCGGGAACAGCAAAATGCTGCTCGCGAAAATAGCCGGAATAACACCGGCCATATTCACCTTCAACGGCAAGTGGCTGGTCTGCGCAGCAAAAACCTTGCGGCCTTGCTGACGCTTGGCGTAGTGAACAGCAATACGACGCTGACCACGCTCAATGAACACCACGAAACCGATAATCGCTACTGCCAGCAAACCGATGGCAACCAGGGCAAAGATATTGATATCGCCCTGACGTGCAGACTCGAAAGACTGCCCGATTGCTCTCGGAAGACCGGCGACGATACCCGAAAAAATCAACATCGAGATACCGTTACCTACACCACGCTCAGTAATCTGCTCACCCAGCCACATCATGAACATTGCGCCAGCCACAAACGTGGACACCGCAACGAAATGGAAGCCAAAGTCACCAGTGAACGCCACGCCCTGCCCTGCCAGACCAATGGACATGCCAATAGCCTGAACAAGAGCGAGGACGACGGTGCCGTAGCGGGTGTACTGGCTGATCTTGCGACGGCCAGCTTCACCTTCCTTCTTCAACTGCTCCAGCTGTGGGCTGACGGCGGTCATCAATTGCATGATGATCGATGCCGAAATGTACGGCATGATCCCCAATGCAAAGATGCTCATCCGCTCCAGCGCACCGCCGGAAAACATGTTGAACAAGCTAAGAATGGTCCCCTCATTCTGTCGAAACAGGTCTGCGAGTCGATCAGGGTTGATACCTGGAACCGGGATGTGTGCGCCTATTCGGTAGACGATAATCGCCAGGAACAGAAAACGCAGACGAGCCCAGAGTTCAGACATACCGCCTTTGCCGAGCGCAGAGAGAGCACCTTGCTTAGCCATTTATTCCTCGAACTTGCCGCCAGCTGCTTCGATAGCCGCACGCGCACCTTTGGTGGCGCCGATTCCCTTGCCGATAGTGACAGCGCGAGTCACTTCACCGGACAGCATGATTTTCACACGCTGTACGTTGACGTTGATCACGTTGGCATCTTTCAGGGACTGCACAGTGACGATTTCGCCTTCCACTTTAGCCAGCTCGGACAGACGCACTTCTGCGCGATCCATGGCTTTCAGGGAAACGAAACCGAACTTCGGCAGGCGACGATGCAGCGGCTGTTGACCGCCTTCAAAGCCTGGAGCAATGGTGCCACCGGAGCGGGAGGTCTGACCTTTGTGGCCACGGCCACCAGTCTTACCCAAACCGCTACCGATACCACGGCCCGGACGATGCTTTTCGCGACGGGAACCCGGCGCTGGACTCAGATCATTGAGTTTCATCGATTAACCCTCGACACGCAGCATGTAGTAAGCCTTGTTGATCATCCCGCGATTCTCGGGAGTATCCTGGACTTCTACAGTGTGACCGATGCGACGCAGACCGAGACCCTTAACACACAATTTGTGGTTAGGGATGCGGCCGGTCATGCTTTTGATCAGCGTTACTTTAACGGTAGCCATGATCAGAAGATCTCCTGGACGCTTTTGCCACGCTTGGCGGCAATGGATTCAGGGGATTGCATAGCTTTCAAACCTTTGAAAGTGGCGTGAACCACGTTTACCGGGTTAGTCGAGCCGTAGCACTTGGCCAGAACGTTCTGAACGCCAGCAACTTCGAGAACGGCACGCATTGCGCCGCCAGCGATGATACCGGTACCTTCAGAGGCAGGCTGCATGTACACCTTCGAAGCGCCGTGAGCGGACTTCATTGCGTACTGCAGAGTAGTGCCGTTCAGATCAACTTGAATCATGTTGCGGCGAGCAGCTTCCATTGCCTTCTGGATCGCAGCAGGCACTTCACGTGACTTGCCACGGCCGAAGCCAACGCGCCCTTTACCATCACCCACCACGGTCAACGCGGTGAAAGTGAAGATACGGCCGCCTTTAACGGTTTTGGCTACGCGGTTAACTTGAACCAGCTTCTCAATGTAGCCTTCGTCGCGCTTTTGGTCGTTATTTGACATAACTTAGAACTCCAGCCCAGCTTCACGAGCAGCATCAGCCAGCGCTTTAACGCGGCCGTGGTACTTGAAGCCAGAGCGGTCGAAAGCCACTTGCGAGACGCCAGCGGCCTTAGCACGCGTAGCGACCAGCTGGCCAACCTTTGTGGCCGCGTCGATGTTGCCAGTGGCACCATCACGCAGTTCTTTATCCAAAGTCGAGGCGCTTGCCAGGACTTTGTTGCCGTCGGCCGAGATGACCTGGGCGTAGATGTGCTGCGACGAGCGGAACACGCAGAGACGCACGACTTCGAGTTCGTGCATTTTCAGGCGTGCTTTGCGAGCGCGACGCAGTCGAGTAACTTTTTTGTCGGTCATTTGCTATGCCCTACTTCTTCTTGGCTTCTTTACGACGGACGACTTCGTCCGCGTAGCGCACACCTTTGCCTTTGTACGGCTCTGGTGGACGGAAGTCGCGGATCTCAGCGGCCACTTGACCTACCAGCTGCTTATCGATGCCCTTGATCAGGATATCGGTCTGGCTAGGGGTCTCAGCGGTGATGCCTTCCGGCAGTTCGTAATCCACTGGGTGCGAGAAGCCAAGGGCCAGGTTCAGAACCGTGCCTTTTGCTTGCGCTTTGTAACCAACACCGACCAGCTGGAGCTTACGCTCAAAGCCTTGGCTTACGCCTTGGACCATGTTGTTTACCAACGCACGCGTGGTACCTGCCATTGCGCGAGTTTGTTGATCGCCATTGCGAGCGGCGAAACGCAGCTCACCAGCTTCTTCAACGATCTCAACGGACGAATGGATGTTCAGTTCAAGAGTACCCTTGGCACCCTTCACCGAAAGCTGTTGGCCTGCGAATTTTACTTCGACACCGGCTGGCAGCTTAACGGGGTTCTTAGCGACGCGAGACATGCTTATCCCCCCTTAGAACACAGTGCAAAGAACTTCGCCGCCGACACCGGCAGCGCGCGCAGCACGATCCGTCATCACACCTTTGTTGGTGGAGACGATAGACACGCCGAGACCGCCACGAACTTTCGGCAGATCTTCAACGGACTTGTACTGACGCAGGCCTGGACGACTAACGCGCTTCACTTCTTCGATAACCGGACGGCCTTCGAAGTACTTCAGCTCGATGGACAACGACGGCTTGGCGTCGGTGGTGATCTGAAAACCCGCGATGTAACCTTCGTCCTTCAGGACTTTTGCTACAGCCACCTTCAACGTGGAAGACGGCATGCTTACGACGGACTTTTCAGCCATCTGGGCATTACGGATTCGAGTTAGCATGTCCGCTAACGGGTCCTGCATACTCATGGGCTAGACGCTCCTAATACAAAAAAATTAGCCTTGCGGCTACTACATGTCGCCGAGGAATTCCGGGCAAGAAAAACACGGGCTCAGGCGAGCCGGTCATTCTAGTCACACCCCAGAAATGAATCAAGCCCCAAAAGGGGCTTGATTCAAGTTCAAGGCCACCGATGGTCAGGTTCTTTCGAACCCGAACATCGAAGCTTTGACAGCGGTTACCAGCTGGCTTTAACCAGACCTGGAACGTCACCACGCATTGCAGCTTGACGCAGCATGTTACGGCCGAGGCCAAACTTGCGGTACACGCCGTGCGGACGACCAGTCAGGCGGCAACGGTTACGCATGCGCGCAGCGCTTGCGTCACGTGGTTGCTTCTGCAGAGCTACGGTAGCTTCCCAACGCGCTTCTGGACTTGCGTTCAGATCGACGATGATTGCTTTGAGCGCTGCACGCTTGGTGGCGTACTTGGCAACGGTGAGCTGACGTTTCAGCTCACGGTTCTTCATGCTCTTCTTGGCCATTTTCCTACTCCAATCAGTTGCGGAACGGGAATTTGAAAGCACGCAGCAGAGCGCGGCCTTCATCATCGTTCTTGGCAGTGGTGGTCAGGGTGATGTCCAGACCGCGGAGAGCATCGATCTTGTCGTAGTCGATTTCCGGGAAAATGATCTGCTCTTTCACGCCCATGCTGTAGTTGCCACGACCATCGAAGGACTTGGCATTCAGGCCGCGGAAGTCGCGAACCCGAGGCAGGGAGATCGACAGCAGACGATCCAGGAATTCGTACATACGCTCACGGCGCAGAGTCACTTTGACGCCGATCGGCCATCCTTCACGGACTTTAAAGCCAGCGATGGATTTACGAGCGTAGGTCACAACGACTTTTTGGCCGGTGATCTTTTCCAGGTCAGCAACAGCGTGCTCGATGACTTTTTTGTCGCCGATCGCTTCGCCCAGACCCATGTTCAGGGTGATCTTTGTAACGCGCGGAACTTCCATCACGTTCGAAAGCTTAAGTTCTTCCTTAAGTTTCGGAGCGATTTCCTTCCGGTAAATCTCTTTTAGTCGTGCCATGGTCTTCTACCTAGCAGTGTTCAAGCATCAACCGCTTTTTGGGTCGACTTGAAGACACGAATTTTCTTACCGTCTTCTACTTTGAAACCAACGCGGTCAGCCTTGTTGGTTTCGCCATTGAAGATGGCTACGTTAGAAGCGTGCAGTGGCGCTTCTTTCTCGACGATACCGCCTTGTACGCCCGACATCGGGTTAGGCTTGGTATGACGCTTGACCAGGTTCAGCCCACCAACAACCAGACGGTTGTCAGCAAGAACCTTCAGCACCTTACCGCGCTTACCTTTGTCTTTGCCGGCGATCACGATGATCTCGTCGTCACGACGAATCTTTTGCATGTCGGATCTCCTTACAGCACTTCTGGGGCGAGCGAGACGATCTTCATGAACTTCTCAGTACGAAGTTCACGGGTCACTGGCCCAAAGATACGGGTGCCGATAGGCTCTTGCTTGTTGTTCAGAAGAACAGCAGCGTTGCCATCAAAGCGGATAATGGAGCCATCAGCACGACGTACGCCGTGACGAGTGCGGACCACAACAGCAGTCATCACTTGGCCTTTTTTCACTTTACCGCGAGGAATTGCTTCCTTGACGGTAACTTTGATGATGTCACCGATACCAGCGTAACGACGATGGGAGCCACCCAGCACCTTGATGCACATAACGCGGCGAGCGCCGCTGTTATCGGCCACATCGAGCATGGATTGAGTCTGAATCATATAATTTCTCCGACCCCTAGTCCTTAGACTTCCACAGCGCGTTCGAGAACATCAACCAGTGCCCAAGACTTGGTCTTGGCCATTGGACGAGTTTCACGAATAGTGACTTTGTCGCCAATATGGCACTGATTGGTTTCGTCGTGCGCGTGCAGCTTAGTCGAACGCTTAACGTATTTACCGTAGATCGGGTGCTTAACGCGACGCTCGATCAGAACGGTGATGGTTTTGTCCATCTTGTCGCTGACAACACGGCCAGTCAGCGTACGGACAGTTTTTTCGGCTTCAGCCATGATTACTTACCTGCCTGCTGGTTGAGCACAGTCTTCACGCGAGCGATGTCACGCTTAACTTGCGAGAGCAGATGCGACTGCCCCAACTGGCCAGTTGCTTTCTGCATGCGCAGATTGAACTGGTCGCGCAGCAAGCC
Organism: Pseudomonas syringae; assembly: GCF_021605415.1. Lineage (GTDB taxonomy): Bacteria > Pseudomonadota > Gammaproteobacteria > Pseudomonadales > Pseudomonadaceae > Aquipseudomonas > Aquipseudomonas syringae_S. The sequence goes on from NZ_WKEQ01000013.1 coordinate 121,040, forward strand.
GAGCAGTTGCTCGTTCAGCTGCTGTGCGGATTTTTCACGAAGTTCATTCGCTTTCATCACATCACCGTCCGTTTAACAAAGGAGGTGGCGAGCGGCAGCTTTGCAGCAGCCAGGGCGAAAGCCTCACGCGCCAGCTCTTCAGAAACACCCTCGATTTCATACAGGACTTTGCCTGGCTGAATCTGGGCAACCCAGTATTCGACGTTACCCTTACCTTTACCCATCCGAACTTCGAGTGGCTTCTTGGAAATAGGCTTGTCCGGGAATACACGGATCCAGATCTTGCCGCCACGTTTTACGTGACGGGTCAGAGCACGACGCGCTGACTCGATCTGACGAGCGGTGAGACGACCACGAGCTACAGACTTCAGCGCGAACTCGCCGAAGCTGACTTTGCTACCGCGCAGTGCCAGACCACGGTTGTGGCCGGTCATCTGCTTGCGGAACTTCGTACGCTTTGGTTGCAACATTTGGCGTACCCCTTACTTAGCAGCTTTTTTACGAGGCGCTGGTGCTTGTGGTTTCAGTTCTTCTTGGCGACCACCAATTACTTCGCCTTTGAAGATCCAAACCTTTACACCGATCACACCGTAAGTGGTGTGAGCTTCGTAGTTGGCATAGTCGATGTCGGCACGCAGGGTGTGCAGAGGCACACGACCTTCGCGATACCATTCAGTACGTGCGATTTCAGCACCGCCGAGACGACCGCTCACTTGGATTTTGATGCCTTTGGCACCAATGCGCATTGCGTTCTGTACTGCGCGCTTCATAGCGCGACGGAACATTACGCGACGCTCCAGCTGCTGAGCTACGCTCTGCGCAACCAGCATACCGTCGAGTTCCGGCTTACGGATCTCTTCGATATTGATGTGCACAGGCACACCCATTTGCTTGGTCAGGTCCTGGCGCAGTTTCTCAACATCTTCACCTTTCTTCCCGATAACGATACCTGGACGAGCGGTGTGGATGGTGATACGTGCAGTTTGGGCCGGACGATGGATATCGATACGGCTTACGGACGCGCTTTTTAGTTTGTCTTGGAGATACTCACGCACCTTCAGATCAGCGAACAAGTAGTCCGCATAAGTCCGACCGTCTGCGTACCAGACGGAGGTGTGCTCCTTGACGATTCCCAGGCGAATGCCAATGGGATGTACTTTCTGACCCATCTCTTCGACTCCGTTACTTGTCAGCAACCTTGACAGTGATATGGCAAGACCGCTTGACGATGCGATCAGCACGGCCTTTGGCACGCGGCATGATGCGCTTCAGCGAACGCCCTTCGTTGACGAAAACGGTGCTGACTTTCAGGTCATCAACGTCTGCGCCTTCGTTATGCTCGGCGTTGGCTACGGCCGACTCCAGCACTTTTTTCATGATCTCGGCGGCTTTCTTACTGCTGAAAGCCAACAGGTTGAGCGCTTCGCCCACCTTTTTCCCGCGGATCTGGTCGGCGACCAAGCGGGCTTTTTGGGCGGAGATTCGAGCGCCCGACAACTTAGCGGCTACTTCCATTTCCTAACCCCTTAACGCTTGGCTTTCTTGTCAGCCACGTGCCCACGATAAGTGCGGGTACCGGCGAACTCGCCCAGTTTATGGCCGACCATGTCTTCGTTAACGAGAACTGGGACGTGCTGACGACCGTTGTGTACTGCGATGGTCAGACCGACCATTTGTGGCAGGATCATGGAACGGCGCGACCAGGTTTTAATTGGTTTGCGATCGTTCTTTTCCGCCGCCACTTCGATCTTCTTCAGTAGGTGAAGATCAATAAAAGGACCTTTTTTCAGAGAACGTGGCACTGTCGTATCCCTCTATTTACTTGCGACGACGGACGATCATTTTGTCGGTACGCTTATTACCACGAGTCTTCGCGCCCTTAGTCGGGAAGCCCCATGGCGATACCGGATGACGACCACCAGAGGTACGACCTTCACCACCACCATGTGGGTGGTCAACCGGGTTCATGGCAACACCACGAACGGTTGGGCGAACGCCACGCCAGCGTTTGGCACCAGCTTTACCCAGCGAACGCAGGCTGTGCTCGGAGTTCGAGACTTCGCCAAGGGTCGCACGGCATTCAGCCAGTACTTTGCGCATTTCACCGGAACGAAGACGCAGGGTAACGTACACACCTTCACGAGCGATCAACTGAGCCGAAGCACCAGCGGAACGTGCGATTTGTGCGCCTTTACCTGGCTTAAGCTCGATGCCGTGTACGGTGCTACCAACTGGAATGTTGCGCAGTTGCAGAGCGTTGCCCGGCTTGATCGGTGCCAGAGCACCTGCGATCAGCTGGTCGCCAGCACTCACGCCCTTAGGGGCGATGATGTAGCGGCGCTCGCCATCTGCGTACAGCAGCAGAGCGATGTGAGCAGTACGGTTTGGATCGTATTCGATACGCTCGACAGTGGCAGAGATGCCATCTTTGTCGTTGCGACGAAAATCGACCAGACGATAATGCTGCTTATGGCCACCACCGATGTGACGAGTGGTAATACGACCATTGTTGTTACGACCACCAGTCTTCGATTTTTTCTCGAGCAGCGGTGCGTGAGGAGCGCCTTTATGCAGCTCCTGGTTGACCACCTTGACCACAAAACGGCGGCCAGGGGAAGTCGGTTTGCATTTAACGATTGCCATGATGCACCCCTTCCTTACTCAGCACTGCTGCTGAAATCGAGATCTTGGCCTGGCTGAAGGGAGATAACTGCCTTCTTCCAGTCATTACGCTTGCCCAGACCGCGAGCTGTGCGCTTGCTTTTACCCAGTACATTCAGGGTAGTAACACGCTCAACTTTCACGCTGAACAGGCTTTCGACGGCCTTCTTGATTTCCAGCTTGGTTGCATCGGTTGCAACCTTGAAAACGAACTGGCCTTTCTTGTCTGCCAGAACCGTAGCCTTCTCGGAAACGTGCGGGCCAAGCAGAACTTTAAATACGCGTTCCTGGTTCATCCCAGCAGCTCCTCGAATTTCTTCACGGCCGACACGGTGATCAACACCTTGTCGTATGCGATCAGACTAACTGGATCGGAACCTTGCACGTCACGAACATCAACGTGTGGCAGGTTGCGAGCAGCCAGGTACAGGTTCTGATCAACAGCGTCCGACACGATCAAAACGTCGGTCAGGCTCATGTTGTTCAGCTTGCCCAGCAGGTCTTTGGTTTTCGGAGTTTCAACAGCGAAATCCTGAACCACGACCAGACGATCAGTACGCACCAGCTCAGCAAGGATGGAACGCATTGCTGCGCGATACATCTTCTTGTTCAGCTTCTGAGAGTGATCCTGTGGACGAGCTGCGAAAGTGGTACCGCCGCCACGCCAGATTGGGCTACGGATAGTACCGGCACGAGCACGGCCAGTACCTTTCTGACGCCAAGGGCGCTTACCGCCACCACGAACGTCGGAACGGGTCTTTTGCTGCTTGGAACCCTGACGGCCGCCAGCCATGTAGGCCACGACTGCTTGGTGAACCAGAGTCTCGTTGAACTCGCCGCCAAACGTCAGTTCGGAAACTTCGATCGCTTGAGCGTCATTTACATTTAATTGCATGTCAGCTTCCCCTTAACCGCGAGCCTTGGCTGCTGGACGTACAACCAGGTTGCCGCCAGTAGCGCCAGGAACAGCACCCTTGACCAACAACAGATTGCGTTCAGCGTCCACGCGCACTACTTCCAGGGACTGCACGGTCACGCGCTCAGCGCCCATATGACCGGACATTTTTTTGCCCTTGAATACACGACCAGGAGTCTGGCACTGGCCGATAGAGCCTGGGACGCGGTGGGATACGGAGTTACCGTGGGTGTTATCTTGCCCGCGGAAATTCCAACGCTTGATCGTACCCTGGAAGCCTTTACCTTTGGACTGACCGGTTACATCAACCAGTTGACCAGCAGCGAAGATTTCAGCGTTGATCAGATCGCCGGCCTGGTAATCGCCGTCTTCAAGACGGAATTCCATTACGGTACGACCAGCGGCAACGTTCGCTTTAGCGAAGTGGCCAGCCTGCGCAGCTGTTACACGCGAAGCGCGACGCTCGCCGACAGTGACTTGCACTGCACGATAGCCATCGGTCTCTTCAGTTTTGAACTGGGTGACGCGATTCGGCTCGATCTCAATGACCGTGACCGGAATGGAGACACCTTCTTCGGTGAAAATACGGGTCATACCGCATTTACGACCGACTACACCAATAGTCATGTTGTAAACCTCATGAGTGTACGGGGCTTTCACCCGCTATGGCCGCCCATTTCAGAGCGTTACACGACTAAGACCGAGTCTTAGCCGAGGCTGATCTGTACTTCCACACCGGCCGCAAGATCAAGCTTCATAAGTGCGTCAACGGTTTTATCCGTTGGCTGGACGATATCCAGGACACGCTTATGAGTGCGGATCTCGTACTGGTCACGCGCGTCTTTGTTGACGTGCGGGGAAACCAGAACGGTGAACCGCTCTTTACGGGTAGGCAGTGGAATAGGACCACGCACTTGAGCACCAGTACGTTTCGCGGTTTCCACGATTTCCTGGGTTGATTGGTCGATCAGGCGATGGTCAAAAGCCTTCAACCTGATACGGATTTGCTGATTTTGCATTGGATTTCAGACTCCGGCTGCTATTCCCACCGGGCGCAATACGCCCGTTAAAAGGAGGCGCAATTCTATAGACGCCCCATATGGGTGTCAACCCAATAAAAAAGCCCCCGCTGAGCGGGGGCTTTTTCAAGTCATCAAAGCTTGCTCAAAAGAGCTTACTCGATGATTTTGGCTACGACGCCAGCGCCGACGGTACGACCGCCTTCACGGATAGCGAAACGCAGACCATCTTCCATCGCGATGGTTTTGATCAGGGTAACTTCCATCTGGATGTTGTCACCCGGCATTACCATTTCAACGCCTTCTGGCAGCTGGCAGTTACCAGTCACGTCAGTAGTACGGAAGTAGAACTGCGGACGATAGCCTTTGAAGAACGGAGTGTGACGACCGCCTTCTTCCTTGCTCAGCACGTAAACTTCTGCAGTGAACTTGGTGTGCGGCTTAACCGAACCCGGCTTGACCAGAACCTGGCCACGCTCAACGTCGTCACGCTTGGTGCCACGCAGCAGGACGCCGCAGTTCTCGCCAGCACGACCTTGGTCGAGCAGCTTGCGGAACATTTCAACACCGGTGCAGGTGGTGGTGGTGGTGTCACGCAGACCAACGATTTCCAGTGCGTCTTGAACGTTAACAACACCACGCTCGATACGACCAGTTACAACAGTACCGCGACCGGAGATCGAGAACACGTCTTCGATTGGCATCAGGAACGGCTTGTCGATAGCGCGCTCTGGCTCTGGGATGTAGGTATCCAGAGTTTCGACCAGCTTACGAACGGCAGTGGTGCCCATTTCGTTATCGTCTTTGCCTTCCAGCGCCATACGCGCGGAACCGATGATGATTGGAGTGTCATCACCTGGGAAGTCGTAAGTGCTCAGCAGATCGCGCACTTCCATCTCAACCAGTTCCAGCAGTTCAGCGTCGTCTACCAGGTCAGCCTTGTTCAGGAAAACCACGATGTACGGAACGCCAACCTGACGGGACAGCAGGATGTGCTCACGGGTTTGCGGCATCGGACCATCAGCGGCCGAGCAAACCAGGATAGCGCCGTCCATCTGAGCAGCACCGGTGATCATGTTCTTCACATAGTCAGCGTGACCTGGGCAGTCAACGTGAGCGTAGTGACGGATCTTCGAGTTGTACTCAACGTGTGCGGTGTTGATCGTGATACCACGAGCTTTTTCTTCTGGCGCGCTGTCGATCTTGTCGAAGTCAACAACAGCCGAACCGAAAACTTCGGAGCAAACACGAGTCAGTGCTGCAGTCAGAGTGGTTTTACCGTGGTCAACGTGACCAATGGTGCCAACGTTGACGTGCGGAAGGGAACGATCAAATTTTTCTTTAGCCACGACAATTAACTCCTAGCCTAAAGGGGCTGAATCAGCCTTGTTTTTTGGTAACAGATTCGACGATGTGCGTCGGAGCTGTATCGTATTTTTTGAATTCCATAGAGTAGCTTGCGCGACCCTGGGACATGGAACGAACGTCGGTCGCATAACCGAACATCTCACCCAGCGGAACCTCGGCGCGGATAACCTTGCCGGAGACCGTGTCTTCCATACCCTGGATCATGCCACGACGACGGTTAAGGTCGCCCATCACATCACCCATATAGTCTTCAGGCGTAACAACCTCTACCGCCATGATCGGCTCGAGCAACTCACCGCCGCCCTTCTGGGCCAGTTGCTTGGTCGCCATGGAAGCAGCCACCTTAAACGCCATCTCGTTGGAGTCGACGTCGTGGTAAGAACCATCGAACACGGTAGCCTTCAGGCCGATCAGCGGATAACCGGCAACTACGCCGTTTTTCATCTGCTCTTCGATACCCTTCTGGATAGCCGGGATGTATTCCTTAGGAACAACACCACCTACAACCTCGTTCACGAATTGCAGACCTTCCTGACCTTCGTCAGCAGGAGCAAAACGGATCCAGCAATGACCGAACTGGCCACGACCGCCGGATTGACGAACGAACTTGCCTTCGATTTCACAGTTCTTCGTGATGCGCTCACGATAGGAAACCTGAGGCTTGCCGATGTTGGCTTCGACGTTGAACTCACGGCGCATCCGGTCAACCAGGATGTCCAGGTGAAGCTCGCCCATGCCCGAGATGATCGTCTGACCAGTCTCTTCATCAGTCTTGACGCGGAAAGATGGATCTTCCTGAGCAAGCTTGCCCAGAGCGATACCCATTTTTTCCTGGTCATCCTTGGTCTTAGGCTCTACGGCAACCGAAATAACCGGCTCCGGGAAGTCCATGCGAACCAGGATGATTGGCTTGGCAGCGTCGCACAAAGTCTCACCAGTGGTGACGTCCTTCATGCCGATCAGGGCCGCGATGTCACCAGCGCGCACTTCCTTGATCTCTTCACGGGCGTTTGCGTGCATTTGCACCATACGACCCACACGCTCTTTCTTGCCCTTGACCGAGTTGATCACGCCGTCACCAGAGGCCAACACGCCCGAGTAAACGCGCACGAAGGTCAAAGTACCCACGAATGGGTCGGTAGCGATCTTGAACGCCAACGCCGAGAACGGCTCGTTGTCGTCAGCATGACGCTCCATCTCTTCTTCCTCGTTATCCGGGTTGGAGCCCTTGATAGCAGGAATGTCGGTTGGAGCCGGCAGGTAATCGATAACGGCGTCGAGAACCAGGGGAACACCCTTGTTCTTGAAGGAAGAACCGCAAACAGCCAGAACGATTTCGCCAGCGATAGTACGCTGACGCAGAGCGCCCTTGATTTCTTCGAGGGTGAGCTCTTCACCTTCGAGGTACTTGTTCATCAGTTCTTCGCTGGCTTCGGCCGCAGCTTCAACCATGTTGCTGCGCCACTCATCAGCCAGCTCCTGCAGTTCAGCAGGGATGGCTTCGCGACGCGGAGTCATGCCTTTGTCAGCATCGTTCCAGTAAACAGCTTCCATGGTCATCAGATCGATCTGACCCTGGAAATTGTCTTCGGAACCGATTGCCAACTGGATTGGCACCGGGGTGTGACCCAGACGCTGCTTGATCTGACCGATCACGCGCAGGAAGTTGGCACCAGCACGGTCCATCTTGTTTACGTAAACAAGACGCGGAACGCCGTACTTGTTGGCTTGACGCCATACGGTTTCCGACTGAGGCTCAACGCCCGAAGTACCACAGAAAACCACAACCGCGCCGTCGAGCACACGCAGGGAACGCTCAACTTCAATGGTGAAGTCTACGTGGCCCGGAGTGTCAATGACGTTGAAGCGGTATTGGTCTTTGTGCTGCTTCGCAGAACCTTGCCAGAAGGCGGTAATAGCAGCAGAAGTAATGGTAATACCACGCTCCTGCTCCTGAACCATCCAGTCTGTGGTCGCGGCGCCGTCATGCACCTCGCCCATCTTGTGACTTTTGCCAGTGTAAAAAAGGACGCGCTCGGTGGTGGTGGTCTTACCAGCATCCACGTGAGCAACGATACCAATGTTACGGTAGCGATTAATCGGTGTTGTACGAGCCATAAAGCCCTCGCAAATTGAGTGACGCTAAAATTAGAAGCGGTAGTGCGAGAAAGCTTTGTTAGCTTCAGCCATACGGTGCACGTCTTCACGCTTCTTAACTGCAGCACCTTTACCTTCAGCAGCATCCAGCAGCTCGCCAGCCAAGCGCAGAGCCATAGACTTCTCGCCACGCTTGCGTGCGAAGTCTACCAACCAGCGCATTGCCAGAGCGTTACGACGCGACGGACGAACTTCGACCGGAACCTGGTAAGTAGCACCACCAACGCGGCGCGACTTCACTTCGACCAGCGGAGCGATGGCGTCGAGTGCTTTTTCGAAGAGTTCCAGGGGATCGGTGCCGGCCTTACGAGCCTTCACGGTATCCAGGGCACCATAAACGATACGCTCGGCAACGGCTTTCTTGCCGCTTTCCATAACGTGGTTCATGAATTTGGCGAGGATCTGGCTTCCGTATTTCGGATCGTCCAGAATCTCACGCTTGGCTGCTACGCGACGTCTTGGCATTGATAAGCCCTCAAACGGTCTTCAGGTTAGCCCGGGACAGATCCAGTGGATGCGTGCCCGACCTTACTCTTATCGACTCAAAAAAATAGAAACTTCAAAAACGGCCGATTACTTCGGACGCTTGGTACCGTACTTCGAACGACCTTGGTTACGACCTTTAACGCCGGAAGTATCCAGGGAGCCGCGAACGGTGTGGTAACGAACACCTGGCAAGTCTTTTACACGACCGCCGCGGATCAGTACCACGCTGTGCTCTTGCAGGTTGTGGCCTTCACCGCCGATGTACGAGGAAACCTCGAAACCGTTGGTCAGGCGCACACGGCATACTTTACGCAGTGCCGAGTTAGGTTTTTTCGGCGTGGTGGTGTACACACGGGTGCACACACCACGACGTTGCGGGCAGTTCTGCAGCGCAGGTACGTCGGATTTCTCGACGATACGCTTACGCGGCTGACGTACCAGCTGGTTGATAGTTGCCATCTACTAGCTCCACTGTTGTCTTGCGACGCTATTGTCTTGCAAGAAAAGCAAAATGGCAGGAACGAATTCCCGCCAAATTTAGGGGATCAAGAGTCTAAAGAGGATCTTGTCCCCAGTCAAGGCAAGGCCCCGACCTCCCCGTTCATCGAACCTCGACTTATTGTCTCGATTCGATGAACGGAACGATCAGGGCCGTGCGCTCATTTACCGCAGAACTCAGTTACCGCTCGAGTTCAGCGCTTCGGTCAGTGCAGCTTCCACTTCACTGGCGCTTACGCGCAACGGCTTGTCTGCTTCACGGCGACGCTTACGCTCGCTGTGGTAGGCCAGGCCGGTACCGGCCGGGATCAGACGACCCACGACCACGTTTTCTTTCAGGCCACGCAGGTAATCGCGCTTGCCGGTAACGGCCGCTTCGGTCAGTACACGGGTGGTTTCCTGGAAGGAAGCCGCCGAGATGAACGATTCGGTCGACAACGACGCCTTGGTGATACCCAGCAGTACGCGAGTGAACTTGGAGACAAACTTGTCCTCCGCGCCCAGACGTTCGTTCTCTACCAGTACGTGAGTCAGTTCCATCTGGTCGCCCTTGATGAAACTGGAATCGCCGGACTCAGCGATTTCAACTTTACGCAGCATCTGACGCAGGATGGTCTCGATGTGCTTGTCGTTGATCTTCACGCCTTGCAGACGGTAAACGTCCTGGATCTCGTTCACGATGTACTTGGCCAGCGCGCTCACACCCAGCAGACGCAGGATGTCGTGCGGATCGCTCGGGCCGTCGGAGATAACTTCGCCGCGGTTTACCTGTTCGCCTTCGAACACGTTCAGGTGACGCCACTTCGGAATCAGCTCCTCGTACGGGTCGCTACCGTCGTTCGGGGTAATGACCAGACGACGCTTGCCCTTGGTCTCTTTACCGAACGCGATGGTGCCGCTGACTTCAGCCAGAATCGACGCTTCTTTCGGACGACGAGCTTCGAACAAGTCAGCAACACGCGGCAGACCACCGGTGATGTCACGAGTCTTCGAAGTTTCTTGCGGGATACGAGCGATAACATCACCGATCGCAATCTTCGCACCATCCGCTACACCGACCAGGGCGTTGGCTGGCAGGAAGTACTGAGCGATTACGTCAGTGCCTGGCAGTAACAGATCCTTGCCGTTGTCATCGACCATCTTCACGGCAGGACGGATGTCCTTACCGGCAGCTGGACGATCTTTCGCGTCGAGTACTTCAATGTTGGTCATACCGGTCAATTCGTCAGTCTGACGCTTGATCGTGATGCCTTCTTCCATGCCCACGTAGGTCACGGTACCTTTCATTTCGGTAACGATCGGGTGAGTGTGCGGATCCCACTTGGCAACGATTGCGCCAGCGTCGACCTTGTCACCTTCTTTAACCGAAATCACGGCACCGTATGGCAGCTTGTAACGCTCACGCTCACGACCAAAGTCATCAGCGATGGCCAGCTCACCGGAACGGGACACAGCCACCAAGTGACCATCCACTCGCTCAACGTGCTTCAGGTTGTGCAGACGGACGGTACCGCCATTCTTCACCTGAACGCTGTCGGCTGCGGAAGTACGGCTTGCCGCACCACCGATGTGGAACGTACGCATCGTCAGCTGGGTACCCGGCTCACCGATGGACTGAGCGGCGATAACACCGACTGCTTCACCAATGTTCACCTGGTGACCACGTGCCAGATCGCGGCCGTAGCACTTGGCGCAAATGCCGAAGCGGGTTTCGCAGCTGATCGGCGAACGCACGATCACTTCGTCGATGCTGTTCAGCTCGATGAACTCGACCCACTTCTCGTCTACCAGAGTGCCGGCAGGAACGATAACGTCCTCGGTACCTGGCTTGAATACGTCACGGGCAATGACACGACCCAATACGCGCTCACCCAACGGCTCTACAACGTCACCGCCTTCAATGTGCGGAGTCATCAGCAAGCCGTGTTCGGTGCCGCAATCGATCTCGGTCACAACCAGATCCTGCGCCACGTCTACCAGACGACGAGTCAGGTAACCGGAGTTCGCAGTCTTCAACGCGGTATCCGCCAGACCTTTACGAGCACCGTGAGTGGAGATGAAGTACTGAAGTACGCTCAAACCTTCACGGAAGTTCGCAGTAATCGGCGTTTCAATGATGGAGCCGTCCGGCTTGGCCATCAGACCACGCATACCGGCGAGCTGACGAATCTGTGCTGCGGAACCCCGCGCACCCGAGTCGGCCATCATGTACATCGAGTTGAACGATTCCTGGTCGACTTCGACACCATGGCGGTCGATGACTTTCTCTTTCGAGAGGTTGGCCATCATCGCCTTGGAAACTTCGTCGTTCGCCTTGGACCAAAGGTCGATCACTTTGTTGTACTTCTCGCCCTGGGTTACCAGGCCGGAGGCGTACTGGCTTTCGATTTCTTTCACTTCATCAGTTGCAGCATTGATGATGCGGGCCTTTTCATCCGGGATAACGAAGTCGTTAACACCGATCGAAACGCCGGAAATGGTCGAGTAAGCAAAACCGGTGTACATCAACTGGTCAGCGAAGATCACAGTCTCTTTCAGACCAACCACGCGGTAGCACTGGTTGATCAGCTTGGAGATCGCCTTTTTCTTCATCGGCAGGTTGACGACGTCGTAAGACAGACCTTTTGGCACAACCTGGAACAGCAGCGCACGGCCGACAGTGGTGTCGACGATACGGGTGCCGCTCACGCTGTTGCCGTCACGATCGTTCACGGTTTCGTTGATACGAACCTTGATCTTGGCGTGCAGTGCGGCTTCGCCGGCACGGAACACACGGTCAACTTCCTGCAGATCCGCAAACACACGACCTTCGCCCTTGGCGTTGATCGCTTCGCGAGTCATGTAGTACAGACCCAATACAACGTCCTGCGACGGAACGATGATTGGCTCACCGTTGGCTGGCGACAGAATGTTGTTGGTCGACATCATCAACGCACGCGCTTCGAGCTGGGCTTCCAGCGTCAGCGGTACGTGCACGGCCATTTGGTCGCCGTCGAAGTCGGCGTTGTACGCAGCGCAGACCAGCGGGTGCAGCTGGATAGCCTTACCTTCGATCAGTACCGGTTCAAACGCCTGGATCCCCAGACGGTGAAGGGTCGGTGCACGGTTGAGGAGAACCGGGTGTTCGCGGATCACTTCAGCGAGAACGTCCCAAACCTCTGGCAGTTCGCGCTCGACCATTTTCTTGGCGGCTTTGATGGTGGTCGCGAGACCGCGCATTTCCAGCTTGCCGAAAATAAACGGCTTGAACAGCTCGAGCGCCATCTTCTTAGGAAGACCGCACTGATGCAGACGCAGGGTCGGGCCTACGGTAATTACCGAACGACCCGAGTAGTCAACACGCTTACCGAGCAAGTTCTGACGGAAACGACCCTGCTTACCCTTGATCATGTCAGCCAGGGATTTCAGAGGACGCTTGTTCGAACCGGTGATAGCGCGGCCACGACGACCGTTGTCGAGCAATGCATCGACAGCTTCCTGCAACATACGCTTTTCGTTGCGCACGATGATGTCCGGAGCGGACAGATCCAGCAGGCGCTTCAAACGGTTGTTACGGTTGATCACTCGACGATACAGATCGTTGAGGTCGGACGTCGCGAAACGACCGCCATCCAGTGGAACCAGTGGACGCAGATCCGGCGGCAGAACCGGCAGAACGGTCAACACCATCCACTCTGGCAGGTTGCCGGAACCCTGGAAGGCCTCCATCAACTTCAGACGCTTGGACAGCTTCTTGATCTTGGTTTCGGAGTTGGTTTGCGGAATTTCTTCGCGCAGGCGGCCAATCTCGTGCTCCAGGTCGATAGCGTGCAGCAGTTCACGGACAGCTTCGGCACCCATGCGAGCGTCGAAATCGTCACCGAACTCTTCCAGCGCTTCGAAGTACTGCTCGTCGTTCAGCAGCTGACCTTTCTCAAGGGTGGTCATGCCTGGATCGATAACGACGTAGCTCTCGAAGTAGAGAACGCGTTCGATATCACGCAGGGTCATGTCCATCAGCAAGCCGATACGGGACGGCAGCGATTTCAGGAACCAGATGTGGGCAACCGGCGATGCCAGCTCGATGTGCGCCATGCGCTCACGACGAACCTTGGCCAGCGCAACTTCAACGCCGCACTTCTCGCAGATCACACCACGGTGCTTCAAGCGCTTGTACTTACCGCACAGGCACTCGTAATCCTTTACCGGGCCAAAGATCTTGGCGCAGAACAGACCGTCACGCTCAGGTTTGAACGTACGGTAGTTGATCGTTTCGGGCTTTTTAACTTCACCGAACGACCAAGAGCGGATCATCTCAGGCGAGGCCAATCCAATACGGATGGCGTCGAACTCTTCGACTTGACCCTGGTTTTTCAGCAAATTCAGTAGGTCTTTCAAGGCCTTTCCTCCTGGCGGAGCAGAGAGCGGGCAATCCTGCCCCGCTCTCGATTCGCGTCACGTGTTATTCGGTTTCCAGATCGATATCGATGCCGAGGGAACGAATTTCCTTGATCAACACGTTGAAAGACTCGGGCATGCCCGGCTCCATACGGTGATCGCCATCCACGATGTTTTTGTACATCTTGGTACGGCCGTTCACATCGTCCGACTTCACTGTGAGCATTTCTTGCAGAGTGTAAGCAGCACCGTATGCTTCCAGTGCCCAGACCTCCATCTCCCCGAAACGCTGACCACCGAACTGAGCCTTACCACCCAGCGGCTGCTGGGTAACCAGGCTGTACGAACCGGTAGAACGAGCGTGCATCTTGTCGTCTACCAAGTGGTTCAGCTTCAGCATGTACATGTAGCCAACGGTTACTGGACGCTCGAACTTGTTGCCGGTACGGCCGTCGGTCAACTGCATCTGGCCGCTTTCCGGCAGGTCTGCCAGTTTCAGCATGGCCTTGATTTCGCTTTCCTTGGCGCCGTCGAACACCGGGGTGGCCATCGGAACGCCGCCACGCAGGTTCTTAGCCAGATCCAGGATTTCCTGATCGGAGAAGCTGTCCAGATCTTCGTTACGACCGCCGATCTGGTTGTAGATCTCATCCAGGAAAGTACGCAGTTCCGCGACTTTACGCTGCTCTTCGACCATCCGGTTGATCTTCTCGCCCAAACCTTTGGCCGCGAGGCCCAGGTGGGTTTCAAGGATCTGACCAACGTTCATACGCGAAGGTACGCCCAGTGGGTTGAGGACGACGTCGACCGGGGTGCCATTGGCATCGTGCGGCATGTCTTCAACCGGCATGATCACGGAGACCACACCTTTGTTACCGTGACGACCGGCCATCTTGTCGCCCGGCTGGATGCGACGACGGATTGCCAGGTAAACCTTGACGATTTTCAGCACACCTGGAGCCAGGTCATCGCCCTGCTGCAGTTTGCGCTTCTTGTCTTCGAACTTGTCGTCCAGCAAACGGCGACGATCAACGATGTAGGCCTGGGCCTTCTCGAGCTGCTCGTTCAGAGCATCTTCAGCCATGCGCAGTTTGAACCACTGACCATGCTCAAGACCGTCGAGTACTTCGTCGGTGATGTCCTGACCTTTCTTCAGACCAGCACCGCCTTCAGCCTTGTGGCCTACCAGAGCGGAGCGCAGACGTTCGAAAGTGGCGCCTTCAACGATGCGGAACTCTTCGTTCAGATCTTTACGGATCTCGTCCAGCTGTGACTTCTCGATCGACAGGGCACGAGCATCACGCTCAACGCCGTCGCGGGTGAAGACCTGTACGTCGATGACAGTACCTTTGGTGCCAGTTGGCACGCGCAGGGAAGTATCTTTAACGTCGCTGGCTTTTTCACCGAAAATTGCACGCAGCAGTTTTTCTTCCGGAGTCAGTTGGGTCTCGCCTTTCGGAGTGACCTTGCCTACCAGAATGTCGCCTGCGCCAACTTCAGCACCTACGTAAACGATACCGGCTTCGTCCAGCTTGTTCAGTGCAGCTTCACCCACGTTAGGGATGTCCGCAGTGATTTCCTCTGGGCCAAGCTTGGTATCACGGGCCACACAGGTCAGTTCCTGAATGTGGATCGTCGTGAAGCGGTCTTCCTGAACGACGCGTTCCGACAGGCAGATGGAGTCTTCGAAGTTGAAGCCGTTCCATGCCATGAAGGCGATGCGCATGTTCTGACCCAGCGCCAGTTCACCCATGTCGGTGGACGGGCCATCGGCCATGATGTCACTACGCTGAACCCGATCACCCTTTCTCACCAGCGGACGCTGGTTGATGCAGGTGTTCTGGTTGGAGCGGGTGTATTTGGTCAGGTTGTAGATGTCGACACCGGCTTCACCGGTTTCAACTTCGTCATCGGCAACACGAACCACAATACGGCTGGCATCAACGGAATCGATCACGCCGCCACGACGAGCCACGACGCAAACGCCGGAGTCACGAGCTACGTTACGCTCCATGCCGGTACCTACCAGCGGCTTGTCAGCACGCAGGGTTGGTACAGCTTGACGCTGCATGTTCGAACCCATCAACGCACGGTTGGCGTCGTCGTGCTCGAGGAACGGAATCAGCGACGCTGCAACCGAAACTACCTGCTTCGGCGAAACGTCCATCAAGGTGACTTCTTCAGGCGCCTTGACGGTAAATTCGTTCAAGTGACGTACAGCTACCAGCTCGTCGATCAGAACTTTTTGTTCGTTCATGGTCGCCGAAGCCTGCGCGATCACGTGATCGGCTTCTTCAATAGCGGACAGGAACACGATGTCGTCGGTAACCACACCCTCTTTCACCACGCGGTACGGACTCTCGAGGAAGCCGTACTGGTTGGTGCGCGCATAAGCAGCCAGGGAGTTGATCAGGCCGATGTTCGGACCTTCCGGCGTTTCAATCGGGCAAACACGACCGTAGTGAGTCGGGTGTACGTCACGAACTTCGAAGCCCGCGCGCTCACGAGTCAAACCGCCAGGGCCGAGTGCAGAGACACGACGCTTGTGGGTGATCTCGGACAACGGGTTGTTCTGGTCCATGAACTGCGAGAGCTGGCTGGAACCGAAGAACTCTTTCACCGCCGCAGCCACTGGCTTGGCGTTGATCAGGTCTTGCGGCATCAGGCCTTCGCTTTCAGCCATCGACAGACGCTCTTTGACCGCACGCTCAACACGTACCAGGCCAACGCGGAACTGGTTCTCGGCCATTTCGCCTACGCAGCGAACACGACGGTTACCCAGGTGGTCGATGTCATCGACGATGCCCTTACCGTTACGGATGTCGACCAGAGTCTTCAGTACCGCGACGATGTCTTCCTTGCACAGCACGCCCGAACCTTCGATCTCGGTACGACCGATACGACGGTTGAACTTCATCCGGCCGACCGCAGAGAGGTCATAGCGCTCAGGGCTGAAGAACAGGTTGTTGAACAGGGTTTCAGCAGCGTCTTTGGTTGGCGGCTCGCCTGGACGCATCATGCGATAGATCTCGACCAGCGCTTCCAATTGGTTGCTGGTGGAGTCGATCTTCAGAGTGTCAGAGACGAACGGACCGCAGTCGATGTCGTTGGTGTACAGCGTTTCAATGCGAACGACGCCGGACTTGGCAACTTTCGCCAGAATGTCAGTCGTCAGCTCGGTATTGCACTCTGCCAGGATTTCGCCGGTAGCCGGATGCACGATGACCTTGGCGGTGGTGCGACCCAGGACGTAGTCCAGAGGCACGTCCAGCTCTTTGATCCCGGCCTTTTCCAGCTGGTTGATGTGACGGGCAGTGATACGACGACCCTGCTCGACAATCACCTTGCCTTTGTCGTCCTGAATGTCGAGGACAGCAATCTCACCGCGCAGGCGCTGAGGCACCAACTCCAGACTCAGGCTCTCGCCTTTCACGTGGAATACGTTGGTGGTGTAGAACGCGTCCAGCACTTCTTCGGTGGTGTAACCGAGCGCGCGCAGCAGTACCGATGCCGGCAGCTTGCGACGACGGTCGATACGCACGAACACGCAATCTTTCGGGTCGAACTCGAAGTCCAGCCAGGAACCGCGGTAAGGAATGATCCGCGCGGAGTACAGCAGTTTGCCGGAGCTGTGCGTCTTGCCGCGGTCGTGGTCGAAGAACACGCCCGGGGAACGGTGCAGCTGGGAAACGATTACACGCTCAGTACCGTTGATTACGAAGGTACCGTTTTCGGTCATCAGGGGGATTTCACCCATGTAGACTTCTTGCTCTTTGATGTCCTTGATCGCTTTATTCGACGATTCTTTGTCGAAAATGATCAGGCGCACTTTTACCCGCAAAGGTACGGCGAAAGTTACACCGCGCAATACGCATTCTTTGACATCAAATGCCGGTTCGCCCAGGCGATAACCGACGTACTCCAGCGCAGCATTGCCGGAGTAGCTGATGATCGGGAAAACGGATTTGAAGGCCGCATGCAGGCCCACGTCGCGGAACTGATCTTTAGTCGCTCCCGCTTGCAAGAATTCACGATACGAATCCAGCTGGATGGCCAGGAGGTACGGCACATCCATGACGTCCGGCAACTTGCTAAAGTCCTTGCGGATACGTTTTTTCTCAGTATATGAGTAAGCCATCAGCGTTCCCCAGCTTGGTCACCTGCTTGTTTGGCTCCCCCCGACGGGAGCAGCCAGAAAATCGTGCAAACCCCATGGTTTGCGCCACCGCATCGGGTGGTTACAGCTCGCTATCGACACCGACCCAGTCGGCTGCCAATAACGGAAAAAGGCCGGTGGCAAGAGCCACCAGCCATCAGCCTGTCGCTTGACGCTCGGGCTGGAGGAGCAAAGTCGATGCTTACTTCAGCTCGACTTTAGCGCCTGCTTCTTCCAGAGTTGCTTTGGCTTTGTCAGCTGCGTCTTTGGCAACAGCTTCCAGAACCATGGCAGGAGCGCCGTCAACTACAGCCTTGGCTTCTTTCAGGCCCAGACCGGTCAGTTCACGTACTGCCTTGATCACGTTTACTTTCTTCTCGCCAGCTTCGGTCAGCATGACGTTGAATTCGGTTTGCTCTTCAGCAACGGCAGCAGCAACAGCTGGACCAGCCGAAGCAGCAGCAGCGGTAACACCGAAAGTTTCTTCCATCGCTTTGATCAGCTCAACGATTTCCACTACGGATTTCTGGCCGATTGCTTCGATGATTTGTTCGTTAGTCAGAGACATGACTCAATTCCTGAATTGGGGGACAGCCGGCAGGCCATCGAAATAAACAAAAAATACGCGAGAGATGAAATTGCTCAGCCTCAGGCTGCAGCAGCTTCTTTCTGATCGCGAATTGCCGCCAGAGTACGAGCCAACTTGCTGGTAGCGCCTTGAATCACGCTCATCAGCTGAGAAATTGCTTCGTCACGGGTCGGCAGAGTTGCCAGCACGTCGATTTGGTTTGCTGCGAGGAACTTGCCCTCGAACGCAGCTGCCTTGATCTCGAACTTGTTCTGACCCTTGGCAAACTCTTTGAAAATACGAGCAGCAGCGCCCGGATGTTCGTTCGAGAATGCAATCAGGGTAGGGCCGGTGAACACGTCGTTGAGGACACTGTAATCAGTGCCAGCAACGGCGCGCTTGAGCAGGGTGTTACGTACGACACGTACGTATACGCCAGCTTCACGAGCCTCTTTACGGAGTCCGGTCATTGCGCCTACTGTTACGCCACGTGCATCAACCACGACAGCGGACAGAGCGACTTTGGCAGCCTCGTTGACTTCAGCGACGATGGCCTTCTTGTCTTCGAGATTAATTGCCACGGGTTAAACTCCTGCTTGTTACCGTTTCATCTGGCCAGGGCCGGATGTCGTTTTGGTGTCTGATTCGGTAAGGAACCGGGAGCACCATCTGCGTAGGCTTGAGGTTTAAGACTTGCGTCGCCTACGGTCTTGGATAGCCCCCGCCAGGCAGGGACCCCAATTTTTCAATTGACGCAATCGCTTGCGCCAATCTTTGTCTTACGCGTCGAGCGAGCTTTGGTCGATGACCAGACCTGGGCCCATAGTGGTGCTCAGGGTTACACGCTTGACGTAGATGCCTTTCGAGGAAGCTGGCTTGATACGCTTCAGATCAGCGATCAGGGCTTCAACGTTTTCCTTCAGCTTGACGGCATCGAAGCCGATCTTGCCAACGGAAGTGTGGATGATGCCGTTTTTGTCGGTGCGATAACGAACCTGACCAGCCTTGGCGTTTTTAACCGCGGTAGCTACGTCTGGCGTTACGGTGCCGACTTTAGGGTTAGGCATCAGACCACGTGGACCGAGGATCTGACCCAACTGACCTACAACGCGCATTGCATCCGGGGATGCGATCACTACGTCATAGTTCAGGTCGCCGCCTTTCATTTCGGCAGCCAGGTCGTCCATGCCTACACGGTCAGCGCCGGCAGCCAGAGCGGCCTCGGCAGCTGGACCCTGAGTAAACACAGCAACGCGAACAGTCTTGCCAGTGCCGTGTGGCAGCACAGTAGCGCTACGAACGACCTGGTCGGATTTACGCGGGTCAACACCCAGATTAACAGCTACGTCGAACGACTCGCTGAACTTGACAGTCGACAGCTCAGCCAGCAGGGAAGCAGCGTCTACAAAGTTGTAGGCCTTGCCTGCTTCGATTTTGCCGGCGATAGCCTTTTGACGCTTGGTCAGCTTAGCCATTACACACCCTCCACGTTAAGGCCCATGCTACGAGCAGAACCGGCGATAGTACGCACGGCTGCATCCATATCAGCTGCAGTCAGATCCGCGTTTTTGGTTTTCGCGATTTCTTCCAGCTGAGCACGAGTCACGGTGCCAACCTTAACGGTGTTCGGACGAGCGGAGCCGCTGGTCAGACCGGCCGCCTTCTTCAGCAGAACCGAAGCAGGGGTGGATTTGGTTTCGAAAGTGAAGCTACGGTCGCTGTAGACAGTGATGATCACTGGAGTCGGCAGACCAGCCTCAAGACCCTGAGTACGGGCGTTGAAAGCCTTGCAGAATTCCATGATGTTCACGCCGTGCTGACCCAGAGCAGGACCAACAGGTGGGCTTGGGTTAGCCTGAGCGGCCTTCACTTGCAGCTTGATGTAAGCGGTAATTTTCTTGGCCATGAGGCACTCCAATTACGGGTTCGAACGCCTCGAAAGGCTCCCCGGTTACTTGCGCGTTTATCCCAGTGACGACAAAACCCCACAGCCTACGGCTGCGGGGTTGGGATGCTTGATCAGCTAGACCTTTTCGACCTGGCTGAACTCCAACTCTACCGGAGTAGAGCGTCCGAAAATGAGCACCGCCACTTGGATCCGGCTCTTTTCGTAGTTAACTTCTTCCACAACACCGTTGAAATCGGCAAACGGACCGTCGTTGACACGTACGGTTTCGCCTGGCTCGAACAACGTCTTCGGCTTCGGCTTGTCACTACCATCAGCAACGCGACGCAGAATTGCTTCGGCCTCTTTATCAGTAATTGGCGCAGGCTTATCGGCGGTACCGCCAATGAAACCCATCACCCGAGGCGTATCCTTGACCAAGTGCCAAGTACCCTCATTCATATCCATCTGAACCAGCACATAACCCGGGAAGAACTTGCGCTCGCTTTTGCGTTTCTGGCCATTACGCATTTCAACCACTTCTTCAGTGGGAACCAGAATTTCGCCAAAGCCATCTTCCATGCCAGCCAGCTTTACGCGCTCTACCAGCGAGCGCATTACATGCTTCTCGTAACCCGAGTAAGCATGCACAACATACCAACGCTTAGCCACGGGACACCCTTAGCCGACAATCAAGGAAACAAGCCAACCGAGCAGGGAATCGAGCCCCCACAACAGCAGCGCCATAACCAACACCACAGCCACAACAATCAGCGTTGTCTGCGTGGTTTCTTGACGCGTTGGCCAAACGACTTTACGAATCTCAGTACGAGCTTCCTTGGCGAGCACAAAGAAAGACTTGCCCTTGGCCGTCTGCAGGCCTACAAAGGCAGCTACAGCAGCAAGCGCAAGCAATGCCAGCACGCGGTACAGGATCGGCGAAGCAGAAAAATACTGATTGCCAACAACGCCAACAACCACCAAAGCGACTACTACTAGCCACTTGAGCAGATCGAAGCGAGAGCCTTGAGCTTCAGCTTTAGGAGTCATCTATGAAGATCCTGTGAAAAGGAAGCCAGATACACCGAGTGAATCTGGCAGGTCAGGAGGGAATCGAACCCCCAACCTACGGTTTTGGAGACCGTCGCTCTGCCAATTGAGCTACTGACCTAAAACAAAATCAGGCCGACCATTATGCCGGCCCGAAAAAGACATTACAACAACTTACTCGATTACTTTCGCAACCACACCAGCTCCAACGGTACGACCGCCTTCACGGATAGCGAAACGCAGACCGTCTTCCATCGCAATGGTTTTGATCAGAGTAACTTCCATCTGGATGTTGTCACCTGGCATTACCATTTCAACGCCTTCTGGCAGCTGGCAGTTACCAGTCACGTCAGTAGTACGGAAGTAGAACTGCGGACGGTAGCCTTTGAAGAACGGAGTGTGACGACCGCCTTCTTCCTTGCTCAGCACGTAAACTTCTGCAGTGAACTTGGTGTGTGGCTTAACCGAACCCGGCTTGACCAGAACCTGGCCACGCTCAACGTCGTCACGCTTGGTGCCACGTAGCAGGACGCCGCAGTTCTCGCCAGCACGACCTTGGTCGAGCAGCTTGCGGAACATTTCAACACCTGTGCAGGTGGTGGTGGTGGTATCACGCAGACCAACGATTTCCAGTGCGTCTTGAACGTTAACAACACCACGCTCGATACGACCAGTTACAACAGTACCGCGACCGGAGATCGAGAATACGTCCTCGATTGGCATCAGGAACGGCTTGTCGATAGCACGCTCTGGCTCTGGGATATAAGTATCCAGAGTCTCTACGAGCTTCTTGACAGCCGATGTCCCCATACCATTTTCATCATTACCTTCCAGCGCCATGCGCGCAGAACCAATGATGATTGGAGTGTCATCACCTGGGAAATCGTAAGTGCTCAGCAGATCGCGCACTTCCATCTCAACCAGCTCCAGCAGTTCAGCGTCGTCTACCAGGTCAGCCTTGTTCAGGAAAACCACGATGTACGGAACGCCAACCTGACGGGATAGTAGGATGTGCTCACGGGTTTGTGGCATCGGACCATCGGCGGCCGAGCAAACCAGAATAGCGCCATCCATCTGAGCAGCACCGGTAATCATATTCTTCACGTAATCAGCGTGACCCGGGCAGTCAACATGCGCGTAGTGACGCACAGCCGAATCATACTCAACGTGAGCAGTATTAATGGTGATGCCGCGTGCCTTCTCTTCCGGAGCGCTATCGATCTTGTCGAAGTCAACCTTGGCCGAACCGAAAACCTCGGAGCAGACGCGGGTCAGAGCAGCAGTCAAAGTTGTCTTACCGTGGTCAACATGACCAATGGTACCGACATTGACGTGCGGCTTGTTACGTTCGAACTTTTCCTTAGCCATCGAAATCACCCCTAAGAGTAGAATTAAGCAAACTACATCGACCATTAAAACAAAGGCAGATATTTTCATATCTGCCTTGTTATATGGAGCTCTTGAGCGGATTTGAACCGCTGACCTCACCCTTACCAAGGGTGTGCTCTACCAACTGAGCTACAAGAGCGCAACACCTTTGCACAACCTGCAAACCTGGAGCGGGTAGCGGGAATCGAACCCGCATCATCAGCTTGGAAGGCTGAGGTTCTACCACTAAACTATACCCGCAGAGCTTGCAGCTCACGCTAAATTGGTGGAGGGGGAAGGATTCGAACCTTCGAAGTCGTAGACGTCAGATTTACAGTCTGATCCCTTTGGCCGCTCGGGAACCCCTCCTAAGCGAGCCGGCATTTTACACTGCGCCGACCTTCTGTCAAGCATTTTCTCAATCAAATCTTGAGGTTAGCTGCATTGACATCGCTTCGCTGCTTGAACCTTAAAGGTCTTCACTGCGGAGCGGGCGCCATTCTATGCAAACTATTCGGCAGGTGCAACCCCTTCACACTGCATTATTTTATGTTTTAACTCGTTGAATTCCTTGGAAAGGTTTTGCAATTGAATATCACCTAATAAACCTCGACTCTCCGGTGCAATCTGCAACCAACGCCCAGACTCAGGACTATCGTCGCGAGATGGCTGAGCCCTGACCCCGATATCGGCCAGTCGACGCATCAAGACCTGAACCATATCCAAACGCGAAAGACCTCCGACAAATAGGCACTGGTTACTTTTCGCATCACTTCGCTCACGAACCTTATCCGACTCACTTAATAATCGAATGTCTTGCTGTGAACCGCGATATAAATTGAGTGGCGTTACGTCTTTTGCGCGCAGAGGCGCTTCTTGCTGATGCCAGACGTAATAGAAAACGTTGAGTACAACCAACAGAAGAAACAACCAGCGCATATGAACCTCAGGTCAAAGGACAAGCCATAGCCAAGCCCACGAACACCAGATCAGGCACCACCCTTGCGTTCGGCACTACACCCGAGACTAATCCTGCATCCCCGCCCGTTATGAATACAGTGAAGTTTTCCCCCCAAAAGCCTCGCGCGATTTCCAGTTGAGTCAGTACGAACCCCTTCAGCATCAACGCACAACCCCGCTCCACCGCCTCAACTGTAGAGCGCCCGGGAGCATCACTGGCAAGAGCTTCTTCTGCCGCCACGTCGCCATAGCGGATTTTGCGTGTATGGGTGCGCAGCTGATTGCGCATCAGCGGCATTCCAGGACAAATGAAGCCACCAAGATGCTCGCCGTCAGCAGCAACGAAATCGGCGGTCACCGCCGTACCGAAGTCCAACACCAGGCACGCACCGGAAGCCAGGTGAAATCCGCCAAGCAGTGCCAACCATCGATCAAGCCCAAGACGCTGGTAATCATCGTACCCATTGCGTACGCCAGACATTTCTTGCGCTGGCGCAGCACATATAGCTGTCACACCAAAAGCACCTTGCAACATACCTATCAAGGCATCGGTTTCCTCAACTGACCTGACGCTAACCAGTCGACAGGCACGGAGCGACAATCCTTCAAAAGCGCACAATTTCTCAAGGAGCCCCTGGTCAGAGTCGACGACACCCTCTCCAATCAATCGGCCGGCAGGCGCAGCTAAAACACGCCATTTGATAAAGCTGTTGCCGCAGTCAAGCTCAAGAATCATCACGCAACCTCAGACTGAGCTCACCGCCACTAAACACTTTTTCCACACCATCCACCTTTAAGCGCAAGCCTCCCCGACCATCGATGCCCTGCACAACACCTTCGATGGTATTGGTGCCAGCAATCAACGACACAGCTCTATGTTGCCACAAGTGATTTTTCTCCCACTCTGACTGAAGTGACGAAAAACCACTCGCTTGGTGGCGCCCAAGATAGATCTGTAACTGATGACTCAATTCAGTCACCAGGCGATTTCGATCGCAGCTTCCTCCAGATTCAAGGCGTATCGAGGTCCACTGCTGATCGACCTCAACTGCAGCCTGCATATTTACGTTTATCCCAATTCCCAGCACAACGTGACAAACATCCGCAGGGTCACCAACTAACTCCAACAAAATACCAGCGATTTTTTTTTGGTCGACCAATACATCGTTTGGCCATTTCAGACCGGCCCCCGCTACACCCAGCCCACGCAAAGTTTGCATTACTGCCAAGCCTACAACGAGACTTAAACCTTCAAGCTGTCGCATGCCGCCATCAATGCGCAACACAAGACTGTAATAGAGATTTTCGGCGAAGGGACTTACCCATTTCCGCCCTCTTCGCCCTCGCCCCGCGATCTGTCGCTCCGCCAGAATGAGGAAGGGCGCGACCTGCCCACGGCTTATGGCGCGCAATGCCTCCGCATTTGTGGAGTCGATTGTGTCAAACACCGTTACCGGCCATTCAACGCCAGCATCATTTATTTCGAGAGGATCGAGCAGGGCTAACGGCGATGCCAGTTGGTAACCGCGACCCCGGACTTTATGAACAGACAACCCTAGCTCAGCCTCGAGAAGCTGCAATTGCTTCCACACCGCGCTACGACTGACACCCAGGGCAAGACCCAAAGCCTGCCCGGAATGGAAGCGACCATCCTTAAGTAGATTCAACAACGTCAGCATGCACAATTCGCCTCTCAATGAGGCCCGAATGATAGCTATGCGCCGGGCCGTTGCATAGAAATCCAGTACCTTGGCTTTCTTGCAGACAAAACAAAACCCCATCTGCTTTCGCAAATGGGGTTTCGGAATTTAATCTTGACGATGACCTACTCTCACATGGGGAAACCCCACACTACCATCGGCGATGCATCGTTTCACTGC
>NZ_WKEQ01000014.1 GCF_021605415.1 Pseudomonas syringae
AACCCAATCGCCTGGTCTGGGCGATTGCCGTGAAAGACGACGGCACCCTGGGCGAACGCCGCAAACACATCGAAGGGCTGGACTACGCCGCAATCGACGGCATCAAATGCGACGAAGCGGGCAACCTGTGGTGCGGCTGGGGCGGCAATGGCGATCCCAAAGCCGATCTGGAAAAACTCGACGGTGTGCGCGTTTTCAACCCGCAGGGCAAAGCCATCGGACACATTTCACTGCCGGAGCGCTGCCCGAACGTGTGCTTTGGTGGGCGCGAAGGGAACCGGCTATTCATGGCCAGCAGTCACTCGATTTATTCGCTGTTTGTGAATACTCGCGGGACGACGTTTGCGTTGTAAAAACCACGTTTGTCTCGCGATAGGTTCCTGAGTATTGAAACGGTGTCATGCCGCGCATCTGGGGATGTGCGGTATTCAGGCGCGAATTCTTTTTGTGTGTACCAATCGAGGGTTGGTTTGAGCAGCTCGCCAGAGGCAGCAAACGGCCAGAAAAGTACGCTTCTGGCCGTTTGCACTGGCCTCACCAGAAACTATTCACTCACCAACTGAATAACCGTCTTGCCCTTGCCGCGGCCTTCGGCGACTTGGCGAAATGCCTCGTTGACGTCTGGCAGCGCAAAACGCTGTTGATCCACGCGGATCTTCAGTTGACCAGCATTGGCCAGCGCGGCGGCCTCGCGCAGGATGGCGCCGTGGTGTTCGCGCCCTTTGCCGGTGAGCAGCGGCGCCAGGGTGAAAACGCCCGAGTAGGTTGCACTTTTGAACGACAACGGCGCCAGGCTGTGCTGGCCCCAACCCAGGCAACTCAGCACGTGCCCGGTATAAGCTTTCACCGCTTTGAATGAAGCATCCAGTGTGCTGCCGCCGACAGTGTCGTAGACAATGTCGAACCCTTCACCAGCCGTGTACTGCTCGACATAGTCCTCGACGCTCTGTGCCTGATAGTCGATCGCTGTAACCCCCAGCGAGCGAATGAAGTCGAGACTCCCCGCCGAACCGGTGGCGTAAACATCGGCACCGCGAGCCTTGGCCAGTTGCACAGCCACTTGGCCGACCCCACCTGCGCCGCCATGAATCAGTACACGCTGACCGGCGCGGGCATTCGCGTGATCAACCAGCCCTTCCCATGCGGTAATGAATACCAAAGGCAATGCAGCTGCTTCACGCATGTCGAGGGTGTGTGGTTTGGCAGCGATCAGCCGGGTATCCACGGCAATATACTCAGCCATAGTGCCTTGGGCACCACCGATCCCGCCGGGCATGCCGAAGACTTCCTGGCCTACGGTGAACCCCTCGACCGTTTCGCCCAGTTCGACGACCGTACCGGCAAGGTCTAGGCCGAGAACCGCCGGCAGAGCTTGCCGGGCATGAGCCCCCGCGCCGACGGCTATTTTGGTATCGAGTGGATTCACCCCTGCGGCGTGAACCCTGACCAGTACCTGACCCTGACCGGGAACAGGGCGATCAATTTGGCGGACAGCCAGAGGAGCCTGAGCGGATTCGGCGACAGCGGCGAGCATGGTGTGGTTCATGACAGGTACCTCTGTTTGAGTTGACACCTTCAGATTGCCGCGCTTTCATCATTCCGATAAGAAACTAGATGGGCATATCACTTATTCCACATAGAGACCTAAAGGCCGATGGACTTGTTTGACAGCATGCGCACCTTCGTACGCGTCGTTGAGCGCGGGTCGTTTTCCGCGGTGGCCCGCGAACTGAACATGGGCCAGCCGGCAGTAAGCAAGCAGGTGCGCGCTCTGGAGCGGTATCTGGGCGGGCCACTGTTCGCCCGCAGCACCCGGCACCTGGCCCTGACCGACCAAGGGCATCGTTTCTACAGCCACTGCCAGGAAATTCTCGGCCACCTCGAAACCGCCACGCGCAGCTTCACCAGCGGCCAGGAGCAGATCGCCGGCCCTCTGCGAATCGCCGCCCCGGTCAGTTATGGAAGGTTATGCATCGCGCCGCTCTTAGGGACTTTCCTTGAACGCCATCCCGATGTCCGGATTGACCTAAGGCTGAGTGACCACAATGAAGACCTGCTCAAAGAAAATATCGACCTGGCTATCCGCATTGGCGTGGTGAAGAGCGAGGGCTTGGTGGCAGTGCCACTGGGCACCAGCCCGCGGCGGGTCTATGCCGCGCCCGGCTACTTGGAACGACACGGCATGCCACGTGAGCCCAACGAGCTGACAGGCCACAACTGCATCGGTTTCACATTGCTGGAGCATTACGACCGTTGGCAATTCACGCACATCGCCCAAGAGCTCGATGTCGCTATCAAGGGCAACGTCACCAGTAACAGCAGCGAGGCCATCCGCGAAATGGTTCTCTCAGGTCTGGGTATTTCCCTCTCACCGGAATGGCTGTTCACAGCTGACATTGAGCAAGGCACGGTGGTCACCGTACTCGACAATTATCAGACCAGTGCGCTGCCTGTCAGCGCCGTGCTCAGTCGTGAGCGGCGACGTTCAGCACGGACGATGGCGTTCATCGATTTTCTCCGCGAGCGTTTATCGTAGAAACGCCTTGTGATGCGCCGGCCGGTATTGGCCGATAGCTACCGATCATCCTGCTCGACAGCGGTTTAGCGCCTCCTGCCATTCAGAGAACCTTGCCATGCGTCATGGCATTTTCAGCAGTACCGGTGAGCGGCATGATCGCTCAGGACTTCACGTCAGAAGCCGTCAGGCATTGCTATCCGGTACCGGTGCAACCGGTTTTGCCGAAGCCTCTGTAAAAGCCTTGAATCCATCAGCATCCAGCGGTCGGCTTAACAGATAACCTTGGCCCTCGTCACAACGTACTGACTTAAGCAGACTCAATTGCTCGGCTGTTTCGATGCCTTCTGCCGTAACGGTCAATGACAACGCTCGGCCCAGTCCGACTATCGCTTGAATGACTGAATTATCGCCTTCGTTTTCGCCCAGTCGGGTGACAAAGCTACGGTCGATTTTCAAACCGTCGAACGGAAATGTCCGCAGATAGCTGAGTGACGAATAGCCCGTACCGAAATCATCCATCGCCAGACGAACGCCGAGACTTTTCAGCTCGCGCATAACTTCAAGGGCGTTTTGCGCATCATCAAGCATGACGCTTTCCGTCAGTTCCAATTCCAGCCGAGACGGATCCAGTCCTGTCTCGGACAGTGCCTTTCGAACGCGCTCAATCAGATTATCCTGCTGGAAATCGATGGACGATAAGTTGACCGAAATAAACAAATCCTTTGGCCACTGATTGGCGTTGTCGCAAGCGCAGTTGAGTACCCAATTGCTCAGCTCCACAATCAGACCGGTTTCCTCGGCGATCGCTATGAAGGTGTCTGGCGGGATCAGACCCTGTACCGGATGTTGCCAACGCACCAGCGCTTCGGCGCCAACCATACGGCCATCGGCAATATTGAAGCGTGGCTGGAAATGTAGACGTAATTCGTCGTGCCGAATGGCGTAACGCAGGTCACTCTCCAATCGACGGCGTTCGATGATCCTGACGTTCATGTCAACGGCGTAGAAACGCCAGGTGCTCCGGCCCCCGGCCTTGGCTTCGTACAAAGCAATATCGGCATAGCGCAGCAGTTCGGTTGCCTGGCTCGCGTCGTCGGGCGACCTCGCCACGCCAATGCTGGCGCTGATATACACTTCCTGCTCGTTGATGACTATCGGCTGTTCAATCGAGCTGATCAGGCGCCGGCACAGCGTTTCGACCTCATCTTCAGAGTTGATATCGGTGACGATCAAAACGAACTCATCGCCACCGACTCGCGCGACCAGGTCGCCACTGCGCACGCATTCCGCAAGACGCGCCGAGACTTCATTGAGTACTTGATCACCCGCCGCATGACCCAGAAGATCGTTCACGGGTTTGAAGCGATCCAGATCCAGACAAAGCATGACCAGCGGACGTTCTTGAGCAGTCGCGGCCTTGAGCTTGCCATCGAGGAATTCGTGCAGGCGTGCCCGGTTCGGCAGGCCCGTCAGTGCGTCATGTTGAGAAAGATAATCGATGCGTCGACGGGCTTCGATTTCTTCGGTGATGTCACTGGCGGTACCACGGAAGCCGTCGCCGGCCATGTTTCGTGCAGAGATTCTGGCGATTCGAGCCTGGCCGTTCGAATCACTGTAATAGCATTGCAACGTAACGGTATGCCCTCGCTGGGCCACGTTCAGGGCGTGTGACAGTGTTCCGACCTCAATGCGCAACAGATTATCTACTGCAGCGCCGACCCAGGCTTCTCTGGAAAGCCCCGTCACTTCCTCAAACCGCTCAGACAAATAAGTAAAACGGTAGCTGGCGTCGATTTCCCATATCCAGTCCGAGCAGGCCTCAACGACGTCGCGAAACCGTTGTTCACTTCCCGCAAGTGCGATCTTGCTGACCTCCAGCGATGCATAGCTTTCATAGAGCGCCTGGGCTGCGAGCCCTGTTCGACGCAATAAACGCCAAGTCATCAACCAAACGAGCAGAGCAGCCCCGCCCATCAATGGCAGCATGTAGCCGAGCATTTTTTTGCCAGGCTTTTCCGGCTCCCAGTACAAACCACCCGCAGCACCATCTTCTCCAATGGGCAAAACCGTGGAGGAGACAGCCTCGGCCGGCGCCAACCTGCGCAGACCCTCGACGCCATACTCTTCACCGATGGCCTGGAGTTGATCGGCATCCAGCACATTGATAAAGACCATGACCGATGCCGGACCATCATCAGCCTGCACAGTCGGATCGGTTCCGGGTGTGAGCGCTGCGGCCGCGATGACCGCTGGCACACCGCGAACGCTGATGAACGCGCTGACCGGCTTCTCGTCTTCAGCAGCCGCTCGCGCCCGATCAATCAACGCGTCGACGGGCTGGCCCAGCCATTCAGGCATTTCAACCGTTTTGAGGTCACCGTTAATAACCGAGTAAACGGTACGATCGGTTCCGTCGACGACAAATACCCCTTCAAAACCGAAGTCCGAGAACAGCGTCGGCCCCAGGTTTTGACGCGTAAAGGCCCAATCGGTGTCTACATTTTCACGCAGATGCTTGTAGGCATCGCCCCAGAAGGCATAGTCCTTGACCGTCAAGCTCGCGGTGCTTTCCACCGAACTCACGGCTTTTTTTGTATAAAAAGCGCTTTCTGCTGCTTCAGTGCGGTCCAGTTCCTGCGCTACATAAATGAGTAAGCCACTGGCAAGCAAAAAGACGCCTGCCAATAGCGCTGCGAACTTGACCAGCGAAGTGCGGATCAGGCCCACGCTTGAATGATTGGCGGCCAGCGTATCGACGATCGGTGAGCCGATCTTGGAGATGGAATTCATGGTGACGAGGCTTCAAAAAGGGATGTTCAGTCATCATTATCGGCCGACGCGCAATTCCCTTAAGGACGCCCGCCATCAACGGCAGCCATCGTCTGCAATCTGTCAGAGTGTGCGAAATCGTCCATGGCGCGGGCGTAGTTCTTCAGGTGTGCCGTCTTGCACCACCTTCTTCTCCTCCATCACCACGACCCGGTCGAAACTGGCGATGGCAGTGCTACCAGCGCCAGGATGACGTGGTTCGACAGGCCAGCTGAGCCGTGGCGCTATCGGGCGATCCTGAGCGGCAAGACCGCTCAGGTGCTCGTCTTAGAATGCAGGCACCACATCGCCGTGATAACGCTCAAGAATGAATTGCTTTACCTGCGGCGAATTGAGCAATGCTCCGAGTTTCTGCACGGCCGGGTCGTTGGCTTTATCGCGGCGTACGTACAGATAATTGGCGTACGGCGACTCCGAGCTTTCGATGAACAGCGCGTCTTTGTGCGGCTCAAGCTTCGCTTCCAGCGCGTAGTTGGCATTGATCAACGCCAGGTCGACCTGATTCAGCACACGCGGCAGCATGGCGGCTTCCAGTTCCTGAAACTTCAGGTGCTTGGGGTTGCCGGTGATGTCGAGGCGCGTGGCCATGATGTTGTCGGGATCCTTGAGGGTGATCAGGCCTTGCTTGGCGATCAACAATAGCGCACGGCCCGAGTTGGTCGGGTCGTTGGGAATGGCGATGGTCGCGCCGTCCTTCAGTTCGCTGATGGATTTGATTTTCTTCGAGTAAGCGCCAAAGGGCTCGATATGTACCGCCACGACAGGCACCTGGTCGCTGCTCGGGCGATCCTTCTTGTAGGCTTCGTAATAGGGTTTGCTCTGGAAATAATTGGCGTCCAGCAGGCCTTCGTCCGTCTGCCGATCGGGCTGGATGTAGTCAGAGAACACCTTCACCTCCAGCGTCACGCCTTGTTTGGCCAACTCGGGCTTAAGAAATTCGAGGATCTCGGCGTGGGGAAGCGGCACCACGGCGATTTTCAGGGTTTCGGCATAAGCGGAGCCCATGGTGGCGACCAGCAAGGCAAGCGACAGAGCGGCACGTTTCACGATGATTTACCTTCAAAGCGTTTCAGGGAAAAAGAGGAGAGATCCAGGTCGGTCGAGCCGCGCATGCACCATTGTGCGAACGCCTCGCCGAGGGCGGCGGAATGTTTGAAACCGTGCCCGGAACAGGCCGATACCACCAGGGTGTGCTGCAGCGAAGGATGTTCGTCGATGATGAAATGACGATCCGGCGTCACGGTGTAGGCGCACACGGCGGACTTGACCACTTTGGACGTTACACCGGCGATGCGGCCGCGCACTTGATGCTCGTACATGGCCTGTTCTTCAGCCGCCGAAACCATTCGATCCAAGGTTTGCGGCGATGACGCCGTGTGGTACTGCGCGGTGGCAATTTTCAGGCTGCCCTCGCCGGGCAGCGCCGGAAAACCGTAGTTGATTTTGTCGTCGCCACGCCCGTGGGTCAGGATAAATGTCGGCGACCGGCCAACCAGTGCGGCGCCCTCCTCCAGCGCAAACCAGAACAACTTCTGCCGGTAAACGGTCAGCAGATTGTCAAATGGCTTGCCTAACAAACCACCGCTCCAGTTGCCCGCACAAATCACCAGTTTGTCGGCCGACAGCGTGCGCAGATCCGTAGTAACGGTGACGCCTTGTGCGTTGGCGGTGATCGCGATGACGGTCTCGCCTTTGTGCAAGATCGCACCGTGTTGCTCCGCCAGTTTGAGCTGCACGTCGATGCAACGTTCAGGGCGCAGAAAACCGCCACCAGGCTCAAAATAGCCGATGGCGGTGTCATGAACATGGGCGAATTGCGGAAAGCGCTGGCGAATCTGTTCGGCGGTCAAAACTTCGTGATCGATGCCGTAAGTCCGCGCAAGGCCGATGGTGCGCAGTGTGAAATCGCTGGTGTCGTCGGGATCGAAATCCGCACTCGACGTCAGCGCCAACAGGCCCGATTGCTCGAACAGCGATTCACCCGACAACGCTTCCAGCTCGCGCCAGATACGGTGGGCGTTGCGCACGATAGGAACGTATTGCGCGCCCTCGCCGACCGAAAGTCGCGTGATGCGCGTATCGCCGTGGCTGGAACCCAAATTGTGTGGTGGGTGATAGCGATCAATACCAACAACATTCACCCCGGCTTTCGCCAACTGATAAACCGTTGCGGCGCCCATCGCACCCAAGCCCAACACCACTGCCTCACACCGCTCGACCATCGACTGATGCCTGTCAAAAAGGGGCAAGTTGAAAGGCAAAACGATAGGGAATCAACGCTTAAAAAGGCATATGCATATATCCGGGTGCTGGGGAAGATCTGTGCGCATCACAATTCGCTCTTGCAGCGTTGGGCGTAGCACAGGTTTCCCACCACAACATCTTCTATCGCTCATGCCAAGAGGTATATTAGGAAAGCTCCATATGCCATCAAATAAAAGAAAATTAATCAGCTGCGCATAAACCACGGTTTGATCTTTCGCTTAACAGGAAGCGCAGATGAATGAATAAATATGCAAAAAAAAGCTACCCAACCGATAAATGGATGTGCTGTACCTACCTCTAAACCGTTGGAGACAAATGGCAAAGCATTTCCCTCAATAATATTAATATAAGGAACAATAAAACAGCCATTGAATATTAGGCAAAAAAATAGTTTGGCGCGATTTAAGTTGACGCCCGATAAATATACTTTTAGAAAAAACGCAAAAAATATACCGAAAAGCGCAATGATTAAAAATGCCCAAGGGATCATTTTTTCGCCTCCTGATATAGCTGTTTGCCTGTTTGAAAGTCCGTGTGAATCTCTAATCCCCAAGCACCGGAACCCATACCTTTATACGATCGGACATAATCGGCTCTAATGTATCTAAATAAACGCCAAGTATCTGGCTTCAACACATAGCGACCAAGCCCATAGACAGATAGACCCAAGTCAACAGAGTTGTAGGCTAAATTTCCTTCACGGCCCTCATATCCGATAGCCTTTGATACCGCTTGATAACCTTTCCTGACTGGGCCCTCTGTATCAGTTCGACCATTCAAAAGATTGCGCCCATTTTCATAAATATTATTCGCACCATGGGCCATCATCGGTACACCAGCCACGAGACAGAGCGTTCCTGCAGAGGCATAGCATATTCCCCCGCCGGTTAAAACTTGCATCGCACCAGCGATAGCTCCGACACCTTTTTTGGCTACTTCCCATGATTGAATGAGCAGACTGCTCTGTTCGTTCTTGAGATCCTGCAACCCCTGTTCAGGAGTTTTTTTCCCTTGCGCAACATCATTTACGATGCTTTTGGCGTAATAAGCGACTTCTCGGTTAAATTGCAACCGCAGCGCACTATCTTTGATATGTCTGGCACCCAAGGTGCTGGCCTGGCTGCCAAGTTTTGCAGCAGCCGAGCTGACCATCCAGTAATCACAACGGTCTGGCATGCAGGTCTCGTTTGAGGATTTCACTCGTTGTCGCCCCACATACTGTATCCGCTGGTGCCTGCGGCATGGTGCGTCCAAGTGATTTCCCGATAACGGATAGCCATATGTTCTTGAGGCTCTGCATCGTTTTGCAAAATAGCATGAGGCATTTCAAGTGTGAGATCTGCAACGATTCCGCCGCTGATCGTAATGGAATAGAATTTTTCCTGCATACCCACCGACGATACTCTATAAAAACTGATAGTGCAGTTTAACTCTTCTCTAGTTGACAGCGCTTGGGCGAGAAGCGGAGAAGCCTTATCAACATTTTTTGTGATAACAATCGGGCTGTGAGTAGGCTTGTTAATATTTCCAGCATTGACCATATTGTGACTGTAAGAAAGAATCATGATTTCATCTACATGTCCCACTTGGCACTTATTTCCAATAGAGTTTTGAGTCGAGCAACCTCCGGAGATCAAGCCTTGGGTTTTACCATTAATGGTCATATATCCGTGATTAGCCATAGCTTTTACTCGTTGTAGTGGATCGCACACACTAATCCGAACGCTTTTTACATTTATGTAGGGCGAATCCGAATTTGCTAACGGATCCTTCCGAAAAGTCAATTAATCACATGCTTTTGATGCCGCTGACGGCCGGTTGGGTAATGGACGGGTTTTCAGGATCGCGCGCACGTTCGCCCATGTCGGCGCGTATCCCGATTGCCGACAGTGCCATGACCAGTTTGCGATGGGTTCTAGGCATTGCCGTTTCTTCTTGATTCGTTTACCTCTTCGAATCGCCCAAGCCGTCCGCATGCACGAAGCACAATTTGTTGCCTTCGGGATCGCGGCAATACGCGCCGAAGTAATCGTCTGAATATTGCGGGCGGAATCCTGGGGGGCCTTCGTCTTTTCCGCCTAGGGCAATGGCTGTCTCCCAGGCTTTTACGACCTGTTCATGGGAACTGGCAGCGAAGCTGACTTGAGTGCCGTTGCCCCATGTTGCGGGCAACTCATTGATGGGGCGCTGTACGAAAAACTGCGGCCAGCGTCGTTCCGGGTGTTGCCAGCCAACGCCTGGCGGCTCCTGGTCGTCGAGGTCGTCGGGCATCCGGACGAGGCCGAGGTGGGACAGGATCGATTCGTAGAAAGCGGCCATCAACTTGAGGTCGCGGGCGCCGACGATGATATGGCTATACATGACGTCACCTCGGTTCAGGGGTGTATAGGTTGGAGGCATCCGCGATTTCGGCCGTTCGATTTATCAGGCGACCGGTTGTCGACTTACAACATTACGTATCTTCTGCAGCGTTCGGTCATCCCGATTGAACGATCATTCACAGCGCCCTCTCTATCGCAAAACCAGCGAGCGGAGGATGGCACCATGATCGACTCAGCAACCGGAATGAGACCCGGTGAACGGTATTCAGTGGAAAGCGGCGAGCACTCACGAAAGTTTTCCGGATTTTTCCTCGACGGAAAATATTATCTGGATCCCGAGCTGATGACGGCAGTCGGGTGGCTTGAGGGTCAGCGGTTCTTCTACGACGAACTGGATGCCAAGGGCGACCCTGTGTATCCGGATCGAGTCGCCGGCACCATCGAAAACCTGACGCTGGTATTAAACGATGGCGCCCGGCTCTCATTGAGTGAAGTGGAGGTTCATGCCCGTGACGACGCACCGCAAAGCCCTGCGTCTGATGAAACTTCCACGTCCGACGACACCCGACGACTCAGGGACAAACTGGTCGTCATCACCGGCGCGTCCAGCGGCATCGGTCGTGCGGCCGCCCATGCGTTCGCTAGCGAAGGCGCCCGACTGGTGCTGGGTTCGCGCGATGAAGCGGCACTCGCCGAAGTTGTCGAGGAATGTGCGTCCCGAGGCGCCGAAGCCATCGCCGTACAAACCGATGTCACCCACAGCGACCAAATGAAAGCGCTCGCCGATCAAGCTGCCGCGTTTGGTGATGGCCGTATCGACATCTGGATCAATAATGCCGGCGTCGGTGCAGTCGGCAGCTTCGAAGAGACGCCGCTGGAGGCTCACGAACAAGTCCTGCAAACCGATTTGCTCGGCTATCTGCGTGGCGCTTATGTGGCGTGGCCGTATTTCAAGGCGCAGAAGAGCGGCATTCTGATCAACACCTTGTCGCTGGGTAGCTGGGTCGCGCAGCCGTATGCGGTCGCTTACTCGGCCAGCAAATACGGTTTGCGCGGGCTCAGCGAGGCGCTAAGAGGTGAGCTCAGCGGATTTGCGAATATTCATGTCTGCGACATCTACCCCGCCGTAATGGACACCCCCGGGTTTCGCGACGGCGGCAACTTTACCGGTCATGCGCTGAAGCCACCGCCACCGGTCTACGATCCCAATCTGGTGGCACAAGCGATGGTCGCTTGCGCGTTGAAACCCAGAAAAAACACCACCGTGGGCAGTGCCGCAACGATCGTGCGGATAGCCCATTTCATGGTGCCAGGTTTCCCCCAACTCTCTGGATGGCTGACACGAATGGGCTTGGGCCGCAGCCCGCAGTCCGCCACTTCTTCCGGCAACCTGTTTGCGCCACCTGCCGGTGAACGTCGCGTCGAGGGTGGGTGGAGAAACGCGAAACACAGCCCTTCGCTGATGGTCGCCGTCGGCACGGCGTTGTTGTTTGGCGGTGTCGCGTATGCACTGAGTCGCCAGGGATCGAAAAAACGCTAATCCTGGTAGCTAATCCTGGAAAGTAACGTGACAAGCTTGCGCGCGCCGGGATGGCCGGCGCGCAGTCACTTCATGTCGGACGGTTACCCACCCAATACCGACGCACCGCGCCGTCCAGCCCTTGCACCGGATCCTCGTCCGGAAACGGCAACACCTCGATCCGCGCCTGCTGTGCGTGGCTCGGCGCTTGCATGCAGATGTCGTTGCCTTGCCCGGGCGGGTACGCGCCGACCACCAGAAAGTCTTCACTGGATTCCAGACTGCAATGGCCCGTGCCTGCTGGCAGCAGCAATGCGTCACCGGCACTCACTTCAAGGACAACGCCATCCGGCCCGCCGAGCATCACGCGCGAACGACCGCTGGCGATGCCGAGCACTTCGTGGCCTTCGGTGTGATAGTGGTGGAAGTCGTAAATCGTATAGCGCCACTGTGGCGGCCAGCCGTTGGCGCTGAAGATCTCTTCAAAACGGGCAGCCAGATCGCCGGTCTGCGGGTCGACCGCGCCGGGGTAGATGAGTACGGGCAGGTGCGGACTGTTAGGCACCCAGCCGTTGCGCTCAAGCTTCAAGGTCTGGGTGGCCCCGTCCATTTGTTGTGGCGTGTTCATGTGCGATCTCTCATGTTCCGCAATGCTTGTTGCAGGCGGTCATTCAACATCGAAAGGTGTGTTCAAGAGAGACCACGATCAGCCGCGAGCATTCACTCGAGGTCACTTCGGATTGCCCCGCCCCTGTGGGAGTCGATTACCGGCGCTTTGCGCATCGCCGCCGCACCGCCGGTCAACTGCACTGCACCTTTTCTTCCCGGGTTCTTCCAATGTCGTAGACCCCCTGCACGGAAGACTCAAGATGAAGAAAATCCTCGCTGCCCTGACCTTCGCCGGCCTGCTCTCAACCTCGTTGCATGGGTTGGCAGCCGCGCCAGTCACTGTTGCTTCCGCCCTGCCCCCAGGCACACCCATCCCCGAAGTCGATCAGAAAAAGAGCTCGAAAGCCGATGCAGCCAATACCAGTAAAAAAGGCGAGGAAGCGTCAGGTTCCAACTCCAGTTCCGACCCTTCAACGGCGGACAAGGAAACAAAACCGATCGACAGTACGAAAGACAAAAAAACCAAAACCAGCAACGGTTCTGGCAGTTAAAAGGCAGCTGATTCAATTACCAACGCGCCAGAACAAAGCCCGGCTCAACGCCGGGCTTCTTCCCTGCTCCATCAGCGGGGATCTTGCTGGTTGTCCATCACCGCGTTGTCGGTCTCTTCGCGTACCTGATCCGGATCGAGTCCCGCATCATCGTTGTCCAGCGGACGTTCCCCTTCGTTGTCCGGCAACTCGTCAATCCCCGGTTCTCTCATCGGGTCGACTTCGGTGCGTCCCGGACTCAACGGATCGGGTGAAGTCGGCATCGGATCGTCCTGTCCTGTCCCGCCCTGCAGCTTCGGATCGATATTCATAATCACCTCTCGGTGCCCTCGTTATTGAGGGCGTACAAGTTGGAGAGAGGAGCGAATCACGACGTTCGATTTATCCGCGTGCCGGTCGTCGAACGCCTTCGAATGCGGATCAGGCGCGGTGCAACGCATCTTCGTGATGCATCGCCGAGTGGCCGGTCTTGTCGCTCTTCACCTCGTATTGGGGCGAGTCTTTCGAGGCCGGTCGATGCTTGCCCATGAACTCGACATCCGTGGTGTGCACTTTAGTGACCTTGCCGTGGATTTCACCTGCTTCGCTATTCCAGCGCACAGCGTCGCCGACCTTGAATGCATGGCTCATCGTTCTCTCCTTCCTGACCTTTTACGACTCGGAACGCCCCGAGCCTTCACGATCCCGCCCATAACAGCGCTTCAATGGAAATGCCGGCAACCACGCTTCGCGGCGCGCAGTCCAGATTTCATACGTCGGCATCAATAAATCGGAGGCATCCAGGGATCCGAGGTTCACTTCAATTTCATCGTCAGTACGCGAGAACACGGACGAGCCGCAACGCGGACAAAAAAAACGCCCGGCGTAATCTCGTGTTTCGCCCTCGATCGTCACGGCGTCCTGAGGAAAAATCGCAGAAGCATTGAACAATGCGCCATGGTGTTTGCGGCAATCGAGGCAATGGCAAACACCGACGCGATAAGGCTGTCCCGTCGCTTCAAAACGAACATCGCCGCACAGGCAGCCACCCTTGAACCGTTCCACTTGATACCTCCCCAGCGATCAAACGCTGGACGTCTATCTGCAATTTGAGAGTAGTCGGCCCGGTAAAAGGATCCGTCGCGGCCTGTTTTTTCTGAACTCTCATCCATCGCAGTCGCCTAAACCCTTGACCAATCAGGAGGTAGCCCATGCATATCGAAACTATCTGGATCGTACTCGCGGCCGCTCTTGTTCTCGTCGAACTCTGGGCGATCAATCGGCTTCGTAAAAGTGAAGGCAAATCCAGCACCAAAGGCTTGTGGATGGTGATCATCGTGTTCGTGCCGCTGATCGGCCTGATCCTGTGGGCCGTCGCAGGACCCAAGCGCATTGCTCATCATCCGGAACCAAAAGAAGTCCGCCAGTAATTGCGCACATCCATCCAATCAATCGGCAGGCGTTCCCCGGACAATCCGCAGACTTTTCCTAGTTGCGGATCAATGACACATGACAGGTTCTGCACCACCGCGTATCGCTCTGCTGGTTGTGTTTTGCGGGCTGAGCGATATCGCCGCTGCCAGTGGTTTTCTGGAGGATGCCAAGACTGAAGTGCTCAGTCGCAACTTCTATCTGAGCAACGATTACCGCTCTCCCTCACCTGCGGACAAGAATTACAAACAGGAGTGGGCTCAAGGGTTTATCGGCACTTTTGAATCTGGTTTCACATCGGGAACCATCGGTTTTGGTCTGGACGCGCATGCGTTTGCCGGATTGAAACTGGATGGTGGCAGGGGCCATTCCGGCACGGGCCTGTTGCCGCTGGACAGCGACGGGCGCAGCGAGAGCAACTATTCCAGCGGGGGTGGCGCACTCAAATTGCGTGCTTCGGAAACCACCCTGGCCTACGGTGAAATGACTGTTGAAACGCCTGTGTTCGACACGTCCGATAAACGCTTGCAGCCGGAATACGCCACGGGTTTTCTCCTCAACAGCCGTGAGTTCGAGAACCTGAATCTGGTCGCCGGGCGCTTCACCGCGTTCAAGAATCAGGACAGCTCTTCGAGCAAAGGCAACTTTTACGGCTATGGCGCGAACACCGAGGCTGGCGCGATTACGTTTGCCGGCGCCGATCTGTTCGGTGACAGCCCTGTTGGCGGCGCGTTATACGCCTCCGAACTGACTGACACCTGGCACCAGTATTACGGCAATCTGCATTACAAACAGTCGGGGTTTTTTCTCGACGCCAATCTCTATCACACCCGTGACACCGGCCAGGCATTGGCCGGCGCCATCGACAACACGGCGTTCAGTCTGTCGGGCAAATACACAGTGGGTGCCCACGCGCTGATGCTGGGTTGGCAGCGCATCGATGGCGACACGCCGTTTGATTTTGTCGGTGGTGATTCGATTTATCTGGCGAACTCGATCAAATACGCCGACTTCAATGGCGCCAATGAGCGTTCCTGGCAGGCGCGCTATGACTTGGATCTGGGGGCGTTCGGCGTTCCCGGGCTCAAGTTCATGACCCGTTATGTGTCTGGCGATCATATCGACGGGACGCATGCGCCGAAGGGTGGCGCCTACAATCCGTTCGATGCCGGCAGCGGCGGATATGAACCGCAGCAAGGTCGTGGTGGCAAGCATTGGGAACGCGACATCGATCTGCATTACATCGTCCAGTCAGGGCCGGCGAAGGATTTGTCGGTGCAGGTGTCCCACGTTTCACACCGTGCAAACAGTGCCCAGGCGGGGGACGACATAGATCGGGTGTATGTGGTGATCGAATACCCGCTGGGGTTTTGATGCTCGTGTAGGCGCTGCCGAAGGCTGCGCCTACAGGAAGCGGGGGAAATTGGCGGAAGGCAGCCGGAGTCGAACCTGCCCGGGAACGGATGCCGTCCCCAACCGGGTTTGAAGCCCGGCCGCGCCACCGGGCGCGATTGCCTTCCTTGAAACGGTTATGTCCCTGCGACCTGCGCCAGGGCATTGTCGAGACGGATCTGGCGGCAGGCGCCCATGCGTCGGGTCAGGCCGAGGCGGTCGAAGTATTCGAGGATCTGAATACTGCGCTTGCGTCCCAAGCCTAGCGCATCGCGGAACGCCGTCACTTGAATCTGTGGATTTTCTTTTGCCAGGTGCAGCAACACCGCTGCCATTTGGCGCAGCGTTGGATCGGTGAAAAATAGATCCCGCACCACTTGATGCATCAATCCCTGCCGCGCAAGTTTTCGCAACAGCAAACGCACCACGGCGTCATCCTGCTCCAGCGCAGTGGCGATCTCACGCATCCACGGCGGCTCCATGCCTGCGACCTCGAACAACGGTTGCATGCTCTGCCACAGGGTTTCGTCATCCGCATTCAAACGTACCTGATGATCCGGCAGATGCAGCCACGGGCCGCTGGCGGTGATCGCACCCACGGCCCTTAATTCATCGAGCAAACTGGCAAACGTCGAGCGCTCCAGCGAAAAACCACAAAACCTTCGCAGGCGATCACGATCCGGCCCCATCTGGTCTGGTTCCAGTTCATGCAAGCGCGCCAGTTGTTCCAGCAGCGTGAATTTTAATCGCGCCCAGCGCTGGGCGTTGAACAGCACTGAATCCTGGCGGGTGTTGACCAGTTGCATGTTATCCGCCAGCGTCCAGCCCGACCGCGGGCGATTGAACTGACGCTCCAGCCGTTGCGGATCGAGGCCTCTGTCGCTGTAGCTGAGCAGCACCGGCAAGGCCTGTTCTAAGGTGTCGCTGTCGGCCAAGGCCTTTAATTGCTCCAGCCGCTCGGGGCTGCGACGTTGCCGCGCCGGGGCGAACGGATCAAGCACCCGGCCACCGCCAAGGGTGCGTTGAGCGCTCGCGTCGCGAATGATCAGCCGATCGCCTCTCACGGCGTGCACCGGTGCATGGGTGAGCAATTGCGCAAACATCCGCCCCCCCGGTGGCAGATTCGACCCTTCCAGCAGCGCCACCCGGGCGATCACATCCTGCGTGCCAAGGTGAAGGTGCACCGGCTGAAAGTGTTCGAACGTTCGCGGTTCATCGGCGAGCAATTGCAGCTCGATGTCCACCCTTTGCGTCGGCGCATGCAGCCATTCGGCGAGCAACCATTGGCCGCGATGAATCTGACTGAGTTCCAGCCGTTCTCCGGTGAGATTCAAGGCGACCCGTTGCCCGGCGAAGGCTTTTTCGGTGGGCCGGTTCTGCGCATGCATGCCCCGCACGCGAACGGATTTACCCGATGGCCCAAGCGCCAACTTGTCTGCGACTGCCACCGAACCCGACAACGCTGTACCGGTGACCACAATTCCTGAACCGGCCACGCTGAACGCACGATCAATGGCCAAACGAAAACCGCCCGTCACGCCGCGAATCAGTACCTCGTTTTGCGCCTGCAACAACGCCTGACGCAATGCCTCGACGCCCTCCCCGGTCACGCTCGACAGCTCCAGCACCGATGCGCCGGCAAACGGCCCGCGCGCCAGCAATTCGCTGACCTGCCGCCGCACCTGTGTCACCCGCCCGGTGTCGACCCGATCAATCTTGGTGATCGCCACCAGCGCCCGCGCAATGCCCAGTAGCTCGACAATCGCCAGATGCTCTCGCGTCTGCGGCATCACGCCGTCATCGGCCGCCACCACCAACAACACCAGATCAATGCCCTGCGCCCCGGCGAGCATGTTGTGGGTGAATTTCTCGTGGCCGGGCACGTCGATGAAACCAGTCAGTCCGGCGCCAGGTGCCAGTTCGGCGTACAGATAACCCAGATCGATCGTCATCCCGCGTTCACGTTCCTGCGGGCGACGGTCGCCGGTTTGCCCGGTCAGCGCTTGCAGCAGCGAGGTCTTGCCGTGATCGATATGCCCCGCCGTGCCGACAATCATGCCGGCACCTGCAGTTGATTCAACTGCCCCAGCCACGCCGGTTCATCGTCGAGTTGGCGCAGATCCAGCCACAAGGCGTCATCATCGATACGCCCCAACACGGGAATCGGCAATGCCCGCAGCGCTGCTTCAAGATTTAGCAGGCAGCGACCGCGAAGGCGTTTGGAGACGTGCGGGCGAATGCACAGTGCCGCGCTCGGCAATCGCGCCACCGGTTGGCTGCCGCTGCCGATCATCCCCAACGCCGTCACCACATTCACACTCCACGGCTCGCCCAACACCCGCGCCAGCATCGGTTGCACACGCTCGGCCTGCGCGAGGATGTCGGCTTGTGGACGCGTCAGCAGGCGCAGACTCGGCAAACGCTGGGCCAGTCGATCCGGATCGCGGTACAAACCGAGCACCGCTTCCAGCGCCGCCAGTGTCAGCTTGTCGACGCGCAACGCACGTTTGAGTGGGTTCTTTTTAATTTTCGCGATCAGGTCTTTGCGCCCCACAATCAACCCGGCCTGCGGCCCGCCGAGCAGTTTGTCGCCGCTGAAGGTGACGATATCAGCGCCATCGAGCAGTGCCTGGCGCACCGTCGGTTCCGCCGGCAACCCCCAGCGCGTCAAATCGAGCAAGCTGCCGCTGCCCAAATCTTCCAGCAACGGCAAGCCGTTACGATGAGCCAGTTCCGCCAGTTCAGCCGTCGGCAC
Source organism: Pseudomonas syringae (assembly GCF_021605415.1). GTDB lineage: Bacteria > Pseudomonadota > Gammaproteobacteria > Pseudomonadales > Pseudomonadaceae > Aquipseudomonas > Aquipseudomonas syringae_S. The sequence continues at coordinate 18,170 of NZ_WKEQ01000014.1, forward strand.
GCGCGCGGCAAACCCTTCGATGCTGTAGTTGCTCGCGTGCACGCGCATGATCAAACCGCTGCGTGGGCTGATAGCCGCTTCATAATCGCGGGCATGGGTGCGATTGGTGGTGCCGACTTCGTGCAGGCGCACACCGGCGCGGGCCATGATGTCGGGAATGCGGAACGCTCCGCCGATTTCAATCAGCTCGCCCCGGGAAATGATGCCTTCCTTGCGTGCACCGAGACTGTTGAGGGTTAGCAGTACGGCGGCGGCATTGTTGTTGACCACCGTCACCGCTTCAGCGCCGGTCAGTTCGCGGATCAGGCCTTCGATCAGATCATCGCGATCGCCGCGTTTGCCGCTGGCCAGATCGAACTCCAGGTTCAGCGGATACCGGGCAGCCATTTGCACCGCTTCAATGGCTTCGTCCGGCAGCAATGCGCGGCCGAGGTTGGTGTGCAACACGGTGCCGGTCAGATTGAACACCCGCCGCACATGGCTGCGTTGCTGCGCCGCAAGACGTTCGCCCACGCGACCGGCGAGCACCTCGGGGCTGATTTCGATGGCGGACACTTGCCGGGCAAAAACAGCGTCACGCAGGTCATCAAGCAATTGCCGCAGCTGCGCCAGCAACGCCTCGCGGCCATAGCGCTCGGCCAACGGCAGGCACGCTGGATGTCGCAACAAACTATCAACGGAAGGTAACCGCGGGGCAACACTGGCAGGCATCAAGCGCTCCTGAAAACCGGTGACTGGCGCGATGCAGTGTAGACGCTGTGGTCAATCACCTCCCGGCGCCAGCAACAGATTCGGCGCCAGACGCTGATAACCGTCCTGATCCAGCAGCATGTCAAGTAACAAACTGGCGAGATCCGCCGACAGCGCCTCGGCCTCGGCGTCGTTCTCCAGATAAAGCAGCTTCAGATAATTTTTGCAGCTCGCGCAGATTTCGGCTCGCAGCGGTGCCTGATCGCCAGCGCGGTTGTGATCCTCAAGGCTGACGTAATCGAGGCCTTTGCTCGATTCGCAATACACGCATTTGACGCGCACCACATGCCACTCACAGGCACACAAGGAACAGACCAGATAACGCAAACCGTTGTGCTTGCCGCGATGGCGGATCACCCCGGCCATCGCCGGTGAACCGCAGGCCGGGCATTGGCTGAGGCTGTTGCCGGGTTTGAGTTGCAGGTTCGGCACGCTGAGCAACCAGTGGCTCCAGGCGATTTGCAAGGCTGCGCCGAGAAAAGGCACCAACGCCGCCGGCACCAACGCATATTGCCCACCGGCAAGCGCAACGCCCCAGGCGCGCAACTGCCCGGAATCAGCGCTGCGCAAGGTGTCGAGTGCGACCTTCACCGCCGGCTGATGCAGTGGCGAGTAATGCTTGAGAAACCCATGGAGCCAGATTTGCCAGTCATCTTCACGGATCAGCGTATCGACAGCGAAGGGTGGCATCGCGTGTTGCTGGCAGGCTTGCAAGCGTTGGGGATCCAGAGGCTTGATCGGCGGCGGATCATCGAACATCTGCTGCTGCGCGCGACACACACCGGCGATCAACATCAGATACGCGGCCAGCGGATGCCCTTCAGCCAGGCGTTCCAGACGCTGGGCGCGCAGCGCGAACAGATTACGCGGCGGCAGGTAAAGGAACGGCGGCGAACTGGCCGACGCTTCGATTTGTCCGGGTTCGAGAATCGTAGCCAAGGCTTAGCCCTTTTTTGTTGTGGATCTCGGTGGCGCGTCCTCGCGAGTGACCTCGCGATACCAGAGTAGATGATGTTTTCTTGCCCACGCACGACTGACCCGGCCATGCATCATCGCGTCCACCGAGCCCTTGATCCAGAGTCCCGCGTAGATGTGAATGATGATGCTCAACACCAATACGAACCCGGCGAGCGCATGCAGCAGCATCGCCCAGCGAATCGTGGTGATACCGAAGAAATGGCTGAAATACGCACGCCAGATCACCAGCCCGGTGAACAACAGCCCGAGCATGCACAGCATCAGCGTCCAGAACAGCAGCTTCTGTCCGGCGTTGTATTTGCCTACCGGCGGTACGCTTTCTTCGTCGTTCACCATCACCCTGTCGATGCGCCGCAACCATTGCCGGTCATTGGCGATGAAAAAATTGGTGCGCCAGAAGCTCAACACCAGGCCGAGGAACAGCACAAACATCGCCACGCCCAAGAACGGATGCAGTATCCGCGTCCAGGTTCCACCGCCAAACAGGCCGCTCAGCCAGAACAGCGCCGGATGAAATAACGCCAACCCGGACAGCCCGGCCATCATGAACAGGATCGCCACCAGCCAGTGATTGGTGCGCTGGTTGGCGGAGTAACGCAGGATCGGTTTGTCGTTCATGGCCTGCCCTCCCGGCGAGGATCGAAGGTGTGTACCGCAGGGTCGACTTCGTGCACGGAGGTGTCGGGCGGTTGCGGATGTTCATCTTCCTCGACCCGGTTCGGCCCGACGCGCACGTAATGGAAGAATCCGGCCAGTACCGCCGCGCCCATCGCCAGCAGCGCCAGGGGTTTACTCACACCTTTCCACAAACCCACCAATGGGCTGATGGTCGGATCGTCCGGCAGGCCGGCATAGATTTTCGGGGTGTCGGCGTGGTGCAACACGTACATGACGTGCGTGCCGCCGACGCCCGCAGGGTCGTACAGACCGGCCTGGTCGAAGCCACGGCTTTTCAGGTCGACGATGCGCTCGGCGGCGTGGACTTTCATGTCTTCCTTGGTACCGAAGACGATGGCCCCGGTCGGGCAGGTTTTCACGCAGGCGGGTTCCAGGCCCACGGCGACCCGATCCGAACACAGCGTGCATTTGTAGGCCTTGTGATCCTTCTGGGAAATGCGCGGAATGTTGAATGGGCAGCCGGTGATGCAATAGCCGCAACCGATGCAGTGATCCTGATCGAAATCGACAATGCCGTTGGCATGCTTGATGATCGCGCCAGGGCTCGGGCATGCGGCCAGGCAACCGGGTTCCGCGCAGTGCATACAGCCGTCCTTGCGGATCAGCCATTCGAGGTTGCCGGCATCGGTTTCATGCTCGGTGAATCGCATCAGCGTCCACGAATCCGCCGTCAGATCCTGCGGATTGTCGTAGGTGCCGTGGTTGTGACCAACCTCGTCGCGCAGCTCGTTCCATTCCGAACACGCAACCTGGCAAGCCTTGCAGCCAATGCACTTGGTGGTGTCGATGAGCTTGGCGACGGCTTCTTGTTCGCGCACCGACGGCGGCGTTGTGGTGGTGGCCGAGCGGGCAATGATGTCTTGGCTGGCCATTTATAGCTTCTCCACGTTGACCAGGAACGACTTGGATTCCGGGGTCTGTGTATTGCCGTCGCCGAGGAATGGCACGAGTGTGTTGGTCAGGTAACCGTGACGCGTCAGGCCGGTGAATCCCCAATGCAGCGGGATGCCGATTTGATGCACCACCTGGCCGTTGACCTGTAGCGGTCGAATCCGTTTGGTCACCACTGCCACCGCTTCGATAAAGCCGCGTTTGCTGCTGACCCGCACCCTGTCGCCGGCGGCAATGCCCTTCTCTTTCGCCAGCACTTCACCGATTTCGACGAACTGCTCGGGCTGGGCAATCGCGTTCAATTTGCAGTGCTTGCTCCAGAAGTGGAAATGCTCGGTCAACCGGTAACTGGTGCCCGCGTACGGGAAGTCCTTGGCCTCGCCGAGGGTTTCCCACACCGAATCGAAGATCCGCGCCGCCGGGTTGCTGGTGGCTTTCTTGTTTTGCGGGTGCAACGGATTGATGCCGATCGGCGTTTCAAAGGGCTCGTAGTGCTCGGGGAACGGGCCTTCGGTCATCTTGTCGACGGCGAAGAACCGTGCCACGCCTTCGGGGTTCATGATGAACGGGTTCATTCCGGCTTCCGGCGGCACGTCAGCCTTGTAGTCCGGCACGTCGGTGCCGCCCCAGGCCTTGCCGTTCCACCACACCAAGCGTTTGTTCGGATCCCAGGGTTTGCCCTGCGGATCCGCCGAGGCGCGGTTGTACAAAATCCGCCGGTTGGCCGGCCACGCCCAGGCCCAACCCTGATGTTGATGCATGTTGTACGGATCGTTATTGTCGCGCCGGGCCATCTGGTTGCCGGCCTCTGTCCAGCTGCCGGCGAAAATCCAGCAACCGGACGCGGTGCTGCCGTCGTCCTTGAGCAAACCGAACCCCGCCAGTTGCGTGCCGGCCTTGACCGGCACACCCGCCGCATCGGCGAAGTCGTTGATGGCATAGCCGTTGATCTCTTTGGCGATCTCTTCCGGTGACGGCTCATCGGGCACTTTGTACGGCCACGACAGCTTCAGGATCGGCTCGGCAAAGGTGCCGCCCTCGGCCTGATAACGCCGGCGCAGCCGCAGGAACAACTCGGTCATGATGCGCACGTCGGTGCGCGACTCGCCCGGGCCGTCGGCGCCTTTCCAGTGCCATTGCAGCCAGCGGCTGCTGTTGACCAGCGAGCCGTCCTCTTCGGCAAAACAGGTCGTCGGCAGGCGAATGACTTCGGTCTGGATGTCGGCGCTTTTCACATCGTTGTACGGCCCGACGTTGTGCCAGAACTCCGACGTTTCGGTGCTCAGCGGATCCATCACCACCAGCCATTTCAGCTTGGCCAACGCCGCCATCACCCGGTTTTTATCCGGTAATGCGGCGATCGGGTTGAAGCCTTGGCACATGTAACCGTTGACCAGGCCATGCCCCATTTGGTCGAACATCTTCAGGACGTCGTAGTTGGCAATGTCCAGTTTCGGCAGATAGTCATAGGCCCAGTTATTCTCGGCGGTGGCGTTGACGCCGTACCAGGCCTTCATCAGGCTGACATGGAATTTGCTGTAGTTCTGCCAGTAAGACAGCTGCCCCGGGCGCAGTGGCGTTTGCGTGCGTTTAGTGATGAACGCCGCGTATTCCTGCTCGGCGTCCTGGGGCAACGTGAGATAGCCCGGCAGCGCATTGGACAGTAGACCGAGGTCGGTCAGCCCCTGAATATTGGAGTGCCCGCGCAAGGCATTGACGCCCCCGCCCGGCATGCCGACATTGCCCAGCAGCAGTTGCACCATCGCCGCACTGCGAATGATCTGCGCGCCGACCGAGTGCTGTGTCCAGCCCAGCGCGTAGAGAATCGTCATGGTCTTGCCCGGTGTCGAGCACGTGGCAATCTCTTCCCAGATTTTCTGCATGGCATCGACCGGCATGCCGCAGATCTGGCTCGCGAGGTCGATGTTGTAACGGCTGTAATGCTGCTTCATCAATTGATAGACGCAACGCGGATCCTGCAGGGTCGGGTCGACTTTGGCGAAACCGTCTTCGCCCATTTCGTAGCCCCAGCCGGACTTGTCGGTGTAGCTGCGCTTGTCTGCGTCGTAGCCGCTGAAAATCCCGTCCTCAAAACCATATCCGGGCCTGACGATGAATGACACGTCGGTGTAGTTGCGCACGTATTCGTGCTGAATCTTGTCCTCGGTCAGCAGGTAATTGATCAGCCCGCCCATGAAGGCGATGTCGGTGCCGGTGCGGATCGGTGCGTAGTAATCGGCCACCGAAGCGGTACGGGTAAACCGTGGATCGACCACGATCAGCCGCGCCTTGTTGTGGGCCTTGGCTTCGGTCACCCATTTGAAGCCGCACGGATGCGCTTCTGCTGCGTTGCCGCCCATCACCAGAACCAGATTCGCGTTGGCGATATCGGTCCAGGTATTGGTCATGGCACCACGGCCGTACGTCGGGGCAAGACTTGCCACCGTCGGACCGTGTCAGACACGCGCCTGGTTATCAAACCCCAGCATGCCGAGGCTGCGAATCACCTTGTGGGTGATGTAGCCGGCTTCGTTGGACGCCGCCGAGGCTGCGAGAAATCCAGTGGTCAGCCAGCGGTTGACGGTCTGCCCCTGGGCGTTCTGCTCGACGAAATTAGCGTCGCGGTCGGCCTTCATCAGGTCGGCGACACGGTCGAGCGCTTCATCCCAAGAGATCCGTGTCCACTCGCTGCTGCCCGGCTTGCGTACCTGCGGGTATTGCAAGCGGCCAGGACTGTGGATGAAGTCCAGCAGTCCCGCGCCTTTCGGGCAGAGGGTGCCGCGATTGACCGGGTGGTCGGCGTCGCCCTCGATGTGGATGATGTTCTGCGCCACGTTCTTCCCTGTGTCACCCTGGCTGTACATGATCAAGCCGCAACCGACCGAGCAATACGGGCAGGTGTTGCGGGTTTCATGGGTGTGGGTGAGCTTGAAGTGGCGCACCTGCTCGGCGAAGGCAGGCGTCGGGGCCATGCCCAACGCGCCCAGGCTTGAGCCTGCAAGGCCGATGCCGGCGACCTTGAAGAACTGACGACGGCTGAGATCCATCGTGCACTCCTGATCAGGTGGAACCCGGATCTTGTGCCGGGCTTGTTCTGGACAATCACGGTTGCGGCAATCTGCGTTGCCGGTAAACAGACTCTAGTCAACGACGCTGCGCCATGTGTGAAAACCGACCGTCGGCCGTTTGTCGGAACACGAGTTCCCGTGTAGTGGCTGCCGAAGGCTGCGATCTTTTGACTGCAAAAAGGAACGCGCAGCGTCCTGGCTGCATTCCCACGCAGAGCGTGGGAACGATCAAATCCTGTGGTCATCACGTACGGCTCGCGCCTCTGGGGGTTGGGGCTTATCATGGCGACCATGTTTAACCCCGCCTTCACGAGACCGCGCATGACTTTCGATTTTGATCAGGTATTCGACCGCCACAACACCGGCAGCACCAAGTGGAGTCGCTATGCGGCCGATGTGTTGCCGATGTGGGTGGCCGACATGGATTTCGCCGCTCCGCCGATGGTCATCGAAGCCTTGCAGCAACGCCTGTTGCATCCGCTGGTGGGTTACAGCGTGGCGCAGGACGACCTGCGTGAAGCCATTGTTGCGGATCTGTGGAACAAGTACGCCTGGCGCGTCAAACCTCAGGAGCTGATTTTTCTGCCGGGCGTCGAGTCGGGTTTCAACATGGCGCTCAAGGCGCTGGTGCAGCCACAACAAAACGTCGTGGTGCAAACCCCGAATTATCCGCCGCTGCGTCATGCGCCGGGGCATTGGGGTCTGAACAAGGTCGAGCTGGAATTCGTCGCCCAGGCCGACGGCACCTATGCCACACCGCTTGAAACCCTGCGTGAATCCCTCAGCGGTGGCGGTGCCTTGTTGCTGAGCAATCCGCACAATCCGATCGGCAAGGTGTTCGGTCGCGAAGAGTTGCAAGCAGTGGCCGACATCTGCGTTCAGCAAGACGCCTGGCTGATCTCCGACGAAATCCATGCCGAGCTGTGTTTCGACGGCCGCGTACACATTCCGACCGCATCCCTGAGCCCGGAAATCGCCCAGCGCACCATCACGTTGATGTCGGCGAGCAAGGCTTACAACATCGCCGGTCTCAAGACGTCGTTCATGATCATTCAGGACGCCGCGCTGCGTGAGAAGGTCAACCACGCCCGTTGCGGCATGGTCGACAGTGTCAATCCGCTGGGCATGGAAGCCACCCGCGTCGCCTACAGCGAGGCAGGCGAATGGCTGGTCGAACTCAAGCGCTATCTGCAAGCCAACCGTGACTGGCTGGTGGACGCGGTGCGCAGTCGTTTGCCCGGCGTGACCCTCAATGTTCCGCAGGGCACGTATCTGGCCTGGCTTGATTGCTCGGCGCTGGATCTGGCGAATCCGCAGCAGTTCTTCCTGGAAAACGCCAAGGTTGGCTTGAGCGCAGGCCCGGACTTCGGCGACCACAGCCAACAATTCGTGCGCCTGAATTTCGGCTGCCCGCGCTCGCTGCTCGAAGAAGGCATCGCCCGCATGGAGCGCAGCCTGACCCAACGCAACACCTGACACCCCCGCTCCGCATGGGAATGCAGCTTCACCTTCAAATCTGATTGTTCCCACGCTCCGCGTGGGAACAATCAGATCGAATCTTTTTCAGGCGCTGCGCAGTTGCAGCAGATCCGATGCGCACAGGGCGATTCGCGCGCAGGCGTCTGCGAGTTTTACTCGATCGACGACCAATCCAATGCGAATGTGCCCCGCCGCGCTGGGCCCGAATGCTTCACCGGCCAGCACCGACACGCCATACCCTTCCAGCAATCGCTCGGCAAAACTCTGCGCGCACAGCCCGGTCTGGCGAATGTCGACCATCACAAACATGCCGCCATCCGGCCTGATCGGATACAACCCGGGGCAGCCGCGCAAACGGTCGCACACCAGATCCCGACGCAGCCGATATTCCTCCCTCATGTGCGCCACTTCCGGGAGATCCCTTTCGAGCGCAACCTGCGCGGCTTTCTGCACAAAATCCGGCAAGCCGAACAACATGCTCAGTGACAGGTTCACCAAGTGCTCGGCCAGCGGTTTTGGCCCGATCATCCAGCCGATGCGCCAACCCGTCATGGCATGGGATTTGGACAAGCTGTTGATCGTCGCCGTGCGTTCGGCCATGCCCGGCAGGCTCGCCGGACTGATGTGCTCACCTTCATAAAGGAGATCGCTATACACCTCGTCACTGATCAGCCACAGGTCATGCCGGATGCACAACGCCGCCAGCTCCTGCCAGATCAGCAGCGGCAGGCTGGCGCCGGAAGGATTGTTGGGGCTGTTGAGCAACAAGGCGCGGGTTTTCGGCGTGATGCGGGCCGCGACATCTGCCGGATCGACGCGAAAGCCGTTTTCCGGGCTTACCGGCACCGGCACCACTGTCGCGCCGCACGCGCCAAAGACGCCTTCGTAAGTGACGTACATGGGTTCGGCGACCAACACTTCATCGCCCGGATCGAGCAGACATTGCGCCACCGAGTACACGGCGCATTGCGCGCCGGGCATGACAATGACGTGACCGGCATCCACCGCTTGGCCGCTGCGCCGCTGATGGCGTGCGGCGATCAGCTTGCGCAGCGCAAGACGGCCGCGCACGTCAGAGTAATGAGTGTCACCGGCCAGCAGACTGTCGATGGCCCCATGAACAATCGGCAACGGCGTGTCGAAATCCGGGTCGCCGACAGTCAGCAACAACACATCGACACCCTGTTCGCGCAACTCCAGCGCTCGGTCGTGAATCTGCCAGGCAGCGGCTCCTTCCCCGGCGATTCGTTGGGTCAAGGCTGAATAGCGCATGTACGTCTCCTGATTGCGCGGGTTCCAGCCTTCACCCTATCTCAAATCACAAAACGCGCCACCATGGCATTCAAATCTACTGCAAGGCGCGACAGTTCGTGGGTAGCGGCGCTGGTCTGGTTGGCTCCGGCCGCCGACTGCGTGGCCAAATCGCGAATGTTTACCAGGTTGCGGTCGACCTCGCGTGACACCTGCGCCTGCTCTTCCGAAGCGCTGGCGATTACCAGGTTGCGCTCGTTGATCTGGTGGATCGACTGGGTGATTTGCTCCAGCGCAATGCCGGCGGCGCGGGCCATTTCCAGGGTGGATTGGGTGCGCTGATTGCTCTGCTGCATCGAGTCCACCGCTTCGCCCGTGCCGTTCTGGATGCCGGCGACCATTTTTTCGATTTCCTGGGTCGACTGCGCCGTGCGGTGAGCCAGTGCGCGAACTTCGTCGGCGACCACGGCAAAACCACGTCCGGCCTCCCCTGCACGGGCCGCTTCGATGGCGGCGTTGAGGGCCAGCAGGTTGGTCTGTTCGGCGATGGCGCGAATCACATCAAGCACTTTGCCGATGTCACGACCCTGAGCAGCGAGGCCTTCGATCATTTGCGCGGTGTTCTGCACGTCGTGAGTCATGGTCTGGATCGCGTCGACCGTTTTCACCACCTGGTCGCGACCTTCACGCGCGGCTTGAGTCGACTGATTCGACGCTTCGGAGGTCGATACGGCGTTGCGGGCAACCTCTTCCACGGCGGCGGTCATTTCGTTGACGGCGGTGGCGGCTTGTTCGATTTCGTCGTTCTGCTGTTGCAGGCCGCGAGAGGCTTCTTCCGTCACGGCGCTGAGTTCTTCGGCGGCGGCGCCCAACTGGGTGGCGGAACCGGCAATCTGGTCGATGGTTTGACGCAAGTTGGTCTGCATTGCCGAAAGTGCTTCGAGCAGCCGTGCCGGTTCGTCGTTGCCATCGATCTCAATGGCTTTGGTCAGGTTGCCGCCGGCAATGGTTTGCGCGGCCTGAACGGCGCGGCTCAGCGGCGCAACGATGCTGCGGGTCAACAGCCAGGCCAGCAAGACGGTCATCAGGGCCGCGAATACGGCAACGCCAATGATCGCGTTGATGGCGCTGCTGTAATGCACGCCCGCCAACGCGGCATTGGCTTTGCCGTCGGCGGCGTTAATCGCGATCAGTTTATTGAGCTGTTCGCCCATTTGATCGGTGCCGTCCTTGATGCGGGTGTTGATCAGGTTGCGCAGCTCATCCAGCTTGTCCTGACGCGACAGTTCGAGCATCTGGTTTTGCGCTTGCAGATAATTGTCGAGGGTCGTGCCGAAGGTCTGGTACAGCGCCTTCTCTTGCGGCCCGGCCGGCAACGCGGCGTAGCTGGCCTGGGCGTTGCGCACCTTATCGGTGAGGACGCCGATTCGGGCCTGGGCTTCCTGCCGCTCGGACGCGTCGCGGTTAACCAAAACGCGGAACGACAGCACGCGCAGGCGCAAGACGTTTTCTGTCATGACACCGAGGTACGTGATGCTGGGCACCTGATTGGCACTCATTTCCATGGACGCCTGGCGGATGACCGACATACGGTTGACGGAAAAAGCACCCAGCCCGATCACGAGCAAGGCAATGAAGGCAAAACCGAGGAAGGCGCGAGGCGCGATATTCAAGCTACGCAAAGACATGGGGGAAACTCTCAATAGATGAAAACTGCGAGCGTCCATGCCGTTTATCGCTGATCCGCGAACGCGGTAATCAGTGCGGCAATCACTATGGGAGAAGTCTTGAGTGCGCCTGATAGTTGTATCGGCCGAGGCGGGATTTTTTTAGGTGGCTGGCAAATATATTTCGGTATTGCAGGTGTCTCATTCCTGCTACATCGGCTCCGTGTAGGCGCGAGCCTGCTTGCGAAAGCAATTGATCATTCAGCATCGGCATTGGCCGTGCTGCCGCCTTCGCGAGCAGGCACGCTCCCACAGTGTCTGGCGGTAAACCTGGATTTCATGAGCCAGCACAAATCCCTGTGTGAGGTGGCAAGCCAGGCTTACAGGTATTTACAGAGACTTGTATTGGGCGATTTGCCAGACGCGGGCGATGTCGGTGGCGCGTTCACTTAATAGACGTGGGGCTTCGCGGCAGGCTTGCTCCAGGGTCATCGGCCCACTTGCCAATGCAAATGCCGCATCAATGCCGTGTTCGTAGAGTGCCTGATAGCCCTCGCCCAAGGTGCCGGCGATAACGATGACGGGGACGCCGTGCGCCTTGGCCACCCGCGCCACACCGAACGGGGTTTTGCCGCGCAACGTCTGGGCATCGAAACGGCCTTCGCCTGTAATCACCAGGTCGGCGCCTGTGACGGCTTGCGCCAGACCGACCAACTCGGCGACCACCTCCACGCCAGCCTGAAAACGCGCGCCGAGGAATGCTTTGGCGGCGAACCCCAAACCACCGGCCGCGCCACTGCCCGGTTCATCACGCACATCCTTGCCCAAGGCTTGGGCGCACAGTTCGGCAAAGTGTCCGAGGGCTCGATCAAGTTGTTCGACCTGAGCGGGTGACGCGCCTTTTTGCGGGCCGAAAATCGCCGAAGCGCCATGAGGGCCGCACAGCGGATTGTTGACGTCGGCGGCGATGTCGAATCGGACATTGGCCAGACGCGGATCCAGTTCGCTCAAATCGAGCCGCGCCAGGTGCGCCAATGCCAGACCGCCGGGCACCAGCGGCTGACTGTGTGCATCGAACAGTTTCACCCCGAGTGCCTGCATCGCCCCGGCGCCCGCGTCGTTGGTGGCGCTGCCGCCAATGGCGAGGATGACTCGCTGCGCACCGGCATCCAGCGCCGCACGGATCAATTCACCGGTGCCGAACGTACTGCTGATGCACGCATCGCGCTTCCCTGGGGCCACAAGTTGGAGACCGCTGGCTTCGGCCATTTCGATGATCGCGGTGTGGTTGTGCGGCAACCAGCCCCACGCGGCATCCACCGGTGCGCCCAAAGGCCCGCGTACCCGATTGCGGCGCAGTTCGCCTTCACACGCGGCGAGAATCGACTCAACCGTGCCCTCGCCGCCATCGGCCATCGGGCATTGGATCAGCGTCGCTTGCGGCCAGACCTGCGCCAATCCCGAGGCAATGGCCTCGGCAACGCCTTGAGCGCTGAGGCTGTCCTTGAACGAATCGGGGGCGATGACGATTTTCATGAAAACTCTCCTGTTCCAGTGCCCTCATCGTGCCAGCGACCATGAACTTTGACGCCTGTCCGGTGCACAAGTGGCGCAGTGGATTGTTGTTCATTTCCACAAAATCCGATCTGTCACCTGATCGTTCCCACGCTTCGATCTTTTGATCTCTCAGGTTTGAGGCAATAACTGAACGCCAAGGTACAACGCGAGCATGCCGTTGAGGCGCAACGGATCAACGCCGCTCAGCTCAGCAATCCGTTCCATGCGATAACGCAGGCTGTTGCGGTGAATGCCCAGCGCATCGGCGCAGGCCTGGCTCTGGCCGTCGTGATCGCACCAACTGCGCAACGTCATCAGCAACTGGCCGTTGCTGTCTTTGGCGATGACTTTGCGCAACGGTTTGAGCAGTTCATCGAGAGCGTCATCGTTGCGATGTCGCCAGAGCATCACCGGCAAACGATAGCGGTCAAGAATCAGCAACTGCGAACGTGGCAACACCTCGCGGCCATAGGCAAGCAGATCGCCCACTCGCCGGTAGCATCGGCGTAATCCGGTCAAACCGTCAGCCTGCCCGCCGACGGCAATGCGCAGAATGCGCCAGCCCAGCGCTTCGAGTTTTTCCAGCAAACGGTCATGCTCGACGGGATGGCTGGCCGGGCGGCACCAGAGCAATGAAGACGGCGCCGAACTCACGCACCAACTGTCGGGATAACGTGAGATCAGCCAGGCACCCAACGCGTCGACTGTCTGACCGGGGCCATGCTCCGGGCCCAGCTCAAACAGATAGGGCACCCGGGTCAGTTGCGGTTTGAGGCCCAACTGCTGTGCTTCGTCCACCAGCCGTGGCGAATCCCCCGCTTCGCTGAGGAGCAACGCCAGCAAGTCATCACAACGCTGACGCCGCCATTGCTGGTCGGCTTGCTGGTTGCGCTGACCGACCAGCATTTCAGCCGTCATGCGTACCAGTTCGGCGTAGGTGCGCAGTTGCTCCGGCTCGCCCGTGATACCGAGCACGCCGATCAAGCGCTGATCCAGCAATAGCGGCAAATTGATGCCCGGCTGCACGCCTTTCAAATGTGCAGCCGTAGAGGTGTCGATCTCGACCACGCGGCCGTTGGCCAGCACCAACTGCGCGCCTTCGTGACGCGTGTTGATGCGCTCTGGTTCGCCGCTGCCGAGGATCAACCCCTGGCTGTCCATGACGTTGACGTTGTACGGCAAGATGGCCATGGCCCGGTCGACGATGTCCTGGGCCAGGTCGTGATCGAGTTCGAACATAGATGAAAGATCCTTGGAAACGGCGCAGACGATTGTTCACCGGCACAGGGTCTGGCGAAAAACCCTGTGCTCAGGCACAAAGACAATCCGGCCAAAGGTGGCCGAGACTCTCCCGGCGATCAAAGTTAACCGTTGCCCCGCAAAAATCATAATAAAGAGAGAGTCGCTATGTCACAGAGCGCCGCCGCTACCCAGACCATCGCGGACGACAAAAATGCCGTCTACAAACGTATAACCCTGCGTTTGATCCCCTTCATTTTCATCTGCTACCTGTTCAACTACCTCGACCGGGTAAACGTTGGATTTGCCAAACTGCAGATGCTCGACGCGCTTAAATTCAGCGAAACCGTCTATGGCCTCGGCGCCGGGATCTTCTTCATCGGTTATGTGCTGTGCGGCGTACCGAGCAATCTGGCGCTGACCAAATTTGGTCCACGGCGCTGGATTGCTCTGATGATGATCACTTGGGGCACGTTATCGACCTGCCTGTTGTTCGTCACCACGCCAACCGAGTTCTACACCCTGCGTTTATTCACCGGTGCGGCCGAAGCCGGGTTCTTCCCAGGCGTCGTGCTGTATCTCTCGCAGTGGTTCCCGACGTTCCGCCGTGGCCGCATCATGGCGCTGTTCATGTCGGCGATTCCGGTGTCCGGCCTGCTCGGCAGCCCGTTCTCGGGCTGGATCCTCAATCACTTCGCCGCCGGTCAGGGCGGTTTGGCTGGCTGGCAATGGATGTTCCTGCTGCAAGGCATTCCGACTGTCATCCTGGGTGCGCTGGCGTACTTCCTGCTCAGCGACAGTTTTGCCAATGCCAAGTGGCTGACCCCGCATGAACGCTCGGTGCTTGAAGCGGATCATGCCGAGGATCTGGCGAACAAACCGAAAACCACCACCGATTCGTTGGCTGCCGTGTTCAAGAACCCGGCGATCTGGGCGTTCGGCCTGATCTACTTCTGCATCCAGAGCGGCGTCTACGCGATCAATTTCTGGCTGCCGTCGATCATCAAAAACCTCGGTTTCAGCGATAACCTGGTGATCGGCTGGTTGAGCGCGATTCCGTACCTGCTGGCTGCGGTGTTCATGTTGCTGGTCGGTCGCTCGGCGGATCTGCGCAAGGAACGTCGCTGGCATTTGGTCGTGCCGATGCTGATGGGCGCAATCGGTCTCGTCATCGCGGTCAATTTCGCGGCCAACCCGGCCATTGCCATCCTTGGCCTGACCATCGCAACCATGGGCGCCCTCACCGGCCTGCCGATGTTCTGGCCAGTGCCGACGGCAATGCTCAGCGCGGGTGCGGCTGCGGGTGGTCTGGCGTTGATCAACTCCATGGGGCAAATGGCCGGGTTCTTGAGTCCGTATCTGGTGGGTTGGGTCAAAGACACCACTGGTTCGACGGATGCGGCGTTGTATGTGTTGGCGGGTGTGATTGTTGTGGGGAGTTTGTTGGCGTTGCGGATGACGCGGACATTGCGGGGTTAGAAAAGCCAAGTCGAAAGATCGCAGCCTTCGGCAGCTCCACATTAATTTCGTGTAGGCGCTGTTGGTGGCTGCGATTTTTTGCTTTTTTTGCTATTGATAAACACTTTCCCACCCGCAAAAGGAATTCGGCATGAGCTATCGCACATTGGGTCACTCGGGTCTGCAGGTGTCCACCCTCACCCTCGGCACGATGATGTTTGGCGAGCAGACCAGCACGGAAGAATCGCTGCGCATCATCGACAAGGCTTGGGATCACGGGATCAATTTCATCGACACCGCTGACGTTTACACCAACGGCCGTTCCGAGGAGATCGTTGGCGAAGCGATCGCGAGTCGCCGCCATGAGTGGGTGCTGGCGACCAAAGTCGGGTTTGGCCCGGTGGACGGTGTGCCGAACCGCAGTGGTTTGAGCCGCAAGCATCTCTTCAACGGTCTCGACGCCAGCCTGACTCGCCTCGGCACTGATTATCTCGACATCTATTATCTGCACCGCGAAGACCACAACACGCCGCTGGACGTGACGGTGTCGGCCATCGGCGATCTGATCCGTCAGGGCAAAATCCGCTATTGGGGCTTGTCGAATTATCGAGGCTGGCGGATCGCGGAAGTCATCCGTGTCGCCGATAAACTGGGCGTCGATCGCCCGGTGATCAGCCAGCCGCTGTACAACATCGTCAACCGTCAGGCCGAAACCGAGCAAATCACCGCCGCACAAAATTACGGCCTCGGCGTGGTGCCCTATAGCCCACTGGCCCGTGGGGTGCTCAGCGGCAAATATGCGCCGGACGTGACGCCAGACGCCAACAGTCGCGTGGGACGACTGGACAAACGCATTCTGGAAACCGAATGGCGCGTGGAATCCCTGCGTATCGCCCAGAAAATCCAGCAATACACCCAGGATCGCGGCGTCGGCATCGTCGAATTTGCCATTGCATGGGTGCTGAACAACAGCGCAGTGAGTTCGGCCATTGTCGGGCCACGAACCGAGAAGCAGTGGGACGCTTACACCAAGGCACAAGCGGTGAAGATCACGGCCGAAGACGAAGCCTTCATCGATTCGCTGGTGACCCCGGGCCATGCATCGACGCCGGGCTTCAATGACATCAGCCATTTTGTTTCGGGGCGCAAACCCGTTTCAGCTTGACGCTCGTGTAGGAGCAGCCTTCGGCAGCGCCTGGATGTTTTAAATATTGAGCATCTGCCCAATATTCAACACAAAAAACACGTATCCTTCGCGCCCCGTTTGACCATCAACCTCGCGAGGACAGTTTGTCTAAAGGCATCGCTCTATCAGTTTCAGCCTCGGTGCTGTTTGCCGTCATGTATTACTACACCTCGTTGCTCACCCCCTTGAGCGGTGTGGAAATTTTCGGCTGGCGGATGCTGCTGACGCTGCCATGCATGACCGTATTCATGTTGGTATCCGGCGAATGGCGGCGCGTGGTCGAGTTGCTGCGGCGATTTGCGCGACAGCCGAAACTGGTCGGCGGCTTGATCGTTTCGGCGGCATTGCTCGGTGTGCAATTGTGGCTATTCATGTGGGCGCCACTCAATGGCTACAGTCTGGATGTGTCGCTGGGGTACTTCCTTCTGCCGCTGGCCATGGTATTGACGGGCCGTATCGCTTACGGGGATCAGCTCTCGTACCTGCAAAAAATCGCGGTGTTTTTTGCCTGCCTTGGCGTGCTCAATGAGCTCTATCAGGTCGGTGGATTTTCCTGGGCGACGCTGGTGGTGGTGGTCGGTTATCCGCTGTACTTCGTGCTGCGCAAGTGGCTGAAGTCCGATAACCTCGGCGGTTTGTGGGTAGACATGACCCTGATGCTGCCGGTTGCGTACTGGTTCGTGCGCGGCGGTGAACAGGGCTTTGCGGTCTTCGATCAGTATCCGGCGCTTTCCTGGCTGATCCCGCTACTCGGTTTGATCAGTGCTTCGGCGCTGGTGGTGTACATCATCGCCAGTCGACTGTTGCCATTCAGCCTGTTCGGCTTGTTGAGTTACGTCGAGCCAGTGTTGTTGCTGGCTGTGGCGCTGCTGTTGGGCGAGAGCATCAAGCCCGGCGAATGGCTGACCTACATTCCAATCTGGATGGCTGTGGTCGTACTCATCTTTGAAGGGTTCAAACATTTGATACGCCAACGCAAACCCCTGTAAGAGCTGCCGAAGGCTGCGATCTTTTTGATCCAAAAAAAGCCCGGCCTGCATCAATTGCAGGCCGGGCTTTTTACATCGATCAGCTGTTACTCGGTCGCGAGTACACCGCGACGCACCTGATCCCGCTCAATCGACTCGAACAGCGCCTTGAAGTTACCCTCGCCGAACCCATCGTCGCCCTTGCGCTGGATGAATTCGAAGAACACCGGGCCCATCAGGGTTTCCGAGAAAATCTGCAACAGCAGGCGCTTGTCGCCAGACTCGGACGCGCCATCGAGCAGAATCCCGCGCGATTGCAATTGATCGACCGGCTCGCCATGGTTCGGCAGACGGCCTTCGAGCATTTCGTAGTAGGTATCCGGCGGTGCGGTCATGAAGCGCATGCCAATCTTCTTCAGCGAGTCCCAGGTCTTGATCAGGTCATCCGTGAGGAACGCAACGTGCTGGATGCCCTCGCCGTTGAACTGCATCAGGAACTCTTCGATCTGCCCGGCGCCCTTGGACGACTCTTCGTTCAGCGGGATACGGATCATGCCGTCCGGCGCGGTCATCGCTTTCGAGGTCAGGCCGGTGTATTCGCCCTTGATGTCGAAATAACGGATTTCGCGGAAGTTGAACAACTTCTCGTAGAAGTTTGCCCAGTAGGCCATGCGGCCGCGATAAACGTTATGGGTCAAGTGGTCGATGATTTTCAGGCCGGAGCCTACCGGATTGCGATCAACGCCTTCGATGAACACGAAGTCGATGTCATAGATGGAACTGCCTTCGCCGAAACGGTCGATCAGGTACAGCGGCGCGCCGCCAATGCCTTTGATCGCGGGCAGGTTCAGTTCCATTGGACCGGTTTCGATGTGGATCGGCTGGGCGCCGATTTCCAGGGCGCGGTTGTAGGCCTTTTGCGAATCCTTGACCCGAAATGCCATGCCGCACACCGACGGGCCGTGCTCGGCGGCGAAGTACGAGGCCACGCTGTTGGGTTCGTTGTTGAGGATCAGGTTGATGCCGCCCTGACGGTACAGATGCACGTCTTTGGAGCGGTGGGTCGCAACCTTGGTGAAGCCCATGATCTCGAAGATCGGCTCCAGGGTATTAGGAGTCGGCGATGCGAACTCGATGAACTCAAAGCCCATCAGGCCCATTGGGTTTTCGTATAAATCTGCCATGGTGGCGCCTCATCATTCTTATCAATTAACCAGGGTTAGTTGCCAGTAATGCTGAGACCGGTGGGTGGCGCGCAGGAAATGCCGCGCACACTGCGGGCGAGAAAGTCACCGTAGATCAGTTGAAACCCGAATATCTTCATTGTCGACCCAAGGCTTTTGCGGGCGAGGCTTCTGCTGCCAGAAGACGATTATTATTGTATGCGTAAACCGATTCTACACAGCGTAAAAGGGCTTGTCTGCCCTCTCTCTAAAATCCGCTTTTTTGCGGTGCGTGCAAGCGCTTTGTGGTGCGGCGCAGCTATCATCCCTGTGACCGAATGCACAGGGAAGGTGCCAGTTTGCCCCGCCTGCTTTCGAAAGCCTCCTATTTCGTAACAGGCCGCGCCTATGCCCCTGACCGTAAAGCCCCGCCGCAGACGCAGCGCGCGGATTGCATTGACACTGCTCAGCGGCCTGCTGCCTCTGGTGATCGGCAGCGTGATTCTTTACATGCAAGCCGAGCGCACCTTGCAGCAATTTGCGCAACGCACGGCTGACGAGGCGTTGCGCCAAGTTGAACTGATGCTGGATAACACGGCTGATGCCGCGCAAGCGTTACTGCCGCTGGCCGGCAAACCCTGTAACGAGGTCAATCTGGCCTTGCGCGAACAAGTCACTCGACGCCCCTTCGTGCGCTCTACCAATCTGGTGTGGGACGACAACCTCTATTGCAGTTCGTTGTTCGGCGACTACCGCGAAGCGGTCAATGCTGGCGATTACACCGAGGGTAAATTGTGGCTGATGAACGGTAATCCGGTAACGCCCAATACGGCGCTACTGGTCTATCGCCTGAGCGACGGTCGCGGCGGCGCATTGACCACACTCGATGGCTATCACCTGAGTAATATCCTGCGACTGATTGGCCGGCAAACGCTGCTGGTGTTGCAAATCGGCAGTGATTGGATAACAGACGACGGCACCGTACACCATGGGGCTCTGCCGCCATTACCAGTGGCGCAAAACACACTGACGTCATCGCGCTATGCATTCAGTGTGTCCGCAGGTTTCCCCGACGGAGAAGTCTGGAATTACATGAGCGACGAATACCCGCCGCTGTTCAGCCTGCTCATGTTTTTGGGGGTGGTGTCCGGCGCCATCAGCCACGTTTTGCAAAAGCGCTCCACTTCGCCCAGCCATGAAATGCTGCGAGCATTGGAGGCCGGAGAGTTCATCCCGTACTTTCAACCCGTGGTGCACGGCGATAGCAAGCAATGGTCGGGCGCCGAAGTCCTGATGCGCTGGAATCACCCAAAGGAAGGCCTGGTACGCCCGGATCTGTTTATTCCGTTCGCCGAGCATTCCGGGCTGATCGTGCCGATGACCCGCGCATTGATGAAGCAAACTGCCGCGCTTCTGGGACCGTTATCGACATCCTTCGTCACACCTTTTCACGTCGGGATCAACATTACCGCCAATCATTGCCAGGATCTGGAACTGGTCGAGGACTGTCGTGAATTCCTTGCTGCGTTCGCTGCGGGAAGCGTCAGCCTGGTACTTGAGTTGACCGAGCGCGAGTTGATCGAACCGACCGATACCACCCATCAACTGTTCGAACAGTTGCATGCCCTGGGGGTGATGATCGCCATTGACGATTTCGGTACCGGCCACTCAAGCCTTGCGTATCTGCGCAAATTCAATGTTGATTTCCTGAAGATCGATCAAAGTTTTGTCGCCATGATCGGCGTTGATGCCCTTTCAGGGCATATCCTCGACAGCATCATCGAACTGTCGGTCAAACTTGATTTGGGGATCGTGGCCGAAGGGGTCGAAACACAGGCGCAAAGCGATTACCTGTCCGAGCATCACGTTAATTTCATGCAGGGTTATCTGTTCGGAAAACCGATGCCGGCCGTCGAGTTCATTAGTGCATTAAGTCACCGTTAACATCGGCTGATGAAGACAAGCGAGGTGACAGCACGCACCAAATTGATACAAAAAGACCACTGTTGTTACATGAAGAAAACTTCAGGATTTACTCTTGGCCATTTAACTACTACAATTTTTGATGCCTGTTGCAAGATTGACAGGTGAGCCATAATCACCGAGTCGCTTCAAGGCTCTTGGCTTATAGCTTTGTTTGCGGTTGGTATCAGCCGAATACACTATTGGAGTAAAGATATTGTCCAGACTCGCTGAATTTCGCGCAGCTGAAAAGGCCCTTCAGGAGCAGCTCAAGCAGCTGGAGTCGCTGAAGAATGATGCCGGGCTCAAGAAAGAAATCGAATTCGAAGAAAAGCTTCTCGGGCTGATGAAGACCTACGGCAAGGGCCTGAAAGAAATCATCGCCATTCTTGATCCGAACCCGACGAAATCCTCCCTGCAATCAGGGGCGGCCCCAAAAACCCGCCGTGCGCGCGTGGTCAAGGTTTATCAAAACCCGCACTCGGGCGAACTGATCGAAACCAAGGGCGGCAACCACCGCGGCCTGAAAGCCTGGAAAGAACAATACGGTGCAGCCACCGTTGATTCCTGGCTGCGCAATTAAGGTTGCACCCGCACCGAAAAAGCCCTGCCAATGCAGGGCTTTTTATTTTTCGACAATATCTAACAAATGAAACTAACTTTTTGTTTAATCCCTTCGCGTATCTAACATGCGTTTGATCGGACAGGTCACGATTAAAGTTTCAGGCTGTTTCTGGCCGCCACTATTTCCCCTTCACTGGCCTTATAGATTTCCGCTTGGCCGGCATAGGAAAGAACATAAGCTTTATTCGCGTCGACCGCCGCGACCATAGTTTGCGATAACACGTGGCGCCCGTTTTCGGTGATCGTGCAAGTCGTCTCCAACGCCGACAAAGATCCTAGCGTTGAGGGGTGGATTCTGTTGCAGACACTCTGATATCCGCTTTGAAAAAAGTCCTTCTGTACGGACTTGCGCATCTCCAGCAAGACGCCTTGCAGATTCACTTGGTGACCGCTTTCAACACGGCTCATCGTCAATTCCATCACCATGACCTGATTGCCATCGGCGTCGTTCTTGACGGCGCGCTGGCGGGAAACTTCTGCCGTCGTGTCTGGCACCGGCTCGACCTGCCAGCCTTCGGGCCAAGTGATCGCCGGATCCTGTGCGCAGGTCATCGCGGAGATGGCAGACAAGCTGAAGAAAACGAAAAGCGATTTGAACGATCGAATCATTACCAAAGGCACTCGCGGGTTGAGACTCAAAGTCTGAGGCTCACCCGCCCACAGGGCAAGCCCGCGCTTTCGGTTTGGCGATGCCGGCCTGCATGCGTATCATTGCGCCCATTCACTTGCCCCATTGTTACGGAGGGCCTATGAGCCTGCACGATCTGAATACTTTCCCCGGCGTTACCGCTACGCCAGACAGCGCAACCCGCAACTTCGTCTTCAACCACACCATGCTGCGTGTCAAAGACATCACCCAATCGCTGGATTTCTATACCCGCGTGCTGGGTTTCTCGCTTGTCGAGAAGCGCGACTTCCCGGAAGCGGAATTCAGCTTGTACTTCCTCGCACTGGTCGACAAGGCGCAAATCCCCGCCGATGCCGCCGCACGTACCGAGTGGATGAAGTCGATTCCCGGCATCCTGGAACTGACCCACAACCACGGCACCGAAAACGATGCCGACTTCGCCTATCACAATGGCAACACCGATCCGCGCGGCTTTGGCCACATCTGCATTTCGGTGCCGGACATCGTCTCTGCTTGCGCACGTTTCGAAGAGCTGGGCTGCGATTTCCAGAAGCGTCTTAGCGATGGCCGCATGAAAAGCCTGGCATTCATCAAGGATCCGGATGGCTACTGGGTCGAAATCATTCAGCCTGCACCGCTGTAAAAGCCAGGTCAGGCGATTATATGTAAACGCTGCCGCAGGCTGCGATCTTTTGATCTGCAAAAAAAAACCCATGATCGCTCATGGGTTTTTTGCATTTTCAGCTTTGCTTACGCCGGAGCCGACGTCCGGATCAAGTGATCGAAGGCACTCAGCGAAGCCTTGGCGCCCTCTCCCACCGCAATCACAATCTGCTTGTACGGCACGGTGGTCACGTCACCGGCAGCGAAGATGCCCGGGACGGATGTCTCACCACGGTTGTCGACGATGATCTCGCCGCGTGGCGACAGCTCGATGGTGCCTTTGAGCCAATCGGTGTTGGGCAGCAGACCGATCTGAACAAAAATCCCTTCCAGCTCGACATTACGCACTTCGTCAGTCTGGCGATCCTTGTAACGCAAGCCGTTGACCTTCTGCCCGTCACCGGTCACTTCGGTCGTTTGCGCGCTAGTGATCACGGTCACATTCGACAGGCTGTGCAACTTGCGCTGCAATACCGCATCGGCGCGCAGTTGTACATCGAACTCCAGCAAGGTGACGTGTGAAACGATACCGGCCAGGTCGATGGCTGCTTCAACGCCGGAGTTACCGCCGCCGATCACCGCCACGCGCTTGCCTTTGAACAGCGGACCGTCGCAGTGCGGGCAGTACGCCACGCCTTTGTTGCGGTATTGCTGCTCGCCCGGTACGTTCATTTCACGCCACCGTGCGCCGGTCGCCAGAATCACGCTCTTGGCTTTGAGGGTCGCGCCGCTGGCGAAGTGGACTTCGTGCAGCTCGCCATTCTTGCCCGGAATCAGTTTGTCGGCGCGTTGCAGGTTCATGATGTCCACGTCGTATTGCTTGACGTGTTCTTCCAGCGCCGTGGCCAGTTTCGGCCCTTCGGTT
The DNA here is from genome assembly GCF_021605415.1 of Pseudomonas syringae. Taxonomy (GTDB): domain Bacteria; phylum Pseudomonadota; class Gammaproteobacteria; order Pseudomonadales; family Pseudomonadaceae; genus Aquipseudomonas; species Aquipseudomonas syringae_S. Next base: position 41,245 of record NZ_WKEQ01000014.1, read on the forward strand.
TCTTGCACCGAGATAAAGTTTTCGATGGCCATGGTGTCCAGCACCTGGCCGCCAAAACGTTCAGCCGCCACGCCGGTACGAATGCCTTTGCGTGCAGCATAAATCGCTGCCGAGGCACCGGCCGGGCCACCGCCGACTACCAGCACGTCAAAGGCGTCTTTGCCGCTGATTTTTTCAGCCTGGCGCTCAATGGCTCCGGTGTCGAGCTTCGCCAGGATTTCTTCCAGGCCCATGCGGCCCTGGCCGAAGTTCTCGCCATTCAGGTAGAGGCTTGGCACGGCCATGATCTTGCGATCATTGACCTCATCCTGGAACAGCGCGCCGTCGATGGCGACGTGGCGGATGTTCGGGTTCAGCACCGCCATCAGATTCAGCGCCTGAACAACGTCCGGGCAGTTCTGGCAGGACAGCGAGAAGTACGTTTCGAAGTTGAATTCGCCTTTGAGCGAGCGAATCTGTTCGATCACGTCGGCACTGGCTTTCGACGGGTGGCCGCCGACTTGCAGCAAAGCCAGCACCAGCGAAGTGAATTCGTGGCCCATCGGGATGCCGGCGAAACGCAGGCTGATGTCAGCACCCGGACGATTGATCGAGAACGATGGTTTGCGAGCATCGTCACCGCTGTCGATCAAAGTAATTAGGCTGGAAAGACTGGCAACGTCTTTCAGCAGTTCGAGCATTTCCCGGGATTTCGCACCGTCGTCGAGTGAAGCAACGATCTCGATCGGTTGGGTGACCCGTTCCAGGTACGATTTCAACTGGGCTTTAAGATTGGCGTCCAACATACGGGCGATTTCCTTTATTCGAGACAATAAAAAACGCCCGAGCGAATCTCGCCCGGGCGTTTTACAGGGCGGTGCAGCTTACTGAGTAGGTGCGGAGTTCCGCCCTGAGTAGCGCGTCACAGACTTAGATCTTGCCGACCAGATCCAGGGACGGAGCCAGGGTCGCCTCGCCTTCTTTCCACTTGGCTGGGCAAACTTCGCCTGGGTGAGCAGCGACGTATTGAGCAGCCTTGATTTTGCGCAGCAGCTCGGAAGCGTCACGGCCAACGCCGCCATCGTTCAGCTCAACGATTTTGATCTGGCCTTCAGGGTTGATCACGAAGGTGCCACGGTCAGCCAAACCCGCTTCTTCGATCAGTACGTCAAAGTTACGGGAGATGACCTGAGTCGGATCGCCGATCATGGTGTACTGGATTTTGCCGATGGCTGGCGAAGTGTTGTGCCAGGCAGCGTGAGCAAAGTGGGTGTCGGTGGAAACGCTGTAGATCTCTACGCCCAGCTTCTGGAACGCGGCGTAGTTGTCGGCCAGGTCTTCCAGCTCGGTTGGGCAAACGAAGGTGAAGTCGGCTGGGTAGAAGAATACGACAGACCACTTGCCTTTCAAGTCAGCGTCCGAGACTTGAACGAAGTCGCCATTTTTGAACGCGGTAGCTTTGAACGGTTTTACTTGGCTGTTGATGATAGGCATCGATGACTCTCCGTCAGGGGTTGTGAAGTTGATGGGGTGAATCCTACCCACTCACGTGACGGATGGCTCATTGGCAAACCTGATGTTGCTGATTTGTTTTCGCTATTAGGCGACTGTATTAATAGAAGAAAACGATATCTACGTCGGCAACGGCTTTTCCGTAATCCGGGCCATCCCCTGAAAGGGGGTCGCCTCAACATAGCGCATCGCGGATTTCATGTCCTTCCAGCCAACGTAGGCCATCAGTGATTTCAAATCCCAGCCGCTTTGATGCGCCCAGGTGGCAAAGCCGCGACGCAAAGAGTGACTGGTGTAATGCTCGGCCGGGATTCCAGCGCGCTCCAAAGCCTGACGCAATAGCGGAATAATGCTGTTGGCGTGCAAACCTTCTTCGCTCAGATTGCCCCAGCGGTCGATGCCACGGAACACCGGGCCGCGTACCAGCGCCGCTTCGGCCATCCAGACGATGTACGCCTGAACCGGACACAAGCGCAACAATGCGGGCGTCTGATAGGTGTTGCCGAGATTGTCCCGGTCGCTTTTGCTGCGCGGCACGTACAGCGTGATACCGCTACCAGCGCGGGCCTGCACATGCTCAATCTGCAAGCGGCACAACTCGTCGCTGCGAAAGCCGCGCCAGAAGCCCAGAAGGATCAGCGCCCTGTCACGCAACGCCCTGAGCAGTACGGGACGATTCTGTTGCGCGCTCGCCTCTTCGGCTTCTTTTTCGAGCCATGTCACCGCTTGTTCCAAATGCTGCAGCTGCAGCGGCTCTGCCTGCTTCTCTTGTGCCGGATGCAAGGCGCGAATGCCCTTCAGCACCTTGCGCACCATCGGTGCTTTCGTTGGATCGACAAAACCTTGGCTGTTATGCCATTGCGCCAATGCCGACAGACGCAGTTTCAAGGTGTTGATCGACAGCACACCGGCATGCGCCACCAGATAACGCGCCACGCTTTCGGCAGTCGCCGGCAAGAAACCGCCCCACACCGATTCGAAATGTTCGACGGCCGCGCGATAGCTGCGGCGCGTGTTATCGCGGGTGGCGGCTTGCAGGTAGCGATCCATATCGCTCATGGCTGGTTTTCTCACTGTCGTACTGGGTGAAAGGCGTTTGAAACCGGATTCAGGTCATCACACGGGATAATACGAGTATATCCCGCGCCTGATAAGTGGTTAATTGAATTAACAAGCGTCCGTGGTACACTGCGTACTTTAGTGGCATGTACCACAGTACGTAATCGTAGGAGTCATCATGGCCCGTGGCGGCATCACCAAAGCTCTGGTTCAGATAGCGCGCACAGCGATCATTGCCCGAGGCGAACATCCGAGCATCGATGCAGTACGCATCGAGATGGGCAATACCGGCTCAAAAACCACAATCCACCGCTATTTGAAGGAGCTGGATGACGGCACCGAACTTACCGAAACTTCTGCCAAACCCATCGATGACGAGCTCACAGCACTTGTTTCGCGCCTGGCCCAGCGCCTCAAGGAACAGGCTAAGGAACCCATCGAACAAGCCCAGGCGGAGTTTGATCAGCAGCGGCATGCGCTCGAAGCAGAACTAACAGAACTCCAGCAAGCCCACACCCAGCTGGAGCACCAGCACGACGTTCTAGGCGCAGCACTGGAGCGCGAATCAGAAGCGCTGCGAGACACCCGTTCGATGCTGCAGACCGAACAAACCCGCAACGCCGGACTGAATCAGGCGCTCGCCGATTTCGAACTGCGGTTGAAAGACAAGGACGAGCAGATTCGCTCTCTGGAAGAAAAGCACCTGCACTCACGCGAAGCGCTCGAGCACTATCGCAACGCCGTCAAGGAACAACGCGAACAGGAACAGAGCCGCCACGAAGGGCAACTTCAGCAGATTCAGATGGAATTGCGCCAGGCACAGCAAAGTGCGCTGGTACGGCAGGACGAGATCACCCAACTGCATCGCGACAACGAACGCTTGCTGACGGAAAACCGCGGGACATTGCGCGAACTGAGCCTATTGCAGGATCAACTCAAGCACAGCAATCAGCGTCAGGATCAGCTATTGGAGCAGGCAGCCCGCGTCGATGGCGAGCGCACCCTCCTCCAGGAGCGTCTGCGCGCTGCCTTGATGGAAAGCCAGACACTCAAGCTGAACGTCGATGAGCAGACGCAGCTCAATCAGTCACTGGAGAAACAACTGGCGACGGCTCAGGCGAGCCTGGATGAAAGCCTGCGCCTGGCAGCTGCCGACAGGACAGCGCCAGACACAGGCAAGGACGCTTAATCGCCGACCGGCGTGCGCATGGTGACGAACTCTTCGGCGGCCGTCGGGTGTACCCCGATGGTATCGTCGAAGTCGCCTTTGGTCGCGCCAGCCTTCAAGGCAATCGCCAAGCCCTGAATGATTTCACCGGCATCCGGGCCGACCATGTGGCAACCCAGCACCTTGTCAGTCTTGGCGTCGACAACCAGTTTCATCAGCGTGCGCTCCTGACAGTCCGTCAGGGTCAATTTCATCGGGCGGAAGCGGCTTTCGAAGATGACGACTTCATGTCCGGCCGTGCGCGCCTCTTCTTCGGTCAATCCCACAGTCCCGATGTTCGGCAAGCTGAACACCGCTGTTGGAATCATCTTGTAATCCACTGGGCGATAGTGCTCCGGCTTGAACAGCCGCCGCGCCACCGCCATGCCTTCGGCCAATGCCACCGGTGTGAGTTGCACGCGACCGATGACGTCGCCCAGGGCCAGAATCGAAGGCTCATCCGTCTGATACAAATCGTCGACTTTGACGAAGCCTTTTTCATCCAGCGTGACGCCGGTGTTTTCCAGCCCGAGGTTGTCCAGCATCGGGCGGCGACCCGTCGCATAGAACACGCAGTCGGCTTCAAGGGCGCGGCCATCCTTCAGCGTAGCTTTGAGGCTGCCGTCGGCCTGCTTGTCGATGCGCGCAATGTCGGCATTGAATTGCAAATCCATACCGCGCTTGGTCAGCTCTTCCTGCAGATGCTTACGCACCGAACCGTCAAAGCCCCGCAAGAACAGATCACCGCGGTACAGCAACGTCGTCTCGGCGCCCAGACCTTGAAAGATGCCGGCAAACTCCACGGCAATGTAACCACCGCCTACCACCAATACCCGCTTGGGCAGTTCTTTAAGGAAGAACGCCTCGTTGGAGCCGATCGCGTGCTCATGCCCGGGAATTTCCGGGATCTGCGGCCAGCCACCCGTGGCAATCAGAATGTTTTTGGCGGTGAAGCGCTCACCATTGATCTCGACTTGATGCGGGTCGACGATCTTTGCGTGGCCCTCATGCAAGGTCACACCGCTGTTGACCAGCAGGTTGCGGTAGATGCCGTTGAGACGATTGATCTCACGATCCTTGTTGGCGATCAGGGTCGCCCAATCGAAATCGGCCTCGCCCAAGCTCCAGCCGAAACCTGATGCCTGCTCAAAGTCTTCGGCGAAATGCGCCCCATAGACCAACAGTTTTTTCGGCACGCAGCCGACGTTGACGCAAGTGCCTCCCAGGTAACGGCTCTCCGCCACAGCGACTTTCGCACCAAACCCGGCAGCAAAACGCGCAGCCCGCACACCGCCGGAACCGGCGCCAATCACATAAAGGTCAAAATCGTAGGCCATTTCAATCTCCTCGGCAGGCGATCAGCATACCCACAGATACAGCTTGGGCAAGCACTGCCGATGGTTATGGGGGCGGAAAACGAAAAAGCCACCCGAAGGTGGCTTTTTCATACAGTTCGATCAAGCGCTATCAGTAAGCCTTGCCCGTCTTGTAGAAGTTTTCAAAGCAGAAGTTGGTCGCGTCGATGTAACCTTCAGCACCACCGCAATCGAAACGCTTGCCCTTGAACTTGTAGGCCATTACGCAGCCGTTCTGGGCTTGTTTCATCAGGGCATCGGTGATCTGGATTTCGCCACCCTTGCCTGGTTCGGTCTGTTCGATCAGGTCGAAAATGTCCGGAGTCAGGATGTAACGGCCGATGATCGCCAAGTTCGACGGCGCGTCTTCCGGCTTCGGCTTCTCGACCATGCTGTGAACGCGGTAGATGTCGTCGCGGATCATTTCGCCTGCGATGACGCCGTACTTGTTGGTTTCTTGAGGATCGACCTCTTGGATCGCAACGATCGAGCAACGGAACTGCTTGTACAGTTTGACCATCTGGGTCAGAACGCCATCGCCTTCCAGGTTGACGCAAAGGTCATCCGCGAGAACAACGGCGAACGGTTCGTCACCGATCAGCGGTCGACCGGTCAGAATGGCGTGGCCGAGGCCTTTCATTTCCGTCTGACGGGTGTAGGAGAAGGAGCACTCATCCAGCAGCTTGCGGATGCCGACCAGGTATTTTTCCTTGTCGGTGCCCTTGATCTGGTTTTCCAGCTCGTAGCTGATGTCGAAATGGTCTTCCAGAGCACGCTTACCACGACCGGTAACGATGGAGATCTCGGTCAATCCGGCATCCAGTGCTTCTTCAACGCCGTACTGGATCAGTGGCTTGTTTACCACCGGCAGCATTTCTTTGGGCATGGCTTTAGTCGCTGGCAGGAAGCGAGTACCGTAACCGGCTGCTGGGAACAAGCATTTCTTGATCATATAAGTCCTTGAAAAGGCTGTGTGTACGAGTTTCGGCGAAGTCTAATCAGGCGGCGTGCACCTTACAATGCCCCGCGCTGGCTAACCGATGCCATCATAGAGAAATAATCCTGCTGATAGTTCCGCTGATGTTTCGACATCAACAAAAGCGAGCATTCCAAGACGCTGGCAAACCGTACCACCATACGCTCATCTGCCCCTGTTGCGAGCATTTGCCGCTATCATGGCGCATTCGATCCAACCGACAGGACAAACAGATGGCCGCTACAAAGATCGTCAACGGGTATTTGGTCAACAAGATGAAAGATGGCCAATGGAATCTCACCACCTCCAATGGCGAACACATTGCCGGGCCATTCCCTACCGAAGCAATGGCTGCCGAAGTCGCAGCAGTGTTCTCGGACACCCCGGCTGCGCCAAAGCGCCGGGGCAAGGATCAAGACTGATCCTTAGCATCAATCAGAGCCCTGCCATCGCGCAGGGCTTTTTTTGTCTGAATGCAAACAGTCGTGGCCAATCGCTATAACCTTTTCACACTGGCGCTGTCAGAGCGTGTAGCCCTTTCCCCTTGAAGACAACTTTATGATCAGTCACAACATGAATCGAATCCTGCCACTGCTCGCGGTTCTGGCCCTGAGTGGCTGCGCGACCTCTCAGACGACCTATCTGAACAACGGCGAACAAGGCCTGAGCATTGAGTGCTCCGGCGAAGCGAACTCTTGGGCAAGCTGCTACGAGAAGGCCGAAGCCTCATGTGCGGGCACCGGTTACCGCATCGTCGGCACAGATGGCACCCCGGCCCCTGAGGAAAGCGACAAGACCTTGGGCGTCGACGTCGGTAACTACAAAACCCGCAGCGTCGTCGTGGTGTGCAAATAGGCTTACATGTGAATTTCGGCGAACTTGATGCCCAGACCCCGAACGACTTCGATCAAATCATCCAGTCTGCCGAAAGACTCAACCTCATCGTTATCGTCCACCAGAAAGTAGCTGCGGCCTGCACTCTTTTTGAAGAATACGATCCACTCGCCCGAATTCGCCGGATTCTGGATCACGTGGGTCGCGGTGATCAGCCCTTCTGAATGTCGCTCCCGTACTTGCTCTCGCTTCATCTACTGCTCCCTGAATGACAATGCCGTCAAAGCATGACTTTGACGGCATCTAACGGCCGCATTCTATCAGCCCGAAATGCACGCCGTGGCGGCATTGGGCACATCCTTGGGACGAAGCGGCACATTGGAAATACGCTCGTGCAGCTTGATGCTGCTGCCGCCGGAGCGGTCTTCGATGTCGAAAACGGCAGCAGGACCGGAAGAAAGCTTCTGCGGAACGATGACTCGTACGCCATCCTTATGCGACTCGATCTGCAAGGCGCCACGGCTGGCGGCCAGTTTTTCGGTCAGGCACTGAGCATATTCATGGGGCTTCTTGCCGGAGATCACGTTCATAGTGGGCAAGGTTTCATTGATTTCCGTAACGCTTGCGCAACCACTCATTGCCAATACGACTGGCAGGCATGCCACACCCCACTTCATATAAAACCTCCGATAAAGACCCTCGGACAGCACGACGGCCGTTTTTCTCCGAAGGTTCACTGCATTTATCGCGCATCGAGGCGCGAATAAGCGCTTTAAATTATGAATCCAGCGTGACTCGGCCGGATATTAACCCGTACAGGCTGATAAACTCGCGCCATTCGACACGCTATCGATTTGATTTTGTAGAAAAAGCCCTTCTGGAGGCGCCCATGAAATTCATCCACCAACGCGAGCACCTCAACGAAGACGACATCGTCGTCATCCAATGCTCGCAAACCTGCAACATCCGTCTGATGAACGACGCCAACTTCCGCAGTTTCAAAAATGGCGGTCGTCACACTTACCATGGCGGTGCATTCGACACCTTCCCGGCCCGCATTACTGCACCGAGCACCGGTTTCTGGAACATCACCATCGACACCGTCAACCGGCGCGCCATCAGCGTCACGCGCAAGCCGACCCTGACGCACTCGATCAAGATCATTCGCCGTTCCAGCACCAAGCTCAGCTGAATCGCGCTCAACGCACACAGGTATCATCACCGTGGCCCAAACGACCAAATACGTGATCAAGTACAAACTCAATGGCGAGCGCCGTTTCGAGTTCGCCCAACTGGAAAACGGCACGGCAGAAGAAGCCAAAGCCGCGCTGGATGCCTTGCATGGCCAAAGCGATGACGTGATCAGCGACATCAGTGTCAGCAAAGCCCTTTAATCGCCTCACCCTTTGAATATCCGCTGCGCCTGTGGCAAGTTCGACCGCAAGCAGCGGAGTGTTCCGGCCCTCCTCGTCGACCAGACTGCCCGCCTCGACCTTGAGTCAAGGAGCCAGCCAATCATGTCCCATCCCACCAATCCTCTCGATTCGCTCGATTGGGCCAGCCTGAACGATCAGTTGAATCAGCAAGGCTGCGCCGTCATCCGGGCGCTGTTACCGCCCGAAGCCTGCGACCGGCTTAGCGCGTTGTATCCGCAAAGCGAGCCATTTCGCTCGCAGGTCGTCATGGGGCGTCATGGATTCGGTCGTGGTGAGTACAAGTATTTCCGCTATCCACTGCCGGCGCTGGTGCAACGATTACGCACGGCGCTGTATTCGCATCTCGTGCCGCTCGCCAACCGCTGGTACGAAAGGATGACATTGCAGGAACGTTTCCCGGCGCAACACGCTGATTTCCTCGAGCAATGCAAAGCCGCCGGTCAGCAACGTCCTACGCCGCTGTTGCTGCAATACGGCCCGCAGGACTACAACTGTCTGCATCAGGATCTGTACGGTGAACACGTTTTCCCGTTGCAAGTGGCGATTCTTCTGTCAGAGCCTGACCAGGATTTCAGCGGAGGCGAGTTCGTATTGACGGAACAGCGGCCACGCAGGCAATCGCGCCCGATGGTGGTAGGCCTGAAAAAAGGCGACGCGCTGATCTTCGCCGTCAATCAGCGGCCGGTCAAAGGCCTGCGCGGCGATTATCGCGTGACCATGCGCCACGGCGTCAGTCGCTTGCACAGCGGCAATCGGCATACGCTGGGCATCATTTTCCACGACGCACTGTGACGAGTATGCAACCGAGCACTTTTGATCTGTTCGCAGAGAACGAAACCGAGCAAGACCCGCGCAATGAGCAGATTGGCGAACAATCTTGGGTGTTGCGTGGCTTCGCCCTGCCCTGCATGGATCTGCTGTTGCCGGCATTGAAAGATGTTCTGCAGCACAGTTGCTCGCGTCACATGGTCACCCCCGGCGGCTTCAGCATGTCGGTCGCCACCAGCAGTTGCGGCGACCTGGGCTGGGTCACCGATCGCAGCGGCTATCGCTATTCGACTGTTGATCCTTTGACCGGTTCTCGCTGGCCAACGATGCCGGGTGTATTCGCCAAACTGGCGCAGGACGCAGCACGAGTCGCGGGATTCCCCGACTTTGCAGCCGATTCCTGCCTGATCAACCGCTATCTTCCCGGTGCCAAGATGTCGCTACATCAGGACAAAGACGAAAAGGACTACGGCTTACCGATCATTTCCCTGTCACTGGGCTTGCCGGCAATGTTCCTGTTTGGCGGCTTCGCACGCGGCGACAAGAGCCAGCGCATTCCCTTGTTGCACGGCGACATGGTGGTCTGGGGTGGGGTCGACCGGCTACGCTTTCATGGCGTGCTGCCGATCAAGCCGGGCCATCATCCACGACTTGGCGAGCAGCGCATCAACCTGACATTTCGCAAGGCCGGATAATCGATGAGTTTGACCGCAAGGCCCGGAGTGTTGCGCTGGACGCCGCCGGTTAACCTGACTGAAACAGGTCAATGGACGCTCTGCAATGAAAACGCTCTCGACGCTCAACACTGAAGATGATCCACGCTGGGCCGCAGTCGTTGCCCGCGACGCGCAAGCCGACGGGCAGTTTGTGTACGCAGTGAAAACCACCGGTGTCTATTGCCGCCCAAGCAGTCTGTCGCGTTTGCCAAAGCCGAAAAACGTCGAGTTTTTCGACAGCGCCCAAGCGGCAGAAGCGGCGGGTTACCGCCCGAGCAAACGTGCCGGGAAGGATCAGAGCGACATCAACGCGCAACACGCCGCGACAGTTGCGGCGGCCTGCCGACAAATCGAGTCCGCCGAAACATTGCCACCCTTGAGCCAACTGGCCGACTCGGCAGGCCTGAGCCCATTCCATTTCCACCGGATCTTCAAAACCGTGACCGGCCTGACGCCGAAAGGTTATGGCGCGGCTCATCGCTCACGCAAAGTTCGCGAACGCCTGGCCAATGGCAACTCGGTGACTGACGCTTTATATGAGGCAGGTTTCAATTCCAACAGTCGCTTCTACGAAACGGCCGATCACTTGCTGGGCATGAAACCCACGGATTATCGTGCTGCGGGACAAAACAACGACATTCGTTTTGCCGTCGGTCAATGTTCACTCGGCGCGATTCTGGTCGCGCAAAGCGAACGCGGCGTCTGCGCAATTCTGCTGGGTGACGATCCGCATCAACTGGTGTGCGACCTGCAGGATCAGTTCCGCCGGGCGAACCTGATCGGCGCCGATGGCGGTTTCGAGCAATTGATCGCCCGGGTTGTCGGGTTCATCGAAGCGCCCGCGCTCGGCCTGGATTTGCCGCTGGACGTTCGCGGCACGGCGTTTCAGGAACGTGTCTGGCAGGCGTTGCGCAACATTCCGATTGGCAGCACCGCCAGCTACGCCGACATCGCCCATAGCATCGGCTCGCCCAACGCCGTGCGCGCGGTCGCCCAGGCCTGCGGCGCAAACAAGCTGGCGGTGGCCATCCCTTGCCATCGCGTGGTGCGCAGCGACGGCAACCTGTCAGGCTATCGCTGGGGCGTGGAGCGCAAACGCCAGTTGCTGGAGCGCGAGATCAGCCTGGATATCAGCGATTGACGTCAACGACAACCCGGCCGCGCAGCTTCCCGGCGAGCAACTGCTGCGCAGCCTCGAGGGTTTCGCTCAGGGCGATTTCCCGGCTGATCAGCGGCAGCAAATCTAAATCGAGGTCTTTCGCCAGGCGATCCCAGGCTTGTATCCGGCGGGCTTTGGGCTGGGTCACGCTGTTAATGCCGGCCAAGGTCACGCCACGCAGAATGAATGGCGCGACCGATGCCGGGAAATCCATGCCTTGTGCCAGACCGCACGCGGCGACGGTGCCGTTTGCACGCGTGCTCGCGCAAGCGTTGGCCAAGGTGTGGCTGCCGACCGAGTCGATGACGGCGGCCCAGCGCTCCTTGGCCAGAGGCTTGCCCGGTTCGGACAACGTTGCACGATCGATGATCTCGCTTGCGCCCAGTTGCGTCAGGTAATCGTGCTCCGAAACCCGACCGGTCGACGCCACCACGCGATAGCCCAGTCTGTTCAGCAGGGCGATGGCAAAACTGCCAACACCACCGTTGGCGCCCGTGACCAACACCTCGCCCTGCTCCGGAGTCACACCATTGTGTTCCAGCGCCAGAATGCACAGCATCGCCGTGTAGCCGGCGGTGCCGATCGCCATGGATTGCGCAGCGGTGAAGGCTTTGGGTAGCGCAATAAGCCAGTCACCCTTCAATCGCGCCTTCTGCGCCAGGCCGCCCCAGTGGCTTTCACCGACACCCCAACCGTTTAGCAACACCTGATCGCCGACGTTGTAGTCGGCGTGCGAGCTCGCCTCCACAGTGCCCGCCAGGTCGATCCCCGGCACCATCGGAAACTGGCGCACCACGGGACTGCTGCCAGTGATCGCGAGGCCATCCTTGAAATTCAACGTGCTGTAGGCAACACGCACCGTCACGTCACCTTCCGGCAGTTTGTCGTCGCTGATCGGCTGCAAACTGGCCCGGTAACCGCTGTCGTCTTTTTCAATCAAGATGCCGTTGAACATGAGCGCTCCTCAGTGTGTTTTTCAGGTTTGCGTGCAGTCGAAATAACATAAAGCAACCCATCGCCCTACCCGACTTTCCGCTAAATGCCGAATTCGCCGGTTGATTCTCCGAAGCCGCCCGTGTCTTCAGGATTGAGGCCGCCGGATTGAATCTACGTTGACGAGGAGATTTGTATCCCGGCTGGCCTCCATCCAGGATTGCTGTTAAAAAACGCCTCTACCGTCCCTGCCCTGTTCTGTCGTCGGAGAAGCTTGACCATGAGCCACTGGCCCGATACACGCATTCTTGATCTGCTTGGCATCGAATTGCCGATCATCCAGGGCCCCATGGCCGGAGCGACGAATTCGTCCATGGTCATCGCCACTTGCAATGCCGGAGGCCTCGGCTCAATGCCGGCGGCGATGCTGAGCATCGAGCAGTTGCGCGAAGCGTTGACGACCATCCGCCAACACACCCAACGCCCTTACAACGTCAACTTTTTCTGCCATCAGACGCCGGTCGCCGATGAGCAACGTGCTCAGAACTGGAAAAACCTTCTGGAGCCGTACTACCGCGAGCTCGGAGTCGATTTCGATGCACCAACCCCGGCGTCCAACCGCGCACCGTTCGACGCCGCCGCTTGCGAAGTACTCGAAGAATTTCGCCCACCCGTGGTGAGTTTTCACTTCGGCCTGCCGGAGAAATCCTTGCTCGATCGGGTCAAGGCCACGGGCGCGAAAATCCTGTCATCGGCCACCACGGTCGAGGAAGCCATCTGGCTCGAACAGCACGGCTGTGACGCGATCATCGCCATGGGCTACGAAGCGGGTGGTCACCGAGGGATTTTCCTCAGCGAGGATTTGAACACTCAGGTCGGCACCTTTGCCTTGGTGCCGCAAATTGTCGATGCCGTGAATGTGCCGGTGATTGCCGCTGGCGGGATCGGCGACGCACGGGGTGTGGCGGCGGCATTCGTGCTGGGCGCGTCGGCGGTTCAGGTCGGCACGGCTTATTTGTTCACCCCGGAAGCCAAGGTCAGCGCCTCACACCACAAAGCCTTGCGCACCGCCAAGGAAAGCGAAACCGCTGTCACTAATCTTTTTACCGGCCGCCCGGCGCGAGGCATCGTCAATCGGGTGATGCGCGAATTGGGCCCGATCTCAAGCAAAGCACCGGCGTTTCCACTGGCCGGCGGCGCACTGATGCCGTTACGCGCCAAGGGTGAGGCGGATTTCAGCAATCTCTGGGCAGGTCAGGCATTCACCTTGGGCAAAGAACTGAGCAGTGCTGAACTGACTCAACAACTCGCTGCCGGCGCACTCGAAAAACTCACGCCGCGCACCTGAGCGTGGCGCTCGTTTCATTAAAAACAATCATGTCTCTTCTCGTCGCGTTCCGTTTGGCGGCATTTCGCTATATATTTCCGTATATAGCGAAACATCTTTACTTCGGCGCAGCCCACTTCCAATAACAACTGCCCGTGCTTTTGTCATCAACGGAGCTGCTACATGACCATTCGTGCCTTACGTCTTGCCCCCACCTGCCTGGCTTCATTGCTGGCCGTTTTCGCGGTCGGCGCTGTCCAGGCCGATGAAGTCCAGGTCGCCGTTGCCGCGAACTTCACCGCGCCGATCCAGGCCATCGCCGCTGATTTCGAAAAAGAAACCGGCCACAAACTGGTAGCAGCCTATGGCGCAACTGGCCAGTTCTACGCCCAGATCAAAAACGGCGCGCCGTTTGAGGTCTTCCTGTCCGCCGACGACACCACCCCGGAAAAACTCGAAAAAGAAGGCGACACGGTCAAAGGCTCGCGCTTCACCTACGCCGTCGGCACCCTTGCGCTTTGGTCGGCCAAAGAAGGCTACGTCGACGCCAACGGCGAAGTGCTGAAGAAAAACCAGTACCAGCATCTCTCCATCGCCAACCCGAAAGCCGCGCCTTACGGTCTGGCTGCGACCCAGGTATTGGAAAAACTGAAACTGACTGAAGCCACCAAAGCGAAGATCGTTGAAGGCCAGAACATCACCCAGGCTTATCAGTTCGTGTCCACCGGCAACGCAGAGCTGGGCTTCGTCGCCCTCTCGCAGATCTACAAGGACGGCAAAGTCAGCAGCGGTTCGGCGTGGATCGTACCGGCCGACATGCACGACCCGATCAAACAGGACGCCGTGATCCTCAACAAAGGCAAAGACAACGCGGCGACCAAGGCGCTGGTTGAATACCTCAAAGGCCCGAAAGCCGCTGCGGTTATCAAGTCCTACGGTTACCCGCTCTAAATGTCGCTGACGAGTGCTGATTTCGCGGCGATCTGGCTGACCCTGAAACTGGCGTCACTGACAACCGCGATCCTGTTGGTTGTCGGCACTCCGATAGCCCTTTGGCTGTCGCGTACTCGCTCGTGGCTGCGCGGCCCGGTCGGGGCAATTGTCGCCCTGCCCTTGGTGCTGCCGCCCACCGTTATCGGGTTCTATCTGTTGCTGGTGATGGGCCCGAACGGTTTTTTGGGTCAGTTCACCCAGTGGCTGGGGCTGGGCACGCTCACGTTCAGCTTCACTGGCCTGGTGATCGGCTCGGTGTTGTATTCGATGCCGTTTGTGGTGCAACCGCTGCAGAACGCGTTTTCGGCGATCGGCGCCCGCCCACTCGAAGTGGCCGCGACCTTGCGCGCCAATCCCTGGGACACTTTTTTCAGGGTAATCCTGCCGCTCGCGCGTCCGGGTTTCATTACAGCGGCGATCCTCGGCTTCGCGCATACCGTCGGTGAGTTTGGCGTCGTACTGATGATCGGCGGCAATATTCCCGACAAGACACGGGTGGTCTCGGTGCAAATCTACGACCACGTCGAAGCCATGGAATACGCGCAAGCCCATTGGCTGGCCGGGGCAATGCTGGTGTTTTCGTTTCTGGTGTTGCTGGCGTTGTATTCGAGCCGCAAGACCCGCGCAGGCTGGAGCTGATGAATGATTGATGCGCGCCTCAAAATCGACTACCCCGGCTTCAGCCTTGATGTCGACCTTCATTTGCCCGGACGCGGAGTCACCGCGCTGTTCGGCCAGTCGGGCTCGGGCAAGACCACTTGTTTGCGCTGCATCGCCGGGCTTGAACGTGCCGAACAGGGTTTCATTCGGATCAATGACGAAATCTGGCAGGACAGCCAGGCCGGCGTGTTCGTACCGCCGCATAAGCGCGCGCTGGGCTATGTGTTTCAGGAGGCGAGTCTCTTCCCGCATCTCTCGGTGCTGGCGAACCTTGAATTTGGCCTCAAGCGTATTCCAAGGAACCAGCGTCGGGTCGATATGGCACACGCCACCGAACTGCTGGGGATCGGCCATTTGCTTGAGCGCCATCCGCAGCACTTGTCCGGTGGCGAACGTCAGCGCATCGGCATCGCCCGGGCATTGCTCACCAGCCCGAAATTGCTGCTGATGGATGAACCCCTCGCCGCACTCGATAGCCAGCGCAAAAGTGAAATCCTGCCCTACCTGCAACGCCTGCATGACGAACTGGATATTCCGGTGCTGTACGTCAGTCATGCGCAAGACGAAGTGGCGCGTCTGGCCGATCATCTAGTGTTGCTCAGTGACGGCAAGGCGCTGGCCAGCGGCCCGATCGGCGAAACCCTGGCGCGCCTCGATTTGCCGCTGGCTCTGGGCGACGACGCCGGTGTTGTCATCGAAGGCCAGGTCATTGGCTACGATCAGGACTACCAATTACTGACCTTGCAGTTGCCCAATTCGTACGTGAGCATTCGTGTTGCGCACGCGGCCATGGCCACGGGCCAGGCGCTGCGCTGCAAGGTACAGGCGCGCGACATAAGTCTCAGCCTGCAAAACAGCGAACACAGCAGCATTCTCAATCGACTGCCCGTTACCGTGGTCAGCGAGCAACCCGCCGACAATGCCGCCCACGTGCTGATCCGTCTGGATGCCGCCGGTACACCGTTGTTGGCGCGCATCACCCGGTTTTCCCGGGATCAACTTGGTATCCACACCGGCCAACGACTGTGGGCGCAGATCAAAGCGGTGGCGGTTCTGGCGTAAATTCCGGGCACGACGGCGTCAGCGTGCGGTCAATCGGTTTAACACAACCGCTTAGCCATTAAGGACGCCGCCATGCCCGACACCGCGCTGCCAGACGTATTGCCGCCGGATCTTCACTACGTCGACGACACGCAACCGGGCATCACCCGCAAAAAGCTGCGCGGCCGTTTCTGCTATTTCGATACCGCTGGCCAGCGCATCACAGACGCTGATGAAATAAAGCGCATTAACACTCTCGCTGTTCCGCCGGCCTACACTGACGTGTGGATCTGCGCCGATCCGCGGGGTCACCTTCAAGCCACCGGTCGCGACGCCCGAGGCCGCAAGCAATACCGCTATCACGTGCGCTGGCGCGAAGTGCGCGATGCCGACAAATACTCCCGACTGCGCGAGTTCGGCTCGGCGCTGCCCAAGTTGCGCAAGCAACTGGAGGCGCTGTTGGCAGCCCCCGGTTTCAGTCGCGACAAAGTCATGGCCACCGTGATCACTCTGCTCGACGCAACCCTGATTCGCGTCGGCAATTCGCAATACGCCCGGGACAATCGTTCCTATGGTCTGACCACCCTGCGCAGCCGGCACGTCGAGGTCAACGGCAGCGCGATTCAATTCCAGTTTCGCGGCAAGAGTGGCATCGAACATCAAATCACCGTCAAGGATCGACGCCTCGCACGTATCGTCAAGCGCTGCCTGGAAATCCCCGGGCAGAATCTGTTTCAGTATCTGGACGAAAACGGCGAGCGGCATACCGTCAGTTCCCACGACGTCAACGCCTATCTGCAAACCCTGACCGGCGCCGATTTTACCGCCAAGGATTACCGCACCTGGGCCGGCACCGCACTGGCGTTATCAGTGCTGCGCGAGCGGCAATGGGAATCGGAAGCCGAGGCCAAGCGCCATGTGGTCGACATGGTCAAGAACGTCGCCAAGACACTGGGTAACACTCCGGCAGTCTGCCGAAAGTGCTACATCCACCCGGCGGTGGTTGAGCATTTCATGCTCGGCGCATTGGCTGAATTGCCTCGACCTCGCCTACGCAAGGGGCTGCGCAGCGAAGAGGTCGCCCTGGCGATGTTTCTTGAGCGCATGGATGAAGTGACGGACGTTTGTGAATGCTGACAGGATGACCGGTCGATGTATTGCACGTTTACACAAGGCTTCTATAGTTGACGGATACGCATCCGTTGCGGTGAAACAGCCTGAATATCCTTCGACAGATGCCTTTCGTTTGCGGGTCTATACTCAATATTTGTTCCACCCCCCAAGGGCGGTAGGCTCCCTGTAGCGCGCCGCCAACTTCCACCGGTTCTTGAACGGAGGTGTTTCATGTCCGAAAAAGAGTCCATCACCACCCTTCTCACCCTGCTCGATTCCCGTCAGGCCCGTCTCGCGGCGGCGTGTAAGGAAATCGCCGATTGGGTTGACCATCAAGGCGGCCATCCAACCGCGCTACGCATCCGTGACCGCCTGAGCGATATCGAGAAGGACACGCCGCTGATCCGCAGCACGCTGTCGGCACTAAAACCCGTCGAGCGACCACTGCCACGGTTCAGATAGGAAGCCGTGATTGCCTTGGAATGTTCGGATGCGGTGCCTTTTTATGGAATATCGAGCTGGCGAACCGAGTAAATCGAATGATCGACTGCGATTGCAGGACTGAACGTCTACCATGAGGGTTTGCACACCAGCAGTTCAATTCATGCTCGCTGGCGGGGAGTTACAGCGCGACGGGGGGATTTTGCGGAGTGAAAAGAAAAGGGCTTGCACGAGGTATCTCATGCAAGCCCTTGATATTCATGGTGCCCGAAGCCGGAATCGAACCGGCACGCCCTTACGAGCGGGGGATTTTAAGTCCCATGCGTCTACCAGTTTCGCCATTCGGGCGGTAGCGCGGTGTTGCGAGGTTTGGTTCGCAGAGCATGTGCTCCACTGACTTCAACCTGATGCAGCCGAGCGGGAAATATATACATCACATCCCCGCGAAGCAAGTTTGTATAGATCGTTTTCAAGACTAAATCTTTCAACGTCAGGCAAATAAAAAAGCTCCGTAAATCATGGATCTACGGAGCTTTCTAAAAGTGGAGGCCGAGGTCGGAATCGAACCGGCGTAGGTGGATTTGCAATCCACTGCATAACCATTTTGCTACTCGGCCTCAAACATCTGTCGTCAGTAGCACAACAACAAATGGGTACAAACCTGATCAGAAGCAGTGCGCTTTCGCATCACCTATCCTGTTGAATTCGTTGAAGTTTTTAACCCTTCAGCGCTTTCGATGGGCGAGATTATGGACTAGATCCAAAGGTGTGGCAACCCCCAGATAACAACAATGTTTCGATTCGATCCAGTGATGTGCCGGCGACACCGTAATACCTGGGTGAAATCCTTTCAGGAACCGATTCAAGCTGGCCTGGACTGGCCTTTGAATGCGCCAGGTTGTCAGTTTTTACGCACGGGAGGATCGAAACAGGGGTGACGAATCCCCTCCCCGATCGCCAGCCACCGTTCGTTAACGCTCAATAACCTTGAGAATTCGCCCAAGCGGTGTCGAGGTACGCCGCGCACAAACCAGTTGGTTATACAGGCCGGAGTAACCACCAGGAACTCTGCGAAACCAGTTGGTGAAATCCCATACTCACGCAACAACAATCGCAAGCGCTTGCCCGATGCTCGGCGATGGCGTCTCAAGGTGCTCAGGGACTGTTTTTCCGGCGGCGTATCGCCCGCTTTGCTACTCATGATCCTGATGTCCTCCCTCACTGGAATGCGGGGGACGACTATAAACACAGACTGTTTGAAGTGATCTGGCTATCAGCGTTCGAATCAGCATCAAAGGAAAAACCCTACAAGACAGAATGCTGTTTCCCTACAGCATTGGCTTTATTAACGCGTGCCTCCGCATCTAAACCCAATCACCGACTTTTTTACAGGCAAAAAAAAACGACCCGAAGGTCGATTTTTTCATAGGCTTGCAGACTTCAATAATGAGCGCCTGGATCCTTAATTTGGAGCGGGAAACGAGACTCGAACTCGCGACCCCGACCTTGGCAAGGTCGTGCTCTACCAACTGAGCTATTCCCGCTTGGTGTGGCGCATTCTATAGAATCCAGAAGCGCCGTCAACCCTTTGATTCAAAAAGTTTTATTTTTTTTCTACATCCGTTTTCAAATGTGGCCAGGCCGCACGCAGGTATTGAACCATGGACCAGAGCGTCAGCCCTGCCGAGATCAGCAACAGCGCGTAACCCAACAATACCCAGAAAGTGAAGGCATAAGGGTTGGCCAGCAGGATGACCAGCGCCAGCATTTGCGCGGCGGTCTTCCATTTGCCGAGATTCGATACCGCTACGTGGGCACGGGCGCCGATCTCAGCCATCCATTCGCGCAAAGCCGAAATGACAATTTCGCGACCGATGATGACCGCGGCAGGCAAGGTCAACCATAGATTGCCGTGCTCTTGCACCAGCAGCACCAGCGCCACCGCTACCATCAGTTTGTCAGCGACAGGATCGAGAAACGCCCCGAATGGTGTGCTTTGTTCCAGACGACGAGCCAGATAACCATCCAGCCAGTCAGTCGCCGCCGCAAAAGCGAAGACCGAGCTGGATGCCAGGTAACTCCACTGGTAAGGCAGGTAGAACAGCAGAATGAAGATCGGGATGAGCAGAACGCGTAGTACGGTAATCAGGTTCGGGATATTCATCGGCACAACTGGCTACGAGGTGAGGTGGCATTCTACTCGCTATGCAGGTTCGCATAAATCGACTCGGCGAGCTTTTTACTGATCCCCGGTGCTTTGGCGATCTCTTCGATGCTTGCACGAGAGAGCTCCTGCAATCCACCAAAATGTTTCAACAAATCCCGACGGCGTGTCGGACCAACACCTGCAACGCCTTCCAGCGTTGATGTACGGCGGGTTTTGCCGCGTCGCGCGCGGTGTCCGGTGATTGCGAAGCGGTGGGCTTCATCACGGATTTGCTGAATCAGATGCAACGCGGGTGAATCGCCACGCAACGTGAACTCATGAGCCGCATCATTTAGATACAACGTTTCGAACCCGGCCTTTCGCGTCGCGCCCTTGGCAACACCGAGCAAGATCAAATCCGGAACGGCCAATTCGTTGAGTACGTCACGGGCCATGGACAATTGCCCCTTGCCACCGTCCACCAGCAAAATGTCCGGCAACTTGCCCTCGCCTTCTTTCAGTTTGCTGAATCGACGAGTGAGCGCCTGATGCATGGCGGCGTAATCATCGCCCGGCGTTACGCCTTCAATGTTGTAGCGCCGATAATCCGATTTGATCGCGCCTTCCGGCCCGAACACGACGCACGACGCCACAGTCGCTTCACCGCTAGAGTGGCTGATGTCGTAGCACTCCAGACGCTGGGGCGGCTCGTCCAGGTTCAACACCTCGGCCAATGCATCGAAGCGCGCCGCGACATGTTGCCGGTTGGCAAGCCGGGCGCCGAGCGCCTGTTCGGCATTGGTGACGGCCAGTTGCTGCCAGCGTGCCCGCGTGCCCCGCACTCGGTGACTGATGGCCAGCTCACGCCCACGCAACTCGTGAATGGCGGCGATCAGGGTCGGAAAATCCTCGTGCACTACGTTTACGATCAGTTCGCTGGGCAGGTCGCGCTCGGGACTGCTGATGAAATATTGTCCCAAAAACGCCGCCATCACTTCTGAAACGTCTTCTTCAATACCGACCTGCGGGAAAAAATTCTTGCTGCCCAGCACGCGTCCGCCGCGCACGCTGATCAAATGCACACATGCACCGCCCGGGTTGACGAACGCGGCGATAACATCGATATCCCCGGTTCCGCCCTCCATGCTTTGCTGATCCTGAACCCTGCGCAGCAAGGCCACCTGATCGCGCAGCTCGGCGGCCCGCTCGAACTCAAGATTGATCGCTGCTTCTTCCATCGCGCTGGACAGCTCATTCGTCAGCGCATGACTGCGTCCTTCGAGAAACATCACGGAGTGACGGACATCTTCGGCATACACCTGCGGCTCGACCAGACCGACACAAGGTGCCTTACAACGCTTGATCTGATACTGCAGGCATGGCCGGGTGCGGTTTTTGTAGTAACTGTCCTCGCACTGGCGGACGAAAAAAGTCTTTTGCAAAAGGCTGAGGCTTTCGCGAATCGCCCCGGCGCTCGGGTATGGGCCGAAATATTTGCCTTTGGCTTTTTTGGCGCCGCGATGAATGCTCAGTCGCGGAAATTGCCCGTCGGACAGAAACACGTAGGGATAGGATTTATCGTCGCGCAGCAAAATGTTGTACGGCGGACGCCATTCCTTGATCAGCGTCTGTTCAAGCAGCAGCGCTTCCGTTTCGTTGGCGGTGATGGTCGTCTCGACCTGGGCGATCCGTCCGACCAGGGCAGCGGTCTTGGGTGCGAGGCCGGTCTTGCGGAAATAACTGGTCAGACGTTTTTTGAGATTCTTGGCCTTACCGACGTAAAGCAGGCGCGCCTCACTGTCGAACATGCGATAGACGCCGGGGCGCCCGCTAACGGTCGACAAAAAAGCGCTGGAATCGAATATTTCAGTCATGGTCAAAGGCTGGCGTCGACCATGCCGTGACGAACAGCCAGAAGCGTCAACTCGACATCGCTACTGATCGAGAGCTTCTCGAAGATTCGGTATCGGTAGGTGTTCACGGTTTTCGGCGACAAGCACAACTTGTCGGAGATGATCTGCACCTTCTGGCAGCCGACAATCATCAGGGCAATCTGGATTTCGCGTTCGGACAAAGCGTCAAACGGCGAATCGTTGGTTGGCTGAAAGGATTTGATCGCCAACTGCTGAGCAATTTGCGGGCTTATGTAGCGCTGCCCGGCAAAAACCAGGCGAATGGCCTGAACCATTTCCGGCAAGCCGGCTCCTTTGGTGAGATACCCGGCCGCCCCCGCCTGTAGCAATCGTGTAGGAAACGGATCTTCTTCACAGACAGTGACCGCCACCACTTTGATGTCGGGGTGACTGCGCAGGAGTTTGCGCGTGGCCTCAAGACCGCCGATGCCGGGCATCTTGACGTCCATCAGAACCACGTCCGGCTTCAGTTCCCGGGCCTTGAGAAGGGACTCTTCACCGGACTCGGCCTGGCCGACCACCTGCAAGCCGTCGATATCGGCGAGCATCCGTGTAATGCCTGTACGAACAAGATCGTGGTCATCGACCACCAGCACCCTAATCAAGCAGACACCTCGTGATATGGTCTTATTGGGATGCCGGACACCTTAGCAAAAAGTGCCCGACAGACCTAGCGGCAAGCGACATATTAAAAGTTTCAATTCGTCATCGAGGGCTTGCGGGCCGTGGGTTTCAGAGCACAGGCGTACTCAAATCGAGTTCCATTCGCAGGAAACACGCATCCTCCCCCTGCACTTGAAAGCCCTTTCTTTCATACAGGCTCCGTGCCGGATTATCTTTGAACACCGTCAGGCGCAGTGCCGGGTTTCGCCGATCACGAGCCATCACGGCAACTTGATCGATCGCCCAGGATCCGGCGCCCTGTCTTCTGCATGTTTCGATAATTTGTAATTCGCGAAGGTACAACGCTCTCGCATCCCGGCTCAGACTGAAAAAACCGATTCGCACACCCTCATCGAAAATCAGCCAATTGTCTCGGCCCGACCAGGCGACATCGAACGCTTCGTCCTGCCAGAGCAACTCATGGCTAATGTAATATCGCAGCATGTTTTGGCACGTCAGCTCTCGGGCGAACGGCAGATCGTCAACAGATGCGTTGAGCAGGTGGAACACTGAAGTCAATCTCCCTACTGAAGCAGTCACAGGTATTAAACTCCTACCTTATAGCTGGCACTTAAAACACTCGATAGCATTTTCTGATTGCTGGCGCGCGCTTGCGTCGAGTAAGCTCGGCGCATTCACTGGAGACAGAACATGTTGACCACCCTTTCCAAGCTTCCTGCCATCAGCGCCCTGCGCTCGATCGCGGCTGCACGGGTGAACGGCGTCTGCGCTCCGGTCAGTTTTTATTTTGGGTATTGGTTTAGCCACTGGCGCGCCTGATACCCATACGGCGCCCAATTTGACGGGTCGCCTACCAGAGAATTCTCAACCCCCGGTCGGCCTCCCGACCGGGGGTTTTGTTTTTTCTGGCCCCTGTTTTTTTCAGCCCCACAACAGACACCTTGAGGAATAACGACATGAACTACGCCACTTATTACCGTCACGACAGTTTCACCGCCTGGCGATTTACCAGCCTCCGCTCGGGACAGCCTGCCGCCTCCGATCGGTCACCCACAGGTGGCAAGCACTCTCTTCACGCCAATCCGGCCAACTGTCGAACACCCCAGTAGGGCTTTGCGCGCGGGACGCACCCGCCGCCGGCCCAGGAACTTAAAACATGAACTCGTCCGTCTCCGTTCTACCGCTGTCCAGCCTGAATCCTGCCAACGAAACCCTGACGCTGCGCTTGCCCAGCGCGTTGCAGTTGAAACAACAACTGCCGTTGAGCAATGTCCTCAGTCAACAAGTTACCGCGCACCGCGAAACGATTCGCGCCATTCTCGACGGTGAAGACCAGCGTCTGCTGGTCGTCGTCGGCCCCTGCTCCATCCACGATCCGAAATCGGCCATTGAATACGCTGGCGAACTGGCCCGTCTGGCTGATGAAGTCAGCGATGTAATGCTGCTGGTTATGCGTGCCTACGTTGAAAAACCCCGCACCACCATTGGCTGGAAAGGTCTGGCTTACGATCCACACCTGGATGGCAGCGATGACATGGCCGCCGGCCTGACACTGTCGCGCGAACTGATGCTGGAAATGATCCGCCTCGGCCTGCCGATCGCCACTGAACTGCTGCAACCGATGGCCGCCGGCTATTTCGACGACCTGCTGGGCTGGGTCGCCATTGGTGCCCGCACCACTGAATCGCAAATCCATCGGGAAATGGCCAGCGGCTTGAGCATGCCGGTCGGATTCAAGAATGGCACCGACGGCGGCGTTGCCGTCGCCGTCGATGCGATGCGTTCTGCGGCACATCCCCACCGGCACTTCGGAGTGGACAGTCAGGGGCATCCGGCGATCATTCAAACCCAAGGCAACCGCAATACCCATGTGGTGCTGCGCGGGGGTCATCAAGGGCCCAATTACGACCGTGACAGCGTTGCACAGATTCGGGCAGAACTGTCACGCCTGAAAATCCCAAGCCGGATCATGGTCGATTGCAGCCATGCCAACAGCGGCAAAGACCCGTTGCGTCAGCCGGCGGTATTCAATGACGTCCTAGAACAACGCCTGCAAGGTGATCACTCACTGATCGGCATGATGCTGGAGTCCCATCTGCTTGAAGGTTGCCAGCCTCTCGGCGCCTCCTTGCAATATGGCGTATCCATCACCGACGGATGCCTGGGTTTCAATGCGACGCAGCGGCTGTTGCTGAACGCCGCCGAGCGCATCCGCAAAGACGATCGCGGCTGACGCTATCGCAGCCCTCCGGCATGTTCAAAGCCCGGAGGGCTGCGCATTGCAAGCTGACGATTCGACCGACACCTGCGCCTCTACTTGTACGATAACCGCGTCGGACACCTGACTCGTATCATCAAGCCGCTCGACCTGGAAAAATATCCGCACCTCGGTGCCTTGATGCTCTCGCCAGAACCGGTAGGGAACGATAAACACCAAAGCATCGCCCGCGTTTTCCCCAGTGATTTCCCGCTCATCATGATGGCTGAATAACGTGCCATTGCATTGCAGGTACACCAGCTCTCCCGCTTCTGCCCGGGCGTTATCGATCACCACCGTCACGCCATCCAGCGCATCTTCCAGCTTCAGAACACCGTTCTGCAATTCCAGCACATCGGGTGCGCGCAACGTACCGCGCTGCAAAGGTGCGATCAGTATTTTTGCCGGCTCGGAGCTGCGTGGCGTTTCACCCGCTTGTTCCACTCGATACGTGACGCTGACTTCGCCGCTGATATGAGCACGTATGTATTCTGGCGCCACCCAGACACCCAAGGTTTCACCCACCGCGAACCCTTCGACTGTCAGCGAATCTTCAAACGGAACGGCTGAAGATACGCCCTCCCATGACCAGCAAATCCGGTCGCCCGCCTTCATCCGTGCATAAGGTCGCAACGTGACGCTCGCGCCCAATGGCACTCGATCCGGATCCAGCGTTCCGCCCACGGCATCGTCGATAACCGCCGGCAGCAAATGGTCGTTTACATCGCCGACATCGAGCACCAGCGCTGTCGATATCTCAGGTTCGGGTCGAGCTGCACAGGTCAATGCCCAGCGGAGCTCAAGCGAGCCGCCGTCAAGTGCCGCGAGATGAACATTCTTGACCACGAATACAATGTCTTTCGCGACCTGCCCGTCACTGACGAAGCGCGACATCTCATGCCGATAACCCAAGCCTTCGGCATCAAGG
This sequence comes from Pseudomonas syringae, assembly GCF_021605415.1. Classification (GTDB taxonomy): domain Bacteria; phylum Pseudomonadota; class Gammaproteobacteria; order Pseudomonadales; family Pseudomonadaceae; genus Aquipseudomonas; species Aquipseudomonas syringae_S. The sequence goes on from NZ_WKEQ01000014.1 coordinate 66,622, forward strand.
CCTGCCCAGATCAAGACCACCTTGTCGCCACAGGCCATGCCTGAATAGGGAGCGACCCGCACGACAACCCGCCCCATTGCCGGATCAATCACGCTGCCCTCCACGCCTTCGATAACAGGTGTGGCCAATTCCGTCCGCGAAATCAACTGTGCGTCATGCATTGTCATGTGTAGCTCCATTCCCTGGAAACGTTAGGCGCCCGGCAAATGCACGGGCAGTCATCATTTGAACGCGTTTGCCGAGTGGAAAGATGTCAGTTCAAGGCCCTACAGCGCTTGGTCAAAGTCAGCTCATCGCGTAGGCAGCGGCCGGGAAAAACATGAAGGGTGTGCGCTGGATGTCCAAATATTCCGATACAGCGTTCAATCACCAAGGAAAGTTCGCACATGTACTAGTCCATTTTCCCCTCGAAGGAAGCGGCTTTTCATACGCCGCTCGTGAAATGAGTGATTTAGAGTGGCACGCAGAGATCACCGATGAACTTCTGCGAAAAGGTATGAACATGCAACGGAATGCAACAACCCACTCCCCCATCCTGTTGGTGCACGGTTTGTTTGGATTTGAGCGCATTGGCGCCTTCGAGCTTTTTCATGACGTCAAGGAGGTACTTAAAGCTGCGGGCCACCGAGTGTTCGTTCCGCACTTGTCAGCTACTCACGACAATGAAGTCCGAGGCGAGCAACTACGTGACCAGATCAATGCGTTGCTCAGAAGAACCGGCGCCGAACGGGTCAATTTGATAGGACACAGCCAAGGCGCCCTCGCCGCGCGCTATGTAGCGGCCGTTGCCCCACAAACAGTCGCATCGGTGACATCGGTCAGCGGCCCCAATCACGGTTCGGAAATCGCCGATTTTTTACGTCAGGCGTTGATTCCAGGGCGCTTGCCCGAAGCGGTCGCGCAGAAAGTCGCGACGCATTTCGCCGACCTGCTCGCCTTACTCGGTGGTAACCGAACCCTTCCGCAAAACGCCGTCGCGGCGCTCAATGCCCTGACCACCGAAGGGGTCGGCGCTTTCAACGACAAATATCCGCAAGGCCTGCCTGCCACATGGGGCGGACATGGGGCAGAGCGCGTCAACGGCGTACGTTATTACTCCTGGAGTGGTACGTTGCAGACGGGTTTCCTGACGTTCCCGCTCACACTTGACCCGATTCATGCGGTTTGTCGGGCGATGGCGGAACACTTCACCACGGAAGCCGAGCAGAATGACGGCCTCGTTGGCCGCTACAGCTCGCACCTGGGCACTGTTATCCGTTCCGATTACCCTTTCGACCACTTGGGCAGCCTGCGCAGGACGCCAGCGCAACGTGCGGTGATGCCAGACTCTATCGACCTTTATGTACAACACGCTGCCCGCCTGTGTGCGGCAGACCTCTAGCGCAGACATGACATGAGGCCACAGAGTCTCGCCCGAATAGCCGAACGGAACTTTGCCGAGAAATCGCCCACTGATTCCGGTAGGCTCAGCACTTTACTGAAATAGATTGGAGAATTTCCCCATGGCTAAAGCCACTGCCCGCCACATCCTGGTTTCCAGCGAAGACAAGTGCAACGAACTCAAGGCCCAGATCGAAGGCGGCGCCGATTTCGCCGACGTGGCCAAGGCCAATTCCACCTGCCCGTCCAGCCGTCAGGGCGGTGATCTGGGTTCGTTCGGCCCTGGCCAAATGGTCAAGGAATTCGACACCGTGGTGTTCAGCGCGCCAATCAATGTCGTGCAAGGCCCGGTGAAAACCCAGTTCGGCTACCACTTGCTGGAAGTCACCAGCCGCCAGGACTGATCCCTCGTCCGGCTTGCTTGCCAACGGCCCGCCTTTTGGTGGGCCGTTGTATTTCGGATATGTACGGCTGGCGACCGATGCGCCGCTCGCGCACAAGTTGCGTTTACCGATCCTGCAGCGTTAAGGCTGATAATGCGATTCGCTTTCCCGACATTGATGTTCACTGCCGTGGTCCTTTTCCTGACCGCCACTGGTGTTGACGCCATACCGCAACACGCCCTCACCGTTTATGGCGAACCGGCCAAGTATCCTGACGGCTTCAGCAACTTTGCCTACGCCAACCCGCAGGCACCCAAGGGCGGCACGATGCGTCGTTCGGCCGTCGAGATCGGCCATTTCGATCACGTTCTGCCTTACATCGACAAAGGCATCGGCGTCAGCCAGATTGACGGCATGCTCTATTCGCCCCTTGCCCAGCGTTCGATGGACGAGCCCTACACGGTTTACGGCCTGGTCGCACAGAAAATGGAGCGCTCCGATGACGGCCTGTCCCTGCGTTTCTATCTCAACCCCAAGGCGCGCTTCGCAGACGGCCAGCCCATCACCGCCGAAGACGTGCGTTACACCTATGATTTGCTGATGACCCAGGGCAGCCTGCGTTATCGCACCCAATTTGCCGACGTCAAAGGCGTTGAAGTGGAAGCACCGTTGACCGTGCGCTTCGATTTCAAAAGCAACGAAAACCGCACATTGCCACTGGACATCGCCACCCTGCCAGTCTTTCCGCAACATTGGTGGAAGCATCGCGATTTCGCCGGAGGTGGCGGCTATGAACCACCGCTGGGCAGCGGCCCGTACCGTGTCGGCAAGGTCGACTCCGGGCGCAGCATCACCTTCGAACGCAATGCTGACTGGTGGGGCAAGGATTTGCCGGTCAGTCGCGGCCTCTACAACTTCGATCATTTCAGCATCGAGTACTTCGGCGACACCGACGTCGCCCGCCAGGTACTGCGCGGCGGCGCCTACGACTACAACCGTGAATTTTCCGCCACCGGCTATTCCATCGGCTACGACAGCCCGGCGTTGAGCGACGGTCGCCTGCAAAAGGCCCACCTGGCTACGCAAGCGCCCCAATCGGCGCAAGGCTTCGTGTTCAACTTGCAGAAACCGGTGTTTGCAGATCGCCGTGTCCGTCAGGCGCTGGCCATGCTCTGGGATTTTGAATGGAGCAATCGGCAGATGATGCGCAATCTGTACATCCGCCAGCAAAGCTACTTCTCCAATTCCGACCTGGCTGCCCGCAACCTGCCCGACGCGCAAGAACTGAAGATTCTGGAACCGTTGCGCGGACAAATTCCCGATGAAGTTTTTACCCAGGTCTTCCAAGCGCCAAAAACCGATGGCAGCGGCGTGATTCGCGACAAACAACTGCAAGCGCTGGCATTGCTCGGGCAGGCAGGCTGGAAGCCCGAGGGCGATCAACTGGTCAACGCTCAGGGCGAGCCTTTGAGCTTCACGTTTCTGGTCAGCCAGAACGGCATGGATCGTTTGTTGTTGCCCTACAAACGCACCCTCAAGCAGATCGGCATCGACTTGAACATTCGTCGCATCGATTCATCGCAGTACGTCAATCGCCTGATGAGCCGCGATTACGACATGATCGTCACGGGATACCCGGTGACCACCTCTCCCGGGGGCGAGTTGCTTAACTATTTCGGTTCGGCATCGGCCAATGACCCCGGTGCCAACAATTACATGGTGCTGAAAAACCCGGCGGTCGACACATTGATCAACGGCCTGATCCGCGCCTCGACCCAGCCCGACATGCTGCGCTACGCCCACGCCCTGGATCGGGTGCTGCAATGGAACTACTACTGGATTCCCAACTACTACCCGCCAGGCACCTCCACTGTCTGGTGGAATCGCTTCGGCATGCCCGCCGAACAAGCGAGCAACGATGAAGCCATCGAGACCTGGTGGGAAATCAGCAGTACGCCGTTGACCAATCAACAGATGACGGCTGAAAAAATCAGCCGTGGCAGACCCGGAGGGCCGCGTTGATGTGGACTTACATACTGCGGCGGCTGCTGCTGATCATCCCGACGCTGGTCATCATTCTGCTGGTGAACTTCGTCATCATCCAGGCCGCACCGGGTGGCCCGGTCGAGCAGGCCATCGCGCACCTGCAAGGCATCGGTGGCGCCAGTGTCGGCGGCGGATCCGGTGAAACCATGAGCACGTCGCGGGCGAGCCGTGGTCTCGATCCGCAACTGATCAAGGACATCGAAAAACAGTATGGCTTCGACAAACCGGCTCACGAACGCCTATGGCTGATGCTGAAGAATTACGCGCAACTGGACTTCGGCAAGAGTTTCTTTCGCGGTGCCACGGTGACGGATCTGATCCTGGAAAAAATGCCGGTGACCATTTCCCTCGGTCTCTGGGCGACGCTGATCACCTATCTAGTCTCGATCCCGCTGGGCATCCGCAAAGCCGTGCACCACGGCAGTCATTTCGACATCTGGAGCAGCACGGCGATCATCATCGGCTATGCGATGCCGGCGTTTCTGTTCGCGATGTTTCTGATCGTGGTGTTTGCCGGCGGCACGTCGCTGAACTGGTTTCCTGTGCGAGGTCTGGTCTCGGACAACTTCGAATCCCTCTCGACGCTTGGCAAGATCACCGACTATTTCTGGCATCTGGTGCTGCCAGTTACCGCACTGGTGATCGGCGGCTTCGCCACCCTGACCATCCTCACGAAGAACTCGTTCCTCAATGAAATCACCCGCCAATACGTGGTGACTGCCCGCGCCAAGGGTATGAGCGAACGTCGCGTGTTGTACGGCCATGTGTTCCGCAATGCGATGTTGCTGGTGGTGTCGGGGATTCCGCAGGCATTCATCAGCGTGTTCTTTGCCGGTTCGCTGCTGATCGAAGTGATCTTTTCCCTCGACGGTCTCGGCCGCATGAGTTACGAAGCCGCCGTCTCCCGCGACTATCCGGTGGTATTCGGCTCGCTGTTCATCTTCACGCTGTTTGGCCTGCTGATAAAACTGGTCGGTGACCTTTGCTACACCCTGGTCGATCCGCGCATCGATTTCGCTGCGAGGAACGCCTGATGTTCAAGTTCTCGCCGCTGGGCCGTCGCCGCTTCGAACGCTTCAAGAAAAACCGTCGGGGCTGGTGGTCGTTGTGGCTGTTTATTGGCCTGTTCGCCCTGACGCTCGGCGGCGAACTGATCGCCAATGACAAACCGCTCGTCGTGAGTTTTCAGGATGAATTGTATTTCCCTGTGTTCAAGCGCCATACCGAGCAGGAATTTGGCGGGGAGTTACCATTCCAGGCCGATTACCGCAGCGATTATGTGCAGAATCTGATTCGCAAGGCCGGTGGCTGGATGCTGTTCCCGCCGATTCCGTTCAGCGATGACACGCCCAATTACGACCTCAACAAACCGGCGCCCAGTCCGCCATCGTCCGTCAACTGGCTGGGCACTGATGATCAGGCGCGAGATGTGCTGGCACGGGTCATTTTCGGCGCGCGGGTGTCGATTCTGTTCGCCCTGATGCTGACGTTTGTCAGCGCGCTGATCGGCATCGCCGCCGGTGCATTGCAAGGCTATTACGGCGGCTGGGTCGACCTGATCGGTCAGCGCCTGCTGGAAGTCTGGTCAGGGTTGCCGGTGCTGTATCTGCTGATCATCCTGTCGGGCTTCGTCGAGCCAAATTTCTGGTGGCTGCTGGGGATCATGGCGCTGTTTTCGTGGCTGGCGCTGGTGGATGTCGTGCGCGCCGAGTTTCTGCGCGGCCGCAATCTCGAATACGTCAAAGCCGCGCGGGCATTGGGCCTGACCGACCGCAAAGTGATTTTCCGGCACATCTTGCCCAACGCCATGAACGCCACATTGAGTTATCTGCCGTTCATTTTGACCGGCGCCATTTCCACCCTCACCGCGTTGGATTTCCTTGGTTTCGGCATGCCCGCCGGCAGTGCTTCGCTCGGCGAGCTGATTGGCCAGGGCAAGCAGAATCTTCAAGCGCCATGGCTCGGCCTGACGGCGTTCTTCACCCTGGCGCTGATTCTTTCCTTACTGGTGTTCATTGGCGAAGCCTTGCGCGACGCCTTTGATCCGCGCTCATGAACGGACAAGCCATGACCGAGAACCTCATCGAAATCCGCGACCTGAGTGTCGCCTTCAACGGTCACCCCGTGGTGCGCAATCTGTGCCTGGACATTCATCCGGGCGAGTGTCTGGCGCTGGTGGGCGAATCGGGATCCGGCAAATCGGTGACCGCGCATTCGATCCTGCAATTGCTGCCCGAGGGCGAGAGCCAGACCACGGGAAGCATCCGTTACCGTGGCCAGGAACTGGTCGGCGCCGATCCAAAGGCGTTGCGCGAACTGCGTGGCAACCGCATCGCGATGATCTTCCAGGAGCCGATGACGTCGCTCAATCCGCTACATACCATCGCCAAGCAGATCGGCGAAACGCTGCTCCTGCATCGCGGGCTCGGCGGTAAAGCTGCACAAGAACGTACCCTCGAACTGCTCGAACTAGTCGGCATCCAGAAACCCAAAGAGCGCCTCAAGGCTTATCCTCATCAACTTTCCGGCGGCCAGCGGCAACGGGTGATGATCGCCATGGCGCTGGCGTGCGAACCGGAATTGTTGATTGCCGACGAGCCAACCACCGCACTGGACGTCACCGTGCAGCGCAAGATTCTGCTGCTGCTCAAATCCCTGCAGCAACGCCTCGGCATGTCGTTGCTGCTGATCAGTCACGACCTCAATCTGGTGCGCAGCATCGCCCAGCGTGTGTGTGTGATGAAGTCCGGTGAAATCGTTGAACAGGCGCCGTGCGAAACGCTGTTCACCGAACCGAAGCACCCTTATAGCTGTGTGCTGCTCAATGCCGAACCGGAAGGCGAAGCACTGCCTCGGGACGATCGTGAGAACGTGCTCGAAGTTGACAATTTACGCGTGGATTTCGTAGTCGGTGGCGGCTTGTTCCAGCGCAAGCAATTACTGCGGGCAGTAGACGGCATCAGCCTGAATATCCAGCGTGGCAAGACCCTTGGGATCGTCGGCGAGTCCGGTTCGGGCAAGTCGACGCTGGGCCAAGCAATCCTGCGCTTGCTCGACTCCGAAGGCAGTATCCGCTTTCAGGGCGAACCATTGGATGGCCTCAACCAGAAGCAATTGCGCCCATGGCGGCGGCAGATGCAGGTGGTGTTTCAGGATCCGTTCGGCAGCCTCAGCCCGAGGATGTCGGTCGCGCAAATCATCAGCGAAGGCCTGGAAGTGCACTTTCAATGCACGACCGAAGAATGCAACGCCCAAGTGATTCAAGTCCTGAAGGAAGTCGGTCTTGACCCTGACAGCCGACACCGCTATCCCCACGAGTTTTCCGGTGGCCAGCGTCAACGCATCGCCATCGCCCGAGCCCTGGTGTTGAAACCGGCGCTGATCCTGCTTGATGAACCGACCTCGGCGCTCGATCGCACGGTGCAGAAACAAGTGGTCGCCCTGCTCCGCCAGCTTCAGGAAAAACACGGGCTGACCTACCTGTTCATCAGCCACGACCTGGCCGTGGTGCGCGCCCTGGCCCACGACATGATTGTGATCAAAGACGGCAAAGTGGTCGAACAAGGTGCCAGCCACAACGTATTCGAGGCGCCGCAGCACCCGTACACCAAAGAGCTGTTGGCGGCGGCGCATCCGGGGTAGGCATACTGCGCGTAATGATTCAAAACCGTGTCGCGGCCTTCGCGGGCAAGCCCGGCTTCCACAGGGACCTCCTCTTCCCTGTAGGAGCTGCCGCAGGCTCGGGCCGCGTTCGGACGATCTTTTGACCTTGAATTCGACCCTGGATGCTTGCCAATGAACACCACCGAAAGCCTCAAGGACTACCAACGGGTTCGCACGCTGGCGATCCGTTCGCTGTTCGAGATCATCGAGCAATCGAGTGAAGGCACGGTCATTGTCGATCGCGACGCCAATATCGTCTGGATGAACGAGCGCTATGCCCGGCGTTTTGGCCTGGATAACGCCGCAGGCGCCATCGGCAAGCCTTGCGAAAGCGTCATCCCCGGCAGCCTGTTGCGCGAAGTCGTGCGCACTGGCCGGCCGATCCTGCTGGATATGCAGGACACCCCCAAAGAGCCACTGGTGGTGATGCGCCTGCCGATTCATGACGACGCCGGCGCCGTGATCGGCGCCATCGGCTTCGCCCTGTTCGACGAGTTGCGCTCCCTGTCACCCATGCTCAAGCGTTACCTGAGCATGCAGGAAGAATTGGCCTCGACCCGCTCCCTGTTGCGCGCTCGCCAGACCAAATACAACTTCGCGCACTTCATCGGCACCAGCGCCGCGAGCCTGGAAGTCAAACGCCGCGCTCGCCGTAGCGCCAGCGCCGACTCTCCAGTGTTGCTGCTCGGCGAGACCGGCACCGGCAAAGAACTGCTCGCCCAGGCCATCCATGGCGCGTCGCCCCGAGCGCACAAGGCGTTCGTCAGCATCAACAGCGCCGCCATTCCCGAGGCGTTGCTGGAAGCAGAATTTTTCGGCACGGCACCGGGCGCGTTTACCGGCGCCGACCGCAAGGGCCGCACCGGCAAGCTGCAAATCGCTCAGGGCGGCACGTTGTTTCTCGACGAAATCGGCGACATGCCCCTGCCGTTGCAGAGCAAGTTGCTGCGGGTGTTGCAGGAGAAAGAGTTCGAACCGGTGGGCTCCAACGAAGTGATCCAGAGCGATGTGCGGGTCATCGCCGCCACGTCCACCGACCTTGAAGCGGCGATCAAGCGTGGCGAATTCCGCGCCGATTTGTACTACCGACTCAATGTATTGCCGATCCAGGTGCCGCCATTGCGTGAGCGCCTGGACGATCTGCCGGCGCTCAGTGAAGCGATCCTCGAAGAACTGCGCAGCCAGCATGAACTGGCTCGGCCAGCACTGGATCTGCTGGGGCAGCACGCCTGGCCGGGGAATATTCGCGAACTGCGCAACGTCCTGGAGCGCGCCGCGCTGCTCAGTGATGACGTGATGCTGACGGCGGAGGATATACGCGCGGCGATCGGGACGTTTTTGCCGGTGGAACGGTTGCCTGTGCCAATGTCTGAGCCCGTGGCGCACGAGACTTTCAGCGAGGCGCGGGAACGCTTTGACCGGCAATTGATTCAGGCGACGCTTGCGCAATGTGGGGGGAAAGTGATCGAAGCGGCGCAGCGGTTGGGGCTTGGGCGGTCGACGCTCTACAAGAAAATGGTGGCATTGGGGATTGCTGAGTCTCAATAGCGAGACTCCAATCCCGACTTATAGAAACATTTTTTAAGGTCAAAAGACCGCAGCCTTCGGCAGCGCAGGTGGATTCGCGTTTACTTTGCAGGAGCTGTCGCAGGCTGCGATCTTTTCATCCGCAAAAAATCTCAAATAAGAGACATATTATTACTGCAAAACTCGCAGCACTAAACTAACACTATATAAATCAATCACTTAAACACTTGGCACGCATCTCGCTATCCCTCCCGCCTACACCCGTTCCATCACAAAAATAACAATCTCTGGAGACACACCATGAGTGTGATCATTGCCTTGGCAGCCCTCGCGCTGTTGATGCTCGCCGCCTATCGCGGCTACAGCGTCATCCTGTTTGCCCCGATTGCCGCCCTCGGCGCTGTGCTGCTTACCGACCCTTCCGCTGTCGCGCCCGCCTTCACGGGCGTATTCATGGAGAAAATGGTCGGTTTCATCAAACTGTACTTTCCGGTGTTCCTGCTCGGCGCCGTGTTCGGCAAGCTGATTGAGCTGTCGGGTTTCTCACGTTCAATCGTTGCGGCGGCGATTCGCCTGCTCGGTACGCGCCAAGCGATGCTGGTGATCGTCCTTGTCTGCGCCCTGCTCACTTACGGCGGCGTGTCGCTGTTTGTGGTGGTATTCGCGGTTTATCCGTTCGCCGCCGAGATGTTCCGCCAGAGCAACATTCCCAAACGGTTGATTCCGGCGACGATTGCGCTCGGTGCATTCTCGTTCACCATGGACGCCCTGCCCGGCACGCCACAGATCCAGAACATCATCCCCAGCACTTTTTTCAACACCACCGCCTGGGCGGCGCCCTGGCTGGGCGTGATCGGTACGATCTTCGTGTTTTGCGCCGGCATGCTGTTCCTCCAGCGCCAGCGCAATAAGGCGCAGCGTGCGGGCGAAGGCTACGGCACCGAACTGCGCAACGAGCCGGAAACCGCCGAAGACCTCACGCTGCCCAACCCGTGGATCGCCCTCTCGCCGTTGCTGGCCGTGGGCATCATGAACTTGCTGTTCACCCAGTGGATTCCGCAGTGGTACGGCAAGACCCACAGCCTCGCGCTGCCGGGCATGACCACGCCGGTTACCACGGAAATCGCCAAGCTCACGGCCATCTGGGCTGTTCAGGCAGCGCTGCTGGTCGGCATCCTCATGGTGCTGGCGTTCGGTTTCCGGGCGATTCGCAGCAAGCTCGCGGAGGGCAGCAAAAGTGCCGTCAGCGGCGCGTTGCTGGCGGCGATGAACACGGCGTCGGAGTACGGCTTCGGCGCGGTGATCGCCTCCTTGCCGGGTTTTCTGGTCCTGGCCGACTGGCTCAAAGGCATTCCCGATCCGCTGGTCAATGAAGCGATCACCGTCACGCTGCTGGCCGGCATCACCGGTTCCGCATCGGGCGGCATGAGCATCGCACTGGCGGCGATGTCCGAGCAGTTCATCAACGCGGCGAACGCCGCCAACATTCCATTGGAAGTGCTGCACCGCGTGGCCGCCATGGCCAGCGGCGGCATGGACACCCTGCCGCACAACGGCGCCGTCATTACCCTGCTCGCGGTCACCGGCCTGACCCATCGCGAAGCTTACAAAGATATTTTCTGTATTACGCTGATCAAGACCCTCGCGGTTTTCGTGGTCATCGCTACTTTCTACGCCACCGGCATTGTGTGAGGTATTCATGACGACTCTTTCGGGCAAGACCGCATTGGTCACCGGCTCCACCAGCGGCATCGGCTTGGGCATCGCGCTCGGCCTGGCCAAGGCTGGCGCCAACCTGATCCTCAATGGCTTCGGCGATGCGTCCGCCGTGATCAAGCAAGTGCAACAGTTCGGCGGCAAGGTCGGCCACCACCCCGCCGACGTCAGCGACCCGGCGCAAATCGCCGAGATGATCACCTACGCCGAGCGTGAATTCGGTGGCGTCGATATCCTGGTCAACAACGCCGGCATCCAGCACGTTGCCGCCGTTGAAGATTTTCCGGTGGAGCGTTGGGATTCGATCATTGCGATCAACCTGTCTTCGGTTTTTCACAGCACGCGGTTGAGCCTGCCAGGCATGAAAGCCAAGGGCTGGGGACGGATCATCAACATCGCTTCGGTGCATGGCCAGGTCGGTTCGACCGGCAAAGCGGCCTACGTCGCCGCCAAGCATGGTGTCATCGGGCTGACCAAAGTGGTCGGCCTGGAAACCGCTACCAGCAATGTCACCTGCAATGCAATCTGCCCAGGCTGGGTGCTGACGCCGCTGGTGCAAAAGCAGATCGATGATCGCATTGCCAGTGGCATCGATCCGCAGCAGGCGCAGCACGATTTGCTGGCCGAGAAACAGCCGTCGCTCGAGTTCGTCACGCCGGCGCATCTGGGCGAACTGGTACAGTTTTTATGCAGCGAGGCCGGTAGCCAAGTGCGTGGCGCGGCGTGGAATATTGATGGCGGCTGGCTGGCACAATAAAAATCCTCGGTGGGAGCGAGCCTGCTCGCGAAGACTGCGTATCAGTCGATTAGAGTGTCGAATGTGCCGACGGCTTCGCGAGCAGGCTCGCTCCTACAGGTTATCTGTGCACTTATAAGACAACGAGGCCATTCCATGTCCGACATCCTCTGGCAACCCGATGCCGAACGCATCGAACAATCACGCATGGACAGCTTCCGGCGCTTCGTCAATCAGCGTCACCCGCTGGATCTCGGTGATTACCCTGCCCTGCACCAATGGAGCGTCGAACAACGCGACGTTTTCTGGCAGGCCATCGTCGATTTCTTCGACATTCGTTTCCACACCCAACCCGATGCGGTCTTGCGTGAAGGCACGCAAATGCCCAGCGCCGAATGGTTTCCCGGGGCCACGCTGAATTTTGCGGAACATCTACTGCGCCGTCGCGACGACGCCGTTGCCGTGGTCGCCGTAGCCGAAAACGGTCAGCGCGAACAATTGACGTGGGCCGAGCTTGCGCAGCAGGTCGCCGGTTTCCAGGCCAGTCTTCAAGCAGCGGGCGTCGGTATCGGTGATCGCGTCGCCGCGTGCATGCCCAACACGTGGCAAACCCTGGTGGCAATGCTGGCCACCACCAGTCTTGGCGCGGTCTGGTCCTGTTCCTCCCCAGACTTTGGCACCCAGGGCGTCATCGACCGTTTCGGCCAGATCGAACCGAAAGTGCTGATCACCTGCGCCGGTTACCGTTATGCCGGCAAGGACATCGACCAGATTGCCAAGATCAACGAAATTCTTGAACGACTGCCGTCACTGCAACAACTGATCATCGTGCCCTATGCACAGCCCCGGGTTCAGCCCGCTGCATTTCATACCGATGCCGACGTCAGCCTGTGGGACGACTTCTACAAGCCCGGCGATGAACCGTTTTTTGTCCCGGTGCCCTTCGCCCATCCGCTGTACGTGCTGTATTCGAGCGGCACCACCGGCGTGCCGAAGTGCATCATCCACAGCACCGGCGGCGTTTTGCTGCAGCACGTCAAGGAGCATGGCCTGCACGTTGATCTCGGCCCGGGCGAGCGTTTGTTCTATTACACGACGTGCGGCTGGATGATGTGGAATTGGCTGGTCTCGGCGCTGGCCGTGGGTAGCGCGATCGTGTTGTACGACGGTTCGCCGTTTCATCCAGACAACGAGCGCTTGCTGGATCTGATCGACGATGAGCGCGTAAGCGTGTTCGGCACCAGTCCGAAATACCTCGCGACTCTGGAAAGCAGCGGCGTCAAACCTCGCGACAGCCATGACTTGAGCAGCCTGAAAACCCTGCTGTGTACCGGTTCGGCCTTGTCGCCGCAGAGTTACGACTTTGTCTATCGCGACTTCAAAGCTGATGTTTGCCTGGCGTCGATGTCCGGCGGCACCGACATCGTTTCCTGCTTCGTCAACGGCAACCCGATGTCGCCGGTGCGTCGTGGCGAAAACATGGGCAAGAGCCTGGGGATGGCCGTTGAAGTCTGGAACGATGCAGGCCAACCGGTGATCGGCGAAAAGGGCGAGTTGGTGTGCACGCGTCACTTCCCGGCGATGCCCGTCGGCTTATGGAATGATCCCGACGGCGAAAAACTGCGCAAATCGTATTTCAGCCTGTTCCCGGGTGTCTGGGCCCAGGGCGACTACGCCGAACAATTGCCCCACGGCGCGATGCTGATCCACGGCCGCTCGGACGCCGTGCTTAACCCCGGCGGTGTGCGCATCGGCACGGCGGAAATTTATCGCCAAGTGGAAAAAGTCGCCGAGGTACTCGATAGCGTGGCCATCGGTCAGCACTGGCAGGATGACGTGCGCGTGGTGCTGTTCGTTAAGTTGCGCGAAGGCGTCGAACTGAGCGAAACCCTCGCGCAACGCATCCGTGACGTGATTCGCGCCAACACCACGCCACGGCATGTGCCGGCGAAGATCCTCACGGTAACGGACATCCCGCGCACCCTCAGCGGCAAAATCGTCGAACTCGCCGTGCGCAACGTGGTGCATGGGGAAAAGGTGAAAAACACCGACGCCCTCGCCAATCCGCAAGCGCTGGAACAGTATCGCGACCGCCCGGAGCTCACGGTTTAGCGCGTTTGGATCAAACCTTGTTGAGCGTGATCACCACGGGCGAGGTGATCGCGCGATTACGGTTGGCGGAAACAGCCTGGCTCATGATCGTCATGTTTTCGAGATAAGCATTTTTGTCGGTAAACAGCTGACTCAACAACGTCGCGGTGACCGCCAGGGAATCGGCGTTTTCAAAGGTTTTTGAACTGGCATGGTAGTTCGGAGTGGCGCCGTCATCCGTGATGTGCAGAAATCCCGTCGCCAGATTCAGCAATGGCGCAACGTCGAGCTTCTGCCCTTGGGCGCCACCCACCTGAGCATCACTGGCATAGCCCACATCGGACTCCTTGGTTATCCCATGGAACAGTTCATGAATCAGGTCGTCGGCCACCACCCCATTATTCAGCCCATGGCTCATGAAATGGCTGTTGAGGTTTGGCGTAAACACTTCGATGAACGCCACGTCATTGCCGTTGGCTTTCCATTGGGTATAGAGGTCGACGTTGAAGGCGGCAATGCTGCCCGAGTCCTTGAACGGATCCAGCAAAAAGTTGCTGAGGGACAGTCCGGCGAAATCGGTTTTCACGAGTTTCAGGTATTTGAGCAGGCGATCGGTTACATCGGCGCTGCTGCTGCCCATCAGCATCCGAATGACGAATCTGCGCTCTTCGGCGAAATCGTGACGTGTCATGGCGCTGATTGCGTTGTCGATCTTCGTTTGCGCCACCGGCAGACAACGTTCAATCAACGTTCGCGTATAGCTGACCGGTAACGTCTTGTCGGGCCGAGGAAAACGCGCCGGCGACACAAACGTAAAATTGTTCAGCGTCTTGCCCCACGGTTTGCCGTGTCGATCCAGCGCATACCACTGAAAATCCCGTCGCGCCGCCAGCACGGTCATCGTATCGACAGCGCTGCCGTGAGGCGTCCACTTGCCCTGACCGATGTGCGCACTGTCAGCGGCAGTGATCAAGGATTTACGGCCGCCATTGAGGTGATCCAGCTGGGAACGGGCCAGGGCGAGCATGTCCTGAGCCTGTTGCCCAAAGCGCAATCCGCCCTTGTAAACCATTTTTCCCGCACCTTGAAGCACCGCTGGAATGTCATCCAGAGGATTGAAAACGGACAGACTCGTACCGATCGCGAGCCTGGCCAGGCTGGCGGCTTTGGACATTGTCGACACCGTTTTTGTAGTAATGCTCAGCGCCTTGCCCGCCGCCCCGGCAAACGTACCGGCCAACGCAATACCGTCCATCACACAACCGTAAACGCCGTCGACGACCCGGTCGTGTTCGCCTGTCGCGATATCCTCGATGCATTTTTTGAAGGGCACGGCAAGGTCAACGATGTAGGTTGCAGTACGTTCGCCCCGGTCGCGCTCAAGTTCAAGCTCGGTGGGATCGGTAGCCGCAACTTTGAGCTCATCAAATTTCATCAAGGGTCGGTGTTTGACGATGAAGTGCGCCATGCGCGCAACCTGTGGATCCATGACGTTTCGATAAACGCTTTGATGTACCACCGATGGCGTCGACGGGGCCGGCAGTACGCCCAGTTTCTCGATGACGGCCATGCTTGTCGCGCTCGAAAAACGGTCGGCGATGCCATGGGTGTAGCACTTGAGATTGATCGGCAACCGCTCCAGAGGCGTCGGCGCGCCATTGACCGTCACGTCACCGTCGAAGTCTATCCGCGACGGCTCATGCAGTTTTCCCGACTGTCCGATCAGTTGCCCAAGCGCGCTGTTTTTTCGTGCTTCGCCACGCAGCGTGAACAACTCGTAGCAGGTAACGACGCCTCGGTATGTCGCACACATCACGATGCCATATCGCCCGGTTGCCGCGTCTCGCCCTTGCTGGCTTTCGACCATTTCCTCTCTGATCAACGGCCCGCCGATCGGCGTCGAGCGCACGACAGCTGCAGAGCCGCGCAGCGTGAAAAAAGTGATGTCGCTTTTGAGAAATGCTTCCAGGTCATAGGCAATCATTTGCGCAATCGCCAACTTCAAACTGGTGGTGAGCGCGTTGTCGAGATTACCCAGGTATTCGCGCAATTGACGGTGGAATTCATCGTCGTTGGCCTTGAGCCACTTTACGGCTGGATAGCGGGTATACAGGCTTTTGACCGAAGGGTCGTGAAGCGTGGGGCGGTTTTGGCCGCTGATCGAGCCATTCAGATCCGGCGTTGTGCTGTCAGGCCATACGGGGCGGAAATCCCACTGCTGCCCGGTCAGATCGCCGGACATGTGCAGATCGACCATCGACATTGCCGACGGCGAGGCGTAGAGACCGGGTTTCTGAAACAGCACTTTCTCTTCCAGCATGTCACAGGCCGGAACCTCATCTTTCAGTGCTGCCAGCGCGATTGCCCGGCGATCCGGTATCGCTCTGGCATATACGCTTGCGACCTGATTGAGGCTTTGTGCATGTGCCAGATACGCCGCGATGGCGCGCTCGGTGGCCGCTTTTTCGTCTTCGGCCAGTGCCTGCCTCGTTTCCACGCCATTGATCAGCGCCCAATCAACGATCGGATCAATCATTGCCATGCCATGCATATGCGAGAGCGACGGGCTGACCGGCTCCAGCTCGGCGTAAGCCATGATCTGCGCGTAGGTCATGAAACGCGAAACGCCCGACGACACTGCATCTACCAATGCGACAGCTTTACAGAATGCCACCCAACCCACCGATCCGAGCAGCAGGTCGGTGGGCACTTGCCTCACCAGAAACTCCGGGGCTATCCGTGCCAGCAACAGGTGCGTCGCCAACGGTGCGACGCCGAGTGATACCCATTGATTGGCCACGCAATAGGCTTGCAAATCTTCGCGCACGACTGACGCGGGGCGTTCGACATACGTGGGCGAATACAGGTCGAAGCTGCCGACACTTGTGCGGCCCTTGGCCTGGCCGATAAAGGGGTTCAAATCCAGCAAAATGGCAGTGATCAACACCTGCCCAAGTTCCTGGGGCGACAGGTCGGCCTCGGTTGCGGCGCCATACCAGTCCAATGCTGCAAGGTATTTTCTGGCGTAACCCTGAGCAACTGGATGTTCGATTAAATGTTGTAACCGCTCACGGGCATTATCGTGGGTAATAATAGCCACGGCTGTTTCAACACACAGAACATCCAGCAACTTTTTATTTAACGGTAACAGTGTCGTGGTTACACGACGGATGGCTTGACGCTGTTCTGCAGACAACACAATCAATGCCTGCTCATCGGCAAACAACTGACCCCAATAGTTACCGAACCGATCGGCCTGCGGAAAAACGCACTGCATGAACTCAATCATGTTTCGTCCCTCAGCGATTGTCCGAGGAATCACAAAGCCGTGAAACTTCAACCACTGCTGTATATCAATGGCATTGACCGACCACAGTGTTTCGCCGGTCTCTTTGGCGATATCGACCAATACCGCCAAACGAGCGGGATAGACCGAGCCGTAACTGAAATACGCGGCGACGTCGATCCAGCCCGCCGCGCCAAGCACTTCGAATTCCCCAGTGTGACTGACACAGGCCAGCCCACGGTTTTGAATACTTTCCTGGGTCAGCATGCTCTGGCCGGCAACCGTCGCCAACAATTCGTTCAGCAGGATCTGACCGGGTGTATGAACCTGGTGCAACGATGAGCCCGCTTGTAATTCGAGGTCATGTTCCTCCCAATTGATAAGTTGATCGTCCGGGCGATTTGCTGTTGCGGCTTTCAATTCGCGCACAATCATTTGTCGTTCGATGGCGTCTGACTTCTGTGCATTCAAACGCAATTGCTGGCTGATAGAAGTTGACTGAAAGGCTTTTGCTGCAAGGGTAGAGCTCATGGTTTAAATCTCAATTCATTGACTTGCCGGGCGGCTTCAACACGAGTGAATAATGAACACTTGGTTGAAACCTTCGCCAGCAGCAATCTATGAGACAGCGTTACTGCACTTAGAACAACGGCAACTTATGAGTCCACTAACCCCCAATCACCTGACGAAGCGTTGTCCGGCGAATTGTTATCGAGCTGTAACTTCAGTCGCAACTTCAAGTTATTGACCGAGTCGGCATGTTTCAATGCTTCCTCCTCACCGATGGCGCCTTCAACCACCAGTTCAAAAAGCGCTTCATCAAAGGTTTGCATGCCGATCTCGCGAGACTTTTCCATGATGCCCTTGAGTTCGCCCAGCTCGTTGCGCCGGATCAGATCGCCGATGGTCGGCGTGCCAAGCATGACTTCCACAGCTGCCCGCCGCTTGCCATCCAGCGTACGCACCAGCCGTTGCGAGATGAACGCCTTCAGGTTGTTGCCCAGTGCGTGCAGTAGCTGCGGGCGACGCTCCTCCGGGAACATATTGAGGATTCGATCCAGTGCCTGATTGGCGTTATTGGCATGCAGGGTCGATAGCACCAAGTGGCCCGTATCGGCAAACGCCAGGGCATGTTCCATGGTTTCGCGGTCACGTATTTCGCCGATCAGCACTACGTCCGGCGCCTGACGCAAGGTGTTTTTCAACGCGGCGTGAAAGCTGCGCGTGTCGACCCCGACTTCGCGCTGGTTGATGATTGAGCGCCTGTGCCGATGAATGTATTCCACGGGGTCTTCGATGGTGATGATGTGCCCGCTGCTGTGGCGATTGCGGTGATCAATCAGCGCGGCCAGCGAGGTCGACTTGCCGGAGTCGGTGGCACCGACAAACAGAATCAGCCCTTGCTTGAGCATCACCGACTTGAGCAAGACCGGCGGCAGTTTCAAGTCCTCGAAACGCGGGATGTCGAGTTTGACGTTGCGGATCACAATCGACACGTCGTTGCGTTGTTTGAAGATGTTGAGCCGGAAACGGCCGACGCCCGTTCGGGAAATCGCCAGGTTCATTTCCAGATCCCGGTCGAACTCCCGACGCTGCTCGGCGTCCATCAGGAAAGCGGCAATCGCAGCGACTTCGCCAGGCTTGAATGGCTCGTCGCTGAACGCCGTGAGAACGCCGTTGATGCGTGCGCTGGGTGGCGCGCCCGTGGCAAGAAACAGATCGGAGCCGTGTTCGCTGGCAAGGCGTATGAGCAGTGCATCGATTTCCATGGCAAAAAACATCCGCGAAGCATTGAATGAACAGAAATGGCCCGTTGCCGTGACGCGACGGGCCATCATGCGTCTACCGCTTTGAACAATAGTAGACGCCGCCTCACCGACCGAAATTCAGGATTTATGTAATGAGTGCTGTACCGATCACCGATGATGCCCAAACGCTGATTGCCCGCACGGACTGGAGCCGCAGCCCTTTGGGCGCCGCTGGCACCTGGCCGCAAAGCCTGCGCACGGCGGTCGACATCGTGCTTCACTCGCCCATGCCGATGTTGCTGCTCTGGGGCCCAGAGTTGACGCAAATCTACAACAACGGCTTTGCGCTGCTTGCCGACAACAAGCATCCGCACGGTTTCGGACAACCAACACACAAGATATGGCCGGAACTTCGCGACTTTACCGACCCTATTTACAGCGCCGTCCTACAAGGTCAGGTGCGCACTTACAGCGAGCAACGCTTTACCTTTCAACGCGACGGCCAGGAATCCGACTTCTGGCTCGATCTGACCTACAGCCCGATCCGCAATGAAAACGCAGACGTCGCCGGCATTTTGGTCACGGCCATCGAAACCAATGAGCGCCGACGCTTCGCCCTGGAATTGCAGCGGCGCTCCGAAGCCAGCTTGAAGGCGCAACAGCAAACCGAAGAACGTCTGCAATTGGCGCTGGCCGCCACCGACGCTGTCGGCACCTGGGACTGGGACATCGGTGAGGATCGGTTCATTGCCGATGCGCACTTCGCCCAGTTGCACGGTGTCGACCCGGCATCTGCAGGTCAGTTGCCCATCAGTGAATACCTGCACGGCGTACACCCGGAAGACCGGGCGATGGTCACCCGCAGCATCAAGCATTGCATCAGCCAAGGCACCGAATACGCCGAGGAATATCGCTTGCTGCAAGCCGACGGACAGTTGCGCTGGGTGTTTGCCCGTGGGCGCTGCTACAAGGATCACCATGGGCGGCCGGTGCGCTTCCTCGGCGCGGCGCTGGATCTGACTGAGCGCAAGCACACCGAGCAGGCGCTGCGCCAAAGCCAGACCGAATTGCAGTTGATCATCAACGCCATGCCAATCCTCATCAGCTACGTTGATCGCGAAGAACGTTTTCGCCTGAACAACGCCGCTTATCTGGACTGGTACGGCCAGACGCCCCAAGAGCTTTATGGGCGTTCAATCCGTGAGGTACTCGGCGATGAAGGATACTTCTTGCGCCTGCCGTACATTGCTGAAGCGCTTGCCGGGCGACCTTGCTCGTTCAGCTTGTCCGTCCCGCATCGCGATGGCAGCACCCGCCACGCGCTGATGAACTACTTGCCGCGTCATGGCGCGGACGGCGCGGTCAATGGTTTTTACATCTTCGTGATCGACGAAACCGAGCGTAAGAAAACCGAAGAAGCCTTGCGCAACCTCAATGAAACACTTGAAGAGCGGGTCAGCGCGCGCACCGAGCAGCTCGCGCAGGCCAATCAACGCCTGCAAAACGAGATGTTCGAACGCGAACGTGCCGAAGATGCGTTGCGCCATGCGCAGAAAATGGAAGCGGTCGGTCAGCTCACCGGCGGCATCGCCCACGACTTCAACAACATGCTCACCGGGATCATCGGCAGCCTTGATTTGATGCAGCGCTATATCGCCGACGGTCGTGCCGATGAGATCGGACGGTTTACCGAAGCGGCGGTGTCGTCGGCCAACCGTGCAGCGGCCCTTACTCATCGGTTGCTGGCCTTCTCCCGGCGTCAATCACTGGATCGCAAGACCCTTGACGTCAATGCACTGATCCATTCGCTGGAGGACTTGATCCGCCGCACCAAGGGCGATGAGATCGACCTGCAACTGCGCCTTGTCGAAGTCGCGTGGCCGGTGAGCACTGACGTTAGCCAACTGGAGAACGCCGTGCTCAACCTGGTGATCAACGCGCGCGATGCGATGCCCGACGGTGGCGAACTGCTGATCGAAACCGCGAATGTTTATCTGGACCGCAGCGACATCACCAGCCTGGTGCCCGTGGAAGCTGGCGAATACTTGATGCTGGCCGTCAGCGATAACGGCAGCGGCATGACACCGTCGGTACGGGCCAAGGCGTTCGATCCTTTTTTCACCACCAAACCGATCGGCCAGGGCACGGGGCTGGGTTTGTCGATGATTTACGGCTTCGCGCAGCAATCGGGTGGACATGTCAGTCTCGATAGCTTGCCGGATCAAGGTACGTGCGTGCGGTTGTACCTGCCGCGCCTGCATACGCAGGAGTTGTGTCAGCCGGACATCGCGCCGTCCCGCCAGGCCCCGAGTGCGATGGAAGGCGAAAGCGTGGTGGTGGTCGAGGACGATCCGGCAGTGCGCATGCTTGTGCTCGATCTGCTCAAGAATCTGGGTTACCAGGCGTACGAAGCGCAGGATGCCACCCACGCCCTGCCCCTGCTCGAATCCGCGTTGCGCGTTGATCTGTTGGTGACCGACGTCGGACTGCCGGGCATGAACGGCCGGCAACTGGCGGAGATCGCACGTCAGCATCGGCCGGGCCTGAAAGTGTTGTTCATGACCGGTTACGCGCAGAAAGCCGCCGAGCGTCAGGGCTTTCTCGAGGACGGCATGGATATGGTTGCCAAGCCCTTTTCCATTGAACTGCTGGCCAACAAGATTCGTACGATGATCAACCACACACGGTGAGTTAAGGCATAATCCCCGCCCCGCCGTCACCCCGCTATCAGGTATTTGCTCGATGAAAGCCCAAGCCCGCCACATTCTGGTGAAAACCGCCGAAGAGGCCGAACAACTCAAGCAACGCATCGCCAAGGGCGAAGCGTTTGACGTGCTGGCCAAGAAATATTCGACGTGCCCGTCGGGCAAACGCGGCGGCGATCTGGGGGAAGTGCGGCCGGGGCAAATGGTGGGCGTGATTGATGCCGTGATCTTCAAAAAGCCGTTGCGGACGGTGCATGGGCCGATCAAAAGCAAGTTCGGTTATCACTTGGTGCAGGTGTTTTTCCGCGATTGAGGCGGTTGGCCTTCGGGCCCCATCGCTGGCAAGCCAGCTGCCACAGGATTCGAGGTGCCCGACACGAATCCTGTAGGGGCCGGGCTTGCCCGCGAACCGATTGCGCAGCAACCGGCCATCCAACGCCTATCTTGGAATCAGCGCCCCAGGCATCTGGATAACCCGACTGGCCAACAGATGCCCGGCCTGAGCGGCTTCTGCCGGACTGCCACCACTTAGCCGACTCGCCAGATACGCCGCACTGAACGAATCCCCCGCCGCCGTGGTGTCCACAACCTTTTCAACCGTGTGCGCGGGCACTTCAAATGACTCGCCCTCACAGCGGATCAGACAGGCCTCGGCGCCGCGCTTGAGCACCACTTCCGGCGTGCCGATCTGCGCATACGCCTCGAACACCGCGTCGCAGTCAGCGAAATGAAACAGCGCCTGCTCGTCATCCACCGTCAGCAAAGCCAGATCCACATACGGCAAGACAGTGCGATACGCCGCCCGGGCTTCGTCGACCGATGCCCACAGCCGTGGCCGGTAGTTGTTATCGAAGACGATACGTGCATCGCGCTCGCGGGCGTCGATCAAGGTCTGGATCAGAATCTCGCGACCCTTCACGCCCAGTACCGCCAGCGTAATACCGCTGAAATAGATCACGTCGTAGTCGGGCAGCGCAGCGAGGATCGGCGTCGCGGCCGGTGTGGTGAAGCAGTCGCGCACCGCCGCTTCGTTGCGCCAGTAAAGAAAGCGGCGCTCACCTGCCGCGTCGGTTTGTATGCAATACAAACCCGGCAAGCGACCAGGCAAACGTTGCACCCGCTCCAGGCCGATGCCTTCTTCTGCCCAACTGCGGCACATGGCATCGCTGAAGCTGTCATCGCCCAACGCTGTGACGTAATCGACTTGCGCGGTGTCGCCCATCGCGCGGGACAGGTACACAGCCGTGTTCAACGTATCGCCGCCGAAGCTCTGTTGCAGACTGCCGTCCGCGCGGTGCTGTAGCTCGATCATGCATTCGCCGATCAGAGCGATGCGCGGGGTGTCGGGGCCCAGTGGGCTGAGGGTGTTCATGAAGTGTTTCTCTGTGAATTCTTCGTGTCTGAACCGGCCTCATCGCTGGCAAGCCAGCTCCCACAGGATTCAATGTTGAAACACAATATCTGTAAAAAACACGATCCCGGTGGGAGCTGACTTGCCAGCGATAGGCGCTACTCGGTTAACGCCTAGAAACAGGTTTCCATGCGCTCGATCACCGACAACTGCTCATCCACCAGCAGCCCCACCCGCCACTTATCGAACGTCAGGCACGGGTGCGAAGTGCCGAAGGCGATGATGTCGCCGACACGCAAATCGACACCTGCGGCCACGGTCATGAACGCATGCTGATCCATCACCGCCGTGACCGTGCACGCGCCGACGTCATCGCCCAGCGCCGGCACCACGCCCGCTCTGTAGCGCAGCAGCGGCACCGGCAGACCGGCGTCGTACGCCACGTCGCGTTTGCCCAGTGCAATCACCGCAAAACCCGGCTCCGGCAGCGACTGCACGTGCGCCCAGACTTCCAGCGCAGGCCGCAGACCTTCGTGCAAATCGCTGCGACGGTCGAGCACGCAGCATTGCGCTTCTTTGTAGATGCCATGGTCGTGGGCCACGTAACTGCCCGGACGCAGCACACTGAGGAAACGCCCAGCGGCGTTTTGCGCTTCGAATGATTCAGCGATCAGGTCGTACCAGGCCGAACCGGATGCCGTGATGATCGGTTTGCCGATGGCGAAGGCGCCGCTGTCCTGCAACCGCACGGCGAGACGCACCAGAGAAGCGGCGAATTCACGAATGCCGCTGACCGCTTGATCGCCGTGGATCACGCCTTCGTACCCTTCGATACCGGTCAGGGCCAGCGCCGGCTGGGCGGCGATGGCTTTTGCCAATTCGATGACTTCGTCTTCACTGCGGCAACCGCAACGGCCACCGACCACGCCGTACTCGATCATCACGTTCAGCCGCACGCCACGGGACGCGAAATAAGCGCCAAGCTCGGCGACGTTGTCCGGGTGATCGACCATGCAGTGGAATTCGAAGGTCGGGTCGCTGAGCAGGTCGGCAATCAATGCCATGTTCGGCGTGCCGACCAGTTGGTTGGCCATCAGCACCCGGCGTACTCCGTGGGCGTAAGCCGCGCGGGTCTGGGTCGCGCAGGCCAGCGTGATGCCCCAGGCGCCGGCGTCAAGCTGACGACGGAACAGCGCCGGCGTCATGCTGGTCTTGCCGTGGGGTGCGAGTTCGGCGCCGCTGTCGCTGACGAATTTCTGCATCCAGCGGATGTTGTGCTCCAGCGCTTCACGGTGCAGTACCAGCGCCGGCAGGCTGACGTCGCGAACCAGTTGGGCGCCGATGGCGGCATCGCCTTTTTCAACGGCAGCGGTGTTGATGGCAGTAGACATGGTCGAACTCCTCATGCGCGCGCCCGCAAGCGCCCGCGATTATTCGTTGATACGTCGGGCAAGGCTGTTGGCGCTCTCGATCAAGACCCGGCGATAGTCGTCGTAATTATTTTTCGCATCGGCACGCGGGGCGACGATGCACAACGTGCAAATGGCGATGCCGTTGGGGTCTTTGACCGGGGCGGCGAAGCAATGGGTGAAGGTGTCGGCAACGCTGTCGAAGGAGAAAAAGCCATCGATGCCGGCTTGACGAATCTGCCCCAGAAACGTTTCAAGCGGCAGGCGTTCACCGTCGGGCAGGATGTAATCGTTCTCGTCGATCAGGTCGATGATCTGTTGGTCGCTCAAATGCGCGAGCAGCAACCGACCGGACGCCGTCCATGGAATGGGCGCATTTTCGCCGATGTCGGATGAAATGCGGAAATGCCGCTCACCTTCCTTCATCAACGCCACGGTGTATTTACGCCCGTTGAGCAGGCACATCTGTGCCGTTTCATGGGTCTGGCTGACGATCTCCTGCAAGGCGTGATCGGCCTCGCGAGTCAGGTCGAAGTGACGCAAATGCGCCTGACCGAGAAAGTACAACTGACGGCCCAGATAGACATGCCCGTCTTTGCCCACCGGTTCGAGAATCCTGCGTTCGAGCAACGACGCTACCAATTCGTAGACGGTGGATTTGGGGCTACCGATGCCGCTGGCAATGTCGTTCGGGCGCAGGGGCTGGCCGATTTCCTTGAGGAAATCGAGGATATCGAACGCCCGATCCAGACCACGGGCCCGGCGTTTGATGGTGTCTTCGGTCATTTCATTGGATTCCCATTAAAGTGCCGGGGCTTTACCGCTATCGATCGTTCCCATGCTCCGCGTGGGAATGCCGCCAGGGACGCTCCGCGTTCCGCTCGCGAATCTGACGCAGAGCGTGGGAACGATCATTACCTGCATCAGGCCTTTTTCTTGTAGGCGATGCAGTCGATCTCAACCTTGCAATCGACCATCATGTTCGCCTGCACACAGGCCCGGGCCGGGGCGTGTTCCGGCTTGAAATACTCGCCAAAGACCTTGTTGAAGCTACTGAAATCACGCGGATCCTCCAGCCACACCCCGGCACGCACCACATCTTCCAGCCCATAACCGGCTTCTTCGAGAATCGCGATCAGATTCTTCATGGTCTGGTGGGTCTGCTCGACGATGCCGCCAACAATAATCTCGCCGTCCACTGCCGGCACCTGACCGGACACGTGCAACCAGCCATCCGCTTCGACTGCGCGAGCAAATGGACGAGGCTGGCCGCCTGCGGCAGTGCTGCCGGTGCCGTAACGGGTAATGCTCATGGGTGTTTCTCCAGATGAAAAAAGTGAAAAATTCAGAACCGCGTGCTTTTGAGAAACTCCGCCAGCCGCGGCGATTGCGGACGCTCAAACAGCTCCTTGGGAGGCCCCTGCTC
Organism: Pseudomonas syringae; assembly: GCF_021605415.1. Taxonomy (GTDB): domain Bacteria; phylum Pseudomonadota; class Gammaproteobacteria; order Pseudomonadales; family Pseudomonadaceae; genus Aquipseudomonas; species Aquipseudomonas syringae_S. The sequence continues at coordinate 92,089 of NZ_WKEQ01000014.1, forward strand.
TTCGATGCGCCCCTGATTCATGAAAACGATTTTGTCTGAGACCTCAAACGCGAAGCGCATTTCGTGGGTCACCAGCAACATGGTCATGCCCTCGTCGGCCAGACCCTTGATCACGTTGAGCACTTCGCCCACCAGTTCCGGGTCGAGCGCCGAAGTGACTTCGTCGAACAGCATCAGGCTCGGGTTCATCGCAATGGCCCGGGCAATTGCCACGCGCTGTTGCTGCCCACCGGACAACTGACCGGGAAAGTGATTGCGCCGCTCCAGCAGGCCGACGCGTTCCAGCCATTTTTCGGCGAGCGCCACGGCCTCGTCCTTGCGCATCTTCTTCACTTTGAGCAAACCCAAAGTGACGTTCTGCAACGCGCTGAGATGCGGGAACAGATTAAATTGCTGGAACGCCATCCCGGTCATCGCACGATGACGAGCAATGACTTTTTCGGCGTGGCGCACGCGTTTGCCGTTGGTTTCGTCGTAGCCGATGGATTCACCGTCGAGCAGGATCTGCCCGCCCTGAAACTCTTCGAGCATGTTGACGCAACGCAACAGCGTGGTTTTGCCCGAGCCGCTGGAACCAATCAGCGTGACGACGTTGCCGCGTTGCATGCTCAGGTCGACACCCTTGAGCACTTCGACTTCGCCGTACTGCTTGTGCAGACCACGGATGTCCAGCAGCGGCTGGCCGTTGATGATGTTCGAAACTGGTGCTTGAGTCATGGCAAAGCCACCCGCTTTTCAATGTGCCGGCCGAGTAATTCGATGCCGTAGTTGATGACGAAGAACAGAAAACCGGCGAACAGATAAAACTCCAGAGTCATAAACGTCCGGGCGATGATCTGCTGCGTGCTGAGCAGCAACTCGGCCACGCCGATCACCGACAGCAGAGTCGAGGCCTTGACGATTTCGGTCGACGAATTGACCCAGGTCGGCAGGATCTGCCGCAACGCCTGGGGCAATAGCACGTAGCCAAGCGACTGATAGAACGTCAGGCCAATCGCCTTGCCCGCTTCCATTTGCCCACGCGGCAATGCCTGCAACGCACCACGCACGATTTCAGCAACGTGAGAACCGCAAAACAGTGTCAGTCCCAATGCTCCCGCCTGAAACGCGCTGATCTGCCAGCCCAGCGCCGGTGCCATGTAAAAGCACGCGAGCACCAGCACAAACACCGGCGTGCCGCGAATCACGTCAACGTAAAGACGAAACGGCGCGCGCATCCAGAACTTGCCATAGGTCAGCACCAGACCGGTAACGACACCGAGCACCGTGCCGAACAGAATCGCCAGCGCCGATACTTGAACACTGGTCAGAAAGCCCTGGAACAGGACTTCCCGCGCCACCCACAACTCATGCAACCAACTGGGAGATTCGTACATCGCAGCCTCCTATCGGCGGATCGCCAGACGCTGCTCGAGGTAACGCAGCAGCATGGCAATGAGGTAACAGGCCGCGACATAGAGCGCCGTGGTGACCAGCCAGGTTTCAATTACCCGGTAGCTTTCCACGTTGATCTTGCGCGCGTAATAGGTCAGCTCAGGCACGGCAATTGCCGCCGCCAGCGAGGTGTCCTTAAACAGCGAAATGAAATTGTTCGACAGCGCCGGCAACACGTTGCGCAGCATCACCGGCACGGTCACATAGGCTTTCACTTGCCACTCACCCAAGCCGATGGCCAGACCCGCTTCACGCTGGCCTTTCGGAATGCTCAGCAATCCGCCACGGAACACTTCGGTCAGGTAAGCGCCGGCATACAGAGACAACGTGATGATGAACGATGGAATTTTGTCCAGCCGAATCCCCAGACTCGGCAAGGCGAAGTAGATCAACAGAATCAACACCAGAATCGGCGTGTTACGGATCACCGTAACGTACACCGATGCCAGCACCCGCAAGGCGCGATGCTTCGACAACAAGGCAAACGCCATCAGCAGGCCGATCACGCAACCGATGGCGATCGACAGCAACGCCAGCTGCAGACCCAGACCGAGCCCCGCCAGCAGCGTGTCGAAATCGCGCCAGACGGCGGCAAAGTTCAACTGATAATTCATGGTCGGCAGTACCTTGAGCGGGGCGACCGAATCGCCCCACTCTCACGGGATCATTTGAATTCGACAGGGAAACCGATGGCTGGGGACGGCAGTTCAACGCCGAACCATTGTTTGAACGACGCCTGATAGGTCGGGAATTCCACGCCGGTCATGGCCTCGTGCAGCGCCGTGTTGACGAAATTCAGCCAGTCCTGATCGCCACGCTTGACCGCGCATGCATAGGTTTGCGGGCTCCAGGCGTAGGACGGGCTGCGATAGCGCCCCGGGTTCTGCACCATCAAGTATTTAACCGAAGACTGGTCGGTGGCGGCAGCATCGGCGCGGCCGGAGTTCACGGCCTGATACATCAGGTCGACGCTGTCGTACTGATCGACTTTGGCTTTGGGCAGCGCCTGATGCACCAACTCCTCGGCGTACACGTTTTGCAGCACGGCAACGGTGACATCATCACCGGCGGCTTGCAGGTCTTCGATTTCCTTGTACTTGCTGTTGTTCGGCAGCAGCAGGCCGACGCCTTCGCGGTAGTACGGCAGCGTGAACGCGACTTGCTGTGCACGGCTGGCGGTGACAGTGATGAACTGGCAGCTCATGTCGACCTTGTCGGTCAGCAGATTGGGAATCCGCGCATCGGACGACTGCACCACGAACTCGACCTTGCTCGGGTCATTGAACAACCCCTTGGCGACGATCTTGCCGATGTCGATATCAAACCCCTGCAACTTGCCGTCAGCCCCCTGAAAGTGCCACGGCGCATTGGTGCTGCCGGTACCCACAATCAATTTTCCACGGGCCAGCACGCTGTCGAGCTTGCTGTCGGCCGCATGGGCCGTACCCATCACAGCGGACGAAGCCGCGAGAACAAAAACACATGCTTTGAACAAGGTAGGTCGGCGATGCATGGCAAGCACTCCAGAATGATGTGTATTCCGCTATACCGGAACGTGGTATGTAACAGCGGAATAGACAGCAGAAAGTGTGCCACAGGATTCAGGAGGAATCTGCTTCGGATTTAAATTTGTTTGGAATCAGAGGGATGGAGCTTTATCGACCATTAGTGATCGCGAAGCGATCTGAAACGATCCGCTACCAACGGCTACGGGTACGGGTGCCAAGTACTCAATCGGGGCGGGGTGAATCATTTAGGTGCGATGGTAAGCAGGAAGACACAGACGGGAAATTCCAACTCATAAATCATCTATAGAGACCATTACTGTCGGATCGTTTTCTCGTTCCTTGCAGAGTGCGATCAACTCAAGATCCTCCAGACGATTCACCATCGCCTCGTAATACCCTTGCCATGAATCCCTCCATCAATCAGTAACGAAAAACTTAACACACGGGAATCCGTGCACGTTTCCGAGCTTTCCATGAGGGAATTCCTGCGTTTTAGTCAGTCGAGTGCGATACCAATGTAGGAAAAAAGTCACCTGTAATTTCTGACAGTAGACCGGCCCTGCTCATGCTTTTAACGTTCATAAACCTTTGCAGGCCTATACAGGAAGTGCGAAATGAAACCGACGTCGTCCCCGACAACACTGGATTCCGTTTACCGCAAAGCCCTGAAAACCTGGCGCCCGGTGATTCTTTACTTTGCCAACGAGCACTGTCCTGCATGCGAAACGGCCGGGCCGATGTTCCGCGAGGTTGCCGAGCCCTATCGGCTCCGGGCCAACATTTACATGCTCAATACCCGCGATACTCCGCGACACCCTGAGGTCACAGGCACGCCGACAGTGCTGTTCTATAAAGATGGGAAACTGCGAAAAGTACTCAAGGGCATCGGCAATCGCCAGAAGCTCGAACGCGACTTCGCCAAACACGTTGGCAGGGTCAAAGCGCCGGCTGTGCTCAGCCAGCCACGCCATGACCTGATGTGGCTGCGTCGCACCCTGCGTCGGCTGTGCACCGTCCACCGCAGCCGGCCACTATTTTTCCTGTAGGAACCGCCGAGTGAAACGAGGCGGCGATCTTTTGATTTTTGGTTTTCAAGATCAAAAGATCGCAGCCTGGTTTCACTCGACAGCTCCTACGCTGTTTCAGGTAGCGTCGCGCTTGAGCAGCACGCGGGTTACGCGGCGCTCCTCGACGGCGACGACGGTCATGTGCCAGCCCTCATGTTCCAGGCGATCGCCTCTCATCGGCAGGCGATCCAACAGGCTCATGACCAATCCGGCCAGCGTCTGGTAATCCTCGGTCGGTTGAGCGCCGAACCCGGTGTGCTGACGGATACGGGTCAGGTTCAACGCGCCATTGACCATGAACCCGCCCTGCTCCTCAATCACGTCCGGGCCTTCGATTTCGCTGGCGTCCGGCAATTCACCGGCGATCGATTCGAGGATGTCGGTCATGGTCAGGATGCCGACGAAATCACCGAATTCGTTGACCACGAATGCGATATGGGTCGACGCGGCGCGCATCTGTTCCAGCGCATTGAGGATTGAATAGCTGTCGAGCAGGTTGACGGTCTTGCGCGCGAGGTGCTCAAGATTCGGTTCTTCACCCGCCAGATATTCCTTGAGCAACTCTTTTTTGTGCACGAAGCCCAGCGGCTCATCCACGGCACCGTTGCGAATCAGCGGCAGGCGCGAGTAGGACGAGTGCATCAACCGCGTACGAATGGCCTCCGGGCCATCCGCCAAATCGATGTGATCGACATCGGCACGCACGGTCATCAGTGCGCGAATCGGACGTTCGGCCAGTTGCAGCACACCGCTGATCATTACCCGCTCGCGACGGTCGAACAGCTCCGCGCTCGGCGCATCACCGTTGTCCAGCAGGTCGGAAATTTCCTCGCCGACCTCCTCCGCCGCCAGTCTGCGACCACCCAGCAGACGCATCACCGCGTGTGCCGTACGCTCACGCATCGGTCGCAAACCCTGCATCGAGCGCTTGCGGCGGGCCCGGGCGATCTGGTTGAACACTTCGATGAGGATCGAGAATCCGATGGCCGCGTACAGATAGCCTTTAGGAATGTGGAAGCCCAAACCTTCAGCGGTCAGCGCGAAACCGATCATCATCAAGAAACCCAGACACAGCATGATCACGGTCGGGTGCGCGTTGACAAAACGGGTCAGCGGTTTGCTGGCGACGATCATCAGGCCGATGGAAATGATCACGGCGATCATCATCACCGCCAGTTCATCGACCATGCCCACGGCGGTAATTACCGCGTCGAGGGAGAACACCGCATCGAGCACGACGATCTGCGCCACGATCGGCCAGAACAGCGCATAAGTGGTGTTGGCCGTGCGTTCGCCGACATGCCCTTCGAGGCGTTCATGCAATTCCATGGTGGCCTTGAACAACAGGAACACACCGCCGAACAGCATGATCAAGTCACGACCGGAGAAGCTCTTGTCAAACACCTCGAACAGCGGCTGCGTGAGGGTGACCAACCACGAAATACTTGCCAACAGGCCCAAGCGCATGATCAGCGCCAGGCTAAGGCCGATGATCCGCGCGCGGTCGCGCTGTTCCGGCGGCAACTTGTCGGCGAGGATGGCGATGAACACCAGGTTGTCGATGCCCAGCACCAGTTCCAGCACAATCAATGTCGCCAGGCCCAGCCAGGCCGTGGGATCTGCTAACCATTCCATAAAACGTCTCGATCTCTATTCAGTAGATTCAGGCTGCCGGACACGGCAAAGTGCAACGCGAAAGCCCTGAGGCTGCGTTGGCAAGTTGAGTGGGTAGTCGGAAAACCGGATGTCGCGAGTGCGTCAAGACCGCGCAAAGGCGCGAGGTGAACGGATAACTGGGAGGTTCCGCGAGGGTGTTCATGCAAGTCCTGAAATGAAAAAAGAACCTGGAGAGTACAGGCTGTAGTGGCCAGGGCTACAGCTGCAAATCATTACAAAATCTGTACGGTTTCATGCAATGCGGTGTCGGGACTGACCTCTCCGCAGGTAAGCCCGGCTCATACAAGGCGATTGTGAACGACCGTAGGAGCCGAGCCTGCTCGCGAAGAGCGCCAGCCACACGGCACAAAATTCAGACCTGCCACACATCATCAATATGCCGGTAATCGGCTTCGAGCACCCCCGCCAATTGCCGCGCCCGCCCTAAACGGATCGGCCCGCGCTCGATATCGATCAACAGGCCCGGACACTCCAATGCAGACAACCCTGACAGGTCCTTCAAACGCCCATCGGTAATTAACAACAAACGCTGTTGCTCGGCCGGAAAACGCTTGCGCCGCGTCGTTAGCCATTGCGCAGCCTGGCTCAGTGCCGCCAGCAACGGCGTGCCACCACCAGCGCCCAAACCTTCGAGCCAGACACGCAAACCGTTGGCGGCCTTCAACCCTTGAATCTGCCAGTTCGGCGTCGCACCGCTGGCCGTTAACAGCGCCAGCCGCGCTCGCTGGCGATAAGCATCGTCGAATAACTGCGCAAGCAAACCCTTGGCGTCACTCAACGCCTGATGGCGGCGCGTGGACGCCGAGGCATCGACGATCACCAGCCACAGCTCATGGGACGAACGGGTGCGCATCTGGAACAGCAGATCGGAACGCTGGCGTGGCCGACCTTTGAGCAAAGTCCCCGGCCAGTTCACCGAACCACTGCGCGCCGCCTGTCGTTTGCCTTGTTTACCGTTATCGAGCCGTCCGGCACGGGGTCTGGCATTCGCCCCCGCATCGGATCGGGGGCGAATGCCTACGGCTTTTTTGGCCAGCTCGGCACTTCGCGGCGCGCGCCGGTCGCGAGCGCGGGGGCCGGCAAATCACCCCACTGGCCCTGGCCTGTGCCGGTTTCTGGCGAGGAAGGCTGTCGCGAATGCTCGGGCGTTTGGGCCGGTGGCTGCACTGCCGATGGCGACTGTTCACGACGACGATGGCGCAGGGCAAACTCGGCCACGGCGTCGATGTCGGCCTCTTCGATGGCCGGTGCGCCACGCCACGCCGCATGAGCCCGGGCGGCACGCAACCAAACCAGATCCGCGCGCAACCCATCGACGCCAGCAGCAAAGCAACGCTCGGTGATCAGCGCGAGCGCTGCATCATCAAGAGGAATGTCGGCAAGAATGTCGCGAGCATGGCGGCAACGTTCGCGCAGCGCCTGTTGTTGCGATTCCCACTGCGCACAAAACAGCTGCGGATCGCTGTCGAAATCCAGTCGGCGACGGATGATCTGCCCGCGCTCGGCGGGAACGGTGTGACCGCTGAGCGCGACGTTCAACCCGAAACGGTCGAGCAATTGCGGGCGCAACTCGCCCTCTTCCGGGTTCATCGTGCCAATCAGCACGAACTTCGCCGAGTGGCGGTGGGAAATGCCATCGCGCTCGACCAGATTCGTGCCGCTCGCCGCTACATCGAGCAACAGATCCACCAAATGATCGGGGAGCAAGTTGACTTCATCGACATATAGAACCCCACCGTCAGCCTTCGCCAGCACCCCAGGGGAAAACTGTGCGCGACCGTCGCTCAGCGCCGCGTCGAGGTCGAGGGTGCCAACCAGACGTTCTTCGGTCGCCCCCAACGGCAACGTGACGAATTGACCGCTGGCGAGCAGATCCGCCAAACCACGGGCCAGCGTGGATTTGGCCATGCCGCGCGGGCCTTCAATGAGCACGCCGCCGATCTTCGGGTCGATGGCGGTCAGGTAGAGCGCAAGTTTCAGGTCATCGGCGCCGACCACGGCGGAGAGGGGGAAATGTGGGGTGTCGGTCATCTTCAATTCTCAGTCATGGTCGCTTTGTCGGCTGATCGACACTGTTCGCCAGCAGGCTCGCTCCTGCAGTGCAATGCATCAATCGTCTTCTTCTATGTCCAGCAACAGATTCTCCAGCGCCTCGCGATACTCGCCCGGTTCCTGCCACATCCCGCGCTGCTGCGCTTCGAGCATTCGCTCGGTCATATCGCGCAGCGCATGCGGATTATGCTCACGAACAAAATCCCGAGTCGCCGGATCGAGCAAATAAGCATCGGCCAGCAATGCGTACTGGTGATCGTCGATTAACTGCGTGGTCGCGTCGAAAGCAAACAGATTGTCCACTGTCGCCGCTAGTTCAAACGCGCCTTTATAGCCGTGACGCTTGACCCCGTCGATCCACTTCGGATTCGCCGCCCGAGAACGAATCACCCGGTTCAATTCTTCCTTCAGCGTACGGATCTTCGGCAGATCCGGCTGACTGTGATCGCCGTGGTAGCTCGCCGCCCCCTCGCCGCGCAGGGTTTCAACCGCCGCGAGCATGCCACCCTGGAATTGGTAATAGTCGTTGGAATCGAGCAAATCATGCTCGCGATTGTCCTGATTTTGCAGCACCGCTTGCACCTGGCTCAGGCGTTGAACGAACTGTTCACGAGCGGCGGTGCCTTCGTCGGCGCCGCCATACGCATAGGCGCCCCAGTTCAGGTAGACCTCGGCGAGATCCTCGCGGCTCTGCCACAAACGTCCGTCGATAGCGCCTTGCACACCGGCCCCATAAGCGCCGGGCTTGGCACCGAAGATGCGCCAACCGGCCTGACGTTTGGCCGTGTCCGAGTCGAGTCCCGACTTCACCAATGCTTCGCGCTCGGCACGTACTTTGGCCGCCAGCGGGTTGAGGTCATCCGGCTCATCCAGCAGCGCCACGGCCTGCACGGCGGCGTCGAACAACCGGATCAGATTGGCGAAGGCATCGCGAAAAAAACCGGACACCCGCAACGTGACGTCCACGCGCGGGCGATCCAGCAGGCTTAGCGGCAGAATCTCGAAGTCATCGACACGCTGACTGCCCGTTGCCCACACCGGACGCACCCCCATCAGCGCCATGGCTTGGGCGATGTCATCACCGCCGGTGCGCATGGTCGCTGTGCCCCACACGGACAAACCGAGCTGACGCAAATGGTCGCCGTGATCCTGTAAATGCCGCTCAAGAATCAGGTTTGCTGACTGAAAACCGATGCGCCAGGCGGTGGTGGTCGGCAGGTTACGCACGTCCACGGAATAGAAATTGCGCCCGGTGGGCAGCACATCAAGACGTCCGCGACTCGGTGCGCCGCTGGGCCCGGCCGGTACGAAGCGACCGCTCAAGGCATCGAGCAAACCGCGCATTTCTGCCGGGCCGCAGGCGTCCAGGCGTGGTGCGACGACGTCACGCAGGCTTTCAATAATGGCGCGCACATCAGCCCAACCCGATTCCTGTAGGAGCGAGCCTGCTCGCGAAAGCGGTGTGTCAGATGAATGGCTGTCGACTGACACTGCGCCTTCGCGAGCAGGCTCGCTCCTAAAGGGGACATGCAGGGTTTGGGTGATTAATTGTGTGGCGAACAGTTCCAGGCGTTCGCGGGTATCGCCGGCGGTGCGCCAGACTTCGTCGCTGACCGACTGCAACGGCGCCGGGCGCGACCCGACCCAGGGTTCTGCCAACGTACAGTCCAGCGGATCAAAGCCCAGTTCAAACGCCTTGGCCAATGCCCGCAACAGGCTTGATTGCGCGCCTTTGCCATCACCGCGAGGAATGCGCAGCAACGCCAGCAAGGTGTCGATGCGCAAACGCCCGACCGGCGATTCACCAAAAATGTGCAGGCCATCGCGAATCTGCGACTCCTTCAAATCGCACAGATAAGTGTCCAGACGCGGCAGCCAGATCGCCGCGTCGGCATCACTGTTCAAAGCGGCGTCGAGCTGCAATTCGCGGTCGATCTGCGTGTCGCGCACCAGTTGCAGGATGTCGCGCTGCAATTCGCGGGCACGGCGCGGATCGAGCAGTTGTGCTTCGTAATATTCGTCCGCCAACAGTTCAAGGTTGCGCAGTGGCCCGTAGGTTTCGGCACGGGTCAGCGGCGGCATCAAGTGATCGATGATCACCGCTTGGGTGCGGCGCTTGGCCTGGGCGCCCTCACCCGGGTCGTTGACGATAAACGGATAGATGTTCGGCAGCGGCCCGAGCAGCGCGTCCGGCCAGCAGTTTTCCGAGAGCCCGACGCCTTTGCCCGGCAGCCATTCGAGGTTGCCGTGCTTGCCGACGTGGATCACGCCGTGGGCGCCAAAGGTGTTGCGCAACCAGAAATAAAACGCCAGGTAAGCGTGAGGCGGCACCAGATCCGGGTCGTGATAGACCGCGCTCGGATCGACCTGATATCCCCGCGCCGGCTGGATGCCGACGAAGGTCAGACCGAAACGCAGACCGGCGATCATCATCCGCCCTTCGCGGCACATCGGATCGTTATGCGGTTCGCCCCAGCGCTCGGTCACCGCCGAACGATTGGCTTCGGGCAAGGCGTTGAACATCGCCAGGTATTCATCCATCGCCAGGCTTTGCGCGCACGGACGCTGATCAATCGTGTCGAGATCATTGCTGACCCCACCGAGCAATTGCTGAATGAGCGCGGTGCCGCTGTCCGGCAATTGCGAGGGTAGTGGATAGCCTTCGTCATGCAGCGCACGCAGGATATTCAGTGCCGCCGCCGGGGTGTCGAGGCCCACACCGTTGCCGATGCGTCCGTCCCGGGTCGGGTAGTTGGCGAGGATCAGCGCGATGCGTTTTTCGGCGTTCGGCACGCGTGCCAATTCAACCCAGCGTCGAGCGAGTTCGGCGACGAAATCCATGCGCTCTGGCGCTGCCCGATAGCACACCACATCGGATTGACTGCGCTCGCTGCGCCAGGCCAGATCCTTGAAGCTGATTGGCCGACTGATGATGCGCCCGTCCAGCTCGGGCAAGGCAATGTGCATTGCCAGATCCCGAGGGCCAAGACCTTGATCGCTGGCGCGCCAGCCGGGTTCGTTGTCTTGGGCGCAGATCGCCTGAATCACCGGAATGTTGCGCCGGAACGGCCGCAGGTGTGGCGCTTCCGGGCTGGATTGCGCGAAACCGGTGGTATTGAGAATGACACCGGCCTCGACCTCATCCAGCCAATCCTCAACCACGGTCAGGCAGCCGGATTCCTTCAGACTGGCAACGGCAATCGGCAGCGGATTGAGCCCCGCCGCTTGCAGACGCTGGCAGAACACATCGATGAACGCCGTGTTCGCCGCCTGCAAATGCGAGCGATAAAACAACACCGCCGCGACCGGTTGACCGGGCAACCATTCGGCTTGCCAGTCGCTCAGTGCGGCGGTGTTTTGGTCTGGGTGGTAAATCGCCGTGCGCGGCAGCGTTTGCGGTTCGGCCCACGCGTAGTCACGGGCCAGCCAGCGGTTGGCCAGGCAATGGAAAAAGTCCAGCGCGTTGCCCATGCCGCCCTGCCGCAGAAACTGCCAAAGACGGTCGCGGTCGTCGGCCGTGACGGTGCTCAGGTCGCTGAGTTCCGGATCGGGACGGTCGTCGCCCGGCACCAGAATCACTTGCACACCGCGCTCGGACAGCTCGACCAGACGCTCGACACCGTAACGCCAATAGGCAATGCCGCCGTGCAGCGAGATCAGAATCACCTTGGCGTGGCGCAGTACTTCGTCGACATACAGGTCGACCGAAGCATGGTTCTGCACCTGCATCGGATTGGCCAGACGAAAACTCGGGTAGTCGTCGGGCAACTGCTGCGCCGCTTCGGCGAGCAGCGCGAGGCTGGAATCGCCGCTGCACAGGATCACCAGCTCGGCAGGGGTTTGCCCAAGGTCGGCAATGTTGTCATCCGACACGAAACCGCCGGGCTGAGTCCTGAGCAGGTGCATGGGTTACACGCTGAGCGCGGCGCGCAATTGCGCTTCGAGCTGCGCGGCGTCGAGTGCCTGGCCGATCAACACCAGACGCGTGATGCGCGCCTCATCGGCGCCCCACTGACGGTCGAAGTGCTTGTCGAAACGCGTGCCCACACCCTGGATCAACAGGCGCATTGGCTTGTTGGGGATCGCCACGAAACCCTTGACGCGCAGGATGCCGTGCTTGACCACCAGTTGCGTCAGTGCGTCGAGCAGCAAGCTTTCGTCGGCTTGCGGCAGCTCGATGGAGATTGAATCGAAGGCGTCGTGATCGTGATCATCGTGGTCGTCACCCTCTTCACCGTGGTGGTGATCGTGGTGACTGTGGCGGCTGTCGATGTGCTCTTCAGAGCCGGCGCCGAGGCCGATCAAAACGTCCAGCGGCACGCGACCGTTGCTCGCTTCGATGATTTTCACCGCTGGCGGCAGCTCTTCGGCGACTTCCAGGCGTACGCGGGCGAGGTCTTCAGGGCGGGTCTGGTCGGCCTTGTTGAGGATCACCAGGTCGGCGCTGGCCAGTTGGTCGGCGAACAGCTCGTGCAGCGGCGACTCGTGATCCAGGTTCGGATCGAGTTTGCGCTGGGCATCGACCTGATCCGGAAATGCGGCAAACGTGCCGGCGGCCACGGCCGGGCTGTCGACCACGGTGATTACCGCGTCGACGGTGCAGGCGCTGCGGATTTCCGGCCACTGGAAGGCTTGTACCAGCGGTTTCGGCAGGGCCAGGCCCGAAGTTTCGATGAGGATGTGGTCGAGGTCGCCACGACGGGCGACCAGCTCACGCATCACCGGGAAGAATTCTTCCTGAACCGTGCAGCACAGGCAGCCGTTGGCCAGTTCGTAGACGCGGCCGGTGGCTTCTTCTTCGGTGCAACCGATGGTGCATTGCTTGAGGATTTCCCCGTCAATGCCCAGCTCGCCGAACTCGTTGACGATCACGGCGATGCGCCGACCTTGCGCGTTGTCGAGCATGTGGCGCAGCAACGTGGTTTTGCCCGAGCCGAGGAAACCGGTGACGATTGTGACGGGGAGTTTGGCCAGTGTTTTCATCGGATGCCCTTTGGCAAGGTGGCGGGCATACGGGACGAGGGCGCAACGTGAGGACGTGCGCGAGTGTTCGCCACCGGATCACCCCGCCCGGTTGTAGTGAGAATCTGTGTCGAGGCAGGTCTCCTGGCTGACGGTGTTCAGGCGCTGGGCCTGGCATTCGCTGCGCCTTCCCGCGCACTCCTTGCGGAGCGTTGCAGTGGCGTGGCAACGAACATCACCGTTCACAGTTGCGGGGGCAGCCGCGGCATTGACCGCGTTCCCTTCTTAGCTTCGGCAAATGCCGAAGAACCTCGAAAGCGCAAGGCTACGCATCGTGTGGGGGCGGGTCAATCTCCCCGACACCATCATCGTTCCCACGCTCTGCGTGGGAACGATGATTGGGGAAGTCGGATTGCATTAATCCATGGGTCATGATCTCCTACACGCCTTGTTACGGGTGCCCTTCACAGGGTGAAACGGGAAACCGGTGAATCATGTGCTTTACTCTAAGCCCATGTCAGTCCGGTGCTGCCCCCGCAACGGTAAGCGAGCGAAGCGTCAAAACCACTGTGCCTATGGCATGGGAAGGTGACGCTTGCAGGTCGGCCAGACGCCAACCCCTCGTGAGCCCGGAGACCGGCCCGCAACACACAGCGCGCATTCTTTGCCGCTGAACACAACAAACCCGCGGTGGGCGGGCGCTGTTCGAGACCTCTGCGTGCCTGCTCGCGGAGGTTTCTTGCGCTCGATTCACCCGCTGACATTTCAGAGGGAAGCGCCATGTCGATCATCAGCACCACCGCCAGCACGGACAAAAGCTCCGCCAGCACCGCCACACTGAGCCAACGTCTGACCGCCGCGATATTCGCGTCAATCCTCGGTGCCGGTCTGGTGTACTTCGCCGGTTTCTCGCACATCGAAGCGGTGCACAACGCCGCCCACGATACCCGCCACAGCGCTGCGTTTCCGTGCCACTGAGACCTGACGACATGATCAAGCGCATTGCCCGAACCGCAGGTTTCACCGGCCTCCTGGCCGCCCTGCTGCTGACCCTGCTGCAAAGCTTCTGGGTTTCACCACTGATTCTCCAGGCGGAAACCTTTGAGAAATCCGAGCCCGTCGCCGTTGAAACGCATCAACACGATGGTGCCGCCATGACCGGCCACAGCCACGACAGCGAAGCCTGGGAACCGGCAGACGGCTGGCAGCGCTTGATTTCCACCACCGGTGGCAATCTGGTGGTCGCCGTCGGTTTCGCCCTCATGCTGGCTGGTCTCTACACGCTGCGCACGCCGACCAAAACGTCTCAAGGCTTGCTCTGGGGCCTGGCCGGTTATGCCACGTTCGTGTTGGCGCCGACTTTGGGCCTGCCGCCGGAATTGCCGGGCACCGCCGCTGCTGATCTCGCTGCACGGCAGATGTGGTGGATCGGGGCTGCCGCGTCCACTGCCGTCGGTCTGGCCTTGATTGTGTTCAGCCGCCACTGGCTGATGAAAATCCTTGGCGTGGCGATTCTTGCCGTGCCGCATGTGATCGGCGCACCGCACCCGGAAGTCCATTCGATGCTGGCGCCGGAAGCGCTGGAGGCGCAGTTCAAAATCGCTTCGCAGTTGACCAACGTCGCGTTCTGGCTGGCTCTGGGCCTGATCAGCGCCTGGTTGTTCCGCCGCAACAGCGCTGGTCAATACGACGCATGACGGATACGGGCGCCGTGCCAACGTTCGTGGTCGGTCTGGGCTGCCAGCGAGGCTGCCCGGCCAGCACACTGCGCGCTTTGCTCGACCAGGCCCTGCAAGCTCATCGCATCGAACTTCACACGGTCAAAGCGCTGGCCAGTATCGATTTGAAGCGCGATGAGCCGGGGCTACAGGAATTGGCCGCGCAACTGGCATTACCTTTGATGTATTTCAGCAGTGAACAATTGTCGGCGTATCAGCAACAGCTGAGTCATCATTCGCAAATCGCTTTCGAGCGCACCGGGTGTTATGGCGTGGCGGAAAGTGCCGCGCTGGCAATGGCCGAGCAACTGATTCAGGCGCCGGCAAAACTGCTGATTTCCCGGCAGAAATACGCGCAGGCGACATTGGCGTTGGCCGGCGCTGCCTGAAATCCCGATAATCCCCGCACTCGATCATGAGCAATCTTCATCTGAAGCGTTGCCCTGCCCTTTTTTGACAGGAACATTCGATGACCGTCTACTTCATCGGCGCCGGCCCCGGCGATCCGGAACTGATCACTGTCAAAGGCCAGCGGCTGATCCGTCATTGTCCGGTGATCATTTACGCAGGCTCATTAGTGCCGGCGGCAGTGCTGGAAGGCCACCAGGCTGACACTGTGGTCAACAGCGCCGAACTGCACCTTGAACAGATCATCGATCTGATCAAGATCGCCCACGCTAACCAACAGGATGTGGCGCGGGTTCATTCCGGCGATCCCAGTCTCTACGGCGCAATCGGCGAGCAGATTCGCTGCCTGCGCGAACTTGATATTCCGTTTGAAATCATTCCCGGCGTGACTGCCACGGCGGCCTGCGCAGCGTTGCTGGGCGCAGAACTGACGCTGCCGGATGTGTCGCAAAGCGTGATCCTGACCCGCTATGCCGATAAGACCGCGATGCCGGCGGGCGAAGAACTGGGTAGCCTGGCGCAGCATGGCGCGACCATGGCGATTCATCTGGGGGTCAATCATCTGGAGAAGATTCTGGCTGAATTGCTGCCACATTACGGCGCGGATTGCCCGATCGCGGTGATTCACCGCGCAACGTGGCCGGATCAGGATTGGGTGGTGGGGACGTTGGCGGATATCGCCGCAAAGGTTGCGGCCAAGGGGTTTCGGCGTACCGCGCTGATTCTGGTGGGTCGGGTGTTGGGCAGTGATGTGTTTGGTGAATCGTCGTTATACCGCGCCGGGCATGCGCATCTTTATCGCCCTTAAGACCCTTTTCGCGAGCAGGCTCGCGAAGGCGTCCGCCACTACCCTCCATAAAAAAACGGCGCTCACGGGGCGCCGTTTTTTTATGTCCGCAGTGAACACCTTACTCAGTAGTAGGCGTTTTCTTTCTGCGTATGGTCGGTCACGTCGCGAACGCCCTTGAGCTCCGGAATGCGCTCAAGCAAGGTGCGCTCGATGCCTTCCTTCAAGGTGACGTCGGCCTGGCCGCAGCCTTGGCAACCTCCACCGAACTGCAACACGGCGATGCCGTCTTCAACCACATCGATCAGGCTGACCTGACCGCCGTGGCTGGCCAGCCCCGGGTTGATTTCGGTTTGCAGGTAATAGTTGATGCGCTCGTTGACCGGGCTGTCGGCGTTGACCATCGGTACTTTGGCGTTCGGCGCCTTGATGGTCAGCTGGCCGCCCATGCGGTCGGTGGCGTAATCGACCACTGCGTCATCGAGAAACGCTTCGCTGAACGAATCGATGTATGCAGTGAAGTTCTTGAGCCCCAGGGCCGTGTCTTCAGGTTTTTCCTCGCCCGGCTTGCAGTAGGCAATGCAGGTTTCGGCGTACTGGGTGCCAGGCTGGGTGATGAAGACGCGGATGCCGATGCCCGGGGTGTTCTGCTTGGAGAGCAGATCGGCCAGGTAATCGTGGGCGGCGTCGGTAATGGTAATAGCGGTCATGGAAACTCCTCGCAGGCTTGTGGCGCAGTTTACGCCAATCGTCGCGCCGGACAAAGTCCTAGTATTTTTGTCGGGAAAGACTCGCAATGGGTTGAGTAGATAATTCGCCATCAATTCGCGCTTTTAGCCAGCGATAGCTGCGTTTTTCCACCCATTCGTAGCTCAACCATGAACCGACCCCGATCGTCAGCGCACAAACGGCAAACATCAGGTAAGGGTCGATGCCATAGCGACGGGCCAGAAAACCACCGGCCGACAGCACGAGCACATGCATCAAATACACCGAGTACGAACAGTCCCCCAGCAGCTTGAGCACCTGGTTGCGTTCGACGTAACGCTCCAGCGCGATGCATGCCATCACTAGCGCGGCGCTGGGCAACCCCCAGCTCAGCAGCCTTGGCGCCGGCGGCAAGTGATAGATCGCGAGAAGCGCAGCGACGATTGCCAGCAACGGTAGCCACAATCCCGCGCCGATCCAGCCTTTGCGATACAGCATGCCAATACCGATACCGAGCAGAAATTCGTACACGATGTCGGAACGGTAGAATTCGCTGATCCAGCCAAAACCCGTCCAGGCCTGAGAGACCGCAAACAGCAAGGCCGCAACCACGAGCAATCTCAGCTGTAGACGGAACAACAGCGCCCAGGCAAACAATACATAAAACAGAATTTCGTAATTGAGTGTCCAGCCGACGTTCAAGGTCGGATACCACCCGTAGCCGCCGGGATTTTCCGTTGGGATGAACAGCAGCGACATCATCAGGTGCCCCCAGTCCAGGGACTGATCCGGCAGCATCGGACGCGCAAATATCACCAGTAGCGCCATCAACAGTGTGTAAAGCCAGTACGCCGGAACAATGCGCGACAGTCGATACAGCAGAAATCGTCCCGGGGCCGGCGGTTTTTCCTGAGTCGACAGAAAAATCACCAGACCGCTGATGACGAAAAAGATATCGACACCCACCGCGCCCTTGTCGATGAACATTTGGCCGACCGGGCCGCTCGACTTGAAGTCGAAGAAAATCTGCATGAAGTGGTGACCGACCACCGTCCAGGCGGCAAGCGCGCGCAACGCCTGCACCGAAATCAACATCGACTGCCTCCCAACTCTCGTTCAATCACCGCCGCACCCTGCAGGGTGCGGCGGTGTCGTTACAGGTAGGGACAGCACGCCGGGCTTAATCGATCAAAGATTCTCGTAGCGGTTCATATCCAGCACGCCCTCTTCCACTGGATCGGTCTCGTGGATATACCGGCTCAAATCATGAAAATACATCCAGAACTGCGGATGACTGCGGCGAATCCCCCAGTGCTCGACGATGTTCTCGAACTGCGCGGCATCACGGGCGCTTTCCATGGCATCGACAAATGCCGGCACCTCGCCCGCCGGAACGTTGAAAATGAAATTCGGATAACTGGTGAGCACGCCCGGGAAGATCGTCAGGGTGTCGAGCCCCGGTTGATAGCGCAGCGATTCTCCCAACAGGAACGCTACGTTGCTGTGTGCACGGTTGCGCAGCAGGCTGTACACCTCGCGTTTGCCGCTGCGGGTTTCGATGCGCAGCAGCGTGGCTTCTGGCAATTGATCGACCACCTTCAGGCCAGCGGCGGGCCGCGAAGTCAGGCGGCTCAGCGCCTGCTCGGCATTTTGCAGGGCCGGGTCGATGTTCGGTCGCGAGCAATACGCGTCCACGCATCGGTTGATCGGATCGGGCCGGGCGTTGAGATCGCCGTAACGCCCCAACAATTGCATGGCGAAATCGTATTTCGGATCCTTTTCATCCAGCTTCAACCCAGTTGGCTTGTCGTCGTCAATGGCCTCGTAATCGAGCCACATCTTGAATTTGCCGCCACTCTGATACCAGTCATCCAGGTAGCCTTCACGAGAATCGGCAGGCATCAAGCGCAAAAAGTTCTGCTCGGCGCCGTTGCGGATCAAGTCGAAATACAAACGCGTTTGCGCCTGATGAGAGACGTTGCCGAACACATCGAAGTTGACCGCCAATTGATAATACGTGCGCTCCAGCAGCGGATAGTCGAACAGCCACATCGTTTGCGGCACTTCGCCGATCAGGCCTTTGGTCACGGAGGCGCTGTCGAAATGGCGGAAGATGCTCAACAAGGCGTTGTCATTGCCGGCCCACAAGGTCGACCAACTCGGCGCAGGCAAATCGGCATAACTGTCGCGGCGCAGCGCTTCGTACTCATTCCGCTTGTCGCGGTAGTTGTGCCAGATACTCAACACGCTGCCGACATCGTCGTTCTGCCCAGGCATGGCCAGCAATGGTGTGGTCTGGCCGCGGTAGTTCGGGTCGGTGACGTATAAATCATGCTCCGGCGCCTGAAACAGCGCCCAGAAGTTGTCGCGAATCACGTCGGTCGCGATCTGCCCTCGACACACCGGCCCGCGAATGAACGTGCGGACGAAGTACTCAGCGTTATCGAGCATGAATTGATAACGCGCCTGCGCGGGAATCGCTTCAAACGTGGCAAACGGATTGGCACGGCTTTGTGGCCCGTAGCCCGGCAAGGCATTGACTTGCCAATTGCCGCTATAGAAGAGGCTTTTAACCCGCGCCATCTTCGCCGCGCTGAGCGGATAAGTGATGTGGGTCTTGTGCACGATCACCCCTTGCACCGGCCACAGACGATAGTAAATCTGCGTGCCGGGATCGTCGTTGGGTCGGCGGGTATTGATCAGTTCGATCGGCTGGCCGGTCGGCGTGCGCGAACGCACCCACTGGAAGAAATGCCCCGGCTCGCCGTCCTTGAAATAAATGTGCGCGAGAAACCAGTGCTCATACAGCCAGCGACCCACCAGACTTTGCCGGGCGCCCGGGGCATTGAGCAGATTTTCCCACTGAACGATTTGCAACGCTTCCTGCGCGCTGGGTGCCAGGCCTTGCTCGTCAATAGGCGCGCCGGACGCGAGCCAGCGCTGCAACGTCCGGTATTGCTGATCGGTCAGGCCGGTGACGGCCAGCGGCATGCCTTCTTTCGGATGAGTGCCGGCGTAACCCTCGAACTCGCCTGGCATCGCGCACATGTTCTGGCGATTCAAACCAAGGACGATCTCTGCGGGAAGTTTGGCGTTGGGCTGCAACGGGGTCTTGTGGCCCAGTTCGAGCATGCGCGCCATTAACGCGGCCTGGCTGCCTTGGGCATCGAGCACCGAATAAAAGCCTTTCTGCTGCCAGGCGCGCTTGCCGAAAGCGTCATAGAACAAACGCGTCGTCGGTGCCGCCTGGCTGCGCTCACCGTTGTACACCGGCATTTTGCTCGCGCCCCGCCCAGCGCCTTCGCCACTGCCCAAATTGAGCTGGCAGGCAGAGTCGTAACAGGCGTGGCAGACCACGCATTTTTCGGTAAAGATCGGTTGAATGTCGCGGCTATAAGAGATCGCGGGCTCTTGCGCAACGGCGCCCCAGCTTAAGAACAGCAAAGCCATGCTGATGACGCGATACGACATGTCGCTGATCTCAATGATAAAAACGGCGCGATTCTACCGGTATGACGTCCGTACCAACATGAGCGATATTCATGCAAAAGCACTGAATGCTCCAAAAGCGCACAGGTTTGCTATGATTCCGGCCCTTCGTCATGGTCTTTTTCGAGTAGTCCTAATGTCCGATCGCAGCGTCCGCCTCCAAGCCCTCAAGCACGCACTCAAAGAGCGCATCCTGATCCTCGACGGCGGCATGGGCACGATGATCCAGAGCTACAAGCTCGAAGAGCAGGATTATCGCGGCAAGCGCTTCGCCGACTGGCCGAGCGACGTCAAAGGCAACAACGACTTGTTGGTTCTGACCCGTCCCGACGTGATCGGCGGCATCGAAAAGGCCTACCTGGACGCGGGCGCCGACATACTGGAAACCAACACTTTCAACGCCACGCGGATTTCAATGGCCGATTACGGCATGGAAGAACTGGCCTACGAACTAAACGTAGAAGGCGCACGCCTGGCGCGCAAGGTGGCTGACGCCAAGACTTTGGAGAACCCGGACAAGCCGCGCTTTGTCGCCGGCGTCCTCGGCCCGACCAGCCGCACCTGCTCGCTGTCGCCTGACGTCAACAACCCCGGCTACCGCAACGTGACCTTTGATGAGTTGGTGGAGAACTACACCGAAGCCACCAAAGGCCTGATCGAGGGCGGTGCCGACCTGATTTTGATCGAAACCATCTTCGACACCCTCAATGCCAAAGCCGCGATCTTCGCCGTGCAAGGCGTATTCGAAGAGCTGCATCTCGAACTGCCGATCATGATTTCCGGCACCATCACCGACGCCTCCGGCCGCACCCTGTCGGGCCAGACCACCGAAGCATTCTGGAACTCCGTAGCCCACGCCAAGCCGATTTCCGTCGGCCTGAACTGCGCGCTCGGCGCCAGTGAGTTGCGTCCGTACCTGGAGGAGCTGTCGAACAAGGCCAGCACCCACGTCTCCGCGCACCCCAACGCTGGCCTGCCGAACGAATTCGGCGAGTACGACGAGCTGCCGGTGGAAACCGCCAAGGTCATCGAAGAATTCGCCCAAAGCGGATTCCTGAACATCGTCGGCGGCTGCTGCGGCACCACGCCGGGCCACATCGAAGCCATCGCCAAAGCCGTGGCCGGTTACGCGCCTCGGCAGATTCCGGACATTCCAAAGGCTTGTCGCCTGTCGGGTCTGGAGCCGTTCACCATCGATCGCAGCTCGCTGTTCGTCAACGTCGGCGAGCGCACCAACATCACCGGTTCTGCCAAGTTTGCCCGCCTGATCCGTGAAGACAACTACACCGAAGCCCTCGAAGTCGCCTTGCAACAGGTCGAAGCCGGCGCCCAGGTGATCGACATCAACATGGACGAAGGCATGCTCGATTCGAAGAAGGCCATGGTGACCTTCCTCAATCTGATTGCCGGCGAGCCGGACATCTCCCGCGTACCGATCATGATCGACTCCTCCAAATGGGAAGTGATCGAAGCCGGCCTCAAGTGCATTCAGGGCAAGGGCATCGTCAACTCGATCAGCATGAAGGAAGGCGTCGAGCAGTTCATCCATCACGCCAAGCTGTGCAAGCGCTACGGCGCCGCCGTGGTGGTGATGGCGTTCGACGAAGCGGGTCAGGCTGACACCGAAGCGCGCAAGAAAGAGATCTGCAAACGCTCCTACGACATTCTGGTCAATGAAGTCGGCTTCCCGCCGGAAGACATCATCTTCGACCCGAACATCTTCGCTGTGGCCACCGGTATCGAAGAACACAACAACTATGCCGTGGACTTCATCAATGCCTGCGCCTATATCCGCGACGAACTGCCGTATGCGCTGACTTCCGGCGGCGTGTCCAACGTGTCGTTCTCGTTCCGGGGCAACAATCCGGTGCGCGAGGCGATTCACTCCGTGTTCCTGCTGTACGCAATCCGCGCCGGCCTGACCATGGGCATCGTCAACGCCGGTCAGCTGGAAATCTACGACCAGATCCCTCAAGAGCTGCGCGACGCCGTCGAAGACGTGATCCTCAACCGCACGCCGGAAGGCACCGACGCCCTCCTCGCCATTGCCGACAAGTACAAGGGCGACGGCAGCGTAAAGGAAGCCGAGACAGAGGAGTGGCGCAGCTGGGAGGTCAACAAGCGTCTCGAACACGCGCTGGTCAAAGGCATCACCACGCACATTGTTGAAGACACTGAAGAATCCCGTCAGTCGTTCGCCCGCCCGATCGAAGTGATTGAAGGCCCGCTGATGTCCGGCATGAACATCGTTGGCGACCTGTTCGGCGCCGGCAAAATGTTCCTGCCACAGGTGGTGAAATCCGCCCGGGTGATGAAACAGGCTGTGGCCCACTTGATCCCGTTCATCGAACTGGAAAAAGGTGACAAGCCGGAAGCCAAGGGCAAGATTCTCATGGCGACCGTGAAGGGCGACGTGCATGACATCGGCAAAAACATTGTCGGCGTGGTGCTCGGTTGCAACGGCTATGACATTGTCGACCTCGGCGTGATGGTGCCAGCGGAGAAAATCCTCCAGGTCGCCAAGGAGCAGAAGTGCGACATCATCGGCTTGTCCGGCCTGATCACGCCGTCGCTGGATGAAATGGTGCACGTCGCTCGCGAGATGCAGCGTCAGGACTTCCATCTGCCGCTGATGATCGGTGGCGCTACCACGTCCAAAGCGCACACGGCGGTGAAAATCGAGCCGAAGTACAGCAACGACGCGGTGATCTATGTGACCGACGCCTCCCGCGCTGTGGGCGTGGCCACGCAGTTGCTGTCCAAGGAACTGAAGGCCGGTTTCGTCGAGAAAACCCGTCTCGATTACATTGATGTCCGCGAGCGCACCGCCAATCGCAGCGCCCGCACCGAGCGCCTGAGCTATGCGGCGGCGATCGCCAAGAAGCCGCAGTTTGATTGGGCGTCGTACACGCCGGTCAAACCGACCTTTACCGGCAGCAAGGTACTGGACAACATCGACCTTAACGTTCTGGCCGAATACATCGACTGGACACCGTTCTTCATCTCCTGGGATCTGGCCGGCAAGTTCCCGCGCATTCTCAATGACGAAGTGGTCGGTGAAGCGGCTACCGCGCTGTACAAAGATGCCCGGGAGATGCTCACCAAGCTGATCGACGAGAAGCTGATCAGCGCCCGCGCGGTGTTTGGTTTCTGGCCAGCCAATCAGGTCAACGAAGACGACATCGAACTGTACGGTGAAGACGGCAAGCCGATGGCCAAGCTGCATCATTTGCGCCAGCAGATCATCAAGACCGACGGCAAGCCGAACTTCTCCCTCGCCGACTTCGTCGCGCCGAAGGACAGCGAAGTGACCGACTACGTGGGCGGCTTCATCACCACCGCCGGGATCGGCGCCGAAGAAGTGGCCAAGGCTTATCAAGACGCTGGCGACGATTACAACTCGATCATGGTCAAGGCACTGGCCGACCGCCTGGCCGAAGCCTGCGCCGAGTGGCTGCACCAGCAGGTGCGAAAAGAACACTGGGGTTATGCCCGAGAAGAAGCGCTGGATAACGATGCGTTGATCAAAGAGCAATATTCCGGCATCCGCCCGGCCCCGGGTTACCCGGCCTGCCCGGATCACACCGAAAAAGCGGCTTTGTTCGCCCTGCTCGACCCGGAGGCAGAAGAAATGCGCGCCGGGCGCAGCGGCGTGTTCCTCACCGAACACTACGCAATGTTCCCGGCCGCGGCGGTCAGCGGCTGGTACTTCGCTCACCCGCAAGCGCAGTACTTCGCCGTCGGCAAGATCGACAAAGATCAGGTCGCAAGCTACACCTCGCGTAAAGGCCAGGACCTGAGCGTGACCGAACGCTGGCTGGCGCCGAACCTGGGTTACGACAACTAAACGCGACCGTTTCTGTAGGCGCAGCCTTCGGCAGCGCCTACATCGGGCAACGGCGAATCAAGAATTCAAACGAATTCCTGTGGGAGAGAGCCTGCTTGCAATAGCGGTCTGTCAGCCAGCGAGCATTGATGGCGGACTTGATGGCCTCTTTGCGAGCAGGCTCGCGCCTACGGAGATGGGGTTCACCTGCAACATAGCCTCTCCTACGGAGTTGGCCCGAGTTGTCTATGCTTGCCTGAAACACACCGCAGACGAGGGATTTATGGACGATCCGGTCGACAACAAACCACCGACCTTCTGGCAGATGCTGCACAGCGTCATGGCGGCAGCGTTCGGGGTGCAGAGCGGCAAGAACCGGGCAAGGGATTTCACCCATGGCAAGCCGAGCCATTTCGTAATTCTGGGCATTCTGTTCACGGCAGTATTCGCTTTGACGCTGTTTGCCATCGTCAAGCTGGTATTGCACTTCGCCGCGATCTGACCTGCCCGGGTACTTTTTGCAGGAAGCATAATCCGGGCCCCGGAGCGTTCCCGTGGCCCGGACGCGCCTTTTTTACTGATGACTGACCCAGAACACCGCCGTTCCCACGACCAGAATGATCAGGAACAAAATGGCCCAGGCATCCACGGAGCTGTCGCTTTTCCTTGCTTTGGTTGGGTTGCTCATTGCATCGCCTCTTGTCGGTTTTATCGGTGATTGCAGAAAGACTCGACCACAGTTAAGACGATGATTGTCCGCACGACAAATGTGGATTAGGTGACATTAATCCTCGTTAGTCGTTTTGGTTCTTTACATATACTCAAACATCACTTTTGCGCATAACCGCAAAGGGGTATATTGCCCCGGCTCCGTTGGGAGTGCGCGGCCGTGCGCGCAGAATTGCAGAGGCAAACATCGGACTCCAGCACGCGAAAATGCAGCGTTTTCCGAGTGGCCCAAGCCTGAGAACAGGACTTATATGTACGTATACGACGAGTACGATCAGCGGATCATCGAGGACCGCGTCAAGCAGTTCCGTGATCAGACCCGACGCTATCTGGCAGGTGAGCTGAGCGAAGAAGAATTCCGCCCGCTGCGCCTGCAAAATGGTTTGTACATCCAGCGTTTCGCGCCGATGTTGCGCGTGGCGGTGCCTTACGGCCAGCTGACTTCGCGCCAGACGCGAATGATGGCCAGGATTGCCCGCGACTACGACAAGGGCTACGCCCACATCAGTACCCGCCAGAACGTGCAGTTCAACTGGCCGGCGCTGGAAGACATCCCGGATATTCTCGAAGAACTGGCCACCGTGCAGATGCACGCGATCCAGACCAGCGGCAACTGCCTGCGCAACGTCACCACCGACCAGTTCGCCGGCGTGGCCGCAGACGAGCTGATCGATCCGCGCCCATGGTGCGAGATCGTCCGCCAGTGGACGACTTTCCACCCGGAATTCGCCTACCTGCCGCGTAAATTCAAGATCGCCATCAACGGATCGACTTCCGACCGCGCGGCCATCGAAGTTCACGACATCGGCCTGGAGCCGGTGCACAACGCCGCCGGCGAACTCGGTTTCCGCGTTTTGGTCGGTGGCGGCCTGGGCCGTACACCGGTGGTCGGTGCGTTCATCAACGAATTCCTGCCGTGGCAGGATCTGTTGAGCTACCTCGACGCCATTCTGCGTGTGTACAACCGCTACGGCCGTCGCGACAACAAATACAAGGCGCGGATCAAGATCCTCGTCAAGGCGCTGACCCCAGAGGTCTTCGCCGAAAAAGTCGATGCTGAAATGGAACACCTGCGCGGTGGCCAGACCACATTGACCGAAGCTGAAGTGCATCGTGTCGCCAAGCACTTCGTGGATCCGGATTACAAGGTTCTGGACAACCAGACCGCTGAGCTGGCCGAGCTGGACAAGCAACACGCCGGCTTCGCCCGCTGGCGCGCTCGCAATACCCTGGCGCACAAGAAGCCGGGCTATGTCGCCGTGACGCTGTCGCTGAAGCCGACCGGCGTTGCACCGGGCGACATTACCGACAAGCAGCTCGACGCCGTTGCCGATCTGGCCGACCGCTACAGCTTTGGTCAACTGCGCACGTCCCACGAACAGAACATCATCCTGGCCGATGTTGAGCAGAGCCAACTGTTCACCCTGTGGGGTGAGCTGCGCGAGCAAGGTTTCGCCACGCCGAACATTGGCTTGCTGACTGACATCATCTGCTGCCCGGGCGGTGATTTCTGCTCCCTGGCCAACGCCAAGTCGATCCCGATCGCCGAATCGATCCAGCGCCGCTTCGACGACCTGGATTACCTGTTCGACATCGGTGAGCTGGATCTGAACATCTCCGGTTGCATGAACGCCTGCGGTCACCACCACGTCGGCCACATCGGCATTCTCGGCGTGGACAAGAAAGGCGAAGAGTTCTACCAGGTGTCCCTCGGTGGCAGCGCCAGCCGTGATGCGAGCCTGGGCAAGATCCTCGGCCCGTCCTTCGCCCAGGAAGCCATGCCGGATGTCATCTCGAAGCTGATCGACGTGTACGTTGAACAACGTACCGAAGACGAGCGCTTCATTGACACTTACCAGCGTATTGGCATCGACCTCTTCAAGGAACGCGTCTATGCAGCGAATCATTAAGAACAACGAAGTTGTCGACGAAACCTGGCACTTGCTGCCAAAGGACGCGACCCTCGACGGTATTTCCAACTGCGACGACCTGATCGTGCCGTTGGCGCTGTGGCGCGAACATGCCCACGCACTCAAGGCCCGCGACGGCGGCTTGGGCGTATGGCTGGATGCCGAAGAAGAAGCCGAGGAAATCGGTGAAGATGTCGGCGAGTTTCAGGTCATTGCCTTGAACTTCCCGGCCTTCACCGATGGCCGCAATTACTCCAACGCCCGCCTGCTGCGTGACCGTTATGGTTTCAAAGGTGAACTGCGGGCGATTGGCGATGTACTGCGCGATCAACTGTTCTATTTGCGCCGCTGCGGTTTCGACGCCTTTGCCCTGCGCGCCGACAAAGACCCGTACGAAGCCCTTGAGAGCCTCAAGGACTTCTCGGTGACCTATCAGGCCGCCACCGACGAACCGCTCCCGCTGTTCCGTCGCCGCTGATCGTGAAACCTTGAGCCTGCATCGCCAGGCTCAAGGTTTGACTGCCTCCAGAATCAACCGTCAGGTTTTTCCGCAACCGCCACCGGATCCACAGGCGGTAAATCCAGCCCCGGATTTCTCCCCAGCGCCTCTTCGGTCAGTTCGTTGAACAGTGCTTGCCGTTCATTCCTGAAGTTCTCGAACAGCGTTCTCATGCGTTGACTGAAAACAGCACCCGTCAGATCCACCTGCGCTTGCAGCGATGCCATGCCATCCACAAATCGCTGGTCGGTATCGATGAAGCGATCTGCATACGTGCTGCGCAGATAATCATTCCAGAGACCCTGCCCGCGGATATAGCGCGTCAACGCATCTGTGCGTTCGGCTTCGATGACCTTGCGATAGGCATGATCGAGTTGCACCGTGGTGACCTCGACAGACAGCCGGCTGTCGAGCCGCGTCGGCTGAGCCGGCAAATCCAGTCGTTCAGCCAAGCCGACACGATACGCCAGGCTCAATTCATGGCCCTGTTGCTGGGTTAGGACTGTCGTTCGCGAACGGCTTGCGAGGTCGATCCGCACCTGACGTTCGACTTCCTGCAAGCGAAACAGCCCCCTGAGCAGATACACCAACTCCCCTTCAAGCGTTCGCGCGCCGGTTCGAGCGGCCATGATTGCCCTGAAATACTGGGTTTGAACCTCAAGCGCGCTGAACAGTAACAAGTAGTCACGCCCTGTGACCCGACCGACCCGGGCGAGGTTGAATTGGGATCGGCGCAGGTTTTCATTTTCTGCCGCCGCTTGCACGATGTTCCAGACACGCGAGCGCAGGTTGCTGAAGCCCGCCGAGTAATCCGCCGATACACGCATGTGGGTCAGCACAAGGAAAAAATCCCGGGAATTGGGTTCTTCCGCGAGCAGATCCCAAATGGTTTGCTTGACGGTGGCCTCCAGCAGCGGCAGGCCGGACAACCAGAGGGCGCGCTGGGCTGCCGGGCTCAATACGGCGGTGATCAGCTGACCGTAATTGGAACTTATGATCCCCAGACTTACGTTGCGGGCGTGTTGATACTCGGCAACGCTATGCAAACTGGCTGCCGACAGTGGATTTCCGTAAACGTTGACGCCGTGGTGCAACGCCACAGGCGATGCGAACAACGCGCTTGGAATCTGTTCGATCGCATTATCACGGGCATCCACTGTCATCAGTCTGCCGAGGCTCCACGCACCTGCGGGCCAATCGGAAATGCCTGTATTGCGCAGCGCCAGGTGTTCGAGCTTGTTCATTCGGGATACATCAGGTGCCCGTGCCAGGTGCGGGTTGAAACTCAGATTCAGTTCGCGCAGCTCTGTCATGCCGCTCAGACGCGACACCGCATCGGCCGTCAGGCGAATCTGGTTGTCACTCAAATCCAACTGCTGCAATCCGGTCATCGCGTCGATGGCGAGCGGCAATCGCGTCAGTTCATTGCTGCTGAGATTGAGGGTGCGCAAGTTCTTGAAGTTCTGCAGGAACGTGGTCAGGCCGGCGCTCGCGCCCACCTTGCTCATCTGCAAATTCGTGACATGGCTGAAATCGGCGACGATAACCGGAAGGTCACCGAGCAATTCGGCGGGTAACGACAGGACGTACGTCAGCCCAAGGTCGGTAAATACGGTCGTGGTTTCTTTGCGCCAGGCACGAATGATTTCACGGGCAGCGCGCATCTTGCTATGCCTTGGCACCGTGAGCCGGGAACCGCGGGCGGGCGAATAACGGGTGTCACGGCTGACCCAACCGCTCAAGTCGTTGTGCATTTTCGTGTATTCAAGCCGCATGGCTTCGAGTTTTCGCGTGCGCAGCACATCGTTGCTGCCCAGTGTCACCAGAAAGCGATCGATCTGGCCTGGGGTATGCATTGGGTAAAGCTGACGGGCGCGATGTATCAGCGCCGGATTGCCGATTGCAACAGGCGCGGCGATTGCAGGTGGCAGCACCTGCGGTGCCAGTGCTCCGCCCATTGCATCGTCCGGAAGACCCGCGTCAGGTTCCAGCAAACGGGAAAACGCTGCGCGGCGATCCCGTGCTACAGCAATGACCTTATCGCGTAGCGTCACGCCATCATCCTGCACCGTGATGCCCAAGGCGACGCGACACGACTCCGGAAGACCTTCCCAGAGCGTTTGAAAATACAGCGCACGGGTATGCTGCGGATGATCCGCCAGTATGTTGGCTTCGCCATCGCGAGCCTGCAGATAATCGGGGAATACATCAATCAGGGTTTTGTCCGACGCATTTGCCGACCCGATGCTCCAGGTCTCATACCCCTTGCC
This sequence comes from Pseudomonas syringae, assembly GCF_021605415.1. GTDB lineage: Bacteria > Pseudomonadota > Gammaproteobacteria > Pseudomonadales > Pseudomonadaceae > Aquipseudomonas > Aquipseudomonas syringae_S. The sequence goes on from NZ_WKEQ01000014.1 coordinate 121,133, forward strand.
AACCCAATCCATGATTTGCACAAAATGGTTGGCGGGCCATCCCGGCAAATGCGACAACGCATCGAGAACCAAGCGGTTCGTATCGGCGCTACTTACTGCGTCAAGGTACAACCCCTCATAGGCGCGGTTGATGCGCAATATGCGCAGATAGCGTTGAGCTTGCTCCGCCAGGCGCAGCGGTACAGTGAAACGCTCCAGTTGCCGCCATTCAGTGATGTCTGCATCGCGGGTCATTTCTTCTGCGATGCCGGCAGGCAAGGCCGGAAACTGCTGGAGCAATGGGGCAGACTCTGCGTTCGTCACGCCGGATGTACGCTGATAGATCCGCAGGAACAGTTTCTGTTGCCATTCACCCGCGAGCGCTGCGATTCGCCCGGCCAGTGCTTGCGCCCTTATTTGCGAATCAGGACTGGCCGTGCGCAGCAGCGCGTTGCGTTGCTGCGCGGTCAAGGCGCTGAGAACCGGCGCAAGGAATTCGCCTTTACGCAGCGACGTTTGGGTCAAAGGGATGATCGTCGTGGCGTCGACCGCGCCGTACCGTTGCGATTCCCGTCCGACGATGTTGGTGATGCTGATCGCCGTTCCCTGCGGCCAGTCCGACAGCGAGGTCATCAAGTGCAGTTGCAAGTCGGCATCCGCCAACGGGATGGCAGTCCGGGTTTTCATCTGCCTTATGAAATCCGTGACGGCCTTGTCGACCTTGAATCGCAGCACGACATCCATCAACAAAGCCGCTGGCCGCCTGTTGTCGACATACATCTGTCGCAAATTGCTTTCGCTCAGCCCGCTGACGGCAAGCAAACGATCGATATGTGCATCAGGCACCTCATGGGCAGCGATGCCAAAACGACGCATAAGGGTCAGCAGATTCCACTCTGCGGGCAATTCCGAATCGTGGCGCCAGGCGCCTGCCCCATTGGTTTCGAGTTCCGGCTGATACCGCGCCGACGATGACGGGTGCTGCAACTGCCATCTATCGAGGCCGGGCACATGTTCGACAGCGTAGAGATCATCGCCTATCGGAAGGTATTGCTTGTCGCTCTCCATGATCAATCCGCGCTCGTCTGGCACCAAGTCACTGGCCAGACGACGCGGTTGCCGGTAGACACGCAGATCCGGCTTCCACAGGCGCATGGCTTTGGAAGGCAATTGCACCTTGCGCAGTTGTTGCAGAAACGATGTGCCCCTGATGGTCTTGAACGCCTTGCCCAGCGCAGCGCCACCGGCGGCGAGCGTCGCTGAAAGAATCAGGTTTTCGACGGTATCGAACAAGTAATCAGTTGCCTGCTCCTGCTCACCCCGCCCCCACGCTTCTATCCCGTCGTAGACCTCCATCAGCAACTGCGCGGCGGACACCGCCAGCATGACCTCACGCATCACCGGCACGAATGATAAAAGCAGCATGATCGTATTGATGCCGATGGCTTTATAGCGCTCCATCCTGGCGATACGGGCCGATTCATCCTTGTCGGCCGTCGGCACTATCAGCAGCCGGGCGTCCGCCAACAGGTGCGCGCGGCGCTGGCGATACAGTTCGAGGAACAGCCCGCCATCAATGTCATCTCCCTCCAGCGGTACGTAAACGAGATTCGGGCGGCGATGGAGTATTTGAAGATGCTCTTCGAAATCCGCACGATCTTCCAGGGCGATAAACCGAAGGAAAAACTTCTTGAAATCAGCGGTTCTCAATCGACGGCTGAGTTCAGACTGAAAATAGTCGAAATTGGAGTATTCCTTTAACGGGTGCAAAGGATCGCCCGGCACATACACGACACAACGATAATCGTTGTCGGCATGTTCGCGCACCGGGCCTATGAACACTACGCCGTGGAACAACACCTCATTCATCTTGATTTTTTGCAGGCCTAACGAGTTACTTCCCAACTTGATGGATTTTTGATCCTTCCTCAACAATTCAAGCATTGCGTAAACACTTGCACTTATATGCCCGCACATATAGGCCAGTTGTGTATCGACTGCCAGATTGTCCAGCGCATACGCCATCCACTTATTGCGCGCATCGCTGGTAACCGAAGCGGGCAAGAACAAGGTTTCGATGTGCTGACGATAACGCTTGCCCAAATCGAGTGAACGACAAATCGTTGCGAACTCGTTGGGCTGCAAGTCGAGAATCTGATTGTCTTTCCCGTTGACCCGTTCCGGCACATAGATCAATGAGCGCGGGTGGTATTCGCTGGCCAGCTCTTCGCTTTCGTCGAAGTTTTCACACGCTGCGGTCAACAGGTCCCGATTGATTGGCAACACCAGCTTTTTGCGCAGCCCCAGCAGGCTTTCAGTCGAACGAACATGCTGAAAAATCACGCCTGCCACATCGACCTGGGTACCCAGCTTATCGAACAGCGCTTTTTCCAACAACGGCGTGCAAAAAGCCTCCGGGGTTTGCAGGCGGCCCAGCGAAACCATCGCTTCGCTACGGCTTTTGAAACTTTTGATCAGCGCCAGATATAACGCATCACGTACTTTTACATCGGCGCTCAACAACCATGCCGGTACGTGTTTTTTAAAAAAATCATAAAATACGCCTTGTTGTTCAGGCGTCATTTCCATTAACGGTTTGGCATCCACACTCGTACTCATACTGAACAACCTTGAAACTGAATTAGAAATTCAGCTTACCGTTGAACCACTTTAATAAAAGCGCGAATAGTGAATGGTATGGGTTGCCCAAACAACAGTAATGCGAATATGAAAAACACATAGTTAACGCACGGCGAACCGTGCGTTGGTATAGAGGGAGTTACCAGAAGCGTTGTTGGGTCAAACGGCTCCACCAACTCAACAGAACTCGATCCACCGAACCGCTCGCCGCCATGCCGATGCGTTCTTGCAGACTTTTGCGTTCGGCGTAGTGCAGGTGATAGACCTCGGAATTTTTCGCGCGCTCGGCGAGGTATTCGTCGCTGGTCTTGAGTTCGTCCACCAATTGTTTGTTCAGCGCCGCGATACCGAGCCAGACCTCACCGGTGGCCACTTCGTCGATGGCCAGTTGCGGGCGGTAGCGAGCCACGAAGTTCTTGAACAACTGGTGCGTGATGTCCAGATCTTCCTGGAACTTCTCGCGGCCCTTGTCGGTGTTTTCGCCAAACACGGTGAGTGTTCGCTTGTATTCACCGGCGGTCAGCACTTCGAAGTCGATGTCGTGCTTTTTCAACAGGCGGTTGACGTTAGGCAACTGGGCCACGACGCCGATGGAGCCCAGAATCGCGAACGGCGCGCTGATGATCTTCTCGCCAATGCACGCCATCATGTAGCCGCCGCTGGCGGCGACCTTATCGATGCAGATGGTCAAAGGCACGCCGGCTTCACGGATGCGCGCCAGTTGCGAAGATGCCAGGCCGTAGCTGTGCACCATGCCACCGCCACTTTCAAGACGCAGTACCACTTCGTCTTTTGGCGTGGCCAGGGTCAGCAGCGCAGTGATTTCATGGCGCAGGCTCTCGGTGGCCGAAGCCTTGATGTCGCCATCGAAATCCAGCACGAACACTCGTGGCTTGGGTTGCGGTGCGTTTTTTTGCTTCTTCTCGCTTTTTTCGGATTTCGCCTGACTTTTGCGCAGCGCCTTAAGCTGATCCTTGTCGAGCAAAGTCTGCTCCAGACGCTCACGCAGCCCTTTATAGAAATCGTTGAGCTTGCTGACCTGCAACTGCCCAGCGGACTTGCGTCGGCCTTTGCTGCGCAACGCTGCGAAACTGGCCAAAACCACCAGAATGGCGATCACCAGCGTCACGGTCTTGGCCAGGAAACTGGCGTATTCGACAAAAAACTCCACGGGGACTCCTTCAAACGATGCGCGGCTTTGCAGCGCGCGGGATGCCGCCAGCATACCCATGCCCATGTCCGGCTGCCAGCCATGAAACCTTTGGCAACAGCCCTGTAACGAGCCTTTCAAACAAGCGTATGTTTTTTCATTGACAGCACACCGTCATCCCCATAACCTCGCCGAACCTTCAACGTACCGGGAAGACGCGGACGTGGGCAGCATCTATTTGATTCGACATGGCCAGGCCTCCTTTGGTGCGGACGACTATGACGTCCTCTCCGAGACCGGTGTGCGTCAGGCGCAAATCCTCGGCCAACACCTGGCGGAACTGGGCATCAACTTCGACCGCGTGTTGTCCGGTGAACTGCGCCGCCAGCAGCACACTGCCAGCAGCGCGCTGGAACAATTTGCTGCCGTCGGCCTGCCGGTGCCCGTGGTGGAAACCGATGCCGCTTTCAACGAATTCGATGCTGATGCAGTGATTCGTGCCTTGCTTCCCGCGATGTTGCCGGAGGAGCCCGAAGCCCTCGATATCCTGCGCAACGCCGCGCAAAACCGTGGCGAATTCCAGCGCATCTTCGCCCTGATCATCGAACGCTGGCTGGCCGGCACCTACGACACGCCAGGCCTGGAAAGCTGGCTGGGCTTTGTCGAGCGGGTTCAGGCCGGGCTTCATCGCATTCTGGATCAAGCTGACAACACCCAGAAGATCGCCGTGTTCACCTCCGGCGGCACCATCACCGCCCTGCTCCACCTGATGACACAAATGCCTGCCAGGCAGGCGTTCGAATTGAATTGGCAAATCGTCAACACTTCGCTCAACCAGCTGAAATTCCGCGGTCGCGAAGTGGCTTTGGCTTCCTTCAACGGTCATGCGCACTTACAACTGTTGAAGGCACCGGAACTCATCACTTTCCGTTGAGTCCGGATCAATCGTGACCCCGCTGCAATCACCCAAATAAGGATCGAACCATGACCTCCGTAGCCGACGCCGTACAAGCAATGAAAGCCAAGTTCAACCCAGCCGCTGCTGCCGGCCTGGATCTGGTCTTCGGTTTCCGCATCGACGACACCAAAAACTTCTCGCTGATCGTGAAAGACAGCACCTGCGAGTTGCAGGAAGGCGAAAACCCGGACGCCCAAGTGACACTGGTGATGGACGGCGAAACCCTGGAAGGCATCGTCGACGGCTCGACCGACGGCATGCAGGCATTCATGGGCGGCAAACTGCGCGCTGAAGGCGACATGATGCTGGCGATGAAACTGTCCGAGCTATTCCCTTCGTAAGACCTTCGCTCTCCAGCACGAGAGCCGATGGCTGATCAGCAAATCCCGTCCCTGTGACGGGATTTGTCGTTTCCGGGCATATGAAATCGTGCGCACCAAAATGA